>NZ_BOMY01000048.1 GCF_016862435.1 Paractinoplanes tereljensis
CACTCGTTCAACCTTACTAGGTCTTCCAGTCCGTGTCAACCGGTATCTCCCGGTTGGTGACCTTCTGCCCTACTACCTCCCCCGAGCCAGGCGCGCAGCACTGCTGCGATCCAAAGTTCGAAGGATTTGGCAGGACGGCCTCTGCGGATCTCTCCGCTTTGTTTCGTCCGCGTCCCTGCCGGCTCGGAAAACATTACAGGCTGGTTCCCCGGGCTCCAAATCGGCCCCCAGCATCCCGCAAAAGGCCTGGTCAGCGCCGGTATATCGACAAAGGACAACGCGCACGGCCTACGGTGCGTAGATGATCGAGAGAGGCTTCGAGGCGGTCGGCGAGGCGTTCGCCGCCGACCCACGTGGTGGTTCCGCCCTGACAATCCTGCACCGCGGCCGTCCCGTGGTGGATCTGCACGAGGGTTGGCGCGACACCGCGCGCACGATCCCGTGGGATGAAAGAACCCTGGTCAACGTCTACTCGGTGGGCAAGCCGGTGATCGCCGCCGCGGTGCTGCAGCTGGTCGGAGAAGGACGGATCACGCTGGCCGAGCCGATGGCCACCTACTGGCCGTCGTTCCGAACCAACGCTTCAGTGCGGGACGCGTTGGCCCACCTGGCGGCCCTACCCGCGTTCCCCGTTCCCCGTCGACAGGAGGACTGGGCCGACTGGGACCTGCTCTGCAACGACCTGGCCGAGGCCACCCCGGAGTGGGAGCCGGGAACAGTGGCCGCCGAACACGCCCTCACCTACGGCCACCTGCTGGGCGAACTGGTCCGCCGGGTCGACGGCCGCCCGCCGGCCCGTTATGTGGCCGAGGAGATCGCCGGCCCACTCGACCTGGACCTGAGTTTCCAGATCACCGACCAGCAACGGTGCGCCGAGCTCGAGTTCGATTCCCCCGACTGGCCGGAGCGGATGCTCGGCGCCCCCGACTCGGTGCACGCCCGCGCGGTCTCCAACCCACCGGGTGCACGGGACCTGGCCGTGGTCAACTCCCCGCTGTGGCGTCAAGCCGCGGTCCCGGCCGTCAACATCCACGCCACCTCGATGGCGATCGCCCGCTTCTACGCCGCGGTCCTCGACGGCCGGCTCCCCGAGCTGGCCATCCCCCAGTACACGGGCACCGACCTGTTCCTGGAGTCCGAGGTCACCTGGGGTCTGGGCGTGCAGATCGAGGCGGACGGCACCTGGGGTCAGGGCGGACTGGGCGGCAACGCCGGCTGGGCCGACCCGGCCCGGGAACTGGCCATCGCGTACGTGACCCGGCGCCTCGGCGACTTCAGCGCGGTGGATCGTATCGAGCAGGCAATCCAGGAAAGCACCGTCGAGAAAATCTAATGCCGCCCGGCCAGTCGCCGATTCTCACCGTCGCGGAAGAGGGATCACCAAGGCGGAAAGTGAGGGGGCGACGGCGGACCTGGCTGGTGTCCGCTGTCCTCACCACCGCCGCTCCGGCGCCGTCCACGGCCACCAGCCGTGGACGGCGCCAGCGAGCTTTGATCCGAAACCGCAGCGCGGAGCCCGTCGACCCCACGTTTTGACGGACGCAACGAGGTCGACGGACCCCGCTGAGCCCGCCCAGGCGTTACCGGGCGGGGGTCACGGCCGCAGCCACACCGCTTCGTCCCGGTGTGACTCCAGGGGACCCGGGTAGTCGAGACCGTTGCGCACCGCTGCCGGAAGTCGCCACGGCTCGTGAACCGCCGAGCCCTCGATCGCCTTGAGTTCGGGTATGTAGCGCCGAACGTACACGCCTTCCGGGTCGAATCGATGAGCCTGCCGAATCGGGTTGAAGCGCCGGTAGGGCCGGCTGTCGTTGCCGGTGCCGGCCACCCACTGCCAATTGCCGGAATTGTTGGGGACATCCCCGTCGAGCAGCCAACGGAAGAACCACCGCACCCCGAGCCGCCAGTCGATCCCGAGGTGTTTGGTCAGGAACGCCGCGGTGATCAGGCGGGCCCGGTTGTGCATCCAGCCCTCGGCACGCAGCTGCCGCATCCCGGCATCCACCACCGGCACTCCGGTCAGCCCGTCCTGCCAATGTTTCAGCGCTTCCGGATCGGCCCGCCACTCGTCGTCGGCATTCGGCCGGTAAGCCTGGCCGGAAATCTGCGGGAAGGCCTGGGTGACCTGGTAGTAGAAATCCCGCCAGCAGAGCTGACGAACAAAGGGATCGCCGTTGCGCGCTCTCGCCGCGTCGGCGACGGCCAGCGGCGAGAGACAACCGAAGCGCAGGTACGGGCTGAGCCGGCTGGTCACGTCGCCGGGCATGTCGTCGTGCCCATCCCCGTACCCGTCAATGGCCTGCAGCCAGGCACTCAGCCGGCGCTTTCCCTCGGTTTCGCCGCCCTCGGCGGCGTCCGGTGATTCGCCCTTCGGCATGGCCGGGAGCCGGCCGGCCGGAATTCCGTCCGGCAGCGTGATCGTGCGTGGCACGGCCACTTCGTCTCGCCATTTCGCCGACTGCCAGACCCGGTAATAGGGGGTGAAGACCTTGTAGGCCGGCCCGCCGCCACCGGGTCGCAGCGCACCCGGATCGACCACTGTCACGCCCGGAAAGAAACGCAGCGCGATGCGCTGCCGATCGCATTCGGCTGTCAGGCGGGTTTCGCGCTTCTTGGCGTACGCGGAGACGTCCGCGGCTACGCCGAGCATTGTCGCTCCGACCTCACCGCAGAGCTTGATCGCCTCGGCCACCGGTTCGCCCTGGCGCACAACCAGGTCGCCGCCGCGTTCGCGCAGCGTGGCCCGCAGATCGGCGAGCGCCTGGTGCAGAAAGCGGCTTCGGTTGGCGGACAGATTCGACAGGGCCTGGTCGAGGACGAAAAGCGGAACGACCCGGTCGGCATTGGCGCAGGCCATCGCCAGGGCCGGGTTGTCGTGCACCCGCAGGTCCCGGGTGAACAGGACGACGGCGGTGCGCATCAGGCCGTCACCGGGGTGCCGGGCCGGGTGAGCAGGCTGCGCATCGCGACGGCGGCCCGGCGCGAGTTGGGCACCGTGGCGCGGCGGGCGAAGACGTCGTGATCGGCGGCCTCGACCTGGTTCAGGATGCCGCCGTAGAGCAGGAAGGCGGTGCGCATGCAGGCCTGGGACGCGGGTTCGAGCAACGGAATGCCGGGGGCGGCCAGGCGGTAGTGGCCACGGGCGCGCTCCACCTCGTACGCAATAAGGGGTTTGATCTTGGGGTTGCCCGGCCGGAGGTCGGATGGGGTCAGGCCGAAGCGATCGAGGTCCTCGCGGGGGAGGTAGACGCGGCCGCGCTCGAGGTCCTCGGCGACGTCCCGGATGAAGTTGGTGAGCTGGAACGCGAGGCCGAGTTGGCGGGCCGGCTCGCGGGCGGCGGCCGGATCGCTGGATCCGAGGATCGGCAGCATCATCGTGCCGATCACCGCGGCCGAACCGTCCATGTATCCGAGCAGGTCGTCGTAGGTGTCGTAGGACGTGATCGTGAGATCCATCGCCATGCAGCGCAGGAACGTGTCGAAGTCGTCGACATCCAGGTCGAACACCGCGATGGTGTGCAGCACGGCGGGCAGCAGCGGGTCGTCGACCCGCTCGCCGCGCAGGCCGGCCACGAACCGCGCCGACCACTCATTGAGCCGTTCGGCTCGCATTTCCGCAGGTAGATCCTCGGTTCGGTCGACGATCTCGTCGGCGTAGCGGGTGAAGCCGTAGAGGGCGTGCACGTGCCGGCGCTTCCACGCGGGCAGCAGCCGGGTCGCCAGGTAGTAGGTGCGGCCGTGCTGTTTGTGCAGCATGCGGCAGCGCTCGTAGGAACTGGCGAGATCCACTTCACGGCCTCCCAATCGACGCAGCAATCGACGCAACCTCAGAACCTAGGGTACGGTACGACTCGTGGCCAACGACACGCTCGAGGGAAACCTGCGCCGGGTGCCCCGCCAGGTCAACCGGCATTCGACGCTGCTCGATGCGGTCGAGGGCACCCTCGCTGACTTCCTGGCCGCCCAGATCGCCGCGCTCGACGCCGTCGACCCGGCCCTCGGCGGGATGGCCCGCACCACACGGGACCTGGTGCTGGCCGGCGGGAAGCGACTGCGCCCCACGTTCGCCTACTGGGGATGGCGTGGGGCGACCGGTCCGGGCGAGCCGATCGACCCGGTGCTGCCGGCGCTCGCCGCGCTCGAGCTCATGCACACGTTCGCCCTGGTGCACGACGACGTCATGGACGAGTCGGCCACCCGGCGCGGCCGGCCCACCGCGCACCGGCTGTTCGCCGGGCAGCACACCCGGGCCGGCCGGCTCGGCGACCCGGGCCGGTTCGGCACCACCGCCGCGATCCTGGTCGGCGACCTCTGCCTGGTCTGGGCGGACCAGTTGCTGGCCCGCACCCCGCTGTCCACCGCGACGCTGTTCGCGGTCCGCTCCCGCTACGACCGGATGCGGGTCGAGGCGGTCGCCGGGCAATACCTGGACGTGCTCGGCGAGAGCTCGCCGCAGGAGTGGTCGGCCGAGCGCGCACTCCTGGTGGCCCGGCTGAAGACGGCCAGCTACACCGTGCAACGTCCGCTGCAGTTCGGCCTGGCCCTGGCCGGCCCGGTCGACCCCGACCTGGACGACGCCTTCTGCCGGTACGGCCAGCTGGTCGGCGAAGCGTTCCAACTGCGCGACGACCTCCTCGGCGTCTACGGCGACCCGGCCGTCACCGGCAAACCAGCCGACGACGACCTGCGCGCCGGCAAGCCCACGACTCTGCTGTTGCTCGCCCGCCAGCTCGCCCCCGAGCTGGCCCTGAACCCCGCCGGAGCTGTCAACCCCGCCGACAGCTCCGGCGGGCTCACCCCCCGCTTGATCACCGAAACCGGAGCCCCCGCCATGGTCGAGGAAATGATCCAGGAACGGGTCGCCACCGCGGTGACCATCCTGGCCGACCTGCCCATCCACGGCGACGCCCGGACCGCGCTGACCGAGCTGGCGGTTCGCGCCACCCAGCGCCCGGCATGATGTCCGGCATGCGAAACGTGACGGGACCGACGTCCCGGGTGGTGATCGTCGGCGCGGGGCTGGGTGGACTCTCCTGTGCCCTGCACTTGGCCGCGGCCGGCCGGCAGGTCACCGTGGTCGAGCGGGAGTCTGTTCCGGGGGGACGGGCGGGCCGGCTCTCGGTTCAGGGCTACGAATTCGACACCGGGCCCACCGTGCTGACCATGCCGTCGCTGATCGAGGAGCCGCTCGCCGCCGTCGGAGAGAAGCTGTCCGATTGGCTGGAATTGTCGCCACTTGACCCGGCATATCGGGCTTATTACCCCGACGGTTCCACGCTGGATGTTCGCACCGATACCGTCGCTATGGCTGCCGAGATCTCCCGGGTGTGCGGCCCCCGCGAGGCGGATGGCTATATCCGATTCGTCGACTTCGCTAAGAAACTGTGGGAGCTGGAGCGCGACCACTTCATCGGCCGCAACCTCGACACCCCCCTTGACCTGGTCAACCTCAACCTGCTGAAACTCCTCGGGATGGGTGGGTTCCGCCGGCTCCACCCGAAGATCGCGTCGTTCTTCCGCGATCCCCGTACCCAGCGAATCTTCTCCTTCCAAGCGATGTACGCCGGGCTTGCCCCGCACGACGCCCTCGCCATCTACGCGGTCATCGCGTACCTCGACTCGGTCGCCGGCGTCTACTTCCCCAAGGGCGGCATGCACGCCGTGCCGAAGGCCCTGGCCGGCGCGGCCGAGAAACACGGGGTCACGTTCCGTTACGACACCACCGTCACCCGCGTCGAGGTCAGCAACGGCCGCGCCACCGGGGTGATCACCGCCGACGGCGAGCGCATTCCGGCCGACGTCGTCGTCCTCAACCCCGATCTTCCGATCGCTACCCGCGATCTTCTGCCGCCACGGCGGCAACGCAACCTGCGCTACTCACCCTCCTGCGTGGTGCTGCACATCGGTTCCAAGCAGGCGTACGGGCAAATTGCCCACCACAACATCCATTTCGGTACGCACTGGAAGCGCACGTTCGACGAGGTGATCCGCGACGGTCACCTGATGAGCGACCCGTCGTTGCTGGTCACCAACCCCACCCACACCGACCCGGCGGCCGCACCCGAGGGCCGGCAGACCTATTACGTGCTCGCGCCCACCCCCAACCTCGCCGACGGCCCGATGAACTGGCGCGGTGACCTCGCCGACCGGTATGCGGCGTCCCTGGTGCGCACCCTGGAGAAGCGCGGATACGTGGGATTCGGCGACGGCATCGAGGTGCAGCGAGTGATCACCCCCGCCGACTGGGCCGACCAGGGCATGGCGGCCGGCACGCCGTTCGCGGCCGCCCACACGTTCGGCCAGACCGGCCCGTTCCGCCCGTCCAACCTGCACCCGGTCTACCCGAACGTGGTGTTCACCGGTTCCGGCACCCAGCCCGGCGTGGGCGTACCCATGGTGTTGATCTCCGGAAAGCTGGCCGCCGGCCGGATCGTCGGGGGACACGCGTGACCGCCCGCGAAGCCCACGTCGTCGAACTGGTCTCCCTCGACGGAACAGCCATCGGATCGGACACCGTCTTCGCGGCCCACCAGGCGCCCGGGCGCTTGCACCGGGCGTTCTCGGTGTTCCTGCGCGACCCGTCGAACGGGCGGGTGCTGCTGCAGCAGCGGGCCGCGGTCAAGACCCGGTTCCCGCTGCGCTGGGCCAACACGTGCTGCGGCCACCCGCTGCCCGGCGAGGACGTGGCCGACGCCGCCCGCCGCCGGCTGGCCGAGGAACTGAACCTTCCGGCCATGCCTCTCGTCCCGGTGGGCGTCTACACCTACCGGGCCGAGGATCCGTCGAGCGGCCGGGTCGAGCACGAGTACGACCACGTACTGCTCGGCGAGCTGCCCGCCGGCCTCCGGCCCACCCCCGACCCCGACGAGGTCGCCGACCTGCGCTGGGTCTCGGTGAGCGACCTCCTCATCGAGCTCACCGCCGACCCAAGCTCGTTCGCCCCTTGGTTACTGGGCGTTACCACTCGTCTCGCCGAGCACACGGGGCGTGTTGTCCTGCCCCGCTCGGCCCCTTTCGCCGACGACGCACCGGAGCGGTCGGGTGGCCGATGAGGCGCTGAGCGCCGGTGCGGTCGCACGCCGGCTGGGCGTGGCAGTCACCACCCTGCGGACATGGCACCAGCGCTACGGGCTGGGCCCGAGCCGCCACGTGCCCGGCCAGCACCGTCGCTACACGGCACAGGACCTCAACCGCCTCGAGGTGATGCTCCGCCTGACGTCCCAGGGGGTGGCTCCCGCGGAGGCGGCGGCGTGGGCTCGGCGTACCCCCGTGCCCGCCGTCGTCTCGGCCCCGGTCCTGCCGCCGGACGTTCCCAGCCCGACTCCCATCCTCGGTTCCGGCGCTTCCGGCCGGGCTCCCATGCCCGGCGACGGCCCGGACATTTCCAGCCGGGCTCCCGGCCCGGACTTTTCCGGCCCAGCTCCCGTCCCCGGCCACGGGCCGGATGGTGGCGGGCTCGCGATTCCGCTCGGCCCGGTCGTGCCGGCCGCGCGCGGCCTGGCCCGCGCCGCGATGCGCCTGGACGCCGCCCTGATGCGCGACATCCTCGCCGCGGCCGTGGTGGAGACCGGGGTGGTCACCGCCTGGAACGAGGTGGCCCTGCCCGTCCTGACCGGCATCGGCGAGCGTTACGAGGCCACCCGCCGTTTCGTCGAGGTGGAACACCTGCTCTCCCGCTGCGTGACCGAGGTACTGAGCGCCGTCCCCCGCCCACCAACGGCCACCACACCCAGGATCCTGCTGGCCGCCGCCGACGAGGAACAGCACATCCTCCCGCTGGAGGCCCTGGCCGCCGCCCTGGCCGAGGAGGGCATCCCGACCCGCCTGCTGGGCGCCCGGGTGCCACCGCAGGCTCTGGAGGACGCGATCTCCCGAACCGGCCCCACCGCGGTGGTCCTCTGGTCCTCGATCCCCCACCCCAGCAACGCCACCCAGCTGGCCCGAGTAGCCACCCACCCCCACCCGCCACTGCTGCTGGCGGCCGCCGGCCCAGGCTGGCAACAGCCGGATATCCCCGAAGGCGTAGCCCGCCTGACCGCCCTGATTCCGGCCCTAAACCTGCTCCGAACCGTCGCGGCATGACGTTTCCCCAGGTCAAAGCGATCCGGGATACCGGTTTGGAGAGCGGGCGGTGGATCACGTATGCTTTCCAAGCCTCAAGCGGGGCCCGGTTGGGGTCTACGCCGCTAAGCATTGCGAACATGCAATACTGGCGGAGTTGCCCTCATCGTCTAGTGGCCCAGGACGCCGCCCTTTCAAGGCGGTAGCACGGGTTCGAATCCCGTTGGGGGTACTGGTAGGTTGGTAGCGCAAGCCACCAGCTAGCCGGCAAGTGAATAGCAAGGTCCTGTGGAGCAGTTGGAGTGCTCGCCGCCCTGTCAAGGCGGAGGTCGCGGGTTCAAGTCCCGTCAGGACCGCAAAGCAACATGTAGGGCCAGGTAGCTCAGTTGGTACGAGCGTCCGACTGAAAATCGGAAGGTCGGCGGTTCGACCCCGCCCCTGGCCACCAGGCAAACGTCGGCCCTGGACTTCGGTCCGGGGCCTTTTGCTATGAAACCTTAGGAAACACCACCACGCCAAAGTGCCGCAGCGCGTGGAGGCTCACGCGGGACACAAGGATGAGCCGGATCTTCCTCGCGGGCCGGCTATCTAGAAGATGGTGAGCGCCAGAAGGTCGCCTCTGATGTCGGTGTCGAGATTGGCGAGGGCGCCCCGGCCGAAGGTGTCACCGAGGCCGGCGCAGAGCCGGACGGACCCGGAATGACCGCAGGCGCGCTGTTCGCGGAGTCGACCGCCACGATGAATCCCATGACATCCAGCACAGCAGTGACAGCGAAGACCAGGTAGAGCATCGTGGTGATTCGACCGATCCGTTTCAGGCGACTGCCCATGGTCGGCGTCGTGTCGACGCGCAGCTCCCGCTCGATTCCGAGCCTCGCCTCGAATCGCTGCATCCGGCCTCGAGCGGCGCGATAGTAGCTGTGCTGAACCTTGGTCACGGCAGCGGATAAAACCGCCGCGACTGCACCGACTACAAAAACGCCCGAGGTGAGAATGGAACCCGTCGAACTCTCTACCTTGATCAAGCCTGCCCCGGCAGCGACCACCGCCACGTTGAACGCGAGCAAGTACTGGGAACGACTCCAGTTCAGCTGAACCTGGAAGCGGTACTCCTCGACAGAGCTCTTGTAGAGATCGAGCACCTCTTTTCGCGCATCACCCGAGATGTCCTCGGCGTCGCTCATCGCCCGGCTGGGCCGACGCCGGCGGAAGCCACGAAGCTGATCACGTGGATCAGCGTGGGGGTGAACGATTCCGGCTCACTCTTGATCAGCTTCAGTAGCCGTCCAAGGGGCAGCCATCTCAAGGAGCCCACGTGTTCGGGGTCCTGGATGCTGGGCTTCTCACGAGGAATACTCGCCAGGAAGACGCCGATGAACTTGGTCGAGTGCTCATCGGTCATGGGCGTGACTCCCACGAACGTAAGGGTGGCTCGCACGCCGAGCTCTTCTTGGAGTCGTCGATCAGCCGCCGCCTCGTACGTCTCCCCAGCATGAAGATAGCCGGCGACGGAGGACCCCCACATGCAAGCGTGGCGGTCGCGGCTCGCGCTGAGCCTCTGGAGAAGGACTTCGTCACGTTGGTCGGACGCGATGACATGCACGGTTCGGAAGTTGAGGCCTTGCGGCAGAACCTCACCACGCTGGGCAGTCCCGATGGGCTCGTTGCGCTCATCGACGATGTCAACAGCCGCCGTAGGTGCCGGTGCAGGCATGATTCCCTTCCTAGACTTCGCTCGCTTTCGCCTCGATGCCTCGCCGTCGTCTCAACCTAGCGTGGCCTGCGGTACCACGCGGCCGAGCGACACGCTGCTGTATTGCTTCATCGGTGCCAAGTCGTGAGCGTTGACCGTAAGCACGGACGACTGACGAGGCAAGGCGATCTACTTCATATCTCTGGCCTACCCGCCGCCTGCGCCCTCTACACGGCCGGCCCGGCTTGCGGGCCGGCCGTCGGGGCGGTCAGGAAATGTGTGGGCAGTTGGTGGTGAACTGCGACACTGCCGTGCCGACCGTTGGGCCTGGGCAGAGGAACTGGTCGTAGCGGGTGTCGTCGTCTACGAAGCGCTTCAGCCAGGCGATGCTGATTGAGGCGATCGTGGTGTTTGACGTGTTCGGGGCGAAGTGGCTTGCCCCGGCCAGCTCCAGGTAGGCCTTGTCCAAGCCTGACGGCAGGCTGGTGAAGAACGGCTTGGCGTGCTGGCTTACCGGGGCGACGGTGTCGGCCTGCGCGCCGATGATCAGCGTCGGGACCGCCAAGCCGGCGAAGCTCTTGTTCAGGTCCCACGGGGTCAGCGGGATCGCAGCCTGCAGCGACGGCCGGGACTTGGCCGCCTCCAGGGTGCCGCCACCGCCCATCGAGTGGCCCATCACCGCCAGCCGCGTGGTGTCGATCCGGGTCCGGACCGTGCTGCGGGTGGTCAGGTAGTCGAGTGCGGCCAGCAACTCGGTGCCGCGGGTGGCCGGCTGGTCCGACGTGGTCAGGGTGTCGATGTTGAACACCACGAAGCCCTGCGAGGCGATCCTTGGCGCCAGCCAGGCCATGCTGCTGCGCAGCGCGGTGTAGCCGGGTGCGATGGCCACCGCGCCGAACGTGCCGCTGCTGGTGCTGGTCGGGTAGTAGATGTCGCCGCCGCCGAAGCCGGTCACCGAGATCCGCGAGACGGTGGTCTGCGAGGTGGCGAACGGGCCGCTGGTCGCCTGGATGCTCGCGGTGGTCGGCGCCGGGCCGCGCTGGAACGACGTGGTGGCGGCGTTCGCGCTCGGCACCAGGGTGATGCCGGCCGCGGTCAGCGCGACGGCGGCGAGTACGCCGGCCATATTTCGCGCACGGAAGACCTTCATTTCCTTGCCCCCTCGGTAAGAATCGAGATTCCGATACTCACCCAGGGAATTGACAGTCACAACGCATCGCAATGATCCTGAGATTGCGGTCTCAGGCACCATTCGAGCCATTGACTTCGTCGATCAGGAGGCTTCGGAGTGCCGGTTCGGCGACTGCGAAGCTGACCGCGATCGGCCCGATCAGGTCACCGAAAAGAACCAATTCCACGATCCGGACGTAGACCGCCGACCTGGCCAGAAGCTCCTCCTCGGACAGGTCGGACAGCACCCCGGCGGCTCGGAAGATGTCCCGCTGCGCGTACACCGAACGCCGGTACACGCCATGCACCGGGGAGATGAACAGGCGGGTGGCGGTCTCCGGTTCGGTCGTGAAGAATTGCCGCAGCGGGCTGGGTCCGGCCAGCCATTCCGCGAAGGTTCGGGTCAGCCCGATGACGCTTTCCACGTCACGCGGCGGATTTTCCGCAGCGGCATCGGTGAACAATTTCCGGTCGATCGCCCAGAACGCCTCGGCGAGGAGTTCGTCACGGCTGCCGGCCACTCGGTAGAGAGTGGCCCGGCTGACGTTCAGCTCGGCGGCGAGCACGTCCATGTCCAGGCCGCCGGAGCGCAGGAAGTGCATGGCCGCGGCCCGCAGCACCTCCTTGGGGGCGACCACGCGGCGCGGCCCTTCGGCAGCGGACTTGAGTTCGGCCGGGGGTAGGCCCTCCGACATGACGCCTCCATGCAGTGATCAACAGATCACTCCAACGTAGGTCGCCGTTTTGCAGCGCTGCACAACCGATTGGCCAGGACAAACAACCCGGTCGCTTACAACATGCTCTGCGGGTCTTTCGGCTTCTGGCCCAGCGCGGTGCCCTGCACCGAGCGCCAGCCGTGCGGGCTGTAGGTGATGATGTGCTTTACCGGCTCGTCCGGTCTTCCGCTGTTCGGGTCGACCCCCAGCGAATAGACCGCCAGCTCGCCGGCCTGGCCTATCTCGTAGCGGGCCCGGAACTGGCGGGACATGTCGCTGGCGCCGCCGCCCAGGTGGTGGTGGACCACGGAGTCGGGGAGCTCGACGATCAGGTCGACCACGTAGCTCCCGGAGTCCTTCGCCAGCTCCCCGTGGGCGAACTGCTTCACGGTGTACGGGCTCACCTGCGGGCGTACCGGATCCATGCCTTCATGTTATTTGCGCTGGTCGCTGGTCACCGGTCTTCGGCAAGTTCGCGTTCCAGCCGCTGCCACAGCGGCCCGATTGATCGCCCGCCCCGAAAGGGTGCACCAGATCGCGAATGGCGCTCAGCGCCCAGGGCTGGCGGGTGGAACTACCTCGCGCCAGCGCTTCTTGGGGTCACTGGCGGTGGGCGCGCAGGTCATCAGGCTGCCGTCGTGGGTGTGGCCGAGGGCGCCCGCCGGAGCGCATGCCGTGCCGAGGACCGCGCCTTCGACGTAGGTCTGACCGGGGCCGGCCGAAACGGGGAAGACCGGCTTGCGGGGCATGTCGGATTCCCAGCGGGCGGCCTGGGCCAAATCGGCGGCGTTTGGCGTGCCGGTGCGGGTCGGCACGCGGACCGGCGGTCCGACCGGGGGCGGGACAGTGTCGTCGTCCAGCGACGGCATCGGGGGTGGCTCGGGGTTTCCCGAGGCTGCGGCCGGCCAGGGCTCGCCGCGGTCGGACTGGCCGCTCAGCGTCGCTATGCCGGCAACGGCCACGCCCAGCACGGCCACGAAGGCCAACACGACCGGTAACTGGGAGCGGCGGGACTGCTGTTCGGTCACCGCTATACCTTCTCGGCACTACCGTGCGTCGTCGATGGGCCGTTTAGTCCATAACGGAGCCCGATTCAGGCAACTCTCAGGACGAGGTGGGCCTGGCCGGGCACGCCGGGCCATCTCACTGTATTCCGGCTATCCAGGTGCCGAGCCGGGTGAGGAAGACCGACTGGTCGTCGTCCAGGCTCGCGATGGTGAAGGCGTGCGGCAGACCCTCGTACACGTCGACCTGGGTTTTGATTCCGGCGGCCGTGGCCGCCTCGGCGAAGCGCAGCGTGTCGTCCAGCAAAGCCTCGGCCGAACCGACGGCCAGCAGCAGCGGTGGTAGCCCGGTCAGATCGCCGAAGATCGGCGATTGCGGTGCCCGATCCGCCGGCGCGCCCTGCAGGTATTGGCCGATCAGGAAACTGAGCATGCGCCGGTCGACCCCGGCGTCGGTGACGGCGTTGGTGTCGATCGACGGGCTCTGCAGCGACAGGTCAGTCACCGGGGAAACCGCGATCAACCCGGCCGGCCGGGAGGACGCACTGAGGCCGAGCATCGCGCCGAGCGCCAGGCTGCCGCCGGAGGACTCGCTGTAGACGATCACCCGCGAGGGCGGTACGTGCTGGCGCAAAGAAGAAAAGGAGGCGATCACCGCCTCGAGGGCGGCCGGAAACGGTGACTCCGGTGCCAGCGGATAGTGCACCACCAGCACGGGCCGGCCGGTCACCTGGGACAACCGGGCGGCGAACAGGTTCATCAGGTCCGGCATGCGATGGGCGAACCCGCCGCCGTGCACATAGACCAGCACCCCACGGTCGAGCGACGCACCCGGCGCGGTCACCCAGTGCTCCCCCACCGGCAGCGGCGGGGTCAACGAGACGCCGGCCGGCAGCGTGAGGTCCCGGCCGCCGAGGCCGGTGACGGCCGCAAAGACCGCTTCGCGCTCCTGCGGGGTGGTGGGGATGTCGGTGAGGTCCATGCCGGACATCTACCCGCCGAACTTCGGTGCGGGCAACCGGATTACCGCCTCGAGGAGGTCGGCGCAGCTCTCCGCGACCACGGTCGGGCGATACCCGAGGTGGGCGGGCCACTCGCGGCCTAAGGCCACCCATCCCGTACGCAAACCGACCGTAACGCCCCCACCCACATCGTTCTCCTCGTGGTCGCCCAGCATCCAGCCGGCCGCGGCGAGTGGCCGCCCGGCCGCGGCGGCGGCCGCCTCGAAGATCCGCCGGTCCGGTTTGCGGTAACCGGCGCCCTCGGAGATGGTCCAGCCCGCCACCAGCCGGTCGAGGCCGGTCCGCCGCAGCTTCGCCTCCTGCTGCGCGACCGTCCCGTTGGTGACCACCACGGGGACATACCCGGCGTCCCGCGCGGCGACCAGGGCGGTGGCCACCGCCGGATCGAGCCGGAGGTTGTCCACCATCCCGGCCCGCAGGTCGTTAAGGATCTCTTGCTCGTCCACGCCGAAACGGGCGGCGATCCTGGCTGCTACCGCCTCGCGCGGCACGTATCCGTTACCGTCCGCATCCACCAGCCAGGCCACCTGTGACCGGCCGAATCGGGACTCGGCCCAGCTCTTGAAGGCCGCCGTTCGGTCAACGAGAGTGTTGTCCAGATCGATGAGCAACAACATCGATCGATGATAGGAGACACGAACGTGCTGACATTCACGAATTCAGCGGAACAGGCGGCGTGGACGCTGGCGGAAGCGCTCACCGACAAGGGCTTCGCCGCCATGAAACAGGCCGAGGAAGCCGCCGAGGCGTTCCAGTCCGGGAAGATGGCGATGCGCCGGCAGTTCAAGGCCCGCGGCCTGTCCCTGATCGACGCCGACATTCGCTGGTCGGGCACCACTCAGGCGAAAAAGGCGCTGTCCGACAACGAGTGGTACATGGCGCAGGCCGCGATGTACAACGAGGCGGCCGCCGTGCAGTACGCGAAGGCGCTCTATCTCAAGAAGAGCTAAGCCGCTCGGTGCCGCAGCGTGGCGACCGTCGAGCCGGCCAGCGCCAGCAGGCAGTCCGGGAGCTGGCCGTCCGCGATGGCCGCGCCGAACAGGGCCTCGCCGGTCGGGACGTCGCCGTTCACGTAGGCGCTGACGAACCGGGCCACCCAGCGCTTGTCGTACCGCGCGTCGTCGATGCCGGGGAAATCGAGTGTCCAGGCGCCGCCCGACGGCACCTGGCCGACCATCGTGGCGGCGAGACACCAGGCCACGTCCCACGCCCCAACGACGCCCGAGCGGTCGACGACCGCGTCGAACGTGCCGACCACCGCGTCGCTGTCACCGCTGAGCGCACTCTGCAGGACGAGCGCCGCGTCGTCGAACGCGTGCTGTGGTACCTCCGTCACGTGAAGAAAGGTACGTGGATCGGTCAAGGAGCGCTCGCCGTCGGCTCAACTGGCACGGGAATTCACGCTCCGCGCAGAAGACAGGTGATCCGCGCCGTGCAGACCCGCTCCCCGGAGTCGTCGGTGATGACCACCTCGTAGGTGGCCATCGTGCGGCCCCGGTGCACCGGCGTGGCCACCCCGGTGACGATCCCGGAACGGGCGCCCCGGTGGTGGGTGGCGTTGATGTCGACGCCGACCGCGAACGGCCGGTCGACGGTCTGGCCGTGCAGCACCGCACCCACCGAGCCGAGCGTCTCGGCCAGCACGCAGGAGGCGCCACCGTGCAGCAGGCCGTACGGCTGGGTGTTGCCCTCGACCGGCATGGTGCCGACGATCCGCTCCGCCGAGGCCTCGGTGATCTCGATGCCCATCCGCTTGCCGAGCTCACCACCACCTCCGCTGAAGAGGTCCCTGATGCTCTCGGCAGCGATATCCATGAGCGGGAACGTTACCTCCGCTTGCGCGCCTTTCCTGCGACTTCGGTCACATCGCCCGGGTAGCCGCGGTGGCTGGGTACCCCTACTGTCTCCATGACCGACCAGCCCCTTGAGGAGATCACATGACCGAGCCGCAGGAGACCGTCGAGACGCGTGGCGACGAGCGCGTCGACCTGATCGCCAACGACACGACCGGCGACGGCAAGCCCGACGTGTGGGTGTCCGACACCGACGGGGACGGCAAGCCCGACCTGTTCCAGTTCGACACCGACGGCGACGGCAAGGTCGACATCACCATGGTCGACCTCGACCAGGACGGTAACCCGGAGACCATCGTCGACGGCGACGGCGGCCTCCCGCCGTCGGTCTAGGCGCCACCCAACGCGGACAGCGCTACCCAGAGGACGGCGATCGCCACCACCGTGGTGATGATCGTGGAGGCCGTGTGCCGCCATGATCGAGGACCGGCGATCGCCTCCGGATGGCCCAGGCCGCGCAGCACCTTGCGCTGGATCCGGATCTGCTCGCAAGTCTCGAGCGTCTCCCCAGACGAAGAGCGGCTCAACTCGACGGCCAACCGCGCCTGGGCGCGCTGGAGACGGCGTACGGCATGGCGGCCCGCATGCCCGGCGCTCTCCCCGGCCAACCGCCGGGCGGAAGCCCGCGCCGAACCGGAACCCAGCACCTTCATCTCGCTTTCCGTGATCAGCTCGGAATCGCGCAGCGTGGCCAGGTGTCCCACGTAGTAATCGGCCTCCCGGTCGTGCGCGTGCCGCACCAGCCACAGAATCAGCAGCAGCGGTGGCAGGCCCTTGAGCACCAGCACCGCGAGCAGCGCCAGCGCACCGTTGCCCAGACCGTCGATGAGCAGCGGCGAATTCCACAGCGCGTGCGAGGCCCAGGCCCCCAGCAGAGCCAGCAGGGCCACCCCGATCCGGCGCGCGAGCCCGCGGTCGCGACGCACCACCAGGTAGCCGATGCCGGCCCCGGCCAGCGCACCGAACAGGGTGTGACTCCACACCCCGGACACAAAGCCGCGCAGCAGGAAGGTCGCGATCACCGGCTGTATCTGGTCGCCCTGCCCAGCCAGCGCCACCGCTCCGACCGCGAACACGATGTCCTCGGCAATCTGAAAGCCGAGGCCCACCATCGCGCCGTAGACGACCCCGTCCAGCACGCTGTTGATCTGCGGCCGGGCAATCAGCACGATCACCACCACGCCGAGCGTCTTGGCGATCTCCTCCACCGCGGGACCGGCCAGTGCGGCGCCCCAGCCGGCCGCGAGTTCCGGCGAGCCGAGCTTGGCGATCAGGTTGTCGCCGGCCGTGCTGGCCGGGATGGAAACGCTGGTGGCGACCAACCCGCCCCAGGCGAACGCGAGGACGAGCAGCTCGATCGGTTCCCGCTCGAGAAAATCCAATTCCGAGACAACCAACCAGAAGGGTACGGCGAGGAGCGCGAACAGCAATACCGCCGTGACCGTGGCAACCGGGTAGACCGTGGCGAACCGGCCGGCAATCTGGGTCATCCGCACCCCGCCGGCCACCAGCAGTGCCGCCACCACCCAGAAAGCCGGCACCCGGGCGAGCGCCGCCGCCCGGCCGGGCCGCACCTCGGCCGAGATCACCGGCCGCTCCCGTCCACCCGGAGGGTGCGTGTGCTGGCCTCGATCTGCGGCAGCGTGCGCCCGAGATCGAGGTCGTTGCCGCTGATGGTGACCTCGATGGTCAGGCCGTCGCCGACGAAGACCGCGTACCGCCCGCCCCGGCCGGGTGCGGTGTAACCGCCCTGCAGCCCGTCCAGCCCGTCGACCGTGCCGACCGCCAGCTGCGAGCCGGTGACCTGGTAACCCGGGGTGCCGGTGATCCGCTGGCGCAGCCGGGACGCGGCGGTCTCGAGGTCACCGTCGAACGGCCGGACCGCGATCCGGTACTGGACCGCACCCAGCCGGAACAGGGCCGAGCCCATCGTGTCGCCGGGGCGGGTGCCGGTGACGTCCAGGGTCGCCCCGGACGGCGGCACCACGGTTACTCCGGCGCCGACGTCGACGGGAACACCGGCCCGCAGCGAACGCTCGGCCGAGAACGCCCGGTCGACGGCCGGCAGCCCGAAAGCCAGTCCGGCCAGGGTCGCGACGACCCCGAATGTACCGACGAGATTCTTCAGCTCACGCCCCGTGATCCTCGCCATGCCACCACGCTAATCGGGCGAGAGCGTTCAGCCACTTAGGAGGTTGATTTGTCCGTTACATACCCCGGCGGCACGGCCGCGGTCAACCACACGCCGTTCTCGCTCCGGTGAAAGACATGGCCGGCCGCGGCCATCGCGGCCGCGTCCACCGCAAAAACGGCTACGTCGGCCGAGCGCCGACGACCGACGGTCACCGCGGTGGCCACATCCAACGAGAGGTGTACGTGGTGCCGGTCGCGTGATCGCAGCCCGTCCCGCCGGATCGCGACGGCGTTGGCCGCCGGCGTGCCGTGGAACAGCACCGCGGGCGGCTCGGCCGGCGGCAGGTCGAGATCGACGTCGACCCGCCGGGAATGCCCCTGGCTGGCCCGGATCCAGTCGGTGCCGTCGGCCCGGCGAGCGACCGCGAACCGGGACTTGTCGTTGTCCGCGACGATCACGTCGAGCTCGGCCCGGGTCAGGCCCAGCGCCGCCAGCAGCTCGGTGACCGGCACCCAGCCGTTCGGGTCGAGGGTGAGCCCGGCGGATTCCGGCCGATGCCGCAGAACCATCGAGATACGGCGGGAGTCGGCGCTCATCCCATCAGTTCCATGACCGCGAGGTAATAGGGCCGGTCCCGGTCGTCGATCGACGTCAGCCGCCAGCGACTGCCCGCCAGCAGGGCCGCCAACTCGGCAGGCGAGCAGTTCAGGTAGTCGAACCACTCGGTGGCCAGCAATCGGTACCGCAGCCGCAGCCGCAACTGACCGCCGATCCGGCCGCCCTCCCGGTTACGCCGGTGATAGGCGACGTGCACCGGGTCGGTGGTGCCGTAGGGATCGGTGCCCTGCGCCACGATCCGGGCGCCCGGGTTGGCCAGCCGGGCGAGTGCGTCCAGCAGCACCGGGGCCCGCTCGGGTCCCTCGAACAGGCCGAGGTTGTTGCCCAGCAGCAGGAAGGTGTCGTATCGGGTGGCCGCCCCCGCGGCGTACGCGTCGACGCCGGTGACCACCGTGTCGCGCAGGCCGCGTCGCCGGGCGATCTCGATCGCCCCTGGCGAGGTGTCCAAACCGGTCACCGCGATGCCGCGCCGCTGAAGCTCGATCGCCACCCGGCCGGCGCCGGTGCCGATGTCGAGCACCTGGCCCCGGCAGAGCTTGACCGCGCGATGATCGTGCGGCTGCCAGTCCTCGGGTCCGCCCAGGTAGTGATCGGCGGGCGCGCCGTTGATCAGGCCGTCGTCCCGCTCGATCACCTCGATGACCGGTCGAGGCACCCGGCCACCGGCCAGCGGCCGCGGGCCCACTCCGGTGCGGACGGCGTACGCGTCTCGGATCATTTCCCCGAAGACGTCGCCTATCGGCGGCTGCTCCATGGTCACTACTCTTGGCGTATGCCGACGCTGCAGCAACTCGGTTCCGAGAAGTACGTCTTGCTGACCACGTTCCGCCGCGACGGCCGGGCGGTGGCGACCCCGATCTGGGTCATGCCGGACGGCGACGGGGTGGCTTTCTGGACCGTCCGCGACAGCGGAAAGGTCAAGCGCATCCGCAACAGCGGCCGGGTCACGCTCACCGCCTGCGACATGCGCGGCAACCCGCGCGGCGAGGCGATCGAGGCGACCGCCCGGCTGGGCGAGCCCACCGATCGGCCGCGGGTCGGCAAGGCCTTGATGAAGAAGTACGGCCTGATGGGCCGCCTTACCTATCTCGGCAGCCGACTGCGACGCGGCGCCGACGGGACAGTCATCATCCTCGCCGACTGAACAGACTTACTGCCCGGCCTTACTGACGAAGAAGGGGCGATCGCCTTCCCCAGCGCTCGCCCCTTGCATCGATTTCGTCCTTGCTCGACCGAGGTCCGTTCAGTCGCCTTGACGCTGCGTGGGAATCTGCCCCTGCAGCAGGGCACGAACCTCCGACTCCCGGTAACGGCGGTGGCCGCCCAGCGTGCGGATTGCACTGAGCTTGCCGGCCTTCGCCCACCGGGTGACGGTCTTCGGGTCGACGCGGAACATCGACGCCACCTCGGCCGGGGTTAGTAGCGGCTCAGGATCGTGCGTACGCGATGCCATCGGTCACTCCTCCACAGGTACCTATAGACATCGGCCGGGGTCCCGCCGGCCGGTGCGTCTCTCATGGTCCGGCTAGTCCCCGATGTCCGACATGGGCCGAACGGACGAAGGTCCCCAGATAGACGGATGAAGCATGCCCGATTTTTACGTTTTTTCTACGCCAGATAGTGCCTCGTTTAGTCCGATTATCACGCTTCGCCGGGCCCTGATTACGAAGAGTGTTCACTTCGGGAGCGCTCCCGAACGGCTTCCGGGGGCAGTGAATCATGCCCATCTGTCCCGTTTTCGCAGGTCAGTTGCAGCGTTCGAGAAGCTGCACCGCGCGCCACCGCTCGACCAGCTTCTCGTACGCCTCCGAGGCCGCGTCGGCGTCCCCGCGCGACAGTGCCGAGAGGCCGGCCGCCACCAGACCGGGTGAGTCATCTTCGGAGAGCACGTCATCCGGGAGGAGGTTGACGAGGCCGCCGTAGTCGAGTTCGACGATCGACCGCGGGTGGAATTCCTCCAGCCAGCGGGTGCCCTCCTCGACCGCCTCGGTGATCGGGGCATCGCCCAGCGACTTGCGCAGCACCGAGACACCCCGGTGCGCCCGGCGGCGGGCCTTCGAGATCTCGGTGCGGTAGCGCAGCGTGCGCCGGCCCGGCTCGAGCGAGATCTCCCGCTCCTCCAGGTCGACGAAGACGAACCAGCGCAGCGGCACACCCCAGGTGGCGATCTGCTCGTGCACCCGCGGGACGCCGTGCTCCAGCACCTTGGCGCCACTGCGCCAGTCCTCCACGATCGCCCGGGCCTGGCCGGCCAGCACCGGCGGCACGAACGCGTCAGCCAGCACGCTGGGCACGCCGTCGCGGGCGTTCAGCGCCGCCTCGGCGACCCGCAGGCGGAGGTTCCAGGGGCAGACCAGCAACGTTTCGGCCCACTCCAGCACGTACGCCTCGTCGGGCAGGTCGGGCAGGCGGGTCCAGCCGGCACCGAGCGCCTCGAGCACGGCGGTGCGCTGCTTGACCGGGCCGTCGACCGGGCCCAGGGCGCGACCCTCCTTGGCGTACCGCCGCCAAAAAACCTGGCGGTCACGGTCGAAGGCGGTCAGTGGCTCGTAAACCCGTAGGTACGACGCGAACAGTGACGGCACGGCGCGAGTCTTTCACGAATTCGGCCCCATGGAACTTCCCGCGCAGACGTAATCCCGACGCTATCCCCCCTACTAGGCTCGCTATGTCCGGCTTACCCCGCCGGCACCCCTCGGCCCCACAAAGGCCACGACCGCAGATCAGGAGAACAACGATGGGCGTGTTCGACACCGAAGGCACCGACGCCAGCGGGCACGAACAGGTCGTTTTCTGCCAGGACCGGCAGACCGGCCTGAAGGCGATCATCGGCATCTATTCCACTGCGCTGGGCCCGGCACTCGGCGGGACCCGCTTCTATCCGTACGAGAGCGAGGCCGCCGCTCTCGCCGACGTGCTCAAGCTGTCCCGTGGGATGGCCTACAAGAACGCGCTGGCCGGTCTCGACCTGGGCGGCGGCAAGGCGGTGATCTGGGGTGACCCGGCGCGGGCCAAGTCCGAGGGCCTGCTGCGCGCCTACGGCCGGTTCGTCGAGTCGCTGCACGGCCGCTACTACACCGCCTGCGACGTCGGCACCTACGTGCCGGACATGGACCTCATCGCCCGGGAGACCCGTTACGTCACCGGCCGCAGCCTCCAGCACGGCGGCGCCGGCGACTCGTCCATCCTGACCGCCTGGGGCGTCTTCCAGGGCATGCGCGCCGCCGTCGAGCACACCTGGGGCACTCCGTCGCTGGCCGGCCGCACGGTCGGGGTGGCGGGCCTGGGCAAGGTCGGCAAATATCTGGCCGGCCACCTGATCGAGGACGGCGCCACGGTCATCGCCACCGATGTGAACGAGGCGGCCCTGGCCTGGGCCCGGGCGACCCACCCACACATCCGGCTGGTCGCCGACACCCAGGAGCTGATCACCTCCGACATCGACGTGTACGCGCCCTGCGCCCTCGGTGGCGCCCTGGACGACGAAACCGTCAAGGTGCTGCGGGCCAAGGTCGTCGCCGGCGGTGCCAACAACCAGCTGGCCCACCCCGGCATCGAGAAGACTCTCGCCGAGCGCGGCATCCTCTACACGCCCGACTACGTGGTCAACGCCGGCGGTGTGATCCAGGTCGCCGACGAGATCGAGGGCTTCAACTTCGAACGCGCCAAGCTGCGCGCCACCGGGATCTTCGACACCACCCGCCGGATCCTCCGGCTCGCCGACGAGGAGGGCGTCGCTCCGGCGGTCGCCGCGGACCGTCTCGCCGAGCAGCGAATGGCCGAGGTTGGCCGACTTCGCACGATCTATCTGGGCTGATCGGGAGAGCGGTTCAGGACCTGCCGCGCGTTTCCGGAGAGATTTCCGCGACGCGCGGCAGTGTCACACGCAACCCGAGGTGCCGAAGGCGGCATCGTCCATGTACCGTAAGACCCACGAGAGATGCCTGACGTCATCGGGGCCCGCCTTCGGGCTGCCCCGAATTCTGTGCGAGGGGGTCGAGCCATGGGGCGCGGCCGTGCTAAGGCCAAGCAGACGAAGGTGGCCCGGGAGCTGAAGTACCACTCCCCGAACACCGACCTCACCGCCTTGCAGCGCGAACTGGCGGGTGCCAGTGGTAAGTCCGACCGTCACTTCGACGACGACAACGATGAGTTCGTCGACGACGACGAGGACGACGCAGACGACGACCAGGACTCCTGGTCGCCGACAAGGCGCTGACCCGTATTGCACAGAGCACGCGGCTGACCGCGTGCTTCCGTGTGTCGCGGTCACATTTCCCACGGTTCAACAAACAACGAAGCCCACGCGGGCCTCTGCTCGCGTGGGCTTCGAACCGGGTTAGTAGCTAGCTGCCCGCGATCGCCCCGCTGATGATGAGCCAGTCGGTTTTTCGTCGCCGCGGGGTTTGCGGTGCCGGAAAACCGCCTGGGTCATCATCAGCCCCGAAGGGGCGATCGCCCGCTGAGCGAAGCGAAGCCATCAGCGCGGCCGGTTGTTCCAGTTGTAGAACGTGGGGATGTTCTCGAAGTGGTTCCAGGCGCAGACTGCCGAACCACCCTCCTCCGACGTGCCTTCGGCGCGCCGTGCGCGGGCCGCTTCCGCCTCCTCGATGAGCGCGGCCAGCCCGGCCCGGGTGTCCTGCACCCGCGCCGTCACCGGATCATCTCCCGTACTCTCAGACAGCCGTGGGCTGGTGATCTCGGGCATGGTCCAGCACTCCCTCCAGTAGGCGAATCTTGCTGTTACGGCAGTGATCGGTCTCGGTCACATCGAACCGACCACGCTCGAAGTAGCGGTTCGCCGCATGGGCGCCGCCACAGAAGCCGAAGTACGGGCAGGCGGTCCGGCAGTTCTCCACCCCGCGCAGGAACTCGGCGATCCACGGCGTCTCCGCCGCCCGGGCCAGGATCTCCCCCAGCGGAGTATTGAGCACGTTCCCACTGGTGAAGTCGCCATACCGAAGATCGTGGAAGCCGGCCAACTCGGGCGAGAGCAGAACCACCGAGCCGTCGTGCGCGACCGTCGGGATCGGGTCGAGCCGGCGCGGCAGCACGTCGTCGGCGGTGCCGTCGAGCACCGCGGCCGCGTAGCGCAGCGACCACTCCACCTCGCGCAGGTGAATCCGCGGGTCCCGGCGCCAGGCCCCGACCAGCTCGGCCCAGAACGCGGTCACGTCGGCCGGGTCGTGCCGGTTGGCCCGGGTGTTGACGCCCTCCCGCTCCTCGATGTTGATTCCGAGCACCTCGCAGCCGAGGGACGAGAAGTACTCGTACAGCTCGGCGGCCACGCCCGGGCGCGGGTCGCCGACCACGCAGAGTGCCGAGAACGGGATGCCGTGCCGGTGGAGCGCATCGACCCCGCGCATGATCCGGTCGTAGGCGGGCTTGCCGCCCCGGGTGACCCGCTCGCCGTTGCGCGGCTCCGGCCCGTCCACGCTCACGCTGACCCGCATCTCGTGCTCGGTGAAGAAACGGCACCAGGCATCGTCGATCAGGGTGGCGTTGGTCTGCACGTGGTGCTCCACGGCGGCGCCGAACGGCGCCAGCAGTGCGGCCAGGTGATCACGGCCGGCCGCCAGCGGCTCACCGCCGTGCCAGACCACCGAGAAGCGCCCGGCGCGCGCGAAGCCGTCCACCGACGCGGCGACGGCCTCGGCCACCTCCACCGGCATCCGCTTGTCGGCGGCCCGGAACGGAAGGTAACAGTAGGAACAGTCGAGGTTGCAGAGCGTCGTGGGCTGCATGACGACATAGGTAGGAATTGCCGAGATGCCCCGCATCCCGCTCCACACCGTTGTCATGTTGTGCACCCCCGTCCACCGTCGGAGTCAGGCTAGGCCGACCGGTCCACCTCCCGGAAGCAAAAGATCCGCATGCGCCCAATACATCGACGCATGCGGATCTAAATGTAAGCTCAGCCGCGGGTGTACTGGCCCATCATCTGCACCTCGCCGGTGCCGTCGATGACCTCGCCGACCTGCCACGCCTCGACCCCGCGACCGGTCAGGTAAGCCATCGCCCGGTCGGCGTCGTCGGAAGAGACGACCGCGAACATGCCCACGCCCATGTTGAACGTGGCCTCCATCTCGTGGTCCTCGATCCGGCCCTTGGCCTGGATGAGGTCGAAGATGGGCTGCGGCCGCCAGGTCGAGCGGTCGACCACGGCGTCCAGGTGCTCGGGCAGAACCCGGACCAGGTTGCCGGGGATGCCGCCCCCGGTCACGTGCGAGAACGCGCGGACCTCGGTCTCCTCGATCAGGCCCAGGCAGTCCTTGGCGTAGATCTTGGTGGGGGTGAGCAGTTCCTCGCCGAGGGTACGCTGCGAGCCGAAGTCGTCGACCACCGAGTCGAGCCGCATCCGGCCGGCGCCCAGCAGCACGTGCCGCACCAGCGAGTAGCCGTTGGAGTGCAGGCCGGACGAGCGCATCGCGATCACCGCGTCGCCCACCTCGACCCGCTCGCGGCCCAGGATCTCGCTCTCCTCGACCACACCGACGCCGGTGGCCGAGACGTCGTACTCATCCGGGCGCAGCACGCCCGGGTGCTCGGCGGTCTCGCCGCCGAGCAGGGCGCAACCGGCGTACCGGCAGCCGTCCGCGATGCCGGCGCCGATCTCGGCGACCTTGTCCGGCACGACCTCGCCGCAGGCGATGTAGTCGAGCAGGAACAGCGGCTCGGCACCGCACGCCACCAGGTCGTCGACGACCATGGCGACCAGGTCGATGCCGATCGTGTCGTGGATGTCGAGCTGCTGCGCGATCACCAGCTTGGTGCCGACGCCATCGGTCGACGAGGCCAGGATCGGGCTCTTGTATTTCGCCGTGTTGAGCTTGAACAAGCCGGAGAAGCCGCCCAAGTCACCCATCACCTCGGGACGGGTGGTCTTGCGCACCTTGCTCTTCAAAAGCTCCACTGCGCGGTCGCCGGCCTCGATCGAGACACCGGCCTCCGCGTAGGTGACCGAACGCTTGCGAGCACCGCCCCGGCCGGAACCGGCCGTCCACGGCCGGCGGTCGCCACCCTCGGCGCCGTTGGATCCGGCACTGTTGCGCTCGGACACGTGCGTCACGGTTCTCCCCTTATTCGTCAAAGTCACGGGTGCTGCAGGGCGTTGCCACCGCCCGGGCTACCGACCAGGCGGGCGGTGGGGCGGTCGTCGTACTCGGTTTCGAGTTCGGCGACGGCCGCGGTGGCGGCCTCATCGCTCGCCGCCGGCATCGAAGCTCGCTTGCCAACGCCCTCGAGGACATGCTTCCCGATCAGGTTGTCCGCCGGAAGCGGGATCGGGTAGTGGCCGTCGAAACAGGCCATACACAGTCGGGATTTGGGCTGCTCGGTCGCTTGGACCAGGCTTTCCATGGAAACATAGCCGAGACTGTCGGCTCCGATCGAACGCCGGATCCCGTCGATCTCGAGGCCGTTCGCGAGCAGCTCGGCCCGGGTCGCGAAGTCGATGCCGTAGAAACACGGCCACTTCACCGGCGGCGCCGAGATGCGCACATGCACCTCGAGGGCGCCGGCCTCGCGCAGCATCCGGACCAGTGCCCGCTGGGTGTTACCGCGGACGATCGTGTCGTCCACCACCACCAGCCGCTTGCCCCGGACCACCTCGCGCAGCGGGTTGAGCTTGAGCCGGATGCCCAGCTGCCGGATCGTCTGCGAGGGCTGGATGAAGGTGCGGCCCACGTACGCGTTCTTGGTCAGGCCGGCGCTGTAGGGGATGCCGGAGGCCTCGGCGTAGCCGATCGCGGCCGGCGTGCCGGACTCCGGCACCGGGATGACCAGATCGGCCTCGACCGGGTGCTCCTTGGCGAGCCGGCGGCCGATCTCGACCCGGGCCGAGTAGACGTTGCGGCCGGCGATCGTGGTGTCGGGGCGAGCCAGGTACACGTACTCGAAGAGGCAGCCCTTCGGCTCCGGGGCGGCGAACCGGGTGGAGCGCAGGCCGTGCTCGTCGACCGCGACGATCTCGCCCGGCTCGACCTCCCGGACGAAGCTGGCACCGACGATGTCCAGGGCCGCGGTCTCGCTGGCGATCACCCAGCCGCGCTCCATCCGGCCGAGCACCAGCGGGCGGACGCCCTGCGCGTCGCGGGCGGCGTAGAGCGTGTTCTCGTCCATGAAGACGAAGCTGAACGCGCCGCGCAGCCGGGGCAGCACCTCGAGGGCCGCCGCCTCGACCGACATGTCGGGCCGGCTGGCCAGCAGGGCGGTCACCAGGGCGGTGTCGTTGGTGGTGTTCTTGTCCATCTCGAGGCCGCGCTCGGCGACCTCACGGGCGAGCTCGGTGGTGTTGACCAAGTTGCCGTTGTGGGCCAGCGCGATCGTGGTGCCGGCCGTGGTGGCGCGAATCGTGGGCTGCGCGTTCTCCCAGTTCGAACCGCCGGTGGTGGAGTAGCGCGTGTGGCCGATCGCGAGGTGGCCGCGCAGGCTCGCCAGGGTCGGCTCGTCGAAGACCTGGGAAACCAGGCCGAGATCCTTGTAGACCACCACACCGGAGCCGTCACTGACCGCTATGCCGGCCGCTTCCTGGCCTCGGTGCTGGAGTGCGAAGAGCCCGAAATAGGTGAGTTTTGCGACCTCTTCCTCCGGGGCCCAGACACCGAAGACGCCACAGGCATCCTGGGGGCCGCGCTCCTGGGGGTCGAGATCGTCGGTCAACCGGCCGTCGCCTCGGGGCACCTGTAGCTCCCTGTTGATCTGCTCGAACTTGCTGGCCTGCTCCGACGGCCCAGTGTACGCGAGCGGACGGGGTGCGGCTCGGGCTCGCGACTCCCTTACTCAGCGCCATCGGGCGGGTACAGGGGCAAATACTCGCTCAGGTCGGTTCGGATGCCGCTTGCCCGGAGACGACCGTCACGCTGCGCATCTGCCCAGCTCACACGCTCCGTGGCGACCAGCACCCACGTCACAGGATCCGTTTCGACCACATTGGGCGGTGTGCCGCGCGTGTGCCTGGGACCAACGACACACTGAATCGCACCGAAAGGCGGAATCCGCACCTCCACCGAACGGCCAGGCGCCCGGCGGGACAACTCGGTCAGCAGTGCTCGCACAGCGTCACGCAGCACCGGACGGTCGGGTTCGACACCTCGGTCGAGCGCGTCCAACGCTTGTTTCACGGCTTCGGATCTATTGTGCGCAGGGGACACGTCGGGACAATACGACCCGGACCGCCGAGATTGCTACACGCCCCTGGGTCGCGCAATGGGCGTACGACAAGGCATAGTGGCCGACGGTGTTTTAGTCGCGGGAAGTAACCGGCACTCTAGACAGCCGAGAAAACCGTGCGACCGGAAGGGCGGTGGACGTGACAACGCACCTACGAGCCCGAGTGGCCCAGGCCGGTGCGTTACTGGCGGTGGTCCTCGGCGTAATCGTCGTCGCTCCCGCGGTGGCGCTGGCCGATCCACCCGAAGTGCAAATCACGAGCCTGCCCACGGATGTGGTCTCGGGTAACAGCCTCCAAATGGGCTTCAAGGTTCGTGCCGTCAATGTCAACGGCGGTGCCGGTGGACAGGCCACGGCAACTATCAAGGTCACCGGCATGACCTGTGACGGCTGCAACCAGATCGCCCAGGTCAGCTCGGACGGAACGGACTTCAGCGTCAAGCTGACCGCACCGACCGTCAACGCCGGCACGACCCAGACCGTCAACATCTCGGTCAGCGCGACGATCAACGGCGAGTCCAACTCGACCAGCCAGCCCGTGAACGTCAAGGGCCCGGACAAGCCACAAACCGTCACGTCCATCTCCGGCAAGGTGAAGGACCAGGACGGCAAGGCCATCTCCGGCGCGGCTGTCGCCATGAAGGACAGTGCGGGTCACGCGTACCAGACAACGACCAACGGCTCCGGTGGTTACTCCTTCAACTCGTCGGATTCGTCGCAGATCACGCCCGGCAACATCTCGGTGGGCGCGCTCAAGGACGGCTTCAACGCGGCCACCGTGCAGATCCAGGCCGCGGCGGGCAAGAGTGTCTCCGTTCCGCTGACCCTCAAGGCTGTCGAAGCGACCGCGTCGGCGACCCCGTCCGCATCCGTTTCGGCGGCGGCCAGCGCGGAGGCCCTCGACGAGGCCACCGAGGACCCGACCGACGACGAGTCGACCGCGGTCGACGCCAACACCGAGAACAAGGCGTCCGAGTCGGGCGGCGGTTCCGGTTCGATGCTGTTCATCATCGTCGGCGGCCTGCTGGTGGCGGCCGGTGTCGGTGCGATCGTGCTGGTCCTGATGCGCCGCAAGAACAACGGCGAGGGCGGCGGCGTCGACGACGACCCGACCTCGATGCCGGTCGGTCCCGGCGGCGTGGTGCCGCCGAGCCAGGGCCGGTTCAACGACGCGACCCGGGTTGCCTCCCCGATGGGAGCCGGACCGGCCGCCACGATGATGGCGCCGCGCGCGGCCTCGCCGATGTCCGACGCGCCGACTATGCTGCACCGCCCGGTCGAGGACGAGTTCCCCGACCCGTACGGCGTGCCCGTCCCGAACCAGGGCGGCTACGCCGGTGGCGGCGGCGGCACCTACGGCGAGCCGGCGCAGTACGGCCGGCCGCAGGACGACGGCTACGGCGGCGGGCAGTACGGTGCGCCCCAGGGCGGCGGTCAGTACGGCGCACCTCAGGGCGGCGGCCAGTACGGCGCACCCCAGGGTGGTCAGTACGGCGCGGCGGCGGCACCGGCCGGTGCTCCGCAGCAGCGGTACGACGAGCCGACCGGCATGTACCGCCCGGAGGCGGCCGGCAACGACTACGACGAGTACGACCAGCCCGGCGCCCAGCAGTACGGCGGCGCCGCGCAGGGCGGTCAGTACGGCGGCGGCCAGCAGTACGGCGCGCCCCAGGGCGGTCAGTACGGTGCTCCCGCGGCTCCGGCCGGCCAATACGGCGGCGGTGGCTACGACGACCAGGCCGGCTACGGCCCGCAGCAAGGCGGCCAATACGGCGCCGCACCCCAGGGCGGCCAGTACGGCGCTCCCCAGGGCGGCGGCTACGACCAGTACAGCGGTGGTCAAGGCGGCCAGTACGGCGCCCCCGCGGCTCCGGCCGGCCAATACGGCGGTGGTGGCGGCGGTTACGACCAGGGTGGCTACGGCGACCAGCGCGGCGACTACAACGAGCAGAACCGCCACGGCGGACAGCCACCCCGCCCGCACGAGCCCTCGCAGCCGGGCCAGCGTCGCTCGCTCGACTGGATGGACAACTAGAAACAGCTAACGAAAGATCGGCCCGCGTCTCCTCAGGAGCGCGGGCCGATCTCTTGGTACCCGGGACCACCCCGGAACGACAAAAGCCGGTCAGCGTGGACGCTGACCGGCTTTATCGTTGGTTGTGGATCAGTCGGTGCTCTTGTCGGCCGGCTCGATCGGCCCACCCGGAAGGTCGTCGTCACTCGTGACCGGCTCCGCGATCTCCAGCGTCACCGACCGAACCGGCTCCTCCACCGGAGCGTCAGCAGCCGGAACGTCGGCAGCCGGAGCGACGGCTGCGGGTTCGACCGCCGCGGCCAGGTCGCCGAACAGCCTGGGCAACGTCGAGGTCCACGCCTCGCGCACCTCCGCCAACGGGATCTCGAACTGGTCGCGAACCTCGAGCACCGCGTCCCGCGTGGTCACCCCGATCGGCGTGCACGGCACGCCGTAGTCGGCGGCGAGCGCCAGGAACGCCTTGTCGTGCCCGCGCGGCACCGCCACCACGGCCCGGCTGGCCGACTCGCTGAACAGGTGCACGAACGCGGACTGGCCGTCCTCCGGCAGCGTGATCCGGGCTCCGACCTCGCGCCGCAGGCAGCTCTCCACCAGCGACTGGGCCAGACCACCGTCGGAGAGGTCGTGCGCGGCGTTGACGTGGCCGGACTGTGAAGCCCGCGCCATCAGCGCACCGAGCCGCTGCTCCTTGGTCAGGTCGATCTTCGGCGGGCGACCGCCGAGGTGCGCGTGGGTGACCCACGCCCACTCCGAACCGGACAGCTCGCACTCGGTCTCGCCGAGCAGGAACAGCAGGTCACCGTCGCCGGTCGGCGACGTGAAGCCCATCGGGATGCGACGGGCCACGTCGTCGAAGACGCCGAGCACACCGACCACCGGGGTCGGGTGGATCGCGGCGGCGCCGGTCTGGTTGTAGAAGCTGACGTTGCCGCCGGTCACCGGAGTGCCGAGCAGCTGGCAGCCGTCGGCCAGACCGCGCACGGCCTCGGCGAACTGCCACATCACGGCCGGGTCCTCCGGCGAGCCGAAGTTGAGGCAGTCGGTGACCGCGACCGGCTCGGCGCCGGTGACCGCGACGTTGCGGTACGCCTCGGCCAGCGCGAGCTTGGCGCCCTCGTAGGGGTCGAGGCGGGCGAACCGGCCGTTGCCGTCCACCGACAGCGCCACCCCGAGGCCGGTGCGCTCGTCGATGCGCAGCACACCGGAGTCTTCCGGCTGGGCCAGGATGGTGTTGCCGAGCACGTATCGGTCGTACTGCTCGGTCACCCAGGTCTTGTCGCACAGGTTCGGCGACGCGGCCATCCGCAGCACGGTCTCGCGCAGCTCGTCGCCGGTGGCCGGCCGCGGCAGCGTCTCGGCCTTGTCGGCCTGAAGCAGTATCAAGTCGGCCGGCTCGCGGATCGGCCGGGCGTAGACCGGGCCGTCGTCGGCCAGCGAACCGGGCGGCACGTCGACCACGATGTGATCGTTCCAGCTGATCACCAGCCGGCCCGGCGAGCCGTCCGGCTCGGACTGGGTGACCTCGCCGATGGCGGTGGCCCAGACGCCCCACTTCTCGGCGACGGCCAGCACCGGGGCCAGGTTTTCCGGCGTGACGATCAGGAGCATCCGCTCCTGCGACTCGCTGGCCAGGATCTCGGTCGGCGACATGGACGCCTCACGCAGCGGAACCCGCTCCAGCCACACCCGCATGCCGGTGCCGGCCGCAGCCGCGGTCTCGGTGAGTGCGCAGGTCAGACCCGCACCGCCGAGGTCCTGGATGCCGGCCACGAGACCGGCGTCGTAAAGCTCCAAGCAGCTCTCGATGAGCAGCTTCTCCATGAACGGGTCGCCGACCTGCACCGACGGACGGCGCTGTTCGGCCTCGTCGTCGAAGGTGGCGGAGGCGAGCACCGAGACGCCACCGATGCCGTCACGGCCGGTGCGCGCACCGAGCAGCACGACGATGTTGCCGACGCCGGCCGCTTCCTTGTGCTGCAGCCGCTCGACCGGCAGCACGCCGATGCTCAGCGCGTTGACCAGCGGGTTGCCCTGGTAGGTCGGGTCGAAGACGATCTCGCCGCCGATGTTGGGCAGGCCCAGGCAGTTGCCGTAGCCACCGATGCCGGCCACCACGCCGGGCAGCACCCGGGCGGTGTCGGGGTGGTCGGCCGCGCCGAAGCGCAGCGGGTCCATCACCGCGATCGGCCGGGCCCCCATGGCGAGGATGTCCCGGACGATGCCGCCGACGCCGGTCGCGGCGCCCTGGTAGGGCTCGACGAAGCTCGGGTGGTTGTGCGACTCGACCTTGAAGGTGACGGCGAGCTCGTCGGAGATCTGCACGACACCCGCATTTTCGCCGATGCCGGCCAGCATGCGGGTGTTCTGCGGGGTCTTCTCACCGAACTGGCGCAGGTGCACCTTGCTCGACTTGTAGGAGCAGTGCTCGCTCCACATGATCGAGTACATCGCCAGTTCCGAGGCCGTCGGGCGGCGCCCGAGGATCTGCCGGATCCGTTCGTACTCGTCGTCCTTGAGGCCTAGCTCGGTGTGCGGCTGAAGCTCCGTCGAAGTCTGGTACGCGCGCTCCACGGTGTCCGGTGCACCGGCGAACTCGTTGATCAGAACGTCGGTCGCGGCGAAGCCGGTCGGCTTCTTCTCACTCGGCGACGCCGCCGCGCCGCTGGTGGCCGTGTCCGGCTGCGAGGTCATTACTGGTGTCCCCCTGATTGCTGCCCGCCCGCGGTCGCCCCGGCCAGGGCGCGCAGGACGGAGGTGAAGAAGCCCAGGCCGTCCAGCGAGGGGCCGGTCAGCGCCTCCACCGCGTGTTCCGGGTGCGGCATGATGCCGACGACGTTGCCGGCCTCATTGGTGATCGCGGCGATGTCGCGCTGCGAGCCGTTCGGGTTGCCGTTGATGTAACGGGCGACGACCCGGCCCTCGGCCTCGAGCGCGTCGAGCGTGTGGGCGTCGGCGACGTAACAGCCTTCGCCGTTCTTCACCGGGATCAGGATTTCCTGGCCCTCGGTGAAGTTGTTGGTCCACGCGGTGTCCGGCGACACGACGCGCAGCCACTGGTCGCGGTTGCGGAAGTGCAGGTGCTGGTTGCGGGTCAGCGCACCGGGAAGCAGGTGCGCCTCGCACAGGACCTGGAAGCCGTTGCAGATGCCGAGCACCGGCAGGCCGCCCCGGGCCGCGTCGATGATCGTTTCCATGACCGGGGCGAACCGGGCGATCGCGCCGCAGCGAAGGTAGTCGCCGTAGGAGAAACCGCCGGGCAGCACCACGGCGTCGACGCCGTGCAGCTCCGGGTCGCCGTGCCAGAGACGGACCGCCTCAGCGCCGGCGATGCGCGCGGCGCGGGCCGCGTCCCCGTCGTCGAGTGATCCGGGGAAGGTGACCACACCGATCCGCATGATCAGGCGTCCTCTGCCACACGAATGTCAAAGTCTTCGATCACCGGATTGGCCAACAGCTTGTCGGCGATCTCCCGAGCGCGATCGAGGTCGGCCTCGCCCGCGAATTCGATCTCGATCCGCCGACCGATGCGGACGGACGAGACATCGGTGACCCCGAGCCTGGGCAGCGCGTTGGCGACCGCCTGGCCCTGCGGATCAAGGATCTCCGGCTTGAGCATGACGTCGACCACGACGCGAGCCACGGGCACTCCTGACTGAGTAGATGTGAGCACCGGAAAGCCTACCTTGCGAACCCTGGCATCGGCCCATCGGCCGGTGTCGGCAGCGCGACGCAAGCGGCGCTGACCAGGGCACTTCGGCGGTGATCTAGCGCACGCCCAAGATCAATCCGAGCCATCACATCGGTGATATGTGCGATCTGAGTGGTAGGCGGCACCGCGAGATCCACCTACTCTTCGGTACATCGATCTCCGTAGGGCCGGACGGCGGCGCCCCCGCTGTCGTCCGGCAGGAGTTTTCGAGCATTCTCCGCCGAGGTGCGACGTGAGGGTCGAGCTCCGTCGCGCCTCGGCGGCACGATTTAGATCACAAGATCGGTGCCGGCGCGTAGTGCGCCGCGGCCGGGTGCGCCGCCACGATCGAGGCGACCCGGTCAGCCACCCGGGCCACCTGCGACGACGCGGCACCGACGAAGGCCGCCCGGTCGGCCACCAGGGTGTCGATCTCGGCGCGGGACAGCCGCAGCCGCTCGTCGCCGGCCAGCCGATCGAAGAGGTCGTTGACCGCGGCACCCTTCTCCCGCATGCCCAGCGCCACCGCGACCGCGTGCTCCTTGATCACCTCGTGCGCGGCTTCCCGGCCGACGCCCTTGCGCACCGCCGCCACCAGGATCTTGGTGGTGGCCAGGAACGGCAGGAAGCGATCGAGCTCGCGGGCGATCACCGCGGGGTAAGCGCCGAACTCGTCGAGCACCGTCAGGAAGGTCTGGAACAGGCCGTCGGTGGCGAAGAACGCGTCCGGCAGCGCCACCCGGCGGACCACCGAGCAGGAGACGTCACCCTCGTTCCACTGGTCGCCGGCCAGCTCGCCGACCATCGACAGGTAACCGCGGACGATCACCGCGAGGCCGTTGACCCGCTCCGACGAGCGCGTGTTCATCTTGTGCGGCATCGCCGACGAGCCGACCTGGCCGGGCTTGAAGCCCTCGGTGACCAGTTCCTGGCCGACCATCAGCCGGATCGTGGTGGCCAGCGACGACGGGCCGGCGGTGACCTGGACCAGCGCCGACACCACGTCGAAGTCGATCGAGCGCGGGTAGACCTGGCCGACGCTGCTGAGCACCCGGTTGAAGCCGAGGTGGCCGGCGACCCGCTGCTCCAGCTGGGCGAGGGCGTCGAAGTCGCCGTCGAGCAGGTCGAGCTGGTCGGCCGAGGTGCCGACCGGACCCTTGATGCCGCGCAGCGGGTAGCGGCCGATCAGGTCGTCGAGACGTTCGTACGCGATGAGGAGCTCCTGGGCCGCTGAGGCGAACCGCTTGCCCAGCGTGGTGGCCTGCGCCGCCACGTTGTGCGACCGGCCGGTCAGCACCAGGTCGGAGTATTCGACCGCGCGCTCGGTGAGCCGGGCCAGGGTGGTGACCACCCGCTCGCGGATCAGCTCGAGCGAGGCCCGGATCTGCAGCTGCTCGACATTTTCGGTGAGGTCGCGGGAGGTCATCCCCTTGTGGATCTGCTCGAAGCCGGCGAGCGCGCTGAACTCCTCGATGCGCGCCTTCACGTCGTGCCGGGTGATCCGCTCCCGGGCCGCGATCGAGGGGAGGTCGACCTGGTCGAGCACCGCGTCGTAGGCCTCCACGGCCCCCTCGGGCACCGCCACCCCGAGATCACGCTGGGCGCGCAGCACGGCGAGCCAGAGCCGGCGCTCCATCCGGATCTTCTCCTCCGGGGACCACAGGTCGGTGAGCTCGGCGGAGGCGTAGCGGGCGGCCAGCACGTTCGGGATCGTCACGCGACCGATTCTTTCACGAGCGGGTTTTCCGGCTCGGGCAGCTTGTGCGCCAGCGTGCGCACGTCCCGGCTGCTCAGCTGGCCGAGGAAGGCCACCGTGATGAGCACCCCGGCGCCGATCAGGGTCGCCTCGGTGCCGACCACGTGCGAGATCGGCCCGATCGCCATCTCGCCGATCGGGATCGCCACGAACGAGCCGACCATGTCATAGGAGTAGACCCGGGCCAGCTTGTCGGCCGGAATGTGCTCCTGCATCGTCGTCTCCCAGGCCACCCCGAACTGCTCGAGCCCGAGACCGGCGATCAGCGCCCCGCCGACCAGCAGCCAGACGTTGGGGTAGAGGCCGAGCACGAAGACCGGCACGGCCATCAGCGTGCAGCAGGCGACCCCGAAGTAGAGCAGCCGCCGTAGCCGCAGCCGCATCGCGATCAGGCCTCCGATGATCATGCCGGCGGTCTGCGCGGCAAGCACGAAACCCCAGGCCCGGCGCCCGAAGGTGTCGTCCGCGATGACCGGCCCGAGCACGAAGAGCGAGCCACCCCAGGCCATGTTGGCCACGCAGAATCCGGCCACCACCACCCACAGCCAGGTCCGGGACCGGAACTCGGACCATCCGGTCCGAAGATCAACAAAAACATTGGGGCGCTTCGCTTTTCCCGGTACGGGCTGGTCCGCACCGGAAGCGAGGAACAGGCCGAGGACCGCGAAACAGACTGCCGAGAGTACGAAGGTGACCGCGTCGACCACGATGCCCCAGCCCGGCCCGACCGCGGCGACCACGATGCCGGCCACCGGAGCACCCAGGATGGCCGCACTGTTGAGGAAGACCCGGCTGATCGCGTTCGCCTGCTGCCGGACCTCGGCCGGAACCGTCTGCGGCAGGATCGACGCGCTCGCCGGCAGGGCCAGTGCACCGGCCATGCCGTTGAGCGCGGCCAGCACGATAAGCAGCGGAATCGTCGCGTTGTGGGTGAGCACCAGGGCCGCCACGACGCCCTGGGTGAGCGCCGCGGCCAGGCTGGAGCCGACCATCAGCAGGTTTTTCGGCAGCCGGTCGGCGAGCACCCCGCCGAAGAGCAGGAACACCACGTTGACCACGGTGCGGGCGCCGACCACGAAGCCGAGGTCGGTGGCCGAGCCGGTGAGGTCGAGGACCGCGAAGGCCAGCGCGATCGGGGCGAACGCGTTGCCGAGCGCGTTGATCGTGCGGCCGGCCATCAGGAGTTGGAAGGGACGATGACGGAGGGGCGCTTTCATTCGGACTCCATCTCGAACATGGCAGCGGTGGTGCTGGTGCGGATGGTGCCGGGGGTGCGTGGCGGCTTGGCCACTTTGTGGAGCTCGACGAGGGCCTCGGAGATGCGGGTGCGGAGGTCGTCCCACGTGGCCCGGTCGACCCAGAGCTCGGCGTCGGCCAGGACCTTGCCGCTGTCGGGGAAGCCGGCGTCCCTCGTACGGCGGATGAGCTCGTGCGCGACCGCGGTGAAGTCGCCCCGCAGCTGCTCGTCGCTGAGCGGCCCGCGGCCCAGACGTTGCTCGCGCTCGTAGCTGGCGTCGTAGCGGTAACGCTTGGCCACGCCACCGCGAATCTTCTCCTCGCTCTCCACGAAGATCAGGCCACCGGTGAGCAGGTTGCGCAGGTGGTAACTGGCGTTGGCGTGGGTGAGGCCGAGCTCGCGGGCCACCTCGGCCGCGGTCATCGGGGCCGCTGTGAGCAGCGACATGATGCGCAGTCGGATCGGATGGGCCATCGCCCGCAGCGAGGCTCGTGCCGACGAAGGCTCTCCCAAAGACATGTTGGGGAGTCTAAGCATTCAGCGCGCCGACTGTCCAACACTTGTTTGGGAGTGGCACACTGCACGGAGAAGCGGCATTCTCGCTAGGGTTACTCGCGAGTAGGTACAGCGCAGATACCGAAAGGTCCACCGATGACTGATTTCAACCCCGAGTCGCTCTCCTCGATCGGCCCGAAGGAGTTCGCGCAGCTCGTCAAGTCGACGCCTGACTCGCAGATCGCCGAGGTCATGTCCGGCGACGCACGCACGAAGATCCTCGACGAGGTCTTCAACCGCATGCCCCAGCTCTTCCGCGCGGAGAAGGCCGGCAACACCTCGGCCGTCATCCACTGGGTCATCACCGGTGGTGCCGACGGCGGCAGCGACACCTACGAGACGGTGATCGAGAACGGCGCCTGCACGGTCACCAACAAGCCGGAGCGCGACCCCAAGCTCGCCATGACCATGGACCCGGTGACCTTCCTCAAGGTCGTGTCCGGTGATGGCAACCCGATGATGATGTTCATGACCGGCAAGATCAAGGCAAAGGGTGACCTGGGCCTGGCCGCCAACGTGGCCAAGCTGTTCGACATCCCCAAGGCCTGACGGACCGTTGAGGGGGCCGGGTCAGAGCGTGATCCGGCCCTCGACGGCGTTCAGGGCGATGTCGGTGCGGTACTGCGCGCCGTCCAGCCGAATGCCATCCACCAGGGCGTACGCCGCCGTGCGAGCCGCGGCGAGGTCGGTGCCGACGGCCGTGACGCTCAGCACCCGGCCGCCCGCCGAGACTAGCGCGCCGTCCTCGCGGCGAGCCGTGCCGGCATGGATCACGCCAGGCACCTCGGCGCCCTCGATGACGTCGCCGGTGCGCGGGGTGCCGGGGTAGTTCGCGCTCGCCACCACCACGGTGATAGCAGCGCCGTCGTGCCAGAGCAGCGGCTGATTCCCGGCCAGCTTCCCGGTCGCGGCCGCGTACAGCAGGCCGGACAGCGGCGTGTCCAGCAGCGCCAGCACCACCTGGGTCTCCGGGTCGCCAAAGCGGGCGTTGAACTCGATGACCTTGGGACCGTCCGGGGTGAGCGCCAGTCCGACATAGAGCAGGCCGGCGAACGGGGTCCCCCGCTTGCGCATCTCGGCCAGCGTCGGCTCGACCGTCTCCCGCATCACCCGGGGCACCAGATCGTCCGGCGCCCAGTCCAGCGGGGCGTACGCGCCCATGCCGCCGGTGTTCGGGCCGGCGTCGCCGTCGGCCAGCCGTTTGAAGTCCTGGGCCGGCATCAGCGGCACCGCCGCGGTGCCGTCGGTGACCACGAACAGGGAGACCTCGGGCCCGGGCAGGTATTCCTCGATCACCACCCGGCCGCACTCGGCGGCATGGCGACGAGCCTCCTCGATCGAGTCGGTGACCACGACCCCCTTGCCGGCGGCCAGGCCGTCGTTCTTCACCACATAGGGCGCACCGAGGTCGGCCAGCGCGCGGTCCACGGCCTCCGGCGAGGTGCACTCATAGGACCGCGAGGTCGGCACCCCGGCCGCGGCCATGACGTCCTTGGCGAACGCCTTCGACCCCTCCAGCTGGGCAGCCGCGGCGCTCGGCCCGAAGCAGGCGATGCCCTTGGCCCGAACCGCGTCGGCCACCCCGGCCACCAGCGGCGCCTCGGGACCGATGACGACCAGGTCGGCCGCCAGCTCCACGGCGAGCGCGGCCACCTCGGCCGGATCGGTGGCGGTCACCGGGTAGAGCTTGGCGGCCTGCGCGATCCCGGGGTTGCCGGGGGCGGCGGCCAGGAATTCCACGGCGGGGTCAGCGGCGAGCTCGACGGCGAGGGCGTGTTCCCGCCCGCCGGATCCGATCAGAAGTACGCGCACGACCGCCGATCCTACCGGCGGCCTCCTTCCGCACGTCGCACCGCAGGTCGGTCGCGTAAACTTCGGCAGTACCCGGGCTTCGCCGAGTACGCAAGCACGCGGAAAGGCGTCACAGACGTGCCGGTGATCGTGTTGGTCGGCGCCCAATGGGGCGACGAGGGCAAAGGCAAAGCCACTGACCTGCTGGGCGACCGGCTCGACTACGTCGTCAAGTTCAACGGTGGCAACAACGCCGGTCACACCGTGGTGATCAAGGGCGAGAAGTACGCGCTGCACCTGCTGCCGAGCGGCATCCTGACGCCGGGCGTGACCCCGGTGATCGGCAACGGCGTGGTGGTCGACCTGGCCGTGCTGTTCCAGGAGATCGACGGTCTCGAGGCCCGCGGCATCGACACGTCCCGCCTGCGGATCAGCGCGAACGCGCACGTCATCGCGTCCTACAACCGCACGCTCGACAAGGTCAGCGAGCGTTACCTGGGCGCCCGGCGGATCGGCACCACCGGCCGCGGCATCGGCCCGACCTACGCCGACAAGATGAACCGGCTGGGCGTGCGCATCCAGGACCTCTTCGACGAGTCGATCCTGCGGCAGAAGGTCGAGGCGGCCCTCTCGTTCAAGAACCAGGTGCTGTCGAAGATCTACAACCGCCAGGCGGTGAAGGTCGACGAGGTGGTGGCCGAACTGTTGTCATACGTCGACCGTCTCCGCCCCTACGTCGGCGACACCGCGCTGGAGCTGTCCCAGGCGCTCGACGAGGGCAAGGTCGTGCTCTGCGAGGCCGGCCAGGCCACCCTGCTCGATGTGGACCACGGCACCTACCCATTCGTGACCAGCTCGAACGCGACGGCCGGCGGCGCCTGCACCGGCGCCGGCATCCCGCCGACCCGGATCGACCGGGTGGTGGCGGTGCTCAAGGCGTTCACCAGCCGGGTGGGCGAGGGCCCGTTCCCGACCGAGCTGCACGACAAGTTCGGCGACTACCTGCGTGAGGTTGGCCACGAATACGGCACGACCACCGGCCGCCCGCGCCGGATCGGCTGGCTCGACCTGGTGATCGGCCGCTACGCCCAGCGCATCAACGGGGTCACCGACTTCGCGCTGACCAAATTGGACAATTACGACGGCCTCGACGAGATCCCGGTGTGCGTGGCCTACGAGGTCAACGGCGTGCGCCACGACGAGATGCCGGTCAACCAGACCGACTTCCACCACGCGATCCCGATCTACGAGACGCTGCCGGGCTGGAAACAGGACATCTCCGGTTGCCGCAGCTTCGAGGACCTGCCGAAGGACGCGCAGCGCTTCGTCGAGTTCGTCGAGCAGCGTCTCGGCTCGCGCATCTCGATCGTCGGCGTCGGCCCGGGCCGCGAGGCGGTCATCGAGCGCCACTCGGTGCTGGGCGGCTGACCCGGTGTACGACGTCGTGATCCTCAGCCTGGCCGAGGGTGCGGGGCCGTCGGTGGACGCATGCGGCGCCGGCGGCTGTGGCGGCTGTGGTTCGGCCGAGGCCGAGAAGGAGTCGTGCGCCGCCCCCCGGGTGCCGGTGCTGCAGTGCGCCGAGGCGCTGACCAGCGCCGGAGCCCGGGTCGAGATGATCACCGCGGGTTCCGACGCGGAGATCGATGCGGTACTGGAACGCTTCGACGGCCCACCCAGGGCCGACGGCCTGACCTGGCCCGACAGCGACGGCAAGACCAGGCTGGTGGTGGCGTGCGCGGTCGACGGCCAGCTGCGGGCCGTCCTGCGCCGGCTGGTCCGGCGGTACGCCCCACCGCCCAGCAAACGCCCCGGTGACCTGGACACCAACCGGACGGTTCCGGACCTCCCGCCGGTGGCGCTGCTCCCGCTCGACGCGGCCGGCACCACCGACCTGGCCGCGCAGCTGGGCCTGCCCCGCACCCCGGCCGGGGTGGCCGCGGCGGTGCTGACCGGCCCGGTTCGCCGGCTCGACCTGCTGCGCAACGACGGCGGTTCGGTCACCGTGGACGGTGCCCTGGTCGGCGGCGCGGACGACGACGGCCGCGCGGTGGCCTGGCGCGGCCGGGTCGAGGTCGACGACAAGGTGCTCTCCGACGGCAACGACCCGATCCTGGCCTGTGCGATCGGCAACGGCGGCGGCTACGCCGAGTTCGACGGCCTCCGGCTGCTCACCGATGGTGACCCGACCGACGGCCGGGTCGAGGTGGCCGTGGCGGTTCCCAAGGTCGTCAAGCAGCGGTTCCGGAAGGGCTCCCGGGTCCAGATCGAGGTGCGCCGGGCTCGCGGCCGCGCGGTGTCGGTGTTGCCACGCGACGGTGAGTTGCAGTTCCTCGACGACGGCGTCGGTGGATCGATGAACCGCAAGCGCTCCTGGTGGACCGAGGCCGGGGCGTGGGCGGTGTACGCGAGCTGACCGACTGTGCGAGTCTGAAGTAGTAACTGAAGTACCACTTGGTAACTCGGGGAGGACGCTTCCGTGGAGGAAGAGCACGCCGACCGCGTCTACGTCCCAGGGACGAATCCCACGCCGCCCGATCGGGACGTGGAACCGTTCTGGGTAGATGAGGAGCCGGACGCTCCCGTGCACGGTGGCCGGCCCGTACCGCATGAGACGCCACCCGCCGTGCCGGTGCCCGGCCCGGCCACCGGTGTCTACCGTCCGGATCGGCCGGTCCCGGTGCCGCCGCCCGCCGTGCCGGTGCCAGTGCCTCCGCCGACCGCAGCGGCCGAGCCGACCTCCGGTTCCGGAGTGCACACCAGCCCGGATTCGCCCTGGTCACAGCCTCCGCAGCAGCGACCCGCGCAGCCCGAGCTGCCGACTCCGCCGCCGCGCGCGACAGCCTCGGTCCCGGTGCCCAACGTGGCTCGCCCCGACGTGCCGCCCCCGCCGGTGCCGACCCCGGACCCGTCAAACGGTCAGATCTACCGGCCGCCGGCACCTACTCCGCCGCCGCAGCAGTTCCCGCCGCAGCAACAGCCGGGCCCGCAGCGGCCGATCGCCGGTCCCTATCCGCCAACCATGGACCCGCCACACCCCGGCCCCCATCCGCAGCCGGGCCCTCCGCCGCAACCAGGCCCGCAGCAGCCGGTCGACCCGTTCCAGGACCTCCCGTGGGTCTCCGACGGCACCCCGACGGCCGAGGAGTTCGCCCGCCGCCGGCTGGCCAAGCCGGCCGAGCCGATCGCCACCATGGGCCCCCGGGCGGTGCTCCGGAAGACCACGGCCGGCCTGGTCAAGCTGGCTCCGGGCAAGCGCGAGCTGGAGTTCAAACAGGACGTCGAGATGGTCCGCCGCAACTTCGGCGGCCTGCGCCAGGTGACGATCGTCAACCCGAAGGGCGGTGCCGGCAAGACCGTCGCGGTGCTGCTGCTCGCCATGACGTTCGGCCAGAAGCGCGGCGGTTACGTGCTGGCCTGGGACAACAACGAGACCCAGGGCACGCTGGGCATGCGCGCCCAGCAAGACTTCCACGCCCGTACGGTGCGCGACATGATGCGCGACCTGCACCTGTTCCGCGGCGCGCACGGCCGGGTCGGCGACCTGTCGCAGTACGTCCGGGCTCAGGGCGAGGGCATGTTCGACGTGCTGGCTTCGGATGAGTCCGCGACGGCCGGCGAGATGCTCACGGCCGGGGCGTTCGCCGAGATCCGGGAGATCGTCAGCCGCTTCTACAAGCTGATCTTCGTGGACACCGGCAACAACGTGCGGGCCCAGAACTGGCAGGCGGCGATCGACGCCACCGACCAGCTGGTGATCACCATGTCGGCCCGTAACGACTCGGCCGAGACCGCCGCCCGGATGCTCGACCACTTGGAGCAGAGCGGCCGCCAGCGGCTCGTCCGGCAGGCGATCAGTGTCGTGTCGATGCCGCCGACCAGGAAAGACATCGACCTGCCGGCGATCCAGCGGCACTTCTCGGCGCGCACCCGGGCGGTGCTGATGGCGCCGTACGAACGATTGATCGACTCCGGCGAACCGCTGCGCTACGGCCAGTTGTCCACGAACACCAAGGACGCCTGGCTGAAGATCGCCGCAGCGGTCGCCGAAGGCCTGTAGGAGACTAGGAAAGGGCGTCGGCCGCGGCCGGGTCGCTGTCGCGCAGGAACTGGGCACAGCGGGCCGCCTCGTCGGCCTCGCCGATCTCGGCGGCGGCCTTGGACAGGCTGTGCAGGCAGCGCAGGAAGCCCTGGTTGGGCTCGTGCGCCCAGGGCACCGACCCGTGCCCCTTCCAGCCGTTGCGGCGCAGGGCGTCCAAACCGCGGTGGTAACCGGTGCGGGCGTAGGCGTACGCGGTGACCGGCTCGCCGGCCTCCAGCGCGTCGGCGGCCAGCGCGGCCCAGCCGCCGCTGTAGGCCGGGTGGTCGGCGGCGACGGTCTTGTAGGCGCCGGCGGTTCCGGTCTCGGCCGCGGTGGCGAGGGCCTTGTCGGCCTCGACGTCGGCGGGGAGCAGGGTGGCCGGCGGCTCGGGAAGCAGATTCTGCATAACCCCATTCAACCGGCCCGACCAGGATGAATTCCCAGCGGCCCGCTAATCCCAGGCGTTTGCGATCATGGCTAGCCGATCGGTGTACTCGATCTGCTGCTGCCAGGCCGCCGGCCAGGCGTCCAGGCCCAGCGCCGCGCCGGCGAACGCGCCCGCGAGGCAGGCGATCGAGTCGGAGTCGCCGGAGGAGGCGGCCCCGCGCCCGAGCACGGCCACCGGCTCGTCCGGCGAGATCAGATAGCAGTGCAACGCGGTGGCCAGCGCTTCCTCGGCGATCCAGCCCTCGCCGGTGACCAGGCACGGATCGCCGGTGCCGCTGCCGGTGCCGACGTCGGCCAGCGCCGCCAGGCATTCGTCCCAGCCGACCGCGATGAACTCCTCCGGCGAGGCGGACAGCGACGTTCGCCACAGTTCGCCGAGCCATTCGCCCCGGTAGACGGTCCGCTGCCGGCGGCAGCGATCCCGCAAGGCCGCCAGCAATTCCTGCGGCGGAAGACCGGTCAAAAGCCAATGGCAGGCGTACGCCGTGAGCTCGCTCGCCGCCAATCCGGTCGGGTGGCCGTGCGTGAGTGCGGCCTGCAACTGCGCCGCCCCGGCCCGTTGATCGTCGGTCAGCCCCGGCATCAGCCCGACCGGGGTGACCCGCATGTTGGCGCCACACCCCTTCGAGCCGGCCTGGGTGGCCTGCTGCCACGGCCGCCCGTCGGACAGCGCCGCGCACGCCCGCAGGCAGGTCATCCCGGGTGCGCGGTTGTTGTCCGGGCTGGCCGCCCAATCGAGGAAGGCCTGCCGCAGCAGCGGCTCCAGCACGGCCGGCGTGATCTCCGGCGCGGCCAGCAGCGACTCGCCGACCGCGAGAGCCATCTGAGTGTCGTCGGTGACCAGGGCAGGGGTGCCGGTCAGCTCGACCGGGCCACCCGAACCGTAGGCGGCGACGATCGCGTCGTACGCCATGAATTCGGTGGGTTTTCCGAAGGCATCCCCGTAGGCCAGTCCATAGAGCGATCCCGCCGCATTTCGCACGGTAGCTACCCTACGGTCATGCCAGGCGACCCGTTGCACCCCGTACTCGGCGGGGACATCCCGTTCGACGCCACCGCGCTCGAGGTGGAATCCCGGGCCGAGTTCGACTCGCACCTGGCCAAGCACACACTGGCCGGCCTGGTGATCCTCGGTCTGCGGCTGGACCTCGATCCGCCCGACTTCACCGGCGTCGACGTGCGCGGGGCGCTGTTCGTCGGCTGCCGGCTGGCCGACGACGTGGAGATCGATCTGATCCGGCGGGGCGCGCACCTGGTGCCGCCGTTCGACGCCCGGCCCTACCCGACCCATCCGGCCACTCTCTACACCCCGGAAGACCTGTCCTTCGGCTTCGCTCAGGACGGCTTCGCCGGGATGTACGACACGGTCATCTACCAGCACTTTCTCGAGCACGGCGGGCCCGGGCCGGACATCCGCGAGGCGATCGCGCAGCGGCTGCACGACGCCGGCATCGACAACGCGCTGGGCAAGGCGCTGGCCGCCTGGGTGGCCAACCACGAGGCGAAGGCGGCCGTCGGGATCATGGGCGGGCATGCCGCGCCGCGCGGTTCGGCGCCCTACCGGATGGCGGCCACCCTCGCCTGGCGGCTCGCCTCGGTGGGCCGGCTCGTGGTCACCGGCGGCGGCCCCGGCGTGATGGAGGCGGCGAACCTCGGTGCCTACTTCGCGACCCGGCCGGCCACCCAGCTGAAGGCCGCCATCGAGATGCTCTCGGCCGCGCCGCACTTCGCCGATCACGATCCGTACACGGCGGCGGCGCTCGCGGTGCGAGCGGCCTATCCGGCCCCGCCGACGGCGGTGTCCGATGTGGTGGGCAAGCTGCGGCACGGCGGTCTGGCCCTACCCACCTGGCTGTACGGGCATGAGCCGGCCAACCTGTTCGCCGGCCAGATCGGCAAGTACTTCTCGAACGCCGTCCGGGAGGACTCGATCCTGCGGCTGGCCCGGGGTGGCATCGTCTTCGCCCCCGGCTGGGCCGGCACCGTTCAGGAGATCTTCCAGGCCGCGACGAAGACTTTCTACCAGACCGACGGCCCGTCCGGGGCGTTCGTCTTCCTGGGCGTCGACCACTGGCGTGAGCTGCCGGTCGAGGCCCTGCTGCGCCCGCTGCTGGCCCGCTCGCCGCACGGCGACCAGTCCAACCTGGTCGTGGTGACCGACTCGCTGGACGTGGCGATGGCCGCGCTGTCGCGTTAGGCGACGTGCACGCGGCGCCAGTTCGTCGCCGCCGGCAGTTCCGCCTCGGGGACGTCGGTGATGCCGTTCTCGTCCATCGCGTTGTAGACCGCGAGCCGGGCGCCCTCGAACAGGAACTCGATCGCGTGCAGCACCCGCGGCCGCCACTCGGCCACCGTGACCAGCTCGATCACGTTCACCGCGCGGAGGATCCGGCCCCGCGCCTCGCGGAGCGCCGCCACCGGATCGGGCCGCCAGTCGAAGTGCTCGTACCAGTCGATCGGCCGGTTCAGATCGATCTGATCCCAGGTGATCGCGCACTCATCAAACTTACGATGAGTGATCTCAACGTGCGTCAGTCCAAAGTCGAGTATCACCGGGCCGTCCGCGAACCAACCGCGCTCGGCGACATCCCACATCAGCCAGCTTGATCGCAATTTTCGCCCGATGAGCCGCACAAACCTGGTGCGGTGGACGGCCGCGAGGGCTTCCGCGTCGTGATGCCACGCGGGTTCATAGCCCTCGATACCGAGCACGATCATGATCCTCCGGGGGTCGGGGGACGATCGTACCCATACCGCTGAGTAACCCTGCAACGTGAAGACGGCCGATCCCCGCGAACAGGGGACCGGCCGTCATCGAACGACTTACTTCGAGATGGCGGTGCCCGTCGAGCGGAGGTTCTCGCACGCCTCGACGACGCGCTGGGCCAGACCGTTCTCGGCCAGCTTGCCCCAGGCCCGCGGGTCGTACGCCTTCTTGTTGCCGACCTCGCCGTCGATCTTCAGCACGCCGTCGTAGTTCTTGAAGATGTGGTCGACGACCGGGCGGGTGAACGCGTACTGCGTGTCGGTGTCGATGTTCATCTTGACCACGCCGTAGTCCAGAGCGCCGTGGATCTCCGAGAGCAGCGAGCCGGAGCCGCCGTGGAAGACCAGGTCGAACGGCTTGTCCTTGCCGTACTTGGCGCCGACCGCGTCCTGGATCTCCTTGAGTACCTCGGGGCGCAGCTTGACGTTGCCCGGCTTGTAGACGCCGTGCACGTTGCCGAAGGTCAGGGCCGTGAGGTACCGGCCCTTCTCGCCCAGGCCGAGCGCGGCCGCGGTGGCCAGGCCGTCCTCGACGGTCGAGTACAGCTTGTCGTCGATCGCGGCCGAGACGCCGTCCTCCTCGCCGCCCACGACGCCGACCTCGATCTCGAGGATGATGTGCGCGGCCGCCGCGGCGGCCAGCAGCTCCTCGGCGATCTGCAGGTTCTCGTCGACCGGTACGGCCGAGCCGTCCCACATGTGCGACTGGAACAGCGGCGCGCGACCGTTGGCGACCCGCTCCTTGGAGATGGCGAGCAGCGGACGAACGTACGCGTCCAGCTTGTTCTTCGGGCAGTGATCGGTGTGCAGCGCGATGTTGATCGAGTAGTTCTTGGCGACCTCGGTCGCGTACTCGGCCAGGGCCACCGCACCGGTGATCATGTTCTTGATGGTGGGACCGGACGCGTATTCCGCGCCGCCGGTCGAGATCTGGACGATGCCGTCGCTGCCCGCCTCGGCGAAGCCCTGCAGGGCGGCGTTGAGGGTCTGCGAGGACGTCACGTTGATCGCCGGGTAGGCGAACGCGCCGGCCTTGGCGCGGTCGAGCATCTCGGCGTAGACCTCAGGAGAAGCGATGGGCATCGGTGCGCTCCTTGCTCTTTTCACACGAATGGAGACAGAGGGCAGGACCGCGCTGTCCTCCAGCTAGGCAGTATTCCGCAGCCCGAGAACCGAGGGGAAACCGCCCCGAAACTTGCTCCCTGAACCCGGCACATGGTGCGTAACCGACCTTTACGCTCCGGAGGTGTCGTCGATCATGCGAGTGCTCACCGGCGTACCCCTCCTGATCCTCGTCTTTTTGGCGGCTCCGGCCGCCGCAACGCCGGCGCCGGACCTGGCTGCGATCGGCGAGCATCGCACCGTTCTGGTCGGCGCCGAGGTGGCGATCCGGGTCGGCATGCTCAACCGCGGACCGGGGGTGCTGCGGCCCGGCCACCACGCGGTCGTCCGGCTACCCACCAACGTCTCGGTCCGGTCCGCGCCGGTCGACTGCAGTTCGGACTGGAGCCGAAACGGGTTCGAGTACCGCTGTGCCGTCCGGCATACGCTCGCCGCGGGCGAGCGCGCCATCTTCGAGTTCCGGCTGCGGGTCGAGCTGAGCCAGGGCCGGGCCGGGGAGGTTCTCGTCGACGGCCGGATGGCCGGCATCACCCTGAGCCAGTCCGCGCCCGAGATCGTCCCCCTCCCCGATCCGGGGCCGGTCGGCCCGATCTCGGCCGGCGGTGTGCTCCTCGCCATGGGGGTGCTACTCACGCTGACAAATCGGTCGCGCGCTCGGTGACGCCGTTCGATCATTAGGCGTGCTGCTCACCGTGACGACCACTCGCCCGCCCGCCACCGATCTCGGTTATCTGCTGGTCAAGCACCCCGGCAAGGTCCACACCTTCGACGTGCCCACCGGCACGGCGTACGTGCTGTACCCCGAGGCGACCGAGGATCGGTGCACGGCGGCGCTGTTGCTGGACGTGGACCCGGCCCGGTTGCGCGCTCAGCGGGAGTCGTTCGAACTCGGCGCGTACGTCAACGACCGCCCGTACGCCGCCTCCAGCCTGCTCGCCGGAGCCCTGGCCAAGGTGTTCCGCAGTGCCCTGCGCGGCGCCTCCAAGGACCGCCCGGAGCTGGCCGCCGAGGCCCTTCCGCTGGAGATCCGGGTGCCGGTGCTGCGCGGCACCGCCGAGCTGGCCGGCCGCCTGTTCGGGCCGCTCGGCTGGCAGGTGACCGCCGCGCCGATCCCGTTCGAGCCGGAGATCGGCGGCGACAGCCACTACGTCGACCTGCGCCTGGCCGGCACCGTCCGGCTGGCCGACGCGCTCAACCACCTCTACGTCCTGCTGCCGGTGCTCGACGACGCCAAGCACTACTGGGTGGCGCCCGACGAGATCGAGAAGCTGCTGCGCTCGGGCGAGGGCTGGCTGGGCGGGCACCCGGAGAAGGTGCTGATCGCCCGTCGCTACCTGGCCCACCGCCGGCAGCTGGCCGAGTCGGCCCTGTCCCGGCTGGAGGCCGACTCCCCTTTGGTGGAAGAGGAGGCCGAACTGCCGGTCGCCCGCAAGGTCTCGCTGGCCGAACAGCGCCGCGACGCGGTGCTGGCCGCCCTCGCCGAGGCCGACGCGGCCCGGGTGCTCGACCTCGGCTGCGGCGGCGGCGCGCTGCTCGCCGCTCTGGTCAAGGACCGCCGGTTCACCGAGATCGTCGGCACCGACGTCTCCTCCCGGGCGCTCGACCAGGCCGCCCGCCGGCTGCACCTGGACCGGCTCCCTTCACTTCAGCGCGACCGGATCAAGGTCTGGCAGTCCGCGCTGACCTACCGCGACGACCGGCTGCGTGGGTACGACGCGGCCGTGCTGATGGAGGTGATCGAGCATGTCGACCTGCCCCGGCTGCCGGCCCTGGAGGCGAGCGTGTTCGGCCATGCCCATCCGCGCACGGTCATCGTGACCACGCCGAACGCCGAATACAACGTCCACTACGAGGGCCTGACCGGGATGCGTCACTCGGACCACCGCTTCGAGTGGACCCGAGCCGAGTTCCAGGCCTGGTGTGCCCGAACCGCCGAAAACCACGGCTACCAGGTCTCGTTCCGGCCGGTCGGCGACGACCACGAGACCACCGGCGCACCGACCCAGCTCGCGATCTTCACGACCACGGAGGTGACCTCATGATCGACGTCCCGGAGCTCGCGCTCGTCGCGCTGGTCGGCATCTCCGGATCCGGCAAGTCGACGTTCGCCCGCACCCACTTCAAGCCCACCCAGGTGCTCTCCTCCGACTACTTCCGGGGGCTGGTCGCCGACGACGAGAACGACCAGTCCGCTTCGGCCGACGCGTTCGACGTGCTGCACTACGTGGCCGGCAAGCGCCTCGCGGCCGGCCGGCTCACCGTGGTCGACGCCACCAACCTCCAGTCACACGCCCGGGCCGGGCTGGTCAAGGTCGCCCGGGAGCACGACGTGCTCCCGGTCGCGATCGTCCTCGACGTGCCCGAGTCGCTGGCCTGGGAGCGCACGCAGGGCCGCGCCGACCGCACGTTCGGTCGCCAGGTCCTAACCCGGATGCACCGTGACCTGCGGCGCTCGCTCGGGTCGCTGGCCCGGGAGGGCTTCCGCAAGGTGCACGTGCTGCGCGGCACCGACGAGATCGCCGGCGCCGAGATCCGCTACGAGAAGCTGTTCAACGACAAGCGCGACCTGACCGGCCCGTTCGACATCATCGGGGACGTGCACGGCTGCCATGCCGAGCTGGTGGCCCTGCTCGGCAAGCTGGGCTACGACGTGACCCGGCCGGACGTCGCGCACCCGGAGGGCCGCACCGCGGTCTTCGTGGGTGACCTGGTCGACCGCGGGCCCGACTCGCCGGGCGTGCTGCGCCTGGTGATGGCCATGGTCGCGGCCGGCACCGCGATCTGCGTGCCCGGCAACCACGAACAGAAGCTGGCCCGCAAGCTGGGCGGCCGCCAGGTGCAGCTCACCCACGGCCTGCCGGAGACGCTCGAGCAGCTCGCGGCGGAACCGCCGGAGTTCGTCGCCGAGGTCAAGACCTTCATCGAAGGGCTGGTCAGCCACTACGTGCTGGACGGCGGCAAGCTGGTGGTCGCGCACGCCGGCCTCAAGGAGGCCTACCAGGGGCGGGCCTCCGGCCGGGTGCGCAGCTTCGCGCTCTACGGCGAGACCACCGGCGAGACCGACGAGTACGGCCTGCCGGTCCGCTACCCGTGGGCCCGCGACTACCGGGGTTCGGCCGCGGTCGTCTACGGCCACGTGCCCACCACCCGCCCGGAGTGGATCAACAACACCATCTGCCTGGACACCGGCTGCGTCTTCGGCGGTTCGCTGACCGCCCTGCGCTGGCCGACCCGGGAGCTGGTGTCGGTGCCGGCCGCCCGGGAGTACTACGCCCCGGTGCGACCGCTCGCCGCCTTGGAAGAAAAGCCGGCCGAGGGCCTGGATCTCGCGGACGTCACCGGCCGCCGGCACATCGACTACGGGTACGGCCGGGTGACCGTCGACGCCGAGAACGCGGCCGCCGCCCTGGAGGTGATGAGCCGGTTCGCGCTCGACCCGGCCACCCTCGTCTGGCTGCCGCCGACCATGGCACCCTGCTCGACCTCGACCCTCGACGGCTACCTGGAGCACCCGTCGACGGCCTTCGCCGACCTGCGCGCGGCCGGGGTCGGCAAGGTCGTGTGCGAGGAGAAACACATGGGCTCCCGAGCGGTGGTCCGGGTGTCGCGCACCGGGGACGGCGACGCGATCTGGACCCGAACCGGCCGGCCGTTCTTCGGTCCGGCCCTCGACGGGCCGCTGCTCGACCGGGTTCGGGCCGCGGCCGCCGGCCTCTTCGCCGACCTCGACACCGACTGGCTGCTGCTCGACTGCGAGCTTCTCCCCTGGTCGGCGAAGGCGGGCGGGCTGATCCGGGAGCACTACGCCGGAGTGGGCGCGGCCGGGCGGCATGCCCTGCCGGCCGCGCTGGCCGTGCTCGACCAGGTCGCGGCCCGCGGGCTGGACGTGGCCGGGCTGCGTGACCGGATCGAGCTGCGCTCGGCCGAGATCGACGGCTACTCGGCGGCCTACCGGGCCTACGTGCGGCCCACCGACGGTCTCACCGGCGTCACGCTCGCCCCCTTCGCCGTACTGGCCGGGGCCGGTGTCTCGTACGCCCGCAAGGACCATGGGTGGCACCTGGCGCAGGCGGACCGCCTGGTTGCGGCCGATCCGGAGATCTTCACACCCACCCGGCGGAAGATCGTCGATCTCGGTGATGCGTCGGCCGAGGCCGACGCCACCGACTGGTGGCTCTCTCTCACCGCGGCGGGCGGCGAGGGCATGGTCATCAAGCCGTACGGCGGACCGGCGGTCACCGACACGAAGGGCCGGCTCGCCCAGCCCGGGGTGAAGTGCCGTGGCCGGGAGTACCTGCGGATCATCTACGGTCCCGAGTACACCCGGCCGGAACAGCTCGACCGGCTCCGCCGGCGAAACCTGGGCCGCAAGCGCAACCTCGCGCTGCGCGAGCACGGCCTGGGGCTGGCCGCGCTGGACCGGCTGGCCGAGGGCGCACCGGTGTGGCGGGTCCACGAGTTGGTCTTCGCGATCCTGGCCGCCGAGTCGGAGCCGGTCGACCCGCGCCTCTGAAAGGTTTTCCACAGGAGCTGTACAGGTACCGGCTACCCGCCTGCCGGTACCCTGGCTCCTCGTGGACATCCATGCGCTCAGCGAGCAGCTCGCGCTCAACCCGTTGAGTCCGAAAGATCTGATTCATACCTTCGGACTCATCGGTGTCATTGCGATCATGTTTGCGGAAACCGGACTGCTGGTCGGTTTCTTCTTCCCCGGCGACTCGCTGCTGTTCCTGGCCGGCGTGGCGTCCTCACCGGTGGCCGACTCGATCTTCGGCGAGAACACCCAGATCTCGTTCGTGGGTCTGCTGATCGGCGCGCCCATCGCCGCGATCATCGGCGCCCAGCTGGGCCACTGGCTCGGCGCGCGCTACGGCCGGCGGATGTTCGAGAAACCCGACTCCAAGCTCTTCAAGCGGGAGTACGTCGAGAAGGCCGAGTACTACTTCGAGAAGTTCGGCCCGGCCAAGGCAGTCGTGCTGGCCCGTTTCATCCCGATCGTGCGCACGTTCCTCAACCCGGTGGCCGGCACCCTCGGCATGCCGGCCCGAAAGTTCTTCGTGTGGAACGTGGTCGGCGCGGTCCTCTGGACCGACGGCATCCTGATCCTCGGGCACGCGCTGGCTCAGCAGATCTACGACGCCATCGGCGACAAGATCGACCACTACATCCTGCCGGTGGTCGCGGTCATCATCCTGATCTCGATCCTGCCGATCCTGATCGAGATGATCCGCGAGCGGAAGCACAAGAAGCAGGGTGGCGGCCCCGGCTCGACCTCGCCGGAACCGTCGCAGGCGATCGGCGTGGTGGCGGCGGCCAGCATCGCCGGCCTGGTCGACGCGGTCCGCGACGACGAGGACGAGGAGCCGCGCACCCCGCGGTCACACCGCAAGCACTGATCGGAACAACCGAAAGGCCGGCCCGAGTGGGCCGGCCTTTTCGATTTCTGGGACGTGCTGCACGGACTTGCTAGACGGAAACCGCGGCGGAGCCGGACAGGCGGTCCAGGAACTCCTCGGGGCAGTCGCGCAGGTTTTCCAGCCGGCCGGCCGCGAGAGCGCGGTAGGTCAGCTGGGCAGCCTCTTCAAGATTGCGGGCCCGCTTGTGGGCCAGCTCGACAGAGTCGCCCATCACCACGCAGCCGTGGTGGCTGAGCACCAGGCAGTCAGTGCCGTCGGCGGCCATCGCCGCGGTCAGCGCCGCGATCTCGGGACCACCCGGCAGTCGGAACGGCACCGTCGAGACCCGCCTCAGGTAGTAGGCGTGATCGGTGGTGACGATGCGGATGTGCTCACCCAGCGCGTCAAGCAGCAGCGCGGTCTGCGGGTGCAGATGCACGACGGCATTGACGTCCGGGCGTGCCCGATAAAGCGCCAGGTGCAGCGCCAACTCGCTGGTCGGCTCGATGCGCGGCGTCGGCAGGTCGCCGATCGTCGCGCGTGCGCCGTCCTCGACCCGCACTGCCGCAAAACTGCTGCGACTCAGCCGGTCGAGCCAGACACCGCTGGCGGTCACCCAGATGGCGTCCTCGTCGGGAATCCGTGCGGACACGTTGCCGCCCGAGCCGACGACAAGGCCGGCTTGGACCACGTCGTAGCCCACATGCGCGAGTTGGTCGCGCAGGTCACCCGGAACGTAGTTCACCCATTACTCCTCGGGTCCGGGGGGTGGACTGGAGGGAGGGGACTTCAGCCTGGCGCCACGCCCCCATGACGGTGACGCCAGGCGTTTCCGCCTTGCTGCTTAGCGGGCCTTCTTGGTCGCCCGCTTACGCGGCGGCGTCAGAAGGTCAGCGATGGTCGCGATGGCGCTCGGCACCAGCCGGTAGTACGCCCACACGCCCCGCTTCTCGCGCTCGAGGAGGCCGGCCTCCGTAAGGATCCGCAGATGGTGGCTCACGGTCGGCTGCGAAAGGCCCAGGGGGGCCGTCAGGTCGCAGACGCACGCCTCGCCGTCCGTTGCGGACTGGATGAGGCTCAGCAGCCGCAGCCGGGCCGGGTCGGCGAGTGCCTTCAGCACTCCCGCGAGCCGCTCGGCGTCGGCACGTTCAATTGGCTCGCCGGCAAGCGGCGAGATCTGAGGCATTGTCATTTCCGCCAACGCAGTTCCCACGATCTCCATCCTTCCACCAACTGCATCGATTCTCCTGCATGTGCGCAGGAACGAACCGGCTAACTTTCAGGCCGTAAGGCCGATATCGATCACCTTCTCGGTTGATCGCCGGACGTCTGACATCCCGCCCTTGCGATCGACCCTTTCTGGCGCACCGACTTCGGTCTCTGCCTCCTGCAACGCCTCAGCCGCCGTCTGGTCGCTGCCCGTGCGTGTCGGGCTCTCGATCCCCGCCCCCAGGGTGAGGAGCCCCACATTGTCAATTCGTCGATCTGTTTCGGGTCGCTGATCCGTACTTGTTGAGGCGGATACCCACCTCGTTGTTGCCATCTCGCCACGCTGCGCGATCTCTCGGCCGAGGCGGCTCGGCGCGAGAACTACACGACCCGATGAAAGCACGGCACCACGCTCCGCGACGGACAATTCAGTGATGAATTTACGCAGGTCGTGGCGTGCTTCCATGCATCGAGCGTACTGGCTGGAACGAAACTCGTACCTTTCGCCCCGGCGGGGCGGAAGGGAACTATTGACGCACAGCATTGGGCCGATCTGAAAATAAACTTAACAGTTACCCTGGTCCCTTTCGCCCCATCCCAGACGCATCGACGCAGCTCAAAGCGCCTATGTCCACCGTCACATGACCAGGGGCCAACAGATCACCCGGTCGTGGCGCTGGGAAGGTCCTGTGAATCGCGCGAACGGACGTTTACCCATCCAGCGAAAAACACCCTCCGACCGGCTGGCGAACAACCATCCGGACAGCCGATAGAGGGACAACTCCGAAGGACAAAGCTACCCGTTCGGGTGACGCACGGCGGTCGATACGAGACACCCCGTGACCTGTTACTCCACCGGGCGGGCCCAGTAGTCGTCGTCGCTCTTCGTAGCTCCCGAGGACTTTTCACGCCCGCCGGACTCCGCCACCGTCGACTCCGGAGCGCCGTCCGCCCCCTCCGCAGGTGAGCCGGCCCCCGTCGCGGCAGCAACATCACCGGCCGACGCCGAGCCCGACGACACCTCGAAAGAGGTACCTGAATCGCTCGAAGCCGAGGAACTACCCTCTCGCGAGTCAGACGCCGCAGACCCTTGGGCCGCCGCGCTCTGAGCCGCGGCGTCTTGGGCCGCCGAGCCTTGGGCTGCCGCGCCCTGAGCCACCGCGCCTTGGGCAGCCGGGCTTTGGGCAGCTGGGCTTTGGGCAGCCGGGCTTTGGGCTGCGCCCGCAGGGCCTGGGTCCGTCGTGCTTTGAGCCGCATGGCCTTGAGCCGCCACCAGGCCCTGAGACGCCGCGTCTACCCCCGAGCCATCCTGGGATGGACCTTGGGGCGCCGCGGGCGCCTGAGGGGCCGCCGGCGGCCCCCACAGTGCCGCCTGGTTGGGATCAGGCGGCGTTACCGCCGGGTAGCCAGGCCCTGCCGGATAAGCCGGGCCATAGGCGGCCGGCTGGCCCGGGTAGGGCGGGAAGCCGGGCACCGGCTGGCCCGGATACGGCGAAGCCCACGGCCCGGGCTGGCCGGGATAGGGCGGAAGGCCCGGCCCCGGCTGTCCGGCGTAGGGCGACATGCCCGGCCCCGGCTGACCGGGATAGGGCTGACCGGGGTAGGGCTGACCACCAGGCTGACCCGGGTAAGGCGGGCCGCCGGGCTGCCCTGGGAAGGGCTGGCCGCCAGGCTGACCTGGGAAGGGCTGGCCGCCAGGCTGACCTGGGTAAGGCGAGCCGCCGGGCTGGCCGGCGAAGGGCGCGGGCTGGCCGGGATAGGGCGGAAGGCCTGGCGCGGGCTGGCCGGGCCAGCCCTGCGGCGCGGAGGGATCGGCATAGCCGGCCGGCAACGGCGGAACTGCCCCCATCGCGGGCGGAGCCGAGGCTGGGCCGTAGTCAGGGCCGGCAGGCGCAGCCGGGAACGCCCCGGTCGCAGGCGGCCCGTAGTCAGAACCGGCAGGCCCCGTCGGGGCCGGGCCGCGGTCGGGGTCGGCAGGTGCCGGCGGGAGCGCGCCCGTCGCAGACGGCGGCCCGTAATCGGAACCGGCAGGCCCCGCCGGGAACGCACCCGTCGCAGACGGCGGGCCGTACCCCGGTCCTGGCGGCAACGCTGGGAAGGCGCCCGTCGCGGGCGGCGCGGACGCGGGCCCGTAGCCCTGAGCGGATGCCGGCCCGTAGCCCTGCGAGGGTGGCGGCCCGTACCCCTGGCCAGGCGCTGGCGCATAGCCCGGACCGGGAGCCGGGGCGTAACCCTGGCCGGGCTGCAGGGCGTAACCCTGGCCGGGCGGCGGGCCGTAACCCTGGCCGGGCGGCGGGGCGAAGCCCTGGCCGGGAGGCAGGAACGGGGCTGGGCCGAAGCCGCCCGGGGCGGGCGGGGCGGAGGCCGGGCCGTACCAACCGACGGCCGGTGGGGCCGAGGCCGGACCGTAGGCACCCAGCGCCGGCGGAGCGGACGCCGGGCCGAAGGCCGGCGGGGCCGAAGCGGGGCCGAAACCCTGCGGGCCGTAGCCCGCCGGGCCGGGATAGGGGGCGCCGTACTGCGGGAAGGCGGCGGGAGCCGGCTCGGCCGCCGCGGCGCGGCGGAAGAAGACCTTCGGTGCGGCCAGGATCAGGATCGCCACCAGGAGGTACGCGAGGACCTGCGCCGCCGAGACCGAGATGTTCACGCCGAGCCAGCCGCTCGGGTACGAGTCGGTCAGCTGCTGGCCGACCGACGTGGGTGCCGCGTCGCCGCCGCGCTGGGCGCCGACCGTGATCAGGCTGCCCAGGCCGGCGAGTGCGCCGAGGCCGCAGACCACGAGCGTGGCGGTGCGGGCCATGTTGCTGCCTCGGCGCAACGCGAGGCCGAGCACCACGAACAGCGCGAACACGATCACCGCCAGCGCCAGGGCGACGGCCGCGCCGAGCCACACCACCGCGACGTACGTGTCGGGGTCGACGCTGCTGCGGAACACCTGCATCGCGCCGTCGGCCGCGTCGCGGAACCGGCTGATCGTTCCGGGCACCACCGCCATGGTCACGATGGCGTAGATCAGCCCCACTCCGGCCATCACCCAGAGCAGCAGGGCGGCGGCGGACACCACCGGCGGGCGCCCCTCGGGTGCGGGCGGCGCTACGGCAGGCGGTAGCAGAGTTGGGTACGACATCGACGACTCCCCACGGTGATCCGTTGGCCCGAACCTACCGTGCGGGCCGGATCAGGTCTGGTTGGTGGGCGGATTGGGCGGCTGCTCGGGCGGCTGCTGCCCACCGGGGTACGGCGGATAGCCCGGCTGACCGGGCGGCGGCGGCTGCGGGCTCGGATAGGGCGGGTTCCCGGGCGCGGCCGGCGGCGGGTAGCCGGGAGCCTGCCCGGGGTACTGCGGGTAACCCGGCTGCGGATAGCCCGGTTGCGGGTAGCCGGGCACCGGCTGGCCCCACTGGTCGGCTGTCGGCTGCTTGCGGAAGAACTCGTTCGACTTCGGCAGCGCCAACAGGATGATCACGGCGAGCAGGGCGATCAGCACGATCACCGTGATCGTCGTGCCGACCGGGGTGAACCAGGACGGCAGAGCCGCGTCGAGGCGCTGCTGGATCTCGTCGGGAGTCGGGCCGCCGGCCGTGTCGCCACTGGTCTCCAGCGAGCCGGAGATGCTGCTGCTGCCCAGGCCGGCGCCGACGCAGCAGAGCGCGATGCCACCGAACACCCAGGTGACGATGCGAGCCCAGTTCTTGCCGCGGCTGTCGAAGGCGCCCAGGACGGCGAAGAGAGCACCGAGCAGCAGGTTGACGATCGCGCCGCCGGCGTAGAAGGCCGTGATGATCGTGTCGGCGTTGTCCGAGAGCGTGGTGTTGGCGTAGACGTCCGAGATGGCGTCGGTGACCGCACCGAGCGTCGCGAACGTGAGGATCGCATTGATCACTTCGAGGACGGCCACCAGGTAGAGCAGGTAGGCCGCCGCACTCACGGTGCCTGGTCTCACCCGGGGCGCGGATGCAGAAAAGCCGGGAAGGGTCACGATTCCCCCAATCTTGATCCACGCTCACGGTATCGGGCCGGGTCCACATTCGCGACCGCCTGCGCACGGAGTCACGCTGTGGCAACATCGGGCGAAGATGGCCGAAATATCCGGAAATAGGTCGCTCGATCAGGGGGCGACACGGGGCGATTGAGGCCCCTACACTTCGATCCGTGGCGCCGACCTGGCAGCAGAGACCTCCGGCGACGCCACCTGCCCGCACGAGTCGCCCGCCCCGCAAACAGATCGCCGGGGCCGAGGCAGACCGCAGCCGGGCACCCATCCCATTACGCCGGCCGCGTGACCACACCGCGGCTGCCCCAGAGTTAAGGACCGGTGAGTCCCACATGCCACACGCTGACACGTTGACGGTCGTCCATCATGACGACACCCGCACCCGATTCACGGACGTCCGGTATCAGCTCCACCGCGACGGCATCCGCATCTGGTCGGACGAGGGCGAGCACCACGTCACCGACGTACTCATGACGCACGCTTACCGTCAGCGGGAGGCAACGAACTAGGCGTCAGCACGACAGAGGCCCCGGGGAACCCCCGGGGCCTCTTCTTTCTCCGAATCAGGCTCGGTGGAGAGACAGGCTGTCCTTGCCGTCACCCAGGTCGACCACCACGGTGTCGCCGTCTCGGATCTCCCCGGCCAGCAACGCCTTGGCCAGCATGTCGCCGATCGAGGACTGGATGAGCCGGCGCAGCGGACGGGCGCCGTAGATCGGGTCATACCCGTGCTCGCCGAGCCACTCGACCGCGGCCGGCGCGACCTCGAGTCGCAGCCGCCGCTCCGCCAGCCGGTCGCGCAACCGCCCGAGCTGGATGTCGACGATCGACGACAGATCGTCCTTGGTGAGGGCGTGGAACACCACGATGTCGTCCAGCCGGTTGAGGAACTCCGGCTTGAAGTGGGCCCGCACCACGGCCATCACCTCGTCGCGCCGCTCCTCGTCACCCATGGTGAAGTCGGCGGCCTGCGAGCCGAGGTTGGAGGTCAGCACCAGGATCGCGTTGCGGAAGTCGACCGTGCGGCCCTGGCCGTCGGTGAGCCGGCCGTCGTCGAGCACCTGCAACAGCACGTCGAAAACGTCCGGGTGGGCTTTCTCCACCTCGTCGAGCAGCACCACGCTGTACGGCCGGCGGCGCACCGCCTCGGTGAGCTGACCACCCTCCTCGTAGCCGACGTAGCCGGGCGGAGCACCGACGAGACGGGCGACCGAGTGCTTCTCGCCGTACTCGCTCATGTCGATGCGGACCATTGCCCGCTCGTCGTCGAAGAGGAAGCCGGCCAGGGCCTTGGCCAGTTCGGTCTTGCCGACGCCGGTCGGGCCGAGGAACAGGAAGCTGCCGGTCGGGCGGTCGGGGTCGGCGATGCCGGCCCGGGCCCGGCGGACGGCGCCGGCCACCGCGGCGACGGCCTCGCTCTGGCCGATGACCTTGGCCTGCAGCGACTCTTCGATCCGCAGCAGCTTGGCGGTCTCGCCCTCCATCATCCGGCCGGCCGGGATGCCGGTCCACGACGAGATGACCTCGGCGATGTCGTCGGCGCCGACCTCCTCCTTGACCATCGGCGGCTCGGCGTTCTCCTCCTCGTCCGCCTCGGCCGCGGTGTTCAGCTCCTGCTCGAGCGCGGGGATCTCCTGGTATTGCAGGCGGGACGCCTTTTCCCACTCGGCGTCACGCTGGGCCCGCTCCAGCTCGGCCCGCGCCTCGTCGAGCCGCTTCTTCAGCTCACCGACCCGGTTGAGGCCGCCGCGCTCGCGCTCCCACCGGGCGTTCAGTGCGGTCAGCTCTTCCTCGCGGTCGGCCAGCGCACGCTCGAGGTTGGCCAGCCGGTCGCGGGAGGCCGGGTCGGTCTCCTTCTCCAGGGCAAGCTTTTCGATCCGCATCCGGTCGACCTGCCGCTGGAGCTGGTCGAGCTCGACCGGGCGGGAGTCGATCTCCATGCGCAGCCGGGAGGCGGCCTCGTCGATCAGGTCGATCGCCTTGTCCGGCAGGAAGCGGTCGCTGATGTAGCGATCGGACAGCGAAGCCGCCGCGACCAGGGCGGCGTCGGTGATCTGCACCCGGTGGTGCGCCTCGTAACGACCCTTGAGTCCGCGCAGGATGCCGATCGTGTCCTCGACCGTCGGCTCGCCCACGACCACCGGCTGGAACCGCCGCTCGAGCGCCGGGTCCTTCTCGATGTGCTCGCGGTATTCATCAAGCGTGGTGGCGCCGACCATCCGCAGCTCGCCGCGGGCCAGCATCGGCTTGAGCATGTTGCCGGCGTCCATCGAGCCCTCGCCCTTGCCGGCGCCGACGACCGTGTGCAGCTCGTCGAGGAACGTGACGACCTGGCCGTTCGAGCCGCGGATCTCCTCGAGGACGCTCTTGAGCCGTTCCTCGAACTGGCCGCGGTATTGCGCGCCGGCCACCATCGCGCCGAGATCGAGCGAGACCAGCTTCTTGTCGCGCAGGGTCTCGGGCACGTCGCCGGCCACGATCCGCTGGGCCAGGCCCTCGACGATCGCGGTCTTGCCGACGCCCGGCTCGCCGATCAGCACCGGGTTGTTCTTGGTGCGCCGGGAGAGGACCTGCACCACCCGGCGGATCTCGGCGTCCCGCCCGATCACCGGGTCGATCTTGCCCTCGCGGGCCAGAGCGGTGAGGTCGACGCTGTACTTCTCCAGCGCCTGGTAGGTCTGCTCGCCGTCGGGGGTGGTCACCCGCCGCTCGCCCCCGCGCACCTGCGGGAACGCGGCCACCAGCGATTCCTCGGTGGCGCCGACGCCCTTCAGCGCACGCCCCACCGCGCCGCCGCCCCGGGCCAGGCCGGACAGCAGGTGCTCGGTCGACACGTATTCGTCGCCGAGCGGCTGGGCGATCAACTCGGCCTCGCCGATGGCATTGACGAACTCACGCGAGAGCGACGGCTCGGCGGTGCTCGCACCCCGGGCCGACGGCAGCTGCTCGATGGCGCGCACGGCGGCCCGGCGGACGTCGGCGGGATTGGCACCGACCGCGCGCAACAGCGCCGGAGCGGTGGACCCGCCGGTGTCCAGCAGCGAAAGCAGCAGGTGCCACGGCTCGACCGTGGCATGCCCCCGCCGGCCCGCGTCGGCGACCGACCCCGTGATTACGTCGCGGCTTTTGGTGGTCAAACGTTCGGCGTTCATGTGCTCCCCTGAAGCTCAGCAGACTTGAGCCTACGCCGCTCAACTCTACGACCACGGAACCATCACGACAACGTCGATCGTGATGGTCGACACCACCACTTCTGAGCATGCGCCCGCGAGCCGTAGCGTGAGGGAACCATGGCCGCACCACCCTCGCTCCGCCGGCTTCTCCCGCTCTCCCTCATCTTCATCGTGGTCGGCCTCGCGACGTCGTTCGTCGGCCCGTACCTTGCGCTCTTCCTGGCCGACGGCCTGCACGCCGGCCCGGTCGCGACGACCGCGTTCCTGATCGTCGCCCCGATCTCCGGCGTTTTCATTTCATGGCTGATCGGGCGCGCCTCGGACCGCTGGCCGATCCGCCGGCCGCTGCTCATCGGCGCGGCCCTGGCCGGCGCCGCCGGCACCGCGCTGACCGCGCTCTTCCAGAACTACTGGGCGGTGCTCGCGGTCACCGTCTCTCTCACCGCGGTGGCCGGGTCACTCTTCCCGCAGAGCTTCGCGTACGCCCGTCAACTGCTCCAACAGCGTGATCCGGGTCGCGTGGCCTTCGGGATCAGTGCGCTGCGCACCCTCTTCTCGGCCGCCTGGGTGGGTGGTCCGCCGCTGGCCGCGGTGGTGCTGGCCGCGCACGGCTTCGGCTGGACGTACGGGATGGCCGCGGCGCTCTATCTGCTCGGCGCCCTGATGATCGTCTTCTGGCTGCCCCGGGTGCCGCCGACGGCCGTGGGCACCGCCGAGGTCGAGACGCAGACCGGCCTCACGATCCGCCCGCTCACGCTCTTCCTGATCATCGCGAGCTTCACCGCGGTGACCACCGCCTCCACCCTGAACGTGCAGGCCATGCCGCTGTTCGTGAGCGACGACCTGGGCGGTTCGATCAGCCAGGCCGGCCTGGTCCTCGGCGTCTGCGCGGCGCTGGAGATCCCGATGATGCTGGCCCTAGGCGCGCTCACCACCCGGATCCCGGTACGCCGGCTGATCTACGTGGGGGTGGCGTGCGCGGTCGGCTACCACGCGATCGTGGTGGTCACCACCGACGTCTGGGTGCTGGTGGCGGCGCAGGTGCTGCAGGCCATGGTCATCTCGACGGTGGGCGCGCTGAGCATCTCGTACGTGCAGGACATGATGCCGAACCACCCCGGCCGGGCCACCACGATGGTGACCAACACGTTCCCGGTCAGCCAGATCCTGGCGGCACCCCTGTTCGGCCTGGCCCAGCACTTTGGCTTCCGTCTCGCGTACGGCCTGAATCTCGGTCTTTGTGTTCTTGGCCTGGTCCTGCTGATTGCCAGCGGCCAAGTCAGGCCGAAGGCCGCCGAGGCCCTTTCGTCTGATCAATTCTCCCGCACAGAACCGGCATATCACCCATAGTGGAAGGGTGCACCCCTCCGAGTCCGTTACGGTGGTCGGCGTGCGTGTACGGGTAGAACAGACTCCGCTGCCGGGCATCGGTGTCCGGCACGACCTCGTGACCTCCTCAGGTCGTACGGTCGGGGTGGTCTCCCACCGCAACGGCCGTCGCGACCTGGTGCTCTACGACGTGGATGACCCCGACGCGTGCCTCGCTTCGATCCCGCTCACCGACGGTGAGGCCGAGGCCCTGGCCGACGTGCTCGGCGCGTCGCTCATGCTCGGCCAGCTCGCCGGGCTGCGGCAGCAGGCCGCCGGTCTGCTGACCGAGCAGATCGCGCTGCCGGCCGGCTCGCCGTTCGTCGGCCGCAAGCTGGGCGACACCCGGGCCCGCACCCGCACGAGTGCCTCGATCGTGGCCGTGCTGCGTGACCGCGAGGTGATCGCCTCGCCCGGCCCGTCCTTCGTCTTCGAGGCGAACGACGTGGTCGTGGCCGTCGGCACCCGCGATGGCCTGGACGGCGTCACCGCCATCCTCGCCGGCGAACACGACGACTAGGCCTTCTAGCTGATGCACAGTACGACGATTCTCTTGATCGAGGTCGGCGCGCTGCTCTTCGCGCTCGGCATGCTGGGCCGGCTCGGCCGCAAGTTCGGCCTCTCGCCCATCCCGCTCTATCTGCTCGCCGGGCTCGCCTTCGGGCACGGCGGGTTCGTCCCGCTCTCGGCCAGCGAGGAGTTCATCTCGGTCGGCGCCGAGATCGGCGTGATCCTGCTGCTGGTCATGCTGGGCTTGGAGTACTCGGCGACCGAGCTGGTCGGCAACCTGCGCGCGGCCGCGCCGGCCGGGGTGATCGACGCGCTGCTCAACGCCATCCCCGGGGCCGGTTTCGCGCTGCTGCTCGGCTGGGGCTGGCAGGCCGCCCTGGTGCTGGCCGGCATCACCTGGGTGTCGTCCTCCGGCGTGATCGCCAAGGTGCTCGGCGACCTGGGCCGGCTCGGCAACCGGGAGACCCCGGTGATCCTGTCGGTGCTGGTCATCGAGGACCTGGCGATGGCCTTCTACCTGCCGCTGGTCACCGCCGTGCTGGCCGGGGTCGGGCTGGTCGGCGGGCTCAAGGCGCTGGCCGTCGCGGTGGTCACGGTGATCGCGGTGCTGGTGGTGGCGATCCGCTACGGCAGCGCGATCAGCAAGGCCATGTCGGTGTCCGACCCGGAGGCGTTGCTGCTCAGCGTGCTCGGGCTGACCCTGTTCGTGGCCGGCGTGGCGGCCGAGCTCAAGGTGTCCGCCGCGGTCGGCGCGTTCCTGGTCGGCATCGCGCTGTCCGGTCCGGTCGCGCACCACGCCACCCAGATGCTGGAACCGCTGCGCGACCTGTTCGCGGCGGTGTTCTTCGTCTTCTTCGGGCTGTCCACCGACCCGGCCGACATGCCACCGGTGCTGCTGCCCGCGCTCGCCCTGGCCGTGCTGACCATGACCACCAAGGTGTTCACCGGCTATCTGGCCGCCAAGCGGGTCGGCGTGGCGCTGCCCGGTCAGCTGCGGGCCGGCCTCGCGCTGATGCCCCGCGGCGAGTTCTCGGTGGTCATCGCCGGCCTCGCGGTGGCGTCCGGGGTGGAGCCCCGGCTCGCGCCGCTGGCGACCGCCTATGTATTGATCACCGTCGTCACCGGGCCGATGCTCGCCCGGCTGCCCGATTACCAGTGGTTCAAGAACATTGTCAGGCGGCGGATGGCCCTCCGGCAGCGCCGCACGACACCTGTTCCCGCAGGTGAGTGACCCTCATTACGGGCAGAACTCCATAATGCTACTGACCAGTATCCGATTGTGATGCCCTAACACTTCCGTAGGAACTTTGGGCACGCTACCGTTCCGGCTCGACAACTACGTGTTATTCGGACTTTCTGTCTAGGCGGCGGCGTGACAGTGCGTGAGTCGACTTTCTTTGGATTTGCGAACCCGGTCGATCCTCGGCCGGAGGAGATGCAGGCGTGGGCGTACAGCCCGGAGTCAGTGCCTCTCGATGCCATGCCCGGAGACTGGGATCTCCTGATCTCCGGTGACGTACTCGCACCGACCCTCTTCGAGCTGGCCATGGATCGGCAGTGCCCGGCGCGCCGCTTCGCGCAGCACTGCATGTACATCTACGCCGCCGACGGGGTCCGGCAAAACGCGACAAGCCAGCGAAAACGACGTCTCAAGAAGTTCGTCGAGCGGGCCGAGGAGGTCGGCGACGAGCCGATGGCGATCTGGGCGCACAACGTGCGCACCCTGATGAGCCGGCCCGAGACGTTCGACTACGCCGACTGGATCGAGGGTGGCCTGGTGCGCCACCCCCGACGCCTCGGGATGTTCCGCCGCTAGGTGCGCAGCAAGAACGAGCGGCCCTCCCATCGGGAAGGCCGCTCGTAGTTATTTGTCGGACGACCGGCGCGGCCGCCAGACCACCAGGGCCGTGGACGGTCGCTCCTGGCGAACCAGGTCGCGGGTCGAGTACGGGCTCTCCATGTGCGCCATCCGGGTGTACGCGTCGTCGAGCTGCTGTTCCAGCTCGGCGACCCGGTGCTGCAGGTCGGCGACCAGCTGTTCCAAGCCGATGATGCGCTTGATGCCGGCCAGGTTGACGCCTTCGTCCTGGCTCAGTTTCTGCACCTCGCGCAGCAGCGCGACGTCACGTTCGCTGTACCGGCGGCCGCCACCACCGGCGCGGCCGGGCTGCACCAGGCCGAGCCGGTCGTACTGGCGGAGCGTCTGCGGGTGCATGCCGGCCAGTCGCGCGGCCACCGAAATGATCAGGACCTTCGCGTCAGAGGCCTGCTCCACCGAGATGTGGATCTCCTCATACATGTGCCACCTCCCGATCAGGTACTAACCGCCTCGGCGCACGCGCGCTTCGAGCCGGTCCCGCCCAGCCGGCGGGGTCAGTTTCGCGAAACGCTCCAGCGCGTCCCGCGCTTCCCCCGTGACGGAGTCCGGCACCTGAACCTCGACCGTGACGATCAGGTCGCCGGGTGGTCCGTCCTTGCGAGCCACGCCCTTGCCTCGGGCCCGCAACTTGCGTCCGCTCGGGGTGCCGGGTGGCACCCGCATGGTGACCGGGCCGTCGAGTGTCGGCACCCGGAGGTCGGCGCCGAGCACCGCCTCGGCGATGCTGATCGGCACGGTCAGTGTGAGGTCGTCGCCGCTGCGCCCGAACAGGTCGTCGGGACGCACCATGACCTGCACGTACAGATCGCCGGCCGGACCGCCGCGATCGCCCGGCTCACCGCGGCCGGAGAGCCGGATGCGCTGGCCGTCGGCCACCCCGGAGGGGAACCGGACGTTGATCGTGCGGGCCTTGGTGACCCCACCGGTGCCCCGGCACTCGGGGCACTTCTCGTCGACGATGGTGCCGGCGCCCTGGCACTCCCGGCACGGCTCGCTGAAACTGAACGAGCCCTGGTTACGGGAGATCAGGCCGCTGCCGTGGCACTGCGGACAGGTGCGCGGCGTGGTGCCCGGCTTGGCGCCGTTGCCGTGACACGTGTCACACTCGCCGGCCGACCGCAGCGTCAGCGGCAACGTCGTACCGCGCACTGCCTGCACGAAGTCGAGGGTCACCTCGGTCTCCACGTCCCGGCCTCGACGCGGACCGCGCCGCGCGGCGGCGTTGCCGCCCGGACCTCCGCCCGAAAATATCGAGCTGAATATGTCCGAGAAACCGGCCCCGCCGAACCGGCGGTCACCGGGGCTGCCCGCCCCGGCACCCGCGCCGGAGAACCCGCCGAACAGGTCGGACGGGTCGAACTGCGCACCGCCGGTGCCCGACCGAGCGCCCCGACGGAACGCGCCCGAACCGAACAGCGAGCGCATCTCGTCGTACTCTTTGCGCTTCTTGTCGTCGGACAGCACGTCGTACGCCTCGGAGGTGGCCTTGAATTTCTCCTCGGCCTCCTTGTTGTCCGGGTTACGGTCGGGGTGCAGGTCGCGGGCGAGTTTCCGGTAAGCCTTCTTGATCTCGTCGGTCGTGGCGGACTTGTTCACGCCCAGGACGGCATAGAAGTCCTTCTCGAGCCAGTCCTTCGAGCTCATCGCGTCCACCTCCGCCTAGCGGTAGTCCCGCCCACCGGCATGCGGTGGGCGGGACGAGCCTGTGAGATCACTCCGGGTCGGCCACCGCGACCAGCGCGGCGCGCAGCATCCGCTCGCCCAGCGAGTAGCCCCGGCGCATCACGTCGACACAGGTCGGCTCCGTGACGTCAGCCGACGTCAGGTGCGCGACCGCCTCGTGCCGGTTCGGGTCGAAGGGGTCACCCTTCTCACCGAACGCGGTGAGTCCGAGCTTGCCGGTCACCGCGGTCAGCGACTCGGCCACCGAGGCGAACGGCCCGACCAGGTCGCCGTGCTCGCGCGCCCGGTCGATGTCGTCGAGCACCGGAAGCAGTGCGGTAAGCAGCGCTCCGGTGGTCAGCTCGGCGGCCACCGACCGGTCGCGGTCGATCCGCTTGCGGTAGTTGGCGTACTCAGCGGTTACCCGCTGCAGGTCGTGGGTCCGCTCGTCGAGCTCGTTGCGCAGCGCCTCGAGCTCGGCACCGAGAGCCGGGACGGCCGGCTCGGCAGCCTCCTCAGTCACGGCACCCTCCTCCGGTTCGGCGGCGCGATGTGCGCCCCCGATCGGCTTCTCCTTGGCCTCGGCGGTGGCTTTGACCTTCGCGTCGGCCTTCGGATCGATCTTGCGGCGGTCCCGGATGACGACCCGCTCGGTCGCCTGACCGTCGTTTTCGTCGTCCGCGGCACTCACTTCTTGTCGTCCTCCACGATCTCGGCGTCGACGACGTCGTCGGCACCACCAGCGGGAGCGGCGGACGGGCCGGGGCCGGTCGCACCACCCGGGGCACCGCCCGGGGCCTGGGTGCCGTCGGCACCGCCGGCCGCGGCCTGCGCGGCGTCACCCTGCGAGTACAGCAGAGAACCGGCTTCCTGGGAGACCTGCGAGAGGTGCTCGTGGGCCGCCTTGATCTTCTCGATGTCGGAACCACCGAGCGCGCCACGCAGCTCGCCGAGCGCCTCACCGATCTTGTTCTTGCTGTCCTCGGGCAGCTTGTCGCCGCTCTCGGCCAGGAACTTCTCGGTCTGCCACTGCAGCTGCTCGGCCAGGTTGCGGGTCTCCGCGTCCTCGCGACGCTTCTTGTCCTCGTCGGCGTGGTCCTGGGCGTCGCGCATCATCCGCTCGATGTCGTCCTTCGGCAGCGCGGAGCCGCCGGTGATCGTCATCTTCTGCTCCTTGCCCGTGCCCAGGTCCTTGGCGGACACGTGCACGATGCCGTTCGCGTCGATGTCGAAGGAGACCTCGATCTGCGGGACGCCGCGCGGGGCCGGCGCGATGCCGCTGAGCTCGAACGTGCCGAGCTTCTTGTTGTAGGCCGCCATCTCGCGCTCGCCCTGGAAGACCTGGATCAGCACGGACGGCTGGTTGTCGTCAGCCGTGGTGTAGACCTCGGAGCGGTGCGCCGGGATGGTCGTGTTGCGCTCGACCAGCTTGTGCATGATGCCGCCCTTGGTCTCGATGCCCAGGGACAGCGGGGTGACGTCGAGGAGCAGAACGTCCTTGACCTCGCCCTTGAGCACGCCGGCCTGCAGAGCCGCACCGACCGCGACGACCTCGTCCGGGTTGACGCCCTTGTTGGCGTCCTTACCGGTGATGCTCTTGACCAGCTCGGCGACCGCGGGCATCCGGGTCGAGCCGCCGACCAGGATGACGTGGTCGACGTCGGCGAGCTTGACGTCGGCGTCCTTGATCGCGGACTCGAACGGGCCCTTGCACCGGTCGAGCAGGTCCTGCGTCATGCGCTGGAACTCGGCCCGGGACAGCGAGGTGTCCAGGTGCAGCGGGCCGTCCGGGCCGGCCGTGATGTAGGGCAGGTTGATGCTGGTGGTGGTGGCCGCGGACAGCTCGATCTTGGCCTTCTCAGCGGCCTCGCGCAGACGCTGCAGGGCCATCTTGTCGGCGCCCAGGTCGATGCCGTGCTCACCGCGGAACGTCTTGACCAGGTGGTCGATGACCCGCTGGTCCCAGTCGTCGCCGCCCAGGTGGTTGTCGCCGGAGGTCGACTTGACCTCGATGACGCCGTCGCCCAGCTCGAGCAGCGAGACGTCGAAGGTGCCGCCGCCAAGGTCGAAGACCAGAACGGTCTGCTCCTTGGAGCCCTTGTCCAGCCCGTAGGCCAGAGCCGCGGCGGTGGGCTCGTTGACGATCCGCAGGACGTTGAGGCCGGCGATCTCGCCTGCCTCCTTGGTGGCCTGGCGCTGCGCGTCGTTGAAGTAGGCCGGAACGGTGATGACCGCGTCCGTGACCGTCTCACCGAGGTAGGCCTCGGAGTCGCGCTTCAGCTTCATCAGGACCCGCGCCGAGATCTCCTGCGGGGTGTACTTCTTACCGTCGATGTCGATCGACCAGTTCGTGCCGACCTCACGCTTGACCGAACGAATGGTCCGGTCGGGGTTCGTCACCGCCTGCCGCTTGGCGACCTCGCCGACGAGCACCTCGCCGTTGCGGGCGAAGGCGACGATCGACGGCGTCGTCCGGGAGCCCTCCGCATTGGCGATGACGGTGGGCTCGCCTCCTTCCAGAACGCTGACGCAGGAGTTCGTGGTGCCGAGGTCGATGCCGACCGCACGTGCCATGGTGGTCCTCGCTTCTTACAGAGCTCGGTTCAGTACAAGGTTGAGTGGAACCGACTCAATGATGCCACGGGCATGCTCATCGTCAACTCGGACTTGAGCCAACCGGACGCAACTCACACACGTATCGACCCTTGCAGTTCGGTAGATACCTGTCCGGTCACGGCATACCGGCACCTGTTGTCCTGCATGCATAGATCGGGCACTCTTTACCCGTGACGACGCACGGTGACGCGGTCGGTCCATCGGCCAAATCCGCCGTGGACGCCGCAACGAAAGAGCCCGCCGGATCGGACGAGAAGGGCCTGACGAGCACGGTTTCGACCGACGCCGGGGACAACTCTGATCCTACGGAAGCCGCTGTGTCCCGTCAGCCACATCCTGATCCCGCCGACGAGGCGCCGACCGAGGCCGTCGAGCCGGTCGCCGAAGGTGATCCGGATACCAAGATCGAGTTACCGGCAGATGACGCGAAGGCCGACGAGCCCGCCGACCAGCCAACGGTAACCGAAACGTTATCCGAGCCGGAAATCGCCCCAGAACCGGTAAAACCGACCGAACCGCCGGCCGAGGTGACCCGGCTCGCGGAGGCGCTCAGTGGCCTGCGAGCCACGATCGGTGGCGCTTCCTACCCCCTCGTCATGCCCTCGGCCGAGGACGCCCGCCGGATCGGCGCGGCGCTTGTCGCCCAGGTCGACGACTACCTCCTGCCGCGCCTCGCCCGGCTCGACGCGCCGCTGCTCGTGGTCGTCGGCGGCTCCACCGGCGCCGGTAAATCCACGCTGGTCAACAGCCTGGTCCGGGCTCCGGTCAGCACGGCCGGGGTGCTGCGCCCGACGACCCGCTCGCCGGTGCTGGTCAGCAACCCGTCCGACCTGGCGTGGTTCCGGCAGGGTCAGCTGCTGCCCGGCCTGGTCCGCACCCCGGAGTCCAGCGCCGATCCGCGCACCCTGCAGATCGTCTCGGCCCCGGCGCTCGGCGCCGGCCTGGCCTTTCTCGACGCCCCCGACATCGACTCGGTGGTCGAGGGCAACCGGCGGCTCGCGGCTCAGCTGCTGGCCGCCGCCGACCTGTGGCTGTTCGTGACCACCGCCGCTCGGTACGCCGACAACGTGCCCTGGGAGCTGCTCACCACCGCCCGGCTGCGGGGCACCGTGATCGCCCTGGTCCTCGACCGGGTCCCGGCCGACGCGGCCGCCGAGATCTCCGCTCACCTGCGCGAGATGCTGGCCGCCCGCAACCTCGGCGCCGCGCCGCTGTTCGTGCTGCCGGAGACCACACTCGACGGTCAGGGACTGATCGCCGAGGACGTCATCGGCCCGCTGCACGACTGGTTCAAGCAGCTCGCGGCCGACGCCAACGCCCGCTCGGCGGTGGTGCGGCAGACCCTGGACGGCGCGCTCGCGGCGCTCGGGCCGGCCGTGTCCGGGCTGGCCGACGCGGCCGACGACCAGGCGGTGGCCGCCCGCGCACTCGACGAGCGGGTCACCGTCGCCTACCGCAACGCCCGGCAGACCGTGGTCGAGGGACTGCGCGACGGCCGGCTGCTGCGCGGTGAGGTGCTGGCCCGCTGGCAGGAGTTCGTCGGCACCGGCGAGTTCATGCGCACGCTGGAGAGCCGGGTCGGGCAACTGCGCGACAAGCTGGTCTCGGCGATCACCGGGCGCCCGCTGCCCGGCCGCAACCTGCAGACGGCCCTGGAGTCGCAGCTGGTCACCCTGCTGCGCGGGGTCGCCACCGACGCGGCCGAGCAGGCCTACTCGGCGTGGCAGGCGCACCCGGCCGGCGCCGCCCTGCTGGAGCCGTCGCTGCAGCGCACCTCGACCGACCTGCCGCAGCGCGCCGACCGGCTGGTGCGCGACTGGCAGCAGTGGGTGCTCGGCCTGGTCCGCGAGCAGAGCGCCGAGAAACGGGTGGTCGCCCGGGGCGCGGCCTACGCCGTGAACGGCGCCGGTCTGGCCGTGATGATCGCCGTCTTCACCTCGACCGCCTTCATCCCGACCGGGCTCGAGGTGGCGGCCGGCGTCGGCACCACGGTGGCCGCGCAGAAGGTGCTCGAGGCGGTCTTCGGCGATCAGGCGATCCGGGGCCTGGCCAACCGGGCCCGGGAAGATCTGCTCTTCCGGGTGGGTGAGCTGCTCGATGCCGAGGCCGGCCGTTATACCGAACGCACGGCGGCCACCGGCCTCGACACCGCGCCGGCCACTGACCTGCGCCGGGCGGCCGCCGAGGTCGAGATCGCCCGGGCGGAACTCGCGTTGACGGGGAGCGCCTCATGAGCTTGGTTGAGAAGGTGCGCGGGATACTGACCAGCACCGACGGCCGGATCGACGCCGAGGAACTGGTGCTGCGGCTGGAGTCGCTGGCCAAGTTCCTCCGGCTGGTCGATCCCTACCTGCCCGACGCCGACCTGGTCGCGGCGCACACCCTGGTCGAGCGGGCCGGCACCCGGCTGTCGCTGTCCCGCGACCACACCGTGGTGGCCCTGGCCGGCAGCACCGGCAGCGGCAAGTCGAGCCTGTTCAACGCCCTCGCCCGGCTGAAGCTGTCGCCGGTCGGCGTGCGGCGGCCGACCACCGGCGCGGCACACGCCTGCGTCTGGGGCCCGCTCGAACCGGCCAACCGCCTGCTGGACTGGGTCGGGGTGCTGCCTCGGCAACGCTTCGTCCGGGAGAGCGCTCTCGACGGCGACGACGAGGTCGCGCTGCGCGGGCTCGTGCTGCTCGACCTGCCCGACTTCGACTCGATCGAGCGCAGCCACCGGCTCGAGGTCGACCGGCTGCTCGGCCTGGTCGACCAGGTGGTCTGGGTGGTCGACCCGCAGAAGTACGGCGACCGGATCCTGCACCAGGCCTACCTGTCGCAGTTCCGCAACCACTCCGGCGTCACCATCGTCGTGCTCAACCAGGCCGACCGGCTGTCCACCCAGGACACCGAGACGGTTCTGGGTGACCTGCGCCGGCTGCTCGAGGACGACGGCCTGACCGGCGCCCCGGTGCTGGCCACCTCGGCCAAGCAGCCCGGCATGCTGGCCGAGCTGCGCGGGACGCTCGAGAAGACGGTCGCCGACCGGCAGGCCGCGCTGCGCCGCCTGGCCGGTGACCTGGAGGCGGTCGGCGAGCCGCTCACCGCGATGATCGGCCCGCCGGCGGCCGAGGACGAGATCGACCGCAGCACCGTCCGGCAGCTCACCGATGCGCTCGCCGCCTCCGCCGGGGTCGGCGCGGTCGCCGACGCCGCGGCCGGCTCCTACCGTCATCGCGCCGCCACCGCCACCGGCTGGCCGGTCGTCCGCGGGCTTCGTAAGCTGCGGCCCGACCCGCTGCGCCGGCTGCACCTGGGCGCCAAGCCGGCGACCGACGCGATCTCCACCGACATCGTGCCGCGCACCTCGGTGCCCGAGGCCGACGCCGCCCAGAAGTCGGCCGTCGGCCTGTCCGTGCGGGCGGTGGCCAGCCGGGCCGCGGCGCCGCTGCCGCCGATGTGGGCGCCGGCCCTGAGCAACGCGGCTCGCTCCCGGGTCGACGACCTGCCCGACGCCCTCGACCGGGCGGTCGCCCAGGCCGACCTGGGCACCGCCCGCACCCCGCTGTGGTGGCGTGGCGTCGGGCTCCTGCAGTGGCTGCTCGCCGCCACCGCGATCTTCGGGCTGGGCTGGCTGCTGGCCGGTTACGTGGTCCGCATCCTTGGCCTGCCCGAGCTGCATCACCCGAAGCTCGGCGAGGTGCCGTTGCCCACCCTGTTCCTGCTCGGTGGCCTGCTCGGCGGGGTACTGCTCTGGTTGCTGCTCAAGCCGATCGTCAACTGGGGTGCCCGGCGCGCCCGGCACCGGGCCGAGCAGCAGTTGCGGGCCGGCGTCACCGATGTCGCCCGGGAATACGTGGTGGCGCCGGTGCGTGAGGTGCTCAACGCGTACGCCCAGGCGCGCGAGGCGCTCACGACCGTTCGATCGGAGTAGTCACCGGTTGCCGCCGCCCCGGTACGCTCGCGATATGTCGGCTACCCAGAGTCCGTACGAGGCGGTGCTGCACGCAGCCCGCGACGTGGCGAAACTCGACTGCGCACTGGACGCCGAAATGCTGGGCACCGCGTTGCTCGGCAGCATCTACTCGGTGGCTCAGAACGACCGTGCCGCGGCCGTCCGCGAGTTCGTGAGCGAGTTCCTTTCGGCGACCACCCGCCGCCGCACGGCGGCGGCCACCACCATCCGCGAGGTCTTCGCCGCCCTGGTGCCCGATGCGGCCGGTGCCTCGCAGGTGCGCCGGGGAGCACAGGCCCCGTCGTGGACGGCCCAGCTGGGGCGAGTCCGGCCCACCGGCTGCTACGCGTACGGGGATGTCTACGGCGACCAGACGTCCTACCTGGTCACCTTCGCCTACGAGGACACCGGCGACGGCGGCCCCGAGCACGCGGTCGTCGCCCTGGTCGACCACAACATCGGCATCACCAAGGACGTCTTCGTCGGTTCCCAGGCCGACCGTGTTCTCCAGCAGGTGCGCGAGATGTGCGCCGAGGACGAGCTGACCTGGTTCCGCGAGGAAGACCCGGGCCGCGCGCGCGACGAGGTCGACCACTACATGGCCATCACCGACGGCCTGAGTGACCTGCCGTCCGACGGCTCGCTGGCCACCGACCGGGCGCTGGCCTCGGCCCGGCTCGCGCTGCTGCCGACCACGGCCACCCCACGCCTGCCCGAGCCGCCCCGGCCGAGCAACTCCGACCTGGTCCGCGATTTCCTGGGCAGCGCCGAGGCGACCCGCTTCGGGCTCACCTCGGTGGACGCCGACGCCGAGGTGGCGTCCCTGCACTTCTGCCTGAGCCTGCTGCTCGACCACGCGGCGAGCCTGCCCGGGGCCGACCCGCTGCGCTGGAGCCCGGCCGTGGCCGGCCTGTTCCTGCTGGACTGGGTGCACCGCCGCGCGGTCCTCGACATGGACGACGCCGCGATGCTTCCCCGGGTCACCCGGGCCTGGTCGGCCTACACGACCCGGCGGCGCGCCCTGCCCGAGTCGGCCGCCACCCAGACCGACGAGATGGTCGAGGAGATGATCCCCGAGTTCGCCCGGCTGTACGCGACGGGCGAACGCCGCAGCCCGGCCACCGCGGCCGTGGCCCAGCTCATCTCCGAGGGCGTCGACCCCGACGACTCGGACGCGATCGAGGCCTGGCTGGACGCCAACCGTCACCGGCTCGACGAGCCGTAACCCCGGGCGTCCTCACCGGAGTCGGCGTGGTGGCGGCCCACTCGGGAGCTGCGGCGATGGGCCGCGGCCTCCTCCTCGCGGTGCTCGCGGCCGGCTCGGTGGCTGCCCTGGTACGGGTGGTTGGTGCTCCGGTTGTCCTCGCCGCGAGCCTCCGGGATGTGCCGGCGGTTGTGCCCGGCGTGCTCGCGCTCGAGGACGCTGGCGGGTCGGACGTTGCGGGGGCGCTCGGTCACGGTTGACCTCCGGCTGTGTTCGGACCGGTCCTCGGACCGGCAAGGCTGGTCATCGTCCGAATCGTCCGAATCGGACTGATCGGACTTATCAGACTGATCGGGCTTTTCGTCATCGGGTGGGGGGCTCGGCAACTCGCCCGGGTCGCGGCTCTTCCGTCCACCGACCGGCGGCAGACCCGGCAAAGTGCGCATCCCGGGCAACGCCGGAAACGCGACCATCGACGGCCCGCTCGGGCGCGAGCGCTGGTCAGAACCGGACGACTTGGCGCCCGAGGACCGGTCGCGCCGCTTCTCGGCGTACCCGCCGCGGTCGCTGTGCCGGGGTCGCGCGGAGCCGGAACCGGAGCTGGAAGCCGGACCGGCGGAGGCCGTTGATTTTGATCGGCGTTTGCCGGCCTCGCCCATCAACCGGCCGGCCCGCATCGCCGCGTCCGCGCCCTGCGAACCACCCTGCGTCGACGGCGGCAACCCGGACTGCGGGAGGTTGGCCTCGGGCGGCAGAACCGGCCCGGGCCGGGCCGGGGGCAGCACCGGGATGTCCATCGTGTCGGTCTTGCCGTCGGCCAGCTGGTTCGAGCCGGCGGTGATGGCGGCCAGCGTCGGCACCGAGGCCAAAGCGACAAGCAAGGCCACGATGAGCACATATCGCCGGGTCGGGCCGGCGAACCCGGCATCGGCGCGATAGACCCCGTTCAGCCGCTTCCGCATGACCTTGATCGGCGGCACGAGGTCGTCGTCCGGGTGCTGCGGCACGTCCCGTTCCCCTCCCTGAGGCAAGAGATCAACTTGGATCCGTCTCGGTCAGAGGGATGAACGAAGCACCCGGAGATCCGCAGCGGGGGAAATAGCCCGTTCGTACGGGAGTGACCGTACGAAAACCACTTAATAGGACAAATACGGGCACCTATGTGACGGGGAAATTTCCCGACTGTGATCGAGCCGACCTGTAACGGCGCTCACGTTCTCTGTCAGGATGAAGGCGATGGCACCGCCGCCGTCGCTTTCCGCCGAATCCAGCGGGGCGAGGTGGGGGCCGTCACTCCCCGGCGGGGTCTCGGCCCGCGCCGAACCGCCGCGCGGCAACCTCACCCGGGTCAGGCGCGGCGACCCAGAGGTTCGCCGCGTGGACGGGTAACCCCCGCCGCGGGCGCAAGAGATGAAACAGGGAGACACGGATGGCGAACGGCGAAAGCGAAGTCGGGGCCGACGCTCCGGCCGGCGGCTTCGTCCAACTGCTCACCCCCGACGGGGAACGCGTCGACAGCGTCACCACGGCGGACGGCATGACGTACTCGGTCGACTTCACCGACGACGAGTACAAAGAGCTCTACCGCGACCTGGTGACGGTCCGGCGTCTCGACGCCGAGGCCACCGCGCTGCAGCGACAGGGCGAGTTGGGCATCTGGGCAAGCCTGCTGGGCCAGGAAGCGGCCCAGGTCGGCTCGGGCCGCGCGCTGCGCAAGCAGGACATGGCCTTCCCGACGTACCGCGAGCACGGCGTCCTCTACACCCGCGGAATCGACCCGATCATGCCGTTCGGCCTGTTCCGCGGCGTCGACCAGGGCGGCTGGGACCCGAACGAATTCAAGTTCAACACCTACACCATCGTGATCGGCTCGCAGACCCTGCACGCCACCGGTTACGCCATGGGCATCACCATGGACGGCAAGATCGGCAACGGCGACGGCGAGGCCGTGATCGCCTATTTCGGTGACGGCGCCACCAGCCAGGGCGACGTCAACGAGGCGTTCGTCTGGTCCGGGGTCTTCAACGCCCCGATCGTCTTCTTCTGCCAGAACAACCAGTACGCGATCAGCGAGCCGCTGGAACGCCAGACCCGCATCCCGCTCTACCGCCGGGCGGCCGGCTACGGCTTCCCCGGCATCCGGATCGACGGCAACGACGTGCTGGCCAGCTACGCGGTCACCCGGGCCGCGCTCGACCAGGCCCGCAACGGCCAGGGCCCGTCCCTGATCGAGGCCTACACCTACCGGATGGGTGCGCACACCAGCTCCGACGACCCGACCCGCTACCGCATCGCCAGCGAGGTCGAGTCGTGGAAGGCGAAAGACCCGATCCTCCGGATGAAGTCGTTCCTCACCAAGCAGCAGATCGCCGACGACGCGTTCCTCGGCGAGGTCGACGAGACCGCCAAGACGCTCGCCCTCGACCTGCGCGAGCGAGTTCTGGCCATGCCCGATCCGCAGCCGGTGACGATGTTCGACAACGTCTACCCGCATGGTTCGCCCGAGATCGACGCCCAGCGCGCCGAGTTCGAGCGCTACCACGCGTCGTTCGAGGGGAGCGCGAACTGATGGCCGAGACGATCACTCTGGGCAAAGCCCTCAACCACGGTCTGCGCCGCTCGTTGGAAGACGACCCCAAGGTCGTCATCATGGGCGAGGACGTCGGCAAGCTCGGCGGCGTCTTCCGGATCACCGACGGCCTGCAGAAAGACTTCGGCGAAGATCGCGTCATCGACACCCCGCTGGCCGAGTCGGGCATCGTCGGCACCGCGATCGGTCTCGCCATCCGCGGTTACCGCCCGGTCTGCGAGATCCAGTTCGACGGCTTCGTCTTCCCGGCCTACAACCAGATCGTCGCCCAGGTCGCCAAGATGTTCTACCGCTCGCTCGGCAACGTGCGACTGCCGATCGTCATCCGCATCCCGTTCGGCGGTGGCATCGGCGCGGTCGAGCACCACTCCGAGTCGCCCGAGGCGCTGTTCGCGCACATTCCCGGCCTCAAGGTCGTGACCTGTGCCAGCCCGGCCGACGCCTACACGATGATCCGCCAGGCGGTCGCCTCGGACGACCCGATCGTCTTCTTCGAGCCGAAGCGGCGCTACTGGGAGAAAGGCGAGGTCGACCTCGATGCCGACCTGGCCGGGGCGTTCCCGCTGCACCAGGCCCGCGTCGTGAAAGCCGGCACCGACGCGACGATCCTCGCGTACGGCCCGATGGTCCGCACCGCCGTGGAAGCGGCCACCGCCGCGGCCGAGGACGGCCGCAACCTCGAGGTCATCGACCTGCGCACGCTCTCCCCGCTCGACATGACGACGGTCTACGCCTCGGTGCGCCGCACCGGCCGGGCCATCGTCGTGCACGAGGCCCCCGGCAACCTCGGCCTCGGCTCCGAGCTGGCCGCCCGGATCACCGAGGAGTGCTTCTACTCCCTGGAGGCCCCGGTGCTCCGGGTTACCGGTTACGACATTCCCTACCCGGCCGCCCGGGTCGAAGAGGAATATCTGCCCGACCTCGACCGGGTGCTGGACGCCGTCGACCGTTCGTTCGGTTGGTGACGCCGATGTCCCGGATCAAGGAGTTCACCCTGCCCGACCTCGGCGAAGGCCTGACCGAGGGCGAGATCCTCGCGTGGCTGGTCAAGGTGGGCGACACGATCGAGCTGAACCAGCCGATCGTCGAGGTCGAGACGGCGAAGGCCGCCGTCGAGATCCCGGCCAAGTGGGCCGGCGTGGTCACCCAGATCTTCCACGAGGCCGGCACGACGGTCGAGGTGGGCGCGCCCATCGTCGCCATCGACACCGATCCCTCGGCCGGGCCGATTCCCTCGGCGGAATCGCTCGCGGCGGTCGAGATCGCGCCGGCGGAGGGAGCGGTCGAGCCCGGGCTGATCGGTGGTCCGGCTCCGGGCGGCCGCACCGCGGTCCTGGTGGGTTACGGCCCGAAAACCACAACTGCCAAAAGACGACCCCGATTGGGTACGCCGTCGGAGTCCCCGGCCAACGTTGTCAGCCCTCCGCCTTCGGCGGCTGCCGCGAACGTCGTGGCATCGGCGCCCGTGCAACCGGACGTCCCGGCGGCCCGGGTGCTGGCCAAGCCGCCGGTCCGGAAACTGGCCCGCGATCTCGGGGTGGACCTGACGTCACTCGTCGGGTCCGGGCCGATGGGTTCGGTGACTCGGGATGACGTACACCAGGCCGTGGCCGCACCACCGGCCGTGGCCGCCGGCCCGGCCGTCGCGGTCTTCGACGCCTCGCGCGAGCAGCGCATCCCGGTCAAGGGTGTCCGGAAGCTGACCGCGGAGAACATGACCGCGTCGGCCTTCACCGCCCCGCACGTCACCGAGTTCCTGACTCTCGACGTGACCCGCTCGATGAAGGCGGTGGAGAAACTGAAGGGCCGGCGTGAGTTCGCCGACCTGCGGGTTTCTCCGCTACTTCTGGTGGCCAAGGCTGTGCTTCTGGCGGTCCAGCGGCACCCGATGGTCAACTCGAGCTGGTCCGGCGGGACGAACGAGATCGTCGTCAAGGAGTACATCAACCTCGGCATCGCCGCGGCGACCGAGCGCGGCCTGATCGTTCCCAATATCAAGGACGCCGGGCGTCTCAGTCTGCGAGAGCTGGCCGAGGCACTCAACACACTTGTGCGGGTTGCCAAATCCGGAAAGACGCCTCCGGCCGACATGTCCGGCGGCACCCTCTCGATCACCAACGTCGGCGTGTTCGGGGTCGACACCGGCACCCCGATCCTGCCGCCGGGCGAGTCGGCGATCCTGGCGTTCGGCGCGGTCAAGCCGATGCCGTGGGTGCACAAAGGCAAGATCAAGATCCGCCAGGTGACCACCCTCGGGCTCTCCTTCGACCACCGGATCATCGATGGCGAGCTGGGCTCGAAGTTCCTCCGGGACATCGGCGAATTCCTCACCGACCCGGAGGGCGCACTGCTGTCCTGGACCTAGGCACGCCGTCGAAAATCAGGCAACTGGTTATTTCGACCTTCGATCATTAGGCACGTGCTCACCGTCACCCCCTAAATCGTTGGCATCTCGTCTCGATGCGAGCCAGAATTGGTATCGCATCGAGACGAGCGCCGAAGAAGTTGGCCCGAGCAGGGCCGAGGGGGATGAAAGAGCATCATGAGCATCGTTGATCGAGTCCGCCAGCGTCGGGTGATCAACCGCCAGAACCGCGCGATCGACCGCGCCTGGCAGTCCGCTCCTACCCAGGCCATGCGGGACGAGATCGCCATCTTCGCCCAACGCAAGACCTTCTGAGCCAAACCCTTACGTCAGCCCGTCCGGAACCATCCGGGCGGGCTGTTGCATGTTTGAAGACAGTCTTAAAGATCCGTTCGCTGTCCCCTTCCGGGCGTACACCGGGATTCCTCCTACCGCTTCGGCCCGGTACGGTTGGGCACGGTTCCAGAGTCGGCTCGGCCGGTCGACCCCGGAACCGGGGCCTCCGAAGGACAGGTCCCGCACGGCCTGGCCTTGGTGCTGGGCACGGCGCGCCGGTGCGGATGGCCGGTGTTCCGCGTCCGTGCAAAGCTGGCACGGCCGCATTCACTAGGAGGCGCTCATGACGTCCGAGGGGCACTACGCCGGTACTCAGCCGGCCGAGGCCACGTCGGGCGGGCCCACGGCAGACGGCTTCCCGCCGGACGCCGACGGTCGGCGGATCGCCGGGCGGGCTTCGGCTCCGTCGCCCGCCGATGGCTTCCCCAGCTCGTACGCTCCGCCACCGCCGGCCACACCGAACGGCGGCTCGCCGTTCGTGGTGCCCGCGGTGCGCACCTTCGGCTCCGGTTCCGAGGCGGCTGCGGCCAGCCCGGCCCGTCCGACCGGCACCTCCTACGGCTCGGCCCGCGTGCCGCAGCCCGAGGACGAGTCGCCGCGCCCCGCCTCGCCGTACGGTTCGGTCTCCCCCGGAGCCGCGTCCTACGGTTCGGCCACGCCGCAGGCGGCTTCCTCGCCGTTCGCCCCGCCGCCTCCCGCCGACAACGGCGGCACTCCGGCTGCTGGCGCTTCGACCTTTGGTGCTCCGGCCGCTGGCGCCTCGGCGCCTGGCGTCGTGGCTTCCGAGGCCGCCGCCGGCTCGGCGTCCTCGTCCGGCCCCTCGTTCGTGCCGGCCTCCGGCAACGCCCCCGAGGCGCCGCGCTCGGCGTGGGCGCCGCAGCAGGCTCCGGCCACCGGCAGCAGTGACAACCCGTTCCCGCTGCCGCAGCGCAAGCCGGCGAGCGTCGACCCGGGCACCATCGGCGAGTTCGACGGCTTCGCGGCCGGCACCCCCGGCCGGGGCAGCCTGCCCGACCTGCCGGCGACCGACGACGTCGACCCGGCCACCGGCCGCCCGCCCGGCGTCTCCGTCTTCGGTGCCCAGCGCGTCCGCGTGCCCGGCGCCACCCTGGCCGAGCTGCCCGACGCCCCGCAGTCGGTGCGCTCCGGCCACTCCGCCGACAACGGCGGGTTCCCGACCGCCCGGCCCGGCGACAGCGGCGGCTTCCCGCCAGCCCACGCCGCCGACAACGGCAACTTCCCGCCGGCTCGGGCCGGCGACAGTGGCGGCTTCCCGTCGACTCGATCCGACGACGCCGATGCCGCGGCCCGGGCCGCCGAGAGCAGTGGCTTCCCGCTGCGCTCCGGCAACGCGAGCTTCCCGACCCGCCGCGGCGGCGAGAGCGGCGGGTTCCCGCTGCGCGGTGCGGCCACGCCGGGCGGCGAGACGCCGTCGGAGTCGTCCGCCACTCCCGGCACCGAGCTGCCGATCCGCAGCCAGCAGGCCCCGTTCGGCGCACCGACCGCGACCGGTTCGGACGCCGGCTCGTTCAGCGGCTTCGGCGGCGCGGCGGCCGAGGAGGCCCCGCACCCCTACGGCCGTTCCGCCGACAATCCGTACGGCCGCCCGGCCGACCTCTCCGGCCAGCCCGCAGAGAGCCAGTCCGACCCGTTCGGCCGCCCCGCGACGTCGTCCGACCCGTTCGGCCGCCCGTCCGCCGAGGCCCCGGCCGATCCCTACGGTCGTTCCGCCGATTCCTCCGCCGACCCGTTCGGCCGCCCCACCACCGACGGCCAGGGCGACCCCTTCGGCCGACCCTCCGCCAACGGCCAGAGCGACGCTTTCGGACGTCCGGCCACTGACGGCCAAGGCGGCCCCCTCGGACGGGCCGCCGCCAACGGCCAGAGCGACGCTTTCGGACGTCCGGCCACTGACGGCCAGGACGGCTCCTTCGGTCGTTCCTCGGCTGACGGGGGCGACCCCTTCGGGCGCCCGGTCGGCGACGGCCAGGCTGGTCCGTTCGGCCGCCGCCCCGGCAGCGAGGCTGGGACGACTCCCGAGTCGTCGTCCCAGAACGGCCTGGCCGACCCGTTCGGTCGCCCGGCCCCCGGCAGCGGCTCCGGCACCACGTTCGGCAGCGCGCCGGAAACGGCCGGCTCCCCGTTCGGCAGCGCCCGGTCGGAGGTTTCGGCCAATTCCGAGGCTCCGACCTTCGGCACGGCCCGGCCCGACTCGCTGGCCTCCTCGTTCAAACCGCGCGGCAGCGCGTCGGCGAACCCCGACGCGAAACCCGACTCCCCGGCCTCGGCCTTCGGCTCCACCTCGCCGGACGCACCGGCGTTCGGCGCCGCGAAGCCGTTCGGCTCGGCCGACGACGAGCCGTCGTTCGGCGCCGCCCAGCCGGGAACGCAGTACGGTTCCGCCCGGCCGGCCTCGTCGGCCGGACCGGCCGACGAGGACCAGTCCGCATCGTTCGGCTCGGCCCAGCCGTCGTCCCCGTTCGGCTCGGCCCAGCCGTCATCCGCGTTCGGATCCGCGCAGCCGGGATCGCCGACCGCGCCGTTCGCGGGCGACCAGCCGGGATCCCCGGCCGCGGGCGGCCAGGCGACGCCGTATGGCTCCGCTCGCCCGTCCTCGCCCGCCGCTTTCGAGGGCTCGCCCTACGGCGGCGACGAGCAGGCACCGTTCAAGCCGGCCTCGCCCGCTGCCCCGTTCGGCAGCAGCGACGTGGCGCCGTTCCGCAGCGTGGCTTCCGGGCCCGCCGACGACGCGCGCCCGGTCTACGGCTCGGCCCGCCCGGCCGCGCCCGACGACGACGCGGACGACCAGCACTCCCTCTACCGGCCACCGGCCGCCGAGTCCAACGGCTACCCGCAGCGGGTGCCCGGCGCGTCGTTCGGCGCGGTCGGCACGCCGTCGGTGCCGGCCCCGCGCGACCCGTCGTCCGAGCAGTCCGCCCCGGCCGCCGGTGCGGTCGGTTCGGCTCGCCCGGTGACGGCGAGTGCGTCGGTGCCGTCGACCAGCCGCAGCGCCCCGATCGACCCGGCCGAGCTCCCGCCGCCGCCCGCGGCGGCGCAGGCCCGCGTCTACGGCCGCCCGGCCGCCCCGGCCGAGCCGGAGAACGACGAACCGGCCGACGAGCCCGGCTTCCCGGCACCGGTGGAGCTGCCGTTCGACGGCAGCCGCTCCCCGGCCGGGACCTACGGCTCACCGGCCGCCGCCCCGGACAGCTTCGAACCCCCGACCAGCTTCGGCGCCGCCACCAGCGCACCGACCAGCTTCGGCGCTGCTGCCAGCGCACCGACCAGCTTCGGCGCACCCGCCGGGGCACCGAACGACTTCGGACCACCCTCCAGCTTCGGCGCTACCGCTGGGGCACCGAACGAGTTCGGTTCGCCCTCCGGGTTCGGCTCACCGGCGTACCCGCAGCGGACGGGTGACCACAACGCACCCGGCAGCGAGCCGGGGGTTGCCGGGGTCGCACCGCTGTCGCCGGCCCGGGCCACCGCGCGGGCCTCGGCCAGCGCCCGGGTGGCCCCGCCGGTTCCGGGGAGCCCGGCCGGGCCGCCGGCTCTGCCCGGCCCGGAGCAGCCGCGTAACCCGCTCGCCGAGTTCACCAGCCCGGCGCCCGCGTCGGGCGGCGGCTATGCCCCGTTCCCGCCGGCCAACGGCGGCGGCGGCGGTCCGTTCTCGGGCAACGGCACGGCTCCGTTCGCGGCGCCGACCGGACCGGGCCCGGAGCAGTACAGCGAGCTGACCACGGACATTGCGGGTCGCAACAACGAGGCGTACGCGCCGCCCGGCTTCCCGGTGGCACTGTCCCCGGAGACCTCGGGTGCGGCCAGCCGGGCCACGGTGACCCCGCCCAGCCCCGACGACACCACCAGTTGGCCGGGTCCGGCCGGCACGCCGGCCAAGCCGGAGACGCCGCACGTGCGGATGCTTCCGATCCTGGTCTCGGTCGTGGTGGGCGCGGTGCTGCTGCTCGGTGTGGTCTTCGGCATCGTCTACCTGGTGGCCGGCGGCGAGGAGAAGACGCTCACCGTCAACACCGGCGAGTGCGTGAAGCAGAACGGCAATGAGGCGGTCAAGGTCGACTGCAGCGACGCCACCTCGTTCCAGGTGGTGTCCATCGTGGACGACCAGTCGAAGTGCCCCGACCCGCAGCAGCCGCATGTGCTGAACCCGACCAGCGACGGCAAGAACCAGGTCCTCTGCCTCAAGCCCCAGGGCTGATAGCTCAGCGCTGATGTCATCCTGACCACCTTCGTGCCGTGCCGACCCGGTCGGTGCGGCACGATGGTGCGATGACTGGGCGTGTGCGGGCCCCCGAGTTGCGGGGCCGAGGCTGGCTGAACACCGGCGGTAAGAACCTGACCCTGGCTGACCTGCGGGGAAAGGTTGTGGTCCTGGATTTCTGGACCTTCTGCTGCATCAACTGCCTGCACGTTCTCGACGAGCTGCGGCCGCTCGAGGAGCGGTTCGGCGACGCCGTCGTGGTGATCGGCGTGCACTCGCCGAAGTTCGAGCACGAGCGCGATCCGGTGGCGCTGGCGGCGGCCGTGGAGCGCTACGGCGTGCATCACCCGGTGGTCGACGACGGCGACATGCACCTCTGGCAGCAGTACGCGGCCAAGGCCTGGCCGACGCTCGCGGTGATCGACCCGACCGGCTATCTGGTGGCGTCGATGGCCGGCGAGGGGCACGCGGAGGGTCTGTCCCGCCTGATCGAGGAACTGATCACCAAGCACGAGGCGGACGGCACCCTGCACCGCGGCACCGGCCCGTACGTTCCGCCGGCCGCGGCCGAGACCCTGCTGCGTTTCCCCGGCAAGGCGATCGAGCTGCCGGACGGCCACCTGCTGGTCTCCGATTCGGCCCGGCATTCGCTGGCCGAGCTGTCCGCGGACGGCGAGTCCCTGGTGCGCCGGTTCGGCAGCGGCGAGCGGGGCGAGCCGTTCAACGAGCCGCAGGGCCTGCTGCTGCTCCCGGCCGAGGTCGCCGCGCGGGTCGGTTACGACGTGCTGGTCGCCGACACGGTCAACCACCAACTGCGCGGCCTGCACCTCACCACCGGCGAGATCACGCTGGTGGCGGGCTCCGGCAAGCCGTGGCGCTCGGCCGCCGACGGCCCGCAGGAGGCGCTGGCCGCCGACCTGTCGTCGCCGTGGGACCTGGCCTGGTTCGACGACAAGGTCATCATCGCGATGGCCGGCATCCACGAGCTGTGGTGGTTCGACCCGTCGGCCGGCACGGTCGGCGTCTACGCCGGCACGACCGTCGAGTCGCTGCGGGACGGCCCGATCCCCGATGTCTGGATGGCCCAGCCGTCCGGTCTGTCGGTGGGCGGCGACCGGCTGTGGATCGCCGACAGCGAGACGTCGGCGCTGCGCTGGATCGAGGCCGGGGTGCTGCACACCGCGGTCGGCCAGGGCCTGTTCGACTTCGGTCACGTGGACGGCCCGGCCAAGGAGGCGCTGCTCCAGCACCCGCTCGGGGTGGCCGCCCTGCCGGACGGTTCGGTGCTGGTGGCGGACACCTACAACGGCGCGATCCGGCGCTTCGACCCGGTCACCGACGAGGTGTCGACGGTCGATTCCGGTCTGAACGAGCCGAGCGACATCGTCGTGACCGAGGCCGGCGACGTCATCGTGGTGGAGTCGTCGGCGCACCGGATGACCCGGCTGGCACCCGGCGTGGTCAAGACGGTGACCGGCGAGCGGCACCGCACCGAACGCCCACCGTCGGTGGTGGCTCCCGGTGCCCTGAGCCTCGACGTGATCTTCACGCCCGCGCCGGGGCAGAAGCTGGACACCCAGTTCGGCCCGTCCACCCGCCTCGAGGTGTCCGCGTCCCCGCCCGAGCTGCTGCTCGACGGGGCCGGCGTCACCACCGACCTGTCCCGCGCCCTGGTGATCAACCCGAGCGTGCCCAAGGGCATCCTGCAGGTGGTCGCCCAGGCCGCCACCTGCGACGTCGACGTGGAGTTCGCGGCCTGCCACCTGACCCGCCAGGACTGGGGTGTCCCGATCGTGGTGAGCCCGGACGGCCCGTCCCGCCTGCCACTCATCCTGCGCGGCGTGGACGAGAATTAGCTCCAGGCGACGAACGGCGCCAGCGTGCGGCCGGCCTTGACCAGGCCGGCCCGCACCTGCCCGGCCAGCTCGACCGCTCCGGGGGTGTCCCCGTGCACGCAGATCGAGGCCACGTCGCAGGGGACGATCTCCCCGTCGGCCGTCTCGACCTGCCGCGCGGTGGCCATCCGGACGGCCCGGGCCACGACCAGGTCCGGGTCGGTGACGATCGCGCCGGCCACCGTGCGGGGAACCAGCGTGCCGCCCGGCCGGTAGCCGCGGTCGGCGAAGCCCTCGCCCACCGCGGTCAGTCCGGCCGCCACGGCCAGCCGGGCCAGCACTGATCCGGGCTGGCAGAGCACCGGAACCCCCGGGTCGTACGCGCGCACGGCCGCGACCACGGCCGACGCCTGCCCCTCGTCGACGGCCGCAGTGTTGTAGAGCGCGCCGTGCGGCTTGACGTAGTCCACCTGGCCACCGGCCGCCCGGCAGAAGGCTTCCAGCGCGCCGATCTGGTACAGCACGTCGTCATGCAGTTCGGTCAGGTCGTAGTCGATCCGGCGGCGGCCGAACCCGGCCAGGTCGCGGTAACCGACCTGGGCCCCGATCGCGACGCCGCGTTCCACCGCCGCGTCGCAGATCCGGTGCATGGTGGACGGATCGCCGGCGTGGAAGCCGCACGCCACGTTGGCCGAGGTGACGATGTCGAGCAGGGCCTCGTCGTCGCCGAGGGTCCAGCGGCCGAAGCCCTCGCCCAGGTCGGCGTTCAGGTCAATGGAACTCACGAAAACGCACCGTACTACCCGGCCGGGCCTGCGCGAGCGGCGTCACGTCGTCGACCACCCCGATGACCGGATAGCCGCCGGTGGTCGGGTGATCGGCCAGGAAGATCAACGGCTGCCCGTCCGCGGGCACCTGCACCGCACCCAGCACCACGCCTTCGGAGGGCAGTTCGCCGAGCTTGGTGCGGGTCAGGGCACTGCCGGCCAGCCGGCAGCCGACGCGGTTGCTCACCGGCGAGACGGCGTACGCCGAGGAGAACAGTTCCGCCGCCGCGAACCAGTCGTCGCGCGGCCCCAGCCGTACGCCCAGAAGCAGTTCGTCGGCGACCTCGACCGTCGGTCCCGGCGGGGGTCCGCCGGTGGCGTCGCCGATCGGCAGCGTCATGCCGTCGGCGAGCTTCGCGGGTCCCAGACCGGAGAGCGTGTCGGTGGACCGGCTGCCGAGCACCGGCTCGACCCCGATCCCGCCCGCCACCGCGAGATAGGAGCGCACCCCGCGGGTGGCCCGCCCGATGTCGAGGACCGACCCGGCCGGCACGTCGATCACCTCGCCGTCAACCGGCACCTTGTCGATCCGCACCGTCGCGACCGCCCCGGTGACCGCGACCCGGACCGCCCGCTCGAAGCGAAGTGCGCAGCCCATCAGGGTCGTTTCGAGTCCGGCCGCGGTGGCCGGGTTCCCGACCAGCGCGTTGGCCCGGCGCAGCGCCGGCTGGTCGAGCGCCCCGGACCGCGGCACGCCGAGGTGGGCGTATCCCGGCCGGCCGAGGTCCTGCACGGTGGTGAGCGGCCCCGGCCGCACGACGGTGATCATGCGGGCACCAGGCGCACTCGAGTGCCGGGAGTGAGCAGGGCGGGCGGTTCCGCCCGTACGTCGAAAAGCTCCTGGCCGGTGTGTCCGACCAGCCGCCACCCGCCCGGTGAGGCGGTGGGATAGATCCCGGCGTAGGGGCCGGCCAGGCCGACCGCGCCGGCCGGCACGCGAGGCCGCGGAGCGGCGAGCCGCGGCACCGACCATTCTTCCGGAAGCCCGCGCATGTACGCGAAACCCGGAGCAAAGCCGCAGAAGGCCACGATCAGTTCGGCGTTGACGAGACGGTCCACCGCTTCCGGAACGCTGACTCCCCAGTGCGAAGCGACGTCCGGCAGATCTTCTCCGTCGAATGTGGTCGAGATCTCAATTTGCCGTTCTGAGGTGAGCTGAGCAAAATCCGGTTCCGGCCATTCGCCCAGCAACTCGGCGGTTCCCGGCGCAACGCCGTCAAGGAGGACGGTTCGGGCGCCCGGGACGATGTCGGTCACGGTCAGCTCGCCGGACTCCCGTCGGCGCCAGAACTCCGCCCGCCAGGCCTCGACCTGTTCACCGTCGCGACACTCGATCACCAGTGCCGAAGGTCCCGCCGGAAGTACTCTCATGACGATCATTCTGCCCGTGAGCGGCTTGACTACTTGCCAGTAACTTACGGTGCCGTAACCTAGGAGCCGTGACGACCTCAGCACCGTTCCGGATGAAGCCGGCCGATCTCGGGAAACCCCGTCTGCGCGGCCGCCTGCACCAGTACGCGTTCTTCGTCGCCATCGTCGGCGGCATCGTGCTCTGCTCGATCGCCCTCAGTCGGCCGGGCATCGCACCCTTCCTGAGCTGCTTGATCTACAGCGTCACCGTGTGCGGCCTGTTCGGGATCAGCGCGCTCTACCACCGCAAGGTCTGGACCGAGCGCGGCTATCAGATCATGCGCCGGATGGATCACTCGATGATCTTCATCTTCATCGCCGGCACCTACACCCCGTTCTGCGTCGAGCTGCTGCATCCCGGCAAGGCGACGCTGATGCTCAGCCTGATCTGGGGCGGTGCGCTCGGCGGCGTGGCGCTCAAGGTGATCTGGCCGCACCTGCCGCGCTGGGCCGGCGCCCCGCTCTACGTGGCGCTGGGCTGGGCGGCGATCGCCATCCTGCCCGACGTGCTGCACCGCGGCGGCGTGGCCTGCCTGGTCCTGCTGATCACCGGTGGCGTGATCTACACGGTCGGCGCGGTCTTCTACGCGCTGCGCCGGCCGAACCCGTGGCCGAGCATCTTCGGGCACCACGAGTTCTTCCACGCCTGCACGCTGGTGGCGGCGATCTGCCACCACATCGCGGTCTACTTCGCGCTGTACGCGTCGTAGGAGTCCCGGGCCGCCTGCACGTCCTCGATGTGCGCCTCGGCCCACTTCTCCAGCCCCTCGACCAGGCCGTAAAGGCTCTGGCCCAGGCTGGTTAGCGCATAGTCGACACGCGGCGGCACCACCGGATGTACGGTCCGGGTGATCAGTCCGTCGCGCTCGAGGCCGCGCAGCGTCTGGGTGAGCATCTTCGGGCTGACGCCCTGGATCCGGTTGGCCAGCTCGGTGTAGCGGTGCGAGCCGTCGGCCAGCATCACCACGATGAGCACGCTCCAGGTGTCACCGATCCGGTCCAGAATCTGCCGGCTCGGGCAGTCTTTGGCGTACGCACTGGTCTCCACGCTGTTAACTATCCCGCAGGTGAGTACTGCACTTCAAGGTGCCCACTATCTATTGGGAAGTGACCGCTGAGCTGCGACGTTGAGCCTGGCAACCGCAAGAAGGAGATCAGAAAATGACCATCGTCGTCACCGGTGCCACCGGACACCTCGGCCGTCTCGCCATCGAGTCCCTGCTCGCCAAGGGCGTACCGGCCGCCGACATCGTCGGTCTCGGCCGCCAGCTCGACAAGATCGCCGACCTGGGGATCACCACCAAGCACGTCGACTACGCCGACGTGGACGCCCTCACCGCCGCCTTCACCGGCGCCGACAAGGTGCTGTTCATCTCCGGCAGCGAGCCCGGCAAGCGCGTCCCGCAGCACACCAACATCATCACCGCGGCCAAGAACGCCGGCGTCGGCCTGATCGTGTACACCAGCATTCCGCGGGCCGACACCACCGACATGAAGCTGGCCGAGGAGCACCTGGTCACCGAGCAGCTGCTGGCCGAATCGGGCCTGCCGCACGTGCTGCTGCGCAACGGCTGGTACATCGAGAACTACTCGGTCGAGCAGGCGCTCGCGCACGGCCTGGTCGGTGCGGCCGGCGAGGGCCAGATCTCCGCCGCGACCCGCGCCGACTTCGCCGAGGCCGCGGCGTCGGTCCTGGTCGGCGAGGGGCACGAGGGCAAGGTGTACGAGCTGGGCGGGGAACCGTTCACGCTGACCGACCTGGCCGCCGAGATCTCCCGCCAGTCCGGCCAGGAGGTCGCCTACACCGACCTGTCCCCGGAGAAGTACACCGAGGTGCTTGTCGGCGTCGGGGTGCCCGCGCCGTTCGCGGAGATCCTGGCCGACTCGGACCGGGCCGCCGCCAAGGGCGCGCTGTTCGTGCCGGTCACCGACCTGGAGGCGCTGCTCGGCCGCCCGGTGACCCCGCTCGCCACGGCCATCGCCGCCGCCGTCAAGTAGTGACACATGCGCGACGCCGGCCGAACCGCCTAGGGGGAAAGGCGGTCGACCGGCGTCGCGAGTCAGTTACTAGTAGCCCGGAGGCGGCACGTCGTCGCGGCGGGTCTCACGGACCTCCGCGGCATAGCCCGGTCCGGCCACCGGCGCGGTCGTCTGCCGGGTGACCACCGTGCGCCGGCGGCTGTTCCAGAACCACAGGGTGATGATCAGGCCGGCCAACCCGGCGGCCATCAGGATCCATCCGATGATGTTGATGTCCAGCCCGCTGATGTCAGCGTTGACGGCGAACGCCAAGATCGCCCCCACCGCCAGCAGGAAGATACTTCCGCCGATGCCCATCGCCGCTTCTCCTTGATCCTCACTGAGGTCAATGCGTTGAGCGGTGTGTTACCCAGGCGTCGAGAATCTCAATCAGGCAAGCTGTCCACATGAGCGCACGGACCCTCGTCATCCTCCGGCACGCCAAGGCCGAGACCCCCGGGGAAGAACCCGACTTCGACCGGAAGCTGACCACCCGCGGGGAGACCGACGCGGACGCCGCCGGGGCCTGGCTCGCCGACGAGCGCATCCACCCCGACCTGGTGTTCTGTTCGCCGGCCGCGCGCACCCGGCAGACCTGGCAGGGTGTCTCGATCGCGCTGGCGCAGGCCCAGACCGGGCAGGTCTCGGCCGAGGTCCGCTACGAGAAGAGCCTCTACGAGGGCGGCCGCACCGAGGTGTTCGATCTCCTCCAGACGGTGCCCGACACGGTCCGCACGGTGCTCGTGGTCGGGCACAACCCGACCGTGTCCGAGGTGTCCATCCTGCTGGTTCCGGACGAGCAGTGGGACGGCCGGCAGGTCGAGCTGCGCACCTCCGGGCTGGCCGTGCACCGCGCCGACGGCCCGTGGGCCGCCACCGAACCAGGTTCGATGCCCCTGACCGAGCGGCACACGGCCCGCGGCTGAGCGCCTACTTCCGGTACCGCGACGAAGGCCGGCCCGGACGTCCTTGTCCGAGCCGGCCTCAGCCGTTTTCAGGAGAGTGGGAAAAGGTCTAACTCAGAACACGTCCTCGGACAGGTCCATCAGGTCCAGCACGGTGTTCTCGATGATGCGGCGGTCGGAGCCGACGCGCGGCAGCACCTCGCGAACGAAGAACCGCGCGGCCGCCACCTTGCCCTCGTAGAACTTCTTGTCGGCGGCCGACACCTCGCCACCGAGCGCCTTCAGGGCCACCTCGGCCTGGCGCAGCAGCAGCCAGGCCAGCACGACGTCGCCCAGCGCGAGCAGGACCCGGCGGGAGCTGAGACCCACCTTGTACAGCTCGCGGGTCTCGCCGTTCTGCACCGAGGCCAGCCAGCCCATTGTCGCGCCGAGGATCTGCTGCATCTCGCCGAGCGCCTTGCCGAGGCCGAGGCGCTCCTCCTTGAGCTGGCCGTTGCCGGCCTCGCTCGTGACGAACTCCTGCATCTCACCGGCGATGACGGCGAGCGCCTGGCCCTGGTTCTTCACGATCTTGCGGAAGATCAGGTCGAGGCTCTGGATCGCGGTCGTGCCCTCGTACAGGGTGTCGATCTTCGCGTCCCGCACGTACTGCTCGAGCGGGTAGTCCTGCAGGAAGCCGGAGCCGCCGAAGGTCTGCAGCGACTCGTGCCCGAGCAATTCGTACGCCCGCTCCGAACCGACGCCCTTGACCAGCGGAAGCAGCAGGTCGTTGACCTTGCTGGCGGCCTTGGCCGTGGCGGTGTCGCCGGCCGCCTCGGCGATGGCGATCTTGTCCTGCCAGGTGCCGGTGTAGACCACCAGGGCCCGCAGCGCCTCGGAGTACGACTTCTGCAGCATCAGCGAGCGGCGTACGTCGGGGTGGTGGGTGATCGTGACCCGCGGCGCGGCCTTGTCGTCGTTCTGCACCAGGTCGGCACCCTGAACGCGGTTCTTGGCGTACTCCAGGGCGTTCAGGTAACCCGTCGACAGGGTCGCGATCGCCTTCGTGCCGACCATCATCCGGGCGTACTCAATGATCATGAACATCTGCCGGATGCCCGCGTGCACCTCGCCCAGCAGCCAGCCCTTGGCCGGGGTGCCGTGCTCGCCGAAGGTCATCTCGCAGGTGTTCGAGACCTTGAGGCCCATCTTGTGCTCGACGTTGGTGGCGTAGACGCCGTTGCGCTCGCCGAGCTCGCCGGTCTCCGCGTCGAAGTGGTACTTCGGCACGATGAACAGCGACAGGCCCTTGGTGCCCGGGCCGCCGGCACCCTCGACGCCGACCGGGCGGGCCAGCACGTAGTGGATGATGTTGTCGGTCAGGTCGTGCTCACCCGAGGTGATGAAGCGCTTGACGCCCTCGATGTGCCAGGAGCCGTCGGGCTGCGCGATCGCCTTGGCGCGGCCGGCGCCCACGTCCGAGCCGGCGTCCGGCTCGGTGAGCACCATGGTCGAGCCCCACTGCTTCTCGACGAAGAGCTTGGCCCACTTCTTCTGGTCCTCGGTGCCCTCCTGCTCCACGACATGCGCGAAGGAGGGGCCGGACGAATACATCCAGACCGGGGCATTGGCGCCCAGCACCATCTCGGCCAGCGACCACCACATCGCCCGCGGCGCCAGCGTGCCGCCCAGCGAACCGGGCAGGTCGAGGCGCCAGAACTCGGCGGCCATCCACTGCTCGAAGGACTTCTTGAACGACTCCGGCAGCGGTGCCGTGTGCGTCGCCGGGTCGAAAACCGGCGGATTGCGGTCGGCGTCGATGTAGCTCGCCGCCAGGTCCTCGGTCGCGAGGCGGTTCACCTCAGCGAGGACGTCGCGCGCGGTCTCCGCGTCGATCTCGTCGAACGGCGCCTGGCCGAACGCCCGATCAGCCCCGAAGACCTCGAACAGATTGAACTGGAGGTCCCGAAGGTTGCTCTTGTAATGGGTCATGTTGCTGGCCCCGCTCTCCGAACGACGCGAGTGAAAACGCGAGTTACCCGTCAGTAACTCCCACTGTATTACCCATCGGTAGGAGGCGACAAGCCGCAAGTGGTTCTGTGACCAACCGGCGGATCGCACATTCAGTCCGGCCGATCGGGTGGGCGGCGGGACAGCCGTTCGGCCAGAAAGGTCCCCACCACGTATCGAGGCGTCTCGTGGCTCGTTGCATCGATAACAGCGTCTTCGGTGCAAGACATACAGGGGGACACCATGTTCGCCGCAATCAAGAACCTGATTCCTGAGCCCCGTCAGGCGGACCAGCCACGCCACTACACCGGACGGCACCGCAGGCCGGAGTCCGTGCCGGCGACAGCCGCCCCGGTGGCCGACAAAGCCACCGCCGAGGCGGAAACCGCCGCAGCTTAACTGCCGGCGGCACCGACCTCCCAGCTAGGCATGGGCACGGTCGGGCCGTCGTCAGGGCCCGCATATTCCAGCAGCACCAGGGCGATGTCGTCCTCGAGGCGTCCGTGCACCCAGTCGACCAGCGCGGCCTCCAGCGACGCCAGCCCGTCTCCCACCGTGCCGTGGCCGAGTAGTCGCCACGCCCGATCGGCCGTCGGGAAGAACTCCCCCTCCCGGCGTGCCTCCCCCAGCCCATCGGTGAAGAGCAGCAGCCGGTCGCCCGGCTCGAGCCGCTCCACCCGCACCTTGACCTCCGGCATGAAGCCCAGCGGCGGCGCCGGCGACGGCGGCTCCAGCGGAATGACCTGGCCGCGTCGCAGCAGCAACGGCGCCGGATGTCCACAGTTGACGATGGTGAGCGTGCCGCCCCGCTCCTCGACCAGCGCGGCCGTCACGAAGTCCTCGTCGCCGACACTGCGGGCCACCGCCCGGTCCAGGTCGGCCACCATCGTCTTCAAGTCGGCCCGCTCGTAGGCCACGTGCCGGTAGGACCCGAGCACGATGCTGGCCAGCCGGACCGCGTCCAGCCCCTTGCCGCGCACGTCCCCGATGATGATCCGCACCCCGTACGGCGTGTCCAGCGCTTCGTACAGGTCGCCGCCGATGTCGGCGGCCGCGGTCGCCGAGATGTACCGCCCGGCCACCGCGAGCGCGCCCACCTGCGGGCCCACGTCGCGCAGCACGGCCTGCTGGGCCACCGCCGCGAGTTTCTGCAGCTCGACGATCCGGTCGGCCTGCCGCTGCCGGATCGTGGCCACGGCCGCCGCGATGCCGGTGGCCAGCATGATGCCGGCGATGGTGACCGGCCCGGCCATCCCCTGCGGGCTGTCCGCCCCCACGAAGATCGCCCCGACGACGGTGGCGAGCACCCCGGTCGCCAGCACGGTCTGCCAGAAGGCGAAGACGGCGGCGAGGAACGGAACGGCCGCGAGCAGTCCGACGAAGTGGGCCTGCGGCCCGTCGGCGAGCTCCACGGCGGACACGACAGCGAGCAGCACGAGGGCCGCGCCGAGACCGGCGCGGGATCCTGGGCTGAGCGGGCGGCGGCCCGGCGGAAGAGTAGGCATGGTTACGCCGAACAGCATGCCCGATCAGAGCGAGTCACTGCATCAACTTGACGCGTAGTCTGACTCGGTTCTGACCACCCGTTACTCAGGTGTTGGCCGGTCGGCCCCCGAAGTTGGTGGCAGGATGTCCCGATGACAGACGATCTAGGTGATCGCCTCCGGTCCGCATTCGGCTGGACCGACCCCGGCGACGGCACCGGATATCTGGTCAGCAACCGCTCCGGCTGGTGGCGGGATCCACTGATCATTTCCAGCCTCGGGGACGCCCTCGGCGCACTGTTCCGGGACTCCTCGCCCACCGTCGTCGTCTCCCCCGAGGTCACCGGTTTCCTGCTCGGACCGCTTGTCGCGCGAGCGCTCGGCGCCGGCTTCGTGGAGGCCTACCGGGCCGGCGTGCGCCGGCCCATCGCCGAGCCGATGCGCTGGGCCGAGGTGCCCAGCGATCATCGCGGTGAAAAGCAACTTCTGGGCGTACGCGAGGGGCTGGTCAAACCCACCGACCGGGTGCTCGTGGTCGACGACTGGGCGGCCACCGGGGCCCAGGTGCGGGCCCTGCGCTCGCTGCTGGGCGACACCTACGTGGGGGCCGCCGTGATCGTCGACGAGTGCCCGCCCGCAGTGGCGACGGAGCTGACCATTCGCGGACTACTGAGAGGTGCCGACCTCTAGGCCAGCTTGCCCAGGCTGGGCCGGAACCCGGTAGCCGTGTACTCGGCGAGGCCGCGCTGAACGTACGGGTCGTCGGCCATCAGCGCCCGCGCCTCGTCCTCGGTCTCCGCCTCGATCATCACGAGACCGCCCACCGGCGGGTTCTGCCGGCCGGCGATCACCAGCTTGCCGCTTTTGACCAAACCGTCCAGAAAGGCCAGATGCTCGTCGCGGGCCTTATCGACCTCCTCGAGCGACACCAGATACTTCGAAATCATCACGTACACGGGTGACGCCCCTTTCCTGCGCTCCCTGCGCCGGGCAATCGTACGATCTGAGGTTCTGTCTCGGCATTTTTCGTTCGCCGACCAGCCCATAGCTGAGCAAGGTGCCGAAAAGTTACATTTTGGTAATGTTCCTGCGGATCACTGCTCAGCCGGATGCCCGGCTCATCGCCACGGCGGTCCGCCGTGGCCTGCGGCCGTTCGTGCTGACCGCGCGCGGGCTGGGCTGGGCCTCGATCGCCCTGGCGCTGCTGCTCCAGATCGTCGTCGGCGGCAGCTACCTCACGCTGGTGCTGGTCGGTGCGCTCATCGCGGTCGGCATCCCGATGCTGCTCATCAACGCGGGCACGCGCGAGGCACTCGCCGACAGCGACCTGACCACCTACGAGATCACCGAGGGCGGCGTCGCGCATTCCAGCCTCGCCAGCCGGCACTCGTACACCTGGAACGCCTTCCGCTCGGTCGAGGAAGCGCCCGGCCAGCTGATCTTCGGCCGCACCCGCACCCGGTTCCTGCCGATCCCCACCAGCACCCTCACCCGGGCTCAGATCGACCAGGTCCTCGGCGCCGCCGCTGGGCACGGTCTGCGGGTCCGTCGCGCTTAGCGCTCCGGTTTCAACCCCATGAGGTACGCCTGGGGCTGGCCCTCGTAGCGCTCGGCCGCCCGCACCATCCGCATCGACTCGGTGAACCCGGCCGCGCTCAGCAGGTCGGCCACCAACTGCGGCGGAAGCCAGTAGACGTCCAGGTCGATCTCGTGCCCGTACCCCTTGGTGAGCGCGCGTTTCTCCGGGCCGGCCTCGGCGGCCTTGAAACCCAGGAGTACCCGGCCGCCCGGGCGCAGCACCCGGAAGAACTCGGCGAACGCCGTCGGCAGCAGCTGGGGCGGGGTGTGTACCAGCGAATACCAGGCGACCAGGCCGCCCAGGCCGTTGTCGGGCAGATCGAGTTCGAGCAGGGAGCCGACGCTGAACGGGATGGCCGGATAGTTTTTTCGCGCCACCTCGATCATCTGCGGGGACAGGTCGATGCCCTGCATGTCGAGGTCGAGCTTGGCGAGATGGCCGGTGATCCGTCCCGGACCGCAGCCGACGTCGGCCACCGGCCCGTCCACCACCTCGGCGAACCCACCGAGCACCGCGCGCTCCCAGGTGGATTCGGCAAGTTCATCCCGCAGAACGACGTGATAGTCGTCGGCTACCACGTCGTACGCCATGCGGGTTTTGCTTAGGTATTTGGCAGTTTCCGGGTCGGCCATTTCAGGCCGTTGGCCAGACCCGGAAATTTTGCGCCGAGCGAGACGGCGTCGGGCCGCGTTGTCCCTGGTAGCGCGAGCCGTAGATGGACGAGCCGTAGGGGTGCTCGGCCGGGCTGGACAGCCGGAAGATGCACAGTTGCCCGATCTTCATGCCCGGCCACAGCTTGATCGGCAGATTGGCCACGTTGGACAGCTCCAGCGTGACGTGCCCGGAAAAGCCCGGGTCGATGAAGCCGGCCGTCGAGTGGGTCAGAAGCCCGAGGCGCCCGAGCGAGCTCTTACCCTCGAGCCGCCCCGCGAGCTGGTCACCCAAGGTGATCACCTCAAGCGTGGAGGCAAGCACGAACTCCCCCGGGTGCAGCACGAACGGTTCCCCGTCGCCGACCTCCACCTCCGCGGTGAGGTCGTCCTGCTGCTCGGCCGGGTCGATGTGGGTGTAGAGGTGGTTGTTGAACACCCGGAAGAATCGATCGAGCCGCACGTCGATGCTGGACGGTTGCATGAGCGCCGGGTCGAACGGCTCCAGGGCGAGATCGCCCGACTTGATCTCAGAGACGAGGTCACGGTCGGAGAGCAGCATCGGGACACCATACCGACCTGCTGATTCGGCGTGTTTAGCTGGGCGTGTCGAACAGGTGTTCGATAAGATACTCCCCATGGCTTCCTGGTCCGACTTCACCTCCGCCGACCCCACGCTGGCGGCAGCCATCCGCGCCCTGTTCGAGCAGTACGGCCCCGGACTCGCCTACCTGGCGACCATCCGCGCCGACGGCGCCCCCAGGTTGCATCCCGTCTCCCCGGTTTTCACGGCCGAGGGCCTGTATTGCTTCATAGTCGCGTCACCCAAACGGGGAGATCTGGCCCGAGACGGCCGCTACGCCCTGCACTCGTTCCCCCCAGAGGAGTGCGACGACGAGGCCTACCTGACGGGCACAGCCACCCGAGTCAAAGACCCGCTGGTGACAGCCAAGCTGTCCGAGGCCCTGCGGGCGTCTCTCGGAGTCGACTGGCACCTCTACGAGATGCACGTGGAGACGGCAACCCTCCGCCGCCACGGCCCAGCCGGCGCCATCCCCCTAGCGGCAACGCCGGCCGCAGTAGCCCCGATATCCCGCACGTGGAAGGCCGAGTTATCCCGCCCCCTGGCCTACGCCGGTTGACCCGAGCCACTACCGCCACACCCCGCCTCCATCAGGTACAGTGATCCCGCTACGCGGGTGTAGTTCAATGGCAGAACATCAGCTTCCCAAGCTGACAGTGCGGGTTCGATTCCCGTCACCCGCTCAGAGTCGGGAGGCCCCTGTCCGCGGGAAGCGCGGACCGGGGCCTCTTCGCATATCTACCTGGGGGCCGAGCCCCCAGACCCCCACGGTGCGGCACGTTGCGGTCAGCGAGGGTCCGGCTCCCTTTACCCCCCGCGGGCCCGGGGGCCCGGGGCGGGCGGTTACCAGGGCTGGAACGTCTCGCACGCGGTTAGGGTGACTTTGTCGTATGCGGCGCTGCATACGTCGTTGTTTTCGCCGCCGTCTAGGTGGCTTGTGCCGTAGTAGGCGTATAGGGCGTCGTCACCGGCCTCGCCGTATAGGTCGTTGTTGCCGTCTCCGCCGTACAGGCTGTCGTTGCCGGGGCCGCCGAGGATGGCGTCGTTGCCGTTGAAGCCGTTGATCTCGTTGGCTGACGCGTTGCCGATCAGGCGGTCGTTGCCTGCGCCGCCGTTTAGCAGTTCGACGTCGGCTCCGACGGTGTCGTACTCGCCGGCTACGCCGTCGTCGCGGGAAACGCCGTTCAAGGAGACCGTCAGGGGCTTCTTGTAGAGCTGGTACTCGACCAGGTCCTGGCCGGGGCCGCCTAGCAGCACGTCGGGGTAGACCTTGCGGTCGTCGGGGTCGCCGTGCAACTGGTCGTTGCCGGCGCCACCCTCGATGCGGTCCGCGCCGTACCAGCCGCGCAGGAAGTCGTTGCCGGCGTCGCCGTACAGCTGGTCGTTGCCGTTGTCGGCGAAGAGGTCATCGTTGCCGTTGCCGCCGCGGATCACGTCGTTGCCGGCGCGGTCGGGCTCGGTGACGCAGTCGCTGTCGCCGAGGACCATGTCGTTGCCGTCACCCGCGTTGACATAGTCGGACCCGTCACCGGCGTAGATGAGGTCGTTGCCGCCGTTGCCGTAGATCTTGTCGTTGCCGGCTGACGTATCGCAGAGATCCTCGCCGTGCAGGACATCGGCCTTCGGCCCGCCGACGAGCGTGTCGTTGCCCGGCCCGCCGTACGCCTCCAGCTTGAGGTCAGTGTTGTTGACTACCGAGTCGTCCCGGTCGTAGACCTTGACGAACACCTTGGCGGGTGTCTTCGTGGTCGTACACCGGACCCGGGTCTTGTCGCCCTTGACCTGCTTGCAGTTCTTGCCGGGCTTGACGGCCACCCGATCGTCGATCGTGACGGTCCGCCCGGAACGCGTGATCACGACCTTGTTCTTGACCTTGTAGTCGGCCGTGAACGAGATCGTGGAGGCGCCCGCGGTCACCCACCCGTAGCTCGCCGCCGAGGCAGGGCCGGCAACGGCCGTAACCGCAACGGTGGTGGCGGCCGAGAGAAGGAGGGCCGACCAGACTTTGCGAGACATCGAACAATCCCCCGACATAGATGGCGACAGCATCCTAGGGGCTCTGCAAAGTTCGGCGGGAGTGACCATCCACAGTCGAACAGCCTTGGCCCTCACTTCGGAGGAAGTACGAACGTTCCTCGCCCGGGGATGGTTGTGACCAGGCCGCGCTCGCGCAGAACCTCGACGGCGTGGCGAGCTGCGCCGCGGACGAATCCGATTCTGGGGGGCCGAGCCCTCAGACCCCCACGGTGCGGCATGTCGCGGTCAGCGAGGGGTCCGGCTTCCTCGAGCCATCAGACCCCACGGTCGCGGTGTCAGTTTGGATCCGTGTCCTGCGCCAGTTGTCCTAGCTCGTCAGCCGCTGTGCGGCGATTCAGGTCATCCCGATTCTTGTACTCCAGCAGTGAATCGGCCATCACCCGTTGATGCGCACCGACCTTGCGGAACTCGATCTCACCAGAGTCCAGGAGGTCGACTAGATAGGGCGTTGACACATTCAGAAGCTCGGCCGCCTCTTGGGTGGTGAGTTCAGCATGCTCAGGCACGGCCGACAGGCTATGGCCGTTCGAGCGTCCGTGCCAGCCAGCCATAGATGTCCCCGTCTGGGGAACCAGGGAGACGTGGTGATCAACCGCGTGAGGTTTTGCCCGTGCTGGTCGGGCGGGCTGTTCAGCCTTGCCCTCACTTCGGAGGAAGTACGAACGTTCCTCGCCCGGGGATGGTTGCGACCAGGCCGCGCTCGCGGAGAACCTCGACGGCGTGGCGGGCGGTGCCGCGGGCGACTCCGAACTCTTGGACCAGCGCGGTTTCGCTGGGGATCGGCCGGTTGGGCACCAAGTCACCGCGCTCGATTCGGGCGGCGATTACGTCTGCTACCTGCACATACACCGGCAGCATGCCTTCTGGATCGATCATAATTCGGACATTAGACGACCAATCACGCCCCCAGCCGTCGTTGTACCTGTGTAGACGTCTATGGACGTGTAAGTAGCGGGAGCGGTATGGTTCGGGTGATAGCGCAGTCGGCCGACACCGGCTCGTGGTCGAGGGGAAGGCCCGGAGCAAACATGATGCTCCGGGCCTTCGCCTGTTCACGATGCCCAAAAGCAGGGTTGAGGACCTTGCCAAGCCGTGGTGGTACAGGGATGGACCACGGCTTGGGGTGGCGGGGTTAGCGTCTGGGGATGAGTCCACGACGGAGCGCTGACCCGGTGGTTGGGGAGCGGATTCGGGCTCGGCGGCTGCTTCGGGGGTGGAGTGTTCGGTTTGCGGCCAGCCGGGCTGGGGTTTCGCATGCCACCTGGAGTCGGATTGAACGGGGGCTTCAGGCGGCCGACAACCGGTTCATGCTGGCCGATATCGCCGGTGCGCTCGAGTGTGCGCCCTCGGACCTGGCTGGGACCGGCGTGCCGGCGCCGGACCGGGCCACCGCGGCGGCGCACGCCGCGGTGCTTGGGCTGCGTCGGGCCCTGATCGACATCGACCTGACCGAACCGCCGGCCGGGGACGCTCCGCCGGTGGCCGAGCTCGGCCGCACCGTCGCGCTCGCCGACACCCTACATGCCGCCTGCGACTACGCCGGAGCGGCTCGGCTGCTTCCGGATCTGCTGCGTGACCTGCACACCGAGACGGCCGGGCCGGATCACCCGGAAGCCCTGCGGCTGCTCTGCGACGCGACCCACATCGCCTCCTCGGTGCTGCGCAGCCTCGGCCATCCCTCGGATGCCTGGCTGGCCGCGGAACGCTGCCGCGACGCGGCCGATGCGGCCGATGACCCGCTGCTGCGGGGATACGCGGCGTACGCCCTGGCCGGCGCGGCCATCGCCTGCGGGTCGTATCAACGGGGACAGACGCTCGCCGAGCGGGCCGCCGGTGATCTGGGCCGACACCTGGGCCGGCCGGGCGGGCCGGAGGTTCTCGGCCAGCTACACCTGACGGCCGCGCTGGCCAGTCGGTGCCGCCGTCGGCTCGACGACAGCCGCGACTGGCTGACCGAGGCGGCCACGCTGGCCCGCCGCACCGGCGAGACCAACACGATGGGTCTGTTCTTCGGTCCCACCAATGTGGACATCTGGCGGATGAGCATCGAGGTCGACGACGGCGATCCGGCGCTGGTGGTGGAGATCGCCCGGCGGACCGATCCGGCGGCGATCCCGGCCGGCGTACGGCAGGTCTTCTACTACGCCGACACCGCCCGCGCCCTGACCCGGATCGGCGGGCAGGACCGGGAGGCTATCCGCTTCCTGCTGGTCGCCGAGCGGATCGCGCCGCAGCACGTGCGCACCTCGGTCGAGCTCGCGGAGGCCATCCGGGTTCTGCTCGAGCGGTCCCGCCGCCAGGCCGGCGGCACCGAGCTGCGGGCACTCTCCGAACGCATGCAGGTTAATTAGTCCCAGCAGAGGCAGAACGGCTTGCCGGCCGGGTCGGTGTAGACCCGCCAGTTGTCGCCGTCGAACGGCAGCGCGGTGGCGCCGAGCTTCAGCGCCGCCGCCTCGGCCGCCTCGATGTCGTCGACCGTGACGTCGAGGTGGAACTGCTGCGGGTACGCCGGGTCCGGCCAGCGCGGCGCCACGTAGTCGGTGACCTGCTGGAACATGAGCGGCTGGGTCGCCTGTTCGCCGATCATCGCCATGCCGTCGCCCTCGTAGGTGACGGGCTTGCCGAGGAGTTCCGCGTAGAACGCGCTCAGCTGTTTGGCATCAGGGCAGTCGAGCATCACGCTCAGGTAAGGGTCCGCGGACCGGCACAGGTCAAACGGATGCCCGGCCGGATCGGCAAGCGTGTACCAGGACTCGTTCTCGCGCAGCGGCTCGGCGCCGAGTTCGACCGCCTTCGCCAGATAAAAAGCCAGGTCGGGCACGCGCAGGTCGAGGTGCGCCTGCTGGGGGTACGCCGGATCGGGCCACCGCGGCGCCACATGATCGGGGCTGAGCTGGACGGCAATCTTCCACCCGTCGTCGGTCCCCAGCGCGATCCAGTCGTCGTCGGCGTGCCGCTCGGTCCATCCGCCGAGGGCGAGATAGAAGTCGGCCAGCCGCCGGATGTCGGGTGCGTCGAGAACCACCGCACGCAGCGCACCGATCGTCGTCACACCAAGAGGCTAAACGAAGGGCTGGGCAGCGGCACCGCGGACAGGGCAGGCTGTAGGGCGTGACTGGCAGAACCGACGCGCGGCTCAAGGAGCTCGCGCTGCTGCGCCGGGTGCGCGACCGGATCGACCGGGACTACGCGCAACCGCTGGACGTGGAGGCGCTCGCCCGTGGCGTGCACATGTCGGCGGGACATCTGAGCCGGGAGTTCCGGGCCGCCTACGGCGAATCTCCGTACAGCTATCTGATGACCCGCCGGATCGAGCGGGCCATGGCCCTGCTGCGCCGCGGTGACCTGTCGGTCACCGACGTCTGTTTCACCGTGGGTTGTTCGTCGCTGGGCACCTTCAGCACGCGTTTTTCCGAGCTCGTCGGCATGTCACCGAGCGTCTACCGCCGGCTGGCCGCCGAGGACGCGGCCGGCATCCCGGCCTGCGTCGCCAAGCAGGTGACCCGCCCGGTCAGGAATCGAGAAGCAGTCCGGCTTCGCGGCACCTAACGTGACCAGCATGAGCATTCGCATCCACCAGACGTTCCTGCCGGCCGACGACCCGGAGAGGTCGCTGGCCTTCTATCGCGACGCGCTCGGTTTCGAGGTGCGCAACGATGTCGGCTACGGCGACATGCGCTGGATCACGATCGGTCCGAAGGATCAGCCGCAGACCTCGATCGTGCTGAACCCGCCGGCCGCCGACCCGGGCATCACCGACGCCGAGCGGCGCACGATCGCCGAGATGATGGCGAAGGGCAGCTACGCGGGCATCGTGCTGGCCACCGAGGATCTGTCCGGCACGTTCGACCGCATCCAGGCAACCGGCGCCGAGGTGGTTCAGGAACCGATGGACCAGCCGTACGGCGTCCGCGACTGTGCCTTCCGCGACCCGGCCGGCAACATGGTCCGGATCAGTCAGCTGTGAAATGCCCGGAGGGCAGGGCGACCCTCCGGGCAAATTACGTCAGAACAGCCAGCCCGGCCAGAAGATGCCGGTGCTGAAGCCGGTCGACCACTGGTGATCGGTGCAGGTCAGCTTGGTGGCGAAGCGCTGGTCGTCCATGATGGCCACGACGCCGCGGTTGTAGGTGCCAAGGCCCCAGCCGATGCCGGTGACGGCCAGCCCCGGGTTGGTGGCGATGATCTGGGCAAGTGTCTTGTTGGTCGCGTAACTGCCGCCGCCGATACCGGTGACGCCGGTGAGCGTGGTGGCCGACGTCCAGAGCTTGCCGGTCGTCACGTCCCACTCGGTGCGGACATTGCGCTGCGGGTTCGCCGGCAGGTTGTAGTAGGGCTCGTAGATCAGCGTGGCTTCGGCGCCGGCCCGGGTCCGCACGTAGATGTGGTACGACGGAAGAGCGGCGTTGTTGACAGTCTGGTTGGTGTCGTCGACGTAGCTGTCGAGCTTCACCGTCTCGTAGTTCATCTCGTTGACCGAGTCGGCCGGCACCGGAAGAAGGAACTTGCTCTTCCACGACACCTTGTCGGTGTCGACCGTCCGCGAGGTGGTCAGCTTGACCCCGTCGGCACCGATGGTGGCCGTCGCGGTGCCGACCTTCTCCACCCCGGCGAGGTTGAAGTGCTTCTCGACCGCGCACGGCCGGTGGGAGGCGGCCATGGCGGGGGAAGCCTGGACCGCCAACCCGGCCGTGGAGACCATCGTCAGCGCGACTGCTGCGAACCGCCGCGCTGCAATACTCTGCAGATTCATGGCACCGTTATACCCGTTTAGTCCATTTTGACCCACATCTAGCCCCGAACGGGGTAGTCCAGGTCAACCGCTGATGCTGACGAAGACGTTGTCGATCTCGCCGGCGAACTGGTCGTTGCCCTCGGCCGGCCCTTTTCCGCCGATCCGCAACGGCTCGGCATTGGCGATCGCGACCCGGCCCGGCACCCGCACCGACGCCCGCGGCTGGCCGTCGACCGACATGGTCAGCCGCCCCTCGGCCCGCGTGCAGGTCAGGCTGTGCCAGCGCCCGTCGGCGACGTCGAGCCACGGCTCGGCCCGATAGATGCCGCCCCGCCGCCCGACGATCACGCAGCTCGGGTGGCCCAGTCGGTGGTCGACCTGCAGTTTGTACTGGCTGACCCCGCCGACCGAGTAGCCCTTCTGCACCACGTTCGCCCCATCGGCCAGGTCCCCGCGTGTCATCAGCACGGAAGCGCCGTACTCCATCGGCCTTGTCCCTGGGTTGAGGCTGTCGTCCCGAAAGCCTTCGAGAATTGCCCGCGGGCAATTCTCCTCGCTGGCCAGGGTGCATCGGTCCGGATAGGCAACGGCCAACCCCAACCCTTGGGGTACGAGTCTCAGCGCGCCCCCGTTCTCGGCCAGGGGTCGCAGTTCCCGCCCGCCCTCCGCATCGGTGATCGGCTTGTCGATGCCGCCGTCGAACGAGTAGCGGACGTTGACCGGAGCCGTGGCGATCCCGATCCGGGGTGACACCGGCTCGGGAAACGGCGGAGCGCTCGGGAGGACGCCACCGACCGGCGGCGGGATCCGCAGCGCGGTCGAGCGCGCGGCCAGCGAGTCATGGTGAGCGAGGACCAACCCGGCGGAGAGAAGCAGCGCGCCCGGCAGAGCGAGCCACCACCTGATGCGAAACATGCGGATATTGTCCGGATTGTCGACGCAGACGCCGAATCCACTCCCCGTTCGCGGCACAAAGCGCCCGAACGAGTTAACTCGAAGGCGACGCATCCTGAGGACAAGATAGCGGCCATGATTGTCAACAATCATTATGAAGGCCGACAGACATCTGGAACGACTCCAGAACCCTGTCACCTCGATTGTTGACAATCTGCCTCCGCGCCCTAGGCTGAGGTCCGCGGGCAGAGCCAAGGGGAGGCCGGCATGAGGACCGTCGTAGTCACCGATCCGCCGCGAGCGGACATCAATTCGGCCGAGACCCTGGGCGAATACGGCGTGGCCACCGTGCACGAAGCCCTCGGCCGGGTCGGCTATCTCGGCCCCGAGTTCCGCCCGGCCTGGACCGGCGCCAAGATGGGCGGCACCGCGGTGACGGTGGTCTGCTGGCCCGGCGACAACCTGATGATCCACGTGGCGGTCGAGCAGTGCCGGCCCGGCGACGTGCTGGTGGTGGCGACCAACTCGCCGTCCACCGACGGCCTGTTCGGCGAGCTTTTCGCCGGGGCGCTACGGCAACGCGGAGTCCGGGGCGCGGTGCTGGCCAGCGGCGTACGCGATGTGGCTGATCTTCGGGAAATGGGTTTTCCGGTGTGGTCTCGCGCGATCAGCGCGCAGGGTTCGGTGAAGGCGACCGCCGGCGCGGTGAACGTGCCGATCGTGCTCGGCGGCCAGACCATCCACCCGGGTGATGTGATTCTCGGCGACGACGACGGCGTCACCCTGGTGCCTCGCGCCGACGTGCCGCGCGCGCTGACCGCCGCGAAGGCCCGCCTCGACAAGGAGGCGGCGACCCGGGCCGCGTTCGCCGCGGGCGAGCTCGGTCTTGACCGCTACGGCCTGCGCCAGCGGCTGCCGGAGCTGGGCATCGAGTACGTCTCCTATGAGGAGTACGTCAAAGGTGACTGATTACGACAGCACCGGCGTTCGATGCATGATGCTGCGTGGCGGCACCTCGCGCGGCCTGTTCTTCGAGGCCGCCGATCTGCCCGCCGGAGTAGAAGAGCGCGACGATCTGCTGCTGCGCCTGATGGGCACGCCCGATCCACGCCAGATCGACGGGCTGGGCGGTTCCACCTCGCTGACCAGCAAGGTCGCCGTGATCTCCCGATCGGAGCACCCGAGCGCCGACATCGACTACCTGTTTCTGCAGCTCGGCGTCGACGAGCCGACCGTCAGCGACCGGCAGAACTGCGGAAACATCCTGGCCGGGGTCGGCCCGTTCGCGGTCGAACGCGGCCTGGTGCCGGTTTCCGGGGACGAGACGTCCGTACGGATCCGAATGGTCAATTCGGACAGTGTCGCCGTCGCTACCTTCGCCACCCCCCAGGGTCGCGTCGAATACCGGGGCGGCGTCGCCATCTCCGGGGTGCCCGGCACCGCGTCCCCGGTGATCCTCGGTTTCACCGACACCGAGGGCTCGGCGACCGGCAGCCTGCTGCCGACCGGTCAGGTCCGCGACACGATCGACGGCATCGACGTGACCTGCGTCGACAACGGCATGCCGGTGGTCCTCGCGCTGGCCGAGTCGTTCGGCCTGACCGGGTACGAATCGCACGTGGAATTAAGTAAAGATCAGCCGCTGCTGGACCGGATCGACGCCTTCCGCCGCAAGGCCGGCCAGCTGATGGGCCTCGGCGACCCGGCCGGCACCTCGGTGCCCAAGACCGTCCTGCTGGCGCCGCCCCGGGACGGCGGTCAGCTGTCGACCCGGTCGTTCATCCCGGTGCAGCCGCACACCTCGGTCGGCGTGCTGGCCGCGATCAGCGTGGTCACCGGCATGCTGCTGCCCGGCGCGGTCGGGCACGAGCTCACCACCGACTGGCCGACCTCCCGGATCGACGTCGAGCACCCGACCGGACACCTGCTGGTGGACGTGGTCGTGGACGGCGGCGCGGTGGTCCGGTCCGGCGTGGTGCGTACTGCCCGCAAGCTCTTCGACGGTGTCGCATTCCCCCGGGAGAAGTAGTGCTGCATGAGATCGCGCATCTGGCGCACATTGAGATCCGCACCCCCGTCCTCGACGAGAGCGTCGCGTTCTTCACGAACTATCTCGGCCTGACCCCGAACGGCGAGGCCGGCGACTCGGTTTTCCTGCGGGCCTGGGACGACTACGAGAACGTCACCATCAAGCTCACCGCGCACGCGACCTCGGGGGTCGGCCGCACCTATCTCCGCGCCGCCTCGCCCGAGGCACTCGACACACGGGTCAAGGCGATCGCGGCGACCGGGCGCGGCATCGGCTGGCAGGACGGCGATCCCGGCTACGGCCCGACCTACGTCTTCACCGACCCGGACGGCCACGAGCTCGGTCTCTACTACGAGAGCAGCTGGTACCAAGCTCCGCCCGAGTTGAAGCCGGCCCTGAAGAACCAGGCCCAGGCCTTTCCGGCCCGCGGGGTCAGCGTGCGCCGCCTCGATCACATCAACTACCTGGGTGTCGACGTCGAGGCCAACCGCGACTACCTGCGCGACACCCTCGGTGCGCGGGTGACCGAGCAGATCGTGCTGAACGACGGCAGCGTCGCGGGCAGCTGGACCACGTTCACCAACAAGGGCTACGACGCCGTCTACACCCGGGACCGCACCGGCACCAACGGCCGGCTGCACCACATCGCGTTCGCCACGGACACCCGCGAGGACATCCTCAAGGCCGCCGACATCGCCCTCGAGCAGGGCGTCTTCATCGAGACCGGCCCGCACAAACACGCCATTCAACAAACCTTCTTCCTGTACGTGTACGAGCCGGGCGGCAACCGCATCGAGTTGTGCAACGCCGGCGCCCGCCTGGTGATCGCCCCCGATTGGCAGCCGGTGAACTGGACCGAGGCCGAGCGGGCTCGCGGTCAGGCCTGGGGCCTCAAGACGATCGACTCGTTCCACACCCATGGCACTCCACCCGTCGAAGGGGCGCACCTGTGATCATCGACTGCCACGGGCACTACACGACCGTGCCGGCAGCGCACACGGCCTGGCGGAAGGCTCAGCTCTCCAGTGAGACTGCGCCGGCCTATCCGGTGATCTCCGATGACGAGATCCGGGAGTCGATCGAGGGCAGCCAGCTGCGGTTGATGCGTGAGCGGGGCGTCGACCTCACCATCTTCTCGCCGCGGGCCTCGGCGATGGCCCACCACGAGGGCGACGAGACGACCAGCCGGCAGTGGGCGGAAGCCTGCAACGACCTGATCTACCGGGTCACCCAGCTCTTCCCGGACAACTTCGCCGGGGTCTGCCAGCTCCCGCAATCGCCGGGAGTGCCGATCGCCAACTCGATCGGCGAGCTGCGCCGCTGCGTACTCGAACTCGGTTTTGTGGGTTGTAATTTGAATCCCGACCCGAGCGGCGGCCACTGGAACTCGGCGCCGCTGACCGACCGCAGCTGGTACCCGTTCTACGAGGCGATGGTCGAGCTGGACGTGCCGGCCATGGTGCACGTGTCGGCGGTGACCAACCCGAACTTCCACGCCACCGGCTCGGCCTACCTGAACGCCGACACCGCCGCGTTCATGCAGTTCCTGCAGTCGGATCTGTTCAAGGACTTCCCCGACCTGCGGATGATCATCCCGCACGGCGGCGGCGCGGTGCCTTATCACTGGGGTCGCTTCCGCGGGCTGGCCGACATGCTGGACCGGCCGCCGCTGGCCGAGAGCGTCATGCGCAACGTCTTCTTCGACACCTGCGTCTACCACCAGCCCGGCATCAACCTGTTGTTCGAGGTCATCGACCTGGACAACCTGATGTTCGGCTCGGAGATGGTGGGCGCGGTGCGCGGCATCGACCCGACCACCGGTCACTACTTCGACGACACCCGCCGCTACGTCGAGGCGTTGGGCTTGTCGGACGAAGATCGCGCTCGGGTCTTCGAGCACAATGCCCGCCGGGTCTACCCGCGGCTCGCCGCTTAGGGGAAGCATGTCCGACCAGACCATCGCGACCGACAAACTGCGCATCGCCATCCTCGAAGGTGAATACCTTCCGGGCGAGCGCCTGGTCGAGGCCCAGTTGTGCGAGCGGCTCGGGGTGAGCCGGTTCAACGTGCGGGCGGCCATCCAGGAACTCGCCGCCGACGGCCTGGTCAAGGTCGAACGCAACAAGGGCGCGCACGTCCGCAAGGTGTCGATCGACGAGGCCGTCGAGATCACCGAGGTACGCATGGTGCTCGAGGGCCTGGTCGCGGCGCGGGCGGCGGCCAGGGTGACCGAAGCGCAGGCCAGCGAGCTCGACGAGATCGGGCTGCTGATGCGGCGTGCGGTCAGCGCCGGCGAGTTCCGCCGCTACAGCGACCTGAACTCGCGGCTGCACGGCCTGATCCGCGGCATCGCCGGGCACAGCACCGCGGACGGGATCATCGAGACGCTGCGCGGCCAGCTGGTGCGGCATCAGTTCGTGCTGTCGCTGCACCCCGGCCGGCCGGCGATCTCGCTGCCCCAGCACGAGCGGATCATCGAGGCGATCCGGTTACGGGACGCGAAGGCCGCCGAGGACGCGATGCGGGCCCACATCGCCAGCGTCATCGAGGCACTCCGCGACATGGACGCAGGGGAGGCGCGATGAGGATCGCGGTGCTCGGACTCGGCGAGGCCGGCGGCCTGATCTCGGCCGACCTGGCGGCGGCCGGCGCGGACGTTCGCGGATACGACCCTCGGGTGGCCGCACCGCCGGGAGTGACCGATTTGCCGAGCGCCGCCGAGGCCTGTGCCGGCGCCGACCTGGTGCTCAGCCTCAACAGCGCCGCCGATGCCCCGTTTGCGCTGGCCGAAGGCCGGCCCGGCTGCGAGCCGGGCACGATCTGGGCCGACCTCAACACCGCTTCGCCGGGCGAGAAGGAAGCCCTGGTCGGGCCGGCCGGCGACCTCCGGCTGGTCGACGTGGCGATGATGGCCCCGGTGCCCGGTCACGGCCTGCGCGTCCCGATGACCGCGAGCGGCCCGGCCGCTGCCGCCTTCGCCGAGGCGATCACCCCGTTCGGAGCGCGGGTCACCGTGCTGGACGGCCCGGTCGGCGCGGCCGCCACCCGCAAACTGCTGCGCAGCGTGTTCTACAAGGGACTGGCCGCGGCCGTGCTGGAGGCAACCGCCGCGGCCGACGCCGCCGGCCTGTCCGACTGGCTGCGCGGGAACATCACCGAAGAGCTGGTCAAGGCGGACGCGGCGACCCTGGAACGCCTGCTCAGCGGCTCGAAGACGCACGCCGTACGCCGTATCCACGAGATGGAGGCGGCCGAGCGCCTGCTCGGCGACCTGGGGGTGCCGCCCCGTGTCACGAGGGCCAGCCGAGACTGGCTCCGCGACCTGTCGGCATGATTGTTAACAATCTGTTCTAGGGTCGATGACGCCTGCCATCTGGCGCTTTGCAACAGCTCTGCTAACGCGGGGCAAAATCGTTGACAATCCTGTAACCGAGGCTCTAGCGTTCCTGCAAGTGGCTCGGGACACACTGCGCCTTCGGGACGGGACATAGGTCTACGTAACTGTAGATCCTTCGTCCTCGCGCTCAGTACCAGTCAATTCCGACCAACGGAAACATCCGGTCCGGTTCCAATGACGTAGAGGTTGCTGAGAACCATGCTGAGAACACGACTCATCGCGTTGTTTGCCGTTACTGCCCTGGTCGCAAGCGCGGCCGGCTGCGGCGGCTCCGACGATTCTTCCGACACCGGCACCGCGGCCAGCGGTCCCGACAAGGTCAAGGTCGGGGTCATCCCGATCGTTGACGTGGCACCGATCTACCTCGGTAAAGCCAAGGGCTTCTTCACGAAGCAGAACATCGACCTCACGCTGGAGCAGGCCCAGGGTGGCGCGGCGATCGTGCCGGCCGTGGTCAGCGGGCAGTACCAGTTCGGTTTCAGCAACGTGGTCTCGCTGATGCTCGGCCAGTCCAAGAACGTGCCGATCAAGGCGGTCGCCAACGGCAACAACGCCACCGCCGACCCGGCCAAGGACTTCAGCGGCCTGGTCGTCAAGGACCCGGCGATCACCCGCCCGAAGGACCTCGAGGGCAAGACGGTCGCCAGCAACACCCTGAAGAACATTGTGGACACCTCGGTGAAGGACCTCGTCCGCAAGGACGGCGGCGACCCGTCGAAGGTCAAGTTCGTCGAGATCCCGTTCCCCGACATGTCGGCCGCGCTCGACGCCAACCGGGTGCAGGCGATCTTCGTGGTCGAGCCGTTCCTGGCCGCGGCCAAGGCCAAGGGCTGGAAGACGATCGGCTCGTTCGCCGCCGTCAGCCCCAACCTGCAGATCTCGGCCTACTTCACCTCGACTCAGCTGCTCGGTGAGAAGGCCGACCTGGCCAAGCGCTTCACCGCCGCCATGAAGGAGTCGCTGACCTACGCCGCCGCCCACCCCGACGAGGTGCGGCAGATCGTCACCACCTACACGACGATCAAGGCGGAGGCCGCCGCGGCGATGACCCTCCCGGGGTACTCGACCGAGATCGACAAGGCGTCGCTCGACACGCTGAGCAGCATTCTCGTCCAGGAAGGCCTGCTCACGGCCCCGGCCGACACGGCGAAACTGGTCCAGTGACGACGTCACCACTCACCCTGCGCAGGGCCGGAGACTCTCCGGCCCTGCTCGGGCTGCTCGGGATCGTCGGCTTCGGAGCGCTCCTGGAGATACTCCCGCGGGTAGGCGTACTCAAAGAGGAGTATTTCCCGCCCACCAGCAAGATCATCGCGGCCCTGATCGACGAGCTCGGCCGCGGTGGTTTCTGGCAGGCCGTGATCGGTACGGTCTCGACCTGGCTGATCGGTCTCTCCATCGCGGTCGTGGCCGGCATCGTGCTCGGCATCGTGATCGGCTCGGTACCGGCGCTGCGGCTCGCCACCGCGTCCACCATCGAGTTCCTCCGCCCGATCCCGTCGGTGGCGCTGCTGCCGCTGGCGATCGTGCTGTTCAGCGCGCCGATCCGGTCGATCCTGCTGCTTGTCGTCTACGCGTCCTTCTGGCAGGTGCTGATCCAGGTGCTGCACGGGGTGACCGACGTCGACCCGGTCGCCCGGGAGACCGCCGCCTCCTACCGGCTCAACCGCTGGCGGCAGGCGCGCTACCTGGTTTGGCCGACCACGCTGCCCTATGCGATGACCGGCATCCGCCTCGCCGCCTCGGTGGCGCTGGTCCTCACCATCACCGGTGAGCTCCTGATCGGCGGCACGAAAGGCATCGGCGAAGAGATCGCCGTGGCGCAGAGCAGCATCGCGGTGCCGTCGATGTATGCGCTGATCGTCGTGTCCGGTCTCATCGGCCTGATCGCCAACCTGGCCACCCGCCGAGCCGAGCGCCTGGTGCTGGCCTGGCACCCGTCGGTGCGAAGGGAACTCCCGCTATGACCCGCGTTTTGAGCCGCACCGGCCTGCTGCTCGGCCTTCCGGTGGTCCTGCTGGTCACCTGGTGGTTCGCGAGTGCCGGCAGCAAGAGCTTCTACCAGCCCCCGCTGGAAACCATCATCAAGGTCTTCCCGGACACCTGGACCGGCGCGCGGTTCAAGAGCGACGTCTTCCCCAGCCTGATCCGGCTGTTCATCGGTTACAGCCTGGCCGTGCTGCTCGGCATCACCCTCGGCGTGCTGATCGGCGCCAACCGCCGGCTGCGCGCGCTGGTCGAGCCGCTGCTGGAGTTCCTCCGGGCCATCCCGCCGCCGGTGCTGGTGCCGATCCTGATTCTGATCGCCGGCATCGGCAACCCGACCAAGGTGCTGGTCATCGTGATCGGCGGGGTCTGGCCGGTGCTGCTCAACACGGTGGAGGGCGTGCGCGGCGTCGACGAGGTTCTCTCCGACACCTGCCGCAGTTACCGCATCGGCGGCTGGCTCCGGTTGCGCACCTTCATCCTGCGGGCGGCCAGTCCGCAGATCGTGGTCGGCGCTCGCCAGGCACTGTCCATCAGCATCATCATGATGGTTATCGGCGAACTGCTCGGCGCCACCAACGGCCTCGGCTACACCGTCGTCGAGTTCCAGCGCGGCTTCCAGATCCCCGAGATGTGGAGCGGTGTGTTCGTCCTGGGCCTGCTCGGCGTGCTGCTGTCGCTGGCCTTCACCCTCGTCGAGCGGCGAGTCCTGAACTGGTACCACGGCGCGCGCGCCGCCGAGCGCAGCGGGCATTGAGGAGTTCTACGGTGCTGGAGATCAAGTCACTCCGCAAGACATACGGCGGCCAGGGCCGCACGGTCGAGGCGCTTCGCGACATCACGCTGACCGTCGAGGACGGCCAGTTCGTCTGCGTCGTCGGCCCGTCCGGCTGCGGCAAGACCACCCTGCTGCGCTGCCTCGGCGGCCTGCTCACGCCGACCTCCGGCGAGGTCAAGGTCGCGGGACAAACGGTCACCGGTCCGCCGGACGGCTTGGCGATCGTCTTCCAGGAGTACGGGCGGAGCCTGTTCCCCTGGCTACGGGTCGCCGAGAACATCGAGCTGCCGCTGAAGTCCAAGGGCATCGGCCGGGCCGAGCGCCGCAAGCTGGTCGACGAGTCGCTGAGCGCGGTGGGTCTCGGGGACGCCGGTAAGGCGTACCCGTGGCAGCTCTCCGGCGGCATGCAGCAGCGCGTCGCGATCGCCCGGGCGATCGCCTTCCAGCCCAAGGTCATGCTGATGGACGAGCCGTTCGCGGCCGTCGACGCGCAGACTCGAGCCGACCTGGAAGACCTCGTCCGTACGGTGTGGCAGCGGTTCGGCATGACCATGCTGTTCGTCACCCACGACATCGACGAGGCTGTCTATCTGGGTCAGCGGGTCGTGGTGCTGTCCGCGTCACCGACCAGCGTGCTGGAAAACCTCGACATCGATCTGTCCGACGAACGCGACCAACTCAAGACCCGCTCCGAGGCCCGTTTCGTCGAGTTGCGCACGCACGTCTACGCCCGCATCCAGGAAGCCAAGGGCGTCGCCGCCCGCTAAGCGGTCGGCAGTGGGTGGGCCGGCTCGCCGACCACGGCGTGGATCACGTCGTCCAGGGTGAGCACGCCGAGCGGCTGCCGGCCGTCGCTGACCAGCACGATGTGCAGGCGGTCGCGGCGCATCGCCAGCAGCAGATCGGCGAGCGTGCGGGTGGGCGGGACGGTGGCCAGCGGCCGGATGATGTCGGCCGGGATCGGTAGCCGGCGCTGTCCCGCCGCGTACCCCAGGATGTCCTTGACGTGCACGAAGCCCAGCACCCGGCGGGTTTCCCGCTGAACCACCGGGAAGCGGGACCGCCCGCTGCGGGTGGCCACCTCTTCGATGGTGGCCGGCGACGCGTCGTCGGCCACCGTGGTCACCCCCGACCAGGGCCGCAGCGTGTCGGCGGCGGTGCGGTCGTTAAGCCCGAGAGCGGCGTGGATGCGCGCGTACTGTTCCGAGCCGAGCAGGCCCTCGCTGCGTGCCTGGGTGACCATGCCGGCCAGCTCCTCGGCCGTGAAGACGGTCTTCACCGAGTCGGTCGCCTCGATCTTCCACAGCTTCAACACCGTCCGCGACGCCCAGCGCATCGCGTTGAGCAGCGGTTTGGTGGCCGTGCAGAAGGCCAGCATGAACGGGCCCAGATAGAGCGCGGACTGCTCCGGCCCGGCCAGCGTGATGTTCTTCGGCACCATCTCGCCGACCACCGTGTGCAGGAAGACCACCACGACCAGGGCCAGCACGAACGCGACCGGGTGGATCATGTCCTCGGGCAGGCCGATCGAGGTGAACGGACCCTCCAGCAGGTGGGCCAGGGCCGGCTCGGCGAGCGCGCCGAGACCGAGCGAGCAGATGGTGATGCCGAGTTGCGCGCCCGCGATCATCAACGGGATCTGGTTCATCGCCGAGAGGGCCCAGCGGGCCCGTTTGCTGGTGGCGGCAAGCGGTTCCAGCGCCGTCCGCCGGGAGGCGATCAGCGAGAACTCGCCACCCACGAAAAGCCCGTTGCCGAGCAGCAGCAGGATCGTGACCAGGATCTTAATCATCGGCGGGCTCCGCCGGCGCCACGACCCGGACCTGCTCGACCCGATGCCGGTCGACCTCCATGACGGTGAACTCCCAGCCGTGGTCCATCAGAGACTCACCCACCACCGGGATGTGGCCGAGCCGGGAGAGCAGAAAACCGGCAAGCGTTTCGTACGGCCCCTCGGGCAGCGCGAACCCGGTCTGTTCCATCAACTCGTCTTCCCGCAACAGGCCGTCGACCAGGAACGTCTTCTCGCCGCCCGGTGCGGTCAGCTCCAGCGTCCCGGCCTCGTCGACCTCGGTGTCGTACTCATCGGTGATCTCCCCGACCAACTCCTCGATCAGGTCCTCGACGGTGACCACGCCGTCGGTGCCGCCGTACTCGTCCACCACGATCGCCAGGTCGGCGTCGGCCGCGCGGAGGACCGCGAGCACCTTGTCGAGGCTGAGGCTCTCCGGCACCCACACCGGCTCCTTGGCGATCGTCGCGACCCGCGTCGCGGCCCGTCGCTCGAGTGGCACCCCGAGTGCGTCCGGCACCCCGACCACCCCCGTGACCACGTCGATGGTGTTCTCGTAGACCGGGAAGCGGGTGTGCCCGGTCTCCCGGGCCACCGCGATCAGGTCGGCGACGCTCGCCGTGGTCTTGAGGCCGACCACGTCGACCCGGGGCGTCATCGCCTTGGCCGCCCGTTTCTCCCCGAACCGGATCGTGCGCCGCATCAGGGTGGCCGTCTCGTTCGGCAGCGCGCCGGCCCGGGCGCTGATCGCGGCGAGCAGACCCAACTCCTCCGGGGAGCGGGCGCTGGCCAGCTCCTCCTGCGGCTCGATGCCGATCCGCCGGACCAGCCAGTTGGCCGAGCCGTTCAGGCCGGCGATCAACCAGCGGAAAATCTTGGAGAAGGTACGCAGTGGGGCCGCGGTGGCCAGCGCGACCCGCATCGGCCGGGCGAGTGCCGCGTTCTTCGGCACCAGCTCGCCGAAGAGCATCGAGAGCAGGGTCGCCACGATCAGGGCGAGCGCGTGGGTGACGCCCTCGGTGGCTTCGCCGGCGATCGGCTCGACCAACGGATCGAAAAGCTTGGAGAGAGCCGGCTCGGCCAGGTAACCGGTCAAGATCGTGGCCAGAGTGATGCCGAGCTGAGTACCGGAGAGCTGAAAAGACAACCCATGGAGTACGTGCTGGACCGTTCGGGCTCGACGGTCACCCTCCCGGGCCCGCTTGCCGATCTCGGCCCGGTCGACCGTGACCAACCCGAACTCGGCCGCCACAAAAAACGCGTTGGCCGCCGTGAGCAGCGCGAACGCCCCCAACGGGAGCACCGCGGTCACGAGCACTCCGTCCATGATCGGCTTCACCTCGGTCCTTATTGTGCCGGACCAGCCATGCACGTGCGTGAACACGGGTCCCGTCCGCCTCTGGCGGCTACCGTCATGTCATGAGCCTTGCGGAAGAGTTCCTACTTCTGGCGTACGACGAGAGCGGCGCACCGCTGACCGACGGCACGCATCTGGACAACGGTCTCGGCGGTGCTCTGCTCCTCGAGTTGGCTCTGGCCGAGCGCGTCGACGTCGAGGACAAGCGGGTCGTGGTGCTCTCCGCGGCCCCGACCGGCGACGCTCTGACCGATCAAGCTTTATCGATGATCGTCTCTTTAGACAAAGCCCGCAAACCCGGTCATTGGATTACCAAGCTCTCCAAGCAGGCGCGTCCGCGGGTGCTGGAGAAGCTCGTCGCCGAGGGCGTGCTGACCGTCGAGAAGGATCGAGTGCTGTGGGTCTTCCCGCGCACCCTCTATCCGCCGGCCACCGGCGAGCAGCCGGCCGTCGAGGCCGAGGCCCGGGAACGCATCCGCGCCGCTGTTCTCGGCACCGGCCCGGTCGAACCCCGCACCGCCGCGCTCTGCGCCCTGGTCGCCGCCACCGAGCTCGACCGCAAGGTGTTCGGTGACCTGGACCGCAAGAAGGTCACCGCCCGGCTGAAGGAGATCGGCGAGGGCTCGTGGGCCGCCACCGCGGTCCGCAAGACGATCGAGGAGATTCAGGCCGCCGTGATGATCGCGATCATCGCGTCCACAACGGCGGCCACCGCCGGTTCGAGCGCCTAAACGTCTTGCTTGAGTGACCGAAGCAGGACGGTCGCCACGTCGACTACCTCGACGTTCTCCTGCTCGCCCTTGGCCGTGACGCCGTCGCCGACCATCGTGTAACAGAACGGGCAGCCGACCGCGATCGTCTTGGCCCCGGTGGACAGGGCTTCCTCGGTGCGCTCGATGTTGATCCGCTTGCCGATCTTCTCCTCCATCCACATGCGGGCACCGCCGGCGCCGCAGCAGAAGGAGCGTTCCTGGTTGCGCGGCATCTCCACCACGTTGGCGGCCGCCCCGAGCACCTCGCGGGGAGCGTCGAAGACGCGGTTGTGCCGGCCCAGGTAGCACGGGTCGTGGTAGGTCAGGTCGCCCGCGATCTTCTCCACCGGGGTGAGCTTGCCGGTGGCGACCAGGTGCGCGAGCAGCTGAGTGTGGTGCACCACCTCGACCTTGAGGCCGAGCTGCTCATATTCGTTGCCCAGGGTGTTGAAGCAGTGCGGGCAGGTCGCCACGATCTTCTTGACGTTCGCTTCCTGCAGCGTCTCGACGTTCTGCTGGGCGAGCATCTGGAAGACGAACTCGTTGCCGATCCGGCGGGCGGGGTCACCCGTACACGTCTCGCCCTCGCCCAGAATGGCGTAATCGACGCCGGCCTCGTGCAGCAGCTTGGCCACCGCCCGGGTGGTCTTCTTGGCCCGGTCTTCGAACGCGCCGGCGCAACCGACCCAGAACAGGTACTCGAAGTCTTCCTTCTCGCCGACCCGCGGCACCTCGAAGTCCAGACCCTTGGTCCAGTCTTCCCGGGTGTTCTGCGGGGCGCCCCACGGGTTGCCCTTGTTCTCCAGGTTGCGGAGCATGACGCCGGCCTCGGACGGGAACGACGACTCGATAAGCACCTGGTAGCGACGCATGTCGACGATGTGGTCGATGTGCTCGATGTCGACCGGGCACTGCTCGACGCAGGCGCCGCAGGTGGTGCACGACCACAGCACGTCCGGGTCGATGATCCCCTGCTCGTCCTCGGTGCCGATCAGCGGCCGGTTGCCCTCGGCCAGGGCCAGCACGTCCATGTGCGCGAGCTGGGCCTCGGTGGCCTTCTCCTCGCCGGTCAGGTCCTTACCGCCGCCCGCCAGCAGGTAGGGCGCCTTGGCGAAGGCGTTGTCGCGCAGCGACAGGATCATCAGCTTCGGCGACAGCGGCTTACCGGTGTTCCAGGCCGGGCACTGCGACTGGCAGCGGCCACACTCGGTGCAGGTGGAGAAGTCGAGCAGGCCCTTCCAGGTGAACTGCTCGACCTGGGCGACGCCGAACTGATCCTTCTCCGGGTCGGCCTCCTCGAAGTCGAGGGGCTTGCCCGCGCTCATCATCGGCTTGAGCGCGCCCAGGCCGGAACCGGCCGGCTTCTCCGGGCTGCGCTTGAAGAAGATGTTGAAGAACGCCAGGAACCGGTGCCAGGCCACACCCATCGTCGGGTTGAGCCCGATGGTGATCAGCCAGCCCATCGAGATGAACAGCTTCACCAGCGCGACCCAGGTCGGCCCGTCGTGCGCCTCCGGCAGCGCGCTTCCCACCGCGTGACTCAGCGGCGTCGCCCAGGCCGGGAACTCGAAGGTGTCGTTGGCGACCTTGAAACCCCGGATCAAGAACCCGCAGACGAGTACGCCGAGAATGACCGCCTCGACGAAGTACGCCTGCCAGAGCGTCGATCCCAGGAACCGGCTGCGCTTGGCTCGCAGCGCCTTCTGCCGCACGTAGATCAGGTAGAGGATGCCGGCCAGACCGAGGATGCCGATCCACTCGGTGGCAAAGCCGTAGACCAGCCAGTGCCCGACGATCGGCAGCCCGCCCTCGGGGTCGACGACCTCGAAGTACGCCTCCACGACCAGCAGGAACAGGATCATGAAGGAGACCATCACCAGCCAGTGGGCGGCACCGATCGCCGACCACTTGAGCATCCGGGTGTGACCGAGCGTCTCGGTCAGCATCTTCTTCGTCCGGGTGCCGCGGTCGGTGAAGCGCTCCGGGGCCGGTTGGCCCTGCCGGATCACCGCCGTGATGGTCAAGACTGCACGCACCGCCAATACGACAGCGGTGATCGTGACGGCGCCTGCCAGCACGGTAGCGATGATCTGCGCTATCCCCACGTTGGTGCCCTCCTCGAACGGCCGGTCCCGGCCCCATGTTACCCACGAGTAATAGATGGCCGCGCGCGGCGGGTCAAGTGGCGCCGTTGTTTCGCCGTACCGTCAGACTTTTTTCAGTCAGGCGAAGAGCGCACCCCGCTCACAGCGCGGGATGCGCTCAATTCGGACGAAGATCACACTACCCGCGCCAAGCGGGCACCGGAGGTCAACGCCAGCGGGACAGGAGCCCCAGCGACGCGACCATGCACCCGAAACCGACCGCGAGGTTCCAGTACGACCACGACTCGACCGGCCACTTCTGCGAGGACAGGTAGTAGACGACCAGCCAAGCGATGCCGACCACGATCAGCGTGACTGCCGTGATCGGCAGCAAGATCGGACTCGGCTTCTTGGACGCGGCTGCGGCCGCTGCCGGACGAATGTCCGTCGGCGGGGTGTAGACCTTCTTCTTGCGAACCTGAGACTTCGGCACGGTGCTCTCCTGAAGGGCAACAAGTGGTGAACAACCCACCGCTGAGCGGCTCGGGATCCCCCGATTGCTGCCCGTGGCGAATACTGTTCGACAGCTAGCGTAGTCAAGGCGGCGCGCAGTCCGGCACCCGCCAGGCAAGGAAAATACGCGAAGCGGAGTTTCAGGAGGATAAGCCCGTGGAATACACGACCGGCGCGCCTTCGTGGCGGCTCGTGTTGCGGCGTGCTCTGGGCGGCCTCCGCCCCCGGCGGGGCACCCAGCGGACCCGCGGCTGGTCGGCCGTGGTCCCGCTCATCGCTCTGGCGGCCGGCCTGCTCTTCACCACCTCCGCCCGCACCGCCGACGGCACCCAGTTGCGCGACGACCGGCGCCCGCAGCTGGCCCAGGTGATCGCCGACAAACGTGAACGGCTCAAGGCCCGCGAGAAAACCGCCGCCAGCCTGCGCGCCGAGGTCGACGCCGACTCGGCCCGGCTCGCCGAGACCAACCTGCCGGTCAAGGAAGCCCGCGACAAGGCCGACGCACTGCGCGCCCAGGCCGGCTTCACCGCACTGGCCGGCCCCGGACTCACGGTCTCCCTCAACGACTCCCCCCGACGGGGCACCGATCTGGGCCCGAACGCCCCCGAGAACGACGATCTTGTCGTCCACCAGGGTGACGTCCAGGCGGTCGTAAATGCCATGTGGGCAGGTGGGGCCGAGGCAATGTCGATCATGGATGTCCGCGTCATCTCCACCAGCGCGGTACGATGCGTCGGCAACACGCTGCTGCTACACGGCCAGGTCTTCTCTCCACCATTCAAGATCACGGCGATTGGCGAACCCACAGCGATGCGTCAAGCGTTGGAATCCGCGGAGGGGGTCCAACAATTCCGGGACGCCGTCGCCGATTTCGGCCTCGGCTACACGGAAACCGTCGAGAGGAACGTGACTGTGCGGGCGTACGACGGGTCGAGTGATCTCCGATCCGCGCGAGTGGCCGAGTAATGGCTTCGGACAACTCCGCGGCCGCCAACTCGGGGCGGCATCGCGCTCCCGACGCCGAGGCCCAGACGGCGTACATCCCGCGGATAACCGACGCGTCGCCGGACGGAGTGCCGGGCGGGCCGCTGTCCGCACCGGTCGGCCTGGGCGGCACGCCCACCCCGCCCTCGGCCACGTTCCCACCCGAACCGCAGCCACCCGCGCGCGCAGCCGAACCACCGCCGGCCTCGTTCGCTACCGCGCTGTTGCCGGCCATCTCGCCCACGGCGACGCCGGCCGACCGTCCGCAGAGCCCGGCCGCGCGCTCAGGCGCGTCGCCGCAGACTCCCGCGACGCCGCCGGCCGCCCCGCGATCAGGTGCGCCGGCCTCGGCCGCGTCCCACCCGGCGGCGTCCCAGCCAACCGCTCCCCACCCGGCCGTGACGCGCCCGGCCGTGGCTTCGCCGCCGGTCGCGCCCGCGACTCCCGCAGCGGCCGAGACCGCCGTGATCAGCACCGACGAAGCCATTGAGCGACGCATTGCCGCCGCCCGCGGCGGCTTCGCCCGGCCCGCTTCCCCTGGTCCCACTGGTTCGACTATCCCAGCCGGACTGTCCCGATCGACCGCTTCGCCGGAATTCGCAGGCCAGCCATCGGTCGCCGCGACCCCGTCCTCCGCGGGCCTCGCCGACACCCCGACCACGCTTACGCCCAGCCTCGGCACCCTGCCCAGCCTCGGCAACCCGCCCGGCCCTGGCGCCCCGACCGGCCCTGGCGCCCCGACCGGCCTTGGCACTCCGCCGGCCACCAGGCCCGGCCCCAGCGGCCCGCCGACGGCCTCTCCCCGCGCTGAGGTGGCCGAGGACGTGCACGCGGCAGCGCTGGCGGCCCGCCGCCGCGCCCCCGAGCCGCCGCCGACCGCGGCCGGCGCCAACGCCGCGTTCGACTTCTTCGCCGCAGCTGAGCAGTCAGCTGCCCCGGAAGCTGCCCCGGCCGCTGAGCAGGCACGCCCGGCCGTCACCGCCGCGCGGCCCGAAGCGCCCCGCCGAGACGCGCCATTCGCCCAGCCCGGCTATCCCAGCCAGCCCGAGGTCCGCACCAACGGCTATCCGGCACCGCAGACCTCCCTGGGCCATGCTGAGACCCGCACGAACGGCCTAGCCGCAGCCCCGGCCCCCCAGACCTCCCTCGGCCGGCCCGAGGCCCGCACGAACGGCCTGGCCGCACCCCAGGCCCCCGCAGCCCAGGCCCCCGCAGTCCGGCCCGAGGCCCGCACGAACGGCTACGCCGGAGCCCCGGTCAGCGGTTTCGGCGGCGCCCGCGCGAACGGCCACCCCGCGAACGGCCACGACTCGTCGAACGGCCACGGCCTTCCGCTGCTCTCGCCCCCACCCGCTGAGGCCTTCCCGGCGGCCCGCCCCACCTCACCGGTCGACCCGTTCGCGGCGCTTCGCCCGACTCGGCCGGCCCAGGGCGCCGGGCTGCCGCAGGACCCGAGCCAGACGGCCATCATCCGTACCACTGATGCGCCCACCGGCGTACTCCCCGCGGTTAAAACCAGATCAGCGGCGGTGAAGGAACCCACCGCTCTCATGGCCGCCGTGCCTGGCCTTGCGGCGAAGGCCGCGAAGGCCGGCGCCGGCGCCGACGCCGTTCTCGGCGCGGCCTCGGCCCCTCCGGTCCGCCCCGGCGGATCGGCCAGAACTCCCGAACCGGCTGACGAGGGCAACGACTTGAAGCCAAAGCGCGGCGAGCGTGTGGTGAAGCTGCGGCCCGAGCAGACCGACGAGGGTTACAAGAGCGTGTACTCCGAGCTGACCCGGCCGACGGTCGGCTCGCGGATCCGGACGGGTGTCCGGTTCTCCGGCGAGCTGATGATCACGTTCGGCTTGATCATCCTGCTGTTCGCCGGTTACGAGGTATTCGGCAATTCGGCGAAGGTGCAGGACGAGCAGAACGCCCTGGCCGACGAGCTCGACCAGCAGTGGAGCGACCCGACGGTGGCGCCGAGCGCCTCGACCGTGAAGGCACCGGCCGCGCCCGGCAGCGGGCTGGTCGGCCGGCTCTACATCCCGAAGCTGGACAAGGAGTGGGTGGTCGTCAACGGTGTCCGTCCGCAGGACATCAAGTACGCGCCCGGCCACTACCCGGACACCGCGCTGCCCGGCCAGATCGGCAATTTCTCGGTGGCCGGCCACCGGATCCGGAAGATCTTCTGGCGGCTCGACGAGCTGAAGCCGGGTGACGTGATCGGCGTCGAGACCAAGGACTACTGGTACGTCTACAAGGTCTACGGCCACGAGGTCGTGAAGCCGAGCGCCGTCGAGGTGGTCGCCGCGGTGCCCGACAAGCCGGGCGTGAAAGCGACGAAGGCCCTGCTCACGCTGACCACGTGCAACCCGAAGTTCAACAACTACCAGCGGCTCATCGTGCACGCCGAGCTCGCCTCGAAGGTGCCGCGGAGCCAGACCCTGGCCGACGCCGGCATGCCGGCCGAGATGAAGACGAAGGCGTAGGCGCGATGTACGCCTGGATTTGGCGCAAGCTCCCGTTCGGCTTCTGGGGAAAGCTGACCGGCTCGCTCGGCCTGGTCGCCGTGACCAGCGCCCTGCTCTGGTACGTGGTCTTTCCCCGGGCGACCCCGCTGCTGCCGTTCGATGACGTGCAGGTCGGGTCGGGCACCGAGCAGGGCCCCGCCCAGGAGGACCCGAACGTCATCTCGTCGGACAGCGTCAACGGCCCGGACGAGATCCCCTACAGCACCGAATCGAACGCTCCGCACCCCTCAACCTCCCCCTCGAAGTCGAAGGCCGCTCTCCCAGGTGACTGACGTGCGCATCCTCGTTATCGACAACTACGACTCATTCGTCTTCAACCTGGTGCAGTACCTCGGCCAGCTCGGCGCCGAGTGCGAGGTGCGGCGCAACGACGAGATCTCGGTCGCCGACGTCGGCACCTTCGGCGCCGCCGGCATTCTGCTTTCGCCGGGGCCGGGCACACCGGACCGGGCCGGCATCATGATGGAGACAATCCGGGCGTACGCCGGGAAGGTTCCGATGTTCGGCGTGTGCCTGGGTCACCAGGCGATCGGCGCGGCCTTCGGAGCGACCGTGACCCGCGCCCCGGAGCTGCTGCACGGCAAGACGTCCGAGGTGCACCACACCGGCGCGGGCGTGCTGGCCGGCCTGCCGGAACCGTTCACCGCGACCCGGTACCACTCGCTGGCGGTCCTGCCCGAGACGCTGCCGGACGAGCTCGAGGTGACCGGCCGCACCGAGTCGGGCGTGGTGATGGCGATGCGCCACCGCACGCTCCCGATCGAGGGTGTGCAGTTCCACCCGGAGTCGGTGCTCACCGAGGGCGGTCACACCATGCTGGCGAACTGGCTGGCCTCCTGCGGCCTGCCGTCGGCCCTGGCGAAGGCCCCGCCGCTGGCCGCCGAGGTGGAGATTCGACGGCGAGCGGCGTTCGCGTCAGCCTGACCGGTTAGTAGTCCTCGCGGACGGTAGCGACAGCACCCTGGATCACGTCACCGGCACCGGTGCCGCCGTTGCCCGGCGTCTCGGTGTCGGTCGGCGACGGGTCGCCGCTCGGTTCGGCGTCGCCCACCACCGTGATGGTGACCTTGTCACCCTTCTCGACCGAGGCGCCCGCCTTCGGGTCCTGGTCGATGACCTGGCCGGGCACCTGGGTGCCGTCGGTCGCGGGGACGGTCTTCTGCGAGACGTTGAACGGGCCGGCCTGATCGAGCAGGGCCAGCGCGGTGTCCAGCGTCTGGTCGGTCACCTTCGGCATCTTGACCTTGTTGGCCTTGGAGATGCTGACCGTGATCTTGGTGCCCGGGGCGACGTCCTCGCCCTTCTTCTCCACGTCGGTCACGGTGTCCACCTGCAGGGCGCTGCTGACCTGCTTGAACTCCGGCACCAGGCCGAGTTGGGTCAGCTGGTCCTGCGCGTTCTGCTTGGTTCCGCCGACCAGGTTGGTGGGCACGGTGACCTTGTCCGGCGCGTTGCAGATCTGGTAACTGATCGTCTGGTCCTCGGGAACCGTGGTGTTCGCCTGAGGGTCCTGGCTGACGATCTTGCCGGTGCAATCCTTGCCGCTGGTCGGCGCCTCGGGCGAGATGTTGTTCAGGTTCAGCGCCTTGAGAGCCGCCCGCGCCTGCGCGTCGGTCTTGCCCTCGAGGTTGGGCATGGTGTGCGTGACGGCCTGCTGCTGGTCGCCGGTCTTGTCGTCGTTGCGGGACATCGCCAGCGCGACCCCGAGCACCACCACGACCAGCACGCCGAGGGCGGCCAGCGCGGCCATCACCCAGGACGAGGACTTCCGCTCCGGCTGCGGCGGCATGCCGCCGATCGGGCGCTGCATGGTGGTGGCGGCCTGCGGCTGCCACTGCCGAGTCGCCTGACCGTGCATCGCCATCGTTTCGGCCTGGCTCATCACCGGGGTGGCCAGCACCGGACGACCGGCGACCGCACGCAGCGCGTCGGCACGCATCTCCTGGGCGCTCTGGTACCGGTTCAACGGGTTCTTGGCCAGCGCCTTCAGGACGATCGCGTCGACGTCCCGGCTCACCTCGGGGTTGACGTCGCTGGGCGCCTTCGGTTCTTCCCGAACGTGCTGGTAGGCCACGCTCACCGGGCTGTCGCCGACGAACGGCGGGTGCCCGACGAGCAGCTCGAAGAGCACGCAGCCGGCCGCGTACACATCGGAGCGGGCGTCGACGGACTCACCGCGCGCCTGCTCGGGGGAGAGATATTGGGCCGTACCGATCACCGCGCTGGTCTGCGTCATGGTGGTCGCGCCGCTGGCCAGGGCCCGCGCGATGCCGAAGTCCATGACCTTGACCTGGCCGTTCTGTGTGATCATCACGTTGCCGGGCTTGATGTCCCGGTGGATGATCCCGTGCCGGTGGCTGAACTCCAGCGCGGCGTCGATGTCGGCGATGATCTCGAGCGCCCGGCGCTGCTGAAGCCGCTGCTCCTGGGCGAGAACTTCCTTGAGGGTCCGCCCGTTGACGAACTCCATCACGATGAACGGCAGTTTCTCGCCGGTCGACGAGATCTCCTCGCCGGTGTCGTAGACGGCAACGATCGCCGGGTGGTTGAGGGCGGCCGAGTTTTGCGCCTCGCGCCGGAATCGTTCCTGAAAGGTCGCGTCGCGGGCCAGGTCGGTGCGCAGCATTTTGATGGCCACGTCGCGGCCCAGCCGGAGGTCACGTCCTCGGTGCACCTCGGCCATTCCGCCGTAGCCCAATAGCTCGCCGACCTGGTACCTGCCACCGAGCAGGCGGGCCTGCGCCGTCATAGCGTCTGTCGTCCTTCGTTAGCACGGTTCCAGCCGGGTTTGGCGCCGGTCTGTCTGGTTAGACGGTACGACGCCGCCGACGGTTCATTGTCGGCGGTGCCCTTCTGGGCGACTGCCACGGACACCGGCCGGTCGCTCATCGCGTTGTTGCCCTGCTTGTAGAGGAACGAGATGACCCCGGCACACAGCAGGACCAGCAGCGCGAGGACCACGGCGAGCACGATCAACACCTGCCGGCCGGCCGAACTCTCCGGCTTCGCCGTCGGAATCGGCTGCGCCTGAGCGGGCCGAGGCGCGGCGTACGGCGGGTGGTACGGCTGCGGCTGGGGTTGTTGTTGCATCGGCGGCCCGGAGGGTACGGACGCGGCACCGCGCGCGCCCGAGGTGGGTCGCGGCACCGGAGGGTACGGCGGGCGAGCGCTGCCGCTGATCGGCGCACCCGAGAACGGGGCCGCGGCCGGGCTGGCCGGCGCGGGCGTGCGAGCCGGCTGACCGGCCGGTTGCTGTGACGTGGTGGCCAGCGCCGACGCGGCCTGCCGGGCCACTGCGGCCATCGCCGAGGCGGACGGCCAGCGGGCACCCGGGTCCTTGGCCAGCGCCCGGTCCACGATGGCGCGCACCGAGGGCGGGATGTCGGCGGGCAGCGGCCGGGGCGTCTCCCGGACGTGCTTCATGGCGATCTCGATCGGTGTGGCGCCGTCGAACGGCCGGTGCCCGGAGAGGCACTGGTAGGCGACCACGCCCAGCGCGTAGACGTCGGAGGCCGCCGTGGCGCCCTCGCCGGAAGCCTGCTCGGGCGAGATGTACGAGGCGGTGCCGAGCACCGAACCGGCCACGGTCAGCTGGCCGACCAGGGCCGACCGGGCGATACCGAAGTCGGTGAGCACCAGCGTGCCGTTCGGGCGCACCAGTAGGTTGCCGGGCTTCACGTCGCGGTGCACGATGCCGTTCGCGTGCGCCGCCTGCAGCGCGTCGGCGGCCTGGGCGACAAGCGCCATGGTGCGGGCCGGGGTGAGCCGGCCGACCCGGCTCAGCGTGCGGGACAGCGCGTCGCCTTCTACGTATTCCATGACCAGGAACGCGAGCTGCTGGTCACTGCCGTAGTCGTAGACGTCGACGACCCCGGGGTGGTTGATCGTGGCCATGGTGCGGGCCTCGCCGCGGAACCGCTCGGCGAAGCCGGGCTCGTCCAGCAGGGCCGGGAGCAGGATTTTGACAGCAACCGTCCGGCCCAGCACCTCGTCGGTGCCGCGCCACACGTCGCCCATCCCACCGCCGGCGATGCGCTCGTCGAGGCGGTACCGGCCGCCGAGGGTCACCCCAGGGCTGATCATTCAGTCCCCTCCCCCTCCGACTGCCGCTTTCATGATGAGCCCGGAGATTCGGGCAGCCTCGGCGCTGGCATGGCCACCGGACACGTTCTCCAGCATGACGCAGACCGCCGAGACCGCCTCACCCTTGTCATTGAAGGCGAAGCCGATGAACCAGCCGTGCGGGTCGGCGCCGACCGCGTTCTGCGCCGTGCCGGTCTTGCCGCCGACCGTGTAGCCCTTGATCTTGGCCTTGGTGCCGGTGCCGTTCTCCACCACGCTGACCATCATGTCCTTGAGGTCGCTCGCCACGCTCTCGCTGATCGGCGTACGCGCCGTCTTGGGGTTGGCGGTGTAGATCGTCCGGCGGTCCGGGCTGAGCTCCTGCTGGACCAGGTAGGGGCGCATCTGCTTGCCGCCGTTGGCCACCGTGGCGGCCATCAGGGCGCCCTGGATGGCGGTCATCCGCACATCCCGCTGGCCGATCGAGGACTGGGCCAGAGCGCCCTTGTCGACGCTGCCGTCCGGGTTGGCGATGGCACCGGTGTGGCTGGCCGCCACCGGCAGACCGCTGCCCTCCAGGTTGCCGACGGTCAGCGAGTCGTCCTCGAAACCGAACGCCTTCGCCATCGCGACGACCTTGTCGCGGCCGAGCGTGACGCCCAGCTTCGCGAAGCCGGTGTTGCAGCTCTCGGTCAGCGCCTCCTTGAGCGTGACCTGACTGCCCGGGCAGACCTCGTCCTCGGCGTTGCGGATGACCGCGCCGCTCTCCTTGTACTGGCTGCCGGCCGGGATCTCGGTGTCGGTCTTGTAGCCGTCGCTGAGCGCGGCCGCCGAGACGATCACCTTCATCGTCGAGCCGGGCGGCAGCGTCTCCTGGGTGGCCCGGTTCAGCAGCGGCTGGTCGGAGTCCTTGAGCAGCTTGTTGTACGCCGCCGCGGCCGCCTTCTCGTCGTGGCTGACCAGCGGGTTGGGGTCGTAGCTGGGGATCGAGGCCATCGCCTGGATCGCGCCGGTCCGCGGGTCGATCGCGACCGCGGCACCCTTCTCCACACCCCGCTCGTTGTTGAGCAGTTCCTTGTACGCCGTCTCCTGCGCCTTGGTGCTCAGCGACAGGACGATGTTGCCGCCGCCGGTGTTGTTGCCGGTGAACATGTCCTTCACCCGGTCGGCGAAGAGCTTGTCGCTCTCCCCGGAGAGGAAGTCGTTCTCGCTGTTCTCGATCCCGGTGGCGCCCAGGCTGACCGGGCGATAGCCGAGAACGGGCGCGTAGGCCTCTTTCTTCGGGTAGACCCGCAGGTATTTCAGAGCGTCGCCGGTGACCTTGTTCTGGGCCAGGCCGGTGCCGCCCGCCTCGATCACGCCGCGGGGGCGTTCGTACTGGGCGACGACCACCCGGCGGTTGAAGTCGTTGGTGCGGTAGTCGTCCGCCTTGTAGGCCTGAACCCAGTTCAGGTTCGCGAACAGCAGACCGAACAGGACGAGAGTGACCACGCCGGCCCGTCGCAGGGGAGCATTCACGGCTGGATCACCTCCGTCATGGCGCCGTGCAGCTGAGTGGGTGCTTTCTTCGGTCCGGGGCCCGGGCGGTCCGAGCCCGCGCCGCTGGCCGCCGGGCCGCGCGCCGCGTTCGAGATGCGCAACAGCATCGCGATGAGCAGCCAGTTCGCCATCAGCGACGAGCCACCCGCGGACAGGAACGGGGTGGTCTGGCCGGTGAGCGGAATGAGTCCGGTGATGCCACCCAGGATGACGAAGACCTGCAAGCCCAGGGTGAACGCGAGACCGCCGGCGACCAGTTTGCCGAACGAGTCGCGGACGTTCAGGGCGGCCCGCATGCCGCGCTCGACGATCAACAGGTAGACCACGAGCAGCGCGGACAGCCCGAACAGGCCGATCTCCTCGCCCATCCCGGCGAAGATGAAGTCGGTCTGCACCTCGGGCACGAACCGCGGCGAGCCGGCCCCCGGCCCGGAACCGAACAGCCCGCCGGTGCCCAGCGACAGCAGACTCTGCACCAGCTGATAGCTGCCGCCGAGCCGCTCGTAGTTGGACAGGGCGAACGGGTCGAGCCAGACCTGGGCGCGGTCGTAGAAGTTGGCGAACGGGCCGCCCACCGACGCGCCGAGCAGGTAGGCCAGGTAGACGCCGCCGAAGAAGAGCAGCAGACCGATGATCAGCCAACTGGCCCGCTCGGTGGCGACGTAGAGCGTCACCACGAACAGGCCGAAGTACAGCAACGCGGTGCCCAGGTCCTTCTCGAAGACCAGGACCAGGAGGCTGAGCAGCCAGACCGTGACGACCGGACCGAGGTCGCGGCCGCGCGGGAAGTCGATGCCGAGGAACCGCTTGCTGGCCAGCGAGAGCACCTCGCGCTTGCGGACCAGGTAGTACGCGAAGAACGACACCAGCGCCAGCTTCGCGAACTCACCGGGCTGGATCGAGAACCCGCCCAGCCGGATCCACAGCTTGGCGCCGTTCACCTCGGAGAGGCTGCTCGGCAGCACCGCCGGGATCATCACCAGCACGATGCCGACCAGGCCCAGGGTGTACGCGTACCGGGAGATGACCTTGTGGTCGCGAACCAGCAGCAGAAGGATCGCCGCCAGGATCAACGAACCCAGTGTCCAGGCCAGCTGACGGCCACCGATGCCGGCGAAGATGCCGGGCACCGGCAGCTTCTCGGAGAGCGCGTCACCGATGTCGAGCCGGCGCAGGAACCCCACGCCCAGCCCGTTGATCAGCGCCACCGCCGGGATCAGCACCGGATCGGCGTACGGCGCGGTGAACCGGACCACCACGTGCAGGCCCAGGAACAGCACGCTGAGCAGCGCGGCCGGCACCCAGAAGGTCGGGGTGATCTCCCCGATCCGGTTCGCCTCGACGGTGGCGCCGTACGCCGCCACCAGGACCATCGCGAACGCCAGGAGACCCAGCTCGGCATTGCGCTGGGTCTTCATCCCCGGGATACGCGACATCTCACCCGTGGACGAGGGCGAAGGGGCCGGTACGGCGGGCGCGGTCAAGACATCCCCAGACGTGTCGAGCGGATGGTCAGTTGACGGTCCGGCACGCCGCCGGATCGTCAACCGGCGGGGCGCTCTCGGTTACCTGAGCGGATGGCGTAGTGGCAGCAACGGTCGGTGTCGCCGAGGCATTCGGAGCGACCGGCGCCGAGGATTGCCCCGTGCCGGCCGGAGCCGTCGTGGCCGTGGTGTTCGGCGTGGTGCCGGCCGTGGCGCAGAGCGGCTTCAGATTGGGATTGGCCGGGTCGTCGTCGGTGAGCTCGTTGAGCGTCTCGACGGCGTCCGACCGGTTCTGCGCGTGAATGCCCTGCTTGACCCGCTCCTGCGCGACCGTGGTCAGGTCGTCGAGGCGGGCCGGGCTGGTCTCGTTCACGCTGGACAGGTCGAGCCCGGCGATCTGGCCCGGCACGCCCTGGAAGATGGCGAGCTGGCCGGCCTCGGTCGAACCCACGTAGTACTGATCCTGGGTGTAGCGATAGCCCAGCCACAGGCCGCCGCCCAGCACCGCCAGCAGCACCACCACGAGCAGACCGGTACGCACCGGATGCCGCTTGGGCCGCGGCTCGCGGTCGTAGTTCTCCGGCTCGGCCGGCGGGGGCTGCGGTTGCCGCGGCTTCTGCAGAGCGGCCGCGCGGGCCGCCGCGGTCGAGCTGTCGGCCACCGTCGTGTTGCCCCGGTCCAGGGAGGCCGCGCCGCCCACGATCGGTGCCTGCTCGACGATGTCCTTGTCGATCGCGTCGGCGATGACCACGGTGATGTTGTCCGGGCCGCCGCCGCGCAGCGCCAGCTGCACCAGCCGCTCGACGCACGCCTGCGGGTCGGCGATCTCCCGCATCGTCTGCCCGATCGTGTCCGAACTGACCACGCCGGACAGGCCGTCGCTGCAGATCAGGTAGCGATCGCCGACGAGCACCTGGCGGACCGAATATTCCGGGTCGATGTCGCGGCCGTCCAGAGCGCGGGTGAGCAGCGACCGCTGTGGGTGGCTGCTCGCCTCCTCCGGACTGACCCGGCCCTCGTCCACCAGCATCTGGACGTACGTGTCGTCCTTGGTGATCTGGGCGAACTCGCCCCGGCGCAGCAGGTAGGCACGGCTGTCACCGATGTGCACCATGCCGAACTTGCTACCGGTGAAAAGCACCGCGGTCAGCGTCGTGCCCATGCCCTCGAGCTGAGGGTTGGCGTCGACGGTGTCCCGCAGATGCTGGTTCGCCTGGCCGACGGCGTGCCGAAGAGCGTCGACCAGGGCATCGCCCGGCACGTCCTCATCGAGCGGCGCCATCGCGGCAATAACGATGTTGGAGGCCACGTCGCCGGCGGCCATGCCGCCCATCCCGTCGGCGACAGCAAGAAGCCGCGGCCCGGCGTAGACGGAGTCCTGGTTCAGGTCTCGGATCAGACCGCGGTCGCTCTGAGCGGCATAGCGCAGGGTCAGGGTCATGGCCGTAACTCGAGAGATGTGCGCCCGATCCGAATCGGAACGCCAAGGGGGACGGGAGTAGGTCCGGAGACCTTACCGCGGTCGAGATAGGTGCCGTTCGTCGAGCCGAGATCCTCGACGAACCACCCTCCGTCCCGCGGGACGATCCGAGCATGCCGGGCCGAGGCGAAGTCGTCGGTGATGACGAGCGTCGAATCCTCTGCCCGACCGATGGTGATCGGCAGTTCACCCAGAGTGATGCGAGTGCCGGCCAACTGGCCGGCCGTCACGACGAGTTGCCGTGCGGCCTTACCGCGTTTCACTTTTGCCGGCCGGCCCGCGGGCATCGCGCCACCCACCCCCCGAGGGCTGGCGACGATGCTCTTGGACCGGACCCCCGCGAAGAGATCCCGCCGGATCACCCCGACCACTGTGAACACGAAGATCCACAGAAGGATGAGGAACCCGAACCGGGCGACGGTAAGGACGAATTCGGGCAAGGTGCCTAGCCGTCCACTCGGAAGGTCAACGTGGTGGTGCCCAGCTGGATCATGTCGCCCGGGTTGAGCGCCACGGCGGAAACCCGCTGGCCGTTCACCATCGTGCCGTTCGTCGAACCAAGGTCGGTCAGGACCACCTGGTTGCCGTCGTAGTCCAGACGGGCGTGCCGCCGTGAGATGCCGACGTCGGGTAGGCGAAGGTTCGCCTGGTCGCCACGGCCGATCACGGTCGAACCCATCTGCAACGGGTAGGTGCGCCCGTCCCCGGAGACCAGACCCACACTGCGGCCGTTCGGGCCGCCGTGCTGCTGATATCCACCCTGATGCTGGTCGTACGGCGGGTACTGCGGGCCGGCGTCATAAGCCGGCTGCTGCACGGGGGCAACCTCGCCACCCGTGTAGACCTCCGCGGTCACCCGGAACATGCCTGTGTCGAGACCCTCGCCTCGCTCGATCTCGACGATTACATCGCCGTAGACCGTCCACGCCTGCTCGCCGATGAACTCTGCCTGCGACTGCGCCAACTCCTGGGCGAGTGCGGCAGCGTACGGCGCGAGCCGGCTGTGGTCGTAAGGTGAGAGGTCGATCACGTAGCGGTTGGGCACCAAGGTGCGGCCACCGGCGAGGATGGCCTTGTGCGCCTCTGCCTCCCGCTGCATGGCATTCAGAATCTCCACCGGGTGCACGACACCCTTGAACACCTTCGCGAAGGCCCCCTCGACCAGGCCTTCCAATCGCTTTTCAAAGCGCTGCAGCACGCTCACCGGCTCCTCCTCGGCTTCCGAGGACATGATGGTATCCGGCCGCCGCTTCCGCATCTTCAGCTCAAGCACGACCGGCACTTCTGACCCTCGTATGACCCCCACAAACGCCGTGCTAATCTTCTCGGCGTTGCAGGCGATAACAACTCGCTTGGTGACGAGCGACAGCGTAGTCTGTCGCAGCCAGTAACAAGAAGTTGGCCCAGCAAGCCAACTTGCCACGGGGATGTGGCGGAATGGCAGACGCGCACGGTTCAGGTCCGTGTGTCCGAAAGGACGTGGGGGTTCAACTCCCCCCATCCCCACGAGTGGGCCAGGGGGCCTGTGTTCGCAGAAAGCGCGAACGCAGGCCCCCTCGTCATATCTGCTCCGGGGGCCGAGCCCCCGGAAACCCCGCGGTGCGATGGTTGCGCCCAGACCGCTGTGGCTGCGCCTAGACCGCCGTGGGCGTGGTCACCCCCACGTTGCGGTCGCTCAACGTGCTGACGGTCACCCCCTTGCGGTCACCGTGCGTGAGATGCTTGCTTCTCGCTGTTGGTTGCGGTTTGATCTCGACTCACGCGGCGCAGGGCGCGTCGGGGTGGCTTGGCTTCTTGATCACGATTTGGTTTCGGGGTCTTGGGGTGCGACGGGGCGTCGCCTAACGGGTGAAATAGCAGCAGCGAGGTAAGCTCGCGGCTGGCTTCCTGCTGTCGGATCCTGGAGAGTCGTCTCGTGACCGTTGCTCAGAACGGTGTTGGCCAGGGGAAACGGAACGTTCTCGGGGTTCTGGTCGATGTGACCGACTATGCGGATGCGACCGAACGGATCATGGTCGCCGCCCGGGAGCGCCGTGGGTTTGCCGTTACGGCACTCGCTGTTCACGGAGTGATGACCGGAGTTCAGGATCCCGCCCACAACGCCCGGCTCAATTCCTTCGATCTCGTCACACCGGACGGGCAACCCGTTCGCTGGGGGCTGAACGTTCTGCACTCCGCCGGGCTGGCCGATCGGGTCTACGGGCCTACTTTGACGCTCAAGGTCGTCGAACGGGCTGCGGCCGAGGGTCTCCCGGTTTATCTGTACGGGTCGACCGAGCCGACGCTTACCCGGCTGGTGCCGGCGCTGGAGAAGATGTTCCCGGCACTGAAGATCGCCGGTGTCGAGGCCTCCAAGTTCCGGAAGTCGACGCCGGGCGAGCCGGTCGAGATCGCCGAGCGGATCAAAGCCTCCGGCGCGCGGGTCGTCCTGGTCGGTCTCGGATGCCCCCGGCAGGAGGTGTTCGCCTACGCGATGCGCCCACTGTTGGATATGCCACTGCTGGCCGTGGGGGCCGCCTTCGACTACCACGCCGGCCTGCTGAAGAACCCGCCCGCGTGGATGCAGAAGTACGCCCTGGAATGGCTGTGGCGGCTCGGCCTGGAGCCCAAGCGCCTGTGGAGGCGCTACGTGCTGCTCAACCCGAACTACCTGTCCCGGCTGGCGGCCCAGAAGCTCGGCCTGTGGAAAGCGACACCCCCGGCCCCGGCCACCACGCCGGTGGAGACCTTCGCGGTCTGACCACTAGGGGTGCGCACCGGCCAGACGTAGGGGACCGGTCCGGTGATAACCCGGTTCTGGTCGTCCGAGCATCGGTGAAGGCTGTCGATGTGGACATCATCACTGATCTGACGCTGGTAGGCGCACTGGCCATCGCCTGGACCGCCGCCGGTCTGGTCGCGGACGGACTCCAGGGAGCCCGGTCCGCAGCCCAGTTACGCCGCCGCGCCGGCTGGCTGAGCGCGCTGGTGATCATCGGATCGGCGGTGTTCGTGGCGGTCCCGGCGACCGCCTGGGTCCGGCCGGGCGAATCGAACGCCCCCGCCGCGGTCCTGCTGGCCGCGATCCCCGCCCTCGTCGTCCTGACGATCGGGGTGCGGCGGCTGGGTCAGGTGCGGCGCGGCGCCGGCGCGTTCGCCACCGCACCGCATGCCCCGTTGCCGCCGGGCCTCCGGGCCGCCGCCGCCCATCCGTTGATCCTGGTACCGATGCAGGTGACCGGCCTCGCGGCACTTCTCGGAGTGCCGATCGCCGCGCGCCTGGTAGAGGTGCCGGCGTCCGATGTGGCCGGTTACGCGATCACCGCGGTCGGCGTCGCGGTCGTGGCGATCGGGGTGCGAGCGGCGGTCCGGCACAGCCGACTCAGCCTGCTGGCGCTGGCCCCGATCGGCCGCAGTCGTCCACGGATCCCGGTCAGCTCACGCTGAACTTCAGTTCTTCTTGGCTTCCTGCACGTAGAGCAGCTCGAGGATGGAACGGGCCGCCTCGAACCAGCGGTCCAGCCAATCCGACGGCGGCAGCGAGCCGCGGGTCGGCAGTTCCAGGAGCAACCCGCGCAACAGCGGATGATCGGCCATCGATTGCGACGACCCGGAGCTCGAGTCGGGCCACCCCGACGACGGGAAGACCGGTTCGGTCAGGGCCGGCAGGTCCAGCGACGGCAGCATCCCCGCGCGGTCCAGCACGCCCGTCGGCTCGATGCTGTGCGACCGGCCCGGCGACCGGGTGGGCAACCCGGCCCGGGACATCAGGTCGGTCTCGCCGGTATCACCGGACAGCGCTTCGCGCCGATTCTGCCGGTACGCGCTGACTCCACCACTGAATCGGTCCTGCGCCGTCGCGCTACCGTTGTTCAGATTTTCTGAACCTATCGTCATTTGTCTGCCTTGCCTCGCTCGGTGATGACCCGGCCGTCGGCGCGGACCGGCCGCGCTTGTGCCGTTCAACGAGGCGAGTCCGGAAATGACTACGGCCGGCCCACCCGCGCTACGCGGGCAAGCCGGCCGAAATAGGGCATTTTGCGAGGTCAGCGGTCGAACTCGCCGTCCTTCGCGCCGCCGACGAACGCGTCCCACTCGGCGGCCGTGAAGACCAGCGCCGCGCCGCCGGGGTTCTTCGAGTCCCGGACCGCGATGGCTTCGTCGACGAAGGCCACTTCGACGCAGTTGTCGGAGTTGGGACCGCTGCGCGTGCTCTTGAACCACTGTGCCCGGCTCAGATCTAGCCGGAAACCCTTCGCTTCGACTTCCACAATGGCTCCTCTACCAGCATTTCAATCCACTCGAGGGACTCGCCCGCGGTGAGCGCGGCCGCTCGGAGGGTGTCGAAGATCGAGGTGTACTTGCGCAGCTCCTCGGTCTTCTCGAGAAAGAGGCCGCCGGTTGCGTTGTCGATGAACACGACATCGGCGTCTCCTTCCTCCTCGAACTCGAGGATCACGAACGTGCCGTCCATGGCCGCATGGGCGCCTACCGCGAACGGCAAGATCTGCAACGTGACGTTCGGCAGGCGAGCGGCCTCGATCAATTTCTGCAACTGACCGCGCATCACCGCATCACCGCCGACCGGCCGGCTCAGTACCGCCTCATCCAGCACCACCCGAAGATCAATCGGATCGTCCTGAATCAATAACGCTTGACGTTCCATCCGGACACGGACTCGTTGCTCTATTTCTTGATCTGTGAAGTCACGACGAGCGCCCCGAATAAGGGCAATTGCGTACTCTTCGCTCTGCAACAGCCCCGGAACCAGTTGTTGCTCGTAGCTCCAAATAGATCTTGCAGCCGTCTCGAGCCCTACATATGCGCCGGTCAGGACAGTGGAATACGGGTGCCACCATCCTTTCTGGCGAGCTTCTCTGGCTATTTGGACCAATTCCGCCGTGATAGCCGGGCCGACGCCGTAAATGTCCAATATGTTCTGGACGTCGCTGGGCGAGGCGCTGGTATGACCCGTCTCAATCCTGGACACTTTGGACGTCGAGCAGCCAAGGCGGTCCGCCACGACGTCGATCGTGACGCCCGCCTCCTCCCGATGCCGGCGCAGCTCGACACCGAGCCGGCGCCGGCGAATGGTGGGACTCCGGTGCAGATTCACAGCTTCAGTCTCTCTGTCGATCATTTAATCGTTCAAGAGCACCGTGACGAAGACCAACAATCACGGAAGGCTGACATGCAACTTGCATCGACTCCACTCGTGGTGCAATCTTTCGGTATGGCCCGCATCACTACGCACCATCGAGTGAAGCGGTCCGGTCCGGCTCGATGCACCGAAACGGTGCCGTTTACGGGGTGCCAGGTTAACCTGCCGTCCGACGTGGACAGATCCACTTCAGGACGAGGTTGACAACGGCGACGGTAACGTTCTGCAACGCTTTGACGATTGGCATTGTCGGAAGCTTGCAATGGTGTTTCGACCGGGCACACTAAGTGCTTCTGTGTCAAGGTTCACCCCGCGACAAGTTTCAGGGCAGGAGATGACGTGCTTCCTCGGTCCGGTGATGTCATACACGTGACGAAGGCAGCGAGCGTCCAATTCGCGGCGCCGATGCTCTTCAGGGTCATCCGGGTCCATGACTGGCCGACATATGAGGGCTGGATCTGGCTGGACGGCTACGAGCTCAACACGGCCGGGGACGCGGTGGAGCGTCGTTCAATCTTTGTGCAGGTGAGCGGCCTGCGTGCGGTCGGCAAGGCGCCCGACCCGCGGGCTCGCAACGGCCGTCAGCCCGGCGTGGTGTCCGGCACCATCTCGCGCGGCGTCCGCACCAACCGCTAACCGCCGGCGCTCGCCGAGGTGGAAGGCGTGGAAGGCGTGGCCGCCGAGGGGTCCGTCCCCGAGACCACGATCGTGACCCTGGTGTCCGGTGGGACCTCCTGCCCCTCCGCCGGATCGCTGTCGATCACGGTTCCCGGCGGCGACGTGCTCTCCCGGTAAAGCACCCGGTAACGCAACCCGGTCTGGTTCAGCGCGTCCCGCGCGTCGTCCAGCGCCAATCCCTTCAGCGCCGGCACCAGCACCTCGGTCTGGGTCGGCTCGGTGGTCTGCGGTGTCGTCTCCGGCGTGGTCACGGTCGGCGCGGTCGACGGTGCGGTCGTTGCCGCGCTGGTCGGGGCGGTGGTGGCCGCGCTCGTGGTGGGGGTGGTAGCCGGCGTCTCGTCGCCGGAGTTCTGCACGATCTGATAGATGCCCCAGCCCAGCGCGGCCAGCAGGATCAGCACGATGATGCCCACCACGATCGGCATCCACCAGCGATCCCGCTCGGACGGCACCGGCGGCGGGCCGGCCTGCCAGTCGGTGTCGTAGGACGTACGCCCCGGTTGTGGCGCGCGGACCTCGGCCCGGCCCGACCAGACCGGGTTGCCCCGGCTCGGCGCGGCCCAGTCGTCGTCGGCTGCCGGTGGCATCACCGAGGTCGCGTCAGCACGCGGAGTCACCGTCGTCGGGTCGGCGTCGACCGCCGGCCCGTCTGCCTGGGTCTCGTCGAGCTCCGGCTTGCGGACCGGACGGCCATCGGCATCCGTCTCGTCCAACGGCGAGAAGCTTCGCGTCTCGTCGCTCTCGTCGGACATCTCCGCTCCTCCGCGTCCGTCACCCGCACGGGTCAACGTACTCAATCTTGCTGCACATGTGTTACTCAGGCGGGTCGAAGAGCCCGCATGACCACCACCGATGGATTAGCAGGCATAGGAAGTGACCGCTACAGTGCCCCGCATGGCCGACAAGGGCTGGACAACACGGGTTGCCGCCGCGGCCGGAGTCGCCGCCGGCACCGGTGCCGCACAACTGGGCCTGGGCTACGGCCTGGGCGTCGTCGTCTGGCCACAGACCACGACCGCCGACACCAGCATCTGGCTGGGCAGTCTCGGCTGGGCAACATGGATCACCGCGAGCGCCACGGTCTTCGGCGCGGTCATCGCGAGCCGGCTGGGCGGGGCAACCGCTGAGCGGTCCCGCGGGCCTCTCGGGGTGGCTCTCGCGATCTCCGCGGGGGTCGGGGCCCTGGTGGCCGTCGCGCTGATCGCGCTTCCGGCCCGCGATGCCGTACGGATGGAAGCACGCACCCCACAGACGATCGCCGCGGCGTACGCGCTGATCGGCGTGATCCTCGGGGTGCTGGTGGCGTACTGGGCCATTCGTTCCCGGCCGGTGGCCGTCAACCTGATCGCGACCGCCGCCTGGCTCTGGGCGCTGGCGATCACCGCGATCGTGGTGGAGCTGTCCCTGCACCGCGACTCCGCGACGTACCTGACCAGCTGGCAGTTCGCCGAGGCCACATCCGGCGGCCGGTACGGCACCATCTACTGGCCGAGTGCCCTGCTCACGCTGGGTGCCGCGTTCCTGGTCGGCGCGCTGGCCGCGTTCACCGCCGCCCGCCGGGGCGACCTGGGCCTCGGTGCCACCACCTCGGGCGCGGTCGGCCCGCTGCTGGTGGCCGCCTCGTTCCTGGTCCTGGCCCCGCGCCTGACCGGCGACCTCGGCCCGCTCGAGTCGGCCTACCTGATCGCGCCGTACGCCGTCCTGGCCGGTCTGGCCGGCTCGGCCCTGACGATCACCGCCGCCCGGGCCTGGACCGACCGCCGCGCCGGCCAGTTCGCCGACGCCGACGAGGCGGACACCGAAACGACCACACCCGCAACAGCAACGGATTGGCCGGCGACAGCCCCGGCCACCGGCCGAGCCGCCGCCATCCCGTCGGCGCGGCCCGCCGGCGCCAACCGGCCTGAACCGGCTTCGACCAGCGCGTTCTCGAAGACCGCAAGGGTCACGGAGACCGCACGGGTCACGGAGACCGCGCGGGTCCCCGAGGGCGGCAAGCCCCCGAAAGCCCGCGGAGCCGCCGAGCCGGTAAGCCCGCCGGAATCCGCCGTAACGCGCGAGGCCGCGGAGTCTGCGCCGGCGAACCCGACGGGCCGGGCGAAGTTGCCCGCCCAGCCGCAGCCGAGCGGCACCGCGCCCAAGCCGAAGCCGGTCAAGGCCGCGGGCACGCCGGCCAAGCGCGACGCCGAACCCACCCCGGTCTCCGCGCCGAAGACACCGGCGCCGCTCAACGACCCGCCCGCACCGCCGGCCGAGATCGCCGATCCGGAGATCGCGGCGGCGGCCCGGCCCGGTCGGTTCCGGGGCCGGAAGGCGAGTCAGCCGGCCAAGGCCCCCGAGGTGAAAGATCCGAAGTCGACGGTCACGCCCCCGCCCCAGGCACCCACGGTCGCCCGGATCAACCCCAAGGCCGAGGACTGATCAGACCGGCCAGCTGTGCACCGGTTCATTGGTGTCCTGGTGGGTCCGGTAACGCCGGAGCATGTCGTAGAGCGCGGCCTCCCGGGTCAGGCCTCGGCGTTCGGCGTCGCGGACCACGGCCGTCTGCCAGCTCGCGCCGTTCTGGCCGGTGCGGCACCGGCCGTCGATGATGCCGAGCAGGTGGTCCCGATCGGCCGGGTCGACGCCGAACCGGTCCAGGCCCTGGGCCGCCTTCGGCAGCAGCACCGACCGGACCAGGTCGGTGACCGCGATCTCGCCGGTCCCCGGCCAGTGCATGACCGCCGAGATGCCGTCCCGGGCACCGCGATAGAAGTTGTCCTCGGCGGTGTCGAACGGGAGCTGCGACCAGATCGGGCGTTCCTCGTCGGCCAGCTGGCGGCTGAGGCCGAAGTAGAAGGCGGCGTTGGCCAGCAGGTCGGCGACCGTCGGGCCGGACGGCAGCACCCGGTTTTCCACCCGCAAGTGCGGCCGGCCGTCCAGCACGTCATAGACCGGCCGGTTCCAGCGGTAGACCGTGCCGTTGTGCAGGCGCAACTCACCCAGGCGCGGGATGCCACCCGCGGTGAGGATCTTGAGCGGGTCCTCGTCCTCCATGATCGGAAGCAGCGGCGGGAAGAACCGCACGTTTTCCTCGAAGAGGTCGAACACCGAGGTGATCCAGCGTTCGCCGAACCAGACCCGCGGGCGTACGCCCTGGGCCTTGAGTTCGTCCGGCCGCACGTCGGTGGCCTGGTCGAACACGGCGATCCGGGTCTCGGCCCACAGCCGGCGCCCGTGGAACCAGGGCGAATTGGCCCCGATCGCCACCTGCGGGCCGGCCATGGCCTGGGACGCGTTCCAGTAACGCGCGAACCGGCCCGGCGCCACCTGCAGATGGAACTGCACGCTGGTGCAGGCCGCCTCGGGCACGATCGAGTCGCTGGCGCTGCGCAGTCGCTCCTCGCCGTGGATGTCGAGGCGGAACTGCTCGCCCCGGGCCCCGGCCATCTCGTCGTTGAGCAGGCGATAGCGCTCGTTGGCCGACAGGTTCTCGAGCACCAGGTGGTCGGGGGTCAGGGTGGGCAGCATTCCGATCAGCACGAGTCCGGTGTCGGCCTTCGCGGCCCGTTCGGCCGCTCGGCGAAGTCTGTCCAGAATGTCTTGTTCGTAGCTTCCGAGGCCGGCGATCGGCCGCGGCGGCTCGTTGAGCTCGAGGTTGAACTGCCCCAACTCGGTCTGGAAGACCGGATCGGCGAGGTGGCCGAGGACCTCGGCATTGCGCATCGCGGGCCGGCCCTCGTCGTCGACCAGGTTGAGCTCGATCTCGAGCCCGGTCATCCCGTCCTGGTCGTCGAACGCGTCGTTGTCGAGCATCTGCGCCAGCGCGTCCATGCAGCTGCGCACCTTATGCCGGAAATTGACCCGGCCTTCGGGCGCAAAGGCGATCGTTGCCAGATCCTTGCCCACTCACCCCTCCCGGCATCGCCAGGGACGAAAACGGACTTCGATCACCACTATGTGAGCGCACGTGTGCGCTCGGTCCACCTTGCCATCCTCGGGCCGCCTCCGCCAGACACCAAAAGAGCCGCCGCCCGGCAATCGGGCAGCGGCTCTTTGTGGACTGTCAGAAGGCTCAGGCCTGGCGGATGGCTTCGCCCTCGATCTCGATCTTGATCTTCTTGCCGACCATCACGCCGCCCGACTCGAGCGCCATGTTCCAGGTCAGGCCCCAGTCCTCACGGTCGATCTCGGTGTGCGCGCTGAAACCGAAGACCCCGAAACCGTACGGGCTGGTGGTGGCGCCCTCGAACTCGACGACCAGCTCGACCGGCTTGGTCACGCCCTTGATGGTGAGCTCGCCGTCGAGGACGAACTCGGCACCGGCGTGCGACTTGATGCCCGTGCTGCGGAACTCGATGGTCGGGTACTTCTCCGACTCGAAGAAGTCGCCGCTGCGCAGGTGGTTGTCCCGGTCGACCTGGCCGGTCTCGATGCTGGCCGTGGTGATCGAGGCGGTGACGGAGGACTGCAGCGGGTCCTCGGCAATCGTGATGGTCGCGCCGGCCTCGGCAAACTGCCCGCGAACCTTGCTGACCATGAGGTGACGCGCCACGAACCCGACCCGCTTGTGCGCGGCGTCCAGCTCGTAAGTGCCGGCCGCGGGGATCTGCAGACCCTCGAACGGACGGGTGCTGGCGACGGACTCGGTCATGACTTGTTCCTTCTTTCGAGCAACGAGCGGGGATGATTGCGTGACACAGCAACTATAGCGGCAGCAATATTCCGCTTGTCAAGTGTTTGAGGTAGGCTGTTGCCCGTGAGTACCGACCTGGATGACCCCCGCTTCACCGCAGCCGGCCTGTTCTCCGAGGCCTACACGGGCCTGACCGCACGTTTCGCCGCGCAGTTCGAGGAACACCGACTGTCCGCCGTCGAGTTCGAGGTGCTCATGCGCCTCGCCCGCTCGCCCGGCAGTCGCCTGCGGATGACCGATCTGGCCGGTCAGACGTCGCTGTCCACCAGTGGGGTGACCCGCGTGGTCGACCGGATGGACCGCGACGGCCTGGTCTGTCGCGAGGCCTGCCCGAGCGACCGCCGCAGCTCCTACGCCGTGATCACCGAGGCCGGCCGCGCCCGCCTCGACCAGGTCCTCCCCGGCCACCTCGCCCTGATCCAGCAGTGGTTCATCGGGCAGCTGTCCCCGGAGCAGTTGGCCGGCATGCTCGACTCGCTGCGCACCATCCGGGACGCGGTCAACCCGTGCGCCACCGCCGGCAGCTCCGACCAGACTGCCGTCCAGGCCGCGTAAGACCGGCAGAAATACCGGCAGAACTGCGCCACCCGAGGGCGCAAACGGACATATCTCCTGAGTGACCGGTGCGCCCGCGGCTACTGTGATCAGCGCAAGGGGGATGCGGCGCGACCGAGGCGAACGCACGGGGCTGACGGGGGAGCCTTCGTTTTCGCCGCGTTACTGGTGGGGCGTTGCGACGGCCGGCGCGTGGGGGGCACGATCGCCGGCCGTCCGCGCCACATCAGGGGTCAAGCGCCACGACCTGGGCGGTAATCGCCGGGCCGAGCCGGGCACGTTCACGTGCAAGCAGCGTGATTCCGCCCGACCGGCACAGGTCGGCCAACCGCCGCACCCCCGCTGCCTGCTCGTCCTGGTTCGGAGTGCTCACGATGAGCCCGACCAGCGCCTCCACCACGTCTCGCGGATCATGCGCACCGTCGTACGCCTCGGCGGCCCGGGCGAAACACTCCGCCGCGTGCTTCTGCTCGCCCTGCCGCAACGCCACCGCCGCCTCGACCACCGCGGCCGGCCCGTCCGGCGGCAGCTCGTCGGGCAGGCGCAGGCGCTCCAGGATCTCGAGCGCCTCCTCGACCTGCCCCGACTCGGCCAGCGCGAGGCCGATCGTCGCGAGCAGCCGCCGCCGGTGGTTCGGGTCGCCGACCCGGTCGAGCTCCGGGACGGCGCTGCGGCCCAGCCGCTCGGCCTCCTCCGGCCGGCCCTCGAGCCGCGCCACCTCGGCCAGGTTGGTCAGGGCCACCGCCCGCAACCGCTCCTCGCCGCACCTACTGGCCAGCTCGTCGACCGCGGCGAGCCGGCGACGCGCGGCCGCCAGGTCACCCTCGCGAATCTCGTGCCAGGTCAGGTTGTTCTCGGCGACCGCCATGTCCCGGATCTTGCCGCTGTCCCGGGCCAGGGCCAGGGCCGCTTCGCCATGCCGGCGGGCCTCGCCGTAACTACCGGTGGTCATCCACAGCGAGGCGAGCTGGTTGTGCGCGGCGAGTTGGCCGGTCAGCGAGCCGAGCCGCTCGAACTCGGCCACCGCGGCGGTCGCCGATTCGATCTCCTCGGCCCCGGCGCCGTGCTCGAGGGCCAGCTGGGCGAGACCGATCTTGGCCCAGGCCCGCAGTTCCGGGTCGGCGTTGGCGGTGCGCGGATCGTCGAGCAGGCGGCGCAGCCACTGCCGGCCGCTGACATCCCGCCCGCGGAACCGCCACCAGCGCGGAAGCGCACCGGCGATGCGCAGCGCGGTGTGCGGATCTTCGCCGGCCGCGAAGGCGATCGCGAAGCCGAGGTCACTTGCCACATCGTCGAGGCGGGTGGCGGCGTCGGTCAGGCCGGTGCCGATCAGGTCGGGCGCGATCTGCTGGATCAGCTCGGCGACGACCCGGGCATGCCGCCGGCGGGCGTCGGTCAACTCGCCGGCCGCGACGGCCTGCTCCGCGGCATAGTCGCGCACCACGTCGAGCAGCCGGAACCGGAAGGTGCGGCGTCCGCGCACGCTGAGCAGGCCGAGTTCGAGCAGACGATCGAGCAGGTGCACGACGTCGGCGCCGTCGGTCTGGGTGCCGGCGGTCATCTGCTCGGCGAGCACCAACGACCAGCGGTGCTGGAACATCGCCAGCCGGCGCAGCGCGTGCTGCTCACCCGGGTTGAGCAGGCGATAACTGGCGGCCACGGCTTCGCGCAGCGAGACCACACCATCCGGCGAGCTGGACGGCCGGTCCAGATCGAGCACGCGGTCGCCGTACCGATCGAGGATCTCGGGGATGGTCAGGACGCGGCCGCGGGCCGCGGCCAGCTCGATGGCCAGCGGAATGCCGCCGAGGCGGCGGACCAGAATGGCAAGCGGCGCGACCTCATCGGGCTCCAGCTCGGTGTGGCGCACCCGGCCAAGACGTTCCAGAAAGAGACCCACCGCCGGGTACGCCGAGATTGCCGCGATCGTGTTGCTCGTCTCGGGCGGCGGCGCGACCAGCGGGGCGAGCGGCCAGACGCGTTCGACCGGCAGCCCGACCGGATGCCGGCCGGTGGCCAGGAACCGCATCGAGGGAATCCGGTCGAGCAGTCGGCTGAGCGCCTCGGCGCCGGCCTCGGGCGCACGCTCCACCGCGTCGACGAAGACCAGGGCGGCCCGGTCGGCGAAGTGGCCGAGCAGGTCGTCGGCGCGGCCCACGCCGAACACCGCCGCGATGACGCTGAGCATCTCGCCGGCCGACGAGCCCTCGGTGATCACGATGCCGGCCACGCCACCCGGATAGGCCGCGGCCGCCCGGTGCGACACGGTCAGGCCGAGGCTGGTCTTGCCGACGCCGGCGATGCCGACGAGGGTCACCCCGCGCGGGCCGTCGGGATCGGTGAGTCGGGCGACCAGTTCGGCGACGTCGGAGTCGCGGCCGATCAACTCGGCCGACGGCGGCATCTGCTGGAACGCGGTCGGCGGCAGCGGTTCCTCGGCGTGCTGACCGCGGGCGGCGGCGAGAAATGCCTCCCGCTCGGTGCCGGCCAGACCGAGAGCCGCGGCGAGCAGCTCGACGGTGGTGCGCTGCGGGCGGGAGGCGCGACCGCGCTCGAGGTCACGGACCGTCCGGACCCCGATCGCTGCGCGAGCGGCCAATTCTTCCTGGGTCAGCTTGGCCTGGAGACGGTGCCGGCGCAGCACGATGTCGAAGCCAGAGCCACCCTGGCCCGCGCCCCCATCTGCCGCCATGGTCCGAACCTATGCACGTGGGAGCATACGGGCGAGCAGACATCCAACCCTGTCGGAAAGCGGACGGATCTCTGGTCCCGATTCGCCCGATGTGTCCATTGTGCCGTTACAGACCGAGACCTCGGGCGATGAGCATGCGCTGCACCTCGGAGGTGCCCTCGCCGATCTCGAGGATCTTGGCGTCGCGGTAGAAGCGGCCCACCGGCGACTCGTTCATGAAGCCGTAGCCACCGTGCACCTGCGTTGCGTACCGACTGTTCTCCATGGCGGCGTTGCTGGCGTTGAGCTTCGCGATCGCCGCGTACCGCTTGAAGTCCTCACCGGCGAGCATCCGGGCCGCGGCGTCGTAGTAGCCGAGCCGGGCCGTGTGCGCCCGCAGATCCATGTCCGCGATCATGAACTGGATCGCCTGGTAGTTGCCGATCGGGCGGCCGAACGCGACGCGCTCCTTGGAGTACTTGACCGACTCGTCGACGCAGCCCTGGGCCAGGCCGACGGCGAGCGCCGCGATCGCGATCCGGCCCTCGTCGAGGATGCGCAGGAACTGGGCGAAGCCGCGGCCCCGCACGCCGAGCAGGTTGGCGGCCGGCACCCGCACGTCGTCGAAGGACAGCTCGTGGGTGTCCGACGCGCACCAGCCGACCTTGGAGTAACCGGGTGCCACCGCGAAGCCGGGTGTGCCGGCCGGGACGATGATCGTGGAGAGTTCCTTGGAGCCGTCCGGGTTGGTGCCGGTCGCGGCCATCACGGTGACCAGCCGGGTGATGTCGGTGCCGGAATTGGTGATGAACGCCTTGGCCCCGTTGATCACCCACTCGCCGGTCGACTCGTCGAGCACCGCGCGGGTGGTGATCGCACCCGCGTCGGAGCCGGAGCCGGGCTCGGTGAGTCCGAACGCGGCCAGCCCTTCGCCGCTGGTCAGCTGGGGTAGCCACTGCTTCTTCTGCTCGGGTGTGCCGTACCGGTAGATCGGCATAAGGCCCAGCGAGACCCCGGCCTCGAGGGTGACGGCGAGCGAGCTGTCCACTCTGGCCAGCTCTTCCAGGGCGATGCAGAGGGTGAAGTAGTCACCGCCCATGCCACCGAAGTTCTCCGGGAACGGCAGCCCGAACAGGCCCATCTTGCCCATCTGCCGGACCAGGTCGTACGGAAAAGTCTTGTGTTCGTAATGCTCGCCGATCACCGGCGCGACCTGCTCCTGAGCGAAGTCGCGCACGCTCGCGCGCAGCGCCTCCTGCTCCTCGTCGAGCCGGAAGTCGACCATGTCCCTCTCCTGTCAGACGGGCGTGACGCCGTGCCGGCGCCGGGAAAAGCTGCGGTCCTTGGTGCGCGCGGCGGCGATCCGCCGGCCTATTTCGGTGCGAAGCTGGTCGGGCTCGACGACCGTGTCCACGACCAGCTCGCTGGCCAGGCGCATGATGTCGATGTCCTGTTCGTATTCGGCGCGGCGAGCTGCGACGAACGCGGCCCGTTCCTCGTCGGTCGGCAGCGCGGCGATCTTGTTGGCGTAGACCGCGTTGACCGCGGCCTCGGCACCCATCACCGCGATCTTGGCGGTGGGCAGGGCGATCGTGGCGTCCGGGTCGAAGCCGGGGCCGGCCATGGCGTAAAGGCCCGCGCCGTACGCCTTGCGGACCACCACGCAGATCTTCGGCACCGTGGCCTCGGAGACCGCGGTGATCATCTTGGCGCCGTGCCGGATGATGCCCTGTTTCTCCACCGCCGAGCCGACCATGAAGCCGGGCACGTCGGACAGGAAGATCAGCGGCACGTTGAACGCGTCGCACAGCTGGATGAAGCGGGTCGCCTTGTCGGCCGAGTCGACGAAGAGCACACCGCCCTTGAACATCGAGTTGTTGCCGAGCACCCCGACGACCTCGCCGTTCAGCCGAGCGAAGCCGACCGTCAGTTCCCGGGCCCACAACGCGTGGATCTCGAAGAAAGAATCCTTGTCGACCAGGCCTTTCACGTACCGCCGCATGTCGAAAGCCTGGCGCTCACTCGCCGGAACCAGCGCGGCCAGATCGACCGACGCCTGGCCCTCGGGGGCCTGCACCGCAGGCGGTTTCTGCTGCCAGTTGGCCGGCAGATAAGAAAGGTAGCGACGGACCGTGTCGAGCGCCTCGGGCTCGGTCTTGCAGAGGAAGTGACCGACGCCGGACTCGGCGCAGTGCACTCGGGCCCCGCCCATCGCCTCGAGCGTCGTCTTCTCGCCGGTGACCATCTCGACCATGCGGTCGGAGCCCAGGTACATACTCGCGTTGCCCTCGACCATGATCACGACATCGCAGAACGCCGGGATGTAGGCGCCACCGGCGGCGGACGGGCCGAACAGCGCGCACACCTGCGGGATCGAGCCGGACGCCCGGACCTGGGTGTGGAAGATCTTGCCGGCGCCGCGGCGGCCGGGGAACAGGTCGACCTGGTCGGTGATGCGGGCGCCGGCCGAGTCGACCAGATAGACCATCGGAACGCCGTATTCGTAGGCGCGTTCGATGATTCGGATGATCTTTTCGACCGTGCGGGCTCCCCAGGAACCGGCCTTGACCGTGGAGTCGTTGGCCATCAGGCAGACGTCGCGGCCGTCGATGCGGGCGGTTCCGGTGATCACGCCGTCGGCGGGCAATCCGTCGGCCAGACTGTTGGCGTAGAGACCGTCCTCGACGAAGGAGTCGTCGTCGACCAGCAGGGCGATGCGCTCGCGGGCGAACAGCTTGCCCTTGGCCGCGTTGGCCGTGTGGTAACGCTCTGCGCCGCCGGCCAGCACGCGCTTGCGGACCTGCGCGAGCGACTCCTCGTCGATGGTCAACTCGTTCCCTCCTGAATCGCCAGGTTCCTTAACGGTCGTTAGAACCTGAACGATCGTTAGGCTAGCGCATCCGGAGAGCGAACGGCAACGACGAACGGGAGCCTCCGCCGGTTGCGGAGACTCCCGTTCGTTCTTTTACGACCGGTGCCGTGGAGGGGCACCGGGTCTTGCTCGACGCCTCGTGGCGTCGCCAGGTCGCGCCCGGGACGGCGCTACCCGGTATTTACCGCTGTCGCCGTGGTTCAGCGCAGGGTGTTGAGCAGGCCCAGGCCGGCCAGCCCGGAGCTGTCGGAGAAGCCGCTGACGGTCTCGGTCAGACCGGCAACCGGGGAGGACTCGGCCTTCTTGCCCTTGGCCCGGCCGCCCTTGGCGTCGGTCTTCGAACCGGTGGCAGCGTTCTGGTTACCGGCGTAGGTGTCGTCGGTGTTGTCGTCCTGGGCCGCCGGCTCCTCGCCCTGCGGGGTGCCGTAGCCGTCGTTCGACGCCGGCTCCTCGCCCTGGGTCTGGCCGTAGCCGTTGGTCGCCGGCTCCTCGCCGCTGTCGCCCAGGTAGCTGTCGTCGTCCGGGTCCTCGCCGTTGACACCGGCGTTGTCGTCCGGGTCCTGGCCGTGGCCATGACCGTGCCCGTGGCCGTGGCCGTGACCGCCGTCGAAGCCCCAGTCGTCGTCCTCGAAGTCGCCGCCGAAGCCACTGCCGCCGCCGAAGCCGCCGAAGTCGACGCCGTTGGCGCACGCCGCCGTCGAGCTGGCCGCGCCCAGGATGCCGAGCGAGTTACCGCAGACGTTGATCGGAACGCTGATCGGAACCGCGATCTGCGAGCCGTTCAGGATCCCGTTGTTGGCCCCGGTGAACTGACCGAACCCGCCCGGGCCGCCCTGCGCCGACTCGTTGACCGAGACCGCGCGGGAGCTGGCCGAGCCGAGGAGGGCAGCCGAGTTGCCGGAGAGGTTCACCGGCAGGCTGATCGGGGCCAGCAGCTGGGTGCCGTTCGCGATGCCGTTGTTGGCCCCGGTGACCTGCCAGCCACCCTCGGTGGTCTTGCCGCTCTCCTTCTTGAAGCTGCTCCGGCGAACGGAGACGTTGTTCGCGCAGAGCGCCTGGGAGGACGCGCCGCCGAGGATGGCGAGCGAGTTGCCGCAGACGTTGATCGGAACGTCGACCGGGGCGTAGATCTGGGTGCCGTTCAGGAACCCGTTGTTGGCCCCGGTGAACTGGCCGTCACCCGGGAAGAAGCCCTCGGTGGTGTGCGCGCTCTCGGCGTTGGCGGCGATGGCGTTCGACTGGGCCGAGCCGAGCACCGCGGCCGAGTTGCCGGCGATGTTCAACGGCACGCTGACCGGGAGGTAGGCCTGGGTGCCGTTGAGGATCCCGTTGTTGACACCGGTCGCCTGACCGCCGTGGGTGCTCTCGGTCCGGTTGAGGCCGACGGCGCGGGAGTCGGCCACGCCGAGGATGCCGAGCGAGTTGCCGACGATGTTGACCGGGACCCGCACCGGCACCGCGATCTGGGTGCCGTTGAGGATGCCGTTGTTGGCGCCGGTCACCTGACGGGAATCGGCGTGGGCGGCGCCGCCCGGGGCGAACAGCAGGGCGCCAGCAGCCAGGACACCGACGCTCAGAGTTTTGCGAACCCAAGTCTTCATGGGGGAAGATGCCTTTCAGAAATGTTTCGACAAATGGTGTTACGTATTTAGTTAATGACGTTCCGGAACTGCATTTCGGGCGCAGCGGTGCCCTGGCTCTTTAGCTTCTGTCCTGACTCCGCTTTGTCGACATGCGCCAATTGCGCTTCGGTGCGGTTGCGTGATTTCAGGCGTCGTTGATTCGCCGCTTGTTCGCAAGCGGTTCGGGAATCGAGCCGGAACGCGGACACCGAAGCCGGTGCCGGCCGGTTACCAGCGGTCGGGTGGACCGCCGGACGCCATCACTCAGTCAGGTGAGACGGTCGGTGCCTCGGCGTCGTACCGCCGGACCTCGACATCGGACGCGATCGGCAGCCGTTGGCAGGCCATCGTGCTGCTCGCGATCGCAGCCGGCAGGAAGGCTGCGGAGCCACCTTCCGTCGGTGTCCCCGACCCGGTGGTCGGGGTGCCGCTGACGTCCCCGAGGTGCAGCTGCAGTGGCGCAGCCGGTCCGCCGGGAGTGCCCTCGCGCACCACTTCCGGTACCGCGACGACCGCGTGAGCGGTGACATGGCGGTTCCGGTGCGCGACCGGTGCGGAGGTTGTTGCCTTGACGTGCCGGACGGCGGTACCGGACCGGAGGGCGGCGGGGGCCGGGGCACGCAAAGCCTTGGTGAGACGTACGCGGTTCGGCTGTGCGACCGGCGTCGGAGGCGCTTCCACCTGCACCGGCTCATCGACCGGTTCCAGTAGAGGCTGTTCCGTAGCCGGGCGCGCGTTGTCCTGGGTGCCGATCCGCTTTTGATCGGGCGCCGATCCGCCGGTGAGGCGGCGTGGGCCAGCGTCCACATCGTTCTCGATGCCGCCGCGGGCGATCTCGTTCACGGTTTCCGCCGAATGCGTGAGCACCCGTTGCGGAACCTCGAGAATGTCGGCCACGGCGTGGTGCTGATGGGCCGGCCCCGTCTCCAGCGGCTGAGCGGCCGCTGCGAGGAGATCGGTGACCGGCGCGGTGGCGTCGCCGCCCAGAACCGCGCCGAGCAATGAGCCGGATGGCTCGTCGGCCCAGTCCGCGGCTTGCGCGGCACTACCGGTGAGCAGCCAGGCCGCACCGGCCAGTCCGCCGATGACGAGAAGGCGCAGACCCCACCGGCTCCGCTGCCGCTCCGCCCCCTGGATGTGAGGCGGCAAGGGCATGGACGCTGCGGTGAGCGACACGGACGGCGACGGGTACGCCGCGCGCATCAAGCGCTCGACTCCCAGTCCCGTCATCGGTTCCGCCCCTCGTTGTCGACCGTTCGGCCGGTGGCGGATCCGCCGGTATTCCGGCGACATCGGCCACTCGGTATTGGTAACGAAGCGGCCGAGCGAGGGTCACGCCGACAAATAGGAAAAATGATCGCAGCAGACTGCGAAGGAAATCACACCAATCTCGTACGTGGTCCGGCTCGGAGGACACCGGATGGGAGGGTGCGGCCGAGCAGTTTTTCGGCCATCTCGGCCGTCTCGATCAGGCGGTCCAGGTCGATTCCGGTGTCGATGCCCATGTCGTGCAGCATGTGGACGACCTCCTCGGTCGCGACATTGCCGGAAGCGCCCGGAGCGTACGGGCAGCCGCCTATTCCACCGACGCTCGCGTCGAACTCGGTCACCCCGAGGTCGAGAGCGGTGAGGATGTTCGCCAACCCCGTACCCCTGGTGTTGTGGAAGTGCAGCAGGTCGGGGCGTACGGCCGAAAGAAGATCACGAACCCGGCGCGGAGTCGCCATGCCGGTCGTGTCGCCGAAGGCGATGCGGTCCGCGCCGTCGGCGCGGACGCGAGCCACGATGCCGGCCACCCGGTCCGGATCCACGTCGCCCTCGAACGGGCAGCCGAAACTCGTCGCGACGATCACCTCGAGGGTCGCGCCCGCGTCGTGGACCAGCGGAATCAGTGCGGCGATGTCGTCCACCGACTCCTCTGTGGACCGATTGAGGTTGCGCCGGTTGTGGGTGTCGCTGGCCGAGACGACGACCTCTATCTCCCGGAAACCGGCGGCGATCGCGCGCTGTGCGCCCCTGGTATTCGGAATGAGCGCCGAATAGCGGACTTCCGGGTTCTTGTGGGCCTGCCGCCAGACCTCGTCGGCGTCCGCCATCTGCGGAATCGCCTTCGGGTGCACGAACGAGACGGCCTCGATGCGCCGGACGCCGGTCTCGCTCAGGGCGTCGATCAGGCGGACCTTGGACTCGGTCGGGATCGGCTCCTCGTTCTGCAGGCCGTCCCGTGGTGCCACCTCGCGAATGCTGACTTCACTCATCGCATTCTCCCCACGATGCCCGTGTCGTAGTCGCCGGAGCGGAACTCGTCGTTTTCCAGCAGCTCGGCGAAGAACGGCAGGTTGTTCTTGGGGCCGGCGATCTGGAAGCCGGCCACCGCGGCGCGGGCCTTGGCCAGCGCGTCGTCCCGGTCGGTGCCGAAGAGGATCAGCTTGGCCATCAGCGAGTCGTAGAACGGGGTGACCGTGTTGCCGTCGGCGTAGCCGGAGTCGACTCGGGTGCCGTCGCCGGTCGGTTCGACCCAGGTGGTGATCTTGCCGGGGCCGGGGAGGAAGCGCTTCGGGTCCTCCGCGTTGATCCGCAGCTCGATCGCGTGTCCATGTGTTCCAGCCGGCAGCTCGACCGTTTCCCCGGATGCGATCCGCAGCTGAAGCTCGACCAGGTCGATGCCGTGGATCAGCTCGGTGATCGGGTGCTCGACCTGCAGGCGGGTGTTCATCTCGAGGAAGAAGAACTCGCCGGTCGCCGGGTCGAGCAGGCACTCGACCGTGCCCGCGTTGCGGTAACCGACCGCCTCGCCGGCCAGGACCGCCGCCGCCAGCAGGCGTTCGCGCAGCTCGGGGCTCACCGCCGGGGACGGGGCCTCCTCGACCAGCTTCTGGTTGCGGCGCTGCACCGAGCACTCCCGCTCGCTCAGCGCGATCACCCGGCCGTCGGCCAGGCCGAGGATCTGCACCTCGACGTGGCGCACTCGAGGGTAGTAGCGCTCGATCAGCACCGCGGCGTCGCCGAACATCCGCTCGGCGAACGCGGTGACCTTGGCGTATTCGGTGCGGAGGCTCGCCTCGTCGGCCGCGACCGCCATGCCCATGCCGCCGCCGCCCGCCGCGGCCTTGACCATCACCGGATAGCCGATGGCGGTGGCCGCCGCGATCGCGGCTTCGACGGTGGCGGCCGGGTCGTGCGCGCCCGGCGCGACCGGCACGCCGGCCTCGGCCATCAGGTTTCGGGCGTTGATCTTGTCGCCCATCGCGGTGATCGCGTCGGCCGGCGGGCCGACCCAGATCAGTCCGTTCGCCTCGACCGTGCGGGCGAAGTCGGCGTTCTCGCTGAGGAACCCGTAGCCGGGGTGGATCGCCTGGGCGCCGGTCGACTTCGCGGCGGCCAGGATGGCCTCGGTGTTCCGATAGCTCTGCGCCGGGTTGGCCGGGCCGACACAGATCGCCTCGGTGGCCTCCCGGACGAAGGGCAGGTCGGCGTCCGCCTCGGAGTGGACCGCGATGGTGCGGATCCCCAGCCGGTTGGCGGTACGGATGATCCGGCGGGCGATTTCGCCCCGGTTCGCGACAAGCAACGACTCGATCATGGCGACCCCTTTGTCGTCTTCGCCGGCCCTGGGCGGTGGCCCTGGGCCGCACTGATGCGGCGGTGCCTGGCTTGTGGCCGGCTTCCCGCCTGTTTCTTCAGTTTTACTTACTTACCAGTCAGTGCGTGGATGGTTGCCTCGCGCAGCAATGCGGCTCGGCGGCGGCGGTCCACCTCGCCGCCGAGGAACGGCGTCGAGTTCATCAGGCCGAACGCCGCGTGGGCGAGCACCCGGGCCTCGGCCGCCTCCAGCTCGGGGCGCAGCGTCGCCAGGACGCCGACCCACTCCTCGACATAGAGGCGCTGCAGCCGGCGGATCTGGCGGCGGGGCTCGTCGGGCAGACGGTCCAGCTCGTGCAGGTGCAGGGCGATGACGGCCGGGTTGGCCAGGGCGAACTCCACGTGGAAGTCGATCAGGTCGCCGAGTGCGGCGCTCGCGTCGTCGACATGCTGGCTGACCCGGGCCTTGCCGCCGTGCAGCAGACCTTCGCTGACCGGGATCAGCGCGGCCACCAGCATCGCCTCCTTGCCGGCGAAGTGGTGATAGAGCGCCGGCCCGGTGACACCGGCGGCCGAGCCGATGTCGTCCATCGACACACCGTGATATCCGCGGGCCGCGAAGAGCCCTACCGCGATCTCGAGGATCTCGTCGCGGCGCGACCGCCGCCGGGGAGCGGGCGGCCCCGACCGCTGTTGCTGATCAACCGTCGTCACGTGGCAACTTTAACCCGCTGTCAAGCGGTTGCCTTAACGGCCGTTCAGGATTTGGCATCCTGGGCCTCCTGATAGATCTTCTCGGCCAGTTCCCGGCCCGAAGCGTCCGGCGCCATGCCGGCCAGCAGGTCGCGAAGATGGGCCTCGGCCGCGGCCGGATCACCCGAGCGGAGCAGGGCTTCGGCGTACATGCCGTCGAGGTGGTCGGCGTCATCGACGGCGCCGATCGCGCGCAGCCGGGGCGGCACCCCGAGCAGGATCGGGACGGCTTCCGAGTACCGCTCGCGGGACATCAGGACGCGGGACTGCTCGAACGCGGTCATGCCGTTCTGCCAGATCGCGTTGGGCTCGGCGGCCAACTCCTCGGGCAGTGCCGCGAACCGCTCGCCGGCCAACTGGAACGTCTCGGTCGCGGCCTCCGGGTCGTCGGCGAAGTGCAGCGCGGAGATCCGGCGGCGCAGCGTGCGCAGCTCGCCGATCAGGTCGCCGGCCCCGTGCAGGTCCTCGCCGGCGGCCCGGAAGGCTTCGGCCGCCTCGGCGTCCCGGTCCAGGTCGAAGAGCAGGCCGGCCGCCTCCTCACCGACCTGGCCCCGGCCGTCCGGATTGTCGGCGAGCCGCTCGATCAGCTCGCGGTAGCGCTCGACCGCGCCGGCCATGTCACCAATCTCGCGGTACTGCTTCGCGAGGAGGAACCGGGCGTTGTTGCCGGACTCCTGATCGTCCAGCTCGTCGAAGACGATCAGGGCTTCCTCGGCCACCTCGGCGGCCTCCACCGGGCGCTCGGCCATCGCGTACGCCTCGGCCAGCTCCCACCGGGCGTGGGCACCGCCGGCGACCAGGTCGAGCTCGGCGCACAGCGCAACCGCCTCGACCAGGTCGTCGACGGCGTCGACGGGACGGCCGACCTGCTTGAGCGCGCGGCCGCGACCGATCCGGGCGGGCAGCACCTCGCCGGCGTCACCGGCCGCGATCGCCGAGCCGAACGCATCGATCTGCACCGCCGGGTCGTCGACCAGCTGACCGTAAAGGGCAGCGGACGAGGCCAGCCGGAAGCGCGGACCGTGCTCGCGGTAGAACTCCCAGGCGACCCGGGCCGCCACCGCGGCGCCCTCGCGGTCGCCGGAGTTGCCGAGGATGCGGGCCTGCAGTTCGGCGTGCGACGCGATGGTCCGGGGGATGGCCGACTCCGCCGCCCAGGTGGTGCAGCGGGTGATCGCCTCGATCGCCTTCGGCAACTCGCCGCTCACCGCGTGCAGAACGGCGAGCCGGGCCCACGCGTTGGCCCGCTCGCGTGGGCCACCGGTGCTTTCCTGTTGGTCGATGTCGGCCTGGATCGCCGGGCCCTGGCCGGGCTCACCCTGCTGGGCGCGGGCCACGGCGGTCCGGGCGCGGAGCACGATCGCCTCTCCCTCGGCGCCCGCGGCACTGAATAGATCGGCCGCGTCGGCCCACGTCTCGACGAAGGTGTCGTCGCCCCGCCAGCTCGCCAGGTTGCCGATCATCGCGAGCCGACGTGCCGCGAGCAACGGATCGGCCAGCTCCGGGAAGCGCTCGTCGAGGGCGGCCAGCGTGGCGGCCAGCGCCGGCACCCGCTCCTGCTCGAACTGCTCGGTGGCCAGATCGAGGAGCTCGGCCGGGTCGGCGACCGCCGGAACCTCGGGAGCGGGCTCGGGGGTGCTGGTTTCCGGTCGGGCCGAACGGGCGGTGGGCGAGAGCGACACGTCGGTCTCGTACGGCTGGGCCTTGATCTTTTCGGCGATCAACTCGCCCTGGTGGCCGGTGCCGTTGCGGGCGTCGAACTTCGCCGCGACGGCGGTGGCCCGCTCGGCCAACTCGGTTGCGAGCGCGGCCACCGTGATGTCGGCGCGATCCTTGCGACTGACGGTCAGATCGCCGTGCCCGGACTCGGTGAGCCGGCGCAGCAGCATGGCGGCATCGGCCGCGAAATTCATCTCGGCCGCCGGTGACGGTGCTTTCTCCAGCCAGTCGATGTGCCGCTGGAGGATCTCGAGGCCGCGGTGCTCGTTGCCGGTGCGCGCGGCGAAACCCAGGTGGGAGCCGATGTTCCGTAGGTCGGCGAGGTTGCCGCGTTCCAGGCGGTAGGCCCGGCGGTGGGCGTCGGCCGCCTTCTGCGTCTCGCCGGTCAGCAGATAGGGAACGGTCAGCTCGCGGAGGATGCCCTGCGGCTGCTCGGTGCAGGACAAATCGCCGGACAGCACCGGCTCGGCCAGCGCCACCGCGTCGGCGTAACGACCCCGGGACGAAAGATATTTGGCGACGTCGGTCGGGTCGCAGCCGACGCAATCGGAGAGGCTGTCACGCGGCGCCGACTGCCACCGCTCGAACCAGGCGTCCGCCTCCTCGGTCTGCCCGATATGCGCGGCGACCACGTAGCGATGCTTGTAGACGGCGTGCATGCCGTGACCGCTCTCGCGATAACGGCGTTCCATGTCGTCGAGCACGGCGTAGGTGCGGGCCAACGGCACCTCGGGGAACGAGGTCAGCGCGCTGACCATCGCCTTGAACAGCCAGAGCAGGTTGTGCTGCCAGCGCTGGTGGTACGGAGCCGGGTTGCGGTCGAAGTCGGCGACGCACCAGGAGAATGGGACGAACGCCTTGCCGGGCTCGCCACCGTACACATAGGCCGTGGTGGCGAAGAGCCGGGCGGAGAACGCCAACCCCGGGTCACCGGCCTCGTCGACCCGGCGCAGCACCTGCTCGACCAGGGCGATCTGGGCGGAACCGTACGGCATCTCCTCGGCCTGGCCCAGGAGAGACCACAACTCGGGTGCGCTCGTCATTTCTGCTCCTCGGCGGTCACGGCCCGGTTCAGCAGGCCCAGGAAGGAGGTGTTCAGCAGGGCCGCGTCGGCCGGCCGGATCGGGTGGTGGCCGAGCATCAGCGCCTGGCCGTACAGCGACTCGACCGCCAGGCCGGCCAGCTCGGGATCGGCCAGGCCGAGCACCCGGCGCACCAGCGGATTGCGGTGGTTGAGCACCAGCTGCGGTCGTTCCGGCGCGGCGACCTGGGACAGCGCGTCGAGCACGCCGCCCCACAGGTCGTCGGCTTTGTCGCGGCTGGTGGTGAACTCGTCGTGGAAGGCGGCCGCCCGGCTCACCAGGTAGAGCGCGGGGACGGTGGCCGGGTCGTAGGCCCGGATCACCACCTCGCAGCCGAGTTTGTCGAGCCGGCGCTGGGCGACCGCCAGGAACGGGCGCAGCCGCAGCTCGGTCTCGGCATCGAGGCTCGAGAAGCGGGTGGTCAGGTCGGTCGGCTCGAGCCGCTCGACCCGCACCGTCCGGTCCACTGTGGCCAGCCGCTCGATGATGTCGGCGTCGTAGACGTAACCGCCGTTGATCAGGCCGATGTCCTGTGCCGCGGCGACCGCGGACAGCTGGTGGAACTCGTCGGTGGTGGCCGCGTAGCGGATCACGCCGTGCCGCTCGCGGAACTCGGCGAGGGTGACCCGGCCCATGTTGGTCTCCATCGGCCACCACTGCTCGACCAGGCGCAACATCTCGTCGTCGTGCAGGGCCAGTGCCTTCACGCCGAGGTGGTGCACGCCGAGGAAGCGGGCCAGCCGGCGCGGGTCGGTGGCGGCCAGCCGGACCAGCCAGCCGCGCAGCTGGTCGGCGATGGCATCGCGGACGTCGTCGAGCAGGCCGTCCTCGTAGAGCGCCTCACGGCTCGCGGTCGGGCGCAGCTCGGTGCTGTCGACCACGCAGCGGGCGAAGAACGCCCACTCGGGGAGCAGCCCCTCGATGTTCTCGGCCAGCAGCATCCGCTTGAGGTAGACCCGGTGGCCACCGCGGGCGGCCGGGTTGACCGCCGTGGGCAGCACGAACGCGGCGCCGGTGAGGCCGGCCTCGGGCACGTTGATCTCGACCACGTCGAACGGGGTGAAGCCGAAGACGCGCTGGCAGTAGGCCTCTCGGCCGGTCTTCCAGGGCAGCTCGCCGCTGGTCACCGGGACGCCGTCGACCTCCACCGTCACCGGGAGCAGGGAACCGTAGAGCTCGGCCAGCTCCTTCACCGTTGCACCGCTCAGGAGCGTCTCGACGCCTCGGCGCGGCAGCAGGGTGACCGTGGTCCCCGGCTCGCGGTCCTCGCCGGGCCGCACCTCGTAGCGCCCGTCGGAGTAACCCGTCCAGAGCACCGCCGGGGCACCGGCCCGCCGGGTGTGCACCCGGATCTCGTCGGCCACCAGGAAGCAGGAGAGCAGGCCGATGCCGAACTGGCCGAGGAACTCGTGCCGCGCGAAGCCCAGCTCATCGCGTTTCGAGCTGCGGCCGATCGTAGCCAGGAGCTCGTGGACCTGCGCCTCGGTGAGGCCGATGCCGTTGTCGCTGACGCGCAGCGCGTCGGCGCCCGTGGTGATCTCGACCCGGCCGTCTTCCGAGGCGGTCGCGGTGATCGCGTCCACCGCGTTCTGCAGCAGCTCACGGACGTAGACGCGGGGGCTCGCGTAGAGGTGGTGACTCAGCAGGTCGACGATTCCCCGTAGATCAACCTGGAAGGTGTTGCTCACGGGCGAGAAGTTACCGGGTTCCCCCGACAGAAATCTCGCCCGTTCCTAACCTTCAGCTCAGACCGCCGGCCTCCGGGCCTCGGGCGATCGGCGCCTTGACCAGATTGCCCCACTCTGTCCAGGAACCGTCGTAGTTCCGGACCTGCGGGTAACCGAGCAGGTGGTGCAGCACGAACCAGGTGTGACTCGACCGCTCGCCGATGCGGCAGTAGGCGATGATGTCGTCGGCCGACTCGAGGCCCAGCTCGTCGCGGTAGATCTTGGTGAGTTCGTCGGCCGACTTGAACGTGCCGTCCTCGTTCGCCGCCGACTTCCACGGCTTGCTCACCGCGCCCGGGATGTGCCCGCCGCGCAGCGCGCCCTCCTGCGGATATGCCGCCATGTGGGTCAACTCGCCGGTGTACTCCTGCGGGGAACGCACGTCGACCAGCGGACGACCGCTGGCGATGTGGCCCATGACCTGGTCACGGAAGGCGCGGATCTCGGCGTCGTTCCGGATTGGAACCGGGTAGTCGGCCTTCGCCCGGGACGTCTTGTCCCTGGTCACGGCGCGGCCTTCGGCCACCCACTTCTGCCGGCCGCCATCCAGCAGCCGAACGTCGCGGTGCCCGAAAAGACGGAAGACCCAGAGGGCGTACGCCGCCCACCAGTTGAAGTTGTCGCCGTAGAAGACGATCGTGTCTTCCCGGCCGATGCCCTTGGCCTCGCACAGTGCCGCGAACGCGGCCGGGTCGAGGTAGTCGCGGGTGACCTGGTCGTTCAGCTCGAGGTGCCAGTCGACCTTGACCGCGCCCGGGATGTGCCCGGTGTCGTAGAGCAGCACGTCCTCGTCCGACTCGACCACCACCAGGCCGGGTGTGTCGAGATTGGCGGCCAGCCACTCGGTGGTGACCAGCCGGTCGGGATGCGCGTACGCCTGGAGGTTTTGCGCCGGATCGTTTCCTACGGACATGGTTCAACTATGCCTTCAGTCCGGTTAAGGGTGGTGGCGGGGCGGCGGACGGTGCTATTCGATCGGAGCGAGAGCTGGGCGCTTCGCGGTGACCAGGTCACCGCTGGAGTGGCCGAGCAGGTGGCGGCCAACCCACGGCACGAAGTGCTGCCGCACCCAGCGCATGTCGGCACCGCGGGCCATCAGCCACGGGGTCGGCTCCGGCAACGGCGGCACCAGCAGCCATTCCTCCTCCACCCCGACGCCCAGCGCGGTAAGCACCTGCGCAGCGACCCGCCGGTGACCGGCCGGCGAGAGGTGCAGCCGGTCCGGGGCCCACATGTGCGGGTGCCGGAATGCGTCGTCGCCGAACAGGTCGACCACGTACGCGCCGTGCTTCTCGCCGATCGCGGTGGCGCCGTCGTTGAGCACCGCCGCGCGCGGCCCGACGATGCGCTGCCCCGGCAGGTGGGCGGTGATGTCGGCGAACCGGAAGAGAATGACGTCGGCGCCGGTGGACCGCACCCGGCCGACCACCGCGTCGAGCTTGTCGACAAGCGCGTGCGGGTCGGCCCGGGGCCGCAGCGAGTCGTTTCCGCCGCCCGCGATGCTGACCAGGCCCGGCGCCATTGCCAGGGTCGGTTCGAGTTGTTCGTCGATGATCTGATCGAGAAGCTTGCCGCGGATCGCGAGATTCGCGTACCCGAAGTCGGGCCCGGTGTCGATCGCGAGTCGCGCGGCCACCAGGTCGGCCCATCCGCGGAACGTTCCGTCGGGGTACGCGTCGTTCATACCCTCGGTGAAGCTGTCCCCCATTGCTACGAAGCTGCGCCAGAGCATTTGGCCGCCTCCTTAACGTTCCTTCACCTCTTGTTGTGGGGACAGCTTTCCACTTAACAAGCACCAATCCCAGAGTGACGATGGCGACACTCCGAATATTGGGTGCTTATGTCGGACTCCCTCTCTACGCTGCTCGGCATGCTTCTGCGGATGTCCACGTTGCTCCTGAAGACCCTGCGCGAGGAGCCGGCCGGGGCAGAGGTGCGAGGGGATCACCGAATTCCGCAACCGGCGAACCGGTGAGCGCGCCGACGTGCTGATGAGCGACATACCGCGTGTAATCACGAGTGCACTCGGGTAACCGATTTCCACACGGGAGGTACACATGGCCAAGATCTCGGTCGCGGACGTGATGACCCGGCAGGTCGTCTATCTGCCGGAGGCAACGACTCTCGACGAGGCCGCGCAGGCCATGCGCGATCAGGGCATCGGCGACGTGGTGGTGACCAGCGGGCCGACCATGGTGGGCCTGGTGACCGACCGGGACATCGTGATCCGGGCGATCGCCGAGAACCGGATCCCCAAGCAGACGACGCTCGGCTCGATCACCTCACATGAGCTGATCATGGTGGAGCAGTCGGCCACGGTGGAGGAGGCGGTGCAGGCCATGCGCGAGCGCGGCGTCCGCCGGCTGCTGGTCTGCGACTCCGATCGCAACGTCGTCGGCATCATCAGCCTGAGTGACGTGGCCCTCCTCCCTACGTCGACGCCGGCCTGACATGGCGAAGTAGGGTCGGTTCCTGTGAGTGATATGCCCCCGAAGCTGGCCGAGATCGTCGACGAGTTCGCTTCGGCCCCGCGCGAGGTCGTCCTCGAGATGCTGCTCGAGTTCGCCGACGCCATGCCGCCGCTGCCGGCCGACCTGGCCGGGCACGACGGTATGGAACAGGTGCCGGAGTGCCAGACCCAGTTCTTCCTCAAGGCCACGGTCCGGCCGGACGACACGGTGGAGATCTGGTTCGACTGTCCGCCGGAGGCACCCACCACCCGGGCGTTCGCCGGCATCCTGGCCGAGGGCCTGGCCGGGGCGTCGGCGGCCGAGATCGTCGCCGTGCCGGACGACCTGTATGCGCGGATGGGCCTGGCCAACGCCATCAGTCCGCTTCGCCTCCGGGGCGGGTCGGCCATCCTCGCTCGCCTCAAGCGGCAGGTAGCCGCCCAGTCCTAGGTGGAGGCCGTCCGTGGATATCCAAGTCTGGTCCGACGTCGTCTGCCCCTGGTGCTACCTCGGCAAGGCGCGTCTCGAGAAGGCGATCGCCCAGTTCGACGGCGACGTCACCGTGACATACCGGGCGTTCCAGCTCGACCCGGCACCGGTGCCGCGGCCGGTCCCGATCAGGGACGCGATGGCTGCGAAAGTCGGCGGCTGGAATCGGGCCGAGGAGATGCTCGCGCACGTCACCTCCATCGCGGCCGCGGACGGGCTGCGCCTCGACTACGACCGGGCGATCGCGGCCAACACGTTCGACAGCCACCGACTGATCGCCTGGGCCAGCGGCCAGGGCCGGCAGGCCGACATGCTCGACGCGCTGCAGCGGGCGCACTTCACCGGCGGTGCCGACCTGGGTTCGCGGCCCGCACTGGCCGGGGTGGCCGCCTCGATCGGGCTGGACGGCGCGGCCGCGCTGGCCTACCTCGAGTCCGAGGCCGGCACCGGGGCGGTGACCACCGATCTCACCGAGGCTCGCGAGCTCGGCATCACCAGCGTCCCGACTTTCCTGATCGACGGGAAGTACACGGTGCAGGGTGCCCAGGAACCGGCGACGCTGCTGGCCGCGCTGGAGGAGATCGCGCGGCGCGAAGCCGTCGATATCGATCTATGAGGTTTCACGTGGAACGAGATCGACAAACCTAGATCAGCTTGGCCAGGTCCTCGATGACCTCGGCGCCGGGCAGGGCACCGAGCGCCGGGCCGGCCACCGCGATCTTGCTGTGCCGCACGCCCGAGCCGATGATCACGTGCGGAGTCGCGGCCACCCGGCTGTCGACCAGGATCGGCCAATCGGCGGGCAGACCGATCGGGGTGATGCCGCCGTACTCCATGCCGGTCAGGCTGACCGCCTCGTCCATCGGGGCGAAGCTGCACTTGCGGACGTCCAGCCGGCGGCGGATCACCCCGTTCACGTCGGCCCGGGTGGTGGCCAGGATGATGCAGGCCGCGTACCTGGTGACGCCGTCGCGCTTGCCGGCCACGATCACACAGTTGGCCGAGACGTCCAGGCCCACGCCGTACGCCTCGCAGAATGCCGCCGTGTCGGCCAGGCCGGGGTCGATCGGTGCGACAAGCACCTGGTCGCCGTCGATCGGTGCCTCGACCGGCCACACCGCGAGAGCCTTCTCCACCGGCGGGGCCAGTAGGTCGGGGCGGGACTGGGCGGGCTCGAGCTGCAGGGTTCCCATCACGCCCGCCATCCTCGCTCAATACTTCTCGGCCAGGTAGTCCCGCCACGTTCGGGACCCGGTCGGCGTGGCCGAGGTGGTCAGGGCGCCGGCCCGGAGCGCCCGCGAGACCTTGCCCGGGATGCCGAGCCGCCAGATCGGCCGCTTCCGGCCACGGGCCGCCAGCCACGACCGGGCCAGGTCGTCGAAGGTGAGCACCTGCGGCCCGCCGTACTCGATCGCCTTGCCGGCCGCGGGCCGGCCGATCAGCTCGGCGATCTCCTCGGCCAGGTCCTCGACGTCCAACGGCTGCACCTGCCAGCTCGGGTCGATGATCACCGGGCCCGGTTTGCTCAGCGCGGACAGCAGCATCTCGGCGAACTGGTGGAACTGGGTGGCCCGGACGATCGTGTGCGGGACGCCGCTTCCTTCGACGACCTTCTCGGTGTCGAGTTTCGCCCGGTAGTAGGGGTACGGCACGCGGTCTATGCCGACGATCGACACGTACAGGACGTGCCCGACGCCGGCGTTCCTTGCCGCCGCCATCAACCGCCGGGTTCCCTCGACGTCGGTCTTCTGCGGCCGGCCCGGCGCCGAGGCGAGGTGCACGATCACGTCCACCCCACGCACCGCCTCGGCCAGTCCGTCCCCGGTACGCAGGTCGGCCGTCACCCAGCCGGCCCGCGCCGACCGGGTCATCGGCCGTACCGCGTACCCCTGCTTCTGCAGCCGCGGGACCACCGCGGACCCCAGCGTTCCGCTCGCTCCGGTGACCAGCACCGTGATCTTTTCGCTCATACCAACCGGACGATCGGCGCAGCCTTCGCGTGACGTGTCTCCGATCACCGAGGATCCTCAGGGTCGGGCCGATCTTGCCGACCTTCAGATGTTGTGGAGGAACGTCGAGGTGCGCGCATCGGGACCGTGAGTGGTCTCGCGCTGCTTGGTGGGGGTACCGCGATCGCGGCCGTCGCCGGCGGCGCCCACTCCGTGTTCGCGACCGTGCTTCTCGGCCTGCTCGCCATCGGTATGGGTCACTCGCTGCTGGTCGAGATCCGCCGCCAGGCCCGCCGGCGAACCCGGCGCTGGGTTCGTACCGACACGATCAACGCGATCCTGCTCGGGTGCTGGGCGGAAGCCGCGTTGATCCTGACGATCCTCGAGGCGGGGCCGGTCTCGGTGCGGGCCGTCGGCGGGGTGCTGGCCGCGGCGTACGCCGGATGTTGTGTTTATTTCGTCACCGAGCGCAGGCGGACGATCAACGCCGAAGTTTCCCCGTTGCCTCCTCCGGCGGAGCTGGAGACCTCGGTCTCCGGACGTCGGGCCGCCTGACGTCTCCCGCCGGGCGCCGACCTTTGATCTACTGACCCCCGTGCGTCGTCGATCTCTCGTCCTTCTGGTCGCGGCCGGTGCCCTCAGTGCGTGCACACCGCGCACCACCGGCAGTCCGGCCGCCGCCGCCACCCCGCGTGACGCCGTCGCCGACGACTACCGCTGGTTCTCCCCGACGCCTGATTTCGGGCAGGGGTACTGCTTCACGTGGGTTCGCGGCTTGATCCCGCAGCAGGTGATCAAGCGACTCGGCGGCAAAGAGCTGGAACGGATCAGCTGGGAGCAGCTGGTCCAGTCGGGGGACGGGCAGCAGGGCACGGCGTACCGCTACTTCATCGGCATCACCCGGGTCGACGACTGGTCGCTGATCGTCGAGGACAACGGTGATCTCGGGGTGACCGACGAACTGGTCCGGCCGCTGTCGGCCGGCACCACCGTGGTGGCCAACTATCGCGGCGCCGATGGGCGGGGCCGGTTCCTGCAGCTGTCCGACGGTCGCGTGCAACTGGACTTCGACCCGGCCGCCCCGGTCACCGTGACGGCCGAGATGTCGGCGGTCGGCTTCGCGCCCGGGATCGATGCCGGCACCTCGATGGCCGCGTCGTTCGCGTTGGCCGAGCGACTGACCGGGAAACAGATGAGCCGGCCGCTGCTGATCAGCCGCACCTACCTGTTCACGAGCGTCCCGTCTATGTCACGAAAGAATCAATAGCCGTTCGGTTGTTGCATGCCGGACGCCCGGACGGCCAACATTCATCCGTGGCGATGCGTAGTTCCGAGTTGTTGAGCATCGGCGAGGCCGCGATCCTGCTGCGCTCCTCGCGGCAACACGTCCTTGACCTGTGCTTACGCGGGCTGCTTCCGTACGTGACCGTCGGCGGCACCCAGCATCGGGTGCGCCGGGCCGACGTCGAGGCGTTGATCCGGCCGGCCCTGTCCCGTCAGCAACTCGAGCAACTCTGGCTGCATCAGGCGATCGCCGGCAAGTTCGTGTCGAACCCGGACGCGCTGCTCGCGGCCGTGGCGATCACCCTCCGGCGATTGCGCCGACAGCACCCCGAGGGCCGGTCCTGGGAGTGGCTGGACCGCTGGCAGGTGGTGCTCGACAACGGCCACGAGGCGGTGCTGGACGCCCTGACCTCGTCCTCCGAGTACGCCGTTGAGTTGCGCGACACGTCGCCGTTCACCGGCATCCTGTCCGAAGTGGAACGCCGTACGGTACTCACCGCCCTGGCCGAGAGCAGGCGCGATAGGGCCCGGACGATGCCGCAGGAGAAGCTCGAGCGGGTCATGCGCGCAGTGTGAGTCGTCGATCACAAAACTATAAAAGCACCTTATGGAAAACCTCCCGCCGGGCGGATAGTGGATCAGTTCAACCCCGGCCGCCGCCTCTGCGATCTCGCGAATCGCAGCGACGACTGGCTGCGCCCCCGGGAGGATCCATGGCGATCATCAACACCCCCCATGTCACCACCGCCAGCAAACTGGCCGGCCTCCTCGAGGCCGTACTACAGGTGCCGATGCCGGTACGAGTCCGAGCCTGGGATGGCTCCACCGCCGGCCCCACCGACGCACCCACCCTGATCATTCGTAACCGGCGGGCCCTGCGCCGCATCCTGTGGCAGCCCAACGAGCTCGGCCTGGCCCGCGCCTACGTGGCCGGCGAGATCGACGTCGAAGGCGATCTGTACGACGCCCTCAACCGGCTCGCCGGACTGGTCTGGCGCGCGCCGGACCGCAAGGACCTGCCGTTCCACACGGTCGCCGGCGATCTGCTGCGACTGGGCGTGCTCGGCACCCAGCCCAAGCCGCCGCCGGAGGAAATGCAGGTCACCGGCGGCAGGCACAGCAAACGCCGGGACCGGCAGGCGATCAGCCACCACTACGACGTGGGCAACGACTTCTACCGGATCGTGCTCGGCGAGAGCATGGTTTACTCCTGCGCCTACTGGGCGTCCGACGAACTCGGCTACGGTCTCGCCGACGCTCAGCGCGACAAGCTCGACCTGATCTGCCGCAAGCTCGACCTCAAGCCCGGCATGCGGTTGCTGGACGTCGGCTGCGGGTGGGGAAGTCTGGCCGTGCACGCGGCCCGGACCTACGGCGTCCAGGTGCTGGGCATCACGCTCTCCGTCGAGCAGGCCGATTACGCCCGCAAGCAGGTCGCCGAGGCCGGCCTCACCGACCAGGTGGAGATCCGGGTGCAGGACTACCGCGACCTGGACGACGGCCCGTTCGACGCGATCTCCAGCGTCGGGATGGCCGAGCACGTCGGCACCGAGCCCTACCGGGAGTACGCGGAGATCCTGTACTCGCAGCTCAAGCCGGGTGGGCGGTTGCTCAACCACCAGATCTCCCGGCTGCACCTGCCGCCCAAGCAGCCGCACCAGCCGCGGTCCTTCATCGACGCGTACGTCTTCCCGGACGGTGAACTGGCCCCGGTCGGCGTGACGGTCACGGCGCTGGAGGAGGCCGGTTTCGAGGTACGCGACGTGCACGCGCTCCGCGAGCACTACGCGACGACGCTGCGCGCGTGGGTGGCGAACCTGGAGGCCGAGTGGCCCGCGGCGGTACGGCTGACCAGCCCTGGCCGCGCCCGGGTGTGGCGGCTCTACATGGCGGCGTCGGCGCTGGCTTTCGAGCAGTCCCGGATCGGCGTGAACCAGGTGCTGGCGATCAGGACACACCGCAACGGCGACAGTGAGATGCCCGCCACACGGGCGGGCTACGCGGCCTGACCCGAGCGCCGACCAGACCGCCGTGATGCCTCGTCACCTGCCCCGACGGGGCATCACGGCTCACCCCCCGAGTGTCCATTTCGGTCGGTGACTTGCCGCTTACCGCCCGAAAGATCCGGAAGTTATCCACAGCCCTTGGGCAGCAACGCTTTCATCCGGTTAGCCTGCGACTCGTGAGCGAACGAAAACGGGCCGCCGCCGTGATCGTGCGTGACGGCCGAGTCCTGATGGTGCACGAGCGAAGCCGACGATCCGGCGGCGGCGAATGGTGGACACTTCCAGGCGGCGGCATAGAGCCCGGCGAAACCCCCGAGGAGGCGGTGAAGCGCGAGGTCTTCGAGGAGACCGGGCTGATTGTCAGCAAAGCCCGCTACGTCCTGGAGATGCCCTATCCCTCCGGCATGACCTCAGTCTTCGCCGTAACGGTGATAGACGGCGAGCCCCGCCTGGCCGCCGACAACGGCAAGGGCCCCGAGCCCCTGGGCCTGGACTGGCTGCCGGCCCCCGAGCTGCCCACCGAGCAAGCCCACGGAGTCCCCATCCCACCCATGATCGTCGTCCTACCCACCTAGCCCGCCCCCGCCGGCGCCCCCAGGGCACAAAAAAGCGGGCCGCCAAAGGCGGCCCACAACATGTGGAGCCTAGGGGACTTGAACCCCTAACCCCCGCCTTGCAAAGGCGGTGCTCTGCCAGTTGAGCTAAGGCCCCGACACCTACCGGAAAACTATCGCAGATCGGGTGCGGTGGTCGCCTCGTGCCAGAGCGCCCGCTCATCGCTGGAGGCTTTGACCTTTTTGACGACGAGGGCTGCGACCCCCACGATGCCAGCAACAATCAGCAGCTTCTTGAGCATCGCGGTCTCCCCTAACGCAGAGCGGAAGCGGCGCAGAGGGCGCACCCGCCGCACCGCGGGGTTTCCGGGGGCTCGGCCCACGGAATAGATATGACGGGTGACCCCGGCCCGCGCTTTCCGCGGGCAGGGGACCCCGTCAGCCGTGGGGCTAGATGGAATCGAACCATCGACCTCAGAGTTATCAGCTCTGCGCTCTAACCGACTGAGCTATAGCCCCGTGCGACCTGAGAAGATTACCGCATCGGGCTGCGGGCCGCCAAAACGGGGTGGCCCACAGCCCACGGGTCTTGTCAGTCGCGTTCGGCGAGGGTCAACTCGACGCCGCCGACCAGGTCAGCACACACGTTGTAGATGAACGCGCCGAGCGTGGCCAGTGCGGTGAACAGCACCACGTTGACCGCGCCGACCAGCATCGACGTGCCGATGACGCCCCAGGCGGTGATGCGGAAGCCGCCGCTGGCGGAGCCGTCGGTGCCACCGCTGGCGCTCACCAACTCCTTGAGGCTGTTGTTGACCTCGGTCCAGACGCCCATGGCATCGAGAGCCAGGTAGAGCACCGAGGTGGCGACAACCACGACGATGAACAGCACGACGGAGACGGCGAACGAGAACTTCATGACGGACCAGGGGTCGATCCGCTTGAGGTTCAGCCGGGCCCGGCGAGGACCGCGGGCGGCCGCACCGGTGACCGTGGACCGTGCGGACCGCACAGCCTCGGTGACCCGGGCCGCGCCGACCGCAGCGCTGCCGGTGGCCGCGCCGGGACCAGCACCACCGGGTCCGCCGGGCCGCTTGGTGGCGCCGGTGGTGTTTCCGGGTTGGCTGGGTGTTCCGGGGGCGCCGGCCGGGCGCTGAGGCGCCCCGCCCGGTGCCGTGGCCGGCCGTGCCTGCGAGGTCGCGCCTGGCAGGGTGCCTTTGCCCTTGGTGACGACGGGCACCGTGGCCGAACCCTTGGCCACGGAGGGACCGCTGGCACGCTTCGCATCCGACGATCCGTCACTGTCGACGGGCGGTTCACCCGGCGGCGGGGCCATGCCCGGCGCGCGGGTGAACTTCGGCGGGGACGGGGCTTCGGCGGGGGCCGCGGTGCGCCCGGCGGCCTCGCGCCCGGGCGTGGCGGCGCCGTCTTTCTTGGCCGCCCCGTCCGGCGTCGCTGAGGTCCCCGAGCCCCCCGACTTCGCCTGTGTCTCCGGCATCAACTAGTCCTGTTCGTCAGGCTCGTCGGCATTGCGAGCAAGCGCCACGATGGTTACACCTTCTGGGAGGTCCATCAGCTTGACCCCCATTGTGTTCCGATCCCGTGTGCGCCGTACAGGCTTCACGGGAGTCCGGATGACACCACCATTGCTGGTGATGGCAAATAGTTCATCCTCCGGGCTGATCACCAGGGCACCCACCAGACCGCCCCGACGCTCGGTGATTTTCGCGGTCAGGACGCCCTTGCCGCCCCGGCCCTGTACTGGATATTCCTCGATCGGAGTGCGCTTTGCATACCCACCGTCGGTGGCGACCAACACATCCATGCCGTCGCGAACCACTTCCATCGCAAGAAGCTCATCGTTATCACCGAAGCGCATGCCGATCACGCCCGACGTGGCCCGGCCCATCGGCCGCAGTGCCTCGTCGGTCGCGTTGAACCGGATGGCCTGCGCCTTCTTGGAGACCAGGAGCAGGTCGTTCTCTGCTGCTGCCAGCGCCGCGCCCACCAACTCGTCATCCTCCCGCAGGTTGATGGCGATGATGCCACCGCTGCGGTTGGAGTCAAATTCCTCGAGCTTGGTCTTCTTCACGAGCCCATTCTTAGTGGCGAGCACAAGGTACGGTGCGACGCCGTAATCCGGGATCTGAATGACCTGGGCGATGTGCTCGTCGGGCTGGAAAGCCAGCAGGTTGGCGACGTGCTGACCCTTGGCGACCCGGGCGGCTTCGGGTAGTTCGTAGGTCTTTGCCCGATAGACCCGGCCCTTGTTCGTGAAGAACAGGATCCAGTCGTGGGTCGAGATCACGAAGAAGTGCGAGACGATGTCGTCCTGCCGCAGCGTGGCGCCGCTGACGCCCTTGCCGCCGCGCTTCTGCGACCGGTACAGATCGACCTTCGTGCGCTTCGCGTAACCGGTACGTGTGATGGTCACCACAACGTCTTCCCGCGCGATGAGGTCCTCCATGGAGACCTCGCCGTCGAACGGGATGATCTGGGTGAGCCGCTCGTCGCCGAACTTCTGGACGATCTCGCCCAGTTCCTCGGAGACGATCGCCCGCTGCCGCTCCGGCTTGGCGAGGATGTCCTCCAGATCTGCGATCTCGATCTCGATCTTCGCGAGCTCGTCGATGATCCGCTGGCGCTCGAGGGCGGCCAGCCGGCGCAGCTGCATGTCGAGGATCGCGGTGGCCTGGATCTCGTCGACGTCGAGCAGCTGCATGAGGCCCTGGCGGGAATCCTCGACGGTGGGCGAGCGCCGGATCAGGGCGATCACCTCGTCGAGCATGTCGAGCGCCTTGACCAGACCGCGCAGGATGTGCGCCCGCTCCTGGGCCTTGCGCAGACGGAACGCGGTGCGCCGGCGGATGACCTCGATCTGGTGATCGACGTAGTGCCGGATGAACTGGGCCAGGTTGAGCGTGCGGGGCACGCCGTCGACCAGGGCCAGCATGTTCGCGCCGAAGGTCTCCTGCAGCTGGGTGTGCTTGTACAGGTTGTTCAGCACGACCTTCGCGACCGCGTCGCGCTTCAAGACCAAAATCAACCGCATGCCGGTACGGCCGGAGGACTCGTCCCGGATGTCGGCGATGCCGGTGAGCTTGCCCTCCTTGACCAGCTCGGCGACCCGCTCGGCGAGGTTGTCCGGGTTGACCTGGTAGGGCAGCTCGGTGACGACCAGGCACGGCCGGCCCCGGGCGTCTTCCTCGACCTCGACCACGGCGCGCATCCGGATCGACCCGCGGCCGGTGCGGTAGGCGTCCTGGATCGCCTGCTGGCCGACGATCAGGCCCTTGGTCGGGAAGTCAGGACCCTTGACCAGCTCGAGCATCGCCTCGAGCGACTCGGCCTCCTCCGATTCCGGGTGGTCGAGCTGCCACTGCACGGCGGCCGCGATCTCGCGCAGGTTGTGCGGCGGGATCTTGGTGGCCATCCCGACCGCGATGCCCTCGGAGCCGTTGACCAGCAGGTTGGGGAAGCGGGCCGGCAGGATCGTCGGCTCCTGCGTACGCCCGTCGTAGTTGTCCTGCATGTCGACGGTGTCCTCGTCGATGTCCCGCAGCATCTCCATCGCCAGCGGGGACAGCTTCGACTCGGTGTATCGCATGGCGGCCGGCGGGTCGTTACCCGGCGAACCGAAGTTGCCGTTGCCGTCGATCAGCGGGTAACGCAGCGACCAGGGCTGACCCATCCGGACGAGAGCGTCGTAGATCGACGAGTCGCCGTGCGGGTGGTAGTTGCCCATCACGTCGCCGACGACGCGAGCGCACTTGACGTAACCGCGATCCGGGCGGAAACCGGAGTCGTACATCGCATAGAGGATCTTGCGGTGCACCGGCTTGAGGCCGTCCCGCACGTCGGGCAGCGCCCGGCCCACGATCACGCTCATCGCGTAGTCGAGGTACGAGCGTTGCATCTCGACTTCGAGACCGACCGGTTCGACTCGCTGGGTCACGCCACCGCCGGTTTCCTCAGGAATTTCGTCGCCGGCGGGCGGTTCGGGAGCGTCAGTCACTGTTAACCCTTACTCAAGGTGAAACCAGACAAGCACGACTAAAGTACGCATCTTGCTGTGGATAACGTTGTGGAAAGTGGGTGGACGCTGTGGATAGTGCGTCCACCCAACCTTCACCTAGCGGTAGAGCACATCAGATGTCGAGGAACCGCACGTCCTTGGCGTTGCGCTGGATGAACGAGCGACGTGCTTCGACGTCCTCACCCATCAAGACGCTGAACAACTCGTCGGCCGTTGCAGCGTCGTCGAGCGTCACCTGACGCAGCGTGCGCGTCGCCGGGTCCATCGTCGTGTCCCACAGCTCGTGGAAGTTCATCTCGCCGAGACCCTTGAACCGCTGGATGTCGTCGGGCTTGGCGTTCGCCTTCTTCTGCTGACGCAGCGCGATCAGCCCGTCCCGCTCCCGGTCGGAGTAGGCGTACTGCGCGTCGTCGCCCCGCTTGTTCCACTTGATCTTGTAGAGCGGCGGCGCGGCCAGGTAGACGTGGCCCATCTCGACCAGCGGCCGCATGAAGCGGAACAGCAGGGTGAGCAGCAGCGTCTGGATGTGCTGGCCGTCGACGTCGGCGTCGGCCATCAGCACGATCTTGTGATAGCGCAGCTTGGCGACGTCGAAGTCCTCGTGGATGCCGGTGCCCAGCGCGGTGATCAGCGACTGGACCTCGTTGTTCTTCAGCACCCGGTCGATCCGGGCCTTCTCCACGTTCAGGATCTTGCCGCGGATCGGCAGGATGGCCTGGATCTGGCTGTCCCGGCCCTGCTTGGCCGAGCCGCCGGCCGAGTCACCCTCGACGATGAACAGCTCGGAGACCCGCGGGTCGGTGGACTGGCAGTCGGCCAGCTTGCCCGGCATCGAGCCGGACTCCAGCAGCGACTTGCGGCGGGCCAGCTTGCGGGCCTGCTGCGCGGCGATCCGGGCCCGCGCGGCCTGGGACGCCTTCGTGATGATCATCTTGGCGTCGGCCGGGTTCCGGTCGAACCAGTCCGCGATGCGCTCGTTGGCGATCTTCTGGACGAAGCTCTTCATGTCGGTGTTGCCGAGCTTGGTCTTGGTCTGGCCCTCGAACTGCGGGTTGGCCAGCTTGACCGAGATGATCGCGGCGAGACCCTCGCGGATGTCCTCGCCGGAGAGCTTCTCGTCGCTCTTGAGGAACTTCTTCTCGGTGCCGTACCGGTTGACGATGCTCGTCAGCGCGGCCCGGAAGCCCTCCTCATGGGTGCCACCCTCGTGCGTGTTGATCGTGTTGGCGAAGGTGTAGACCGACTCGCCGTACGACTCGTTCCACTGCATCGCGATCTCGAGAGCCATGCCCTCGTCGTTCGCCTCGGCCTCGAACTCGATCACGGTCTTGTGAATCGGGTTCTTGGTGTTGTTGAGGTGGCGCACGAAGTCGGCGATGCCGTTCTCGTACATGAAGGTGACCGCGCGCGGCTTGCCCTCGTCGTCGACCTGGTCGGCGCGCTCGTCGCGCAGGTGGATGGTCAGCCCCTTGTTCAGGAACGCCATCTCCTGGATGCGGCGGTAGATCGTCTGCCAGTCGAACACGACCGTCTCGAAGATCGCCGGGTCCGGCCAGAACTGCACGGTCGAGCCGGTCTGGTCGGTCGGCTCGCCCTTCTCCAGCGGGCCGGGCTTCGAGTACGTGTACTTCTGCCGGTAGACGTTGCCGGACTTGTGGATGACCAGGGCCATCCGGGTGGAGAGGGCGTTGACCACCGAGACACCGACGCCGTGCAGACCACCGGAGACCGCGTAGGCCTTGCCGTCGAACTTGCCGCCGGCGTGCAGCACGGTCAGCGCCACCTCGACGCCGGGCTTCTTCAGCTTGGGGTGCAGGTCGACCGGGAAACCGCGGCCGTTGTCGGTGACCGAGACGCCGCCGTCGGCGAGCAGGACCACATCGATGGTGTCGCAATAACCGGCCAGCGCCTCGTCGACGGCGTTGTCCACAACCTCCCAGACCAGGTGGTGGAGGCCGCGCTCGCCAGTCGAGCCGATGTACATGCCGGGACGCTTGCGGACTGCTTCGAGGCCTTCGAGCACGGTGATTGACTCAGCACCGTATTCCTGCTTGTTCTCTGCCACCCTCGGCCACTTTCTCGCACCGGGCCCCCGTAGAGAGCCCCGCAACGGGGTTGGCGGACGAACAGCGGACAGCCGGCGGGCAGGGTTGACCACGGATGAGAAGCCTCGGACAGAAGCGGACCACCGGTGGAACCGTGCTCGCCGGTCGCCGCGGCTGGCCCGCGGATCGTGATCGGCTGGAAAAACCGCGTAGCGTGACGACGCACATCGTCTTACGAGGTTTTCCCGGTCACCGTCGATTCTACTCCGCCGAAGCGAGTTCGCGAGGGTCCGGCACCCCGTCCGGGTGCCTCAGATTGCCGTAGCGCGATCGGAGCCGCTACCCGCGTCTCCCCCTACACGGAACAGCCGCCCACCGCAACGGCACCTAATTTGGCTGTCGATCGTCACCGCGCGCCTGCCGGGCGGAGTCGCAACGCGCTGCGACACTGCCTCCCAACACCGGGCCGTGGTGTCGTAATCTCGCCCGCGCGGAACTGGTACATGGCTCAACGGTCGCGAGGCAGGTCGAGGAAGGATGGCCCCCATGGCGCATGACAAGGGGCTGGATAACGTCGCGGTGCACTGGCCCCGGACGAACCAGTACTACGACCCGGTGGCGCCGGCTGAGTTCGTCGACTTCGGGGCGGTCGCTGACGCTCCGGAGATCGCCGCGCCCACCGGGGCCCTCGCGCTGCACATCGCGAAGACCGGCACGGTGCGCGCCACGGCGTACACCGAGCTTGTTGACCTGCTGCTGGGCCTGGGTGGCGTGCTCTACGCGACGGACGCCGCGGCCGAGGACGAGGACCCGGTGATCGACCCGGACGGCTGCGCCTGGATCGCCGGCGGTCTGGAGCGATTCGTCGAGGGGCACGAGAAGTTCGGCGACCTGGTCACCTTCGACACCGTGGCCGAGGTGATGCGGACCGCGATCAACCAGGGCCGGCTGGCCGAGCAGCAGTTGCGCTGGCTGGAGAACCGGCTGGGCGCCCTGCGCGACGACGCCGGCAACGCGCCGCACTGGAGTTTCGCCCGCTCCGAACTGGCGATCCTGGCCGGTTTCTACCGTCGCTGCGCCGATCGCGGTTTCGCCGTTTTCGCCGATTACTGAACAAACACCCAAAACCCGCTCAGCCGTACGTATCTCGCGGGCCCCGGCCCTGCACCCGTCGTGGGCCCTTGCTCCACGACGGTGCCGCCGGACCGTGGATGTTGAGCTTGGTGACCACGTTGTGGCCGACCTCGGCGGCGATGCTCTTCAGCAGTTTCGCCGCCAGCATCCGCAGCTGGGTGGCCCAGGCGGTCGACTCGGCTTCGACGGTCAGCACGCCGGCGTCCAGCTTCACCGGCCGGCTGTGCTTGGCGATGTCCGCGCCGACGACTTTCTCCCAGGCGCCGAACACGGTCGCCTCGGCCTTCGGTTTCTCCCAGCCGCGGGCCTTCATGAGCTTTTCCAGCATCGCGCCGAACGGCTGCGGGTCGCGCGGGTCCGGACCGGGGCCCGAATAGCCGCGCAGTCGCCGCCCGTCGCCGGCCCCGGCACCGCGGCGGCGCGGGTTGGCGGCCGCGGCCCGCCGCTTGGTGAGGGCGGCGTCAAGCACCGCCCGGGCCAGGTCCGGCCCGGAAGCCCCCTCCGGCGCGCCGGGGACGGCCTCGGAAACACCCTCAGCGCCCTCCTGCGGGCCGCGAGCGCCTTCCGGCCGCCCGGACCCTGCCCGCGCACCCTCCGACGGCGCAGCGGGGCGTTGAGATCCACGACGGCCCTCCACCAACGGGCCCTCGTCCGGGAAGTCCGGTGGATGAGCCTGTGGAAAGTCGCCCTGGGGGAAGAACCGCTCGGCCGTCGGGTCGTAGTCGTCACGCGGCACGGGTCACCGTCCCGGTGGTCACGTCGAACCGGGCACCACTCAGCGCGGCCGGCACGTCCTCCGGGACCGCGCAGGTCACCAGCAGCTGCCCGGCGTCCGACACCAGGGCGGCCAGCCGGTCCCGGCGGCCGGCGTCCAGCTCGGCGAAGACGTCGTCGAGGACCAGCACCGGCTCGATCCCGTCCGAGCGCAGCAGGTCGTAGGCGGCCAGCCGCAGGGCGAGCGCGAACGACCAGGACTCGCCGTGACTCGCGTAGCCCTTGGCCGGCAGGTCGCCCAGCGCCAGGGTCAGGTCGTCGCGATGCGGGCCGACCAGGGTGGTGCCGCGCTCGGTCTCCGCGGTCCGCTTCTCCAGCAGCGCCGCGAGCAGCGCCTCTTCCAAGGCTGGGCGGTCCGGCACCAGGGCATCACCCAGGCCCGACGTGTACGCGATCGCGGCCGACGACCGGCCGGCCGCCACCGCGTCGTACGCCTTGGTCAGGTGCGGGCCGAGGGCCGCCACCAGCTCCAGCCGCCCGGCCAGTAGCTCGGCGCCGTGGTGGGCCAGGTGCTGATCCCAGACGGCCAGCGTGGAGAGGTCCTGGCCTCGGGTGCCGCCGACCTTGCGGGTCAGGTAGGCCGTGCGGAGCAGAGCGTTGCGTTGCTTGATCACCCGGTCGTAGTCGGCGCGGACCCCGGCGTACCGCGGCTGCCGGGCGACCAGCAGGTCGTCGAGATAGCGACGGCGGGTGGCCGGGTCACCGCGGACCAGTTCCAGGTCTTCCGGGGCGAACAGCACCATCCGCAGCGCACCCAGCACCTCGCGCGGGCGGCGCACCGGCGAACGGTTGAGGCGGGCCCGGTTGGCCCGGCCCGGAACGATCTCCAGCTCGACGAGCAGTTCGCGTCCATCGTGGACGACCGCGCACCGGATCACCGCCGACGCGGCGCCGGCCCGGACCAGCGGTGCGTCCATGGCCACCCGGTGACTGTCCAGAGTGGCCACGTAGCCGAGCGCCTCGATCAGGTTGGTCTTGCCCATGCCGTTCTGGCCGACCAGCACGGACACGCCCGGGTCGAGATCGACCGCTACCCGCTCGTACGAACGGAAGTCGGTGAGCTCGACCCGGCGGACGTACATGTCAATTCAGCTGACTACGGCGTGCCCACCGAACTGCTGGCGCAGTGCGGCGACGGCCTTCATGGCGGGCGAGTCGGGCTGACGGGACTCGAACCGGGTGAACAGCGAAGCCGCGATGACGTGCAGCGGCACGGCCAGGCGGACGGCCTCGTCGACGGTCCACCGGCCCTCGCCGGTGTCCTCGGCGTAGCCCTTCAGCTTGCCCAGCTCGGGGTCGCCGTCGAGAGCGCGGTCGAACAGGTCGAGCAGCCAGGACTTGACCACACTGCCCTCCCGCCAGCTCTTGAACGCCCCGGGCACGTTGTCCACGTACTCCGATGCCTCGAGCAGTTCCCAGCCCTCGGCGAAGGCCTGCATCATGCCGTACTCGATGCCGTTGTGGACCATCTTGGTGTAGTGACCGGCACCGACCGGGCCGGCGTGCACGAAGCCGAACTCGCCGGCCGGCTTCAGCGCCTCGAAGATCGGCATGGCCGTGGCGACGTTCTTGGCGTCGCCGCCGACCATCAGGGCGTACCCGTTCTGGCTGCCCCAGATGCCGCCGGAGACACCGCAGTCCATGTACCCGATGCCCTTGCTAGCGAGCCGGTCGGCCCGCGGCTTGTCGTCGGTGAACTTGGAGTTTCCGCCGTCGATGATCAGGTCACCGGCGGAGAGGAGTTCGCCGAGCTGGTCGATGGTGCTCTCGGTGATCTCGCCGGCCGGGACCATGGTCCACACCACTCGCGGAGCGGCGAGCTTCTCGACGAGTTCGGCAAGTGAGCTGACGTCCCGCTTGTCCGGGTGGTGATCGAATCCGACCACCTCGTGTCCCGCTGCGCGGATACGGTCGGCCATGTTGCCGCCCATCCGGCCGAGACCGATAAGGCCAAGCTGCATGGTGTTCCCCCTAGATGTGCGTTTCCCTCAGCCTCAGTATCAGCGAGTTACCCGGATCGGCATGATCAGATAGCGGTAACCGGTGACGATTTCGCCGTTTTCGCCTGCGGGGGAGATCACAGCGGGCTTGAAGGCGTCGACGAACGACAGCACGGCGTTGGGTGCGCCGAGGTTCTGCAGACCGTCGATCAGGTACTGCGGGTTGAAGCCGATCGTCAGCGCCTCACCGGTGAAGGTCGCTTCCATCGCCTCGCTGGCCCGCGCCTCCTCCGTCCCGCCGGCCTCGACGACCAGACCGTCCTCGCTGAAGCTCAGCAGCACCGGGGTGGTGCGCTCGGCCACCAGCGCGACCCGGCGGACCACCTCGACGAGGGCGGCGACGCCGACCCTGGCCTCAGCGTTGTGGCTGGCGGGGAACAGCGAGCGCACCGGAGGGTAATTCGCGCCGTCGAGCAGGCGACTGGTCGTGCGCCGGGTGCCACCGGCGAACCCGATCATGCCTTCGCCCGCGTTGCCCTGGGACAGCGCGAGCGTGACCGAGCCGCCGAGCGGGCCGAGGGTCTTGGCCGTGTCGTTCAGCGTCTTCGCCGGAACCAGCGAGTTCAGGCTGATGTCCGGGTCGTCGGGGTTCCACTCCAGCTCGCGCATGGCGAGCCGGTAGCGGTCGGTGGCGAGCATGGCCATCGACGAGCCGTTCAGCTCGATGCGCACACCGGTCATCATCGGCAGCGTCTCGTCGCGACCGGCCGCGATCGCCACCTGGGCGACGGCGGCCGCGAACGTGGCGGCGTCGACCGTGCCGGCGCTGGACGGCATCTCCGGCAGCGAGGGGTAGTCCTCCACCGGCATCGTCGGCAGCGTGAACCGGGCGCTGCCGCACACCAGCTCGAGATGCGCACCGACCGCGGCGATGTCGACCGGCTTGGCCGGTAGTGCCTTGGTGATCTCGGCGAGCAGACGCCCGGAGACCAGGGCGGCGCCGTCGGCGTCGGCCTGTACCTCAACGGTCACCTGGCTGGAGACCTCGTAGTCGAAGCCGGACACCTGCAACCGGCCATCGGTGACTCGCAGCATGACGCCCGCGAGCACCGGCACTGACGGGCGGCTCGGCAGGCTCTTGGCCGTCCAAGCGACCGCGTCGGCGAGTGCGTCTCGCTCCACCCGGAACTTCATGCTGTCCTCCGCGTCGCTTTCATATGTCGGGGCGTGGACCCCCACGAACTTTAGGGCGCGTGGCAAGCCGGTGCCTCCCCGGGCCTGCCGGTGCGAAGTGTGGCGAGCCGCCAGCGGCTCCATCCACAACATCCCCAACGCCGTTGATTGGTTTTTGTTCTCTTATAAAAAACTTCTAGTCGTCTTCATCGGTGCTGTGCAAAGTGTGGAGAACTCAAGTTCGTGCTGGTCAGCGGGTTATCCACCGGTGATTCACATGTGGGAAACCAGGGTACAAACCCCGGCCGTCGTCCACAGTCGTCGAGCTGACAAGGGTTGTCCACCGTTATCCACCGGCTATCCACCGGATATCCACCGGGTTTGTCCCCTGCCTTGTGGACAACGTTGGGACGGTACCGCCTCGTCGTCCCCAGAACCTTCAACAGGAAATCCACACTCCTCCACAGGCTGTGGGTGGCTTGGTTACCCCCTGTGTCTGTCCACATCGATTTCCCCAGAGTTTGTCCACACCTGTGGGCAACGGGTGACAAGGGTTTTCCACGGCTGGGGATAAAGGGCTGTGAACTCCTGTGAATTAGTGTGGATAACGTTGGCACGAGACGGTTGCGTTCTGACGTTGACATCCGGCCGTGAGCGTGGATCCGGGTCGGCCTGACTCGAACGTGGACAGCCGGGGAGTTATACACAGGCTGTGGGAAAAGGTATGGAAAACCCCAAAACGGCACTCTTCTGGGTGTCGAGACTTTCAGCCGGGAGCGTCCGGGCTCACTCCGCCCGGCGGCGCCGCACCGGGCGCAGGGGAACGCCGGGCCCTAAGTGCGCGGCCGGAACGGCGCGAGTGCGGTTGGGGACTGCGCTGCCGCGTACCCGAAAGGGCTTAGGTGTTTTGTTTGATGCGGTTGGTCAGCTCGGCGATCTGGTTGTAGAGCGAGCGACGCTCAGCCATGTGCTGACGGATTTTGCGGTCGGCGTGCATGACCGTGGTGTGGTCGCGGCCGCCGAAGGCCTGCCCGATGCGGGGCAGCGAGAGGTCGGTGAGTTCGCGACAGAGATACATCGCCACCTGGCGGGCATTGACGAGTACCCGGCTGCGGGAATGGCCGCGCAGGTCCTCCAGGCTCACGCCGAAGTAATCGGCGGTGGAGACCATGATCTGGTCGGCGGTGATTTCCGGGCCGGCGCCGTCCGGCATGAAGTCCCGCAGCACCTCTTCGGCCAGCGAAAGCTGCACGGCTGATCGGGTGAGGCTGGCGAAGGCTGTCACCCGGATGAGTGCGCCCTCGAGCTCGCGGATCGAGCTGGACACTCGGCTCGCGATGAACTCGAGGACGTCGTCGGGTGCGTACATCCGTTCCTGGGCGGCCTTCTTCTGGAGGATCGCGATGCGCGTCTCCAGGTCGGGCGGCTGGATGTCGGCGAGCAGGCCCCACTCGAAGCGGGTGCGCATGCGGTCTTCCAATGTGGCCAGTTGCCGCGGACTGCGGTCGGAACTGATCACGATCTGCTTGTTCGCGTTGTGCAGCGTATTGAAGGTGTGGAAGAACTCTTCCTGGGTGCGCTCGCGGTTTTCCAAGAACTGGATGTCGTCGATCAGCAGGATGTCGACGTCGCGGTAGCGCCGCTGGAACGCCTGGGTCTTGTCGTCCCGCAGGCTGTTGATGAAGTCGTTGGTGAATTCCTCAGTGGACACGTATCGGACGCTTCGCGCGTGGCCCAGCGTGGTGGCGTAGTGACCGATCGCATGTAAGAGGTGTGTCTTGCCGAGACCCGAGCTGCCGTAGATGAAGAGCGGGTTGTAGGCCTTCGCCGGTGATTCGGCGACGGCGACCGCGGCGGCGTGCGCGAAACGGTTGGACGAACCGATGACGAACGTCTCGAACATGTACTTCGGGTTGAGGCGATTGCCGTCGTTCGTGCCGCGCGGATTGCTGGACGGACGGATGTCGAGCGGCGCCCGGCCCGGACCGTTGTCGCCGCGAATCGGCAGTGCGTCGTCGACAAGCGTCGGACGGTCGTCGGGACGGCGCGAGTTGTCGCGCATCTGACCGGAGTTGGAGGCCATCCGATGCGGAGCGGCGTCGTTCTCGTGGTCCATCGGGTTGCGGCCCGTCGGTGCCTGCGGCGCCGATTGCATCGGCCGCGTGGGCGGCATCGATTGCATCGGCGCCGGGTGATGGCTGGCCGGCGGGCCCGGGTCGGCGAAGAGCGCCTCCTGGCCACCGCGCGCGGTCGGCACATTCCGGTACGACGGGGGTGCGGAATGCTGGTTGTCCGTGTACGGGTCGTGGCCGTACACGGGGAGCTGCTCCGGTTGCCGCGGCTCGGCCTCGGCGTAGTGCCGGGGCTGCGGCTCCTCGGCGGGTGACTCGACCGGGGTGCCGTAGACGGTGCCGGGCAATCCCGTTCCGTCTTCCGGGGGCTTCACGGTGACGGCGACCTGTATCGGCCGGTTCAGCCGGCGGCTCAGCGCCTCGGTGATCGCGGGGCGCAGCCGGGACTCGATCACATCCCGGGTGAAGGCGTCGGGAACAGCCAGCAGCGCGGTGTCCTCGACGATGGCGCGCAGCTTCGTCAGCTGCAGATAGGCGCGCTGCTGCGGCGACGAGATCTCGTCGGCCAGCTCGTCGAGCGTCGCCTTCCACACACCGCCCAGGTCAGCCTGATCGGCCACCGCCGCGCCACCCCCATCGCCACCGACCCCCGGTGGACCTTGTCCGGCCTTACCGCCTCTGCTCCGCCGCCACCCAACTCGGGCGGCGACATCCCCCCAATCCAGCACCACATTTAACGTGCTGAACACGTTCGACGCCACCGGTTGTCCACAGGTTATCCACAACCTGTGCACGCGCCGACGGTCACTCCCCCGATCGGACGGTCGGCAGGACATCCCGGAGCCTGGAAACGGCACGGTTGAACAGGCTCACCGTGCGAACGATTGACCTGCTTGTCCGGTTTTGCTCCGGTACGTCGTGGTATGCACAGAGCGTTGATGACCAGCAAACGGGCACGCTAACAGCGAGGTTGCCGAAGCTACAACTGTCGCACCGCCGGGCAAGCACGCTAGATCGGGAAAAGATTCACGAAGCGCGCACAGGGACGAGCGGTTCATCTCGTCAGACGGCGTGCCGGATCCCGATATAGTTGACCAACATCGCTGCCCTGCGTAGGGTCGAGCGGTTGCTCCGCCGCGTTCTGATAAAGTGGCGTCTTGCAGCCTGCTAGCCTGCCTGCACTTGGCCCCTGGACGTTGTAGGAATACGGAGTAATGACGTGAGCAAGCGCACCTACCAGCCGAACAACCGCCGGCGTGCCAAGACCCACGGCTTCCGGCTGCGGATGCGCACCCGTGCAGGTCGTGCCATCCTGGCTGCCCGCCGCGGCAAGGGCCGCGACAAGCTGTCGGCCTGAGCCGGCGGCTGTCGGGCCGGATGCCCAGGTAGTCATGCTGGCCGCCGCGCAGCGGATACGGCATAGCACTGACTTCGCCGCGACGATTCGCGGTGGCCGCAGGGTCGGTCGGGGCACGGTCGTCGTTCATCTGCTTCTTGAGGAGCCGGTGCGAGCCTCCACGGCACGCGCCGGCTTCGTCGTATCCAAGGCGGTAGGCAACGCGGTGGTCCGTAACAAGGTCCGCCGCCGGCTCCGCCACCTGGTCCGGCCGCTCCTGATCGACCTGCCCGGCGGGTCGTCGCTGGTGGTGCGGGCGCTGCCCAAGGCGGCCGAGGCCTCGTTCGAGACCCTCGGCGGTGACCTCGAGGCGGCCCTGGCGGCGGCACGTAAACCAAGGCGGCAGTGATGAGCGTTCTTGCCCGAGTGCTGACCGCGATGGTCGTCGCGTACCGTCGTTATGTGAGTCCGGCGCTGCCGGCCCGCTGTCGGTTCTATCCCTCGTGCAGTGCGTACGGCCTGGAGGCGCTGGCTAAGCACGGTGCGGTGCGAGGGACAGGGTTGACGGTCTGGCGGATCATGCGCTGTCACCCCTTCCACCCTGGCGGGTACGACCCGGTGCCTGACCCGATCCGTCACCGTCCTGCCGATGTGACTGGAGCTTGAATTGAGCCTCGACTGGATCTACTACGCGATTTCGTGGATCCTCCTGCGCTGGCACGCCTTGTGGGACGCCATCGGAATCCCGACCGACAAGTTCCTCGGGACCAACTGGTCCTGGGTGCTGGCCATCGTCTTCCTGGTGGTGACGGTCCGCGTCATCCTCTTCCCGGTCTTCGTCAAGCAGATCAAGAGCCAGCGCGCCATGCAGGCGCTGCAGCCCAAGGTCAAGGCCCTTCAGGAGAAGCACAAGGGTGACCGGGAGACGCTCCAGAAAGAAATGATGGAGCTCTACAAGACCGAGAAGGCCAACCCGCTCATGGGCTGCCTTCCGATGTTCTTGCAGATCCCCGTCTTCCTGGGCCTGTTCCACACCCTGCGCCGGCTGAACCCGTCGAACACCCAGACCACGCTGTACGGGTGGACGACCGAGCAGTTCCGGGACGCCACCCACGCGTCGCTGTTCAACGCGCCGCTCGCGTCGAAGTTCGGGTCGACCGCGGACGAGCTTGCCGCGCTTCAGGCCAACAGCACGACCGTGAAGGTCATCGCCGGTGTCCTGGTCCTGATCATGATGGCCAGCACCTACGCGACCAGCCGCCAGATGATCCTCAAGACCGGCTGGGCCGAGGACCCGCAGCAGAAGATGATCCAGCGCCTGATGCTGTACGGCATCCCGCTGTCGCTGCTGATCTCCGGTTCGCTGTTCCCGATCGGTGTCATCATCTACTGGGTCACGAACAACCTGTTCACCCTGGCCCAGCAGCAGTGGGTGCTCCGCAAGTTCCCGCCGCCGCAGATGGCCGGCAAGAACGGCAGCGCCCCCAAGAGCACCGGCCCGCCGGTCAAGTCGGCCGGCTCGAACGCGCCGAAGAGCCCGGTTCAGCCCGGCACCCGCACCGGTGGCCTGTTCGGCCGCAACAAGGCGCAGGCCGAGCCGGAGACCCCGGTGGTCGACACCAAGAAGCTCGCGCCGCGGCCCGGTGCCAAACCGGTGAATCCGAAGAAGGGCACCCGACCAGCGAGTAAACCCAAGGGATGATCGCGGCTCGGGCGCCGAACGGCGCCCGAGCGCTCCCCTTGCACTGAACCTCCCCGCGGGTGCCGCCGCGGGAACAGCGGACCGAGCAGGTCCGGCCCGATTGAGTACGGAGATGAGCCCGTGACCGACACCAGCACTCCCGAATCTTCGGTCTCCGCCGCGACTTCCTCTGAGGCTGCGGCCTCGGAGGAGACGGCCGAGGAGACCAAGAAGTCGGAGACCGTCACCTCCGAGAGTGACCTGTTCAAGCAGAGCGAGGTCGCTGCCGACTACATCGAGGGGCTGCTGGACATCCTCGACTACGACGGCGACATCGACGAGCTGATATCGGGCGGCCGGCCGATGGTCGAGGTGGTCGGGGGCCGGCTGCAGCCGCTCGTCGGCCAGCGCGGAGCGACGCTGGAAGCTCTGCAGGAACTCACCCGCCTGGCGATCTTCCGGGCGACCGGTTCGCCGAGCCGGCTGCTCCTCGACATCGGCGGGTACCGCGCGTCCCGCCGCAAGGAACTGGCCGCTGTCGCCCGCAACGCCGTCGAGAAGGTCAAGGAGCACGGTGACCCCGTGCGTCTCGAGCCGATGTCGGCGTTCGAGCGCAAGTGCGTGCACGACGTGGTCAACGCGATCAGCGGCGTGCAGAGCGAGTCGGAGGGCGTCGAGCCCAGCCGCCGGATCGTGGTTCGGGCGGCCGACTGACGATGACCGACCCACGCTACGGCGCGGGTGACCTCGGCCCGGGCGAGTCGTCGCCCGGGCCGTCGTCTTTCCCGGGCCGCTCTTCCTCCGGTGCCGGCGGTGGCCGCCGGCCTCTCGCATTTCCGGGGCGGCCGGCGTCGGCTGCTCGATCTGCCTCGTCGGCGCCCGCCTCTTCCCGAAAGGGCAGGTCGTCGGCCCCGCCGGACTTGCCCACAGTCTCTGAGTTGCCTTCCGGTGCTTCCGCGCCTTCCGCGGATGGCCCGGCTGCCGACGGCTTGCCTCCGGCGGACATCGCGGAGGTGGCTCGACGCGTCTTTGGTGAGCGGTTTGACCTGGCGGTGGCTTTCGCGCGGCTGCTGGTCACGGACGGGGTCGTGCGGGGATTGATCGGACCGCGGGAGGCTCCGCGGATCTGGGAACGGCACTTGGTGAATTGTGCCGTTGTGTCCGAGATGATCCCTATTGGCGCTTCTGTGGTCGATGTCGGTTCCGGTGCGGGTTTGCCCGGTATCGTGCTTGCAGTGGCGCGGCCAGATCTCCGGATCACCCTGGTCGAGCCGCTGGCACGACGTACCGCCTTCCTGACCGAAGCGGTTGCCGAGCTTGGTCTCTCGACCGTCGAGGTCGTACGGGGCCGGGCCGACGACGTCGTGGGTAGTGCGGCGGCCAATGCCGACGTCGTCACCGCGCGGGCGGTGGCACCGCTTGATCGGCTCGCGGGGTGGTGTCTTCCGCTGGCCGGCGTCGGCGGGAGGCTGCTCGCGCTCAAGGGCGCGTCGGCGGAGGACGAGATTGCGGAGCACTGGGCGGTCGTTGCCGAACTGGGCGGCGGCGAACCGGTTCTCCGGCTCTGCGGGATGGGTCTCATCGACCCGCCCACGACGGTCGTGGAGATCGTCAAGGAGCGTGCGGTCAAGCCCGTGCCTTCGGGGCCGAAGCCACCGTCCGGACGGGCGGCGGATACGGGGCGCGGTGCCGGTGGCAGGTCCGGTGGGCGAGGGTCCGGGCGAGGGAGTACGCGGAGGGGATAGATGGCCAGGCGGGGCGCGCGGAAGAGACACGTCAAGGACCGACGTCCCGATCAGGCCAGTGGTCTGCCTTCACCGTCTGCGGGGACCGGTGAGCCCGAGCCCGTGGAAGTGCGTGCGGCCGGGCGGCGCCCTGGGGCCGGTTCTGGCCGGCGGTCGGCTGCGGGACCGGTTGCCTGGGACTTGCCCCTTCCCGTCCGCGGGGAGTCGCCGGGATCGGAGTCTTCCCGGGCTGAGGCCGAACCTGTGGGGTCGGCCGAGTCGGTGCATATGCGGGTAGGGGCCGGCGTCTCTGGTTCCGGCGACGCGGTATCTGATGGCCTTATATCCACTGCTCAGGATTCAGCCGACGGTCCGGACGGCGAGCAGGCTCTGAAGTCGGGGGACGGGACTGCTTCTACGCGTACACCTGAAGTGGGTGTTGCGGGGTTTTCTGATGATTTCGGTGGGGAAACCGCGGAGGCGGGCGCGGCGCCTGACGCCGCCGCATTGCGGCTGGTGTCGGGCGTGATGGTCTTTGCGGCGCCGTCCGTGGATGATCTGTCTGCGTTGCGCGCGCCTCATCAGACGGACGGCCGTGGCGAGCCTCGCCCGACGGCCGTAGGCTGGCCGGGCGTCGATAGTGTGGACCGGTCTTCTACCGCCGGAACGCGCGTGTCGCCTACCGACCCGTTCCTCACCAACAGGGATAAAACGGTGCATGAGTACGGTGTTTCACGTGAAACCGAGTCGTCTCTTGGGCCTGGTTGGCCCTCCGGAGTGGGTCATGTCGGGCCTGCCGGCGCGTACTCCCTTGACCAGGGTGTGCCGTCGCCACGCGTAGGAAGCGGACATTTGCCACAATCCTCCGCGGGGCAAGTTTATGGCACACCTGCGCCGAAGCCCGGGCCGGAGGATCCTCGCCGTTCGCCCGCGCCGGCGCCGCGGTCGGCGCCCCCAGCGGTCTCGGCACCGGTTCCGGTGTCAGCCGCACCGGTGTCCTCCGCGCCCACGTCGGGCGGGCCGATCGCGCCTACCTCGGGTGGACCTGTCGCGCCGACATCCGGCGGACCGGTCACGCCCGCAGGGCCCTCGTTCGGCCCGGCGAGCGTCACCCTCGACGCTGACGAGCATGTTTCACGTGAAACGCCGGGCCAGGATGAAGACGATCCGCCGCTAGCCATGGAAGCGTTGCGAGCTGTGCAGATCCTCAACCCGAGCGGCGAAATCACCATGCCGCGTCCGGACCACCCGAGGGTGCTCTGCGTCGCGAATCAGAAGGGCGGCGTCGGCAAGACGACCACGACCGTGAACCTCGCGGTTGCCCTGGCGCTGCACGGTAACCGCGTGCTCGTCGTCGACCTTGACCCGCAGGGCAACGCTTCCACCGGTCTTAACGTCCCGCACCACGCCGGCGTACCGGACGTCTATGACTGCCTGATCGACAACGTGCCGTTGTCCGAGGTCGCCCAGCCCGTGGAGGGCATTCCGAATCTCTACTGCGTGCCGGCCACGATCGACCTGGCCGGTGCGGAGATCGAGCTGGTGTCGGTGGTAGCGCGCGAGTCCCGGCTGGCCCGGGCGATCGCTGCGCACCCGGAGAAGTTCGACTACGTCTTCATCGACTGCCCGCCTTCGCTCGGCCTGCTGACGGTCAATGCGCTCTGCGCGGCGCAGGAGGTGCTGATCCCGATCCAGTGCGAGTACTACGCCCTGGAAGGCCTGAACCAACTGATCAACAACATCAATCTGGTACGGCAGCACCTGAACCCAACGCTCGACGTCTCGACCATCCTGCTGACGATGTACGACCGGCGTACCCGGCTGGCCGACGCCGTCGAGCAGGACGTGCGTAACCACTTCGGCACCAAGGTGCTGAACGCTGTCATCCCGCGGAACGTCCGAGTGTCGGAGGCTCCGAGTTACGGCCAATCCGTGATGACCTACGATCCCGGATCAAGGGGCGCGACCAGCTACTTCGAGGCCGCCCTGGAGATCGCGATGCGTGGCGTCAGCACAGGAGGCACGGCATGAAGAACCGTCCACGGGGCGGCCTGGGCCGCGGCCTGGGCGCGTTGATCCCGACGGCTCCGGCTCCGGCTGTCGATACCTCTTCGCCGCCGGTTGCGCTTTCGTCGGCGCCGATCCCGCCGCCCTCGGCGCCGGCGTTCGAGGACACCGCTCCCGCCTATGTGTCGTCGCCGGTCACGGACGGATTGGCGCCGGTTCCCGGAGCTCGCTTCGCCGAGCTGTCGGTTACCGCGATCGAGCCCAACGCCAAGCAGCCTCGGCACGTCTTCGACGAGGAGGCGCTGGAGGAACTCAAGACCTCGATCACCGAGGTTGGGTTCCTGCAGCCGATCGTCGTGCGCGATCTGGGCGATGGTCGCTATGAGCTCGTCATGGGTGAGCGTCGGTGGCGGGCTGCGCAGGCGATCGGGCGGGAGACCATCCCGGCGATCATCCGGGAGACTCGCGACGACGCGATGCTGCGGGACGCGCTGCTGGAGAACATCCACCGGGCGAACCTGAACCCACTTGAAGAGGCGGCCGCCTATCAGCAGCTGCTCGAGGAGTTCGGGGCTACGCACGAGGAGCTGGCGAGGCGCATAGGGCGCAGTCGCCCGCAGATCTCCAACACGATTCGGCTGCTGAACCTGCCGGCTCCGGTGCAGCGGCGAGTCGCCGCCGGGGTGCTGTCGGCCGGGCACGCGCGGGCGTTGCTCGGGCTGGACGACAAGGATGCCCAAGAGAAGCTCGCGCTGCGGATCGTGGCCGAAGGTCTGTCGGTGCGCGCGACCGAGGAGCTGGTGTCGCTGGCGCTGTCGGACGGGCCGGCGAAGAAGGCGGCTCCGACGCGCCGGGCGAAGGTGCACGCGCCGGCACTGAACGAGTTGGCGGATCGACTGTCCGACCGTTTCGACACCCGAGTGAAAGTCGACATCGGCCGGAACAAGGGGAAGATCACCATCGAGTTCGCCACTGTCGATGACCTTGAGCGGATCGTCGGGATGATCGGGGTCGAGGAAGAGGGTTCGGGCGCCGAAGAGGAGTGAGAGATCGCTTCGGGTTCCCGTTTGGTCGTCCGGCAAAGGCACGTGACACGTCATGTGCCTTTCTTGGTTTTTGGGAGTCTTTCTCGGTATTTGGGGCTTTAGCCGGTTCCGAGGTGGTTTGAAGGCCTTTAGATTTGCCCCAAGGTCCGGATCCGACCCCTCCCGAAATCCCAGGAGAATGGCTCTGACAGAACCGAAACGGAGACTCTCCCCTGCTTGATGTTGATCATCATCAAAGGGTGTGCGCCGACGCTCACGATCTTGTTCAATGGGCACGCCCGCGACGGCTTCATGCCGTCATGGGTATGTAGAGACGTCGGTATCTGATGGGAGCCGTGAATGGTTGTCGAGCGACCCGATCCGCCTCGGAGTGGTAGCGAGCGAGAGATGCTTCGAGTGTTCCTCGACTTCCATCGATCGACCCTGGCGATGAAGTGCGAGGGGCTGTCCGACCAAGATTTGCGATCACGGTCTATGCCACCGTCGACGCTGACTCTGCTCGGGTTGGTCCGGCACATGGCCGAGGTCGAGCGAACCTGGTTCCGTCGAGTGATCGACGCCGAGGACGTGCCACTGGTGTGGTCCTCGGAAGGCGACTTCCAAGCGGCGTACGACGCGAGCTCGTCGACCAGGTCCGAGGCCTTCGCGGCATGGGAGGCCGAAGTGGCAAAGGCGCGAGAGATCGAGGCCGGCGCCGAGTCCCTGGACGTCATGGGCCACCAGCCACGCTGGGGCGAAGACGTGTCCCTCCGCTTCGTAATGCTGCACATGATCCACGAATACGCTCGCCACAACGGCCACGCCGACTTCCTACGAGAGGGAGTCGACGGCACCGTCGGCGCCTAACATGCCCGTCTGCTATTGCTGTTGTCCTCCAAGTCGCGGTGCGTCTCGGCACTAGGTATGGGCGCGGAGGGGGTCAATGCCATGCGCTTGGCCTCCGTGCGGTCGGTGCTTGACGGGACCGACAGACCTCGCGTGCGTCCGCCTCTGAGGCTGGATCCGGTCTCGCTGGCGGCGTCAACATCAGCGGGCACTTGCTGGTCTCCCGGCTAATTTGCTCCGCGGATGGGCGCTCTTTGTGCTGTCCCGGCGATCTCGTTCGGCATTATGGATGTTTGGTTTTGGCTGGGCCGTTGTTCAGTGCTTGTCGCTGACATCCTCCTGGGCACTGCGCGACTGAGATTGAGCCCGAAGCTGCACTGGTGTGTCCCGGCCGAATGCAACCGCCGGGCGTCACGCATCGCCGGCGATGCGGCTATGCCTTGCAAGCTGGAGCCGTCCGTAGCGTGGCTTAGGGATGACGCCCTCCGGTTGAGGTAATGGCGGTGAGGGGGTGACTGGCGTCTGCGCAGTGATCTCTGATGTTTCACGTGAAACGAGCCTGGGGCTCGGCTCTCCGAGCGAGGCAGATCGCAACTGAGCCTCGGATTGGTTGTTGAGGCCCGGCTGTCGCGTCGTCGCCACGGGCGCTCAAACCATCCTGGCGGCCGCGATGCCACGGCCTTGGACGTCCCCTCGTTCGCCTCGACCAGCTGCACGTCGGCGACCACGGAGAACCAGAACGAAGGCTCTGTCCATGGACCCGATCTAGACCACGCCGGACATCGCGCAGTCAGCACGGCTCTGTCCGCGGTCGGGACGCTTCGTTATTCGCCGCATGTTCTGAGGGCAGCGTCAGTTATGACGCGGATGGCGACCTGGGCCAGTCGGCCTGATGTTCGGGGACCAGGGCACGCCCGGCTCCTATTCTCGATCCGCCGTCTTGCGCTGTCGCCGTGTCGCGCCGCTGCGGTGTCGCGCTGCCGCCGTGTCGCGCTGCCGTGGTGTCGTCCTGCGGCCGTGTCGCCGTGCCACTACGGCAGTTCTGCCCACCACCGAGTTCCGTGCAGTCGCCGGCCGGGTCGCCTTCCCAGCGCCCTGCGGAGGTGGATGGGCTCGCCTAGTCGATCGGAGATCGCCGGCCGGCGTCGATCACCGAGAGAACGCCGGCCCAGCGTCGGCCGCAGAACAGTTCCTTGCTCGAGACAGGTGGCCCACCTCGAGCCGAGTCGTCACCTCTACGCCGGCATCTCGGGCGCAAACCAACTGGACGATCGCCGTGCCGGCCTCGTCGAATTGGCCATCCGCCGCCAGGGCCCAACTAGGGGTCGGCGGGCTGTAGTTCGGCGATGCTCTGTTGACGGGCGCAAGAAGGGTGCTCTTCCCAGCGTTGTCAGATCCAACAGTCGCTGGGCGCTGGGCGCTGTTTCACGTGAAACCTCGCCCTAGAAGATCCCTGCAAAGGCGTCATGAGCGAGCTGCCGTTCTCCCTTGCGACGGATCCTCCAGACCTGCCGGCGCCTGACATTGCGGAGTGTGCCGCCACCGGTCTTCGGCCCTGCTGGCTCCAAGAGCGCCATTGCAGATAGTCCGCATTGGGTGCCGTCGGCAAAACTCGAGCTTCCCGGCCTCTGGATGCCCGCGCCCTAGGTCGGCCCCCTTCGCGGATGATCCGCTTCCTGCTGAAGAAGCCAGAGTGTCGGGCCATGATCGTCGAAGCACGGACTTCGGAGGAGCGGGGTAGAGACCATCAACCGCGAGGCTACAGACCGCTCGGCGAGCAGGGCGAGTGCTGCACCTGCACGGGCGCCGGGACATTGTGCAATCTGGAGGAGCCGCGAGCCCTGCGAGCGCGGCGGCTGGCGTGCCGAAGATCCGCAAATCAGGGCTGTGTGACCGCGGCGGTGTGACCCCGGCGGTGTGATCGCAGAGGCGTGAGCGCCTGCACGTCGGACGGCGGCGAGAGCGGAAGGTGTGGCACGTCCAGAAGTAGGGGGGCGGCCCTTGGCGGGATGCAGGTACCGGAGCGTCAGGACCGGCCGCCCCGCGAAGGCCGGGCCTTTGTTGCTGTCTTCCTCAGTCCTGCAGAGAGACTTCCGAAGCAAGCCTGGAGCGCCAGTCTCCTGAGTTCGCGGGGCCTTCGGTGGGGGTGGCGTCGGGGAGGGGCTGAGCGTTGGGTGATCGAGGTTATTCAGTGATGGTCGAGTAAAGGCATTCTTCGGGAGCCCGGCAGCCGGTAGGCGAACACCGACAGCCGGCCGCCATGGTGCGGAGTCCTCCGGCGCCGACGTGGTCGTGGCTGGTTGTGAGAGCTAGCGCCTTACGACCTCGCTCGTCTGGCTAGGCGTAAGGCGGTCTAATGGCCCAACTGTATTCAAGTGGCCGGCACGCCCCATGTGGGTCGCTCTGAAGCCGGCGTTCTGCGTAGTCGGCGCCGTTCCACTCCGCCCGTTCACTCCGAGCTGGCTCTGCCACTCGAACCTTCGAAACGTCGCGCTTCGCAAGGCGGCAGTGAGGACCGCCTGCGTGGCGGTTTCCCAAAACCGGACGACGTGGAAGTCCGATTTTGAGTCGCACTGTTTCACGTGAAACGGAAGACGCCAGAGGTGATCAGGAACTGGGTGGAACGGCAGGACGGGCTTCCCAGCCAAGCCCGACAGGGCCCGATGAATAAGCGGCGAGAAGTAGGAGCCAGGCCCGTGAGGCGCCGGACGAGAGGCCGAGCTTCGGCGCGCCCGCAGCCATGTCAGGAGATGCCGGAATCTATCCAGCGACGGCCAGCGGCCGCCCAACCTCAGGCGACTGCCATCTCACCAACGGAACCCAGGCACCGCAGACGGTACGAAGAACGCTGCCAGAACTTCGGTTGCATACGCCGAAGTCTCCCGAGTGGGCCGCGCCCGAGGCCTGTGTGGCGGCGCTGGCCGAAGCCCGGCGGGTCGCGATCAGCGTGCAAAGCGCGCCCGCGCGTCCGGCACTCCTGCGGATGCCCGCTGCCGAGGGCGAAGTTCTTGGGCCTCTATACCTCGCACTGTTGTTTCACGTGGAACACCCGCGCAGACTCCCTCGGAGACCGGAGACCGGAGACCGGAGACCGGAGACCGGAGACCGGAGACCGGAGACCGGAGACCGGAGACCGGAGACCGGAGACCGGAGACC
>NZ_BOMY01000049.1 GCF_016862435.1 Paractinoplanes tereljensis
GACCGGAGACCGGAGACCGGAGACCGGAGACCGGAGACCGGAGACCGGAGACCGGAGACCGGAGACCGGAGACCGGAGACCGGAGACCGGAGACTCAGGTTTCACGTGAAACGGCGTGCAGGAGTTCCGCGCCTGGGAGACGAGAGCGGAAGGAGCGGGGTTTGACTAGGACTCAGCCCTCGGCCGTCCTGATGGGCCGACCCGCCCTCGTTCCACGGCCGGGCTTTGGTGCCGAGGCCAGAGGGAGACGGTGCATACAGCGCCGCGCGACCGAGCGCGTCGAGCTCGCATCACGCGGTGGAAGTCCGTAGGACCTGTCTCCTGAGTTAAGCGTCGTCTCGATACCGCGCATTGGCGCCCGTCATCCAGCGGACACGCGGGTCGTGTCGTCGCGGCGGGTGCGTCGAGTCGGTCCAGTTACGTCGTACCGTTTGGATGAAAGGGCTGGGCTAGAAAGGTGCTTAGGCCAGCCGCAACGGGTGGCATTTGGGCGAGCGCTGTGAGGGCTCCGGACGCTGTCTAGCACGCTCGCAGACCGCGTCCACGTTGGCTCGGGCGACGAACGGCCTCGCCGGCCTGTATCGGATGACGCCGGTCGAGGCCGGTCCGACACGATCTCGAAGGCGAGTCCACAGCCATGCCTCCTAGCGCACGGACGCTGTGCCGCGGGCTATGGCTGTTGCCCATCAGAGAATCTTGGGGCCAGACGTCGCCGAGAACATTGCCGCGGTTGACCGCGCCAGCATCAAGGAGGAGCCCCTTCAGAACACGTCGTTCTGTCGTGTCTTCGTCGTCGATGCATAGCGGCTCGCCTGGATGAGTTGCGCTTGGACCGGCGCCGTCGACCGCTTGAATGCGTGAGTGCTTACGAGGCCTAGGCCTCGGGGACCACGGCGGCCGAGGCTCTCGCGGCAGACGGCCGGAGAGGTGCGGAGAGGGACGTGCGGTGAGGGAGGCGTGCGGAGAGGGACGTGCGGTGAGGGAGGCGTGCGGAGAGGGACGTGCGGTGAGGGACGTGCGGTGAGGGAGGCGTGCGGAGAGGGAGGCGTGCGGAAGGAACTCCGGCGGGCCGGGTCGGCCCGCGTTCTCCGCCGTGCATTCCATCACCACCCTCACCCCGTCCGAGGCCGTCGTCGAATCCCTGTCGATTGCCAGCGACGACGCTTCTTCAGATGCTGGCGGTCGCAAGCATCGAAGGCCATCGGCTGAGCTCCATCGGGCTCCGATATCTGCATCAGGGCAGACTCGAAGTTGGCCACATACGTCGTGCTGCCGAGCCGTCGTCTTCGATGCAGGGGCTCGACTGGATGAATGGCGCTTGGGCCGGCGCCATGAACGCTCTAGCGAAGGGGGCGTCGCCGCATCGTGGCCCGTCCCGCACCCCGCCGGAAGCGGCAGACATACGCCAGTCTTTGCGAGTACCGCAGTGGAGCGACCGTTGGACACCCGTCCTGGACGGCCCGATCGACTCGTTGCGTTGGACCCTTCAGTGCGTCGGGCGCGGTGCTCTCGGATTGGCAAGTTGGGCTGACTGCCTGGCGACGATGATCGTCCATCACGATGGCCTCGCAACGACGACCGCATCTTGGTGGCTGCTGAGTTCGCCGGAGACAGCGCTGGCGTGCGAACGAATCGTCGGAGCCGCAGTTGTCTGGACGCCTGGCGTCGGCGGTAATGAGGCCGGGGCCGCTTAACTCCAGGCCGAGCTTTCAACGACGACGACAACCATCGGTAGGCCGGCCAGACATCACCATGGTTGGTCTGGGCCTGTGTCCGGGATGGCGCCTGAGCGTTGCCGCGAGCGCCCACCACGGCAGCGGCGCGGCAGCATGTGGCGAGGGCGGTGCGGCGCGTAGCGGCGTCGAGGCAAGCCAACCTTGGCAGGCCCATCTCGAGGACGCGCAAGCCACTACGACAGCTGAGAACGATCGCGCGCCCGATCTCAAGTGTCTTGAATTTGGAGTAGGCGGCCACGCCCGGATGGCCAACGACCGGCTGCCGTTCTGACTGCGACAGACCAGCCACCCCTCTCGCTCGCCGGGCAGCATGCCATCGGAGGGGAAGCACTTGGTGGGGGTCGGCAGCGTCGGCACCCGCTCGTGGATCTGCTGCTGCTCCAGGGTCTCGCTGGTCCACCATCGAGGTCCGACTCTGGTCGCCGATGCTTAGCGCCTGACTCTCGCGAGAGCCTGAGGTTTGGCGTGGAGCCCGGATCGCCAAATCATCGGAAGGGAAGCTCTGAGACCAACCTCCGACACCAGGGGGTTCGAGGCGAGGTCGGGTCTGGACCACCTGCTGCCGTTGCCTCCAGGCCAACATTGCGGGAGGCGTTGTACGACGCCTGGCGTCGCACGGCAGCTGCAGCGCTCTATCGACGGACGGGGCGATGGAGCCACCTGCGCCCTGACATCCCGGACCGCGAGAAGAAAGGCCTGGGCCGCAGTCGACTGGGCGACGGCAATCGACTGGGCGATAGCGGGCCGCCGGAGCATCGGTCGCGAGAGTCGCGAGAGTCGCGAGAGTCGCAAGACGCCCCGAAGCCGCCGGAGCCGCCGTGTCGTCGGACTCGCGGCGCTGCTCCCAACAAGACAGGTGCCAGAGTGTCGCGCTGGCGCTGTCGACCCCCGCCATGGGGAACGCAAGAACCGACGGCCATCTCCCATAGACAGAGGAAGCGGCTCCCGGATCTCAGCCGCCCGGCAAGCCGACATGTGGCCACCTTCAGCCCACGAGAACTGAGTCCGAGCCGCCGGCCCGGAACTGCTGCGACTGGCTGGCGCAAGTGCCGCGATCAGACCGTCGTCCATCACCCGTCCCGCGGCAAACGAGCAATAGGCAGTCGAACCCGACCGCGCTTACCCGCCGCGACACGGGGCGATTCACTAAACCAACCCCACTCCAGCAAGCGTCACCGACGGCGCAGGCCGGCCCTCACGATCGTTCTCATCGCTCAGCAGCTCGCCGCCTCGCACACCACCGCCGGCGGGCGGGCACGGAGTGGTCCATAGCCCTTGTCGCGGGGGACGGATGCCGACGACCCGGGAAACGCGAGTGAGTCTCAGTCGCGTTCCCCGCGCCCGGTGCAGACCCCCCGACACGGCCTTGTATAAGTCCAGACCACTATCCACAACCTGTGCGTAACTGCTGTTGAGAAACCCGCCTGCGCCGTTTCACGTGAAACGCGACCGATGCAGAAGGGGTCATCCACCGCTTCATCCACAGGCTGCGCAAGCCTGCGACGTCGTGTTTCACGTGAAACGGGCTGGCCTGTGGATAACTTCTGTGGATAACTACTGGAGTACTCCTGTGCCCACATACTGTGATGACCATCGACGTTGATCTCGGCCATTGGGGTGCTCACGGGGTGTTACTCCACAGGCTAAAAATTGACTCGGGACAGTAGCCCTGGCCTGGGCTAAAGTCCCCTCGTGCCCGACAACTCAGTGCCGCTGCCCGACTTCACGCGCTGGCCTTCCTTTCCCTTCGAGGGCGACATGCGGGTCAAACCGCTGGCCGCCCCGGTGGAGGTCGAGCCGCCACGAAGCGGCGAGGATGCATCCGAGTGCGTCGCTTGCGGCACCGCCGACGACTCGTACATCTGGGTCAGTGAACGCTGGCGCGTTCGCGCCATGGACCGACCCACCGGCCTCCCGATGGTCTTGATCCTCGAGTGCCGTTCCCACCTCGACCTCGGCGATCTCCCGAACCTCTTGGCCGCCGAGCTCGGCGTCATGACGGTCCGGCTCGAACGCGCAATTCGCTCACTTGATGGCGTCGCCCGAGTCCACGTCAATCGCTGGGGCGACGGTTCCGCGCACCTGCACCTGTGGTTCCTCGCGCGCCCCTACGGCCGCCTCCAACTGCGCGGCACGTTCCTCTCCCTCTGGGACGACATCCTCCCGGTGATCCCCGAGCCGCAATGGCGCGAAAATCTAGCTCTCGTCGCCGCCTGGCTGGCCGGTTTCGGCGGCCAGGCGATCGCCGAACCCCCGCACATCCAGTGGGAGTCCCCCTCCACGATCAACTACTCGCCAAACGCGAACGCGAATGCGAATGGCAACGAAAGCCCAACCGCCGACCCGGAAACGGACGACCGCCGCCCAACGACCTTGGACGACATCGAGACGACCAAACCCGACGAGGCGCCGGCCCCAACGATCGCCGCCGAAAGCGGCGCGCTGGACCACCCCGCGGCAGAGCCGCAGGCAACAACCTAATTCCCCGCAGCCGTACGCGGCGGCGCGCCCACCCCAGCAGCCGCCGCCCGGCCTGCCTAGCAGCGAGCAACTCCCACCGGCAGGCCAATCGCCACAGAGACCCGGACAGGGATCAGCCGCAGCAGGATTCACAGCACAGGGGCGACCTTCGCCCCCAAAAGCGGATCGACAGAGTCCTGCCCGCGACAAGCCCGCGCGAGTGGCGTTCAGCGGAACGTGAACCCTCCACCGACTCTCAATATGGCTCTGTCGGCGGCCTAACCGGTGAATACTCGTTCGGCCCCGGCCCCGGCCCCGGCCCCGGCCCCGGCCCCGGCCCCGGCCCCGGCCCCGGCCCCGGCCCCGGCCCCGGCCCCGGCCCCGGCC
>NZ_BOMY01000050.1 GCF_016862435.1 Paractinoplanes tereljensis
AGGCGGTCCCGGTCCCGGTCCGGCAGTGGGCGGCGGCGGCGACAGACGGCCCCGGTCCCAGTGGCCAGTGGGCGGCGGGCGGCGAGACCAGCAGGCGGTCCCGGTCCCGGTCCGGCAGTAGGCGGCGGTGCCGACAGGCGGCCCCGGTCCCGGCGGCCAGTGGGCGGCGGGCGTTGGGGCCGGCACGTGGTCCGCTGTATCGGCGGGCAATGGGCGGCTGGCCCGGCGGACGGCCCGGCTTTGACAGGTGGTCCCGGCCTCGGTAGGCCGGTCGACCGCGGAGAGAGCATCGCCACTGTGCCGCCGCGCTGGACGCGGGCGTCACCTTGATCGACACCGGCGACTTTTACGACGGGTCGGCCTCGGTAGGCGGATTGGCCTCGGCCGACAGTAGGCGGGTTGGGCCTGGCGGGCGTTCCGGTCCCGGCCGGCAGTAGGCAGGTTAACCCCGGCCGGCAGTAGGCGGGTTGGGCCTGGCGGGCGTCCCGGTCCCGGCCGGCAGCAGGCAGGTTAACCCCGGCCGGCAGCAGGCGGGTTGGGCCTGGCGGGCGGGTCGGTCTCGGCCGGCCGTAGGCAGGTTGGGCTCGGCGGGCGGGTCGGCCTCGTCCGGCAGGGGGTGGCCTCGGCAGGCGGCGGCAGGGCGGGTGATCCCGGCCCCGGCGAGTGGCCCCGGCCTCGTCCCCGGCCGGCGGCGGGCGGCGCAGATCTCTTCCGGCGACGGGCGGTCGATGCCCTTCTGACGGCTCGGATAGCAGATCCGCTGTAGGCGGCCAACCGGAGGCAGAAGGCGGTACCCGGCGGTGAACGGCCGGTGCCACCCTGGCGGAGCAGGCCGCATCATGCGGCAGGCATCCGGCAGCGGGCGGTTAGCAGCGGGCGGTTAATGGCATCCGGGAAGCGGTGGCGATCGGCGGCAGAAACGGGACCAGCCGGCGGCGGCAGCGTCATTGCCGGCCCTACGGCCGACGTGCGAAACCGTTGGTGTGGGCCTGTGGCGGCCAGTGCGGGATCCGGCAATCAGCGGGCCCTCCGAACCTCCTACCGGGCAGGGGTGCGGAGGGATGGAAGATCAGGGCTGCGGCGTGCGGGCGAACGCCAGGAAATGGGCGCTGGCGTTGATCAGCTGGGGGTCCTGTTCGACCAGGCGGGCGCAGCGCAGGGCGGCGTCTACCAGATCGTTGAAGGCGTCGGTGCCGGCGTAGTCCAAGGACGGCCACGCAGGGCCCTCCACCCCGTAGACCGTCACCTCGGACGGGCCGGCCGTGATGATCTCGGCCCTTAGCTCGTCGGCGGTGTGGAAGTGGGAGGACACGAAACCGACGTGGCCGTCGTAGGAACCGGTGTCGATCAGGGTTTGCAGCGACGGCTCGGTGTCGGCCGTCAAACGGCCGTTTGTGCCCAGTTCCAGCAATGACAGGTAACGGCTGATCCCGGCGGCAACCAGCAGGCCGCCCGGACGCAGCACCCGCACCGCCTCGGCGACGGCGAGCGCGCGGTCGGCCGGCGCGGTCAAGTGATAGAGCGGGCCCAACAGCAGAACCACGTCGACGCTGTCGGTGGCGGCGTCCAGCATGCGGGCGTCGCCCACCTCGGCGGTCACGCCCGGAAGCCGGGCGGACTCCAGCACGTGCGCCGGCACCGGGTCGACCACATGCACGTGGTGGCCGTCGGCGGCGAGCCACTCGGCGTGGATGCCGGTGGCGCCGCCCACGTCGAGCACGGTCAGGCCGGTGGCGGTGGGCAGCCAGCGCCGGATCAGTTCCTGCGTGCGCAGGAATTCCAGCCGGCCGTGCGGTGACCGCCGCAGTCGGGTGTCCTCGAGGCCGTCGGTGCCGTAATGCTCGATCAGTTCGCCGCTCATCAGTCCATGGTGGTCAGCCGACTGATCATCGGCGATCGAATTACGCGCGGGCCACGGCCCTCGTCACCAGGGTCGCCAGGATGTTGCCCAAGTCCAGGCCGGCCGCCTGGGCCGCCAGCGGCAGCAGGGACGTCTCGGTCATGCCGGGGGACACGTTGATGCCCAGAACCTGGGGTGAGCCGTCCTCGGCGACGATCAGGTCGACTCGGGACAGGTCGCGCAGACCCAGGGCCTTGTGAGCGGCCAGGGCCGTCTCGGAGACCTGGGCCGCGACCTCGGCGTCGAGGCGGGCGGGAGCGTGCCACGTGGTCAGGCCGGCGGTGTAGCGGGCGGCGTAGTCGTACAGGCCGTCGCGGGCGACGATCTCGACGATCGGCAGAGCTTCGGGGCCGTTGCCGAGGTCGATGATGGAGACCGCGACGTCCTTGCCGGGGACGAATTTCTCCACCAGCGCGGTCGAGTCATAGGCGAAGCAGCCAACCATCGCGGGTGGGAGGTCGGTGTCTTCCCGGACCACCGCCGCGCCCAGGCCGGAACCACCCTGGGCCGGCTTGACCATCAGCGGGAGGCCCAGGCGGTCGACGATGCGGTCGAGGACCGCGACGGCGCCGAGCTCGGAGAAACGGTCGTGCGGCAGTGCCACCCAGTCGGGGGTGGGGATGCCGGCCTCGCGCAGCATCGACTTGGCGGACGGCTTGTCCCAGGCCAGCCGGGAGGCCCGCGCGTCGCAGCCGACGTACGGGATGCCGCAGAGGTCGAGGACGCCGCGCAGGGAGCCGTCCTCGCCGGTGGCGCCGTGCAGTGCGATCACCACGGCGTCGGGTGGGTCGGCCTGAAGGGCCGGCAGCAGGGAGACGTCAGCATCGTGCATCTCGGCGTGCACGCCGACCGCCTTGAGGGCGTCGAGCACGCGACGGCCGGAGCGCAGCGACACGTCTCGTTCGTAGGACAGGCCGCCGGCCAGAACCATTACTCGCACATCGTCACCAGTAGCCATGGGAAGGATCATGCCAAGTCGGGGCCGGGCGCGTCGGCGGCGGCATTGCCGCGGCGACGATGGTGGGGGTGGCCCGCGGCGGCGCCGAAGACGGCACGCATCGCCAGCTCCTGCTCCATGACGCCGGAGAGGCGGCGGACGCCCTCGCGGAGCCGTTCGGGGCTGGAGAACGAGAAGTTCAGCCGCATGTTGCCGGTGCCGGTGCCGTCGGCGTAGAAGCCGGTGCCGGGCACGTAGGCCACCCGGGCGGCGATGGCGCGGGGCATCATCGCCTTCGAGTCGAGGCCCTCGGGGAGGGTGACCCAGACGAACAGGCCGCCGGTCGGGTTGGTCCAGGTGGTGCCGGCCGGCATCAGGTCACGCATCGCGGTCAGCAGGGCGTCGCGACGCTCGCGGTAGATCTCGCGGTAGGACTTGACCTGCTCGCGCCACGGCATGGTGGTCAGGTATTGGGTGACGGCGGCCTGGGCGAACGCGCTGGGGCACAGCACGTTGGCCTCGCTCATCATGACCAGCTTTTCCCGCACCGCGTGCGGGGCGAGGATCCACCCGACCCGCAGGCCGGGGGCGAAGGTCTTGGAGAAGGTGCTCACGTAGAAGACACCCTCGCGCCGGCGGGCCCGCAGCGGGAGCGGGGCGTCGCCCTCGAAGGACAACATGCCGTACGGGTCGTCCTCCACCACCAGCAGACCGGCCCGCTCGCAGATGTCGAGAACCTGCTCGCGGCGCTCCTCCGAAAGGGTGACGCCGGCCGGGTTCTGGAAGGTCGGGATCGTGTAGAGGAACTTGGCCCGCCGGCCCGAGCGAGCCACCGCGGCGATGGCCTCCTCGAGGGCGGCGGGGATCAGGCCCTCGTCATCCATCGGGACGTGGTGAACCTGGGCCTGAGCGGCCTGGAAGACACCGAGCGCGCCGACGTAGCTCGGACCCTCGGCGAGCACCACGTCGCCCGGGTCGAGGAAGAGCCGGGCCAGCAGGTCGAGCGCCTGCTGACCGCCGACGGTAACCACCACGTCGTCGGGGGAGGCGCCGTGGATGCCGGAGAGCGCCATCACCTCGCAGATGCGTTCGCGCAGGTCGACGGTGCCCTGGCCGATGCCGTACTGCAGGCTCACCGCGCCGTGCTCGGAGCCGAGCCGGCCGAGCATCTCGCCGACCGCGTCGAGCGGCAGTGCCGCGATGTAGGGCGAACCGCCGGCCAGCGACACGACCTCGGGACGACTGGCGACGGCGAACAGTGCGCGAATCTCCGAGGTGGTCATGCCACGCACTCGGCGCGCGTAGACGTCGGTGTAGTCGTCCTGGGTGGTGCCGGTCATGCGGCCCTCCTCGGCGAATCGGATCGGCGATCGGAAGTAGGTCGATCGTAGTCGGGGAGGGCGACGAGGGCCGCAAGTTATCCACAGGGTGGATGTGGGGGGATGCCCGTCCTGGGCCCGTTCATGGATTTTGCGGCGTAGGATCCACCGCGGGGCGCGGGCGAAGAACGACTAACAGGACCGTAGCCCGGGACTGGTCGCCTGCTCTGGGGGGATTCCGTGTCGCGTCGCCTGGTCAATCTCACGCTGGACACCCTCGAGGACCTTCCGAGGCCCTGCCGCCAGTGCGTTTTCTGGGAACTCGACCCAGTTTCTGCCGAGCGGGCCTGTGCCTCCGGCGACCCCGGCCTCGAGAAGGAAGCGTGGGTGTCGCAGACCCTGCTGGAGTGGGGTTCGTGCGGCAAGTTGGCGTATGTCGACGGCATGCCGGCCGGTTTCGTGATGTACGCCCCACCGGCCTATGTCCCCCGTTCGATGGCCTTCCCGACCTCTCCGGTGAGCGCCGACGCGGCCCTGCTGATGACCGCACACGTGGTGGCCGCGTTCGCCGGCGGCGGCCTCGGCCGGATGCTGGTGCAGGGAGTGGCGCGCGACCTGACCAAGCGCGGGGTGAAGGCGATCGAGGCGTTCGGCGACGCGAAGTTCGGTGAGGCCGACGAGGAGCAGCCGTCCGGCTGTGTCGCGCCGGTCGATTTCTTCCTCTCCGTCGGCTTCAAGACGGTCCGTCCGCATCCGCGCTACCCGCGCATGCGGCTGGAGCTCCGCACCGCCCTGTCGTGGAAGTCCGACGTCGAGTACGCGTTGGAGAAACTCCTCGGCTCGATGAGCCCGGAAACGCTGCTGCGACCGGTCCGCCCGGCCGCCGCAACGCGCAGCGTCGAAAACTAGCCCTTGTTGGCCAGCGCGACCCGCAGCTGGCGCACGTCGATCGAGCCGGTCGGCACGTCGATCTCAACCGGGTAGTACATCCGCTGCACGGCGGCCAGGATCGCCTCGACGATCTGCTCCCGGAACAGCGGGTTGACCAGCCGGTCCCGATCGACCGGCGAGGTCAGGTAACCGAGGTCGACGCGCACCGCCGGCATCTTGGTCAGGCGGAGCAGCTCCCAGGTCTTGGAGTGGACGCGGCAGTCGCGCATGCCGGTGCGCACCACGATCTCCCGCTGCACCAGATTGGCCAGGCGCTCACCGACCGTCGAGCTCAGGCCGCTGCCGGTGCCGTAGTGGTAGGTCGCGACCCCGTGCGCCGCCTCGTTTTCGTGCCCGTCGAGGTGCAGCGAGATCAGCAGGTCGGCGCCGAGGCTGTTGGCCAGGTTGGCCCGCTCGGCCCCGGTCAGCGTGGCCGCGGGCTGCGGGCCACGGGTCAGGTGCACCCGCATGCCGGCCGCGGCGAGTCGGCCCTCGAGCCGGGCGGCCAGGTCGAACACCAGGTCGGCCTCGGTCCAGCGGAGCGGACCTTCCGGCACCACGACGCCGAGATCGTCGCCGCCGCCGTGACCCGGGTCGATCACGATGGTCTTGCCCATCAGGTTGGTGCCGGCCTGGCGGAACGCCTCGGACTCGCGCAGCCACTGCGGGCGGCCGCCAACGACCTTGCGGCCCAGCCGGCGCAGCGCCTTCATGGTCTGCGGTCCGCACGACCCGTCGGGGGTGAGCCCGACCTCGCGCTGGAACTGAGCGACCGCGCGGGCCGTGCGCGGGCCGTAGATCGAGTCGGCCCGACCGGCGTCGTAGCCCATCTCGAGCATGCGCTCCTGCAGGGTGCGGACGTCCTCGCCGACGAGCGCGTTGGACACCGAGTGGAAGAGCGTGCGGGCGCCGAGCCGCCACCGGGCCGCGTCGAGCGCGCCCCACGTCTCGTCGCCGACCAGACCGTCGACGCCGATGCCGCGGCTCTGCTGGAAGGCGCGCACCGCCGTGTCCAGGTCGTCGTCGAAGACGTCGGACGCGGTGTCCAGGAGTTCCAGCCCGACCAGGATGGATCGGATCTCGGCAACGGCCGGGCCGTTGTCTCCACGTCGGATGGAACGCACGCGCGACTCCCTGGTGAGGAAAGGAAGGACGACTTCGGAGGGTACTCCCCGGGCGCCGCCAGTACCCGTTGGCAAAACCATGCAAACGCCCCGCATCCGTACGAATGCGGGGCGTCAGAAAACCGCGTCGGGAGACCGCGTCAGATAGCCGATTCGATGAAGTTGACCAGGGCACTCTTGGGCTTGGCGCCGGTGACCGAGTTGACCGGTTCGCCGCCCTTGAAGATGGTCAGCGTGGGCACCGACATCACCCGGTAGGCGCGCGTGGTCTCGGGGTTCTCGTCAATGTTGATGTTGACGATCTCCACCTTGTCGCCCATTTCCTTGGCGATCTCGCTGAGCAGCGGGTCCACCTTCTTGCAGGGCGCGCACCACTCCGCCCAGAAGTCGACCAGCACCGGCTTGTCGGACTGCAGTACGTCGCTCACAAAAGTGGCGTCGGTGACTGGTTTGCCTGCTCCCACTAGGACCCTCCCGGTCTAAAGCTCTACGAATGACGCGATGAAACGCTCGGCGTCGAGCGCCGCGGCACAACCCGTGCCGGAGGCCGTGATGGCCTGACGATAGGTGTGGTCGACGAGGTCGCCGGCCGCGAAGACGCCGGCGATGTTGGTGCGCGTCGACGGCGAGTCGACCTTCACGTAGCCCTCGTCGTCGAGCTCGACCTGCCCCTTGAACAGCTCGCTGCGCGGGTCGTGGCCGATCGCCACGAACACGCCGGTCACGTCCAGAACCTTGGTCTCGCCGGTCTTGATGTTCTTCAGCCGGGCGCCGACAACGGCACCGTCGGAACCGAGGATCTCCTCGACGACCGAGTCCCACTCGACCTTGATCTTGGGATTGTTCAACGCGCGTACCTGCATGACCTTGCTCGCCCGGAACGAGTCACGCCGGTGCACGATCGTCACCGTCTCGGCGAAGCGGGTGAGGAAGGTCGCCTCCTCCATCGCCGAGTCGCCACCGCCGACGACGACGATGTGGTGGTTGCGGAAGAAGAAGCCGTCACAGGTCGCACAGGACGAGACACCGTGGCCGAGCAGTTCCTGCTCGCCGGGCACGCCGATCGGCCGCCAGGCGGAACCGGTGGCGAGGATCACGGCACGGGCGAAGAACTGCTTGTCGCCGACCCAGACCGTCTTGAGGCCCTCGGTGCCGGCCTCGGTGGGCTTGTCGCCCAGCTCGACGCGGGTCACGTCGTCGGTGAGGAACTCAGCGCCGAACTTCTCGGCCTGCGCACGCATGTTGTCCATGAGCTCGGGGCCCATGATGCCGTCGCGGTGACCGGGGAAGTTCTCCACCTCGGTGGTGGTCATCAGCGCGCCACCGGACTGGACGCCCTCGATCACGAGCGGCTTGAGGTTGGCCCGGGCCGCGTACAACGCCGCGGTGTAGCCGGACGGTCCCGAACCGATGATGATCAGATTGCGGACCTCGTCCACTGCCGACTCCTGTCGTCTGTATTCGCCGAGACGCGGCGACACTGCAGGCTAGAACGCCATGCTAGGCACACGCCATTCCCGTGCGCTCGGCCCGTGGCCGACCTCACCGGGAGTGTCGCTCAGCGTACCGGGGCGGTGTCGAGAGTGTTCGCTTTGCCGCCCGTGCCGCAGGACGGCCCGACCGCCCACGCCCACGAGCCCTGCGTGGCGCTGAATCGGACGATCAGGGCCGGAGACCCGTCGAAGCGGGCGAAATCCACTGACTGGGGGTAAATCGGCCCATCGGAGTTTTCCGCGGCGATGGCGTCGATGCACTCCTGCAGGACCGCCGGGTTACGCAGCCGGGCCAGGGGGTCGTCGCCGCTGATCGAGCCGGCCTGATCGGGCGCGGCCATCGGAGCGCTCTCGGACTGAACGCTCGGGTCGGTGGCCCGAGAGGACGACTTCGCGGACGCGGCGAACGGCTCCAGCGGCCCGGTGGCCAGCGTCGAGGCGGTGTAGTCGGTGCCCGAGGCCAGCAGTTGGGGTCCGCCGGGCATCGCGGCGGAGTTCTGCCGGGCCTGGGCTTCGCCGGCGGCGCTGGACGAGGCCATGTCGGAGGAATTGGACTCGCGGCCGGCGAGATAGTCGAGGCCGAAGCCGACGAAGGCGATCACGCCGGCGGCGATGGCGATCGGGGTGGCCCAGCGCAATCTGCGCGCGGAGCCGGGCTTGCTGCCGCGCTCCCGCGCCGTCGTTCTTTCTTGCGGTACGTCGTGAGCATGGTCACCACGAACCAGAGCGAGGTGCGGAACCGGGGGCGCGGCCAGCTCGGCCGGGATCGGGTCGGGCGCGGCGATCGGGGAGGCCAGCGCGGCTTCCAGCCGGGCCACCACGTCGTCGGGCATCACCATCGGTTCGAGCGCGCCCAACTGGGCGCCGACCGTCGCCATGCCGCCGCTGAGCGACTCGTAGGCGGCTCGCCAGGCCGGGTCGTCGGCGATCAGGGCAGCCACCGAGGACTCGTCCGGCGTGCCGGACAGAGCGCCACCGATGTAGTCCGCCAGGAGGTCGATGTCGACCTCGCGGAACTCGGCCCCGGTCACCTCTGGTCCCTCCGTTCGCCCGCCGCTGGTCCGGATGGGACGGTCTGCGCGGCGTTGTGGTTCCCGTGACTCCCGTCTCCCCCGGTGCGCAGGTGCCCGAGGGCCACTGCCATCCGGGCCCGGCCACGTGCGCAGCGGCTCTTGATCGTGCCCTCGGCCACCCCGAGGATCTCGGCCGCCTCGGACACCGGGTAGCCCTGCACGTCGACCAGCACGATCGCGGCGCGCTGCTCGACCGGCAGATCGGCGAGGGCCTGCCGCACCACCAGGGCGGTGTCGTGGTCCTCGGTCGGTGCGGCCGGCTCGGGTGCGGCCGGCCGGTCGTCGTCGGCGCGGGTGCCGTCGGGCAGCGGGACGGTCGGGTGGGCCTGGCGGCGGCGGATCCGGTCGAGGCAGGCATTCACCACGATGCGGTGCAGCCAGGTGGTGACGGCCGCGTCGCCGCGGAACTTGGCGGCGTTGCGATGCGCGTTGAGCAGCGCGTCCTGCACCGCGTCGGCGGCTTCCTCGCGGTCGCCGACGGTGCGCAGGGCGACCGCCCACAGCCGGTCGCGATGCCGGCGGACGATCTCGCCGAACGCCTGCGCGTCACCGTCGAGATGGGCGCGCAGGAGGTCGGCGTCGCTCGGCGCACCGTCCCCGGAAGTCACCAGAGCAATCTATCGGTGGCGGTCTAGTAGCCGTACACCGAGATCTCGTTGACGCTCACCTGGTACCGATCGCCGTCGTCGGCGCGCGGCAGCTCGGTGATCCACACCAGTACGTATTGGTATTTGGTGTTGGCGTCGAAGACGTTGAAGATCCGGTTGGTGCCGTCGCCCTTGCTCTCCGCGTCGGCCTCGCCGAGCTTCTTGAACGTGGTGGCGACCTTCCCGTCGCCGGTGCTCGAGTCACCCGGGTCGGACGTGCCGCTGCGGATCTCCATGCCCACGCCGGGCGAGGAGGTCTCCACCCGGACGTCGGCCAGGTTGCGCTCGCTGCCCAGGTTGATCAGCACACCCATGCCGGGCTTGAGGTTGCCGAACTTCGCCGTGTTGAACCGGTGGGTTTCCCACGCGGTGTCCGGGTTGCCGTCGACCACGTTCTTCGCCTCGTCGGCGTCGCTGCGGTCGCCGGGCGGCGGGTCGACGATGCGGACCATGTCGGCGGTCAGCTTGATCGGCTGCGGGGTGGGGGCCGGGGCCTGGCTGTCCTCGCCGGTCGACGTGTCGCCGCCGGCGTTGGCCTCGGTGGTCTTGGTCGTCGCCGGGTCGCCCGAACTGGTGATTGCGCGGATGCCGAAGACCAGACCGATGATCGCGATGACGACCAGCGCGGCGACCCCGATGACGATCTTCGAGTTGTTCCGGGACGGCTCGGACGGCGTGCCACCTTGGGTGAACCGCAGCGGGCCGACGTCGTCGTAGTCGTCGTCGGCCGCGTCCAGCCGGGCCAGCTCGGCGGCGAGTGCGTCGGCCTCGGGGGCCGTGACCCGCTTGTCGAGCAGGTCGATCGTCAGGTCGTCGAGGTAGGCGGGGACGCCGGCGCGGATCTGCCGCGGCGCCGCCGGGTTGCCGGCTCCGTCGCGGTTGGCGTCGGGCAGCGTGGACCGGCCGATCTCGGTGTGCGGCCAGTGCGCGGTCATCGCGAAGTAGAGAAGGCCACCGACCGCGCGGATGTCGGCCTCGGTGCTGTCGGCCGAGTCGGCACGCGCGTCGGCCAGCACCACCCGGCCGTCGTCGCCGATCAGGGTCGTGCCGGGGTGCACGTTGCCGTGCACCATGCCGGTCGCGTGCACGGCGGCCAGCGCGTCGGCGATCGAGTGGGCGATCGCGGTGGCCCGAGCCGGGTCGAGCGGACCCTCCTCGGCGACCAGTTCGCGCAGCGACTCGCCATCGACCCACTCACGCACCACGTAAGAACGGGAGCCCTCGTCGATCGCGTCGTAGACGCCGACCAGGTTGGGGTGGATCACGCGGCTAGCATCGACCGCCGCCTGCAGCATCTCGGTGGCCGAGTCGCCACCGGGGTAGCGCAACACCACCGCGACCGGGCGGCGGAGCACGACGTCAATACCGCGCCAGACCTGCCGGCCCGCGCTGTCGTTGTTGACGTGCTCCTCGAGCTGATAACGCTCGGCCAGGATCTCACCGACGGTGGGTGCACCGAAGGTCATGACCGGCCCGTCCGCATCGGCCGCGGTCTCGTGGCCTTCGCCGACCTGGGTCACCCGTCCTCCCTCGGTGCTCCTCGCACGGTTGCCCATGCTGGTGCAAATAGCGACGTGCGATCAGCACATGCCGACACCGACCATACCCGTCCCCGGCCACCTCATGGCAGGTCGTCCCCCCGGCGCGGCACCGAGACCTGTCCAGTTGGACTACTGCCCGAAATGCCGGAAAGGGGGAAAATCCCCAGGTCAACGGCCCAGCTTGCGCCGGACCATCCCCACCACGTCACTTACTTCACGAACTCGGAGTGCCGTGGCGGCGATCAGATAGGCCAGCAGGATGACCGCGCCGCCCGCGATCAACTGGATGATCGCCTGTCCCCGCCCGTCCGGAGCGCCGGCTCCGGGCAGCAGATGCACTACCAAAACGCCGAGTGCCGCCGCGATCGCGGCCGCCACCAGAACCTTGACCAGCGACACCGCGACCGTGCCGAGGTTGAGTCGGCCGATCTGGCGGCGCAGCACGGCGAGCGAGATGAGGGCCGAGACCAGATAGGAGATCGCGTTACCGGCGGTCATGCCCACCGCCGACAGCGATTTGTCGAGGATCGCGGCCAGCGCGAAGTAGGCGCCGATCCGGACGGCGACGACCGGCAGGTTGATCAGCGCGGCGGTCTTGTTGCCCTGCAGAGAATAGAAGGCGTACGTGCAGAGGTAGCTGATCGACAGCGGCAGCACCGCGAACGCGGCCACCACCAGCACGTCACCGGTGGCCAGCGCGTCGTGGTTGGTGAACTTGCCGCCCTGGAACAGCATCACCGCGATCGGCGCACCCAGCACGCCGTAGACCACCGCGATCGGGGCCAGCGCGGCCGAGACCAGCCGGATGCCGCGGCTCAGGTCGGCGCTGACCTCGGAGAACCGGCCCTCGGCGGCGGCCGCGCTCATCTTCGGCAGCAGCGCGGTCATCACCGACACGCCGACGATGCCGTGCGCCATCATCGTCAGCAGGAACACGTTGTTGAAGGCCAGCGTGCTGGCGCTGCCCTTGCCGGCCACCTGGTTGAGGATGCGGACCACGACGAAGACCGCGACCTGGTTGGCGGCGACGTAGCAGAGCATCCAGCCGGCCAGCCGGCCGATCTCGCCGAGGCCGAGCGAGCGCGGGTCCCAGCGCCACTTCCAGGTGAAGCCGACCTTGCGCAGCGCGGGCAGCAGGCCCAGCGCCTGGACGATCATGCCGAGCAGGGTGCCGAGACCCATCACCAGGATCGCGCCGCTGCTGATGTTGGTCACCGACAGGTCGTCGTTCGAGAAGAACACGATGAACACGCCGCAGACGGCGATCACCACGACGTTGTTCAGGATCGGTGCCCACATCGGCGCGGCGAAGTGCCCGCGCACGTTCAGCACCGCGCCGATCAGGGCGGACAGACCGGTGAAGAAGATGATCGGAAGAATTAGGTACGCGAAGTGGGTGACCAGGTTGCGGTAGGCCGGCGTGGTGTCGTCGCCGGACTGGATCCAGGTGATCAGCGGCGCCGCGACCACCACCAGGACGGTCGCGATGCCGAGGGACACCGCCGCGAAGGTCAGCAGCTTCCGGGTGAACTCGAGTCCACCGTCCGGGTCGGCCTTGCGCCGGCGCACCAGCAGCGGCACCAGCACGCTGGACAGGATGCCGCCGAGCAGCAGCTCGTAGATCTGGCCGGGCAGGAACTGGGCACTGGTGTACGCATCGCCGACGCCGGCGCCCAGGGCCATGCCGATCAGGGCGTTCCGGGCGAACCCGATGATCCGGCTGACCAGGCTGCCGATCGCCATGACCGCGCTGTTGCCGGCCGTGCCGCCGTCGCCGGTCGTGCCGTCGTTTCCGGGCGGCAACTGTTCCGGCGGTAGTGCCTGGTCCTGGCCGGTGGCGTCGGTGTCGACCGAGATCAGGGTGACACCCTCCTCGGCCTGCGGCGGCACACCGTCCGGTGACGCGTGTGCACTCCGGTACAGGCCGCTGTTCACCCGTGCCTCCCGACTTCTCCCGATAATGCAGTCACCATAAAGGGGCGCGTCACATCCGGCGGCGCAGGAGGGTGCCCGGCTCGGCCCCGGCCAGCGTCTCCACCATCCAGTACGCCTCCAGCGGGACCAGGGGCTCGCTCAGCGCGTCCAGCACGGTCGGATGATCGCAGCCGGCCTCGGTGAGCGCACCCAGCAGGGCAGGAATGGGTGCCAGGTCACCGGCGTCGAGGATGCGGCGGGCGAGCGGGCGGGTCTGCGCGTACCAGGAGCGGCGTGGCACGTCGTCCAGGAGAGCTGTCGATCGGCGTACGAGATCGGCCAGGTCTTCTCTTGGAAAGCGTTTCCCCACCCGTACCTCGGAAAAGCGGTCGGGCGGACGGATCAGCTCGGCAATCGCGGCCTCGTCGAGCACCTGCGGCGAAGCCGCTGGTGGAGACGGCCACCAGTCGTCGCTCGCGAAGAGCGGCAGGGGCGCCTGTTCGGGCCCGGAGGGCGCGGGCGCCGGGACGTCCCGGCGCAGGGAAAGGTACGCGGCCGTGCGCACCGCGGCGATCGCCGCCTCGTCGTCGTCCGGTGTCGGCGGCGCGAACGGCGACAGCAGCGCCACCACCAGGCCCGGATGCGGCAGCATCGGATCGTCCAGGGCGATCACCCGGGCGAAGAGATCGAGCTCCGACCAGCGTAGAGCCGCCGGATAGGGACCCCCGGCCGGAGCCCAGCCCAGCTGCACCGGCTCGGAGTGGGCCGGGACGCGGAGGCCGAGAGTGCGTTCCCCGGTGGCCGGGTCGAGATCGAGAACGAGCGAATAGCCGCCGGTCACCGGGAAGGTGGTGCGCAGCTCGGGGGAGTCGGGTTCGGCGGCGTCGCCCATCCAGAACCCAGGGTCCTCGGCCAGGTGACGCAGCGCCTCGGAAACGGGCACGTGTCCATCCTGCCCGTTTAGGAATCACGCTGCCACGACCTATACCCTGGTAACCCCATGTCTGTTCTCAATGCCGCCCAGCAGAACGCGGTCGCCGAGCTGCTGCGCGTGTCCCCGGTCGCCGACGAACTGGGGCGCCGTTTCGGCGCCGCCGGTCATGAGTTGCACCTTGTGGGCGGTTCGGTCAGGGATGCGCTGCTGCTCCGGCTCGGTGACGATCTCGACTTCTGCACCGACGCCACCCCCGAGCAGACCCTCGAGCTGGTGCAGGGCTGGGCCGACGCGATCTGGGAGACCGGCCGCGACTTCGGCACGATCGGTGTCCAGAAGAACGGGCTTCGGCTGGAGATCACCACATTCCGGGCGGAAGCCTACGACGGGGTCACCCGTAACCCGATCGTGCAATACGGGAAATCGCTTCTGGAAGATCTCGAGCGGCGCGACTTCACCATCAACGCGATGGCGGTGTCGCTGCCCGAGCACGTCTTTACTGATCCGTACGGCGGGCTGGCCGACCTCGCGGCCAAAGTGATCCGGACGCCGGCCGCGCCGTCGCAGTCGTTCGGCGATGATCCACTTCGGATGCTGCGGGCCGCGCGGTTCGCGGCGAAGCTGCAGTTCACTGTGGATCAATCCGTCATCACCGCGATGACCGATATGTGCGCTGATCTCGACCGAATCACCGCAGAACGGGTCCGGGACGAGTTCACCAAGCTGATGTCCGGCGCCGACCCGATCACCGGGCTTCGGCTGCTCGTCGACACCGGCCTGGCCGACCGCTTCCTGCCGGAGATCTCCGGGCTGAAGCTCGAGATCGACGAACACGCCCAGCACAAGGACGTCTACGAGCACACCCTGATCGTGGTGGCCAACGCCATCCGGCTCGAGGACGCCGACGCGCCCGACTTCGTGCTGCGGATGGCCGCGCTCATGCACGACGTCGGCAAGCCGGCCACCAAGGCCGTCGGCCGGGACGGCCGGGTCAGCTTCCATCACCACGAGATCGTCGGCGCCCGGCTCACCAAACAGCGCATGAAGGCCATGAAATACCCCAAGGACATCACGTCCGAGGTGGTCGAGCTGGTCTCTTTGCACCTGCGCTTCTATGGGTACGGGCGGGGAGAGTGGACCGATTCGGCGGTGCGGCGGTACGTGACCGACGCCGGACCGCTGCTGAACCGGCTGCATAAACTCACCCGTTCCGACGTAACCACCCGCAACCGGCGTAAGGCCGCCAACCTCGCCGCCGACTACGACGCGCTCGAGGAACGGATCGACCGGCTGCAGGCCGAGGAAGACCTCGCCCGAGTGCGGCCCGACCTGGACGGCAACGCGATCATGGAACTGCTCGGGGTGCCGCCCGGCCCGATCGTCGGTCAGGCCTGGCGCTACCTCAAGGAGCTGCGCCTCGATCGGGGGCCGCTCAACCGGGACGAGGCCGAGGCCGAGCTCTACAAGTGGGCCCGCGACCAGGGCCACGTCTCCTAGGCCGTGGGCATGTTCGTCGTCGACTCCCTGATCGGGCCGCTCGGTGTCTCCGTGGTCGAGGACACGGTCGTCGGAGTGCGCTTCGGGGTGCGCCCCGGGCCGGCCGGCACGCATCCGGCGGCCCAGGAGTTGGCGGCCTACTTCGCGGGCGAGCTCACCGAGTTCGCGGTGCCGGTCGAGATGCCCGGCGGCTCCGAGTTCGAGCGGGCGGTGTGGGCCGAGATCGCCAAGATCCCCTATGGCGAGATGATCACCTACGGGGCGATCGCCACCGCGCTGGGCGATCCGGGGGCGGCAAGAGCGGTCGGCACGGCCTGCAATCACAACCCGGTCCCGGTGATCGTCCCGTGCCATCGGGTGGTCGGGGCCGGCGGCAAGATGGTCGGCTTCGGCGGTGGCCTCGACCGCAAGCGCAAGCTGCTCGAACTCGAGGCGAGGGTGGCACTGACCCGTTCCTGGGGTTGAATGTTTTTCCCATTGGAAATAGGGCCGGTCCCCAATGGGCCGGCCCTATTTCGATTCAATTCTCAGCAGTAATCGGTGTTGTAACCGGTGTACGAGAAGTACATGGCGAACGCGGCCGACTGGTAGCGGCCGTTAAGCATCCGCTCGGCCGGGAAGGACGACTTGGAACCGTAGTACCGGACCGTGTAGATCTGGTTCTCCGAGTCGTACGAGTAGAGCTCCCAGTTCAGGCCGGCCTTGGCAAAGGTCTGCGGGCCGACGATGCCGTCGGCGGCGCTGCCGGTGAGGCCGTGCGCGGCCTGCCAGAGCTTGGTCGCCGCCTTGGTGCCGGCGCCGAACTGGCAGTCCCGGCCGGCCGTGGTCAGGAACCCGTCGGCGATCAGGATCTGCTGCCAGAGCCAGACTGCACCGTTGAAGTTGTTGGTGGTGGTCGAGAGGGTGCCCTCGTCGTTGAGATCGTCCGTCACGACACCGCCGCCGGAAATGTAACCGGCAGCGGTGTTGGCATAGGCCGGGTCGGCGGCGACCGTCAGACCGGCAGCCACACTCGCCACGGCGGCAAGGGACGCCAGCATGGACCTGAAACGCATATGAAATTCTCCCCGTGATAGACGCGGATCGAAGTCGTCCGTCGTCGTGGCACGAATATATGCGATCGTCTATCGGTCGTCCACCCCTCTAATTCGGGGCACGTAAAAGGCCGGACCGCGATGCGGTCCGGCCTTTTATCGGTTCGGGTGTCAGCTCTCCACGTCACCGCGGATGAAGGCCTCGACGGCGTCCTTCGCGTCGTGGTCGTTGTACTGCACCGGGGGGGACTTCATGAAGTACGACGACGCCGAGAGGATCGGGCCACCGATGCCGCGGTCCAGGGCGATCTTCGTGGCGCGCACTGCGTCGATGATCACACCGGCCGAGTTCGGCGAGTCCCACACCTCGAGCTTGAGCTCGGCGTTCAGCGGGGTGTCGCCGAACGAGCGGCCCTCGAGGCGGATGTACGCCCACTTGCGGTCGTCGAGCCACGGCACGTGGTCCGACGGGCCGATGTGCACGTCGCTCTTGACCATCTCGTGCGGGATCTGCGAGGTCACCGACTGGGTCTTCGAGATCTTCTTGGAGACCAGGCGGTTGCGCTCCAGCATGTTCATGAAGTCCATGTTGCCGCCGAAGTTGAGCTGGTACGTGCGCAGCAGCTCGACACCGCGGTCCTCGAACAGCTTGGCCAGCGCGCGGTGCACGATCGTCGCACCGACCTGGCTCTTGATGTCGTCACCGACGATCGGCAGACCGGCGTCGATGAACTTCTGCGCCCACTCCGGGTTCGAGGCGATGAAGACCGGCAGGGCGTTGACGAAGCCGCAGCCGGCGTCGATCGCGGCCTGGGCGTAGAACTTGTCGGCCTGCTCGGAGCCCACCGGAAGGTAGGAGACGACCACGTCGACCTGAGCGTCGCGCAGCGCCTGCACCACGTCGACGGCCTCGGCCGACGACTCCTCGATGATCTCGCGGTAGTACGTGCCCAGACCGTCGAAGGTCGGTCCACGCTGGACCGTGACGCCGGTCGGCGCAACGTCGGTCAGCTTGATCGTGTTGTTCTCGCTGGCAACGATCGCCTCGGCCAGGTCCATGCCGACCTTCTTGGCGTCCACATCGAACGCCGCTACGAACTGCACGTCGGAGACGTGGTAGTCGCCGAACTTGACGTGCATGAGACCCGGAACGCGGTCGTTCGGGTCGGCGTCCTTGTAGTACTCCACGCCCTGCACGAGGGACGAGGCGCAGTTACCCACACCGACGATGGCGACGCGGACGGAACCCATCGCGTTTGCCTCCTTGTTCATCACGGCCGGTCCTGATGAGGACGCGGGACTTCGGGGGATGCGTCCCTAGCCGGGTCGGCTGGGATGTCGAACGAGCCGGGGGTAGCCGGCGCGCGGCCGGAGCGCTCATTGGTAATGAGCTCTTCCAGCCATCTGACCTCGCGCTCACAGGCGTCGAGGCCATGACGTTGCAGTTCAAGCGTGTACGCGTCGAGCCGTTCACCGGCCCGGGAGAGCACGTCGCGCAGACCCTCGCGGCGCTCCTCGATCCGCCGGCGACGGCCCTCGAGGATCCGCAGGCGGGTCGCCTGGTCGGTGCGGGAGAAGAAGGCGAAGTGCACTCCGAAGCCGGCATCGTCGTACGTCTCCGGGCCGGCCTGTGCGATCAGGTCGGCGAAGCGTTCCTTGCCTTCCGCAGTGATCTTGTAGACAACCCGGCCCCGCTTGCTGGTCATCGGGGGGATCATCGACGGATCCGACTCGGATTCCGTGATCCAGCCGGTCGCCTGCAGGCGCTTGAGCGTCGGGTAGAGCGTGCCGTAACTGATCGCAGCTCGGATTGTGCCCAGCTTGGTGGCGAGTTCCTTGCGGAGCTCGTAACCGTGCATCGGGGTCTCCTGGAGCAGACCGAGGATCGCCAAGTCCAACATCCCGGCGTCTCCTCCCTGTGCCCCGATGTATCGGCCCGATACATCGCTACCGTAGATCCACGATCCGGTGGACGCAAGGAAAACGGAAAGTGTTGCCGGTTACGCAACGGCCGCGCCACGCTGTGTGATGGCTGTCGCCGCACCGGCGCGGACCGCGTACTCTCTTCGCCATGCGCACGCAGCGGCAGGTGGTCGACTACTCGCTACAGAAGCGGGCAGTGCTGCGTGACGTGCACAACGGGCGGGTCGGGACCCTTGAGGTCTGCGATGCCTCGCCGTACTTGAAAAACGCTGCTCGCTTCCACGGCGAGCCGACGGACGACCGCTGTCCGATCTGCCGCCGCGACAATCTCACTCTGGTGCACTACATCTATGGCGATGAGCTGAAGCAGTCCGCCGGACAGGCCCGCAAGTTGGCCGAGCTTCCCGTCATGGCGATGACTCTGCGTGAGTTTCAGGTCTTCGTCGTAGAGGTGTGCCGCTCCTGCGCGTGGAATCACCTGATCCAGCAGTACGTACTGGGCCGGGACGCGCTGAACGCCGACGAGCTTGATCTGGCCGAGGCGGTAGCCTCGTCCGCCGCGGGCCGCCACCGCGAGATCGGGTCGTCGTCACATCGACGGGAGGGCCGCGGATGACGTGGCTTGATCCCTCTACCGTGGGGACGACCCCGACCGACCCGGGCATCCAGCGCCGTATTCGGTCATTCATCACATTCGACAGGGCGGCTGCCGGGATGCAGCCCAAATCGTCCGCACGTGGCGTTGTCGGCGGGGGCCCCTCCAGGGCTCTTTCGGCGCGCGCCACCGCGACCGAGGTGTGACCGCATGAACTCGTACGGCGATTCGCAGTCTCCGCGTGCCCGGGCCAGCGTGCCCGGGTCCGGTGCCTCCGCGCCTGGTGACGAACCTTCCAGTCGTCCCGCCCCCGACGCATACCGCCGCGGAACCGGGGGGCGTGCCTCCGTCGGCGCCGCCTCGGTGGGTGCTGCCTCAGTGGGTGCCGCCTCAGTTGGCGCGGCCACTCCCGGGCGCGCCTCGGTGGGCAACGTGACCGGGTCGGCCCGGGTCGGCGCGCGCGCCTCGGTCGGGGCCGGCACCGGCTCGGTCGGCGCTCGGGCGTCGGTGGCCCGGGCCGCGGTCCGGCCAGGGCCGCCCGCTCCCCCCGGGGGTCCGGGTGGTCCGCCCACCGCGCCCTCCGGCAAGGACAAGTCCAAGGCCGCCAAGCGCCGCCGCCGCACCAACATCCTTACGGCTGCGGCGGCCGTGCTGGTCATCATGCTCGGTGCCGGCGTCGTCGGCGGCACCTACTTCTTCGATGACGTGGCGCTTCCGCCGCCGGTCACCGAGGACCAGTCGAACGTGATCCTCGACTCCAAGGGCACGGTGCTGGCCAAGCTCGGCGAGGCCAACCGCACGGTGGTGCCGGAAGAGAAGATCAACAAGGTGGTCGAGCACGCCGTTGCCGCCGCCGAGGACAAGAACTTCTACTCGCACCACGGCATCGACATGAAGGGCATCGTCCGCGCCGCGTGGAACAACTTCACCGGTGGTGCCACGCAGGGTGCGTCGACGATCACCCAGCAGTACGCGCGGCACGCGGCCGACCTGAAGGCCATCAGCATCAACCGGAAGCTGCGCGAGGCGGTCATCGCCCGCAAGCTCGAGTCGCAGTACAACAAAGACCAGATCATGGGCATGTACCTGAACTACGTCGACTTCGGCGAAGGCAGGTACGGCATCGAGGCCGCGGCGCAGGGCTACTTCGGCAAGTCGGTCACCACGGCCGCCGGGCAGAAGAACGCCATCACGCCGTACGAGGCTGCGGTCATCGCCTCGATCATCAAGCAGCCCTACCCGACCGACGCGCACGCCGGTTACGACCCGAACTACAACCTCACCGACGCCAAGGCGCGGTGGGAGTACACGATGAAGAACATGCTCGACATGGGCTGGGTCACTCAGGACGTGTACAACAAGCGGGTCTACCCGAAGGTCAAGCCGCGTAACTCGGACGCCTGCAAGACCTGCGCCGAGAACAAGCCGGTCGGCATGATCATCCGGCACGTCAAGGCCGAGCTGCTGGCGATGAACATCTCCCAGTCGGAGATCGACCAGGGTGGTCTGACCATCCAGACGACGATCGACCCGGACGTGCAGAAGGCCGCCGAGGAGGCCGGTTCGCGCAACAGCGCCGATTCGCCGATGCACGGCCGGCCCAAGTCGTACCAGGCGGCGGTGATCGGCATCGATCCGAAGACCGGGCGGGTGCTCGGTTACTACGGCGGTGACAACTCCTCCGGAACCGACTACGGCGGCTATCTCAACGGCACCGGCACCGAGATCATCGGTGGCCAGTCGCCCGGCTCGACCATGAAGATCTACACGCTGGCGGCCGGCCTCAAAGAGGGCGTCTCGTTCGACAGCGTCTGGGACGGCACGCTGAAGCGTAAGAACGGCACGGAGATCAGCAACGCCGGCGCCGACCCGGGCAAGATCTGTAAGGGGAAGGTCAAGTACTGCGATCTGGAGACGGCGACGATCAAGTCGTACAACTTCCCGTTCTACTGGATCACCGACACCATCGGCGTGCCGAAGGTGCTGGAGGCCGCCAAGGCCGCCGGCATCCGGCACATCTACACCGACGTCAAGAAGGGCTTCCCGAACGGCGAGCAGGTCGACCTGGCCAAGACCGACGCGTCGACGTGGTCGAGCGCCGGCTACTTCGACCGTGAGGTCGGCTTCGGTCAGTACCGTGTCGTGCCGCTCGAGCACGCCGAGGGTGTGGCCACGATCGTCAACCAGGGTGTGCACCACGCGGCGCACTTCATCAAGACGGTCAAGCGGGTCGATCCCGACAACGGCAAGTCGTCGGTGATCGGCCAGGAGAAGACCGACGGCAACCGGGTCTTCGGCGAGGCCGAGATGTCCAACCTGTCGGCCGTGATGAAGGAAATCGTCGACGTCGACAAGCGGGATCTGCGCAACGGCCGCGAGGGCATCGCCAAGTCCGGTACCTGGGAGTACAAGGAAGGCAGCGGTGACTGCTGGTTCGTCGGCGGCATTCCGCAGCTGGCCGCGACGGTCTGGGTCGGTGGCGCCACCAACAAGGTGGAGCTCAAGGAAGCCGGCGGCGGGGACATGTTCGGTGCCGGCACCCCGTCGCGGATCTGGAAGATGTTCATCGACTCGGTGACCAAGGCGCTGGACATGAAGCAGGAAGACTTCCCTGCTCGCCAGAAGACCGGTGACCCGGCCAAGTTCGGCAACGGTGAGAAGCCGCCGGAAGTGCCGGCCAGCGACTGCGCCTTCGCGGTCATCGGCCTCGGCTGTGACACCGGGCAGAACAACGGCCAGGACAACGGCCAGAACAACGGGAACGGCAACAACAACGGCAACAACAACGGGAACGGTAACGGCAACGGTGGTACCGACACCGGTAACACCGACCCAGGGACCACCATCTTGCCGACTGCCGGGACACAAACCGACGGCACTTAGCCGGATCAGCCGCTTTACCTAGGACCGGCGCGCGCCCCTTTCGGGGCGGGCGCCGGTTTCTTTTTGTCCCAGTGCGACCCACTGGTGAGCGGGCGTACGTCCGTTGAGGTTCTTAGGGCATGATGCGTTGTCATGAGCACGCAACCGTCCGAGGACATTGACCGCCCCGATGGTCCTGACGCTCCGGCCACCAGCGCTCCGGCGACCGGGGACGGGTTCGTTCGTGGGCTCTCCGAGGCGATCGGCGGCCCGCTCGGCTCGCACGCCGTGCGGCCGGAAGCGCGGACCGGACGGTTCTGGACGGCGGCTCGGATCATCCTGGCGCTGACGTGCATCACGCTGGCGTTCTCCTGGGTGCAGAAGTCGCCGTGCCAGACCGGTGACTGGCAGAAGAACATTCAGTACACGCGCTTCTGCTACACCGACGTGCTCGCTCTGTACTACGCGGAGGGGCTCAACGACGGCAAGGTCCCCTACAAGGACCACGCCGTGGAATACCCGGTGGTCACCGGTTACTTCATGGGGGCGCTCGGGCTGCCGGTGCACTCGTGGGGGGTCAAGCACCCGGAGATCAACCAGGGTCAGTGGTTCTACAACGTGAACGCGCTGGTGCTCTCGGCGCTGGCGGTGATCACTGCGGCGGTGATCCTCGCGTTGCGGAGACGACGACCATGGGACGCGGCGATCTTCGCGCTATCCCCGATCATCTTCTTCACCGCGACCGTCAACTGGGACTTCCTGGCGATCGGCCTGGCCGCGGTCGGCCTCTATCTCTGGGCCAAACGACATCCGGTGTGGGCCGGCATCTTCCTGGGGCTGGGCGCGGCGGCGAAGCTGTGGCCACTGTTCATCCTCGGGCCGTTGCTGGTGCTCGCGTTGCGATCCAGGACCGTCGACAAGTGGTTCTGGGCGTTCCTGTCCACCGGCGCGACCTGGATCGCGGTCAACTTCCCGGTTTGGTACCTGTGGCACGACAGTTGGCTGCGCTTCTTCCAGCTCAACACCGAGCGGCCGATCGACTGGGGCACGCTCTGGTACGTGGGTCGATATCTGGACGGCAAGTGGCACAGCGGCGGTGACGGCGACCAGGGTCCGTTCCAGTGGCTGAGCAACCACGTGCCCACGCTCAACTGGGTCACCTACGGGTTGTTCGGGTTGTCCTGCGTCGCGATCGGGATCCTGGCGCTCGCCGCCCCCAAGCGGCCACGCCTGGCCCAGCTCGCGTTCCTGGTCGTGGCCGCCTTCCTGATCTTCAGCAAGGTCTGGTCCCAGCAGTACGTCCTGTGGCTGCTCCCGCTGATCGTGCTGGCCCGCCCCCGCTGGGGAGCGATCATCGCCTGGACCGTGGCCGAGTTCGGCTACTTCACCGCGTTCTACGCCGAGTTGCTGGGCGCCGGTGGTAAGGCGGTGATCCCCGAGGGCACGTTCGTGCTGGCGGCGACGCTGCGTCTGGTCACCGTCGCGGTCCTGTGCGGCCTGGTGGTCCGGGAGATCTGGCGGCCCGAGCTCGACGCGGTGCGCCAGACCTACGGCGACGAGGACCCGGACGGCGGTGTCCTCAACCGGCCGGACATCGCCGCGGTGGGCACCCTGCGCCGCCGCCTTCGCCTGGACCGCCCGAAGCCGGCCACCGCCGACGAAACCCCACCCACCCCGGAGCCGGCCGCAGCCGGCACCTGACCCTCGAGCGTCAATAACGGCCGCCCGCGCACCTGCGCCGGGCGGCCGTTTGCATATCTTGCTTCCCACCAGGCCTCGCGGGCTTGCGCTCGGCCACCGTTACCTCGCGAGGGCCTGCGCCTGAACGGTGGGCTGGATCGGCTGGGTCGGGAAGGTCTGGCCCGGCGTGATCTGGTCGGGCTGGGTCGGGAAGAGGTCCTGACCGGGTTGGGTGGGGAAGGTGCCCTGGCCGGGCGGTTGCGTGGGTGACGTGCCCTGGCCCGGCTGGGCGGGATCGGTCGGCTGGGTGCTGGGCTGGCTCAGGCGGAAGAGGACGGCGTCGTCCAGGTCCTCGCGGGTGATGCCCAGCGAGTCGACCGGGGTGTCACCGGCTCGTTCCCACGGGGTGCCGGCCACGTAGTCGCGCAGCAACAGGACCGTCGTGATGCCCTGGCCGCGCAGGTAGTCGACGCTGGCCTGATCGGGGAACGTCGTCGCGTTGCGCCGCAGGTCGGCCTGGCGACCGGCGGCGAAACCACCGGAGCCGTTGGCGATCTCCTGGAACCGGGTGGTGGACCACAGCATGGTCATCTGGTCGGTCAGTTCGGCCGTCGGCAGCACCAGCATCGGGCCGGTGACCGTGCGCATCGCGGCCGGCTGGTCGGGGACGACCGGGTGGGCGGTGGAGTTCCAGCCCTCGACCAGCACCAGGGCCAGCGGGATCAGCGTGGCCGTGCGCAGCCACGGGCCGGGCCACGGCGGGATGCGCGACTCGGCCCAGTGGTCGGCACGGCGGACGAACTCGGCGACCGCACCGGCGGCCAGCACCGCGAGCAGAAGTGTCACCCAGAGCATGAGCCGGCCCGGAATCCGGGTGCCCAGTGAGGCCGGCAGGTGGCCGAAGAGCGGGAGGTAGGTCCACTTGCCGTCGAAGAAGTTGGTGCCCAGGGTCAGGATGATCGTCGTGGCCAGGCCGGCCAGCAGGAACAGCCGCTGCCAGAGCGTCCAGATGGAGAAGGCCAGCCCGGCCAGGGCCAGCGCGTAGAGGACGAAGCCCGGCAGCAGCGACATCTCGGCCGGCCAGGTCAGCGACGACCGGGGCACGGCGTGCGCGCCGCTCCAGACACGCGACTCGGCCGGGCCGATCAGCAGGCTGCGCAGTGGCGGCGAGAAGAACTTGATCTCGGCGGTGGCGGTGGCCGTGCCGGAGCCCTTGAAGTAGGGAATGGCGATCAGCGCGGCGATCCCGGCGACGATGAGTGGACCGAGAACGTCGGCGACCAGCAGCCGCCAGCCCAGCACCGGTCGCTCGGTGGGCCGGCGGAACCAGCGGATCGGCACCCGGACGAGCAGCACCAGCAGGATGAGACCGAGCACGCCGAGGAACGGCAGGCCCAGCGAGAAGCCGAGGCTGACCTGCCAGGCCGCGACCAGCCAGCCGGCCGCAGCCCAGCCGGCGTTGCGATGTTTGCGGCGGAACCCGCGCCGCATCGACCAGCCGTGCCCGCGGGCCAGCATGGCCAGGGCGAGCGGGATGCCGCCGGCCGAGATGATGTCGAGGTGGCCCTCCTGGGCGAGCCGCCACGGGGCGGACGCGAAGGCGACCGCGGCGACCGCCGCACCGGTGCGGCCGGCCCCCAGCTGGCGGACCAGGGCGTACGAGCCGATCAGCAGCAGCGCGTGGGCCAGCACGAAGAGGATGTTGTAGCGCAGCGTCGCGGCCAGCGGGCCCTCGCCGAGCATTCCGGCCGGCGCGTAACCGAGCAGGCTGTCGCCGTACGCGAAGCTGTTGGGCTGGTTGAAGAACGCGTTGGACTGCCACAGCTGGACCGGGTCGGTGAGCAGGATGTGCCCGCTCCACGCGATCTGCCAGGCCTGCCGGGCCGGATCGCCGAGGTCCTGCGGCAGCGTGTGCAGCGGATATTGCAGGGTGGGCCAGGTCAGCGCCACGGCGATGGCCAGGGCGAGGTAGGTGACCACGGCGTACTCGTGGATCAGGCCGCGGCCGACGGCCCGGATGCCGCGGCGGATCCGCCCGGGGGGACGCTCGGCGGTGCTGGCGAAGGCTTTCCACGGGTCGGGCGGGGCGTGCGCGGGGCGGTCGCTGGGCAGCGGTTCCTTGAGCTTTACGCCCGGCGCGGCGGCCACATCGGACGGTGCGGCGGCAATGCCGTTCAGGCCGGCCGCGGCAGCCAGGGCGCCGACCGGGGGATTTGTCACCTGTGCCGGGATCTGTGGCGCGGCTACCGGCGCGGATCGTTTACCGAAGAAGAGAAAGCGTCGTCTTCCGGGCTTGTCCGGCGCCGGTCCGGCCTCGGCCACGGCCGGCTGGGCCGATGTCGATGTCGGGGTCGGGGTCGGGGTCGGGGTCGGGCTCGGCGAGGCCGCCCGATCGATCAGGGCCGCCCGAGCAGCCTCGGACATCGGAGGCTTGACCTCGACGGTCGGCTTCGCCGAAGCCGGTTTCGGCACCTCAACGGCCGGTTTGACCGGAGCCGGAGCCGCAGCCGGAGCCGGAGCCGGAGCCGGAGCCGGCTTAGGCGGCGCCAAACTCTCCGGGGGCGGTTTCTCCGGGGCACGCTGCGAAGGCGGCCCGGGAGCTGTGGGCTGCCTCGGCTGGTCGGTGGTCATGGTCCTCCCCAGTAACCGGGCGCGTCAGCGGCCCGCCCGCTCCCGCAGAAGGGCGATGTCGGCGGTCTGACCTTCGGTGCCGCCGGGCGTCTCGACGACGGCCGGAGCGCCGGAGGCCCGGATCGCGGCCACCACCAAGTCCGGGTCGATCTTGCCATTACCGAGGTTGTCGTGCCTGTCCTGCCCGGAGTCGAATCCGCCCTTCGAATCGTTGGCGTGAATCAGGTCGATGCGTCCGGTGATCGCTTTGACCCGGTCGACGATGCCGACGAGGTCTTCCCCGCCGGCGAAGGCGTGGCAGGTGTCGAGGCAGAAACCGGCGCCGAAACCGGCCACCGCTTCCCAGAGCCGGGCCAGGTCGTCGAAGCGGCGAGCGCACGCGTTGTCGCCACCGGCGGTGTTCTCGATCAGGATCGGCAGCGGCAGCCCGCCGTCCTTCTCGGCGTATTCGAAGGCCTTGCGCCAATTGTCGAAGCCGGCCGCCAGATCGGCGTCCTTGCCGACGTGGCCGCCGTGCACGATCAGGCCTTTCGCGCCCAACTCGGCCGCGGCCCGGGCATGCGCCATGAGCAGCTTGCGGCTCGGGATGCGGATCCGGTTGTTGGGTGAGGCGACGTTCACGATGTAGGGCGCGTGGATGTAGATGTCCACCTCGGACTCGCGCAGGGCCGCGGCATCTTCACGCGGTTTAGGCGATTTGTAACCCTGCGGGTCGGTGAGGAAGAACTGGACGGCGTCGGCACCGCGGGCGGCGGCCGCCTCCAGAGGATCGGTCGGATCAACATGAGCTCCGATGCGCATGGGGAAGAGCCTACGACGCGGGTACGACGCTTTCGCTCCCCGCGTCACCGGCCCGCGCCGGACCTCGTTGTCCCCAATCGAGGCTTTCATCGAACTGGGAGATGGTTCATGTCGCGGCAGTTCCGATACCGGATCACAGCTTTGGCGCTGGGCGGGCTGATCTTCGGGGCGCCGCTGCTGACCAACGGAACGGCGAGTGCCGAGCAGCAGGCCGAGCGTGGCCGCCAGGTGACCTTCGGTGGCGGCGGGGGGTTTGCCCTCTCCTGCCGTTCGCACCCCGACGTCGAGTCGCTGGTGATTCCGGCCGACAGCATCGTGCGGGTGGTCAACCGGACCGGCTACAACGCGCGATTGGAACTGTCCGGCGAGACCCAGGGCATGCTGCCGGACGAGGGTTCGGCCGAGGTGGTGTTCCGGCGCGGAACCACGTCGGTGACCGTCGATCCGAACTGCCCGCTCGGCGAGGACACCGCGCCGCTGCTGGTCACAGCCTCGCCGTCGGCCACCACGATGATGATGCCGGATCCGGGCCCGGTGCCCAGCGACGACAATTCGAGCAATTCGACCACGGCGCCGTCGGGTTCGTCGGGGGCGGCCTCCGGGTCGGCGGCGGGCACGACGAAGCCGAACTCGGCGCCGGCGACGACCCGCTCCACCCGGACCGGAGCGGCTGGTCATGTCGGGGATCGGGGCCCGGCCCGGCGGACTTCGACGGCCAACCGACCCGCCAAGCCGGGCGCCGATCAAAAGATCAAGACCAAGACTCCGGCGAGTACGGCGGGGAGCGTCGATCCGGCGTTCGCGGGCATGCCTCCGGGTGACCAGAAGACGCTGGACACCGGCGTACCGACGCAGCTTGATCTGACCCCGGCCACGCAGGATGCCGCGCTGGCGTCAGTGAGCCCGCCGCCCACCGAGATCGCCGCGGCCGAGCCGGTGGCGGCGATGGCGCCGATGAGCGAGTCCCGGCCGATCGGAATGCTCGCGGTGATCGCCGCGGTGTGCGTGATGGGAGTGGGTGCTGCGGCAATTCGGTCAATCGTGTCGCAGCGTGCAAACCGGGCAAACGTGGCGTAACGTAGTCGTCAACAAGCTCCGCGGGGCGGCCGCGTCCAACCTCATCGGTGTGGTCGTTCCTCCCCAGGTCCCACCCAGCGAAAGCGGATCGGGCGCCCCGCGGCTGAAGCGAGAAGGACCCCGTCGGTGGACGGGGTCCTTTCGATTTGGGCAGGTCGACCCGCCTGGGTATGCTTGCTCGGTTCGCAGTGTGGCCGTGGGCTTTCCCGTCCACGGCTTTTCATTGCGAGCGACACAAGACCTCCTGCCACGGAGAGACCGTGGCCGCATAGCCCACAGGAGGTGAATGTCTTGCGTCATTACGAACTTATGGTGATCCTCGATCCTTCGCTCGAGGAGCGCACCATCGCCCCGTCGCTCGATCAGTACCTGAAGGTGATCACGAACGCGGGTGGCTCGGTGGAGAAGCTCGACGTCTGGGGCCGTCGCCGGCTCTCGTTCGAGATCAACAAGAAGGCCGAGGGCATCTACGCTGTCGTCGACCTTCAGGCGACCCCCGAGGCTGTCGCCGAGCTGGACCGTCAGCTGCGGCTCAACGAGAGCATCCTGCGTACCAAGGTCATTCGGCCCGAGACCCGCTGATCCTCGTTTTTGTCAGGGGGTTCTGAGAACCTCCTACGAACGAGAACAGCGGCGAGGAGTAGATCATGGCAGGAGAAACCGTTATCACGGTCGTCGGAAATCTCACCGACGATCCCGAGCTGCGCTTCACCCCGTCGGGTGCGGCGGTTGCCAAGTTCCGCATCGCGTCCACGCCGCGGACCCTGGACCGTCAGTCAGGCGAGTGGAAAGACGGCGAGCCACTGTTCCTTGCGTGCAACATCTGGCGTGACGCCGCCGAGCACGTCGCCGAGTCGCTGCAACGCGGTTCACGGGTGATCGTGCAGGGTCGGCTGCGCCAGCGGTCTTACGAGACCCGCGAGGGAGAGAAGCGCACCGTCTACGAGCTCGAGGTCGACGAGATCGGCCCGTCCCTGCGCTACGCCACGGCGAAGGTGCAGCGGATGAACCGCTCCGGCGGTGGCGGGGGCGGCGGCTTCGGCGCCTCCAACGGCGGTGGTGGCGGTGGCAACCGGCAGCAGCCCAGCACGAGCACCAGCAGCGGTGGCGGCGGAGGCAACTTCGACGACCCGTGGGCGACTGCCGCTCCGGCCCCAGGTGGCGCCCGCTCCGGCGGCGGCACTTCCTCGTTCGACGACGAGCCTCCCTTCTAGCCCGTGAGGGCTGCATCGAGTTCAGGAGTAAGAGCAATGGCTAAGGCTGCGGCGCTTCGCAAGCCGAAGAAGAAGGTGAACCCGCTCGACAAGGACGGGATCACCTACATCGACTACAAGGACACCGCCCTGCTGCGGAAGTTCATCTCCGACCGGGGCAAGATCCGTGCCCGCCGGGTCACCGGAGTGACGTCCCAGCAGCAGCGGCAGATTGCCCGCGCGGTCAAGAACGCCCGCGAGATGGCACTTCTGCCCTACACGGCGACGGCGCGCTGAGGAAGGTCTGCGAAATGAAGATCATCCTCACTCAGGAAGTGTCCGGTCTCGGCACTCCCGGCGACATCGTCGAGGTCAAGAACGGCTACGGCCGTAACTACCTGCTGCCCCAGGGTTTCGCGATCCTGTGGACCAAGGGTGCCGAGAAGCAGGTCGTCGTCATCAAGCGGGCGCGTGACGCCCGGGAGATCCGCGACCTGGGTCAGGCCAACGAGGTCAAGGAGCAGCTGTCCGGCCTCAAGGTCACGCTGAACGCGCGTTCCGGCAACGGTGGGCGTCTGTTCGGCTCGATCACCCCGGCCGAGATCGCCGACGCGGTCAAGGCCGCCGGCGGCCCGGTGCTGGACCGCCGTCGTCTCGAGCTGCCGGGTCACATCAAGACCACCGGCTCGTACAACGTGCAGGTCAAGCTGCACCCCGAGGTGACCGCGACGTTCCCGGTGAACGTGGTAGCCGCCAAGTAATTCACTTTTTCATCGGCGCGTCGGGCTTCGGCCCGGCGCGCCGATGGCGTTCCGGGGGCTTGCGGCGGGTTTGAGGCGGTCAGCTCAGGCTGTTGCCGGTGATCGCGGAGGCCAGCACGGTGGCCAAGCCGCCACCGACGACCGCGGCCGCGAGGCCCACGCTTATCGCCTTCCACGAACTGCTGAACCGCCGGATGCCGACCGCGACCAGCACGCTGAGCACCAGCGAGACGAGGAACTGCGGAGCCGCGCTGGCCAGCGTGTCCAGCGCGTGCGACTGCGAACCGGAGTTGGCCACCAGCATGTAGATGATGAACAGGACGATCGGTACGCCGTACCAGATCACCGTGTAGCCGACCGCAGCTAGTGGGCCGCCCGACTCCTCATCAGTCTCCTCGTCGTCCGGGTCGAGCAGGTCGCTCTTCCGGATCGTCGGGAAGCTGCCGGTGACCGGCCGTCGCTCGTACGAGCCGGTCATGCCGCTCTGGAAGCCACGCGACATCGGGTCCCGCTGTTCGCGCGGGACCGGCGAGATCAGCGAGGTGGAGGTGGAGGATAAGTTCGACGATCGCGGTACGGCGGCTGAGCCGCCCGACCGAAAGGGCACGTAATCCGAGGTGCCGAAGCGCCGGGATTCACCGTCGGCCAGGTCGGCGGGATCAGCGAGATCTCGGCGCCAGTCGTCGCCGCCGCTCTCCCGGTAGACGGCCGAACCGCGGCCGGTGTCGGTGCTCTCGTCGAGCCGCCAGGAACTGAGATCCTTGCTGGCCGGATCGCCGAGCGTCCACGAAGGAGCTTCCGCGGCGGCCTCGAGTCGCCGGCCGCTCTCCGGATCGAGATCACGTCGCCAGTCGGCCGCGCCGGGCGGTTCCTCGACCCGCCGCCGTCCCGCACCGGACGGGTCCAGGTCACGGCGCCAGTCATCGGCCCCCGGCGGTTCTTCGACCGCCCGGCGCCCGGCACCGGACGGATCGAGGTCGAGTCGCCAGTCATCCGCCGCGGGCGGCGCCTCGTCGGCTCGCCGACGGGTGCCGTAGGGAACGCCGCTGCGCGGGGCGCTCGCGGGTGCGCCATAGGGAACGCCGCTGCGGGGCGCGTTGCCGGGACCGCCGTACGGAACGAGGCTGTTCGGGGCGGCGGGCCCGTCCACCCGGGCGCGGCCGCTGGGCAGCTCGCGGCGCGGCGAGCCGTAGGCCGGCCCGCTCGCGGGAGCGGCGCTGCCGCCGTAGGCCGGGCCACTCGCCGGGATGACGGTGCCGCCGTAGACGGGGCCACCCGCGGAGGCGCTGCTGCCGTAGGCCGGGCCGCCGCCGTACGCCGGGCCGCTGGTGGGGGCCGCGCCGAAGGTCGTGGTTTCGTCGTCGGAACGGGTGCGACCGCTCGGGAGTGCGCGCCGCGGGGTGCCGTAGGCGGGACCACTCGCGGGGGCGGCGCTGCCGCCGTAGGCCGGGCCGCTCGCGGGGGCGGCGCTGCCGTAGGTCGGCCCGCCCGCCGAACCGCCGTTGCCGGGACCCGCACCATAGACCGGGCCGTCGTCATACACGGGCCCGCCGGCCGAGCCACCGCCACCGTAGGTGCTGGTGTCGTCCGGGCGGGCGCGGCCGCTGGGCAGAGCCCGCCGCGGAGTGCTGCCGTAGGCCGGACCGCTGCGCGGCGCGCTCGACGGGCCGCCCTCGCCACGACCCGGAGCGGGGTAGTCGAAATCGTCACCGGGCGGCGTGCCGTAGGGCATCGCACTGCGCGGCGAACTGGACGGCATCGCGCTGCGCGGTGCACTGGACGGCATCGCGCTGCGCGGGGAGTTGGACGGCATCGCGCTGCGCGGTGCACTCGAGGGCATGGCACTGCGCGGTGCGGGGCCCGGGCCGCCGTCCTGGCCGGGAGGTGTGCGCCAGTCGTCGTCGGGTTCCGGCCGGCGGCGTGCCGCGCGGCCGCCATCGTCCGGTGTAGATGGTCCGGCCGGTAACTCGCGACGTGGGGGCTGCGGCGGTTGCCCGGACTCGCGGCGGGAGGCCTCGTCACGCCACGCCTGCACGCGCGGGTCATCGTCGGAGCGGGTCCACTGGCCGGTGTCGGGGTCGCGGGTCCAGCTGCTGGTGTCCGGTTCGGCAGCCCAGGAGCCGGTGTGCTCGCGCCAGTCGTCCTTGACCTCGTTGTAACGCGCCTTGCCACGTGACGGAGGCCGCGGCGAACCATCCGGCCGTCCGCCTCGGCGGCCACCCGGACCTGCGGGCCCGCTCGGCGCACCGGTGTCCCCGCGGTCGTCCCCGGCAAAACGCGGGTCGTCGGTCGGCTCGGCCTCGCCCCGGCTGCGCCGCCGACCGATGCCGGTCGACGAAATCGCAGCCTGACCGGGACCGGCAGCACCCCGGCCGAATCCCGGCCCGCCCTGCTCACCTGGCCCAGCACCGCGCCCGAATCCACCCGGCTCGCCTGGTCCGGCGTCGCGGCCGTAGCCAGCCTGCTCGCCCGGCCCAGCACCGCGCCCGAATCCACCCGGCTCGCCTGGTCCGGCGTCCCGGCCGTAGCCGCCTTGGTCGCCCGGTCCGCTGCCGCGCCCGAGTCCGCCAGGCTCGCCGGGCCCAGCGTCGCGGCCGTAGCCAGCCTGCTCACCCGGGCCCGCACCGCGCCCGAATCCGCCAGGTCCGGCGTCGCGTCCGAAGCCGGTTTGATCGGCGGGGCCAGCGCTCCGGCCGTAGCTGCCCGGCTCAGCCGAAGATCCGCCGCGTCCGAAGCCGGTGGTGGGGGCCGATGCGGGTGGGTCGGTGGGTGCGCCGTTGCGGCCGTAGCCGTTTTGGTCGGCGGGGCCTGCGCCGCGCCCGAATCCGCCCGGCTCGGCCGGAGCTCCGCCGCGACCGTAGCCGGTCGTGGGCGCCGAGGCCGGTGGGTCGGTGAATGCGCCGTTGCGGCCGTAGCCGTTTTGGTCGGCGGGGCCTGCGCCGCGCCCGAATCCGCCTGGCTCCGCCGAAGACCCGCCGCGGCCGTAGCCGGTTGTGGGCGCAGAGGCTGGCGGGTCAGCTGGGTAACCGCGGCCGAAGCCGGTGGTGGGGGCGGATGCGGGTGGGTCGTTGGGTGCGCCGTTGCGGCCGTAGCCGTTTTGGTCGGCGGGGCCTGCGCCGCGCCCGAATCCGCCCGGTTCCGCCGAAGCTCCGCCGCGGCCGAGGCCGGTCGTAGGCGCCGAGGCCGGCGGGTCAGCCGGGTAACCGCGGCCGAAGCCGGTGGTCGGAGCGGCAGCGGGCGGCTCCGACGGGTAGGCGCCGCGGCCGTTGGCCGGCGGGTCGGCTGAATAGGCGCCACGCCCGAAACCGGTGGTCGGCGCAGCGGCCGACGGCTCCGAGGGGTAGGCCCCGCGACCGTTGGTCGCTGGGTCGGCGGGGTAAGCGGCGCCGCGGCCAAACCCGGTGGTCGGCGCGACCGGCGGAGGCTCTGCGGGGTAGGCGGCGCGGCCGGGAGCCGACTGCGAGTCCGCCGGATAGCCGGGTCCGCGGCCGGGGGCCGACTGCGAGTCGGCCGGGTAGCCGGTGCTGCGGCTAGGGGCCGACTGCGGATCGGCCGGGTAGCCGGCGCTGCGGCTTGGGGCCGACTGCGAGTCGGCTGGGTAGCCAGCGCTACGGCCGGGGGCCGACTGCGGGTCGGCCGAGTAGGCCGCGCCGCGGCCGAAGCCGGTGGTCGGCGCCGAGGATGGTGGCTCGGCGGGGTAGTTCGTGCCGCGAGCGCCGGCCGATTGCGGGTCGGCCTGGTAGTTGCCGCGGCCGAAGCCCGTGGTCGGAGCGGCGGCCGGTGGCTCGGCGGGGTAGGCGCTGCGGCCCGGAGCCGACTGGGGGTCGGCCCCATAGGCGGCGCCGCGGCCGAAGCCGGTGGTCGGTGCCGAGGATGGTGGCTCGGTCGGGTAGCGCGTGCCGCGGCCGTCGGCCGGCTGCGGGTCGGCGGAGTAGCTGCCGCGGCCGTAGCCGGTGGTAGGGGCGGATGCGGGCGGGTCGCCGGCGTACCCGCGTGGGGCGTCGGCCGCGGGCGCCTCGTCCGCGTAGCGATTGCGGCGCGGCGCGGGCGGGGCCTCCGCAGCGTGACCGGCCGGCCGGTCGTCGTAGCTGATCGGCATCGGCGCGGCCGCGCTGCGGGCGCCGGAGTCGGTGCGGCTGGGATCGGGGCGGCCGGCGTCGTCGCGGCGGGAGCGGCGGCTGGGCTGGTCATAGGGGTTGGCTCGCTGGCCGGAGTCTTCGTAGGGCGCCGACGGGAGGGCACGGCGGCCCGTGGAGGCGTCGTGCCGGCCGGTGGTGGCGGGATCGGCGCCGGTGGACCAGGTCGACGTCGTGGGGTCGGTGAACGCCGGCATGCTGCTGGTGTCGGTGTGGCCGGCCCAGTTGTCCGAGTCGGAGCGGGTGGCCCAACCCGTACCCCCGGACGGTCTTGATCCGCCCTCGGGGGCCCGGCGGCGCCCGACCTGCGGTGATCCATCGCCGGAGTCTGCGTCTCGCCGCCAGGCGGCGCGGTCGTCCTCGCGGACCAGATGGCGTCCGTCGTCGCGGGGGGTCTGCCAGCTCGGTCGTTCGGCCGGGTCGTCCATGCGCAGCCAGTTGGAGATGGACTCCGGGTCTTGCTGGGCGCCGGCCGACGCGGACCGGTTGTCGGTCAGATCGCTCCAGGTCGCGGTGCCCTCGATCGAGTCACGCTGCCATGGCTGGCGGCCGCCGCCGTTCCGGGCCGGCTGGTCGGGCTTCGGGTCGACGAACCCCTGCCAGGACGGTGAGCTCTCGGCCGGTGGCCGTGGCGCCGGCTGCTGCCAGGAGTTTTCCGGGGCCGGTGCGGCGGTCGGCGAGGTGAACTGCTGCCAGGCCGGGCGGGGCTCGGCGTCGTCGGGGGCGGACCACGGGGTGCTCGAGATGGCCGGCTGAGACGTCGGCGTCTCGGCGGGCGTCTCGTAGGACCGGTTGCCGCCGGCCTGCCAGGCCTCGGTGGTGGAGCGCCAGCCGTGCGATCCGGTGGTGGAGCGCCACTCGGTGGTCTGTCGCCAGCGCGCGCCGGTGGCACGCCACTCAGAGGTCTCGGTGCGCCAGCCGACACCGTCGGCCGGGAACGCGGGCCGGCCCTTGGCGACGTCGGTGTATCGGTTGACCGGCTCGACCGCCTGGGACTGGTCGGACTCGGCCTGCTGCGCCCACGCGTCGGCGCGGCGCTGCCAGGTGAGTGCCTCGGGGCTGGGCTGCATGCTCCCGGTGTCGGTCAGCGATGACCATTTCGGCTCAGGCTCTGCCGAATCAGTATTTTCCGGACTTGGGGAGGGCCACGGCTGTGCCGCGCGGCGATCCCGCGGCATGCGGGCGCCGTAGTCCCATTCCCGTTGGTCCACCCAGAAAGCGTGACGTGCGCGAGACCGAACCGCAACGCCTCCGGGCGACGGCTTGCTCACGCGGGGCAGCTTTTTCCTCCTCCACAGGTGGGGACAGTGTTATCGCTGCTGGATAAGGCACATGTGGCACAAACTCCGAGGGTTGTCCCCAGGATGTGCACAGGACTGCCCACAGCCTGGGGCGGGATGTCCACAGGTTGTCCCGAGACTCATCCACCGACGCAGTTGGGCAGGTGGCAGGCGGGTTCGTAGAGTGGGGCCGCCTTGATCGGAGAGATTTTTTCTCGATCGTGGCCGGGTTCCACCAAAAGTGTCATACCCGAGTTGTTTGATCACCTGAACCGCACCGCCGAGTGGAGGGAGTCTCCGGGTGTCAATCACCGACGACGCACGGCCGGAGTCACGACCACCGGCACAATCCGGCGGAAACGGACCGCCGCGCAATGGTGGCCCGGGCGGCGGTGGCCCGACCAACAACGACGGCCCGCCCGATCGTGGCTTCGACAAGTCCCCGCCGCAGGACGTCGCGGCCGAGCAGGGCGTGCTCGGCGGCATGCTGCTGTCCAAGGACGCCGTCGCCGACGTCGTCGAGATTCTCAAGGTGCACGACTTCTACCGTCCGGTGCACGCCACGATCTTCGACGTCATCATCGATCTCTACGGGCGGGGTGAGCCGGCCGACGCGCTCACCGTGGCGGCGGCCCTGTCCGACTCGGGCGACCTGCAGCGCATCGGTGGCGTGCCCTACCTGCACACGTTGATCGAGAGCGTGCCCACCGCGGCCAACGCTTCCTATTACGCGCGCATCGTCTCCGAGCGGGCCATCCTGCGCCGGGTCGTCGAGGCGGGCACGAAGATCGTTCAGCTCGGCTACGGCGCCGGCGGCAATGGCGGCCGCGATGTCGACGACATCGTCGACCTGGCCCAGCAGGCGATCTACGACGTCACCGAGAAACGGGTCAGCGAAGACTTCGCGGCTCTCGGCGACATGCTGCAGCCCACCCTCGACGAGATCGAGGCGGTCGGCGCCGCGGGCGGTGGCATGAGCGGTGTGCCGACCGGCTTCTCCGACCTCGACCGGCTGCTCAACGGCCTGCACCCCGGCCAGCTGATCATCGTGGCCGGGCGACCCGGTCTCGGTAAGTCGACCGCCAGCATGGACTTCGCGCGTAACGCGGCGATCCGGCACAACTGCGCCAGTGCCATCTTCTCGCTGGAAATGAGCAAGATCGAGATGGTCATGCGGCTGCTCTCCGCCGAGGCCCGGGTGCCGCTGCACGTGCTGCGTTCCGGCCAGCTCACCGATGACGACTGGAGCAAGCTGGCCCGCCGGATGGGCGAGATCAGCGAGGCCCCGATCTTCGTCGACGACACGCCGAACATGAACCTGATGGAGATCCGGGCCAAGGCCCGCCGTCTCAAGCAGCGCCACAACCTCAAGCTCCTGGTGATCGACTACCTCCAGCTGATGAGCTCGCCGAAGAAGACCGAGAGCCGTCAGCAGGAGGTCTCCGAGCTGTCCCGAGGCCTCAAGCTTCTGGCCAAGGAGGTCGAGTGTCCGGTGATCGCGGTGTCGCAGCTGAACCGTGGTCCCGAGCAGCGCACCGACAAGCGCCCCCAGCTGTCCGACCTGCGCGAGTCCGGCTCGATCGAGCAGGACGCCGACGTCGTCATCCTGTTGCACCGTGACGACTACTACGACAAGGAGTCACCCCGGGCCGGTGAGGCCGACTTCATCGTGGCCAAGCACCGAAACGGCCCGACCGACACGATCACGGTGGCGGCGCAGCTGCACCTGTCCCGCTTCGTCGACATGGCGATCGTCTGACTCATTCCGAGTCGGCGACCAGCACCGACGCGGTGCTCCACTGACCCGGCCCGTGGTACGGCAACGGCGCCGGGTGGCCCTGGCCGTCGACGACCAGGGCGTCCACTGAGACGACGTTGGCGGTCGATGGCACGCCGTGATGGCGGTAAAGGGGAACCTCTTCGCTGATCCGGCCCACTTGGGGGTCGAGGAAGAGGATGGCGCCGTCGTGGTTCGCCGCGGCCCAGGCGTGGCAGCCGCCCTCCTCCAGGTCGGTCAGGATGAAGGCGAACGCGCCGTGGCCGGAATTGTGCAGGTGGTTCGACAGGTTTCGCATAGCGGCGTCGACCGCCGGCTTGGCCGCGTCGGGGTCGGCACCGCCCTGGAACGGGCAGAGGTTCTGAAACGTCGTGCCGGTCGCCAGCTCAACCCGCCGCAAACCGTGCCATTCGGCGCCGACCGGCCGGTCCGGATCGCCGGCGGCGTAGGCGTCGAACGTGCGCGCCGCCGCCACCCGCGGCCGTCCGTGCACATAGGTGTCGAAGAGCGCCAGCACCCCGTCGAGGCAGTTCAGCCCCCGTGTCGGGTCGCCCGCCGGCCCGTCGGCGTTGGCCAGGCTGAACCATCGCCCGGATCGCGGATCGGCCAGGCGCACCGCCCGGCCGTCGCCGTCCTGCGGCATCGCGTCTTCCAGCGCCCTCTGATGTGCGGCGAGGGGCGTGCGCAAACCCCCGTAGGTGCCGTAGCGACGAGTCCGGTCGATCGGCGGCGGCTCGTCCTTCCCGGTCAGCGCGGATCGCTCGTCGCCATTTATCCCGCCCGGCGCGAGCTCGCCGCTGTTCATCCCGCCCGGCGCGAGCTCGCCGCCGAGCAGTTCCCGTTCGGCGGTCGGATCAAGCCCGATTACGGCCGGATCGAGCCGGACCACGGCCGGATCGAGCTTGCCGGCGGCGACCCGCGCCTGACCCGACTCGATCTCGGCCAGCAGGGCTCGAAGGTCCGTCGAGCGAGTTCGCAGTTCCTCACCGCGCCGGGTAGAACCGGTGAGGATCTCCTGGTCGGCGAGTCGGCCCAGGTCCCGAATCCGCACCCGGGTGTCGTCGGCGACGGCCGCCAGGAAGCCGGCATATTCCGCGCCTCGTATATCAGCGGCATATCCGGAATGTTCCAGCGGCCGGAGAGGCTCCGCGGGCGGCACCGGGAGGGCCGCCGGGCGTGGCGGGATGATCGCGACGGTTCGGATGCCCGGCTCCGCCGCGTCGATGCGGGCAGATGCCGACGGCGGCTCGACAAGATCGGGGACCGCGGGCCGCGGTGCCTCATGCCCGAGCGCTTCGACGATCCGCTCCAATTCGGACCGTGGGATCCGCCGGGTGATGGCACCCGGTTCGGCGCCGACCTCGAGCAGCCCATTCTCGGCAACCGGCCGGGTGGCCGCGGGGCGATTGGCGTGCCGCAGCACCCCGGCGGCACTGATCACGCGCGGAGCCCCGGAGCCAACCCGATCCGCCGGCGGAAACAGGCGGCGGGTGGCGTTCTCATCCGTACGCCCGGGTGGGGATTGGGCGACCTCGGCGGAGGCCGCACGCCCAGACTGGGGTTGGGCTACGTCAGCGGAAGCCGCGCGCCTGGGCTGCGGCTGGGCGACGTCGGCTGGGGCCGCAGGCCCGGGCGCAGGCGGGGCGGAGGCCGCCGGCCCGGCGCTCAGCCGGTCGGTCAGGCGTCCGGAGCTTTCCCGGATGGCGAACCTGGTCGCCATCAGCAGCCCACCGGCCGCCGGCGCGGACGCGCCCAGCGTGAGCGCCGTCGCGACCATCGTGCCGAGGAGTTCGGTCAGCAGCAGGCCGACCTCGATCCAGGCCTCCAGCTTGGCCGCCTCCAGGTCCCGGCCGCACTCCTCGACCAGTCCGCCCAGCTCGTGCGCGATCTCGATCAGTGAATTGAGCGGCGCCGCCGGATCGCCGGCCAGCCGCTGCCAGGCGTCCTGGAAGCCGGCGTTGCGGTAACCGGCCATGATCTGGGCCGCGCCGGCGAAGGCCGCCTCGTGCGGCGCGGCCAGGGCGGCCGCCACCGCGAACCAGCGGTCCGCGACGTCCCAGGTGGCGGCCTCGTCACCGGCCGGCCAGTCGGGACCGACCACCCACTCGAGTGTCTCGTGAACCCAGCGCGGCACGTCGAACGGAAGCTGCTGGAGGGGGTGCGGGATCGGGCTGGGCAGCGCCGTCACGGTTGCTCCAGGCTGTCCTGAGCGGCGCGGGCGGCGGCGTCGCCGAGACTTTCCACATACGCCGCGAGTTGCTGCCAGGCGGTGAGGACCTGGGTCTCGACCGGGCGGTAGCGCTGCTCGAAAGCCTGCCCGGCCTCGTCGCCACCCCACGGCGGCGCGGCCGACACGGCGGCGACCGCCGCGCCGGGACCGTCACGCTGTGCACCCAGCTCGCGACCGGCGGCGCTGAGTAGTCGCGCCCCCTGCCACGCCGGGTCGAAGTCGAGCTCGTCGTCGTCGCTCACCGCAGATCGTCCCGGGTAGCCCGGAAGGAACTGTCGGGTTCCGGATAGCTGGCCCGACCGAGGGGACCGTCCTGATCGGACCGTCGTTTGCAAAACGCCTGGTCTACCACGGTGTTGACTCCCGTTCGCCGCCATCGAACGTCGTGACTTTACCGGGCGTCGTCACGTTGGGCGATCCGGTAACTTCATTCCGCACAAGGAGGGAAATCCACAATGATCACTCGGGGTGAGGCCGAGGAGATCGCCGCACGCTGGGCGCGTGGCGAGGCCGATCAGCGGGGTTACGGATGTGTGCCGGCCCTCGCCGAGTTCGATCTCGGCTGGGTGATCTGGACTCGGCCGGCGCCCGACGTGCTGCCGGTTCCCGGCGATGGCGCCCGCACGGTGATCGACCGGGAGACGGGCGTGCTGTCGACCTGGCCGGCCATCCCGCCGGACGACATCGCCACCCTCTATCGGGAGCGCCGGCCGCAGCCCTCGGCGACGGTCGACGCGTGGGCGACGCTCCGCCGGTCGGTCCGCCGACGGCCCAGCCCGGCCACGGTCGCCGAGCTCGTCGTCGACGGCCGGCTGTTCCGGGCCCAGGGCGCCAAGGGCGACCAGACGATCAGCCACCATCCGCTGGTGGAGGGCAGGCTGGGCACGATGCCGGTGGCGTCCCGAGTGCGCGGCGCCGAGCGCCACGCCGAGCTGATCGCCGCCTCGGACGCCCTGCACGAGGTCGGCCGGGACGGTCTGCGGAGTGGTGGCTTCGGCACCTTCCTCGTCCGCGACCAGGGCGACCCCGACGCGGGCGCACCGGTTCGGCCCTGCGAGACCTGCCTGGCGGTGCTTGTCGATCTGGGTCTGCTGCCGCCGTCCGACCTCGGCTATGCCGCCGAGTGGCACCACGGTGTCGACGGCCCGGCCGGTCGTTTCCCGCCCGAGGTGTCCCGGGTCCTGGCCGGTGGCGGCTGGCTGGGAGTCGAGTTGCCGCTGGTCGCCGCGATCGAGGAGGCCGAGCGGCTCAGTGGCCTGCCCGCCTTCCCGGCCGCTCGGCGGGCACTGTCCGAATTCGCCGGGGTGCGCTGCGGCCGCCGCGGCCCGGGTCGTCGGCGCGCGATCCGGCTGTTGACCTTCGACCCGCTCCCGGCGGCCCGCCAGCACCGGGCCCTGGTCGAGTTGGCCGAGGTGCTCGGTGTGCCGGTTTTCCCGTTGGCGGTGGAGGGCGGCGACGCGCTCGTGGTGATCGACGAGCGTTCGCGGGTCTTCATCCTGGACCAGGCGGGCGACTGGTTCGTCGGCGAAACCGTGGACGAGGCCGTGATCGGCCTGCTCACCGGCGACGGCCCGGCCGACCGTCTGCACGACGACGGCTCGTGGCCGTGACCGTCCGCGCCGACCCGGTTGATGAGTCGGCGCGGCGGACGGACAACGGCGGGACGGATCAGTCGAAGAGTTCGTTCAGGAAGCTCTTCTTACGCTTGTTGCGGTAGTGGCCATGGTGGCCGCCATGCTGCCGGTAGTGGCCGTGATGCCCATATTGCGGGGCGGCAGCGGGGTAACCGTGCGCGGCCGGCTGACCGTAAGCGGGCTGGCCGTAACCGGGCTGGCCGTAACCGGGCTGGGGAGCCGCGTAACCGCCGCCGTGGGCCGGCGGGGGCGGCGGCGGGGCGTAGGCGCCCGGCGGCGGTGCTGTGGGTGCGGCCGGGCGGGACGGGGCCTGCCGACTGTTCCAGTTCGACTCGGCCTCGAAGAGTTTTTCCAGCTCACCACGATCGAGGAAGATGCCCCGGCACTCGGTGCACTGATCGACCGTTACGCCGCTGCGCTCGTACACTCGCATCTCGCCGTGACACTTCGGACAGGTCATCTGCATCTCACTGACGGTACAAGGCTGTGTCACCTTGCGGGCGGCGTCCGGCTGTGTGCTTCCTGTGTGTGCACAGCGGCGGGAGAGGCCAGAGCGGGCGCCCACACCAGGAGCGCCACGGGGTAGAGAAGGTAGCCGAAGCGGGTCGTGGGCATCAGCAAGATCGCGGCGAGCAGACCCCATCCGCTGATCAGGGCGGCGGCCCGGGCGGTGCGGGGCGGCCACCGCAGCAGCCGGAAACCGATCAGCAGTGCCACCGCGACCAGCAGGGCCGAGGCAACGTACCGGCCGCCGGGCAAGTTTTGCGCGATCAGGTAACCGGGGAACGGCGACTGCGCCGGACTGGTCACCACGCCGTGGCCGAGCGGGAAGCGCAGCACGTTCTCCACGAACGCGTCCGCGTCGACCAGGAACGGCGGGATCAGCACGAGCAGCGGCAGTCCGATCGCGCCGGGCAGCAACGACCTCCACCGCCGGTTGGCGATGGCCAGCACGATCAGCACCGCGACGACCGGGAAGGCGAACAGCTTGCAGGCCGCGGCGGCCCCGACGGCCACGCCGGCCCACCCGTAGCGGTCGGCGGCGGCGAGAGTCAGGGCCAGCAGGCAGAGCGCCATGACCGGGATGTCGTCGCCCCCGGTGGCCAGGGTGAGCGCGCAGATCGGGAACACGGTCGCGGCCTGCAACCCGCGCACCAGCGCCGAAGAGGAGCCGAGCAGACGTGCGGCGGCGATCAACGCGGCCGCGGTCGCGACCGCGAACCAGACCCGGGCGTCGGTCCACCAGAAGTCCCCGAAGACGGCTCGCGGCAGGCCGAAGATCGCCATCCCCGGCTGGTAGGGGCTGTACCCCATCAGCCGATCATCGGCCGGAAGCGCCAGCAGCGAATCCCGGCCCAGGTAGGGCGTGCCGTCGTGCAGGAGCCGCGCCCCCATCCGCTCGACGACAAGCACCTCTTCCTGAGCCCGGTCGGTGCGCCCGCCGGACCGCTGCACCGCCTCGACGATCAGCGGCAGCAGGGCCACCGCCGCCCAGGTGAGCCAGACGAGCAGGTGGCGACGCAGCAGGAAGACGCCGACAGCGGCGGCCGCGTACCCGAAAGCGGCGATCCAACCCCAGGCACGATGTGGCAGCAGGGTCGAGGTGAGCGCGGTGACCAACGCGAAGAGGGCCGACAAGACATAAAGAAACAGGTCAGCCGTACGGCCGCCGCCCGCCCGGTCGATGCGCGTGAGCAGGTTGGTCACGCCGCCAAGTGTCGCAGAGCCGGACGATCAGCCGGTGCGGCCGGGCCCGGTCGTGCGCCGCCGCGGCATGCGGACCACCGCGCCGGCGTCGTGCAGCGCCGACGCGAGCGCGCCCGGCCGCCCGCCGGTGCCGCGCTGCAGCGTGCCGAGTAGCCGGACCGACGACATCGGGCGGGCGAAGAGGTGACCCTGACCGGCCACGCAACCCAGCTCCCAGAGGGCGTGCCGCTGCGGTTCGCTTTCCACGCCCTCGGCGATCACCGTGAGATGAAGGCTGCGAGCCAGGTCGACGGTCGACCGAACCACCGCGGCCGCCTCGGAGGAGGTTTCCAGGGCGGTGACGAAGCCTCGGTCGATCTTCAGCTGGTTGACCGGGATGTGTGACAGCACCGATAGCGGCGAGACGCCGGTGCCGAAGTCGTCGAGGGCCAGCCGGACGCCGGCCTCGCGCAGCTCGTCGAGGGCCCGGCTGACGGTGTCGAGCTGGCTGATCGTCAGGGTCTCGGCGAGTTCGAGGACGAGACGCTCCGGCGGTACGTCGTGCCGGGCGAGCCGGGTCAGCACGGTGGCCGGGAAACGCGGGTCGAGCAGGCTGCGCGGCGACACGTTGACGGCGACGGGCAGGTCGAAGCCGGCCGCGCGCCAGACGTTGGAGGCGGCGAGCGCCTGATCGAGCACGGCGTCGGCGAACGCGGGCAACTGGCCGGAGCGCTCGACCGTCTCGAGGAACTGCATCGGGGTGAGGTAGCCGTACTCGGGGTGCTGCCAGCGGGCCAGGGCCTCGGCCGAGATCACCTCGCCGCTGCCGAGGTCGACGATCGGCTGGAAGTCGACCACGAACTCCTGCTCGGCGACCGCCCGCTGCAGCTCGCCACCGAGCATGAGCCGCTCGACGTCGGCGGTGTCCTGGGCGTGCGCGTAGGTGGCGGTCGGCTGACCGGCCCGCTTCGCTTGGTACATAGCTACGTCGGCGCGTCGCATCAGCTCGTTGATGCCGCCGCTGCCGGGGGCGAGCGCGATGCCGCCGGCCGCCTCGACCGTGATCTGCATGCCCTCGACCTCGAGGGTGGTCTCGAGCGCGCCGAGCATCTGTTCGGCCCGGTGCGTCGCCAGTGCCGGGGTGAGCAGGTTGACCAGCAGGACGGCGAACTCGTCACCGCCGAGCCGGGCGACCAGGTCGCCGGGGGCCGCGGCGTCGTCGAGCCGGCGGGCCACCTCGCGCAGCACCGCGTCACCGGCCGCGTGCCCGAGCGTGTCGTTGACCTCTTTGAAGTGGTTGAGGTCGATCAGCAGCAGGGCGACCACGCCGTCGTCGGTGCGGCCGGCGAAGTACTCGTCGGCTCGTTCGTACAGTTCGCGGCGGTTGGCCAGGCCGGTGAGCGGGTCGTGCGCGGCGTCGTACGCGTTCTGCTCGTTGATCCGTTGCAGTTCCGCGTAGGCCGCGGCGTTGCGGATGGCGGTGCACAGGGCCGAGCCGAAGGTCTTCAGTTTGTACTGCTCGAACTCGGTCAGCTTGACCTTGCCGCCGAAGTCGAGGACCAGTAGGCCGGCCTGATAGCTGCGGTCTCGAGTCTCGAGCTCGTTGGTGATCGACAGATCGCCGTCGAACTTGCGTGGCCCGGGCCCGTCGTAGGTCACGCCGTCGGTGTCGGCCCGCACCACCCGGTCGACGCCGGACGCGGTCAGGTCGATCTCCACCTCGCCGGCCGAGAAGAGTTTCGAGCCCTGGGCCGCGGCGATGTGCAGCACCTGATTGAGGTCGACCGAGCTGAGCTCGTCGGTGGTGTCGGCGAGCTGCCGCCACGCCTCGCGCTCCTGCTGGGTGCGCAGCCGGCGCAGCCGCCACAGGTGCAGGCAGCCGACGAGCGCCGGCACGAAGGCGAGCAGGACGAGGCTGGCCCCCATGACCAGCACCTCGTTGATGTAGATGATCGTCGCCAGCGTGGCGGCCCGGAAGATGACCTGCTCACTGATGTCGTTGCGGTAGAGCTTGCCGATGGTCGACCGCGACGCGACGGCAATGACCGGATAGAACACAAGGTCGTCAACGAGCCACGAGGCAAGGAAGGCAACGACCACCGCGGCGACCGACGCCTGCGGCTGATCGATGCTGGGCTGGGCCCCGAGCAGCAGCAAAGCCGCTCCCGCAGCGCTGATGACCAGGACTTCCTTGGCGATCGCGAAGACCGCCCGGAGTGGATCGGCGCGATTGAGAATGCGGACGGTGGCCATTCCGGCCGTGACGCAAAGCACGACCCACGGCACCGGTAGCAGTACCAAGCCCGCCATGATCGGGACGCCCACCCAGGTAAAGCCGCTCTGGTTGGACCGAACCCGAATCACGATCTTGATCCGGAACGAAATCAACGAGATTGCGTAGATCAGAACCAGTACCAGTGGATGGGGTACTGCGGCGTGAGTGGCGATCGCATGCCAGACATCCATGGTCGCGACGCCGGCCGCCAGAACGACGACGAGACCGATTAGCAGCTTGAGCCGCCGATCGGTCGCGTCGTCGTTGGAGCTTCGCGTGTGCAACGGAGTTGTCCTGTCGCCGAGCTCTACGGGGTTCGTCCCGGGCTCAAGCGTATTCATGCGCGCCAGTTCGCGCACTAAGTCACTCCCAGACGTGGTTTCGCATTGTCTCTCCTCGCGGTGTGAGGCCGAAACATTTCGGCGGCCTCGGGGGGATCTTTTTGTTCGTCGCGACGGGAGAGACGTTATGCACGCTTGGAGGTACTGGGAACCGTTTTATGTCGGTATGCGCAGAAAGCGAGAATCGTCGGAAACGCCGTTACGGGGCGTCTTCGAAAGAGAACTCTCTGCTACTTCGGAATCGTCCGAGGCTAGGACTCGGTGCGTAGCACTCCGTACAGTTTCGCTAACCCTCCGGATTGTTTAGTCGATTACCGTATCTGCAGGTCAGCATGCGCGCTGAACTGGGCATAGATCATGAACATTTGTAGTACATGAACGAATTGTGGTTCCCACTCCGGCGAATGTCCTAACCCGAGTTCCGGGGAACCTTCTATAAACTCCCGGTATGCCCGAGGAATCCCTTACCCACGTCGACCATACGGGCGCAGCGCGCATGGTCGATGTTTCCGAGAAAACGATCACCACCCGCCGGGCGATCGCCGCCGGACGTGTCGTCACCACTGAAGAGGTCGTCGCGCTACTGCGTGGAGAAGGGATGCCGAAGGGCGATGCGCTGGCGGTGGCGCGGCTCGCCGGAATCATGGGCGCCAAGCGCACCCCCGACCTCATCCCGCTCTGTCACCCGATCGGGCTGCACGGGGTGAAGGTCGAGCTCACGGTGACCGACACGGCCGTCGAGATCTCCGCGATCACGAAGACCGCCGACCGCACCGGCGTAGAGATGGAGGCGCTCACCGCCGTCGCGACGGCCGGCCTCGCGATGATCGACATGATCAAGGCGGTGGACCCGGCGGCGAGCCTGGAATCGGTGCGTGTGCTGCGGAAAGAGGGCGGCAAGACCGGGACCTGGGTGCGCCCGGAGGACCGTCCGTGAGGGCCCGGGTGATCGTCGCCAGCAATCGCGCGGCCGCCGGCGTCTACGCCGATACCAGCGGCCCGCGCCTCGTCAGTGGCCTGCGCGAACTGGGCTGCGAGGTCGGCGACCCGGTCGTGGTGCCGGACGGGGACCCGGTCGCGCAGGCGCTGCGCGAGGCGGTCGCCGACGGGTTCGACGTGGTGCTGACCAGCGGCGGAACTGGGGTCACCCCGACCGACCGCACGCCCGAGGCCACCCGTGGTCTGCTCGACTTCGAGGTCCCCGGTATCGCCGAGGCGATCCGGGCGTACAGCCGTGATCGGGTGCCGGCCGCGGCCCTCTCCCGTGGCCTGGCCGGGGTAGCGGGTCGCACACTCATCGTGAACCTGCCCGGCTCCACCGGGGGCGCCAAGGACGGCCTCGCGGTGCTCGCGCCCCTGCTCAAGCACGTTGTCGACCAGATCAACGGCGGAGACCATAAACCGTGAGTACTAGACCCATGGGCGTACGCAGCAAGTCCTAGACGCATGCTGCAAAGTCGGACACTGCTCGCTGTCCACATAGTGGGAAGAAGGGCGTCACGAGACCTGAGCGATCGCGGTGGATAGGCTCAACCGGTGAGTGAAGACACCCCTGTCGACTGGGAGCAGGCCCGCGCCCTGGCCTATGAGGCGGGCCGCCGAGCCGCCGGGCCGACCGAGTTGATCTCGCTGCCCGACGCCGACGGCCGCACCCTCGCCGAGCCGTTGCGGGCACTCACCGACCTACCGGCCTTCCCCACCTCGAGCATCGACGGCTGGGCGACCCGCGGCCCGCAGCCGTGGCACCCGGTCGGCCGAGTGCTGGCCGGCGGCATCGCGCCGCCGCTCGACGAGGCCGGCACCTGCGTGGAGATCGCCACCGGCGCGATGGTCCCGCCCGGCGCCGACGCGCTGCTGCGCATCGAGGAGTCCACCCGCGACGCGGCCGGCCTGGTCAGCGGCGTGCCCCGGGCAACGCCGGAGTGGCGGATCCCGGGTGAGGAAGCGCACCGGGGCGAGGAACTGCTGCCGGCCGGCACGGCGATCGACCCGGCCGTCATCGGGGTGGCTGCCACCTGCGGTTATGAGGCGCTCAGCGTGCGCCCGCGACCGCGAGCCGCGCTGCTGGTCTTCGGCGACGAACTGCTCACGGCGGGCACGCCGGGCGCCGGCCGGGTGCGTGACTCGCTCGGCCCGCAGGTGCCGGGCTGGCTGCGCCGCTACGGCGCCACGGTCGACGCGGCCGCGGTGACAGGCCCGGTGCAGGACACCCTCGAGGCGCACCTCGCGGCCGTCCGCACCGCGCTGACCGGCGCCGACCTGGTCTGCACCACCGGCGGCACGATGCACGGCCCGGTCGACCACCTGCATCCGACCCTCGCGAAATTGGGTGCGGAATACCTGGTGAACACTGCGGCAGTCCGGCCCGGCTTCCCGATGCTGCTGGCCCGCATCCCGGACGCCGACGGCCGCCCGCGCTTCCTGGCCGGCCTGCCGGGCAACCCGCAGTCCGCGATCATCGCGCTGTTCACCCTGGTCGCGCCGCTGCTGGCCGGGCTGCAGGGCCGCCCGATGCCGGAGCTGCCGCTGGTCGAGGCGGCCACCGACGTTCCCGGCCGAGGCAACTTCACGCACCTGGTCCTGGCCCGGCTCGACCGAAGTGGACGGTCGGCGACCCCGGTCGGCCACGTCGGCTCGGCGATGCTGCGCGGCCTGTCCAACGCCCAGGGCTTCCTGGTGATCCGCCCGGGCACCCGGGCCACCGCCGGTGACCTGGTTCCGTTCCTGCCGCTGCCGCTGACCCCCGGGGAGCGGCCATGACCGGCACCGTGGCCATCGCCGAGGTGCTGGACGTGCCTCTTGACCTCGCCGCGCACGAGAAGGCGGTGGCCGATCCGCGGGCCGGTGCGGTGGTCACCTTCCAGGGCGTGGTCCGCGACCACGACCACGGGCGCGGGGTGACCCTGCTGGAATACGAGGGCCATCCCAGCGCGGCCGGGATCCTCCACGAGGTGGCCGCCGAGATCGCCGCCGACCCGGACGTCTTCGCGGTGGCCGTCTCGCATCGCATCGGCACCCTGGAGATCGGTGACGTCGCGCTGGTCGTGGCGGTCAGCACCGCCCACCGCGGCGCCGCGTTCGCGGCCTGCGCGCGGGCGGTCGACGAGGTGAAGGCCCGGCTGCCGATCTGGAAGCGGCAGGTCTTCGCGGACGGCACCGAGGAATGGGTCAACTGCCCCTAGGCCCCGGGATGGCCGGCGCGCGCCGGGCCACCGGCTGCGGAGGCCGGCGAGCCGGCCCGGCCGGCGCCACGCCGGGACGCCAGGGCAGGGTATTGAGCAGGACGATCACCACGATGGCGTACGCGTCCCAGCCGGCCGTCCACCGTGGATCGAGGACGAGTAGCAGGTAGACGAGGACGGCCGCGCTCGCGTACCGAGCGCCTGGGAACCGTCCCGGCCGGAACCGCCGCACCGTGATCCGCCGTCGGGCCGCCGCGTCCACCAGGATCAACACCGCGGGCAGCACCCACACCAGCTCGTGGATCCGGCTGACCGGCCCGACCGCCGCGCTGGTCAGCCCGACCAGGGTGAACGCCGCGATCTCGTCGCCGTCCGCGTGCGCCGACCGGGCCCGGATCATGCCGACCGCCACCAGCAGCACGGAGAAGGACAGCCAGATCAGGGCCGGCGTGGTCGCCGAGTCGTAGAGCCGGGCCAGCACCCCGGCCAGGGACTGGTTGGTGATCTCGTCGAGCGGTCCACCCCGGTCCAGCCGCGGCAGCACCGAGCCGAACCACGTCCTGGTCGGGCCGGGCGCGAGCAGGAACGCACCGGTCAGCAGGGTCGTGGTGGTTGCCACCGCGGTCAGGGCGGCGCGCCGCTGCCGGCTCACCACGAGGTAGCCGATGAACAGCACCGGGCTGATCGTCAGCGCCGTGGCCAGGCCCACCCCGACCCCGGCCCACGCCCCGGTCGCCCAGAAGCGCCGCAGCTTCGGGCCGCCCTGCGGGGATTGAGAGGCGGGTGGGCCGGGCCACCAGGCCGCCCGGCGGCTTGCCCAGGCCGCCCGGCGCAGCGCGACCACATCCGCCGTGATCAGGCCGAACATCAGCAGGTCGAGGCAGCCGAGCCCGAGGGTGGCGCGCACCGGCTCGGCGGCCAGGGCCAGCGTCACGGCGACCGCCACGGCCGGGCCACGGGGCTTGCCGTAGCGACGGGCGACCGGACCGACCAGGGCGATCAGGGCCAGCGCCAGTGCCGACACCCCGGCCGCGGCGAGCAGCCAGCCGACGGTCGGCAGCGGCAGGAAGGCGGCCGGCGTGAACAGGATGGCGGCCGGTGGAGTCAGGACCGTGCCGACCCGGCCGGGATACAGGTCCTCCCCGGACAGCCAGTCGTGCACGGCCGCGCGATCCACGGCGGCCGTGCTCAGGCCGTACCGGCCAAATAGCCAAATGATCAGCAAGCCGGCGCCGAAGCACCCCAGCGCGACCACAGCGGTTCTTCGCATGCCGCGACCCCCGTCGCTCTCGTCCCCGGGCACGGGACGCGAGCTTAGAAGGCGCAGACCAAACCGCGCGGCCCCTCGTCCGCTTTAACGCCGGGGCCGCGACAAGGTTGTCATCCGGGCAGTTTGCGTGCGGCGGCGGCCGAGATCGCGGCGATCTTGGCTTCCCGCTTGGCGGTCTTCACCGCGCGCTTCACCTCGTGCTTGGAGCGGGCGGCCGCGTGGCTGGTGCGGTAGCGCAGGCCGGGCCGCCCCTCGGTGTCGGCGGCGGCCAGCAGCAGGCCGCCGAGCAGGGCGAGGTTCTTGAGGAACTGGGTCTGGTGACCCTCGCTCTCGGGCTTGCCGACGCTCCAGAACGGGTGGCCGGCGATCGTGGTCGGCACCAGGCCGGCCGCGAGCACGGCGGCGGCCGGGCGGGTCAGATGCCCGGTGGCCAGCGCCAGGCCGGCCACCACGTCGGAGGCCGCCTTGATGCGCACGAGGCTGCGGGCGTCGCTGGGTATGCGCGGATCGACCTTCTCCAGGAGCGGGCCCACCCGATCGGTGACCCGGCGGGCGATTTCCACCCGATTGTCACCCGGATTGATCAAAATGCGGACGCCGCTGATCACAAAGACCGAGGCGAGCATGGCGCGAGCGGCAGTGCGTACCGGCTTCATGAATCTGGTTATACCCGCCGAACGGGCCTCACACCGGCTGGGTGCGAAGGTAGCGGCCGAAATGCGGCACGGTGAAGGCCACCGTGCCTCGTTCGCCCGAATAGATCAGGCCTTTCTTGATGAGCGCGTCGCGAGCCGGGGAGAGGCTGGCCGGCTTGCGGCCGAGCGCGGTGGCGATATCCGAGGTGGGCACGGCCGCGTCCATGTCGTTGTCGGTCTCGCCGGAGAGGGTGGCCATGGCCCGCATGTACTCCCGTTCGGCCGGGGTGGCCCGCTCGAAGCGGGAACCGAAGAAACCGACGGCCAGCTCGGCCTCGGCCTCGGGGGCGGCCACCCGCACGTCGGCGTCGGTCACCGGGGACTGTGGGGCGTGGTCCCAGGTGGCTTTTCCGTATGCCTGCACGAAGTAGGGATAGCCGCCGGACTTCTCGTAGAGCAGGTCGAGGGCCTTCGCCTCGTATTCCACCTCTTCGCGGGCGGCCGGGGCGCACAGCGCGAGGTCGGCGGCGACCCGGTCGAGCCGGTCGATCCGCTGGTAGCGGAACAGCCGCTCGGAGTAGGACTTGGCCGCCGACAGCACCGCCGGCAGGTGCGGCAGGCCCGCGCCGACCACGATCAGCGGGGCGCCGAGCTGCGACAACTCGTGGCAGGCGGCGCAGAGCGCGGAGACGTCGGCCGGACCGAGGTCCTGCATCTCGTCGATGAACAGGGCGATGCCGGTGCCCACGTCGGTGGCGAGCGAGGCGGCGTCGGTGAACAGCTCGACCAGGTCGATCTCGATGTCGCCGGAGTCGGCCCGGCCGCGGGCCGGCGGGACGTCGATGCCGGGCGTCCAGCGATCGCGGATCTTGCCGTTCGGGTCGTTGAAGCGCAGCGCGAACGCCTTGAGCACGGCGAGCACCTCGTCGACCCGGTCCGGGTCGCGGTGGTGCGCGGCGATCTCGCGGATGGCCATGTGCAGGGCGGCCGAGACCGGGCGGCGCAGCGACTGGTCGGGCCGGGCCTCGATCTTGCCGGTGCCCCAGAGGCGGCCGATCGCGGCCGAGCGCAGCGTGTTGAGCAGGACGGTCTTGCCGACGCCGCGCAGGCCGGTGAGAACCAGGCTGCGCTCGGGCCGGCCGCGGGCGACCCGCTCCAGCACGACGTCGAACGCATCGAGCTCGCGGCCGCGCCCGGCCAGCTCAGGGGGACGCTGACCGGCGCCGGGGGCGTAGGGGTTCCGCACCGGATCCACGGATAGCACCGTATCGGGTCATCTAGCTAAAACGCTAGACATGGCTATGGATTGCTGTCGTGTCTCATCTAGCCGGTTCTACCAAAATTGCTAGACCGGGCTAGAGCGCCTTATGTTCCTTGAGGCAGAGCACGAAGTCGAGGTCATCCAGGGCGCTGTCGTAGAAGTACCACTTCGTGTAGCCGGTGACCTTGGAGCACTTGGACTCGGCGTCCTTCTCCCCCGTGGTCTTGCCGTCGACCCGCTCCAGCACCTGGTAGGTGCCGGAGGTGCACGCGGTCGCCCGCATCTCCGGCACGTCGTCGGTGCCCTCGTTGACCACGCAGTCGCCCTTCTTCACGTTGAAGCGGGCGTCCTCGCTGCCCCGCGGCACGGCGCCGGGGTTGGCGGCGGCGTCCGACGTGGTGGCCGTGGGCGAGGCCTTCTTGTCGTTGCGCAACTTCAGCATCCAGGCCGTGGTGCCGAGACCGATGCAGATCAGCACGCCCAGCGTCACCACGAGCGCGATGATCGGAGTGTTCCGTTTGGACGGTGCCGGCGGTGGCGTCTGACCCCACATCGAGCCGCTGTTACCGAACGGCGGCGGCGAATGCTGATAGGACGACGAGACCGGCTGCTGCGGGATCGACGGCGGATGCGCGCCCCACGACGGCTCGTGGGCACCCTGGTCACCCCACGGATCGGCGGGTTCCGCATAGGGCTCGTCGGAGCTCCCGTGCGACCACGGCGGGCCGGAATGCGGGCCGTTCTGCGACATGGGGGATTCCTCCGGATGCGTGCTCTGCGCTGCATGCCACCGTAGCGTGCGGGGGTGTCACAAACCCGTACGGAATCGCCGCCGTTGTCGGCAACACGACGACCGTCACGTGCCCGATGCCGATACGGTCCACGGTCGTGGCACCACCCCTCGTGATCATCGCGGCCGCGTTCGGCGCGGCCACTGCGGCCTTCCTGCCGCGACTCGCCTATCGGCTCGCCGTCGGCTTCGCCGACCCGACCAGGCTGAGCTGCGCGAACTGCGCACGGCCGTTTCCGCAGGGCTTCCCCGGTTGGGTACGGGCGGGGGCGGCGTGTTCCTGCTCCGGCGGGTACGCGTCAGCCCTGCTCGGCGGTGGCACGGTGGCGGCCGTCCTGGCGATCGCGGTGGGGCCGGTGCCGGAGCTGCCGTTCTACCTGCTGGCGGCGGTGCCGGGGCTGCTCCTCGCGATGATCGACCGGCGGTGCCTGCGGTTGCCCGACCCGCTGGTCGGAACGCTCGCGGTGGTCGTCGCGGTGCCGCTGGCGATCCTGCGACCGGAACGGATCGGGCTCGCACTCGTGGCGGCGGTCGCGGTGCTCACGACGTACACACTCTTGGCTTTTCTTGGGGGTTTGGGTCTCGGTGACGTGAAGCTTGCCGCCGTGCTCGCCCTGATCCTGGGTTTCGCCGGCTGGCCGGCGGTGGTGGTCGGCGTGCTGGCGGCGCATCTGATCAATGGGCCGATCGCGGTGTTCCGGCTGCTCACCGGGCGTCGCGGACCGATCGCCTTCGGCCCGGCGCTGCTGGCCGGAGCCCTGGCCGGGCTGGCGTTACAGCAGCCTTAGCTGGCGATCCTTGGGCCGGGACGGCACGGTGTCGCCGAGCCGCTCGAACAGGCCGGAGTCGATCGCGTCGAGGAACGGGGTCGGAATTTGCTCGCGTTCGCTGCCGTGCCGGAACCGCCGGGCCGCGTAGCTGACGTAGAGGCGGTCCTGGGCGCGGGTCAGGCCGACGAAGAACAGCCGGCGTTCCTCGGCGATCTCGTCGTCGCTCGGGGTGGAGCCCGGCCAGCGCAGCGGCAGCAGGCCGTCCTCGCAGCCGACCAGGAAGACCACCGGGAACTCGAGGCCCTTGGCGGCGTGCAGGGTCAGCAGGTTGACCGCCTCGGCCCGCGGATCCAGCGCATCGACCTCGGCGCCGGTCTCGATCTCCTGCAGCAGGCGCGGGAGGTCGTCACCGATCCGCTGGGCCAGCGGGGTGAGCAGGTCGGCCGCCGTCCAGATGTCCTCGGGGGCCAGCTGTTCGGCATCCAGGGTCGGCGCCGCGTAGCGCTGGGCCAGCACCTGAGCGGTCAGCTTCACCCGGGCCGCGAGTGATCCGTCGAGGCCGCCGGCGTGCCGCAGCTCGCGGGCGATGACCTGCACGCCGGCCCGGTCGCGCAGGCGGTTGTGCGAACGCTTCTGCACCGGCACGCCGGCCCGGGACAGCGCCTCGACGATCGGGCCGGACTGGGCGTCGGTGCGGTAGAGGACCGCGATGTCGGAGAAGGACAGGTTGCCGGCGACGACCGCGCGGGAGTCGATCCGGCCGGAGTCCAGCGACCGGTGCGAGAGGCCGCCGACCAGCTCGTCGACGGTGCGGACCACGAAGTCGGCCTCGTCGGCGACGCTCGCCGCCGGGTAGCGGCCGACCAGCGGGGATTCCGGGTCGAGCCGGGCCGGGTCCAGACGGCGGCCGTTGACCAGCGAACTCGGGGCGATCGCCTGGACCGCCGCGGCCAGGATCGGCGCGCTCGACCGGTAGTTGCGGGTCAGTCGCACCAGGCGGGCGTCGACGAAGTCCTCGTTGAAGCGCAGGAAGTACTTCACGTCGGCGCCGCGGAACGAGTAGATCGCCTGGTCGGGGTCGCCGATCGCGCACAGGTTGCCGTTGGCCGGGCTGAGCAGGCGCAACAGTTCGTACTGCACCTCGTCGACGTCCTGGTACTCGTCCACGAAGATCCACTGCCAGTGCCGGCGGTACTTCTCGACCAGGGCGGGCTCGTCGCGCATGGCCTTCACCGGCAGCTCGATCAGATCGTCGAGGTCGACCAGGTCCTGCTGGCGGAGGAGCTTCTTGTAGGCCAGTTCGTCGTCGCCGGCCTGATCCCGGGCCTCGGCCACCTCGCGGTCGTCGGCGATCCGCCAGTTGGCGCCGAGCCCGGCCGCCTTGGCGTTCTCCTTCAGGATGGTCAGGCCGATCGAGTGGAACGTGCCGACCGTGATGTCGTCGGCGACGTCGCCGAGCAGCGCGTCGAGGCGCTCCTTCAGCTCGGCGGCGGCCCGGCGGGTGAAGGTGATGGCCAGGCAGCGGTGCGGGAAGACGCCCAGCTCGGCGCAGAGATAGGCGATCCGGTGGGTCAGCGTGCGGGTCTTGCCGGTGCCCGGGCCGGCCACGATCAGCAGCGGGCCGCCAGGGGCGCTCGCGGCCACTCGCTGCATGGCGTCGAGGCGGTCGAGGAGGCCGGTGCCCACCTCTTCCATGCCGGCCAGCATCGGCTCGAACGGCTCGTGCGGGCTGACCGGGGTGGTCAGGGGAGGCGGCGTGGGACTTTTCGGCTCTTTGGCGGCTTTCGCCGCCGACTTAGTTTTGGGCGATTTGTCCGGCTTGCGCTGCTGGGGCACGTCGAAGGCCGGGATGTCGAACAGGGTTTCGACCTGCGGAGCGGCCGACTTGTGGCGCAGCTCGCCCGGCTCGAACAGGGTGATCACGCCGTACTCACCGTCGTAGCCGGGGACCCGGCGGACCTGCTGCCGGCGCAGGCGGGTGATCGCCTCGCGCAGTTCGTCGCCGCCGGCCTGGCCGATCTCGTCGAGCGGAACCTTGCGCAGGATGTCCAGCTCGGCGCCGAGCGTGGCGACCAGGTGATTGAGCTGGCCCTCGACCGTCTTCGACTTCGGGCCGACGCCGTTGATCTCGCCGAGCACCTCGTGCAGCTGGATCAGGTGCTCGACATGGCTTTGTTTGTGGAATCCGGCCGGCCGGTCGGCGAGATCTTCGATCCGGCTCAAAACACCCACGGTCAGCGGCTTGCCGCACTCCGGGCAGCGGCCGCCGGCCTCGCGGGTGCGCTGCGGCTCCCAGTTCACGCCGCAGGCCCGGTGGCCGTCGGCGTGGTATTTGCCCTCTTCCGGGAAGAATTCGAGGGTGCCGGCCAGGCCCAGTCCGGTTTTGACCGCTTCGTAGTCGGGCTCGCCGGTGAACAGCGTCGCCTCCCGGGCCAGGGCGGCCGGCGAGTGCGCGTCGGAGTTCGAGACCAGGCGATAACGGTCCAGGCTGGACACCCGCCAGTTCATCTCGGGGTCGCTCGAGAGGCCCGTCTCCACCGCGGTGACGTGCTCGGCCAGATCGGCGTAGCAGTCGGCGATCGCGTCGAAGCCGGACTTGGAACCGAGCGCCGAGAACCACGGCGTCCAGATGTGCGCCGGGACCAGGTAGCCGCCGGCGTCGAGGGTGATCTCCAGCAGGTTGCGGGAGTCGAGACCGAGGATCGGCCGGCCGTCGGCGGTGAGGTTGCCGATCCGGCCGAGGGCCGTGTTGAACTTCGCCGCGGCCGCGAAATCCGGCATGTAGATCAGGTGGTGCACCTTGCGGGTGCGGTCGTCCCGCTTGTAGATGGTCGAGATCTCGACGCTGAGCATGAACTTCGCCGGCGTCGTCGCCTGCAGCGAGCCCGGCAGCCGCTTGGTTACCTCGGCTTCGTCCTTGAACCGGTAGAGGCCGTCGGTGCCGTCGGTCAGGCTTTCCCGCAGGTGATCGAACCAGGCCGGGTGCGTGAAGTCGCCGGTGCCGAGCAGCGCGATGCCCTTGCGGCGGGCCCACCACGCGAGGTTCGGCAGCGTCAGATCACGGGAGCAGGCGCGCGAAAACCGGGAGTGGATGTGCAGGTCCGCGACGTATGCGTCCGCGGCGACCGAGGACCCTGCGTTGTCCGAGGGCACGCGCTGCATCCTGTCACGCCCTCCGGTTCCCTCACCAATCGCCACGCTCGACAAACTTACGGATCTTGATACTTGGAAATCGACCCGGTTTCCCTGGATTTTTGCCGGGTTCCGTCACGCCGTCCGTAGCTCGACCACCGTGACCTGCGGCGGTGCGCCAACCCGGACCGGTGGTCCCCAGAAACCCGCGCCATTTGTCACGTAGACCGGCACGCCATCGACCTTGCCGTAGCCGGACACGACCGGCTGTTCCAGCTTGACCAGCAGGTTGAACGGTGCCATCTGGCCGCCGTGCGTGTGCCCGGAAACCTGAAGATCAACCCCGTACGGTGCCGCCTGGTGCGCCGCCGCGGGCTGGTGCGCCATCAGCACGACCGGCCGCGAGGTGTCCCGGTCCCCGAGGGCCTTGCCGAAGTCGGGTGCGTCCCCATGCTGCGCGCCGCCAAGGTCGTTGACCCCGGCCAGGTCAAGCCCATTGATCTCCAGTCGTTCGTTGCGCAGCGGCCGCATTCCCAGCCGTGTCACCTCTTCCAACCAGGGCTCGAACCCCGAGTAGTACTCGTGGTTCCCGGTCACGAAGAACGCCCCGTACCGCGACTCGATGTCGGCCAGCGGCGCCGCGAACCGCCCCAGTTCCGCCACGCTGCCGTCAACCAGATCACCGACGACGCACACGATGTCCGCCTGCACCGAATTGATCAGGTCGACGATGCGCCCCGCATGCCGGGTGCCGGTGAGCGGTCCGAGGTGGATGTCGGACACCACGGCCAGCCGGGTCTGGTCCATCCCCCGCGGCAGTTTCGCGAGCGGGATCGAAACCCGGTCGAGCTGAGGCCCGCCGAGCGCGGTCTTCATCCCGTAGCCGGTGATCCCTGCCGCGGTAAGCCCCGCAAAGATCGCCATTCCGCGGGCCAGGACCAGCCGGCGCGCGACCCCGTCGTCGTCATTGGCCGCTTCGGCCAATGGGTCGGGACTTTCCAGCAAACCCGTCTCGGAGATATCGCTTTCCGTGACGCTTTGGCTACCGTCCGTCTTATTCCGAGCGACTTCTTTCGTACGCGACGCCGTCCTCCAGGAAAGCAAAACCGCCGCGCGCGGAATCTCGAGCAGAATTAAGACGACCAGCAGATAGAACATCAGCGCCAGCCACAGATACCCCGGCCAGGCCAGCCACTCTAAGTGACCGGTCCGCGTGCCGATGAGCGTCGCCGGCAGCAGCAGCCCCAGCCCCGTCGCCACGACGGCACCGACCTGCTGGGCCCGTCCCGGCCGTAGTGGATCTCGGAGAAGCCGCTTGTACAGATAGAAATGAATCAGCCCAATGACGAGAAAGACTAATGCGACAAAAGCCAGCAAACCCGCTCCTCAGCCCACGACCCAGACACTAAGTCTCCCTGCCGCCATCCCAAGCTCCACCACCAACCCACATTTCCGGTGCGTCCGCGTGGGGCGCTCAGGGTGGTGAGGCGTTGGGTGGCGGGTCAGCCGCCGGCGAAAGGAGGGAGCACGTCGATGGTTGCGTCCGTGGGGAGCGGGGCCTGGCGGTCGTGGCATCTCAGGCTGTCGACCAGGAAGCTTGCGGACTTCAGGACCAAGCCCAGGCGCTCGCCGTGGCGGTCGGTCAGCAGCTGGATCAGTTCGTCCAGCGAGGCGGCCTCGGCCGGCTCGCTGGAGACGCCGCCGGCGGCGGCCCGGGCACCGGCGAAGTAGCGGACGGTCGGCACGGTCATCCTCCGATCGCAGACATCGGACGCGCGGGCTGCAGGAAGCTGGGGTCGTCGATGCCGTGGCCGGCCCGCTTACCGCGCATCGCGATCTGCCATGCCTCGGCGATCTCCTCGTCGGGGGCGCCGGTGCGAACCAGCTTGCGCAGATCGCTCTCCTCGGTGGCGAACAGGCAGTTCCGGATCTGGCCGTCCGCGGTCAACCGGGTGCGGTCGCAGTCACCGCAGAACGGCCTGGTCACGCTGCCGATCACGCCGACCCGGGCTGGTTCCCCGCCGGCGTCCACAAACCCCGGAACCAGCCAGGTCTCGGCCGGCGCTGTTCCACGTGAAACCGAATCCGGCTGGAGGCCGAAGGGCGCCAACGAGGCGAGGATCTCCTCGGCGGTCACCATCGTGTGCCGGTCCCATTGATGCTGGGCGTCGAGCGGCATCTGCTCGATGAACCGCAACTGGTAACCGTGCGCCAGCGCGAAACGCAGTAATTCCGGCGCCTCGTCCTCGTTGATGCCCCGCATCAGCACGGTATTGATCTTCACGGGCGTCAGCCCCGCCGCCGCGGCCGCCGCCAGCCCGCGCAGCACGTCGTCAAGCCGGTCGCGCCGGGTCAGAGCCTGGAACCGCTCCGAATCAAGGGTGTCCAGCGAGACGTTGATCCGATCGAGCCCGGCTTCCCGCAGCGACCCGGCCGTTCGCTCCAGCCCGATCCCGTTGGTGGTCAGCATCAGCCGCGGCCGTGGGGACAGCTCGGCCGCCGCCCGGACGATCCCGGTCAACCCGCGCCGCAGTAGCGGCTCGCCCCCGGTGAACCGCACCTCGGTGATCCCCAGCATCGTGACCCCGATGCGGATGAGCCGCCCCAGCTCGTCGTCGGTGAGCTGCTCCTCCCGGGGAAGCCAGGCGAGCCCTTCCTCCGGCATGCAGTAGGTGCAGCGCAGATTGCACCGATCCGTCAGCGACACCCGAAGATCAGTAGCCACGCGCCCGAACTGGTCAGCGAGCTCAAGCACGGACGGAACCCACCGTTCCTGATCTCCTCGCGTTTCCCATGGTTTGAATCTAGTCGCTGTTTCCCGTCGTTGCTCTTGTGGATTTCGTGCCGTGGACAACGCTCCCGACCAGCACGCCCAGCCAGCGCACCCGACCAGCACGCCCAGCCAGTGCACCCGACCAGCGCGCCCAGCGAGCGCGCCCGGCCGGACCGGAAACCGGTTGATCGAGGCCGTGGTCGTTGGGAGGGTCGGCGGATGGTGTCGTTCGAAGAACACGTGGCCGAGGGCGCTGCCGTCCCGGTCGATGGCTGGGACTTCTCCTGGTTCGACGGGCGAGCCACCGAGCAACGGCCGTCGTGGGAATACGCGCGTTTGATGGGCGAGCGGATGGCCCGGGCGCGACGGGCACTCGATCTGCAGACCGGCGGCGGAGAGGTGCTGGCCGGGATCCCCCAGGCGCCGGAGGTGCTGGTGGCCACCGAGGGATGGCCACCGAACGCGGAGCTGGCCCGGGCGCACCTGGCCCCGCTCGGTGGGCGGGTGGTCGAGGCCGGGGAAAACGACGACCTGCCCTTCGAGGACGGCACATTCGACCTGGTGGTGAGCCGGCACCCGGTCTCGGTGCGGTGGGATGAGGTGGCGCGAGTGCTGGCGGCTCAGGGCACCTACTTCTCGCAGCAGGTCGGTGCCGGCTCGTTGCGCGAGCTGATCGACTTCATGATGGGCCCGCAGCCGGTCAGCCCGGTCCGGGATCCGGAGCGCGCTCGCGCCGCGGCCACCGCGGCCGGCCTCACGGTGCTCGGCCTGCGCTCCGAGGCGCTGCGCATGGAGTTCTCCGACGTCGCCGCGGTGATCGTCTTCCTCCGCAAGGTCATCTGGACCGTCCCGAGCTTCACGATCCCGGCCTACTACGACCGCCTGAAGGCCATGCACGCCCACATCACCGAGCACGGCCCGTTCGTGGCGCACTCCCAGCGCTTCCTGATCGAGGCCCGCAAGCTCGCCTGACTCCCCCGGCCGGATGGATCGCGACGGCCTGGAGATGCGGAAAGCCTGCCGCCGCGGCGGGTTCGCGGCTGTGCGGTTGGGGAGGTGTCGCCGCGTACTCCCTCGTCAGAAAGCCCGCAGAGCGTCGGTCGCGGCCGTGACCACCGCGTTCCGATAGGCGGCGCCGAAGGCCGCCGTATGGACCAGCAGCAGGTGGAGCTGATGCAGCGGGATGCGGGCGCGCCAGCCCTCGGCCAGCGGACGCACCTCCTGATAGGCCGCGAGGAGGCGCTCGAGGTGCGGCGCGCCGCCGAACAGGTGGAGGTTGGCCAGGTCGGTCTCCCGGTGTGCGCCCTGGGCCGCCGGGTCGATCAGGTAGGGCCGGTCGTCGGCAGCCCAGATGATGTTGCCGGGCCACAGGTCGCCATGGGTGCGGCTCGGAGGCTCACCGCCCGGCGCGTGGGCGAGCGCGTCGAGGACGCGGTCCAGGACGGCGGTGTCCGAGGCGTCGAGTGCCCCGCTGTCGGCCGACGCCCTCAGGTAGGGCCGCAGACGGTGCTCGGCGAACCAGGCCGGCCATGGGCCCGGGTGCGGCGTGTTGTCCAAGGGAAGGGGCCCGATGAAGCCGGCCCACGGTGCGCCGAACGTCTCGGCGGGGGTGTCGTGGAGGGCGGCCAGGGCTCGGCCCAGGTGCTCGGCCGCCCGGGCCGTCGCGGGGGCCGTGTCGATCCATTCCAGCGCGATCATCTGGGGGAGCGCCACCAGGAGCTCGGGGGTGGGGGCGCCGGCTTCGGCCAGCCAGCGCAGGCCGTTCGCCTCGGCCTCGAAGAAGCCCTCCGGTGGCTCGCCGGCCGACCAGGTCTTGGCGAACAGGGAGGTGCCGTCGTCCAGCGTGAGGCGGCTGGCGGTGGAGACGTGGCCACCGCCCACCGGGGTCTCGCGGATGCGCTGGTGGGTGAGAAATGTCGGGAGATGCTCGGGGTGCGCGCGTAAGTACGCCTGGTCCACTGGGTTATCTTCCACTTCGCCTTACGGCCGCCCGAAATCGGAGTCAAAATGTCGGCATGAGCCCTGTCACAGTGCGTTCGTACCGTCCGGGTGACCACTCCGCGGGTCGTCGACTGTGGTCCGAGCTGACCAACGAGCACAACCAGATGTACGGGCAGCCGGCTGACGACGCCGGCGTGGGCTTCGAGGAATATCTGACCCGGCTCGATCTGAGCGGGCTCTGGGTGGCCGATCACGCGGACGACGGCGTGATCGGGCTGGTCGGGCTGATCATGCGGGGCCGGGCCGGGGTGGTGGAGCCGATCGTCGTCACGATCTCTCACCGGCACAAGGGCGTGGGGCGCAAGCTGCTGCGGCATGTCGCGAACGAGGCCCGGAAGCGGAACATGAGCGCCCTGACGATCTCGCCGGACTCGCGGAACGTGGACGCCATCCGAAGCCTGCACGCCGCGGGTTACGACGTTCTTTCCTCTATTGAGTTGACGCTCGACCTGGGCCGGCACCCGAACGCGCGGCACCAGGAGGGGCTGGAGTTGCACGATATGCAGTTCCGCTCGTAGGACGCGCAAGATTTTCTGAGCCTGTGGATAACGGAAGCGTTGTCCACAGGCTCACTCTTTGGCACTTCCCGGAGCGGTGCCGCCCGCCAAGCTCGGCGGCATGACCCCGGACTGCTCGATCATCGTTCGTTCCCCCGCCGAAGCCGTCGCCTTCACCCCCTATGTCCTCGGCTTCCATCCGACCGACAGCCTCGTCGTGCTCGGCCTCGCCGGAAAACTCGTGGTCGTGGGCGTGCGCTACGACCTGCCACCGCCGGCTGCGGTCTTCGACGAGGTCGCGCAGATGATCGCGCAGCAGGGGGCACCCGAGGTCGTGGTTCTCGGCTACGGGCCACCACGGCTGGTGACGTCGGCGGTGCTGGGCCTGGTGGCCGCGCTCGCGCCGGTGGGCGTGCGGGTGCGCGAGGCGCTGCGGGTCACCGACGGGCGCTGGTGGTCCTACTCGTGCTCCGACCAGACGTGCTGCCCCGCCGAGGGCACACCGTGCCGGGCCGACCTCGCCGCGGAGGCGGTCTATCGCGGGATGGTGGCGCTGCCCGACCGCAAGGCGCTGGTGGCTCAGGTGGCGCCGGCCACCGGCCCGATCCGGCGGGAGATGGCGGCGGCCACCGAGCGTGCGCGGGCCCGGTTCGCCGATCTGACCGGTGAGGACCTTGAGGCCGGCCGGGGCGGGCAACTGATCCGCAAGGCCGGCCGGCAGGCAGTCCGGGAGGCGGAACGGGCCACGCGGGCCGGCGGCATGCCGTCGCACGGCGGCATCGCCTGGCTCGGGGTCCTGCTGGTGCGACCGGTGGTGCTCGACTACGCGCTGGACCGATGCGGCCCGGATGACTGGCGGGAGCGGCTGTGGGGTGAGGTGATGCGCCTCGTCGAGCCGGAATTCGTGCCGGGGCCGGCCTGCCTGCTCGCCTTCGCGGCGTGGCAGTCGGGCAACGGAGCACTGGCTCGGGTGGCCATCGACCGAGCACTCAAACAGGAGCCGGCGCATCGCATGGCCGGCATGCTCGACCGCCTGCTGGGCCTGGGCATCGCGCCACATGCCCTGGTGGAACTGCGATCACCGGTGCGGGCGAGCCAAGGGCGGAGGAGACCCGGCAGCGATCGGCAGGCCCGCCGCAGCACCCGCCGCCGGTCGGTGTGATCGGGGCATCCGGCCGGGCGCGACCAGGGGCGTTCAGATGGTTACGCGCTGGGGCGAGGCGTAGACGTTCATGGTCGATCCGCGAAGGAAGCCGACGAGCGTCATGCCGGCCTTGTCGGCCAGCTCCGCAGCCAGCGTGCTGGGTGCCGACACGGCCGCGAGAAGCGGAATGCCGGCCATCCACGCCTTCTGGGTGAGCTCGAAACTGGCCCGGCCGGACACCAGCAGGACGTGCCCGGTGAGCGGCAACCGGCCCTCCCGCAGTGCCCAGCCGATCACCTTGTCGACCGCGTTGTGCCGGCCCACGTCCTCGCGCAGCACCAGGAGTTCGCCGTCCGCGGTGAACAGGCCGGCCGCGTGCAGGCCGCCGGTGCGGTCGAAGGTGCGCTGCGCGGCGCGAAGCCGGTCGGGCAGCGCGGCCAGCGTGCGGGCCGGCACCGTCCCGAGGTCGGTGGACACGTCGAACCGCGACCTGGTCCGCACGGCATCGATGCTGGCTTTCCCGCACACCCCGCAGGAACTGGTTGTGTAGAAGTTCCGGGTCGGGTCGGTGACCGGCGGCGGCACGTCGGCGCCGAGCACCACGTCGACCACGTTGTACGTGTTCGGGGTGTCGGTGCCCGCACACAGCTGGGCGGTGACCACGTCGCCGGCCGAGCCGATGATGCCCTCGGTGAGGAGGAACCCCATGGCGAGATCGATGTCCTGCCCGGGGGTGCGCATGGTGACCGCGAGCGGCCGCTTGCGCACCCGGATCTCCAGCGGTTCCTCGGCTGCGAGCTCGTCGGGGCCGCGGCGGGGAGCGCCCGTCGCGTCCAAGTTGATCTTCAGAACCGGTCGCCGGACCGACGTACGCGCCATCCGCCGAGCCTATGCCGGAAACGCTGGAAGGCCCGAGACCGATAGTGATCCACGTCCGCGAAGTGAGCGCGCGGTCACGCTCGACACGCGCTCGGGATACGGTACGTACGTGGGAGGGTTTGCGGCGGTGGTGCTGGCCGGTGGTGCGGCTCGGCGGATGGGTGGCGCGGACAAGCCGACGCTTCCCGTCGGTGGTCAGTCCATGCTGACCCGTGTCCTGGCTGCGGTGCACGACGCCGATCCGAGGATCGTGGTCGGCCCGGTGCCGCCCGACCTGCCCGTGCCCGTGCATTCCACCCGGGAGCAACCGCTCGGCGGCGGCCCGGTCGCGGCCACCGCGGCCGGTCTCGCGCTGGTGCCCGACGACATCACATACACCGCGTTGCTCGCCGCCGACCTGCCGCTGCTGACCGGCGAGGCGATCGACGTCCTGCGGCTGACCGTCGAGTCGTCGCCGATGCAGGGTGCTGTCTACCGCGACGCGGAGGGGCGCCGGCAGATGCTGTGCGGGGTGTGGCGCACCGCGGCGCTGCGTGGGGCGGTGACGCGGCTGCTGGAAGAGCGCGGTGACCTGCACGGCGCGTCCGTCCGCGAGTTGATGGAATTCCTGCGGGTGGCCGAAGTTTCCTGGCGCCGCCCCGGACCGCCCCCGTGGTTCGACTGCGACACCGACGACGACCTGCGCACGGCCGAGGAATGGGCGCGATGAGCGACCTCGACGCGTGGATCGTGGCGGCCGGTGCGGAGCTGGGGGTCGAGCCGGCCGACGTGCCGGTCACGACGGTGCTCGACCTGGCCAGAGACACGGCGCACGGGGTCGTCCGACCGGCGGCGCCGGTCACGGCGTACCTCATGGGGCTGGCGGTGGGTCGCGGAGCGGACCCCGCGGACGCCGCCGAACGTCTCAGTCAGCTCGCGCTTTCCTGGCCGAAACCCACCCCCTGAAGTCTCTCGATAGGGTGGCGGAGACGGAGGTGCGATCATGACGGCAGACAACGCCGCAGGCGGGTCGAACGACAACATCCTGCTCGACGAGCCGACCACGGCCGACCTGCGGGCCAAGGTGACCGAGGCCTGGCGGGAGTTCGCCGGTGCGCTGGCGGCGCTGCTGCCCACGCTGGCGGCGGGTGGGCACATCGACGTCACCCTCGACCCGACCGCGTCGGGCACCGGCACCGCGGTCTACTCGGTGAGCATCCGGGTGCTGCCCGACGCCGTGGTCGAGGCGCTCGCGGTCGGCAACGCCGAATTGCCCGAGGGCTACCGGATGGATCGTGCCGCGGTCGCCGACATGGTCGCGCTCGGCTGGTCGCCGCCGGGAGTGCTGCCCGACTCGGGCGACTCGTTCGGCATTCGGTCGTCCTTGGAGAAGGCCGGCGCCCTGGCCACGAGCGTCACCCGCACGCTGCGTGACGTCTATGGCGCGCCGCACCCCGCCTTCCTGGTCTACCTCGTGCACGACGAGGAGGACGAGCCGATCGAGACGGCTCCGCTGGGCACGGCCCGGCACGAGCCCAGCATCGGCCAGGTGCTCCACCTCGACGATCTCAACGGCGACGGCGCGCTGACGGCCGCTTTGGCCGGCGCGGCCGAGGAGGTGGTTCCGCTAGAGGAGCGGGTGCGCACCGTGGTCGCCACGATGTCGAAGACGCCGGTGGACCAGCTGCAGGTCGACACGGACGGTGACATCGGCATCCGGGCCGGCTCGGCCATGGTGTTTGTCCGGGTCCGAGACAATCCGCCGCTGGTGGACGTCTTCTCGCCGATCCTTACCGAGGTCGAGCCGACCGAGGAGCTGTACGTCAAGCTGTCCGAGCTGACCAACCGCATGCCGATCGGCCGGCTGTACTGCGCGCAGGACACGGTGTGGGCGTCGATCCCGGTCTTCGGCCGCAACTTCCAGGCCACCCACCTCATGCTCGCCGTGCAGGTGATGACCGGCCTGGCCGACGAGCTGGACGACCGGCTGCACGGCGAGTTCGGCGGCAAGCGCTTCTTCGGCGAGGGTGACAAGCCCACGCCGGCGAAGCAGCCCACCGACGACCACCGCACGGGGATGTACCTCTAGAAGTTCAGCGCCTTGATCCGGTCCAGGGTGGACAGATCGTAAGCGGTCATCTCGTTGTCGCCGAGGGTCCAGAGGTCGTTGCCGATCACCAGGGAGCGGTTGACGTACCCGCTGATCTTGCCGGCGAGTTGCAGGCCGCCGGCGTCGACCCGGTATGCAAGGGCGCCCTCGGAGGCGCCCTTGACCGGCACGACCAGCAGCGAGGTCGCCGGCCACCACAGCAGGGCGTGCGGATCGAACTCGGCATCCGACACGCTCTGCGGCACCACGTGCTGACCGACGCGGCGGGGCGAGGCGCTCACATCGAAGAGCGAGACCTGCATACCTTGGCGTACGCCTGACGTGCTGGCCTCCTGGCCGACGCCGACCAGCAGGTCGTCCCCGACCTGCTGCAGGTGGGCCGAATAGCCGGTGATCTTGAGTTCGCCGGTGACCCGCGGGGCGGCCGGATCGCTGAGGTCGAGGCTGTAGAGCGGATCGGTCTGCCGGAAGGTCACCACGTAACCGCGCGGACCGATGAACCGTACGGCGTAGATCTGCTCGTTCTTGCCGAGCCCGTCGACCACCCCGGTCTGCACCAGCTTGCCGCCGCTGTCGGTGAGCACCCGGACGGCCGACGCCGACCCGGCGGTGGTGGCGACCCGCAGCCGACCGTCCCATTCGGACATCGAGTACTGGTTGAGCAGCGACCCGGGAACCCGGCCCGAGGCGGCCAGCTCCGGCTTGCCCACATCCGGGAGCGCGAACTTGAAGATCTCGGTATCCGCCGAGTCACCGCCCTGCCAGTCCTGGTTGGCCACGTAGAGGCTGGTCGGCGTGCCGTAGACGAGGTCGCCGTCGCTGACCACGCCGACCGGGCTGCCGTCGGTGAGCGCATCGGCGGCCAGGTCGAAGGTCAGCAGGGTGAGCATCCCGGCCCCGGAGTACGTCTTGGGCCGGCTCACCGCTGAGCAGTCGACCCGCCCCGAGCTGATCGCCGTACCCGTAATGACCTGCCACGACGGCAGCCAGGCGTCGAGCGGCGCCGCGGTGATCGCCTGCCGGTTGTCGCGCAGCAGGTCGTCGGTGTTGTCTGTCGCGTACGGGAAATCGATCCGCGGGGTGGAACTGAGGACCACGCGGGCGACGCTGCCGGTCTGCCGGGCGTCGACGACCCGGCCCACGCCGCGGTATCGGCTGATGATGCGCGGCGGCCCGCTGAGATCCACCAGGATCACCTCGGCGTCGCCGGACGCCATCTCGTAGGCGCGGCCGTCGATGGAGGAGGAGTACCGGGCGGAGAGCACGAGGGCGTGGTCGCCGGACAACAGCACCTGTGCCGCCGCGCCCGTGCCGAGGTCGAGTCGTCCGGTCAGCGCGCGGGTGGCCGGGTCGATGACCCGGAGGGTGCCGCGGCTGACGGCGACGATCCGGCGGCCGTCGGTCTTGACGACGTCCGGCTCGTCGGCGCCGGCCTCGTGCACGTTGGTCCCGGAGTAGGCCTGGGTCTTGGCGGCGGGCATCGCCGAGTCGGCCCGGGCGCCGAAGACCGCGGCGTTCTCCGGGAAGGAGCCACTCCCGGGCAGTCCATAGGGTCCGACGCTGAGCCGGGTGGCCGCTCGCAGGTCGGTGAGGAGTCGGTCGCAGGTGTCGAAGGCAACCAGGTTGAGCACCGGGGCCTTCCGAGGTGGCGGGCTGGGCGGCGCTTCCGAGCAGCCGGCCAGCACGAGGATCGTGGCGCAGAGCAGAATTCGACGGCGCATGGGCGCTTGGACGCGGGCGGAAACCGAAAGGTTCCTACTCCGGAGCGGGCACCACCGTCGGTGTCTCCACCAGCCGGGACAGCACGATCATGCTGCGGGTCGAGGTGACGAACGGTTCGGCCCGCAGTCGTTCGAGGGCCTGTTCGAGATGCCCGATGTCGGCGGCCCGCAGGTGGACGAGCGCGTCGGCCTGCCCGGACACCGTGTAGGCGCCGATCACCTCGGGATGCCGGCGGGTGGCCACGGTGATCTGGGCCGGGGTGGTGCGGCCGGTGCAGAACAGCTCGACGAAGGCCTCGGTGGTCCAGCCGACGGCGGCCGGGTCGATGACCGCGGTGAATCCCTTGATCACCCCGCTGGCGCGGAGCCGATCCACCCGCCGTTTCACGGCCGGGGCGGAAAGAGCGACCTTGGACCCTATCTCCGCGTACGACGCTCGTGCATCAGCAACCAGCAACGCAATGATTCGCTGGTCGACCGGGTCCATCTGCAACGATTCGCCTCCAGAACACAAGATTTCGCGCTGTTTCGTGCACCCGAGCGTACCTACGCTTTACCTCATGAGCCAGACGGAGCGCTTGCCGCGAACCCGGACATATCTCATGTGTCCCCCGGAGCATTTCACGGTCGAGTACGCCATCAACCCGTGGATGGACATCACCGTCCCGGTCGATGCCGCGCTGGCCGTCAAACAGTGGGACCTGCTGCGTAACACCCTCGTCGACCTCGGCCACACCGTGCACGTGCTCGAGCCGGTGGCCGGCCTGCCCGACATGGTCTACGCGGCCAACGGCGCCTTCTCGGTCGACGGCACCGTCTACGGCGCACGCTTCCGCTACCCGCAGCGTGCCGACGAGGCCGGCGCCCACCGCGCCTTCTACACGCGGTCCGCCTGGACGTACAAAACACCCGAGCACGTCAACGAGGGCGAAGGCGACTTCACCTACCTCCCGGGAGCGCACGGCGGCGTGATCCTGGCCGGCTACGGATTCCGCACCGAGCCGGCCGCGCACGCCGAGGCCCAGGAGATGCTCGGCCGTCCGGTTGTCTCGCTCCGCCTGGTCGATCCCGCCTATTACCACCTGGACACGGCGCTGGCCGCGCTCGACGACCACAACGTCACCTACTACCCGGACGCGTTCTCGCCCGCCTCGCAGCGGGTGCTCGCCCAGCTCTTCCCGGACGCGGTACTGGCCGACCGGGTCGACGCCGAGGCGTTCGGGCTCAACCTGGTCAGCGACGGCCGGCATGTGATCCTCAACACCGAGGCGACCGCGATGGGCGCCAAGGTGCGGGCGGCCGGATATCACCCGGTTCACGTCGAGTTGACCGAGCTGAAGCGGGGCGGCGGCAGCGTCAAATGCGCGGTGGCCGAGCTACGCCGGTGACGAGTACTCAAACCGGTGCGGGAAGATGGAACGCATGACCGATGACAATCGCACCGCGGAGAAGCAGGAAGACGGCTCCGTCATCGTGGTCGGACCCGATGGGCGTCCGATGGGCACGATCGAGTCCGACGGCACCCTGAGCCCCGAGGAGCCCGGCAACCTGATCGAGCAGCCGGCGAAGGTCATGCGGATCGGCAGCATGATCAAGCAGCTGCTCGAGGAGGTGCGGGCCGCTCCGCTCGACGAGGCGAGCCGTGGCCGGCTGCGCGAGATCCACCAGCGGTCGATCATCGAGCTCGAGGACGGTCTCGCTCCGGAGCTGCGCGAGGAGCTGGAGCGGCTGTCGCTGCCGTTCGAGGGCGACACCCCGCCGAGCGAGTCCGAGCTGCGCATCGCCCAAGCCCAGCTGGTCGGCTGGCTCGAGGGCCTCTTCCACGGCATTCAGGCCGCGCTGGTCGCCCAGCAGATGGCGGCCCGGCTCCAGCTCGAGCAGATGCGTGGCGGCGCCGGTGGCCGGCCGGCGTTACCGATGGGTCGCCTCCCGGCCATGCCGGGGCAGCCGCAGAACCCCGGCGAAGCCCCCACCGGGCAATATCTCTAGAGGTCGAAGGCGTCGCGCAGATAACGCGCGACCCCGTCCTCGTCGTTCGTGAGTCCCACCTCGTCGGCCACCGCGCGGACGGCGGGGTGGGCGTTGGCCATCGCCACCGAGCGGCCGGCCCAGGACAGCAGCGGGATGTCGTTCGGCATGTCGCCGAAGGCCAGCACCTCGCTCGCGTCGATCCCCTCGCGCTCGCACAGCCAGGCCAGCCCGGCCGCCTTGGTCACCCCGGCCGCCGAGATCTCCACCAGCGCGCTGCGGGACGAGTGGGTGACCGTGGCGAGCTCCCCCAGCACGCCGCTGACCAGCTCGTGGAACTCGTCGGCACCGTGGTTGGCCGAGCGGACCAGCAGCTTGACGGCCGGCACCGAGGTCAGTTCGTCCGGGGCCGCGATGGCCCGGAGCGAGTGATCCTTACCGGCCCAGTTCAGCGGCCAGGCCTCCTCGTACCAGAAAGATCTGCCTTCTTCGACCTCCACCGCCAGCGTGATGTCGGGGATGGCATCACGAAGGCGCTTGATGACGTCGGTCAGCAGCTCGGTATCGAGCGGGTCGGCGCGCAGAACTGTGTCAGTGGTGGGGTCGTAGACGACCGCGCCGTTGGCGCAGATCGCCGGAACCGGCTCCGGCATCTGGTCGTAGAGCTGCCGAAGCCAGCGGACCGGACGGCCGGTCACCAGCACGAAGGGGACGGGGAGAGCGTGGATCACGTCGAGGGTGCCCTTGCTCAGCGTGCCGTCGCTGTGGATCAGGGTGCCGTCGATGTCGGAGGCGACAAGCCGAAAGGGGTGCATCACCTCGACAGTAACTTGTCGAGATAGACGGCCACCCCATCCTCGTCGTTCGACAGGGTCACCTCGTCGGCCACCGCCATCAGGGCTGGATGGGCATTGGCGACCGCCACTCGGCTCCACCCGGCCCACGCGAACATCGGCAGGTCATTGGGCATGTCGCCGAAGACGAGGACGTCCCGCGGATCGACGCCGACGGCCTGGGCCACGACCGAGAGACCGGTGCCTTTGTCCACGTTCGCCGGGCAGATCTCCACGTAGTTGAGGCCCGCCTGGGTGACCGAGGCCACGTGCGGCGGCACGATCCGCCGGGCCACCTCGAGCAGGTCGTCCACGTGGTAGTCGAAGGACCGGGCGAACGCCTTGATCACGTCGCCGGTGAGGCAGTCGGCGCGCTCGCGCCGCTCGACCACCACCGGGTAGCGCCAGGTCGGGTCGTAGTCGCCCCACAGCGGCGAATCGTCGTGCTCGAGCGCCTCGACCATCACCGACAGCGCACCGACCTCGGCCTCGAGATCGGCCAGCACGGTCGACAGCACCGGGCCGGCGAGCCGGGACCGCAGCAGGTAGGCCGATTCGGCCTGGTCGAGCACCCAGCCACCCTGGGCCAGCACCAGGAAGTCGGCCACCCGGATGTCGTTACGGGTGAGCGAGGTGAGACGCGGCCCGCGGCCGGTGGCACCCACGATCCGGATGCCGGCGGCCCGGACCCGTTCGAGAACCTCATGGGTGTAGGCGGACACGGTGTCGTCACTGCGCACCAGCGTGCCGTCGAGATCCGTCGCGATCAGCTTGGGGAGTCCAGGCTTGACCATCGGTCACCTCCGAGGGTGTGAACCCCCGCGGAGGGCGGAAGGAAAACGTTACACCCGCCCAACTACCTGCTGCTATTACTTCCGGTAGCGGGCGGGTGTATTAACCGTTAGCGAACGGGTTCGAGGATGTCGCGGCCGCCGAGGTAGGGCTGCAGCGCCTTCGGCACCCGCACCGAACCGTCCGGCTGCTGGTGGTTCTCCAGGATCGGAATCAGCCAGCGGGTGGTGGCGAGCGTCCCGTTCAGGGTCGCCGCGGTCTGCGGCTTGCCGTCCGCGTCGCGGTAGCGGATGTTGAGCCGCCGCGCCTGGAACGTCGTGCAGTTCGACGTCGAGGTGACCTCGCGGTAGAGGCCCTGCGACGGCACCCACGCCTCACAGTCGAACTTGCGCGAGGCACTCGACCCGAGGTCGCCGCCGGCCACGTCGATCACCCGGTACGGAATCTCGACCTTGGCCAGCATCTCCTCCTCCATGGCCAGGAGTTTCAGGTGCTCGTCGGCGGCCTGCTCCGGCTTGCAGAAGGAGAACATCTCCACCTTGTCGAACTGATGCACCCGGAGGATGCCGCGCACGTCCTTGCCGTAGGACCCCGCCTCCCGGCGGTAACACGACGACCATCCGGCGAAGCGGCTCGGTCCGGCTTCGAGATCCAAGATCTCATTCGAGTGGTACGCCGCCAGGGCTACCTCCGACGTACCGACCAGGTAGAGATCGTCGGCCTCGAGCCGGTAGATCTCGCTGGCGTGCGCGCCGAGGAAGCCGGTGCCCTCCATCGACTCCGGCTTGACCAGCGACGGGGTGATCGACGGAGTGAAGCCGTACTCCACCGCCTGGGCGATCGCCATCTGCAGGAGGCCGAGCTGGAGCAGCGCGCCCACCCCGGTGAGGAAGTAGAACCGCGAGCCGGACACCTTGGCGCCACGCTCGGTGTCGATGGCCTTGAGGGCCTCGCCGATCTCGAGGTGGTCCTTCGGGTTGTCGATGGCCGGCCGGTCGCCGACTTCGCGCAGCACGACGAAGTCGTCTTCGCCACCGGGCGGCGTGCCGTCCTGCACGATGTTGGGCACGGCCAGGTGGGCCAGGCGCAGCGTCTCAGCAGCGGCCGATGCGGCGGCCTCGGTCGTCTTGACCTCGGCGGCCAGCTCCTTGGTGCGGGCCAGCAGCGCCACCTTCTCGTCGCCGGAGGCCTTCGGCACCTGCTTACTCAGCGATTTCTGCTCGGCCCGGATCGTCTCGAACCGCTGGGTGGCGGCTCGGCGCTCCTCGTCGGCGCGCAGCAGGGAATCCACCAGCTCGGTGGACTCGCCGCGCACTCGCTGGCTGGCACGGATCAGCTCGGGGTCCTCGCGGAGCAGACGCAGGTCAATCACGATTGCCGAGCCTACCGGCGACCCGTCCCGGTCAGCACCCGAGTATCCCCTCTCGTCACGATCCGCTGGGCTTGTCGCGGTCGTCGCGGAGCAGGGTGAACGGCTTGGCCGGTCCGACCGTCAGCTCCAGTGGAGCATCGGGGACCACCTGCTCGTCTGCGCCGGACGGCCGGCGCCACGACCACACGGCCGGCGGTTCTTCCGCGGCCGGCTCATCGGCGACCGGGGCCGGGGTGTGCCGATCGGCCAGGTAGAGCGCGAGCACCGCGAAGCCGACGCCGGCGAACGCGCACCACAGGCCACGCCCGTACCCGATCTGCATCTGGTCGGGGTTCATCGACATGGAATAGAGGTAGGGCACCACCCGGCTCTGGCCGCCCAGCGAGACGGCCAGCGCGAAGAGCAGGCCGAGCAGGGTGCCGCCCACGCTGAGCCCGGCGAGTCGCGCCCAGCGGCGCCCGGCCGGTGGCCCGAACATGGTCAGCACCACGCTGACCACCAGCGGGAACAGGCCGACCAGGATGGCGGCCCCGAAGGCGCCGAGGTCGGTGAGGTCGGTCGGCACCAGCCTGTCGCCGACGTCGTTCTCGGAGCCGAACACCGCCGCGTCGACCGTGGTGACCTGCCACTCGGAGACCAGCGAGGCGAGCAGGGCGACCGCGCCGAGCGCCGCGGCCACCGGGACCAGCCGCCGGTCACCGGCCAGGTGCTGGCCGATGCCGGTCGCGTTCCAGCGACGTCGGCGAGGTGTCGTCTCCGCGCCGAACTCAACAACATCGTCGGTAGGAGATCCAGTGGGCGGCGATGGGTCTAAGTCGATCGGACCGCGCTCCGGTGGCATGTGAACCATGATGGCCCGTACCCGGTCGAGCGGCCACCGGCCGTCCGATGGACTAGCGTTTCGGATATGCCTATTCGCACTGCTACGGCCCACTGGGATGGGAACCTCACCGAAGGTTCCGGCACGATCAAGACCGGTAAGGGCGGTTACCAGGGGAACTACTCGTTCAAGTCGCGCTTCGAGGAGGGCGAGGGGACGAACCCCGAGGAGCTGATCGCCGCCGCGCACTCCGGCTGCTTCTCGATGGCGTTCTCGAAGGCGCTCGCCGACGCGGGCTACACCGGCACCTCGGTGGAGACCGTCGCCAAGCTCCACTTCGACAAGACCGACGCCGGCTTCAGCGTCACCCGGATCGACCTGGAGACCGTCGGCACCGTGGCCGGCATCGACGACTCCGAGTTCCAGAAGATCGCCCAGGCCGCCAAGGAGGGCTGCCCGATCTCCCGGCTGCTCGCCCCGGGCACCGAGATCACGCTCTCCGCGAAGCTGGCCTGACCGGCCGGACACACCCGCCGGTGCGGGCAGGGCTTGCTGTCGGATCCCTGACCGCATCGGCAGCACCGGCGTGCCCGCCGATCTGGCGCACAATGGGTCCTGTGCCGGTCGAGATGAGTCGCGAACGCTTCGAGGAACTCGTCGGTGAGGCGCTCGACGAGGTGCCCGTCGAGTTACTGACGATGATGAACAACGTGGTCTTCATGGTCGAGGACGCACCGGCCGACGGCAGCGATGACCTGCTCGGCCTCTATGAGGGAACGGCGCTGACCGATCGAGGTTGGGATTACGCGGGCGTGCTGCCCGACCGCATCACCATCTACCGCCTGCCCACGTTGAAGGTCTGCGACACCGAGACGGACGTCATCGACGAGGTCGCGATCACCGTGGTGCACGAGATCGCCCACCACTTCGGCATCGACGATCACCGTCTGCACGAGCTCGGATGGGGATGAAATCCGGCTGAAAGGCCGGTCACCGACTTGGTGGGGGGTCCTACCCTGGTGCCACATCGCACACAGGAGGACGTTCATGCGCAGCGAGCTCTTTTCGGCCGAGAACCTCGAGAAGGAGTCGGCCCAGCCCGGTTTGCGTCTGCAGAATTCCAAGCTGCTCAAGGCGGAACTGAACGGCGAGTTCATGGCCCGTCAGGGCTCGATGGTCGCTTACCAGGGCAATGTCCAGTTCGAGGCGCTCGGGTCCGGCGGCATCGGCAAGTTCATCAAGTCCAAGCTCACCGGCGAAGGTGTGCCGCTGATGAAGGTCCGCGGCACCGGCGATGTCTTCCTCGCCAACGCGGCCGCCGACGTCCACCTGATCGACCTGGAGCCGGGCGACGCCCTCTCCATCAACGGGACGAACGTGCTGGCATTCGACTCGACCCTCAACTACGACATCAAGATGGTCGGCGGCGCCGGCATGATGTCCAACGCCGGCCTGTTCAACTGCGTCTTCAGTGGCCACGGCCGGATCGCGGTCACCACCAAGGGCACCCCGGTGGTGCTCAGCGTCGACCAGCCCACCTACGTCGACCCGCAGGCCGCGATCTGCTGGTCGGCCAACCTGCAGACCGGTTACCACCGCGCCGAGCAGCTCGGCCTCGGCACCCTGCTGGGCCGCAGCACCGGCGAGCGCTTCACGATGAGCTTCGCCGGTCAGGGCTTCGTCGTCGTCCAGCCCTCCGAGGAGCCCCCGGCCGGCCTGGCCGGCACCGGCAGCGGCGGCCAGCAGCAGCAGGGCGGTCTGCTGGGCAACCTGCTGGGGAATTAGTGGATCTCGCCGGCTCGGAGGCGGGAAAGCCACGCGGCCGAGTCGGCGAAATCGCTGTCGGACAGGCCCGGCGGTGACGGGACCGGGTCCTCGCGGGTGAGCCGGTGCCGCGGGTAACTGCCGAGGAAACGCACCTCGGCGCAGATGCGACGCAGGCCCTGCAGGGCCTCGCCCATCCGGGTCTCGGCCACGTGCCCGGTGCAGTCGAGGAAGAAGACGTACGTGCCGAGCTGCTCGCCGGTCGGCCGGGACTCGATGCGGGAGAGGTTGATCCCGCGTACCGAAAGCTCGGTCAGCACCGCGAGCAGCGCGCCCACCTGGTCATGCCGGATCGAGACGGCCAGCGACGTGACGTCGTCGCCGGTCGGCTCGCCGACCGGGCCGGGCCGGGTGAGCAGGGCGAAGCGGGTGACCGCGTCGGCGTGGTCGGCGACCTTGTCGGCCAGCACGGTCAGCCGGTTGCGGGGCACCCCGATCGGCGCGCACAGCGCCGCGTCGTACTCCCCGGCGGCCGCGGCGATCGCGGCGGCCGCGTTGGACAGCACGTCCACCACGGTGGCGTCGGGCAGGTGGGCGAGCAGCCAGTTGCGGCACTGGGCCGAGGCCTGCGGGTGGGCCGCCACCGTACGGATCCGGGCGAGCGGGATCAGTTCCCGGGCCGCGAGCCGGAACTCGACCGGGATCACGACCTCTCGGGTGATCACCAGCGGGCTGCCGGTGGCCAACTCGTCCAGGGTGACCGGGATGGCCCCGCCCACCGAGTTCTCCAGCGGGACCAGGGCCGCGTCGGCATCGCCGGAGCGCACCGCCTCCAACGCCTCGGGCACGCTACGGGCCGGAGTGCGCATCCCGCGCTCGGCGGCGGGCAGGGTGCGCAGGGCGGCCTCGGTGAAGGTGCCCTCCGGACCGAGGTAAACGAAGCGAGTCGGCGGCGTTCCGGGCATGCCGGAATTCTAGTCAGGACCCGCAGGCCAGCACCCGGATGCCCGGTGGTGCCGTGGTGAAGACCCGGTTGGTGCACACCTCGGAGCCGGCCGCGACCAGTGCCAGCGCGGCGTCCTGGCCGGTGGTCACCACCTGGAGCGGATCCTGATCGGCGGTCGTGCCGCTGCTCTCGACCTGGCTGAACGACCAGTCGCCGGAGCAGTACGGCCCGTCGCTGACCCGCAGCGTGGTGTTGGTGGGGATGGCGGACTTCTCCTTGACCAGGGTGAGGATCTGGTCACCGGTGGGCGAGCCGGTGCAGCGGGACGCGTGTGAGGGCGTCGGGGTGGCCGGAACGGTCTCCGGCGCGGCCGTGGTCCTCGTCGCCGTCGGGTAGGTATAGGTCGGATACGTCGGTCCGGGCGCGGCGAAGGTGGGCGTCGGGAAGGTCACGCCGGGGATGCCGACCGCCGACGGATTCAGCGAAATGGGAGCCGCACTCGGGCTCACGTAGAGCGGCGGCGACTTCAGCGGCGGCTTGGGCGGCGTGCCGCAGGCGCTCAGCAGCAGCAGAGCGCCGATGGGGATCAACCGGAGTGTGCGGGGGGACACGCGGACATGGTAGGGCTCGAATGTCTCAGGAGGCGATGCGGTGCCCCGCTGCCGTGAGGGTGTCCACTGCCTCGGTCAGCCGGACGGTCGGCACGAGCAGGTAGTCCGTGGTGTACGTCGAGAACGTCACGATGTTGACCCGGGCCGCCGCCAGCGGCCCGATCAGCGAGGCCAGCACCCCGGTCAGCGCCAGGTCGAGCGGCCCGACCACGCGCAGACATCGCCAGGCCGTGTCGGCCGTCGCGCCCTCCGGCACCCGGTCGGCCGGGCAGATGATCGACAACTCGTCGGGCGCCCAACTGAGCGAGATGACGCTCTTGTCGTCCGGACCCGCGGCCAGCGAAGCCGGGATCGGCGAGCCGGCCGGCAGCCGACACACCGCGTACTCCTCTGGTAGCAGATCTAGATCGAGCATGTTGGCAGACTACGTTTCCGCATCGTGCCTTGCCCAACCCCCACCGGTGCGGCAAACGCCACACCAGCGGATTTCAGCGCACCGGAGAGAAGAACGTCAACGAACCGGCGACCCGGTCGTTGTGCAGAAGCGGCGTCGTGATCGCGTCGACGGTCAGCGGCGGCTCACCCGGGCTCGGCACCACGCGCAACAGACCGCGCGCCAGGCGCTCGCTGCGGATGGCCAGCAGAGGCGGGATTTTTTCCACGTCCGACTCGTCCAGCCGGCTGGCGACGGCCGTGAAGTCGATCAGGCGAAGTGCCTCACCGAGCGTCTGGCCGACCACCTCGGCCGGCTTGCCCAGCCCGAACAGCTCGCTGCACGAGGCCGACATCGCCAGGATCTTGGCGGCGGAGTCGATCACCAGACACGGCTCGGGAGCCGTGGCCACCGTCGACGTCCACCGCTCGACGCTCGGGACGAACTCGGCCTCGGCGGGCGTGCGTGCCTGGGGCACGAACCCTCCCGAGAGCGAGAGCTCGATGTGTCCCACCCCGTCCTCCTCGCTCCTTCGCGGGGGCGGACGCCACGGCCGTGAATCACGGGGCCGCGGCGTCAACCCGCCGACTGCACTGAAGGAACGTTACCGGCGTGCCGGACGCTTGTCAGCGGCCGTTTGTCCGTCGGGGTGCCACCGGTAGTCACCGGCCGGGCGATAGGGCGCATTTGCCCAGGTCCCGGGGTGATGTGCGACGGCTGAAAGCTTGCTGGCGGTGGCCGGCGAGATGCGCGCGCCACCCGCGATGAGTAGCCGGTCGAGTTCCTTGTCCGTCGAGACGAGGACCTCCTTCGGCAGGCCATGCACGCTGATCACGCCGTTGCCGACGAAGGTCAGCACAGGGGTGACCGGCACGGACAGGCCGACCGCGGCGGAGAGTGCCTTGCTGGCGCGGCGAGCCTCGCGGCGGGCCTCGGCGATGTAGGCCGGGCGCTTGCCGTTGATCTGCACGACGTCACCGGCGATGAGCACCCGGGAACGGCCGTGATCGGCAACGGTTACCGCGTAGATGCCGCCCGGCCCGATGGCCAGGAAGCCGGCGCGGTCGTCGGCGAGGTCGGGTTCGTAGAAGCCCTGCGCATCAGTGCGCGGCCAGTCCACGATGTGCCAGTTGGGTCCGAGGCGGTCGAGACGGGTCAAGGCCCGGTTCCCGGCAGCTTCGAGGCGGCGGGCGTCGCGGTCGGCTCGACGGCGACGGGCCCACTCGGCGGGAGACGGGCGAGCCGTTCCGTCAAGTGGTGAGGTTGGGACGACGGGGCGATCGAGGGTAGGTAGCGCCTTCGTCGACACTGGTAGGGCTGGGCGCGGGAAGACAGTCACTGCGACCTCCGGCAAAAGGTCTCTTCGGGCTCTCTTTTCACTACCGTACGTGTACGACCCCACACGGAGGCAAGACATCGGGGCGAAAGAGAGACGAGTGAGTGGGGATGAATGCCGCATTCACGCGCAAATTTTTCTTGCGGATAGTGCATAGCGGCGTTCTCTCCCCGGTTCGGCAGCTTCAAGCACAAAGTTAGCCTCACCTACGCTCGCGCGCACCGATGTCTCATGATCTAGTCAGAACGTCATCAGACGAACGCGAGGAGTACCGGGGTGAACTACGTCGACAGTGAAGTCAGCCCGCTGCGTACCGTCCTGCTCCACCGGCCCGGCGCGGAGCTCGCCCGGCTCACTCCGCGGAACAACGACTCGCTGCTCTTCGACGGGATCCCGTGGGTCGGCCGGGCCCAGGAGGAGCACGACCGGTTCGCCGACGCGCTGCGCGAACGCGGCGTCGAGGTGCTCTATCTCGCCGATCTGCTGACCGAGACCCTGGCGGTCGCGGACGCCCGGCAGGAGCTCACCGCGGCCGTGCTCGACGACCGCCGGCTCGGCGACACCCTGCGCTCTTCGGTCGGCCGCTACCTGGCCGACCAGGACCCCCGCCGGCTGGCTGAGGTGCTGATGGCCGGCCTGGCGCACCAGGAGCTGAAGCCGGGGCCGGGCGGCCTGGTCTACGAGCTGATGGACGACCACGACTTCATCATCGATCCGCTGCCCAACCTGCTGTTCACCCGGGACTCGTCGGTGTGGGTGCGCGACCGGGTGGCGGTGACCAGCCTGGCCATGCCGGCCCGGCAGCGGGAGACCACGCTGACCCGGGCCATCTACCGCTACCACCCACGGTTCGCCGGGGTGGAACTGCTCTACGACCCGGCGCTCGAGCACGTCGAGGGCGGGGACGTGCTGGTGCTGGCGCCGGACGTGCTGGCCATCGGGGTCGGCGAGCGCACCACGCCGGCCGGTGCCGAGCGGCTGGCCCGGCGAGTCTTCGCGGCCGGGCTCGCGCACACCATCCTGGTGGTGCCGATCGCCCAGGAGCGGGCCACCATGCACCTCGACACCGTCTGCACGATGGTCGACATCGACGCGGTGGTGATGTACCCGAACATCGCCGACACGCTCCGGGCGTACACCGTGCAGCCGGACGCCGGCGGCGAACCGCGGGCCCTGGCCCCGCGCCCGTTCCTGGAGGCCGCCGCCGAGGCGATGGGGATCGAGCGGTTGCGGATAATCGATACCGGTCTGGACCCGGTGACCGCCGAGCGCGAGCAGTGGGACGACGGCAACAACACCCTGGCCATCGCGCCGCGGCTGTGTGTGGCCTACGAGCGCAACATCGAGACCAACGCCCAGCTGGAACGGGCCGGCATCGAAGTGGTCCGGATCAGCGGCTCGGAACTCGGCAGCGGCCGCGGCGGCCCACGCTGCATGAGCTGCCCGGTCGAGCGGGCCCCGCTGGTCAGCTGACCGAGACCTCGGACACGATCAACTCGGGAACCTCGAACGGGCCCGGCTTGTCCGGAAAATCAAAGACCGCGATCTCGAGCTGTACGGGGTACGAAGGCGCCTGGTCGACGCGTTTGACCAGCTCGCCGTCGACGGTGAACTCCAAGGATCCCGGCCGCCACCTGACCCCGTACGTATGGAAGGCGGAAACGTCGATCGGAAGATCGACCACCGACCAGTCCTCGGTCAGGTTCGGGTCGCGGAAGCGGTGCAGCCCCATCCCGATGCCCTGCGGGCGGCTGCCGAAGACCTCCATCACGCAGATCTCGCCCGAGTGTTCGGGCACGTCCTCGACGCCGGAGAGCCAGAACGCGACCATCGTGCGCGGCGAGATCACGCCGCGCATCCGGATCGAGATGTCGCCGTAGAGCGGCGTGCAGCCCCAGAACTCCGGCTGCTCCTCGCGCACCTGCTGGTGGTCGAGGAACGGCTGCCCGCCGAGCGTGCTGCCGACCGGCCCGGAGAAGTTGGCGCTCTGGATGCCGGACACCCGCAGCGGTGTCGGATGCACCTCCGGAGCCCACAACGGCTGGTCCGCAGGAATACTCAGGCGCAGCGAGCCGCCGCCGACCGAGTAGGTGGCGGCGGACTGCGCGCGTGAACTCCAATGTGGCAGGTACCAGGGCACCCAGACGGAACGGTCCAGCTCGTCGCCGTCGAACCGGAAGGTCATCGCAGGGTGAGCTGGCGACCGATCAGGCCCTGCTTGGCGCGCCGGGCGTCGGCGTCGAGCGGGCCGGTCTCGGCCAGGATGTCGGCGTACCGCTTGGCGAAATCGGCCAGCGGGGCCTCCCAGTCGGCCGCCTCCGGCTCGCCCGGGATGTCCCAGACCGGCACCAGCAGACCGTGCGCCCGGAACATGCCGGCGAACTTGGTCTTCTCGCCCAGCAGCAGGTCGCCGGCCGCGGACAGCCGGGCCAGGGCGTCCAGCGCCTGGTCCTCCGCCTCGGGCAGCACCCAGCGCACGTGACCCTTGTCCGGCGCCACCCGGCACCAGTACGCGGCGCGGCCGGCGGCCAGCCGGACGGTCGGGTAGATCGACGCGTTGGCCCGTTCCAGGGACGCCTTGACGTTCGGGTCCTCGGCCTGGTCGGCGTCCAGCCAGTACTCGAAGCCGTCGTGCATGGTGATCTCGAGCGGGCCGTCGACCAGGATGTCCTGCAGGCGCGGGCCCTGACCGGGCAGTGCCGGCACCGACACCGTGCCGCCGGGCTCGGTGCCCAGCGCGGCCAGGATCGCCACCGTCAGGTCGCGGGAGACATCGCCGGACTGCACGTGCCGCTGGAGGCCGATGAACACCCGGCCGTCGCTGCGGGTCATCGCCGGCCAGGCCATCGGCAGCACGGTCGACAGGGTGACCGGGCGGTCGCCGTACTCCTCGATGATCTCGGGTTTGAGGGTCAGCGGCGCCGAGGCGGCCGGGACCAGCTCACGCAGGGCGATCCACTCCGGCTCGTCGGCTAGGCCTTCGAACGGACGGGCCACGAAGATGTCGCGGACCTTTTCACGTTTGGGTGCCGTTTGGCGACGCTTGCTCACGGCGAGACAGCCTAGGCGTTACGCCCGCAAAGAGAAATTCAGGCGCGCGGCAGGCGGACCTCGGCGGTGGTGCCGCCGCCCTCGCGCGGGCGCAGCGAAACCCAGCCCTGCTGCCGTTCCACCAGCCGTCGCACCAGGTAGAGGCCCAGGCCCGCGCCCGGATGACGGCGTCGCTCGCCGCCCTCGGCCTGCCAGTAGCGTTCGAAGGCCCGCTCGACGTGTTCCGGGCGGATGCCGATGCCCCGATCGGCGATCCGGAAGCGCAGGGTTTCCCCGTCGACGGCCGCGCACAGCTCGATCAGGGTGTCCGGCGCCGAGTTCTTCTCGGCGTTGGTGGCCAGCTCGGTGAGGATGGTGGCGATCGAGTCGCGATCCCCGTACGCCTTGGGCAGCTCGGCCGGCAGATCGCCCAGCTTGATCCGCCGGCGCAGATCGGCGGGCAGTTCGTCGACGGCCCCGCGCAGCGTCTCGGGCAGGTCGAACGGCCCGGCCTCGGTCCCGCCGATCTCGCCGTCCTCGCTGGTGGCCGAGAGCAGCCGGTCGACCAGCCGGGCCAACTCGCCGGCCCGGGTGCCGATGACCCGGACGGCCTCCTGACGGCCGGCCTCGCCGAGGGTCTCCCAGTGGTTGGTGAGGGTGTCCGCGTAGCCCTTGATAACCGTCACCGGGGTGCGCAGCTCGTGGCTGGTCACCGCCACCCACAGGTCGCGGTTCTCCTGCCGGCGGGCCTGGTCGCCACCGGCCGCGAGTTCGCGCTGCGCGGCGTAGAGCCGGCCGAGGAGGGCGGCCAGCAGCTCGAGCACTCCGCGATGCTCCGGGCCGGGTTTGTCGTTCTGTTCGCCGAAATAGACGTGCAGGGAGCCGACGGCGGTGCTGCCGGCCTGGCAGCGGACGCCGATCACCCGGCTCGGGTCGCCGAAGACCTCGTTGAGCTCGTCGACCGACGTGGGTGCGACGCGGCGGCCGACCGCCGGGACGCAGGTGCCGCTGGCGGCCACCACGCGGCCGTGGCCGGGCGAATATTCCACGAAGCCGGCCCCGAGGCCGCCCAGCACCTCTTCGGCGAGACGAACGATGCGCTGCACCACGGGCAGGCCCGTCTCGCCGGCGTTGAGCCGATCGAGGACCGCGATCTGACCCCGGGTCAGCGCGGTGTAGTCGGGACGGTCCGGCATGTCTGCGAGTCTGCCTCGCTTCCTTCGTTTTCGGCAGATGGGGAGACGCGGATCTTGCTCGGATTCACCGTACCGTGGCGGACGTCACACCTGGGCCAGCCGGTCCAGCACGAACTTCGGGCGGTCGCTGATCACACCGTCGACCTCGTGTTCCAGCACCAGTTCCAGCTCGTCGGGCTCGTTGACGGTCCACACGTACACCCGATGGCCGGCCTGTTTGAGGGCCGGCACCAGGCCGGGTTTGGACCGCACCAGGCCGACGCCCGGCCCGGCGACGCGGGCACCGAACGGCAGCCGTCCACGGCCCACCCCGGGCGGCAGGATCTCCAGCAGGTAGACCGTGGGGATGGCCGGCGCCAGCGCCCGGATGCGCCGCAGCGCCAGGGCCGCGAACGACATCACGGTGACCTGGACCAGGTTGTCCGGGCGGTTGTCGGCGAGGCCGTGCCGGCGCAGCATCGCGACCAGTTTGCGCTCCACGTCGGCGCCGTAGCGTGACGGGTGTTTGGTCTCGATGAGTAGGTGCACCGGCCGGCCGCAGTCACGCACCGCCGTCAGCAGCCGGTCGAGGGTGAGCAGCCGGCCGAGGTCGGGCAGATCCTCGTTCTCCGGGTAGGCGGGGTGCCAGGAGCCGAAGTTCAGCGATTCGAGCTCGGCCAGCGTCTTCGCGCTGACCAGGCCACGGCCGTTGCTGGTGCGCTTGAGGTTGCGGTCGTGCACGCAGACCAGGTGACCGTCGCGGGTGAGCCGGACGTCGCACTCCAGCCCGTCGGCACCCTCTTCGATGGCGCGCATGTACGCCCCGAGTGTGTGCTCGGGCAGAGCATCCGCGCCCCCACGGTGCGCGAAGACGAACGGTCTGTTCATAGCACCCGGGCCGGTTGCCCGTTCTCGCTGACCACCTCGCGGCCGACCGCGGCCCACGACTGCATCCCGCCGTCGAGGTTGCGGACGTTGTCCCAGCCGTTGTTCATCAGGTACGAGACGACCTGGCCGGAGCGGCCGCCGGAACGGCACACCACCACGACCTCGACATCGTTGGGCACCTCGGCCATCCGCGGCGGGATCTCCATCATCGGCAGGTGGTGAGCGCCGGGCGCGTGGCCGGCCGCCCACTCGTCGGGCTCACGCACGTCGAGCAGGTAGGCATCGGCCGAAACCTCGGGAGCGGTCACGCTGGGTACTTGTGGTCCGAACACGCTTTCAGCTTAGGGGTTCGGTTACTTGGTCGGGTTCGAGGCCATCCAGTCACTCATCTTGTCGGCCGCCACCGCCTTGTAGAGGGCGAGCGCCTTGTCCCGGTCGGACACCACCACCGACTGGCCGGAGATGGTCTCGCTGCCCTTGTTGGGGCTGGTGATGAAGGTGAGGTTGTTGCCCCGGAGGTCGCGGAACTGGGTCGCGGCGTCGGTGAGCGAGAAGTCGTTGTCGACCGTGACGGCCGCGGTGATCGCCTTGAGGAAGTCGTTGAGCTTGCCCGGGTTGGTGATCGTGCCGCTGGTCGTGGCCTTCTCCATCAGGGCCTTCAGGAACTCCTGCTGGTGCCGCTGGCGGTCGAAGTCACCACGGGGGAACTGGTAGCGCTGACGCACCCAGTCCAGCGCCTGCTCGCCGTTCATGTGCATCATGCCCTTGGTGAACACCCGGTGCGGCTTGTGGATCGACGTGATGGTCTTGTCCACCTTGAGGTCGACGCCGCCGAGCGCGTCGGTGACCTCCTTGAAGCCGCCGAAGTCGATCGCCATGACGTGATCGATCTTCACGTCGGTGAGGCACTCGACGGTGTGCACCGCCCGGGGCAGGCCACCGAACGCGAACGAGGCGTTGATCTTGGCGCGGCTGCCGTCGCTGCACGCGGCGCCGTTGCTCTTGGGCACGACCACCCACAGGTCCCGGGGGATCGAGATGAGCTGGGCCGACTTATGGTCGGCCGGGACGTGCATGAGGATCAGCGTGTCGGCGCGCCAGGCGTTCGCCGTGTCCTCCTTGGCGTCCGGATCACGCGAGTCGCTGCCGACCAGCAGGATGTTCTGCGCGCCCTCGACGGACTTGCCCGGCCGGTCGCCGGTGATCCCGTTGAACGCGTCGGTGCGCTTGAGGTCGCCGTCGAGGTTGGCCGCGTATCCGTACAGCGAGATGCCGACGATGGTCGCGATGATCAGAACCGCGAGGCCGGCCAGCAGCGCGATGCGGCCCCACTTGGGCCGAAGCTTCTTCTTGCCGCTGTAGGGGTTGCCGCGGGGCGGGATTTGCTGAGAGCCACCGGGAACGGCAGCTCTTCCGGTGGTCGTCGACATGGTCCCAAGGTTACGTACCGCGCGCCGGTTCGCCCGTTGATCGACACTCCAACGGCACAAAGGGGGGAGTCACCCAGTGACTCCCCCCTTCTTCAAGAACGTCAGTGCGCTCCGTGCCCGGTCAGGGACCGGACCTCGAGCTCGGCGTACTTGTCGGTGTCGTCCTCCTTCGAGATCACCGTGCCGATCCAGCCGCACAGGAACCCGATCGGGATCGAGATGATGCCCGGGTTGTTCAGCGGGAACCAGTGCCAGTCGTCGTGCGGGAACATGGCCGTCGGCGTGCCGGAGACCACCGGCGAGAAGAAGACCAGCACCACGGCGCTGATCAGGCCGCCGTAGATCGCCCACAGCGCCCCGGAGGTGTTGAACTTCTTCCAGAACAGGCTGTAGAGGATCGCCGGCAGGTTGCCGGACGCCGCTACCGCGAACGCCAGCGCCACCAGGAACGCCACGTTCAGGCTCTGCGCGAAGATCGACAGCAGGATCGCGACCGCGCCGATGACCAGGGCGGAGATTCGGGCGACCCGGACCTCGTCCCGCTCGGAAGCGGCACCCCGCTTGATCACACTGGCGTAGAAGTCGTGCGCCACGCTCGACGACGACGCCAGCGTGAGGCCGGCCACCACCGCGAGGATCGTGGCGAACGCGACCGCCGCGATGATCGCCAGCAGGATCGAGCCGCCGGTGTTGCCACCCAGGTAGTCGATGCCGAGCGCCTGGGCCAGCTGCGGCGCGGCGGTGTTGCCGGCCTTGTCCTGCGCGGTGATGTTCTTGCCGCCCACCAGAGCCGCCGCGCCGAAGCCGAGGGCCAGGGTGAACAGGTAGAACGTGCCGATGATGCCGATCGCCCAGAGCACGCTCTTACGGGCGATCCGGCTGGTCGGCACCGTGTAGAAGCGGGTCAGGATGTGCGGCAGACCGGCCGTGCCGAGCACCAGCGCGATGCCCAGCGAGATCAGGTCCATCTTGCTGTAGAAGGTCTTGGTCGCGTCGCCGGCCGTCTCCACGCCGTATCTCAGGCCTGGTTCGAGGAAGGCGGCTCCCTTGCCGGACTGTTCGGCGGCGTCACCGAGCAGGGCGGACAGGTTGAACTTGTAGTGCGCCAGCACCAGGATGACCATCACGAAGGCGCCGATCATCAGCATGAACGCCTTCACGATCTGCACGTACGTGGTGCCCTTCATGCCACCGACGACCACGTAGACGATCATCAGGGCGCCGACCAGGATGATCGTGGCGACCTTGGCGGTGTCGGCGTCCATGCCCAGGAACGTCTGGCCGGGCTTGATGCCGAGCAGCAGCGAGACCAGTGCGCCCGCGCCGACCATCTGGGCGATCAGGTAGAAGATCGACACCACGATGGTGGAGACGCTGGCCGCGGTGCGTACCGGGCGCTGGCGCATCCGGAAGGCCAGCACGTCGGCCATCGTGTAGCGGCCCGAGTTCCGCAGGAACTCGGCGACCAGCAGCAACGCCACCAGCCAGGCCACCAGGAAGCCGATCGAGTAGAGGAAGCCGTCGTAGCCGTACAGCGCGATCAGGCCGGCGATGCCCAGGAAGGACGCCGCCGACATGTAGTCGCCGCCGATCGCCATGCCGTTCTGGAAGCCGGTGAACTGCCGGCCGCCGGCGTAGAAGTCGGTGGCGGTCTTGGTCTGCCGGCTGGCCCAGATGGTGATCGCCAGGGTGATCGCCACGAAGATCAGGAACAGCGTGATGGTGAGTCCGCGGGAGCCGGAGGCGGTGGCCTCGGCAGCCAGGAGAGAGGTGTGGCTCTGCATCACTCGGCGCTCCCGGTGCCGGACTCGGCGTCTTCGCGGGCCAACCTGGCCTTGATCTCATCGGCGATCGGGTCGAGCTCGCGGTTGGCGTAGCGCGAGTAGTACCAGGCGATCAGGAACGTCGAAACGAACTGCAACAGGCCGAAGACCAGGGCAATGTTGATGTTGCCGACGATCTTCACGCTCATGAAACCGCGGGCGTATGCGGAGAGCAGGACGTACAGCAGGTACCAGAGGAAGAACGCGACGGTCATCGGGAAGATGAAGTTGCGCAGCTTGCGCCGCAGGCGCTGGAATTCCTCGGACTGCTGAACGGCCCGGTATCTCTCGGTGGAAGACGAGGCAGGAACTTCTGTCGTCACCGGGATTCACCACCTTCGTGGGGGCGGACTTTTCCGGGAACGTACGAAGACCTGCGGCATCACGGCAGAGCCCGGTCGGACCCTGCGCCGAGTGGTGGTCTGACTGCGCCGAGTGGGCACTCAGCCCAGCTCGCGGTACCGCCCCCGGTAGTGGATCAGCGGCGCGGTCGGCGCATCGGCGGAGATCGTTTCGATCACCCCCTCGACCAGCAGCGCCCACCCGCAGGGCCGGCTGCTGACCAGGCGACAACCGGCCCACAGCCCGGCGCGCACCGGCCCGTAGTCGGTCTGTTGCCAGGTCTGGCCGACGAAGAGCCCACCCGGCGAGGGCATCAGGCCGGCAAATCGGTCAGCCAGCTGCCGATCGGCCGGCGCGAGAGGCGCTACCGCGAATTTTCCGGACATTTCGACGGCATCCCAGAGCTCGCTCTCCTCGTCGATCAGCCCGAGAACGCGCCCCGGGTCGCCGTCCGCAACGAGCATCGACGACACGGTGAGTCCGGCCGGCCCCGGCGCCGTCCACAGCGTGACCGGCGAGGCGAGCCGCCCACGCAGCCGCCGAACCGCCGACTTCTCCTCCTCCGGCGTGGCGAAGGGGTCGCTCATATGAATCCGGCCGCCCGGCCCGTCACTGGTCACCAGGCCATTCTGGTACGGCCACTTTCGGTTACAACTTTTTACACTCTTTGTGTAACCTAATCCCCTCCATGCACACGTACGTACAGGCCAACATGGGGAGTCACCGGGATGACTGAGGCGTTGCCGCAGCCGGGCGACGTCCTTTACGTAGGCGGTGCCGCCAGCGTCCAGTTCCAGGGCGAACGCTCCCTGACCTTCCGCGTGATCCGGGTAGACCCCCGCATCACCTACGACGGCTGGCTGTGGATAGACGGCTACGTCCTGGGCCCATCCGGCGACGCGATAGAGCGAAGAGTCATCTTCGTCCGCCGAGAAGGCTTGAGAAAACGCCCATAAAGGTACGGGCATCCCAGCCCTCAACCGCAGGAACACCGTCCCGCCCAGGGGACAAGCCTCCTGCAACACCGGACCGTCCCCCGCCATCCGGCCACGCGGCCCCCTGTGGATAACCGAACCCAGGATTTAGCGAGTGATGCAAGGATGCTTCCGTGGCGAGCGTTCTGGACCGCGAGATGTACTCGGAAGCGATGGCAGCAAGGCTGCTGGCGGTTCCGCAGTCGACGCTGCACTACTGGCTTGAGGGCGGCACTCGTCGTGGCGTGGCCTACAAGCCGATCATCCGGCCGGAACCGCGGGGCCAGCGTGTCGTTACGTGGGCCGAGTTTGTCGAAGCTGGTTGGCTCAGCGAATATCGCAACCGCAACGTACCCATGGCGGAACTCCGCAAGTTCATCGACGAGCTTCGCGAGCAATTCGGCGTGCCCTACCCGCTCGCCGACCGGCGCCCGCTCGTCTCGGGTCGCAGTCTCGTCTACGACGCACAGACCTCCGCCCAACTCGGCGCTGAGTTCTATCTCGTCTCCGTGATCAACGGTCAAGCCATGCTGACTCTGCCCGGCGAGGCGTTCATCCAGCGCGTCGAGTGGGATGGTGACGTGGCAGTCGCTTACCGGCCCGACCCCAACCCGCGGTCCCCGGTGCGGATCGATCCGGATGTCAGATTCGGCAAGCCGGCGATCAAGGGCATCAGCACCGAGGTGATCTGGGAGCACGACGACGCAGGCGAAGACGTCGAGTCGATCGCTGATGACTACCGGCTCGAGGTCGCCGACGTGCGCTGGGCACTGTCGTACGAGAACGCGCAGCGAGCCGCGGCGTGAGTCGGGTCAAGCCGGCCGAGGTCACCTATTACCTGGACGCTGACGTTCTCGGCCTCGCGCACCTTCTCGCGACTCTTCGCGCGGACCTGACCTATCCCGGCGATCCCGGACGATTGATCCACAAGCGTGAGCGGCCGCCATGTCCAATCGCGTCACCGCACGCCAAAGACACCGAGTGGATCCCGGTCGTTGCCCGGAACCGGTGGCTGATCATCTCCCGAGACCGGCATATCCAAGAGAACCGCCGCGAGATCGTCGCTGTACGTGACAACGGCGCGCGCATGGTCGCGCTGTCCGGCCGGGATGCCCGAGGAACGTTCGAACAGCTCGAAATCGTCATGTCGCAGTGGCGGTCATTCACCGATCTACTGACGAAGCCGGGCCCGTTCATCTACACCGCCACCAGGACAAGCCTCAAAGCCGTCAGCCTCGATTAGTCCGGCATAAGGAGGACACGTGCTCCGAAAGATCGACTGCGTAATGCTCCGAGTGCCAGACCTGAACGCCGGCGTGGCCTTCTATGTCGACTCGATGGGCCTGCAGGAGCTGTGGCGAGACGAGACCTCGGTGGGCCTGGGCTTCCCGGAGACAGACGCCGAGTTGGTCCTGCACACCCTGCACCTCCCACCCGACTGCCCCGTCCACTACCTGGTGGACGACGCCCGAGAGGCCGCAGCCACCTGGCCAGGCAGAGTCCGAACCCCGCCGTTCGAGATAGAGGTGGGTTGGTGCGCCATCCTCGAGGACCCTTTCACCAACCCCATAGCCATCCTCGACCTGACCAAGGGCAGTCGCCCGGGCCAAGTCGACGTCAGCGGTTTGGGGTGATGGCGGTCAGGAGCTCGGGCATTCGTTTGTCTAGCTGGGTGGCGGCCACGTTGGAGCCGATCAAGTAGGCGGCTGTGCCGTAGGCGATGCCTACCGGGAGGCCTATCCACAGCCAGATCGGGGCTATGAACAGGGATATCACCTGCAGCGGGAGGCTGATCAGCACGCCGGCCAGCAGGACGCCCAGGGCCAGGAAACCCTTGGTGGCGCCGCCGCCCGAGGACATCGCGAACGGGTTCGGGGTGTCGGGTAGGGCGTACGCGGCTCGGATGGAAAGCGGGAGAACCAGGCCCAGGCCTACGCCGTAGGCCGCCAGCAGCAGGCCCAGCGTGCCGGGCAGCCGGGCCGGGTTGCCGGACAGCAGCGTGATCAGCACGGCCGTCGCCAGCAGCATCGGGATCGTGTAGATCGCGTGGGCCAGCGCGCGGGAGTTGATCTCCAGCCGGCCGGGGACGCCGGTGGTGATGTTGGCGGCGTAGGCCGTGCCGTCGAAGCCGAACTGGTTGGCCAGGGCCAGGGCAGCCAGGACTCCGACGAAGATGGTCATGCCGCCCGGCGCGCTTGCGCTCACGGCCAGGGAGATCGGCAGGAACAGGGCCGCCACCGAGAAGGTGATCAGGTTGGCCCGGCGTTTGGCGTCGCGCCACCAGTAACGGATCTCGCGGGACACCAGGGCGCCGAAGCGGGTGCGTGGGGCCCGGCGGAACAGCAGCAGGTCGACCGGGGAACGGGTGCTGGTCGAGGTGCGGCGGCTGCTGGCGCCGGCGATGCCGACCATCGCGCTCTCCACCGTCCGGCTCCACCACCACAGCAGGGCGGCGATTGCCGCCAGGCTGATCAGCAGCTTCAGCGGGACCTGCCAGGCCCGGCCGGCGGCCACATCAAGACCGAGGGAGTACGGCGCTCCCAGTGGCGTCCAGGCGACCACTCGGGACACCGCCGCGACCGTGTCCCAGTCGGCGCGCTGGGCTCCGGCCAGAGCCGCCAGCTGCAGGGGACCGATCGCGGCGGCCAGCAGGGCCAGTGAGATCGCGGCCAGGTCGCGGGACCGGCGCGAGCGCAACGCGGTGGCGAATGCGCTGGTCACCGCGCGGCTCACGGCCACGCACAGGAGCAGGCCGAGCAGGATGCCGACGGCCTGCGCGGCCGCCGCGGCGGGGCCGCCCAGCCGGGCCACGGTGTCGACCATGCCGGCGCTGGCGGCCAGGGTGGCCAGCGCCGGGAGGCCGGCCAGGGCCGCGGCGAACAGGCCGGTGATCAGGGTGCGGCGGGGCAGCGGGAGCAGGGCGAAGCGGGCCGGGTCGAGGGACTCGTCCACGCCGAAGAAGACCAGCGGGAGGAACAGCCAGCCCAGGATCAGGGTGGCGCCGCCCAGCGGAAGTGCGGACTCGGCGGCGAAGAGGCTGTCGAGCACGCCGGGAATGGCGAACGACGAGTAGCCGGCGATCGCGAAGAAACCGGCGAACACCACACCCAGCACGAACAGGGCGATCCGAGTGGAACGGCCGCGCAGGCCGTTGGCGGTCAGGCGCAGCTTGAGGCGTACGAACGGCCACGCGCCGACCTTCCCGGTCACAGCCACGCCAGCTCGGAACCGGTGGCCACCCGGCCGCCGACCACCTGGACGAACACCTCCTCCAGCGACTTGTCGCCGCGCACCTCGGCCAGGGTGCCGTGCAGGCGCAGGACGCCGGACGACATGATCGCGACGTGGTCGCAGAGGCGTTCGACGATCTCCATCACGTGGCTGGAGAAGACCACCGTGCCGCCGCCGGCCACGTACCGCTGGAGGATGTCGCGGATCAGGGCGGCCGACACCGGGTCGACCGCCTCGAACGGCTCGTCCAGGACCAGCAGCCGCGGGGCGTGCAGCAGGGCGCAGGCCAGGCCGATCTTCTTCTTCATGCCGGCCGAGTAGTCGACCACCAGGGTGCGGTTGCCGGCCCCGAGCTCGAGGACTTCGAGCAGCTCACGAGCCCGCTGGTCGACGGTGGCGGCGTCCATGCCGCGCAGCAGACCGTGGTAGGCGAGCAGCTCCGGACCGGTGAGCCGGTCGAAAAGGCGTACGCCGTCGGGCAGCACGCCGAGCCGGGATTTCGCCGCCACCGGGTCGGTCCAAACGTCGTACCCCAGCAGGAAAGCCCGGCCCTCATCCGGGCGCAGGAGGCCGACGGCCATGGACAGCGTGGTGGTTTTGCCGGCCCCGTTGGGGCCGAGTAGGCCGTAGAAGGACCCGGCGGGGACTTCGAGGCTGACCCCGGCGACGGCGAGCTTGGTCTCGAACCGCTTGACCAGGCCGCGCAGCGACATGGCCGCGACCTGGTCATCCGCGCGTTGCCTCGGCACCGTCATGAGCCGAAGGTAGCGGTACGCGGCCAGCCCGGACTACCCCACTCGTTCGATGACGGCCCGCCGGATAAGGAACTTGCCGGGCTCGCGGACCTGCTCGAATGCGGCGTTGTTGAGCAGGACGCAACTGCCGGACGGGGTCGCGACCTTGACCGTGATGCTCTTGTTGTTGTCCAGGTTGGTGACCTTGAGCGTGGTGCCGATCGGGAAGGTGCCGCTGGACGCGAAGGGCGCGCCGGCCTCACCGGACAGCGTGACGGTCGAGCCCTTGCAGACGACCTCGCCGGCAGCGTTTCCGGCAGCCGGTGGCGCGGCCGGCGCGGTTGTTGCCGCCGTCGGGGGCTTGGTCGTCGGCCGCTTGGTGGGCTTTTTAGTAGCGGGCGCCGCGGCACCGGGCACCTCGGCCGCCACATTCGCGGTACAGCCGGCCACCGCCCGACGCTGGTTGATCAGGTCGACCACCGCTTGGCGGTTGGCGATCCGGGCATCGGAGAGCGCGTCGGGCGCGGACCGCTGCCCGGCGATGAACTGCAGGTTCTGCCGAAGCGCCTGGTCGAGCCCGACACAGTTCTCCCCGGCACTGCTCACTCCGGTGCTGATCGCGAACGCCCCACCGGCGATCGCCACGGCGATTCCGCCGATCATCAGCTTCCGGGTACGTCCGCTCATCTGCCCGCTGCGCCGGTAACGCTTCATCAACCCGCTCCTCGTTTCGGTGGCTGCCGTGAACTACGGAGCTACCTCGACCGGGGGATGGGGGTCGTACCTTAAACATCCTTAAATGCGGAGCGACTCGGGCGCGTGCAGCCGGAGCATCGTCGCGCCGACGTCGGCCGGCACTCGTCGGCTGGTCAGCAGCGATCCGATGATCATGACGAGGAACGCGAGCGGCACGGTCCACGCCGCCGGTTGGCCGATCAGTTGGGCCGGCCATCCGCTCAGCGGCGGCCCGAGCACGGTGATCAGCACGGCCGCGACCGCCGAACCGCCGCCGACCAGCAGGCCGGCCGCCGCGCCGTAGTCGGTCAGCCCACGCCACCAGATGCCCAGCACGAGCAGCGGACAGAAACTAGAGGCGGCGACCGCAAAGGCCAACCCCACCACCCGGGAAACATCCATATTAGAGACATAGAGCGACAAAGCGATGGGTACGGACGCCGCCAGCACCGTCGCCACCCGGAAATCCCGCACCGATCCGGTACGCCCGGCGTGCAGCACATCGGTGAAGACCACCCCGGCCACGCTGGTGAGCAGCCCCGATGAGGTGGACAGGAACGCGGCCAGCGCACCCGCCGTGACCAGCGCCCCGAGCAGTTTTCCGGCATGCCCGCCGCCCAGCGCAGCCTCCGGCAGGGTCAGCACGACGGCATCGGTGTGCCCGGTCATCAGCAGTTGCGGCGTGTAGATCCGCCCGAGCACCCCGTACAGCGTCGGCAGCAGATAGAACAGCCCGACCAGCGCGAGCACCACCAGCGTCGTGCGCCGGGCCGAGGCCCCGTCGGGATTGGTGTAGAACCGCACGAGCACATGCGGCAGCCCCATCGTGCCGAGGAACGTCGCCAATATCAGCGAATAGGTGGCGAAGAGCGTCATGTCGCCGCCGGGCAGCAGCCAGTCCGCCCCGAAGGTCGCGTCGACCGTGCTCACCCGCGGCACCGGATCGCCGGCGTCGAAGTGCAGCTCGTCTCCCTTGTGGACCTCGCGGCCGTCGATCACCGCGTCCTGCTCGATCACCACCGCCGTCGCGACCGGAAAGGTGGCCCCGGCCGGCGGGGTGACCGGCGGGCGGCCATCCGACTGCCACTGCAGGGCCAGGAAGATCACCGGTACGGCTAGCGCGGTCAACTTCAACCAGTACTGAAACGCCTGCACGAAGGTGATCGCCCGCATCCCGCCGAGCGCCACGTTCGCGGTCACCACCGCCCCCACCAGCAGCGCACCCCAGGCGTACGAGCCGCCGGTCACCGTGGTGAAGGTCAGCCCCGCCCCCTGCAGTTGCGGCACCAGGTAGAGGCAGCCGATGAACAGCACGAACACGCTGGCCAGCCGCCGCAACAGCCGGGACCGCAACCGCACCTGGCAGAAGTCGGGCAGGGTGAAGGCCCCCGACCGGCGCAGCGGTGCCGCCACGAACAGCAGCAACGCGAGATAGCCGGCCGCGAACCCGACCGGGTACCAGAGCACGTCCACCCCGTACCGCAGCACCAGCCCGGCCACCCCGAGGAACGACGCGGCCGACAGGTATTCACCGCTGATCGCGGCCGCGTTCCAGGACGGGCTCACCGAACGGGAGGCGACCAGGAAGTCCGAGGTGGTGCGGGCGAACCGCAGCCCGTACGCGCCGATGCCGACGGTCACCAGGACCACCGCGATCAAACCCGGGACGAGGTACGGGTTCACTGCTCGGGCTTCCGGATCAGCGCGATGAAGTCCTGCTCGTTGCGTTCCGCCCAGCGCACGTAGGCCCACCCGACCCCGACCAGGAACGGGAACGACAGCACCCCGAGCAGCATCCACGGCAGGTTGATCCCGAGCACCTTCATCGACCCGACCCCGGGCGCGGCCACGAACAGCAGTGGCAGCGCGCCCAGCCCGGTCACCACCACCAGCGCTAGTCGCAGGGCCAGCGCGAGCTGGGCCCGGACCAGGCCTTTCACCAGCGCCTCACCCACCGGGGTCTGCTCCGCGAGGTCGGCGTGGGTGCGGTCGGTGGGGCGGCGCCGGGCGGCGACCTCCCCGAGCACCACCCGGGTACGCCGTTGCGCCTGGTCGCCGTCCATGACCGGAGTCTCGCGATCCTGACTCCGATGTCAAGCACAACTCCAGTTCGAACCGGATAGATCGCGGGCAATGATCTTGCGAGCCTGCTCGCGGCCGAGGTTCCAGCCCCGCCAGTCGTCCGGGCTGTCCCGCAGCGCCAGGTCGAGGTGGCCGAGCACGCAGCCGCGCCGGGCCGGGTCGAGACCGGCCAGCCCCGGCACCGCGTCCGGCGACAGCTCGCCCAGGTAGACGAGGTCGAGGTTGTGGTCCTGGCGGATGTTGTGCTCGGCGATCAGCCGGTCCGGGTTGGCGGCGGCCAGGCCGAGCAGGGCGAGAACCCCGGCCGCGATCGCCACCCGGGGCAGCCAGGGCGCCCGGATCCGCAGACCGGCCCCGAGCACGAGCAGCAGAACCAGCCCGAACCAGGCCTCGCAGCAGGCGACCAGCAGCCGCAGCCGAGTGAGGCCGTACGTGTCGGCGTACAGGTTCATCCGATGTAGCGCCGAACCGACGATGATCAGGGTGAGCCCGGCCAGGGTGCCCAGCACGATCCGCAGCAGGAGCCGGTCGGCCGGCTTCTCCCGGGGTGCCCAGCGGGCCGCCCCGGCCAGCACCACCAGGGTGAGGCCGGTGACGAAGGAGAGCTGCCAGAAGCCGCCCCGGGCGTACTGGGCGTAGGTGAGCCCGTCGGTCTCCAGCACGTGCCGATTGCCGCCGAACAGGACCGCGAGCTGCACCGCGACAAAACCGGCGAAGAGCAGAACCAGCAGACCGAGGGGTACGGCCCACTCGAACCGGGCGACCTTGCGACCCTCGGTGCCGTCGAGGCTGGTCAGGTCGGGCGGCGCGGCCCGCAGGAAGGCGGCCCCGCCGAGCGCGAGTCCGGCCACCACGAAGACGAAGATCCAGCGGACCACGGTGGGCGCGCTGACCGCCGGGGCAAGGTGCGAGATCGCGTCCGAGAACGCGGCATCGGCCGAGGCGAACAGCGCCCCGAACACGACGAGCAGCGCGACCGAGACGGCGATGGTGGCCGCGACCCGGACGTTGGCGGCCGCCTCGGCCCGCCCGCGCAGCCGGGCCGCGCCGCCGCCCAGCCACCGCACCGACCGGAAAGCGGCGAGCGACGGCATCGTGTAGCCGGCCGCGATGGCCCGCATCGAGCCGCCGCCGGCCAGCGCGAGCGCGCCGGTCAGGGTGGCGACAACCAGGCACAGCGCGAACAGCCAGCCGGCCGACCGGAACGTGCCGACGGCGAGCAGGGCCACGGTCGCGGCGGCCCAGCCGTAGCGGTCCGGGCGAAGCCTGGGCCCGGGCCGCTTGACCAGCGGTTCCGGGGTGTTCGGCAGCGGCCGGGCCGGGACCGTGGTGCTCACGATCAGCGCCACGGTCCCGGCGACGGCGGTGACCAGCCAGCCGACGCCGGCCCGGTCGAGCGGCAGGCTGATCGCCGCGATGACGGCGGCCGCGACGACGGCGGCGAGGGTGGCGGCGCCGGCCGGTCGCCCGGCCCCGGGCCACTGCCGAGCCCACGGCGAGATGGACTGCCAAGGGCCCTGCACCGCGCTGCGCGGCCAGCCCGGCGGCGGTGGCGTGCGCGGAGGCGCGGCCAGGACACCGGCCTTCGCCGGACCGGCCGCGGCCGGAGTCGGAGCCTGGAACCAGGTCGGATCGGCGGGTCGCTTTTCCGGCGATCGAGGATTTTCGGGCACGGTGAAACCTCCGGTGGGCAGCATTGGATGGCCCGGGGAGTCCGGGCCGGTGCAAGAAGAGCTAGGTCAGGCGGCTTGCAGGGGAAGCGTCACGTGGATGTGGCAGCCGCCGCGGTCCGGTTCCGGGTCGACCACGGCGATGGTGCCGCGGTGCAGCTGGACGACCCAGCGGGCGATCGCCAGGCCCAACCCCGTACCGCCGCCGGTCGGTCGCTCGCCGCGGGTGAAGCGTTCGAAGACCCGGTCGCGTTCGCCCGCCGGGATGCCGGCGCCCTGGTCGGCCACCGCGATCAGCAGGTGGTCGTCGTGGCGTTCGGCCCGGACCAGCACCACCCCGCCGGGCGGGCTGTGCCGGACCGCGTTGTCGAGCAGATTGGCGAAAACTTGGTGCAGCCGCTCCCGGTCGCCCGGCACCACCACGTGCGGGGCGGCGATCTGGAAGCGGACGTCGCGGCCGGCGCCGGCCGCGTTGACCCGGGCTTCGGCGACCACGTCGTCGAGGAAGTCGGGCACGTTGATCGGGGCGCGGGCCAGCGCCACCACCCCGGCATCCACCCGGGAGAGGTCGAGCAGCTCGGTGACCAGGCGGCCGAGCCGTTCGGTCTGGGCCAGGGCGGTCTGCATCATCGCCGGTTCGGCCTCGGCCACGCCGTCGACGATGTTCTCCAGGAGTCCGTGCAGCGCGGTGATCGGCGTACGCAATTCGTGCGAGACGTTGGCGATCAGCTCGCGCCGCTGCCGGTCTGCCGCCGCCAGGTCGGCGGCCATCTGGTTGAACGCCTCGGCCAGCTGGCCGACCTCGTCGCGGGAGGAGGCCCGGACCCGCCAGCTGTAGTCGCCCTGGGCCATCCGCCGGGCCGCGGTGGTCATCTCGCGCAGCGGCGACGTCATGCCGTGGGCCAGGAACTGCAGCGTGGTCAGCGCGACGATGATCGCGGTGACCGAGGTCCAGAGCGGAAACCAGCCGAGCCAAAGCGAGAACCAGGTCATCCCGGCCGCCCCGGCGCCGATCAGGATCAACCCAATCTTGATCTTGATAGACCGGACCGGGTCGAGCGGCCGGGGCAGGCTCCTCATCGTTCGACCTCAAGGGCATAACCGACCCCATGCACGGTACGGATGAGATCCGAACCCAGCTTCCGGCGCAGCCCCTTGATGTGGCTGTCGACCGTGCGGGTGCCGGAGGCGTCGGCCCAGCCCCACACGTCGGCGAGCAGCCGCTCACGAGGCAGCACCGTGCGCGGATGCGCCGCCAGGTGCACCAGCAGGTCGAACTCGGTCGGGGTGAGGTGCGCCTCGACGCCGCTGCGCAGCACCCGCCGCTCGGCCTGGTTGATCTCCAGGTCGCCGAACCGCAGCGTCGGCGGCCCGACCGGCACCGGCACGCCCTTGGCGGCCCGGCGCAGCAGCGCGTGCACCCGGGCGGCCAGCTCGCGCATCGAGAATGGCTTGACCATGTAGTCGTCGGCGCCCACGGCCAGGCCCACCAGCAGGTCGGTCTCGTCGTCGCGGGCGGTGAGCATCAGGATCGGCACCGGCCGCTCGGCCTGGATGCGCCGGCACACCTCGAGGCCGTCGAAGCCGGGCAGCATCACGTCGAGCACGATCGCGTCGGGCGGGGTGCGCCGGGCCGCGGCCACCGCCCCCGGCCCGTCCCCGGCGACCTCAACGGTGAAGCCCTCGGCCCGCAGCCGCGCCGCGACAGCCTCGGCGATGGTCCGCTCGTCCTCCACGACGAGCACCCGCTTCTCCACCGATGCCACCTCTCCGCCCGCGATCCAACCGAGCCCGCCCGCGATCCAACCGAGCCCGCCCGCGATCTAACCGAGTATGCGCAAGCCCGGCCGGTCAGCCCCCCTGCCTGACCGGCCGAGCTTGCGAAGGGGAGCTTATTGATCACCCGTGCAGACCCGGCGCGGAGCTTGTGAACAAACTGTGGAGATGGGCTGCCTGTGGATAACTCTGTGGAGAACCCGGTGAAGCTGTGGACAAGGGTGTGGATTTAGCGGGTCCAGTCGTGTTTTGCCGACCTGATCAGGCGGTCTTTCAGTTCTCGGGTGTGCCGGCGGCTTACCGGGAGCTCGACGCCGTCGACCGCTACCACGTAGCCGGAGTTGGTCAGGCGCAGCTCGGAGATCAGGCGGATCTGCACCAGGTAGGACCGGTGGATGCGGACGAAACCGGCGTCCGCCCAGCGCTCGGCCAGCGTGGCCAGCGACACCCGGACCAGGTGGGAGGCGTCCGAGGTGTGCAGCCGGGCGTAGTCGCCCTGGGCCTCCACCCAGCGCACCGACGAGCGGGGCAGCATCCGGGTGGTGCCGGCCAGCTCGACCGGGATGGCCGGTTCGTCCCCGGGAGCGGTTGGCGCGGGGGTCGCGGTCAGGCGGGAGCCGGCCACCCGGCGTAGTGACTCGCCCAGCCGTTCGGCGCGCACCGGCTTGCGGACGTAGTCGGTCACCCCGAGGTCGAAGGCGTCCACCGCGCCGTCGTCGTACGCCGTCACGAAGACGATGGCCGGCGGGCGGGCGAACCGGCGCAGGATGCGGGCCAACTCCATGCCGTCCAGGCCGGGCATCCGGATGTCCAGGAAGACCGCGTCGACCTCGGTGTCGCGCAGCACCCGCAGCGCCTCGGTGGCGTCGCCGGCCCGGTGCACGTGCGCGACCCGCCCGTCCGCGTTGAGCAGATAGGCCAGCTCGTCCAGGGCGGGTGGCTCGTCGTCCACGGCCAGCACGACAAGCGTCACGCGCGTACCCCCGGATGGAATTTCGGCACTCGCATGCTCACCTTCGTTCCCGCGCCGGGCGCGGTCTCCACCACCAGGCCGAAGCGATCGCCGAAGACCGACCGCAGACGCTCGTCCACATTGGTCAGGCCGACGTGCTGGCCGTCGTCGTTCTCCGCGAGGCCGGGGGCGAACACCGCCGGATCCATCCCGACACCGTCGTCCTCGACCGTGATGTGGCACTCGGCGCCCGCATCACGAGCTTCGATGCTCACCATACCGACGCCGGGCTTTCGGGACAGGCCGTGCCGGACCGCGTTCTCCACCAGCGGTTGCAGGCACAGGAAGGGCAGGCCGACCGGCAGCACCTCGGGGGCGATCTGCAGGCGTACCTGCAGGCGGTCGCCGAACCGGGCCCGCTCGATGGTGAGGTAGCGGTCGATCGAGCGCAGTTCCTCGGCGAGCGTGGTGAAGTCGCCGTGCGCCCGGAACGAGTACCGGGTGAACTCGGCGAACTCGAGGATCAGTTCGCGGGCGCGTTCCGGGTCGGTGCGCACGAACGAGGCGATCGCGGTCAGCGCGTTGTAGATGAAGTGCGGGCTGATCTGCGCCCGCAGCGCCCGCACCTCGGCCCGGGCCAGCCGTTCCCGGGACGAATCGAGCTCGGCCAGCGCGATCTGCGAGCCGGCCCAGCGCGCCGCCTCGCCGGTGGCCTGCACCAGCCCGGGGGCGGGCTGGGCGTCGGCCACCGCGACCAGGGCGGCGGTGGCCCGGCCGTCCGGACCGGACAGGGGCGCCACCACGGCCCCGCGGACCACGCAGTCGACCCGGTCGCAGGGCAGGTCGGCGGGGGCCAGCACGACCGAGCGGTGGGTGGTCAGGGCGCGCTGGGCGGCGGCCGTGAACTGTTCCCGGTGGTGGCTGCCGCGCCCGTCGAAGGCCAGGCAGTGTTCGCCGTCGTCGACGGCCAGGCCGACCGCGCCGACCAGGGCCCGCAGGTGCCGGGCCGCCTTGCCGGCGCTGGCCGGGGTGAGGCCGCCGCGCAGTGGCTCGGCCGCGAGGGCGGCGGTGTGCAGCACGTCGTAGGTCGCTCGCTGCATGGCGGTGGCGATGCCGCGGCGTGCCCGCAACCGCACCACGGCGACCACCGCGGCGGCCAGCGCGGCGATCACCGCAACCACCGCGAGAGCGCTCCCCACCTGTCCCATCACGCGACAGATGTTATGGCCCGGAAACACGGCCATAACTTGTTGGCAGGGAGCCAATTGGGATTACCAGGCGGTAACAATTTTTAACAGCATAGAGATGCCTCGATACAACGAGGTCACAGCAACACCCACACCCTGGGGAGAGCTAGATGTCCACACCCGTCCGGCGAAGCAGGACTAACGCCCTGATCGCCATGTTCGCCATGATCCTCGCGTTCGTGGCGGCACCCACCGCTCCCGCTCTGGCCGCGAACCCGTACGAGCGTGGCCCCGCCCCGACGACCGCCAGCATCGAAGCCACCACCGGCTACTTTGCGACCACCAAGCTCACCGTGGCCAAGTCCAGCGTCACCGGCTTCGGCGGGGGCACCATCTACTACCCGACCAGCACCACGGCCGGCACGTTCGGCGCGATCGCCATCGTGCCGGGCTTCACCAACGTGCAGTCGGCGGTCGCCTGGCTCGGCCCGCGCATCGCGTCACAGGGCTTCGTCGTGTTCATCATCGACACGAACAGCACCCTCGACCAGCCCGACTCGCGCGGCACGCAGCTGCTGGCCGCGCTCGACTACCTCACCAAGACCAGCACGGTGAAGAGCCGCATCGACGCGGCCCGGCTCGGCGTCATGGGTTACTCGATGGGTGGCGGTGGCGCTCTCTCGGCCACCCGGACCCGGACGACCCTGAAGGCCAGCGTGCCGATGGCGCCGTACCACGGCACCAAGTCCTGGTCGACGGTGAAGACGCCGACCCTGATCATCGCCGGCGAGAACGACACCACCGCGCCGCCGTCGTCGCACGCGTCGCCGTTCTACAACAGCCTGCCCACCACCACCGACCGGGCGTACCTGCTGCTCAACAACGCCACCCACAGCGCGCCGACCTCGGCCAACGTGACCATCGCCAAGTACAGCATCTCCTGGCTCAAGCGGTTCATCGACGACGACACCCGCTACGACCAGTTCCTCTGCCCCAACCCGTCCGGCACCGCGATCCAGGAGTGGCGCAGCAACTGCCCTTACTCCTGACCTCGCAACCCCTCGGTAAGCAGATCCAGCAGGCGTGAGGCAAGTTCTCGCTGACGTTCCTCGGCGGCGATCAACGCGATCCCGCCGAGGGACATCAAAAGATCATCAGGAGCAATTCCCGGCCGTACGGCCTGATCGCTCGCCAGCAGCAAGGCCTCCCGGGTGGGAAAGCGGATTGCTTCTGTGCACACGCCAGGCGTACGCCGTGGGGTGGCTTCCTATGCTCTTGATCCGGTCAAAGCCGCCAGGCTTTGGTCAGTAAGCGCCCTTGCGCTTGAGGACCACCCAGATCGTGCGCCAGAGGATGCCCAGGTCGTAGGTGAGTGACCAGTTGTCTACGTAGTAGAGGTCTAGCCGGACCGCCTCGTCCCAGGACAGGTCGGAGCGGCCGGACACCTGCCAGAGGCCGGTCATGCCGGGTCGCACCAGCAGCCGGCGTCGCACGTCGCCCAGGTAGTCGCCGTCGTCGGCCGGCAGCGGCCGCGGGCCGACCAGCGACATCTCGCCCTTCAGCACGTTGATCAGCTGGGGCAGCTCGTCCATCGAGCTGGCCCGCAGCTTCTGCCCGAAGGAGAAGATCCGCGGATCCACCTTCATCTTGAACATCATGCCGTCGGACTCGTTGAGCTCCTCGAGGGTGGCCTTGCGCTCCTCGGCGTCCACGTACATGGTCCGGAACTTCCACACCCGGAAGGTGCGGCCCTCATGGCCGACCCGGGGCTGCCGGAAGAAGACCGGGCCGCGGTCGGAGAGCTTGATGCCGAGCGCGATGAACGCCAGGAACGGGCTGAGCACCAGCAGGCCGAGGCCGGCCGCTACCCGGTCGAGCAGGTTCTTGGCCAGCCAGCCGGGGCCGGAGAGGGTGGGTTCCTCGACGTGCAGCAGCGGCAGGCCCTCGATCGGGCGGATGTGCACCCGGGGGCCGGCGATGTCGGTGAGCTGCGGCGCGACCACCAGGTCGACGCCGGTGCCCTCGAGCTGCCAGGCCAGCCGGCGCAGCTCGCCCGGCTCGGCGCTGGCCGAGCCGCAGACCGCGATGGTGTCCGCGCCCACCTCGCGCACCAGCGACAACAGGTCGCGGGTGGCGTAGACCGGGACCGGGGTCTCGATGCCGCGGGCGGCCGCGTAGCCGTCGGTCAGGTGGATCGCGACCGGGATCAGCCCGGCCGCCGGTGAGCGGGTGACCGCCGTGTAGACCTCGAGCGCCTCGGGCAGCGTGCCGACCAGGATCATCCGGTGCGCGCCGTGGCCGGTGCGCCGGCGGGTCACGTGCAGCACCTGCCGGGCGGCGACCCGGTCGAACAGCAGGAACGCGAGAGCGCTCACCGACACCATGGCGACCGTGCCGCGGGACAGCCCGGTCTTGGTGGCGAACGCGAGCAGCGAGACGGCGGCCACCACGGTGACCGACGTGCGCACGATCCGCTTGTATTCCTCGCTGCCCAGGCCCAGGTAACGGCGGTCGTAGGTGCCGTTGGCCCAGAGCAGGATCAGCCAGCCGAGCGGCAGCACGACGTAGGCGAAGACCGAGAACAGGTCGGCGTCGTGCAGGAACCACAGGCTCTTCCCGGTGAAGCCGGACTTGGACTTCTCCAGCAGGGTCGACGCCAGGAAACTGGCCAGCAACACGGCCAGAAGATCAAGAATGACCAGGGCCAACGTGTACGGCCGGTGCCAGCGGGACAGGCGCTTGTGCGTCCGGTTCCAGGCCGATCGGGGTACGCCGTTGCTCGGCGGCTGATCCTGCTGCCACTCGAAGCTGTCGTACGGCACGGGTTTGCTCCGGCTGCTGTCGGTAACCGGGCGACGCAGGCTGGTAGTCACGTCGCCTACGTCCTCCCGCATCCGGAAAAGATTACGCACCGCCACGAGATCTCGGGTCTCGACCCCGCGCGGCTTGCCTGGGACCGGGCCACTATACCGATGGAACGCGTGGAAGGGAGTGGACGTTGCGCACCCTGTACCGGGCCGAGTGGCTTGTGCACGCAGCGTAACGAGAGAGCGCTATCGAATCAGCTTGGAAAGGCGCCGGTCGGCCAGCGGTTTGCCACCGGTCTGGCACGTAGCGCAATACTGCAGACTCTTGTCGGCGAACGAAACTTCACGGACCGTATCCCCGCAGATCGGGCAGGGCAGACCGGTACGAGCGTGCACCCGCATCCCGGCCCGCTTCTCCCCCTTGAGCGTGGCGGCCTTCTGTCCGACCGAACGGGCCACCGCGTCGGTCTCCACCTCGCGCATCGCCCGGTAGAGCTCGCCCATCTGTTCGTCGGTGAGTTTCCCGGTGAGCGCGAACGGCGACATCTTGGCCACGTGCAGGATCTCGTCCGAGTACGCGTTGCCGATGCCGGCCAACACCTCCTGGTCGACCAGCACGCCCTTGATCTGCCCGTTGCGCGACCGGATGCGCTCGGCGAACTCGTTTTCCGAGACGGCCAGCGCGTCCGGCCCGAGCCGGGCCACGCCGGGCACCTCGGCCGGGTCCCGCACCAGGTAGGCGGCCAGCGACTTCTGGGTGCCGGCCTCGGTCAGGTCGAAGCCGGAGCCGTCGTCGAGCCGCATCCGCAGCGCGATCGGCCCACTGCCCGGCTTGAGCGGCGCCGGCGACTTGAACGCGTCGCGGTAGTGCAGCCAGCCGGCGCGGGCCAGGTGCACGACCAGGTGCAGGTCGTCGCCGAGCCCTAGATCGAGGAATTTGCCGTGCCGCCCGGCGTCGCGGATCTTCATCCCGGCGACGGCCGAGGCCGGCGGATCGTAGGTCTTCAGCGCGCTGAACGAGGACACCTCGAGGCGCTCCACGGTGTGGCCGACGGCCCGCTCGCGAAGGTAGGCCGCGAGCGCCTCGACCTCAGGAAGTTCGGGCACGGTGTCAACGGTAGCGTTTCTCGGCATGAAGGTCGTGGTTGCGCACAACCGGTACCGGGAGGCGATCCCCTCCGGGGAGAACGTCATCGTGGACACCGAGATCGCCCAGCTGCGGGCGGCCGGGGTCGAGGTGCTGCCGTTCCAGCGCAGCTCCGACTCGATCGGCGAGCTCCCGGCCGTGCAGAAGGCGCTGCTGCCGATCTCCCCGATCTACGGCGGCCCGGCCCAGCGTGACCTGGCCAGACTGCTGGCCGACGAGCGCCCGGACGTGCTGCACCTGCACAACCCGTACCCCCTGTTGTCGCCCTGGGTTATTCGCACCGCGCACGCCCACGGCGTGCCGGTGATGCAGACCGTGCACAACTACCGCCAGGTCTGCTCCTCCGGGCTGTATTTCCGGGACGGCCACAACTGCCAGGACTGTCGCGGCAAGGTCGTCGGCTGGCCGGCGGTGAAGCACAGGTGCTACCGCGGTTCGGCCGCGCAGAGCGCTCTGATGGCCACCACCCTGGCCGTGCACCGGCCCACCTGGCGGTCGGTGGAGACGTATGTTGCGCTCACCGACCAGATCGCCGCCCACCTGCGCGACTACGGCATCCCCGCCGACCGCATCGTGGTGAAGCCGAACGCTTATCCCGATCCGGGTGCGCCGGACCCGATCGGCGAGGGTTTCCTCTACGGCGGCCGGCTCTCCCCCGAGAAGGGCCTGGAGCTCCTGCTGGACGCCTGGCTGCGGCACCCCGACGGCTCGCTGGGCCCGCTGCGGATCGCCGGCGACGGCGAGCTACGCCCGCTCGCCGAGAAGGCCGCGGCGTCCCGCTCCGACGTCACCTACCTGGGCATCCTCGATCGCGCCCAGATGGCGGCGGAGCGGCGCGCGGCGGCGGTCGTGGTGGCCGTGCCGACCTGGAACGACGTGCTGCCCACGGTGATCCTGGAGGCGATGGCCGACGGCCGCCCGGTCCTGGGCACTGCGGTCGGCGGCCTGCCGTACCTGATCGGGGAAGAGGCCGGCTGGCTGGTCCAGCCCGACCCGGCGGCTCTGGCCGCCGCCCTGCCGGTGGCCCGCGACGAGGCCCCCGGCCTGGCCAAGCCGGCCCGAGCCCGCTACCTGCGGGAATTCCATCCCGACGTGCTGACGGCTCGCTTGGTCGACATCTACCGCGAAATAGCCAGCCGTACGCCGAGGTAGCCCGATCATCGATGGCTCCAGGCCGTCCGGGTGACTGCGGTCACCCACCGGTGGTCGTTGGGTTCGTGTCGCGGTCGGTCCTTCCAGGGCTGGTGGCTGTCCGCACACCAGCTCTGTACCGGCCCGCATGGAGTACCCATGTCGTACGACCCCTATCGGCCGCCGCACAAGCGCGCCAGTAACCAACCGCCGTTCGTCAGCGGTCAGCTGTACGGAAACGTGCGAACACCGCAGGTCCCGATCATTCCGGGTACCCAGCACCTGCCCGAACCCACTCCGGTGCCGCCACCGCCGGCCGCCACCCGTCCGCGCTGGCCGTACGTGCTGCTCGCGGCGGCCGTCCTCTTCCTGGCCGGCGGAGTCTGGACCGGGTACAGCAAGAATCTGATCCTCAAGGATTCGGGGATCAAGGCGTGTGAGGCGTTCCGGGACGGCACGAAGGTCGACGGGGCGCCCATCGACACCAAGGCCGACGGCAAGATGACAAGTGCGCAATATCTGCAACTGCGGAAGATCTTCAAAGGCTCGCGGTACGACGATATCGAGCAGGCCGGGACCAGGTTGATGGACGTGCTGTGGCAGGTCACGCAGCTGGGCGAGAACCCCGGCCTGGAGGCGCTGCCGTTCGTCGGTCAGATGACGGACGCCCTGACGAGCATGCAGGGAGCCTGCGCCAACCACGACATCGTCATCAAAATCGCGAAGCACTGAACAATGCTCGGGCCCGGGACGGGCGGATCGCGCGTGGGCGACGCTGCCGTGGTGGCCGCGGTTGCGGTCCGGAGAGTGGGCCGGCGGCCAGCAGGACGGCGCCGAGTTCGCGCAACTGCGACTTCATGAAAAATCTCCCCCGTAGAAGATCAACGGGGCCACGATAGCCGTACTCGGTGAAGTGCAATGCCCCAAACGGGATGATCGCCCGGCCGGTGTGGACGCGTACGGTGCCTCCAGCACGTCCACATGGGAGTTCGGAGGCGTTGGTGCGGGCACGGAAATTCGTCATCGTGGGGGCCGCGCTCGTTGCGCTGGCCGGTTGCAGCAGCACCAGTACCAGTAGCAGCGGAAACGGCGCCGTCCCCATCGCGGCGACGCCGCAGGCGCCCGATCCGATCGAGGCGTCGGTGGCCGCGTCGAAGCGGGCCGAGGCAGCGGGGGACGTCGATTCCTATGTCGCCGCGATCAAGGCGATCGACCCGAAGCTGGTCAAGGATCAGGTCTCCGCGGTCGACATGGGCAAGGGCATCTGCCAGGAGGCGGCCCAGGGCAAGACCGACGCCCAGGTCGCGACGGATGTCGCCCTGAATTTCAGTGTCGACCAGGCGGCGGCGCTCAAGGTCGTGACCGCCACCAAGACGGCCCTGTGCCCGGGTAAGCGGTAGCTCAGGGCCGCAGCGCCGCCCGGGCCGAGAAGATCACGCTGGCCGCCAGGAAGGCCGCGTTGACCAGCGTGAACAGGCCGATGAACCAGATCGTCCACTGAGGGGCCACGATCAGCACCAGGCCGGCCAGGGCGATCACGGCGCCGTAGTCGCGGACCAGCTTGACCAGCCGGATCGGCATCGACCGGCTGGTCACCATGCTGGCGGCCTGCTCACCGCCCTGCATCACCGAGGTGACCAGGTTGACCATCCAGGTGCCGGCGAACGCGGCCAGCAACCAGGCCGGGGTGTCGCTCACCTGCGCCTGGGCGGTGGCGGCCAGGGCCGAGACCAGGGAGATCTGCACGGCCACGTCGCAGAGCACGTCGAGGCGGCCGCCGGCCAGCGAGGTCTGCCCGGTCACCCGGGCCAACTGACCGTCGGCGCAGTCGAACGCGTACGCCAACTGCCAACCGATCAGCGCCAGCAGGCCGATCGGCCAGGCCCACACCCGGCCCTCGGCCACCGGGGTGGCCGCCGCGATCACCACGAACGAGACCAGGCAGCCCAGGCCGAGGTTGAAGACGGTCAGGACGGTCGGCGCGATGCCGCGCTTCCGCGCGATGACCGCGATCCGGGCGCCGACGTGCTGGCTCACGGCCTCGCTGAAGAGGCCACCGCCCCGGTTGACCGCGTAGTACTCGGCGGCACCGGGGACGGAATCAGCGGTCTGCGACGGCTTCGACATATTCGGCCAGCTTTCGGCGTATCTCGTCCGGGCTCATGGCCAGGTGCTCCAGGATGGTGTAGCGGTCGGGGCGGGTGCGCGGAGCGAACTCGACCGCCTCGACGAACTGGTCGGCGTCCAGGTCGACGTCGGCGGGCACCCGCGGCAGCTGGTGCCGGGCCAGGCAATCGGCCATCTGCGCGAAGCGACGTTCGTCGCCGCGCAGGAACGTGCAGAACAGCGCGCCCAGCCCGGCCAGCTCGCCGTGCGAGGCGGTGCCGGGGAAGAGCGAGTCGACGGCGTGCATGATCTCGTGACAGCCGCCCGAGGACGGGCGGCTGCTGCCGCAGACCGCCATGGCCAGGCCGCTGGAGATCAAAGCCTCGGCGAGTACGGTGACGAAGGCGTCATCGGACATATCGCCCGGCATGGTGAGCACCGCCTCGGCGCCCATCCGGGACAGCGAGGCGGCCAGGCCGTCGACCGGCTCGCCGCGCACCTCGCGGGCCAGCTCCCAGTCGGCCAGCGCGCTGATGTTGCTGATCACATCGCCGATGCCGCCGCGGTTGACCCGCTCCGGGCCGTTCTCGACGAAGTCCAGGTCGACGATCACGCCGAACGGGATGTGCACCCCGTACGAGCCCTTGATGCCGTCGTGGATGAGGCTCGCCACCGGGGAGGCGATGCCGTCGTTGCCGAGGCTGGTGGCCACCGAGATCATCGGCAGGCCCCAGCGGTTGGCCGCGTACTTCGCGGTGTCGACCGTGGTGCCGCCGCCGATGCCGACGACCGCGTCGTACCGGCGGGCCCGGAGCTTGCCGGAGAGCTCCAGCGCGGCGTCCAGGGTGCCGCCGGTGGTGGTGTAGACGTCGGCCGAGCCGAGCGTCGGGCGGATCAGGTTAACCACGCGTTCACCCAGACCAGGTCCGACCACAACCGCGACGTCCCCGCCGGCCGAGATCCGGCCGTCGGCCAGGATGCGGCCCAGATCGGCCACCGCACCCCGGCGTACGTCGATGTGCAGCGGCGTCTGGATGCTGCGGGCTAGTAGTGGCATGCGATGTCCCGAGCCTTGGCCAGATCTTCGTGGTTGTCGACCTCGACCCAGCTGACCTCGCCGATCGTGGCCGCACGCACCTCGCCGCCGCGGTTCGCGTACTCCTGGAAGCCGTCCTCGTAGTAGAGGTTCGGGTCGCGCTCGAAGGTCGTCTTGAGCGCGTCGGCCAGCGCGGAGGCGGCCGAGGCCTCGATGATGTTGGCGCCGATGTACTCGCCGAACGCCTCGGCCGGATCCATCAGCTTCGTGATTTTGGCGAGCTGGCCATCTGCGCGGAAGACGGTCTTCATCTCCTCGTCAGCCAACTTCTTCAGATTGTCGATGGCAAGCAGGATGCTCGGTCCACGATTCTCCAGGAGGGTCTGCTCGACGCTTACCGGATGCACGGTGTCGCCATTGACCATCAACGCGCCCTGCGCGAAGTGGTCACGGGCGAGCCAGAGGGAATAGGCGTTGTTCCACTCCTCGGCCTTGTCGTTGTGCACAAGGCTGATTTTGACGCCGTACTTCTCCTGGAACGCGGACACCCGCTCCTCGACGGCGCCGGCGCAGTAGCCGACCACGATCGTGACGTCCGTGAGTCCGGCCGCGGCCAGATTGCGCAGCGAGATATCCATGATCGTCGTGTCGCCGTCCACCGGGACGAGCGCCTTGGGCAGCGTGTCCGTGTACGGGCGAAGCCGACGGCCGGCTCCGGCCGCGAGTACGAGTCCGATCATGGGGTCTTGTCTCCTGTCGAGGGGCGTGCAGCACTAGCCCCGCGAGGATAACGGCCGCTGTCTCATTGGCCGGACCGCACGAGGCAAAAGAAAATCCTATAGAGGCTGCTCGTAAGCTGGAAACCATGACCGCTGAGCAGCTGATCTCTTTCGCCCGTGGCGCTCCGTCGCTGGACATCATCGACGTTGAGGGTCTCAAGGCCGCCGCCGCGCGCGCCTTCGACGCCGACCCGGCCGGCATTACCGCTTACGGCACGTCCGTCGGTTATGTCCCGCTCCGCAAGTGGATCGCGGAGAAGCACGGGGTCTCGGCCGACCAGGTCATCGTGACGAACGGGTCGCTTCAGGCCGACGCGTTCCTCTTCAACCACCTCGTGCAGCCGGGCGACACCGTGGTCGTGGAGAAGCCGACCTATGACCGCACCCTGCTCAGCCTGCAGAACCTCGGCGCCAAGGTGCACCAGGTCACGCTGCAGGAGGACGGCATCGACGTGGCCGAGCTGCGCGCGCTGCTCGAATCGGGTGTCCGCCCCAAGCTCGCCCACATCATCCCGAACTACCAGAACCCGGCCGGCATCACGCTGTCCGCGCAGAAGCGGCGTGACCTGCTCGCGCTCGCCGCCGAGTACGGCTTCACCATCTTCGAGGACGACCCGTACGTGGACATCCGGTTCCGCGGCGACGCCCTGCCCTCGATGCTGTCGCTGGACTCGGACAACGTCGTGGTGCACGCCTCCAGCTTCACCAAGACGGTGTGCCCGGGCGTCCGGGTGGGTTACCTGGTCGGGCCGGCCGCGCTGATCGACGCGATCGCCAAGAAGGCCACCAACCTGTACATCTCGCCCGGCATGGTGTCTGAGGCGATCGTGCACCAGTTCTGTGTTTCCGGCGACATCGACCGCTCGATCCAGACGGTCAGCGCCGCGCTCGCCGAGCGGGCCACGGTTCTCGCCGACTCGCTGCGTAAGCACATCCCCGGCGCGGTCTTCACCGAGCCGGACGGCGGTTACTTCCTCTGGGTCGACCTGCCCAGCGACGTCGACGTCGACAAGCTGTTCCCGGCCGCGATGAAGAAGGGTGTGGCTATCGTCAAGGGGACGGACTTCCTGCTCGACGGCGGGAAGAGTTCGGTTCGCCTGGCGTTCTCCGCGGTCACCGTCGACCAGATCGACGAGGGCGTCCGCCGTCTGGCCGAGGCGATCGAAGAGGTACGCGCCTAAGGTTTTCGAGGCGCCGGGCGGGGCATCGATCCCGTCCGGCGCAAGCTTCGTGGTGAGCTAGCCTGCTCCCCGTCGTGCGGTGTGTGGGGAGGTCAGCATGAGCGAGCGTGAAAACGGAACGTGGAGCCGGACCAGGCCGTTGTCGCGAGCCCTGGCCGCCCCGGTGCGGGCCATGAACCGCTTCCTCGGCACCACCGACGGCCACCCCGACGCCGGCCCGCGAGCGCACGGCAGCGCGGTGGTCGACTGCGGGGTGTACGCGGCGGGCGTGCGCCTGCCCGGCGATTTCAGCCCCGACGAGGCGTTGCAGCTCGCCTGCTCCCGCGACGACGCCTTCGTCTGGCTGGGCCTGCACGAGCCGGACGAGGACGAGATGGCCGCGATCGCCCGCACCTACGGCCTGCACGAGCTGGCGGTGGAGGACGCGGTCAAGGCCGAGCAGCGCCCCAAGCTGGAGAACTTCGGCTCGGTGCACTTCCTGGTCATGCGCACCGCGCGGTACGTGCCGCACGGCGAGCTGACCGAGAACTCGCAGGTCGTCGAGACCGGCCAGATGATGATCTTCGTGGGTGAGCAGTTCGTCATCACCGTGCGCCACGGCGACGCGTCCGAGCTGGGCTCGGTGCGCACCGACCTGCAGACCGAGCGGGCCGCCCTGCTGGAGCAGGGTCCGTGGGCGGTGGCCTACGCGGTGACCGACCGGGTGGTCGACCAATACCTTCTGGTCGCCGACCAGGTCGAGGCCGACCTGGACATCATCGAGGAGGGCGTCTTCACCCGCGGTGCGGGCAGCCCGATTCAGGCGATCTACCAGATGAAGCGGGAACTCGTGGAGTTCCGCCGCGCGGTCGTGCCGTTGCAGCGGCCGCTGGCCACCATCGTGGCGATCGTGCCGAAGCGGATCGGCAAGTACTTCCGCGACGTGCAGGACCACCTGACCCGGACGGTCGAGCAGGTCTCCTCCTACGACGACCTGCTCAACTCGATCCTGCAGGCCCGGCTCGCGCAGGTCACGGTCGATCAGAACAACGACATGCGCAAGATCGCGGCGTGGGCGGCCATCGCCACGGTCTGGACCGCGGGCGCCGGCGTGTACGGCATGAACTTCAAGCACATGCCCGAATTGGACTGGTTGTACAGCTACCCGGCGTGGTGGGCGATCATCCTCGGCGTCTCGGTTCTGCTGTACCGCGCGCTGCGCCGCAACGGCTGGCTGTGAGGGCTGCCCCCAGCACATCGACGCGGACCCCTAAGGTGACAGGGTGCCGTCGCGTCAGGACCAGCTGCATTCGTACCAGTACTCGCTTCAGCGGGTGGTGGCCGCGCTGGTCACGCACGACCCCGATCCGTCCCGGTCGCCGCTGCGCCGGGCCGGCACAACCGCGCTGGTAAGCCTGCTGATCGCGAGTCTCGCGGTGGTCGGCGCCACGATCTACGGCGTCCTCACCGGACAGAGCAACGTGAACCCGAAAGACGCGAGCGTGGTGTTCCAGGAGAAGGGTTCCGGCGCCCGCTACGTCTACCTGAAGTCCGACGACAAGCTGCACCCGGTGCTCAACTACACGTCCGGCCTGCTGCTGGCCGAGGGGGAGACCCCCAAGCTGAAGAGCATCGCGGCCGACAAACTGGCCACCGTGGGGCTCGGTCCCACGCTCGGCATCCCGGAGGCCCCCGACTCGCTGCCGGACGCCGACGCGCTGCTCACCGAGCGCTGGTCGATCTGCACCGACAACAAGGGCGAGGAGGGCCGGCCGCGCAGCACCCTGCTGATCGGCGACAAGCTCACCGACGGCACGACCGGCACCGGCGAGGCGCTGCTCGTCCGCGACCCGGACGGCCAGAACTTCATGATCTACAACAACCGCCGGTTCTTCGTCCCGGCCGACCGGCTGACCGCGACCAAGCGCATCCTCAACTGGGGTGCGCAGGAGTCCTGGCAGGTCTCGACGGCCTGGCTCAACGCCGTGCCGCGCGGCGTCGACCTGCTTCCGCCGCCGATCCCCAACTCGGGTGACGATTCGGTGGTCGGCGACCTCAAGGTGGGCCGGCTGGTGACCGGGCCGGACAAGCAGGTCGCGATCATCCTGGCCGACGGCGCGGCCGACCTGACCCCGATGCAGGGCAAGTTGATGCAGGTCGCCGGGGCCGGGGCGCCGATCGACCTGGGCAACGACTTCCTCACCATGCCGGCCTCGAAGACCAGGCTCAGCGACACCAACGACCCGAACGGGCTGCCCGCCGAGGTGCCCAAGCTGCGCGACGCGAACCCCAGCCAGGTGTGCATAACGCTGCCGGCCGACCCCAAGTCGGGCGACGGCATCCGGATCGATCCGACCGTGCCGGCCGGGTTCGCGGTCGACTCCAACGGCGCCGCGCCGGGCACGGTGCTCGCCGACTTCGTGCACGTGGCCCGGGGCAAGGGCGTGGTGGCCGAGGGCGTCGCCTCGGCGACCGCACCGGCCGGCAGCGGGACGGTGAGCGTCGTCACCGACACCGGGCGCATCTACCCGCTGGCCAGCCGCGAACTGCTGACCAAGCTGGGGTACGCCGGGGTCAAGCCGCGGCAGGTCCCGTCCGAGCTGATCTCGCTGCTCCCGCAGGGCGCGTCCCTCGACCCGGCGAAGGCCGGCCAGAGCCAGTCTTAAAACACGACGCCAGTCCTAGGAACACGACGATGGGCGGGCCGCCTCGCGGCGCCCGCCCTGTCGTGCAAAAACCTGTTTTACCGGGGGCTTTGCTGAGCCGGGTCCGTCACGGTGCCGTTCGGCGTGGTGTACGCCGAGGGCTCGCCCGGTTCGAACGCGGCGTCGTCGGCCCCGCCAACCTGCGAGGCCGGGTCGTATTCATCCCACTGGGCGGCCTTGCGGCGCTTCGCCGCGTACGCCGCGCCGACACCGACTGCGGTGCCGAGCAGCGCGAAGCCCAGCAGACGTGACTTGCTCCGGCCCTGCTTGCGGCCGATCGCCTTGTTGGCCCGCTTCTGCAGCTTCTGCGCGTTGCGCTTGTTCTGCTTGGCGGTCTTCTTGGCCTGCCGCTTGCTCACCTTGCCGGCCTGCCGGACGTTGTCCGTCGCGGCGCTGACCAGCGGTGTGAGCGTGGCGAGAGCGCTGTCCCAGCCGCTCGACGCCGCGCCCTTGGCCTTGGCGGCGGCCGGCTGAACCCGGTCGACCGCGGCGGCGAAGGTCGGGCCGACGGTCGCGCTGGTCTCCTGAGCCGCGATCGATGCCGCGCGCTTGAAGTGATCAACGCTCTGCCCGAGCTCGGTCTTCATCCGCCGGCTACGGCGCTTGCGGCGCATAGTTGCGAACACCAGTGCCCACCTCCCTGTGGTTCTCTCCCACGTCATGGTGCCCTCTATCGGTACCCCGTCGCTGCCGGATCAGACACATGGGGGAGGATCCGAATTGCAAGAGAACTGTCCCATCGCCCCTTAGAGGTACCGGGGGACGACCGCGACAACGACAGGAGTACCCGTGGCTGAGACTCTTTACGCCACCCTGCACACCAACCACGGCCCGATCCGGCTCCAGCTGTTCCCGGACCACGCCCCGGCGACCGTGCGCAACTTCGTGGAGCTCGCGGACGGCAGCAAGGAGTACACCGACCCGCGCACCCGTCAGGCCGGCAGCGGCCCGTACTACGACGGCACGATCTCGCACCGGGTCATCGCCGGCTTCATGATCCAGCTCGGTGACCCGACCGGCACCGGGACCGGCGGTCCGGGCTACAAGTTCGCCGACGAGTTCCACCCGGGGCTGAGCTTCGACCGTCCGTACCTGCTGGCCATGGCGAACGCGGGCCCGGGCACCAACGGCTCGCAGTTCTTCATCACGGTCGCGCCGACCCCGCACCTCAACCGCCGGCACACCATCTTCGGCCAGGTTGCCGACGAGGCGTCCGCGAAGGTCGTGGACTCGATCGCGAACACCAAGACCGGCCCGGGCGACCGGCCGGTCGAGGACGTCGTGATCGAGCGCGTGGAAATCGAGCGCGTGCAGGACTGACGTACCTTTGTACGCATGAGTGAGGCTCCCTCGACGGCACCGGTCTGCTATCGCCATTCGTCGCGGGAGACCTACATCCAGTGCACCCGCTGTGACCGGCCGATCTGCCCCGAGTGCATGCACGAGGCGTCGGTCGGCCACCAGTGCCCGGAATGCGTGGCCGAGGGCCGGAAGACAACGCGGCCGGCGCGGACCGCCTTTGGTGGGACCCACGCCGGCCGAGCGGGCTATGCGACACGCACCCTGGTCGGCATCAACGTGGCCGTGATGGTCCTCTCGGCGCTCCTGGGCGGGGCCAAGGCGATCGCCGGCTCCGGCGGCTGGTTCGGCCTCGGTGGCGCCCAGACCTCGGTGACCCGGTGGGGTGAGGTTCTCGGTTACGCGCCCTATGTGATGAACGGCGAGGTCCACGGGGTCGCGGCCGGCGAGTGGTGGCGGCTGTTCACCGCGATGTTCCTGCACTACGGCGTGCTGCACCTGCTGCTCAACATGATGTTGCTGTGGCAGCTGGGCCGCTATCTCGAGGCGCAGCTGGGCCCGATCCGGTTCACCGCGCTCTACGTGCTGGCCGGTCTCGGCGGCAACGTCGCGGCGTACGTCTTCACCCCGCAGAACCAACCGGCGGCGGGCGCCTCCACCGCGGTGTTCGGCCTGGTCGCGGCGATGTTCATCGTCAACAAGCGGCTCAAGCTGGACGTCACCGCGCTGATCCCGCTGCTGGTGATCAACCTGCTCTTCACCTTCACCGTGCCGAACATCTCGGTGGCCGGCCACCTCGGCGGGCTCATCGGGGGCGGTGCGGTGGCGGCGGTGCTGGCCTACGCTCCGGCCACCCGACGGGCTCAGGTCCAGGCGATCGGCTGCGCGGTGATCTTCCTGGTGCTATTGATCGGGGCTGTGGTGCGTACTCAAGCGTTGCTCGCTTGAGCCCGGGGCGATCCGCAGGTCGGCCAGGACGGCGGCCACGTCCTCCGGCAGGGCGCCCAGGTCGTTCGCGCTGAACAGGTAGATGGCGTCACCGGCGTCCAGCTCCAGGGTCTCGCTGCGCAGGCCTCGGTGGGTGCGGCGGTCCACCCGTACCCTCTCGATGGCCGACCAGGGCAGCTGCCGGCGGCGGGCAAAGCCCGCCACGACTGTCACTCCGTCGGGGTCCGCCGCGAGGCGGACCGGCGCCAAAAGATCTCGAGTCGCCCAGACGAGTACGCCGGTCGCCGCCACCCCGGCGATCGCCCACCGGATCGGGTCGTTGCCGCCGAAAGCGGCTGCCAGCACCACGATCGCGACCGCGACCATCAGCTTGGTGACCGGCAGGACCGGCCTGATACGCCACTGCATGCGACCACTATGCCGGTGAAACTTTTGTAATTCGACATTCATCTCGTAGTGGCCGATGCTTCCCGGCCCGGGCGCCCGTTGAACGCCACATGGACGTGTTCTCGCGTACGTTCCTCCCGGCCGCCGCCGAAGCCGGCGTGGGCATCCCGACTGTCAGCCGGCACATGCCGATTTTTCGCCGCTGCGTCGACCCGGACGACAAGACCGTGCTGGTCAGCCGCTGTTATCGGCCGGACGCGCCGATGTCCGGCGAATTCATGATGGTGCTGACCTACCGGCGGCTCGTCGTCACCCAGGAGACGATGGTCTTCCATCGGTTGCGGCTGCATCTCAATGCCAACCTTCGACATCTGAGCAACGTCAGCTGGAACCCGGATGTCGCCCACTCCGCCGTCGAGATGGCGGCGACGGCGGTGGACGGGGTCCGCGAGCGTTTCCGGATGCGGCTCGCCGAGCCGGACGCGGTGTGGCACTGCAACTCGCTGCTGGAGCACGTGTTCCGGCCGACTCGCGCGATCGCTGCTTGAAGTTCCTCACCAGAGGAACTCGGCGATCCGGGTGCGGAGGCCGGCCGCGTCCAGGCCGTGCGCCCGGGCGTGGTCCTGCCAGCTGCCGTACCGGCGGACCTCGGCGCGACCGACGCCCAGGTGCAGCACCCGGTGCGGGATGCCGTTGAGCGCCTCGGCGACCTGCCGGGCCGACGTGCCGGCCAGGTAGGGCTCGACCAGGACGAGCTCGCCCTCGGCCATCAGGCGCAGTCCCTCGGCGTCCAGCGGCCGCGGCGTGTTGGTGTAGGCGACCGTGACGTCCAGGTCGCGGGTCGCCTCCAGCACCGGATCGAGCATCGGGCCGACCGCCACCACCAGCGGGCCGCCCTGGCGGATCACCCGCAGCCGGCCACCGTCCGGGTAGGCCTGGCTGTTCTCCTGCTCGCTGAGCCGCACGTAGACCCGGTCGTCGTGCCCGGCCGCGGCCCGCAGCAGGGCGGCCACCTCACCGGCGTGCCCCGGCACGTGCACGGTCCAGCCGTCGAGCGTGTCCAGCAGCTCCACGTCGCCCGGCGACTGGTGGGTGTAGCCCTCGGCCGAGCCGTCGTAGGAGGCGCCGATGCTGACCAGCACCGCGCCCACGTCCTGGTGGCCCAGGTCCAGCTTGATCTGCTCGTACGCGCGGTCGACCAGGAACGGCGCGTAGGAGTGCACGAACGGCCGTAGCCCGGTCAGCGCCAGCCCGCCGGCCACGCTGGTCATCAGCTGCTCGCGGATCCCGACGTTCAGCACCCGCTCGGGGTGTCGGCGCATCGCCGGGGCGAACGCGTCGGCGGAGATATCGGCCAGCACCACCGCGGTCCGCGGGTCGGCGGCCAGCAGCTCGGTGGTGGTGTCGACGAAGGTCTGCCGCATCATCGGTTGCTCCACTTCGGTTCGACCGCGGCCAGGACCAGGTTGGGCCGGTCGTGGTGGGGCTTGACCAGGGCGTACTCGATCTGCTCGCGATCCCGGCCGTCGACCAGCGCGGCGTCCCATCCGGGGAAGCGGGCGGCGATGCCGCCGGGCCAACCATGGGTGGCCGACTGGTTGTCGATCACGATGGCGGTGAGCGGAAGGCGGATCGCCGCGGCGTACGCGATGGCCTCGTGGTTTGATCCTTCGTCCAGCTCGGCGTCGCCGACCAGGACGAACGTGCGGGCCTGCTCGCCCTGGGCGCGCAGGCCGAGGGCTACGCCCACGGCGAGGCCCAGGCCATGGCCGAGAGATCCGGTGCCGACTTCCACCCCAGGGATGCGTACGCGGTCCGGGTGATGACCGAGTGGGCTGTCCCAGCCGCCCAGGTCATCGAGCCACTCGGCCGGGAAGAAACCCTTGGCGGCGAGTACGGCGTAGTAGGCGGCCGGGCCGTGGCCCTTGGAGAGCAGGAAGCGGTCGCGGTCCGGGGCGTCGGCGGTCTCCGGGGTGATCCGCAGGACCCGGTCGTAGAGCACCCAGAGCACGTCGAGCGTCGAGTGCGAACTGGCGTCGTGCTTCTCGTCACCCGTCAGCCGGCGGATCAGCGGCCGGAGCGGGTCGGCAGGCGGTGCGGTGACTGTCATGACGATAGGCTGCAACTTGAAGTTCACTTCAACTCAAGGGCTTGGCATGGAGACGCTCCCGATCGGGGACTTCGCGGCGCGCAGCGGGGTGGCCCCGTCGGCCCTGCGCTACTACGAGCGCGAGGGCCTGATCCGGTCCACCCGAACCGGCGGTAACCAGCGGCGATACCTGCGTTCGGAGCTGCGGCGGGTGGCCTTCATCAAGATCGCGCAGCAGGTCGGGGTGTCCCTTGAGGAGATTCGCGACGCACTCGCCGAACTGCCGGAGAACCGCACGCCGACCAAGGCCGATTGGGCGCGGTTGTCGGCGCACTGGCGGCGCAAGCTGGAGGAGCGCATCTCCATCATGGAGCGACTGCGTGATCAGCTGACCGGTTGTATCGGATGCGGGTGCCTGTCGCTGCAGCGATGCAGCCTGATCAACCCGGCGGATCGGCTCGCGGCGCGGGGTTCGGGGCCGCAGATGATCATTAATCCGCCGTCGTGACTTCTTCGTCGTGACTTCTCCGTAGCGACGATCCGGTGTCGGCTCGTCTGTTCGGATGATCAACTTCGCCTTTTCCTCGCCGTACGCTGCGCGGGTGTTGAAAGCGTTTCTTGCCGTTGCCGTTGCTCTTGGTGGAACGGCCGCGGTTCTGCCCGCGCCGGCCGTCTCCGCCGCCACTCCGAAGGCCAGCTCCTCGAAGGTGCTGCCGATCGGGGCCTTCAACGAGATCGTCGCGGACGGTGCGCACAAGCACCTGTTCATCAGCGACCGGACCGACGGGAAACTGCTGGTCACCGACTATGCCGGGGCCACCGTGGCGCTGCTCGACGTGCCTTCCTCAGCGGGCTTGCTCGTCAACGGCGACCGGCTTTACGTGGCCGCGCCGGCCTCCTCGGCGATCATCGCCTACGACACCGCGACGCTGGCGCCGGTGACTTCGTATCTGCTGGACGGGAAGCCGGACCGGCTCGCCTATGCGGGCGGCAAGATCTGGTTCTCGTACGGCGCCGGGGACCTGGGATCTCTTAACCTGGCCGCCTCTGAAGCCGTGTACTTCACCAGCGAGAACGGGAACTGGTCGAGCATTTCCGACCTGTCCGGTAACAACAGCCGCCTGGTGATCGCCGGCTCCGGGGAGGTGGCGGTTGCTGACGTCACCGGCGAGACGCCCGACGTGCTTGTCGAGAAGGCGGTCGCCGGCCAGAAGGTCCGCACCGCGCTGACGCCGGACGGCACCGGCGTGTTGGTGCAGCCCTCCGGCTTCTCGGTGCTGCCGACCGTTCAGCTCCGCACCTCGGACCTGACCGAGACCGCCAGCTACGACGTCGGCTCGCTGCCCAAGGGAGTGGCGGCCACCGCCGACGGGACGGTCGTGATCGGCGACCCGTATGGCCCGGACCCGTCCGGCATCGACTACTTCCCGGTCGGCGGCACTGTGCGCCGGGTGGGTCTCTACAACGGCTTCTATGGTGGGGATCAGCTCGCCGGGTTCGCCCTCGAGCCGGGCGGCAGCCGGGCGTTCGGCGTCGTGGAGAACCTGGTCGGCACGCCGGTGATCTCGCTGCAGGTCTTCGACCAGCCGGCCAAGACGACCCTGACGGGCTCGATCACGATCGAGTCGAATCCGCTCCTGGTCAATGCCAGCTTCGTGGTGGAGGTCGGTTTCTCGACCGTGGCCGCTATCGGGCGCCCGGTGGAGATCATCCGCTCGGACGGCGTGCGGGTCGGACCGACGACGGTCCCGGACGGCGTCTTCTCCTTCACCGACAAGGCGCCGGCCACCGCCGGGACGCTGAGCTACCGGCTCACCATCCCCGCGGACGCCGACATCAACGCCTTCACGGCGACCGCGACCTCCAGCGTGATCACCGGTTACCCGACGACGCTGACGCTGACCCCCAAGGGCACGACCTACAACTTCGGTACGACGGTCACCTTCACGGCGCACCTGGGCAGCACCTACACCAACCGGACGGTCTCTCTTTACGCTGCCTCTTTTGACCAGGGCAAGCGCCTGCTGGTGACCAAGAAGGTCGACGCCAAGGGCAACGTGACCGCGCCGCTCCGGCTGACCCGCAACACCGTGGTGAGCGCCGTGTTCACCGGCGACACCTGGTTCAAGCCGGCCTCGGTCGCGGTCACCGTCTACACCCGGGCCAGCGTGTCCACCGCAGTGACGAAGTACTACAAGAAGAGCGGCTCGACGTACATCTTCCACAAGAAGAGCAACCCGGTGCTGACCACCACGATGACGTCTTCAGCTAAACGGAAGCAGTACCTGACGGTCGAGTACTACTCGGGCGGCAAGTGGCGGGTCGCCAAGGCCGGTTACTTCGGCATGTCGGTGACCTTCAACGGCACCCACAAGGTCGGCGTGAAGTACCGGGTGCGGGCCGCCTACATCTCCGGCAAGTCGGGCGACACGATCAACGCCACGACGTACGGCGCCTACCGCTACTTCACCTTCACCAAGTAGCCACTCACCAGGGCAGAACCCCGGCTTCGTCCTGGAAGGTCCCGGTCGGTCCGGTCGAATCAAGAGTCGCCAGGCGTACGACCTGGCGGGCGCTCTCCTCGACCGGCCGGCCGATCCCGAAGGCGGCGGTCATGTCGGTGGCGGTGGGGCCCGGCTCGAGGGCGTTGAACTTGATGCCCGGCTGAGCCTTGGCGTACTGCACGGTCAGCATGGTGGCCGCCGCCTTCGACGCCGAGTACAGGGCGAGCGGCAGACCGAACTCCACCCGCTCCGGGTTGTTCACCGCCCAGAACGAGCCGGCGCTGCTCGAAACGGTGACCACGTTGGGGTTGGCCGATTTGCGCAGCAAGGGCAGGGCCGCCTCGGTGACTCGCACGATGCCCACCGCGTTCGTGTCGAACGATCGCAGCGCGGCCGGGCCGTCCAGCCCGGTCTCCAGAATGCCGGCGTTGTGCACCAGCACGTCGAGCCGTCCCTCGGCGGCGTCGATCGTGGCCAGCGCGCCGCTGACCGAGTCGTCGTCGGTCACGTCGAGCTGTACGAACCGCACCCCGAGCTCGGCGGCGGCCTTCTCGCCCCGCTCGGGGTCGCGCGCGCCGATGTAGACGTCGTGGCCCAGCTCGCGGAGCTGCCGGGCGGTCTCGAAACCGATGCCCTTGTTGGCCCCGGTGATCAGCGTGACGGTCATTCCGATCCTCGTTTCGCTTGTTGCAGGTTGGCGACGAGCTGCTCGCGGCTCTGCCCGTAGACGTGGTGCTGCCAGGTGGGGGTGCCGGGACCGCTCCGCCAGGATTCGTGCAGCGGGCTGTGGTCGACGGTGTCGAACCCGAACTGGTCGTAGAGCCGGGTGACCAGCTCGACGGCCTCCGGGTAGTCACTCGACACTGCCAGCGCCAGGCGGTCGGGCGTGCCGGCCGGCCGAGCCAGCTGAAACAGCCGCGGAGCCTGGATGTGGGTGAAGGCTTTGGCGATCTTCGACGTGGGGAGCTGCTCCTGCCGCAGCTCGTGCTCCGTTTTCCGGCCTTCGTCGATCACCGCAAAGTTGCCGTCGCGCCAGGCCATGTAGTTGTTGGTGTCCAGCACGACCTTGCCGGCGAGTTCCTGGACGGGCAGGTTGTCGCCGGGCTTGTACGGATAGGCGACGATCGCGAAGTCGCCGGCCGCCGCGGCCTCCGCCGGCCACCCGGCCCGGGCTTGCGGGCCCAGTTCCTCGACCAGTCCTTTGAGGGTCTCGGGTCCTCGTGAGTTGGCAATTACGACGTTGTACCCGTTCGCTATCGCCGCCCGAGCGATCTGGCTGCCGACCTCGCCGGCCCGATGATCCCGATGGTGGTCATCGGGGCTGAGCCGGTTGTTGCGTCTCCCGGGCCTGTGTTTCGCGGCCTTGTGTTTCGCGGCCTTGTGTTTCGCGGGCTACGGGTAGGCCGGCCGAGGCGAGGAGAGCCAGTTTCTCGGCGTCGCTGGACCCGGCGTCGGCGTGGTAAACGACGAGCATCAGGCCGTCCGCGCCACCGATGCTCAGCCGCTCCCGGTTGAGCACCAGCTCCCCGACCTGCGGGTGATCGAGCCGAATCGGTGTCCCGGTCTGCCCGCGTACCTCATGGCGACCCCACAGCCGCCGGAATCGGTCGCTGGCCAGCGAAAGCTCCCCGGTGAGCTCGATGAACCGCGGATCGTCGATGTCGGTACCCACCGCCTGCCGCAGGCTAGCGATGTAGCACTCGGTGATGTTCTCCCAATCCGGGTGAAGCGCTTGCTGAGCCGGATTCAGGAACAGATCGCGAAGCTGATTCCCGCCCTCACCAAAGCCGGACGAGAGGGCTTGGGCAAGGCTGTTAGAGGCCAGAATGTCGAAGTAACGCCCCTCGATGAAGGCGGGCTGCGCGAGCGAGTGCAGAAGCTTGAGCGCCCCGGCCGGCACAACCTCCTTGCGCGGCCGACGCCGCCGCTTCCGCGGAGTGGCCGCGGCCAGCGCGAGCAGGTAGGCGAGGTGTTCATCGTCAAGCTGCAGCACCCGCGCGATGGACTCGAGCACCTGCACGGACGGGTTGCGATCACGCCCCCGCTCCAACCGAAGGTAGTAGTCGGCGCTGAGCCCAGCGAGCATCGCCACTTCCTCCCGCCGCAGCCCAGGCACGCGCCGTACGCCAACGTCCGGGATGCCAACCTGCTGCGGTGTAACCAGCGCCCGGCGGGCGCTAAGAAACTCACCGAGTTCGTTAGATTTCTCGCTCACAAATCCACGCTATCCCCAGGCCAGCCGAGGAGAGGGGGTCCTGCTGGACCCCCGGCTCCAGAGGGCTCTGGGGCGCCATCAAGGCCATGCTTAGCGTCAAATCTCGTGACCACTACAACCACACCAGCCAAGGCACCGACAGCTTCCTGGCCCGCGGTCGTCTCCCTGAGCTTGGGCATCTTCGCCATAGTCATGTCGGAGTTCCTACCCGCCAGCCTGCTCCCAAGAATCGCCGACGACCTGGAGGTATCGGCCGGCGTAGCAGGCCAGGCCGTCAGCGTGACCGCCTTCGCGGCCGCTCTATCGGCCCTGCTCATCTCGGTGGTCCTGCCCCGAGCCGACCGACGGCGAGTGAAGATCGGCCTAACCCTGCTAGCGATCATCTCCAACCTGATCGTCGCCCTGGCCCCGAACCTCTACGTGCTCCTGGCCGCGCGGCTCCTGCTCGGGGTAGCGCTGGGCGGTTTCTGGGCGATGGCAACGGCGATGGCCGCACATTTGGTGCCCGCTCATCATCTAGGCCGAGCACTGACCGTGATCAACTCCGGCGTAGCGGTAGCCACGGTCGCGGCCGTCCCTCTGGGCGCCTGGCTGGGCGATGTCTGGGGTTGGCGCCCGGTGTTCTTGCTCGGCGCCGGGGTTGCGCTGCTCGCCTTGATCGCGCAGGCGACGACCCTGCCAAGCGTCACGCCCACCGGCGCAAGCGGCCTACGGGCGCTGGGTTCGGTGCTCCGCTCCGGGGTGGTCCTGGCCGGCTTGTTCGCGATCTTGTTGGTCTTCAGCGGCCACTTCAGCGGTTTCACCTACATCCGCCCGGCCGCCGAGAGCATGTCGGGGATCGACGCAGGCGGCTTCGCCGCCCTGCTCCTGGTATTCGGCGTAGCGAACTTCCTCGGCACGGCCTTGGCCGGCCCTTTGGCAGACCGCTCACCGCGTACGGGTGTCTTCCTGTTCCCCGCAGTGCTGGGCGTCGGAATGCTAGCCATGCACATCACCGGCGGTTCGATCGTCGGCCTGTTCACCGCCACCGCGGTATGGGGCTTCGGCTTCGGCGGAGTGCCGACGACAGTGCTGAGCTGGGGCGCCAGAGCCGAGCCAACCCGGCTGGAGCAGATAGGCGGCGCCATCGTGACGGTTTGCAACATCGCAATAGCCATCGGCGCGATCACAGGCGGCGTCCTGGTCGACGAGGTCGCAGCCAACGTGCCGCTACTGGTCGGAGGCATAGCCGCGATCACCGGCGCCGCACTGCTCACGAGCCTGCGCCAACGTGTTTGATGGTTTCTCGCGTCGGTGTCGGCTTCCCGCGGCTCTAGGGGCGGGACGATCGTGGCCCCGATCACCCGTTACAGCTGACGGACAAGCCGACGCCGGACATCCTGAGTTCCTTGACCAAGAGATGGGTCTGTTCGTAGCAGACGGCCAGGTCTCGGCGCGTCTGAGGATAGTCACTCGACGAGTTACCTCCTTTGCTCCGGGCTTCCGTCTCGACCACGGGTAGGCATCCTGCTCGAAGGCCTACCGCGCTACCTGGCGACCCAAGTGCCAACTGAGGTTGCCTAGTGCCAACCATCGTTGGGTAGTCAAGGGGTGGTTATTGGTGGTCTACTCGTGGTGCCAACTGAGGAGATATGGTGCCGCCGCGCTACCGATACGAAGAAATCGCCATAGATCTGCAGAAGCGGATCGATGGTGGAGAGTTTCCACCTGGCGCTCGCCTGCCGAGTCGACGTGAGTTGATCGAGCAGTACGAGGTCACCGAGCCAGTCATCGACCGCGCGATGTTGATCCTCCGGGTCAAGGGAATCACCGAGACCCTCTCCGGCGTAGGCGTCTACGTCCGCGAGGCAGCCGAAGAGGAGTAGCGCTCGGCTGCCGGCGGTCCCAGTCGATCAGCCTTGCGCCGAGCGATTCCATCGAAAACGCGCTGAGGAGCAGACGATGACACCCCGTCACATGCGCTGGGAGAGTGCTGGCGCTGACGAACACGCCGCCGCGTACGAAGAAGCCTGCGCGACGCTGCTGCTCGGCCAAATGGTCCACGACCGGCGCACCGAACTCGGACTGACTCAGGCCGAACTCGCAGAGGGCGCCTGCATGACGCAGCCGCAACTCTCCCGCCTGGAATCCGGCGGAGCTACCCCTACAGTGCCGCTGGCCCGCCTAGCGGTGGCACTGGATGCAGACCTCGAGATCGCGTTCCGCCCACACACCTCGGCCGTCGCCTGACCGAGGTCCGGGCTAGTCCGGACTGAGATCGAGCGAGGCTCATCGATAGGAGGCCGAAGCCCTCGCCGCCCTGCGATCGCGCAGGCAGGCGGGGGCTTTTGCTGTTCAGGGTTGTGCGGAGGGCGTGGGATTCGAACCCACGATGAGTTTCCCCATACCGGTTTTCAAGACCGGCGCCATCGGCCACTAGGCGAGCCCTCCCGGTGCTGCGCTCCCAGTTTGCCAGATCGGGTCACGGGGTCTGGCAGGACCTCTTAACCGAAACTTGTATTAAGAGTCTTAACAGGCATCTGAGCTGGGAAAACACTACCTAAAGCGGCTCACTTGCCGGTTGACAAGGCATCGACCCAGGTGTTTATTGTTCACCGACCTTACCAATCCCGGCCACGGCCCCCACCACGGCAAGGGAGTCCCCAACATGTCCATCCCCCATCCCCGAAGAAGGACGCTGATCGTTGCCGCGTCCGCGACGGTTCTCGCGGCGGCCATTGTGGTCTCGGCGCCGCAGGCCTTCGCGGCCGGTGAGACGGTCAACGTCTTCCTGACCACTACCAGTGACAGCGGTGGCCGCACCGTCACCCGTGGGCTGCAGCAACAGACCCCCATTCTGTTCGCCGGCAGCAGCGGCAGTGCCAACCAGACCATCACCGTCAACGAGAACACCACCTACCAGCCGTTCGAGGGCGCCGGCGCGTCGATGACCGACACCGCTGCCTTCGACCTCAAAACATTGCCCGCGGCCACCCAGAGCGACGTCCTGACCAAGCTGTTCAGCAACAGCGCGGGCATCGGCGTCAGCGCGCTGCGTAACGTCATCGGGTCGTCCGACCTGGCGCAGAACAGCTACTCGTACGACACCACCTGCTGCGACGTGAACGACTTCTCGCTGTCGCGGGACGCCGACATCCTGGCGTTGACCAAGCAGGCGTACGCCCTGAATCCGAACATGTTCGTCATGGGGTCGCCCTGGTCGGCGCCGACGTGGATGAAGGACAACAACGCGTACAGCCAGGGTTATCTGCAGTCGCAGTACTACGCGGCCTACGCGCAGTATTTCGTGAAGTACATCCAGGGGTATCAGGCCCAGGGCGTGCCGATCCGGTATGTGACCGAGCAGAACGAGCCCGGTTGCTGCGCCGGCTACCCGTCGATGCAGTGGACCACCTCCGGCCTGCAGTACTTCGCCAAGACGAACCTGTTGCCGGCGCTGCAGAGTGCGGGACTGAGCACGAAGCTGCTGGTCGGTGACTGGAACTTCGACACGTACGACACGTGGGTGGCACCGCTGCTCGCCGACACCGCGATCCGTAACCACCCCAACTTCGGTGGGATCGCCTGGCACGACTACGCGGGGTCACCGTCGACGGCGACCACAGTGCACAACCAGTACCCGTCGGTCAACGCGTACATGACCGAGCACTCGGGTGGCACCTGGGTCGGCAACCAGCAGGCCGACGACATGGGTGACCTGATCGACTACTTCCGCAACTGGGGTCGTAGCTGGACCAAGTGGTCGCTCGCCGTCGACGAGGCGATGGGGCCGCACAACGGCGGTTGCGGTACGTGCACCGGCCTGGTGACCGTGCACCGCAACGACAGCCGTCGCGGTCAGGTCGACTACACCGTCGAGTACTACACGATGGGTCACCTCACCAAGTTCGTGAAGCCGGGCGCGGTGCGGATCGATTCAAGTGCCAACTCGACCGTCCCCAACGTCGCCTTCAAGAACAGCGACGGGTCGAAGGCGCTGATCGCCTACAACACCAGCGGCAGCACCCAGACCGTCAAGGTCAACTGGGGCGGGCAGTCGTTCACGTACTCGCTGCCCACCAAGACGTCGGCCACCTTCACGTGGAGCGGGACGACCTCGGGGAGCACTGACAAAACCGGTGCGATCACCGGGCTCGGCGGCAAGTGCCTCGACGTCACCGGCGGCTCGACCACCAACGGAAACCAGCCCCAGCTCTGGGATTGCGTTGCCGGCAGCGCCAACCAGCAGTGGACGCTCGGCGCCGACGGCACCGTCAAGGGCCTCGGCAAATGTCTCGACGTGGCCAACAACTCCACTGCGGACGGTGCCGCCGTGCACCAGTGGGACTGCATTTCCACCGTCGCCACCCAGAAATGGACCGCTTCCGGCGGCACCCTGATCAACTCCGCGTCGGGCAAGTGCCTCGACGTCAAGGACAACAACTCCGCCAACGGGGCCAAACTGCAGATCTGGAGCTGCACCGGCGCCGCCAATCAGAAATGGCAGGTTCCGGCATGAAGCGACTCCTCATCACGATCGCCGGCGCGGCAGTCGTCGCGACCATGGGCATCGTCGGCATCACCACCGCCTCGGCGGCCTCCGCCGGGACCCTGGTCAGCTCGCTGAACAGTAAGTGTCTCGATGTCACCGGCGGTTCCACCACCAACGGCAACCAGCCGCAGCTGTGGGATTGCGTTGCGGGCAGCGCCAACCAGCAGTGGACGTTCGCCGACAACGGTTCGGTGCAGGGCCTGGGCAAGTGTCTGGACGTGGCCAACAACGCGACCACCGACGGCGGGGTCGTGCACCTCTGGGACTGCTACGACACGGTGGCCTCGCAGAAGTGGACGCTCTCCAACGGCACGCTGATCAACTCGGCGTCGGGCAAGTGCCTCGACATCAAGGACAAAAACACCGCCAACGGCGCAAAACTTCAAATCTGGACCTGCACGGGTACGTCCAATCAGAAGTGGACCTTCGGCGGGACCACGACACCCACCACGCCGCCGACCAGTCCGACCACCACCCCGCCGTCCACCGGCGGCCCGGGCATCAAGGCGGTCGCGCCGTACTACTACACCGGCTGGGGCAACCCGCCGAACCTGACCACGGTCACCCAGACCACCGGGGTCAAGTGGTACACCATGGCGTTCATGCTGAACAGCGGCAACTGCGACCCCAAGTGGGACGGCAGCCGGGCGCTGACCGGCGGTGCCGACCAGACCGCGATCAACACGATCCGGGCCAACGGCGGTGACGTCGTCATCTCGTTCGGCGGCGCGGCCGGGCCGTGGCTGGAGCACACCTGCACGAGTGCGGCGGCGCTGGCCGCGGCGTACCAGAAGGTCATCAACGCGTACGGGCTCAAGGCCATCGACATCGACATCGAGGGCACCCCGTACAACACGGCGGCCGACCAGCAGAAGACGGTCGACGCGCTGAAGACCATCAAGGCCAACAACCCCGGCATCACCACCTACATCACGCTGGGCAGCTACACGACCGGGCCGGACGCCTCGCTGATCAACCGGGCGGCCGCGGCCGGCCTGGTGGTCGACGGCTGGGGCATCATGACCTTCGACTGGGGCAGCACCGGCAACAACCAGGGTGCGCTGACCATCCAGGCCGCCGACGGCCTCAAGAACAGGCTCAAGACGGCGTACGGGTGGTCGGACGCGGAAGCCTACAAGCACGTCGGCATCTCCTCGATGAACGGCATCACCGACGAGAACGCGGTGGTCACCCTCGCGGACATGCAGACCATCACGGCGTACGCGCAACAGCACACCATCGCTCGCCTGACGTTCTGGTCGCTGAACCGGGACCGGCAGTGCTCGGGCGGATACCCGAATGACGACACGTGCAGTGGCGTGTCCCAGTCGGCGTACCAGTTCACGAAGATCATCGGCGCCTACAAGGGCTGATCTTCCCTGATCAGGAGGCTCGCGAGCAGCGGTGGGCGCTGCTCGCGAGCCTTCCTCACCATCCGCCGCCCCGCCGCCGCCCTTGACCGGACTGAAGACTCGTCTTTTTGTCACACCCCTCGGGCAAGCTAAAGCCATGCACGCGATCGTGATCGAAGACAAGCAGCTGGTCCTGCGCGAGGTGCCCGACCCGGTGGCCGGCGACGGCGAGGTGGTCGTCGACGTCACCGCGGCCGGCGTCAACCGGGCCGACGTCTCTCAGCGGCAGGGTTTCTACCCGCCCCCGCCCGGCGCCTCGGCCTATCCGGGCCTCGAGTGCGCCGGCGTGATCAGCGCGGTCGGCCCGGGCGTCACCGGCCGGCACGTGGGCGAGCGGGTGTCCGCCCTGCTGGCCGGCGGCGGCTATGCGGAAAAGGTGGCGATCCCGGCCGGGCAGCTGTTGCCGGTGCCGACCGGCCTGTCCCTGCAGGAGTCGGCCGCGCTGCCCGAGGTCGCCTGCACGGTGTGGTCCAACGTCGTCGACCTGAGCCGCCTGCGCAAGGGTGAGACGCTGCTGGTGCATGGTGGTGGCAGTGGCATCGGCACGTTCGCGGTGCAGCTGGGCAAGGCGCTCGGCGCGACGGTGATCACCACCGCCCGGGCCGGCAAGCACGACAAGCTGCGCGCGCTGGGCGCCGACCTGGTCGTCGACTACACCACCGATGACTTCGTCGAGGCCACAAAGGACTTCACCGATGGCGCCGGCGCCGACGTGGTGCTCGACATCGTCGGCGCGAAGTATCTGAGCCGCAACATCGAGGTCCTCGCGCCGAACGGCCGGATCAGCGTGATCGGCTTCCAGGGCGGCCGCACGGCCGAACTCGACCTGACCCGGTTGATGGCCAAGCGCGGCTCGATCTCGTCGACGTCGCTGCGCGCCCGCCCGATCGGCGACAAAGCCCGCATCGTGGCCGGCGTGCAGCGTGAGGTGTGGCCGCTGGTCGAGGCCGGCGCGATCAAACCGATCATCGACACCACGCGACCGCTGTCCGCGGCGGCCGAGGCCCACGACCTGATGGAGTCGAGCGACCACCTCGGCAAGATCCTGCTGCTGCCGTAGCGAAACCTAGCACTCCCGAGGGCAGTGGTAGGTCGTTTAGGCGGGGATACGTGCGTTGTCCGGCGAGTCGCCCGCCTGCCCGCGACGAGCCGGGGTTCGAGTCATGCATCCGACACGCCCGACAGCGGGGCGAATTAGGAAATCGAAGCGTGACTATCGACAGCTTAAAAACGATTCTTTTCCTCGATTGGGCGAGGTTGATTGTGTGAATTCGCCCGCGAAGCATTCCGGTTGTGTGCTGGCATGGTCCACGGAAATGACGAGTTGTCCGGGTTCCCAATTGCCGCCCATCGTCGGTCGGTACGGGTGCGGCTTGACGTTATAAGCCGTACTCATGGGATTCGCGCGAGTGCCCCGGGCCGATTTCGGAGGCAACGCTGCACCGTCCGTCCGCGAGCCGGGCACTGACCGCTGGCGCCATTGCGCTGGCCGTGGTCACCCCGGCCCTAGAGCCCGTCGAGCAGGCTGTCGCCCTTCCGGCGACACCGGCGGCATACCCGGTCAGTGACGACCGGGTACGTCCCGAATCGGCCCTCCTCGACCCAGAGTCCGAATTCACCGCGCGGGCGGTGCTGGCCCAGCGTGCCTCGCGCGCGCCGATCCGGCGGGCGGCGATACGGCCGTACGCCGTCGCGATTCGTCCGTCGGGTGCCCGCCCGGCTGCCACGTCCGCCTCCCGCCGTCCCGCTCGTCCCGCTGCTCGTCCGGCCGCTCGCCCAGCGGCCCGCAGCGCGCGAGCATCCGCCGACAACCAGCAGGAAGTTCGCAAGACCACCCGCAGCCTGCGGGTACGCACCGAACGAACGACCCGGGCCAGGGCGGTGACCCGGTCGGTCACCCGGCACGCGGCGGCGCCACGGCAGCAGCGGGTGATGCGGCTGGGCAACATGACCGCCGTGGTCGCGTACGCCAAGTCGCAGGTCGGCCGGCGCTACGTCAGTGGCGGTGAGGGGGCGGCCGGATTCGACTGCTCCGGGCTCACCAAGCAGGCGTACGCCCGAGCCGGCATCGCCCTCCCGCATTCGTCCGGGGCTCAGGCCGCCCGGGCCCGGCGCATCTCCCGCAGCCAGGCCCGAGCCGGCGACTTGGTCGTCGGGCGAGGCCACGTGGGTATCTACATGGGCAACGGCATGATGATCGACGCGGGTAACCGCCGCACCGGAGTGGTCTTCCGCAAGCTCTATTCGGGGCTGAGCGTGGAGCGTCTATAGGCGGTTCGACAATTGGCCGCAGTTCCAATAACCGTTGCCCGATCTCGCCCAGCTCGCCGAGCTGGGCGAGATCGCCGCCGGGAAATGTCTATCGGCTCGAGAGCGTGAGGCGGACGGTCGTGCCGACGCCCGGCTCGCTGGAGAGGTGCACGCTGCCGTGATGTGCCTCGATGATTGATTTGACGATCGCCAGGCCCAGACCGGGGCCTTGCACCGCCATCAGATCGGCCGACGCGCAGCGGTAGAACCGGTCGAACACGTGCGGCAGATCCTCGCTGGAAATACCGACCCCGTTGTCCGTGATGGTCATTTCCGGCTCGCCGTCGGCCGAGGCGCCCACGATGATCTGGCCGCCCTCGCCGGTGAACTTGATGGCGTTCACGACCAGATGGTTGAGGGCCTGGGTGAGCCGTTTCGCGTCGCCCCGGGCCGGCACCGGTGCCTGGGTGCGGTCGCGCAGCTGGACGTTCTTGTGCTCGGCCAGCGCGCGGCATCCGGTGGTCACCTGGTGGGTGAGGTCGGCCAGGTCCAGCTCGGTGATGTCGAGCTCCATCGCCTCGTCGGTCAAGCGGGCCACCAGCAGCAGCTCGTCGATGAGCCGCAGCAGGCGGTCGGAGTTGCGGGCCATCACCGACAGGAACCGATGCGACGTCTCGCCGTCGAAGTCGCCCTCCAGCAGCATTTCCAGGTAGCCGCGAATGGTGGACAGCGGTGTGCGCAGCTCGTGACTCACGGTGGCCAGGAACGAGTCCTTCATCCGGTCCAGCTGCCGCATCCGGTCGGCGATCTCGCCGGCGTGCCGGGCGTAACGCCGCAGTTCCAGCTGCACCGCGGCGTGCCGGGCGAGACTGCGCAGGGCCCGCCGCTGGGCCTCGGTCAGCTCGCGCGGCTCCAGGTCGACCACGCAGACGGTGCCGACCGAATAGGTGCCGTCCAGCACGACCGGGGCACCGGCATAAAACCGCAAACCCTGCTGCACGTACGGGTTGTCAGCGAACCGGGCATCGGTGGTCGCGTCCGGCACTTCGAGCAGATCGTGCCCGTTGATGGCGTGCGAGCAGAAGGACAGGTCCCGTGGCACCTCGGCGATCTCCAGCCCGACCTTGGCCTTGAACCACTGCCGGTCGCTGTCGACCAGGCTGACCAGCCCCATCGGGGTGCCGCAGATCTCCGAGGCGAGCAGCGCGATGTCGTCGAAGTCCTCTTCCGGAGCCGTGTCCAGAACCCCGGCGTCGTGGAGCGCCGCCAACCGGGCCGGCTCATCGACGGGCACTGGGGCTCTCACCCCCAAATAGTCTCATTCCGGGCGGTCCATCACGCTACGTTCCGGATACAGCAGTCGGCACCCGCCCCGTGGGCGAGTGCCGACTTGCTGGCCACCTCTGATCGCGCAGGCGACCGATCACAACCAGGCGCGGGGATCTCTGCCACACGCACCCGATCTGATGTCGAACAGAAGCATCACCCGGTGCCCTCTTTCCGTCCCGCACCAACTGTGCGTTTCCCCTCTTCGGGTGACGGTGGGCGGCAACGGGGTCGCAAGCCACGCGTCATCTCGGGCGGTTAGGCTCACTTCGAGTGGGAATGAAAAGAAGGTTTTCACCATCTCGCCGGAGGACATCGCCATGAGTCTCGACCGCGCCGTAGCCCCGGATCCGTACGACATCCTGCCCCCGGTCCCGTCCTTCACGGTGACCAGCACGGACGTCACGGATGGGCAGCCGCTCGACGATTTGTTCGTACACACCAGCGTGGGCGGCAAGAACCTGTCACCCCAGCTCGCCTGGTCGGGTTTCCCCGCCGAGACCCGCGGTTTCGTGGTGACCTGCTTCGACCCGGACGCGCCGACCGGAAGCGGTTTCTGGCACTGGGTGCTGGTCAACCTCCCGGCGAGCGTCACCGAGCTGGAGCGCGGCATCGAGCAGCTGCCGGAGGGCGCGTTCTGCGTCCGCAGCGACTACGGCGACAACAATTACGGCGGGGCCGCGCCGCCGCCCGGTGACCGCCCTCATCGGTACGTGTTCGCGGTGCACGCGATCGACGTGGACGCGCTCGAGGTCGGGCCGGCCGCCTCCCCGGCGTACGTCGGCTTCAACCTGGCCTTCCACACCCTGGCCCGGGCCACCATCCGGCCGACCTTCCAGGTCCGCGGCTGATTCTGTGCAGCAAAAAGCCGCCGGGCTTGCCCGGCGGCTTTTCTGTGTCCCGTGCTGTACGTCAGGCTGGGGTGCGCGCCACCACGAAGACCGACTGGCCGAACGGCGGCTTCATGATCGACTCGGCGGCCTTGGTCACCGGCAGCACGACCGAGTCGTACACCTTGACCATCGGGCCTTCCTTGGGCGCCAGCTTGAAGATGCTGGTCGCGCCGTAGTAGCCGATCAGGCCGAGCGCGTTGGCGTAGTGCAGCTTCTCGATTTCGAGGCCGGCCTCGCTCATCGCGGCCTTCATCGACTTCTTGGTGTAGCGCCGGATGTGGCCGGTCGCGATGTCGACCTGGCTCATCGCGAACATGAACGCGGGCACGATCAGGATGATCCGGCCGCCGGGGCGGACCAGCTCGGCCATGCTGCGCAGCGCGCCGACATGGTCCTCGATGTGCTCCAGCACGTTGTACGACACCGCGGCGCTGTACTCACCCGCGGCGTCGGCGGCCGGCAGGAGCATCTGCCGTACGTCGATGTTCGGGTAGTCGGCCATGCGCTCCTTGAGCAGCACGAGCCGGTCCGGGTCGGCTTCGGTCGCCGTGAACCGCGGAAGGTGCTCAGCCCACTCGATCGCGTAGTCGCCGAGACCGCTGCCGATCTCGATCGGGTTGTCGCCGAGATAGGGGAGAGCGAGCTCGACGAACCACCGACGGTGGTTCACGGCCGTGGCGAGGCCCTCGAGCACTTCGGACTGGATCCGCTGGTCTCCAGTGATGTCTGCCATAAGTAGAGTTCCCTCGTCTTGCCGATCGAAGCTGACAGCGGGACCGAACGAGTTAACCATCCGGCGCGCCGAACCGAAAGTTGAGGCGCCTCCGGCCACCCATTATTTGCCTGATTGAGACATAGCCAGGCTGGGTACTGTGCTTCGTTGCACTCCATGCCTTGCTGGCTGCGGATACCCGGAATACACCGTTCATATCGGCTCGATCACGCCTCGGCCGCTCGACACAACACTGTTACCAACCTCGGTTAGGCTCGCCGATGCTATGACGATTACGGGTATTGACTCGACAGGCCAGTCGGCCGGCGGGAACGTTCTGCCGCCGCGTCAAGTGACCGACACCGAGGACTTGGACGCGGAGCTACGTGCCCTCGACACGGGCGTCGAGACGGCTGCGCCGGTCTCCGTCCTTCCCGAGGTCGAAGCCGCCCCTGAGCTGGAACGGGAGGCGGCCAGACCCCGCCGCCGACCCCGCTGGCTCAACTGGCGGGACGTTCTTGCGATAGCGACATTCATCGCTGTAGCCCTCTACCTGACATCGCCGTTGTGGCTCAATCTTGATCATGAGTCGCTCGACGATCCACAGGATCAGGCATTCTTTGAGTGGATGTTGGCGCACGGCGCACGGGTGTTCACCGACGGCGTCTATCCGTTCTTCTCCGATCGCATGAATTACCCCGATGGGGTGAACATGATGGCCAACACCTCGGTGTTGGCCGTTTCCTTGCCCTTGGCGCCGGTGACTCTGCTGTTCGGCCCGCACGTGACTTACAACGTATTTTTGACGTTGGCTTTGGCGTTCACCGGCATCTCGTGGTATTTCGTTCTTTCCCGCCAGTTCGTCAGTTCTCGGCTGGCCGCCTGGGTGGGTGCGCTGTTCTGCACGTTCGCGCCCAGCATGGTGTCGCACGCCGGCGGTCATCCGAACATCGTCTCGCAATTCCTGGTCCCGCTGATCATTTGGCGGACGCTGCGGTTGCGCGACGGACGGGCTCTGCGAAACGGGCTGATCCTGTCCGGACTGCTGATCTGGCAGGCCTTCATCAACCTCGAGATCCTCTTCATGACCGCGGTCGGCCTGGGCTTCTTCTGCGCGGTCATGGCGGTGGTCCGACGCAAGCGGCACCCCGGTGAGGTGCGCGGATTCGTCCGCGGCCTGCTCGTGGCCGGGTCGGTCACGCTGGCCGTGCTGGCCTATCCGCTGTCGGTTCAGTTCTTCGGACCGCAGAGCTATCACGGCCTGCCGCAGTTCGTCCGGAACTTCGGAGCTGATCTCGGTTCGTTCACCGCGTATTCCAGCCGATCGCTCGCCGGTAACTCGGTCCTGGCCGAGCGGCTCTCCCAGAATGCGCAGGAAGAGAACGCATTCTTCGGCTGGGGACTGGTCATTCTGTTCTTCGGCTTGCTCGTCTGGATGCGACGCTCCGCGGCCGTCTTGATGCTCGGCGCGGTGGCACTTCTCTTCGGGGCGATGTCACTCGGTCCGCGAATTTTCCTCAACGGGATCAACACTGGCGTTCCGGGCATCTGGGCAGTTCTGCACAGCGTTCCGGTGCTCAACTCGGCCGTTCCGACCCGCTGGGCCATGGCTATCGCCCCGGTGGTCGGCATCCTGATCGCCCTCGGCGTGCAGCGCGCCACCGAGCTGATCAGGACGCAGCCGTCCGCCCGCGGCCCGGTTCGAGTGGCGATGATCACGGCGGTCGCGATGGCGCTGGTGCCGCTCGCGCCGACTCCGCTGGCCACCAAGAAGATGGCGCCCACGCCCGAGTTCGTCACCTCCGGCGCCTGGAAGCAGTACGTCGACGACAACCACACCGTGGTGACCCTGCCGCTGCCCGACTCGAGCTACCCCGACCCGCTGCGGTGGAGCGCGCTCACCGGACAGGACATGCGCATCGCCAGCGCGTACGCGTTGTTGCCCAACCAGAACCCGCTGAACCCGAGCGACCGCACCGCGATCTTCTCGCCGCCGTGGCGGCCGACAAGCGGCCTGATCGCGTCGATCCGGCAGGGCAACCCGATCCCCGAGATCACCGACACCCGTCGCGAGATGACCCTCGCCGACCTGCGGTACTGGAAGGCCGGCGTGGTCATGCTGACCCCGCAGGTGCGCGACGTCGAGATGCTGCGCGCGATGATCGACCTGCTGGGCTTCGAGCCCACCTGGACCGGCGGCGCCTGGATCTGGGACGTCCGCCACCTGGTCGACGACCCGAACGCGGTTCTCACCGGCCCCGACATCAGCTGAGCGGGGCGGTCGCCTGACCGCCCCCTCCCGGTTCTCCGGCGCCCCGATCGTGACCGTCCAGATGCTGGTGTTGTTCCTCCAGCATCTGCGCCGACGGGGCGCCTATCGGAACGTCAGGACCCCGATGATCGTGAGGAAACCGGCCAGCGCCACCACCAGCGCGACCTGAAGCAGCCGATGCTTGATCCAAGTCGTCCGGGCCATGGCCACCAATTGCCGGGACACCTGCGCGAATTGGTCCTCGAGAGTTAGATGCGCGAGCTGATGGGCCAATTCGCCCGCTTGCCGGCGGCGGAGATCGCCGAAGTAGATCGTTCCCCGATTCTTTCGCATCGTTCGGCTGCCGCCGAGGAGCGGAAAGACGACCGCGGTGGTCAGCAGGCCGGCCAGTACGCATAGCAGTAAAGCGCCGGTCAACGCGCCGGATCGCCAGCCTTCCAAATTCGCGAGAATGTTTCCGTTCTGACTTCGGGCAGTCAGTAGCGCACTCAGCGCGACTCCGTCCACCGCCAGAAAAATAGAAGCCTTGGCGTCAATCCTGGCCACCCAGCCCTCCTGGGCGGCGTGTGCCCGCCACGCGCCTTCCAGGTTGATTTTGCCCTGCTCCAGCCCCGTCTGTCGGCGTTCGTCCGCCGCCCTGGTCGTCCTCGGTGCGGGCATGGGCCGGGTCGCAGCAGATTGTCGTCGACTCATATTCGTAGAGTTATCACCCGCCCGCCACCCCGTTCAATAGCGTTTATCGCGTTGATCTTTTCATCGGCCCCGGCGTTTGCACCCGTGTTGCACTGTGATTGTGCGGGTGGGCCGCAAGTGGCCTGGACTGCGGATCTGTGACACGGCATTCCGCCTTTTGCGGTGATCGAAATACTGATCTTGTAGTTGGCTGTCATGATCTGCGCCGAAATGATGAAACGGGAGAACGAGATGACAAGACGCGCCGTTGGGCGCCACCCATTGCTGTCCGCCGACGCTCGCGGTTACAGCGAGGGAAACGGTAGGCGCCAACTGGCCTATCAGCAGGGTCTTGTCGACTTGATGGCGTCGAGCGCGAAGTCGGCGGGCCTGCGGCGCCAGGACTGGGACTGCCAGAAGGCGGGCGACGGGGAGTTGGCGATCCTGCCGCCCGACGAGCCGGAGAACGTCCTGATCGACGACTTCTGCCGAATCCTGGCCGAGAACATCGCCGACTACAACGAGGACCGCGTCGCCGGTGCCCGGCTGCGACTGCGACTCGCCATCCACAACGGCGTGGTCGAGCCGGGTGCGAACGGCTACGCCGGTGCCGGGGTCGTCGTGGTGAGCCGCCTGGTCAACGCGGACGCGGCGCGAGCCGTTCAGGACGCGCTGCCGGAGGCCGGCCTGGTAGTGATCCTCTCGAACCGGGTCTTCCTCGACACCGTTGCGTCCGGGCACACCGCTATCCGGGCACACCGCTTCCGCAAGGTTGCCGTCCAGGTCAAGGAATACCGCGATGAGGCCTGGCTGCATGCTCCCGGCTTCGACCTGCGCGACGTGGACCTGACCGGTGGCCCCGTTCCCGGCGCCCAGCCTGCCCCGGACCCGCCGCCGGGGAATGAATCGGCCGGGCCGGCCCGGCCGAGCATGACCAACAACTTCCACGGTGAGGTTACGGCCGGGGTGATCGGGATCCAGGAGAACCACTATGGCTGAGTCCGAAGTGGAGGACGTCCCCGCTGAACCGGAGGGCGACGAGGCCTCGACCAGGCGGCCGCCCGACGAGGACAAGGACGACGGTCCGGGTCGGTCCGACCGAAGCACCAAGAAGATCGCGGAGGTCGTCAACAACTTCACCGGCATGGTCATGGCCGGGACGATCGGGATGGGGGACGGCCGGGGCGGCCGGACCGCCGCGCCTCGGGTGCTCACCGGCCGGCTCGACGATGACGAGGTGAAGGCGGAGACCGAGTTCTACTCCAGGCCGGTGACGTTCGACGAGGCGCTCGGGCGGTTGATCAGCGACCACGTCGTGCTGCTGTGCGGACCGACCGGCGTCGGGAAGCGAACCGGCGGGATCAACTTGCTCCGCGAGGTCACCACCGACCGCCTGGTGGTCATCTCGGCCGGCGACCTCAAGGAGCTGTCCCGGACCGACTATCGCCCGGGCCAGGGTTACCTGGTCGTCAACCGGGTCGACGACAGCCGGGTCGACGACGTCGACTTCGCGTGGCGGCGGGTGCGCGACCGGGTGCGCCGTTGTCGCGCCTACCTGGTGATCACCACCGTCGCGGCGATCGATCCACACGTCGAGCTGGTCGGGCAGATCGCCTGGAACCGGCCGGACATGCGGACCCTGGCCGGCTCGTACCTGGTGGACCAGGACATCGAGCCCGAGGCGATCGAACTCGTCGGCGACCGACTCCCGCCGGACTGCTCGATGGCCGATGTCGCCGCGGTCCTGCGATCGATCCGCGGTGGCGAGGAGCCGGAGGCGGCGATCGACAAGCTGTCCGAGCGATCGGCTCAGCGGGTTCGGGACTGGTTCGACAAGCACGAGAGTGACGCGCGGGCAATCGTCGACGTGGCCACCCTCGCCTTCCTCGGCGAGGTGATCTATCGCGAGTTTGAGTCGTTGCGCAAGGGCTTCGAGGCGGCGTTGCACCGGCACGAGGCGATCAAGCCACCACGCACCCGCAGCGGCCGTCCGAAAGGGGCCGAGCCGGGGGAACATGTGCTCGCCGGCCGCAACCGGCTGATCTGCGACGACGGCCTGATTGTCGAGCGTCAGGTGGCCGGCCCGACCAGCACCCGGCGCGTGCTCGGTTTTCGCAGCGACGGTTACCGGCGGCACGTCCTCGCCGAACTGAGCCGGCGCTGTCAGACGCCGTTCTGGAACGCGGTGGCGGACTGGCTGACCGAACTGGTGGTGAGCGACGCCGACTCGGAGATCGCGTTCGGACTCGCGGACCTGGCCGCCTGCGACTTCGACGAGGTCCAGATGACCTACCTGTCGCCCTGGTCGCGCGGCAAGATCGGCCCGACCGGGCAGGTCACCGCCGTCTTCGTGCTGTGGGCCATGTGCTTCCGGGACGACACCCAGCCGAGCGCCTTGAGGATCGCCAACTACTGGGCCAACCACGGGGATCCGGAGCAACGGTGGTCGGCGGCCATGGCGTACAGCGGAGTGCTCGGAGCAAGCGATCCGGCTCAGGCGATCCGGCAGCTCTGGCAGCTGATCGTGAGTGCGACGAAGGGCTTCGACCAGGCGTGCCGAGCCATGGCCGTGCTGTTCGACACGCTGCTGGAGACCGGCTTCTCGGGCAAGGTGCTCTCGACGCTCGATCAGCAGCTACATCGGGAGCCGACCCGTCCGGCCGACCGGAACGCGGTTCTCCGGGCCCGGCACGTGCTGGTCGAAGTGCTGATCATGCGGGAGAACCGTCCGCGGGTGCCCGCCACCTTCCTCTACCTGGAGAAGTACCCGCATCGGCTGGAGCTGGTGGCGAGGCTATGGGCGGAGGGCATTCGTTACCGGCCCGGCCGGCCTCTCGTCCTCGACGCTCTCTGGCACGGGCTCAACCGGCTGGGACACATCACTGACGAGCCCATCGAGTTCGCTTCCCGGCTGGGTGAGGCACTGGTAAAGGCGTTGCCGGCCGACGAGGTAACCCCCTTCTACCAGCATCTGCGGACCGTCGACGCGACCACTCGCACTCGCGCCAAGGGCCAGCGTTCGCCGGCCCTGGTGCTGCTTGACGTCATCGAACGGCACTACCGCCGCAAGGCGAGTTGAAAGAGGTTCCCATGCCCGGCTACCCCGTAGTCCGTACGGAATTCTTGAAGGACGCCCCCAGCCGCGGACTCCTCGGCCTGGGAAAGAAGCGGCGCGACGCCGATGAACTGCCGAAGGCCGGTGCCCATGAGGTCTGGGTGTACCGGGTGGAGGGCCGCTACGTCGTCAACCGCGGCGAGCTCGCCCGCGACGACGACAATGTGGTTCGCGCCGACTGCGTTTCCCTGGTCAACATCAGCCGGGGTATGCCGATCACCGTCGAGATGACCATCCCGTCGGCCGAGGCGAGCAACTTCATCATGCGCATCACCTTCTCCTGCACGGTGACCGATCCGGCGCTGGTGGTCCGCGAGAACGTGCAGGCCTCCGAGGCGATCCTGGCGTACCTCCAGCGGGACGGGAAGCTGGGGCACCTCGCCCTCGGCCTGCGGATGGCCCACCTCAACCAACTGCGCCGTGAGGCCACCGCGCGAATTCGCGCCTACACCGAGGTCAAACCACCCGATGTGCACGGTTTGGACCTGCGATTCCTGGGCGTGGAGGTGCTGACTCCGCCGGATCTCGAGCAGTTCGAGAAACGACGCCGCGAGGCCGAGGCCGAACACACCCTTCAGCGGCAGCGTGTCGGTTACCACCAGGACGACGAGTTGGACGCCGAGCGGCACACGCAGGGTCTGGAGGGCCGCCGGCGCGGTGGCAAGCATGCCGCCGACCGGGTCGACCAGGAGCACTCCCACCAGCAGGCGCGCAAGGAACAGCAGCATATCCAGCAGGTGCAGGCCGAGCAGCTGGCGTTCGCCCGCCGCGAGGTCGAGTACGCGTTCGAGTCGTTCGGCGGCGACCCCTTGAAGGCGCTGATCTTCGCGCAGGCCAAGGGTGAGATCGACGCCAAGGAACTGGCCGAACGCATGGTGGCCGACGAACGCGATCGCGTCGAGTACACCCGCCGGCAGGGGGACCTGGACCGCGATGACGACCGCATGCAGATCTCCTGGACGCACGACGAGCGGACCAAGGCACTGTCCTCCGACCGGGACGAGCAACGGGAGGCGTCGAACCACCGGCGGCTGATGGAGCTCGAGACCGTACGGGCTGAGCGCCAGGAGATACGGGACCGTCGCCAGGAAGATCGTGAGGACCGGCACAAGCAGCTGGACATGCAGCTGGACGTCCTGCGCGAGCTCGCCAAACGCGGACACCTGGACATGATCAACGTGCAGGTCGACAAGCTCGTCACGGACATCTACGGCGGGACACCGGCGGTAAGCAACCCGGACCGCGGGGCGCTGCCCGAGGCCGACCAGCCCGCACCGATCGAGGCCGAGAAGTCGGCGTCGTCCGAGACCGGCACGGACGACGGGGAGAACGACAACGACCCCGTCGAGATCGACATCGAATCCAAGGACGAGGACGATGACCCCGGGCGCTGACATCACGGCCGAACTGCCGAAACCACGCATCTCCCAGGACAACCGCACCCCGGCGGGGGAACCCGCGCCGACATCCGGGCGGGCCTCGGTCCGGCTCGGCGGAACGCTCTACAGCCGCCCGGTCGAGGCTGACCGTACGACCGTCTCCCTGCTTGCCCGGCGCCTCATCGGAGTTCGCGAGGAGGTCCTGTCCTGGGTGCCGGAGGAGCGCGCACGGTACACGAGACTCGGCCTGATCGTGTTGAACACCGGGATGATGGCCGCGATCTCCCTCTTCACGGCGCTGCTACGGGTGCTCGATGTCCCGTGGCTGGTAGTCATTCCGATCGCGCTGTTCTGGGCCCTGCTCGTCATCACGATCGACAGCTGGATGGTGGCCAGCACGCACGGTGCGCTCGGGTCCGGGCGCTGGCTCATGTTTCTGCCGCGACTGGCGATGGCTGTCCTTCTCGGTGCGGTCATCGCCGAACCTCTGGTGCTCTGGATCTTCCACCCGGCGATCGACACCAACGTCGCGCAGTACCGGGAAAAGCTGATCGAGAAGGAGACCGGGCTCTGGACGAAGTGCAACCCGACGGACGGCAGCGACACGACCGGCCGGCCCGAGTGTGCCGGCCATCAGCTCGGCAGCTCCGGGCCGGCGGCCACGCAGGCCACCCTGGTCGGACTCGAGCAGCAGCGCACCAAGCTCAACGGTGACTACGAGAAGGCGACCGCGCAGCGGGACGAGAAGCAGAGTTTCGCCGAGAAGGAGTGCGCCGGGGTCAAGGTGGGCGGGACCAGCGGTCAGGAGGGTTGGGGGCGGCGATGCCGGCAGGCGTGGCAGGTCGCGACCGCCTTCGAGCGACAGATCAACCTGCCGGGCATGAAGAAGAACATCGACGCCCTCGACCTCAAGATCAAGGAGCTCACCGGCACCCTGGGCACCGACCGGCAGAGCTATCAGCAGGTGGTCGAGAAGGGCATCGCGGACCAGGTGACCGAGTACAAGAAGACCTTCGGCCGGGTCGACATCATCGAGCAGGCGAATGGGCTGGAACGGTTGTCGCACGACAGTAACTTCGTCTGGGGAGCGCAGTGGCTGGTGCGAGCGCTACTGATCATGTTGGACAGCCTGCCGGTGCTGGCCAAGATCCTCGGCGGCTCGACCTTCTACGACAAGCTGGTCAACCGCCAGCTCCGCACGGGGCAGACCTTCCACGGGCTGAACCTCGACTGTTCCGAGCACTCCGTCCAAGCCTCTACGCAAGCCGCCATGGACGAGGTCGACGATCAGAGCCGGCGGGTCCGCGAGCATCACGATGAGGACGTGGACGCGGAGATCGACCGTCGAGCGCAGCGGTACGCCGCCGAGATGGCCTGATGCCCGCACTATCCCTCGTGATCCGGACGGACTCTCCGGGCGGCGAGCCCGTCCGGATCCAGGATGGTGATTCGCCGGTACCCGTTCTCGATCAGGTCCTGTTCGCGCAGGTTGCGCAGAGACCGCTGGACGGTGTCGACCGAGGACGTGCCGACCAGGGCCGCCAGCTCGGCCTGACTGAACCAGTTCGGCAGGGCCGTCGACCCGTCCTCCTGCGGCTCGCCGCAGATTTCAGCGAGATCGAGCAGGACGCTGACCAGCCGATCGAGCACCGGCCGGGTGGCCATCTCCACCCGGCGCCGGTTCGCCACGGAGAGTTGGTCGACGACCAGGGCATTGAGCAACTCCGCCACCTGCGGCCGATCACGGAGAAAGGTGCGCAACGTCTGCGGCAGGATGAAGCGAGCCGTGATCGGCGTGCAGGCGATGACGGTCGCGGACCGCAACTGACCGCTCATGGCGGCGAGGTCTCCCACCGGGTCGCCGGCCGCGCGGATCGTCAGGAGCACCGGCTCCGTGCCGTCCTCCGCGATGACCTTGACGAAGCCGGTCAGCAACAGCAGCGTCTCGCGCGTGGCCGCGCCCTGTTTGAGGAGCACGTCGCCGGTGCGGTATCGGCGCTCCACCCCCAGCCCGATCACCTCCTCGCGTGTCTGCGCCGGGAGCCGAGCCAGGAGCGTCTTCGGCCCCCACTGCTGAGACACCATGCCGGACCCCCAATGCGCAGACGTAGCTGAGTCAAAGGGTTGTCTCAACCGGCTGGTGGTCCCATCGGGATTTGGGCGCATAGCGTTACCCGGCTGGATGATTGCGTCCGGGTAGCGCCGGGATCGGGGCAATCTACGCACGTGGTCCACGTGTGGATGGCGCCCCGGATGCCGACAAATGCCGATCGACAAGCCGTCGACCGTGGTCCAGCCTTCGCTCGAAGGGTGCAGGTGCCAACATCCGGGACTGGGTAAATCTTCGCCGCAAAACACGCATAACGGACAGAGGCAAACGGTCCGTCTCGATATGACGAAAGACCTGAAGATCCAACAAATCAGGCCAATTCCCTCGTAGTGTCCACGCGGCGCCGATGCCCGCCCTACGATGCGTCGGCTCAGGCCTAGATCCGCCAGGGTGTTCGGGTGCCCTCGGGGCCGGCCAGCGCCAGCGAGGCGCCGGTCAGGATCATCGCGGTGAAGCCGGTCCAGAAGCCCCAGGCGAGGCCGATGTTCAGGCCGTCGCTGGCGTACGCGTTGAGGTCGTCCCGCTGCATCCAAGCCGCCGCCAGCGAACCGGCCGGGTCGGGATCGGGACCTAGGCTGAGCTCGATCGTCGGGGCCGACAGCCACTCGCCGGACGCGTCCCGCTGGTCCAGGGTGAGAAACACCGCGATGGCGACCGCGGCCAGCAGCACCGCCCAGACCGGTCCGGGGACCCGCCCGCGGACGAGCCGCCAGACCAGCCACAGCGCGGCCGCGCCGAAGACGATCAACACGGCGGCCGTCCACCGGGACGACATCTGCCAGGCCGAGCCGAAGTAGGTCGCCACGTGGGTGCCGCCGGCGTCGCGCACCTGCACGCTTACCGCCCACCAGGGCAGAAAGGCGCTGGCCAGGACCAGTAGGCCCGAGACCGTCACCGCACCTTCGCGCCAGCCCAACCCCATACCGGGACCTTAGGCAAAAATTGTCGGGGTAAGAGAGCGGTTAGCTATGTGCGACCGAAAGGGGAAGAACATGCGCAAGACCACACTGGGCAGCGGCGGGCCCGAGGTCGGCGTCATCGGACTGGGCTGCATGGGCATGACGCACGCCTACGACATGGCCGCCGAGCGCGACGACGCGACCTCGATCGCGGTCATCCACGAGGCGATCGATCTCGGGATGACGCTCATCGACACGGCCGACGTCTACGGGCCGCACACCAACGAGGAGCTGGTCGGGCGGGCGCTGGCCACCGGCGGCTACCGCGATCGAGCGGTGCTGGCGACCAAGGTCGGCCTGGTCAGCGCGCTGGGCGGCACGCCGAACAAGAATTCCTCCGGCGCGATCAAAAACGGCAAACCCGATTACATCCGTACGTCGATCGACGACAGCCTGCGCCGTTTGCAGACCGACCACGTCGACCTCTATCAGCTGCACCGGGTCGACGACGAGGTCCCGATCGAGGAGTCCTGGGGTGCGATGGCCGAGGCGGTCGCGGCCGGCAAGACGAAGGCGATCGGCCTGTCCGAGGTGACCGTCGACGAGATCAAGCGAGCGCAGGCGGTGCACCCGGTGGCGTCGGTGCAGTCGGAGCTGTCGCTGTGGACCCGGGACGCGCTGGCCGAGGTGGTGCCGTACTGCGAGCAGCAGGGCATCGCCTTCCTGCCCTTCTCGCCGCTCGGCCGTGGCTTCCTGACCGGGCGTTTCGCCTCGCTGGACGACGTGCCCGAGGACGACTTCCGGCGTCGGCTGCCGCGCTTCCAGCAGGAGGCACTCGAGGCCAACCAGGCGATCGTCGACCGGGTGCGCTCGATCGCGGACCGGCTGGGCGTGACTCCGGCCCGGGTGGCGCTGGCCTGGGTGCTGGCCCAGGGCGAGTACGTGATCCCGATCCCGGGCACGAAGACCCCGAAGTACCTGGCCGACAACGCGGGCGCCGCCGACCTGACGCTACGCGACGCCGACCTGGCCGAACTGGACTCACTGCCGGCCCCAGCCGGCACCCGCTACTAGCCCCGCGGGCCCGCCCGGCGGCCGCGGCACCGGGGGTGACCAACGACGGTTGCCGGGCTGGGTATCCGGGGACTGTTCGGAGGGCGTACCTCTAGTTTTTGATGCAGCAGCCGCTGCAAACCTTGGGCTTCGGCAGGGTGAAGGCCAGGCAGCAGGTTTTGCGTTGGACGTCGAGCTGGCCGTTCTGGTCGGTGACCAGTTCGGTCAGGTCTTCGACGCCGAGGGCGCGGTGCAGCGTCGTGATCGTGTCGGCGGAGGATCCGGGGACCGCGTCGGCCGAGCGGAGGATGCCGTAGGCGACGCCCGAGGCCAGCGAGCCGAGCAGGGTGCGCTTGCCCAGCCGGACCCGCCCGTGGATGGCGTTGAGCAGCGGGGTCAGGTGGTTGTCGAGCAGCGAGCGGCGCAGTTCGGCCAGGAGCGCCTCTTCGTCGGCGACCACCCGGACCCGAGGGTCGGCGGTGAGCGCCAGCGGGTCGTTCGGCAGGACCGCCACCGGGATGCCGGCGCGCAGGCCCAGGGTGAGCAGCGGGCGCGGGTCGTTGAAGTGCACCAGCACGTTGTCGCTGCTCAGCAGGGGGACGCGGCGGGCCGAGGCGTATCCGAGGACGGCCGGCAGGGCCGACCAGTAGGTGTAAGCCTTCCAGGCCAGCGCGGCGGCGGCGTGCGGCTGGGCGTTCCAGCGGCGGCCGGCGGTCGCCAGGAGGAGGTCGAGCTTCGTTTCGGCCAGCTCGGAGGCGGGGGTCCAGTTGGTTTGATCGTGGACCAGGAGATCGGGAGCGAGGCCGGCGATCTCGGTGCTGGTGCCGAACATCGTGGTCAGCGTCGCGGTCACCGGGGTGAGGGGCGCGAGGACGGGGGTCGTCAGAGCAGTGGTCACTGACCGCTACCGCTCCGAAGCGACATAACCGCTTTCACCTCGCCGTACCTCGTCTACCCGGGCTCTCCAAGACGACTCACCGTACACCTCTAAGGCTAGCCTAACCAACGCGCCCAACCCGATCTTTCGGACGAATACCCTCGGCAAGGGTTGCCTAACCGTGCGTTCCCGCGTTGCCCGAGACGTTGGCGGAATCGTCAAGGTATCTGTCGGCTAAGTGCTACTAGCACCTTGAGGACATGGGCGGCGGCGACACTGAAACTCTCGTCGCGAAGGGGACATCGATGATGACCACCTCGCCCGTCGAGCGGGCCGCTGATCAATTCGTAACGGCGCTGGCGCATTGGCGGGTCGAGCGCGGCATGAGCAAGAAGCAACTGGCCGCACGCATGGGCTTCGACCCCTCCTACGTCAGCCATGTCGAGGGTCGTCGACATAAACCCACCGAGGACTTCGCCCGTCGGGCGGAAGCCGTCCTCGGCGCCGGCGGGCTGATTTGGCAGCGCTTCCAGGAGTACGACGAACTGCGTCACGCGCGGGGTGCCACCCTGCACCGCGATCCGCCCGTGCCGGTTCAGTGGATGCCGCCGGGCACCGGCGTGATCGTCGAGCAGGAGGTCGCCGAGCTGACCTACGCCGACGGCGCCTACCGCTGCCGGGTTCGGCGCAACCTCTACAACGCCGGCTCCGAGCCGGTCACCCGGTACCTCGTGAAGATCTCGGTGGACCGGTACCCGCACGACCCGACCGGCTCCAACCGGCATCACCGCCGGCACCCGCTCACCTTCGAGGAAATGAACATCGAGGCGCTCGCGGGTGAGGGTGCCGCCGGTGAGGCGATGCAGTGGCGGGTCAAGCTCGACCGGGACGCGGCCAAGGAGGTGTGGCTGCTCTTCGCGAACGAGCGCGGGCAGTTCCCGCTCTACCCAGGCGAGCGCACGACCATCGAGTACGCGTACACGGTCGGCGTCGAGAAGTGGGGCCAGTGGTTCCAGCGGGCCGTGCGCCTGCCCACCCGGCGCATCACCGTCCGGCTCAACTTCCCGGCCACGTTCGACCCGCAGGTGTGGGGGGTCGAGACGTCGCTGGCCGCTGAGGTGCCGGTGCGCACCCCGCTCGAGCGGCACCAGGACGGTGACCGGGCGATCTTCGAGTGGACCACCGACGCGCCGCTGCTGAACGCGCGCTACCGGCTGGAATGGCGGTTCCGCGGGCCGGGTGCGCCGTCCTACGCCGAGTACGCCCCCGGCGAGGAGAACGGCAAGCCGCGCGCCTCGTCCGCGATGCGCGGCATCGGCATCGTGCAGCGCGGCTCCGACCTGCTGCGGCAGCGGGCCCGGCACTTCCAGCTGCCGCGTGAGGCGGCCGACGCCCGGGAAGCGGTCAGCACGCTGCTCACCTCGCTGCGCCGGCTCGAGGAACTGCACGACTTCAGCAAGGGCGTCGGTCTGGCCGCGCCGCAGATCGGCCGCTCGGTGGCGGCCGCGGTGGTGCGCCCGCCGGACCGGGCCGCCGAGCCGGTGGTGCTGCTCAACCCCCGGATCGTCGACGAGTCCGGCGACCGCGACGAACAGTACGAAGGGTGCCTGTCCTTCTTCGATTACCGCGGCCTCGTCCGGCGGCCGCTGCGCATCGAGGTGGAACACGCCCGCTTCGACGGTGCCCGGGTGATCACGTCGTTCGACCGGGCGATGGCCCGGCTGGTCGCGCACGAGATCGACCACCTCGAGGGCCGGCTGTACGTGGACCGGATGCACGCGGAATCCAACCTGGTGCCGGTGGCGAACTACCAGCAGACCGGCCGACCCTGGGATTACTAGTTCATATCCGTAAAGCTGTCATATTTTATGCGCACCGACGGCACCTGCATCTCGGCCAGCGTCTTCAGGGTCGACTTGACCATCGGCCCGGAGCCGGACACGAAGAAGTCATGGTTGTTCCACGGGCCGTAACGGGCGACCACATCCGAGATGTTGCCCTGCTCACCGGGGAAGGTCGGGTCCTCGCTGCACGCCGTCACCACCGACAGCCACGGGTAACGAGCCGCGAGCCGGTTCAGGTCGGCCAGGTCGTAGAGGTCGTCCCGGCTCTTCGCGCCGAAGAAGACGTGCACCCAGCGCGTCCGGTTGTACCGGGTGAGCTCCTCCAGCAGCGACTTCACCGGGGCCAGGCCGGTACCGCCGGCGATGAACACCGCGTCCCGGGTCGACCGCCGATCCAGGTTCATCGTCCCCATCGGGGCGGCCAGCTTGATCATGTCGCCGACCTGGAGCCGGCGCACCAGGGCACTGGACACCCAGCCGGCCCCCAGCGACCGCACGTGGAACTCGAGCGTGTTGTCCCGGCGCGGTGCGTTCGCCATCGAGTACGTGCGCCACAGCCGCGGCTGGTACTTCGTGCATTCGATGCTGAGGTACTGCCCGGCCCGGAACTCGAGCTGCTGCATCGGCTGCACGGTGAACACGGCGAGGTCGCGCCCCCGGCGCTCGTGCGCCACCACCTCGGCGTACCAGTAGGGCGGGTTGGTGTCGGCGTCCGCGCCGGCGATCATGCGCGAGGCGATCACCGCGTACGCGTCCGCCCACGCCTGGTCGTACTCGACGCCCCACTCCTCACCCGCGTGCGCCCGCATCGCCTCGATCAATGCGCCCCCCACCACCTCGTAGTGTTCTGGTTCCACGTGGAACTTTTTGTGATCACGACCGAGAGCCTTGAGGTACTCGTCGAACTTCTCCGGGTCGTCCAGGGTCTGCACCGCGGTGACGATCGCGTTCAGCAGGCGGGAGCGCTGCACGTCCATATGCACCGGAAACAGGTCCCGTAGAGCCGGATGAGACAGGAAGATCCGGGCGTAGAAATAGCCGGCGACCTTGTCCTGATGCTCCTCGACGAGTGTCCAACTCTCCTTGAGCAAGCGAGCGAGGTCTCCCATGCCCTTCAGGGTGGTCACGTCAGTCGCTAACCCGACGCACGAAAAGTGCGACTCGTCTCAGTGCGGACCCTGGTAACCGGCGCGTCGCTTGCCCGGATAGGTCCGTTTGTGCTTAGCGGACTATCGTTTCCGGGTGACTTCAGATCGGGTGGCACCCAGTAATCGCGTGCTCACCGGCGAGATCGTCATCGTGCTGTTCCTGTCCCTCGGACAGTCGGCGGTCTACGCGGTCGTGTCGCTGATCGCCAAGCTGACCGCCGGCAAGCCGCTGTCCTCGCAGTCCGCGGTCCTCAACGCGTCCCGGTCACCCCGGCCCTACCTCGACCTCACCTACCAGCTGCTGGAGATCGGGTTCTCGCTGATCCCGGTCGCGCTGGTGCTGTACCTGCTCATGCGCGACCAAATTCCGGTGCGCCGCACCCTCGGCCTGACGGCCGATCGACCCGGCTTCGATCTCGGCTGGGGCACGTTGCTGGCCGCCGGCATCGGAATTCCCGGGCTCGGCCTGGTGTACGTCGCCAAACTGCTCGGCCTCAACGCCACGATTGTGCCGGCCGCGTTGCAGTCGGTCTGGTGGGCCGTGCCGGTGCTGGTGCTGTCGGCGGTGCAGAACGCGGTGCTGGAAGAGGTCATCGTCGTCGGCTACCTGATGACCCGGCTGAAGGCGATGTCGGTGCAGGTGGTCTGGGTGGTGGCCGCGTCCGCGGTGCTGCGCGGGTCGTACCACCTTTATCAGGGGTTCGGGGCGTTCATCGGCAACGCGGTGATGGGGGTGGTGTTCGCCCTGTTCTTCCTGCGCTTCAAGCGGGTGATGCCGCTGATCGTGGCGCACAGCATCCTGGATATAGCCGCCTTCGTCGGCTACACCCTGTTGCCCGCGTCCTGGCTGACCTGGATCTAGACTCGCGCCTTCTTGTAGTAGGCCTCGGCGCGGGCGGCCACGCTCTGGGCCGACGCTGTGCTGGTCAGGACCGCGGCGAGCAGGCTGGTGCCCGGGAAGAACCGGCTCGCCAGCCGCAGCGCAGTCCAGCCGCCGGCCTGCGCGGCGACCATGCGGCCGAAACGCCACACCGCGTCGCTGAGGCCACCGTCCTCATAGGCCGGCCGCCGGGCGGCGGCCAGCGCCACCTCCGCATCCGACCGAGTCGGATGCACGCGGGTGATGACCAACAGGTCGGCGGCCCGCTCCGGGTCCGTCGGATCCAAGCCGTACGCGGCAGCCAGGTGCAACACCACCTCAGCGTGCGTCACCGCGGCCGTGCCGAGCAGGGTGATCGGGGCGTACGACCCGGCCACCGCCCCCACGATCCCGCCCAGACTGCCGAACCGGGTGAATTGCTGCTTCGCGAGCCGGGCCAACGCCCGATCGTCGGCGGCCGGGTAGGACTCCCGGGTTTGCGCGGCCCAGTCCTGGGCTTTCGGCCCGAAGGTCTGCACCGCGGCCAGGGCGAGCAGTTCCGGAGCGTGGCCCGGGTCAGCGATGAGCTTGGCCCAGGGGTCGGTGCGCTCACTCGCCGGTTCTTGCCGCACCGAGCCGGCCGCCGTTTCCACGGCGGCGGGCTTGTCCTCCGCGATCGCCGAGGGCGACAGCTCGGCGGGCGCCTCAACGACGGCCAGGCTGGCTGGGACCTCAAGGGCCGACTCGGCCTCAGGGTTCGCGGCGGTCGGCGGGTCGGCTGGGGCTTCGGCGGCCGTCGGGCTGGCTGGCGCAGTTGGGGCCGGTTCGGCCTTCGCGGTCGCGGCGGGCGCTGGCGCGGCGGGCAATTCGATGGCGGCCTGGGCGCTGGGGATCGGCGCTGCTTCCGGGCTCGGGCCGGGCCTTTCACCGGAGGTTGGGGCGGCCGGTTCTACCTCTGCCTCTGCGCTCACCGTGCGGTCCGGCTCCGGGACGGCTGCGTCAGCCTGGGGAGCCGGCTGGGAGGGCAACGGGGCAAGCGAGTCGGTAACGGCGGGCAGTGCCGCCGCGTCGGTCGCCGATGAAGGTGTCGGCTCGACGGCTGGTTCTGTGGCGGCCGGAGGCGCGGGTGGTGGGGTGGCGGCCGCGCTCGGCGGCGTGGTCTTGCGGGGTGTGCGCTTGGCGGGGGCGGCCTTCTTCGGCGGGGCGGCCTTCTTTACCGGGGCGCGCTTGGCGGGACGCGGGGTCACTGCCGTGGGCTCTGCCGGAGCGCTGGGCGGCTCGGCCGGGGACACAGGTTCGGCCGTTCGCGTGGGCGTCGACTCGGACTTCGGCTCGGGTTTCGGCGTGGGCGTCGGCTCGGGCGTGGGTGCCTGCTGGGTCGGGCGTGCCTTGCGCGAAGGGGTCGGGCGTCCGCCAGCCTGATCAGGCTGGCCCGGCGGAGGGGTCGGGTGCCCGCCGGCGTGATCAGTTTGGCTCGTGGGTTGGGTGGGCGGGCGGGTTCCCGTACGGGATGGGGGCCTTTGCGAAGAACGGCCCGGTGTGGGGGCAGATGCCGGACCCACGACCGGGTGATCCTCGGCACTGGGAGCTTGGAAGGTGACCGGCGGAGCCGCCTTGGCGGCGCGGCGCGGAGCCGGCGCGGAAGGCTTTTTCTCAGGCGTGGCCGGCTCAGGCGCACTGAACGCAGGCCCAGCGGGACGAGCACCACGGCGCTCAGTGGGCGGCTTCTCCTCCATGCCGTGGCAGCCTAGCCGCAACGAGACCATTTCACCTGCTGGAGTCGGCTAAGCCGGCCGCGCCGCGCGCGAGGGGGCAACCTCTTTGTGCGCGCCAGACCGGGTCGGGTATCCTCAACCGTCGGTGGCCTGCAAGGGCCATCGGGGAGACTTCGCCTAGTCCGGTCTATGGCGCCGCACTGCTAATGCGGTTGGGGTTTTATAGCCCCTCCCGGGTTCGAATCCCGGAGTCTCCGCGTGTAAAGCCGGTGTGTATGCTGGCGAAGCACCGGGCGCCCGTAGCTCAATGGATAGAGCATCTGACTACGGATCAGAAGGTTAGGGGTTCGAGTCCCTTCGGGCGCACAAAAGATCAGAGCCGTGACCTGCGGAAACAAGGGTCATGGCCCTTTTGCTTCCCGGATTCTGCCAAGCCTTCCCACTTTGTGGAAGCTGGGTGATCGGTGGGCGATTCTGTGTCGCCGCCGTGTTGTTCCACAGTGGATTCGAAGTTTGAGCCGGACTTTTCTACTCGGTCACGCTCGGATCGCAAATCCCGGCTGACTACTGAGAGTGACATTCGGCGGACGGCTGTTCGCGCCGTGCCGTCGTCTGGTCTCGTCTCGCCATGACCCGTATGGCGGCGGCCTTGTCCGGTCACCTTTGCGAGACAGAACCGAGCCTGGGCTCCCTTTGGCAGTATCACCGATCGCCACATCCGTCGCCGTCCACGCCCGGACGTCAGCCAGAGTCACCCGGCGGCCGCATCCACTTTCCGCCGCCGGCCGGCGACGATGAAGGTAACGGGTAGGTAACGAAGCTCATGGTCGTGTGCCGTCGCGGTGGGCGGGGGCGTGGAAGTCTCGTCAACGCCCCCGGGACAAAGGACCCCAATATGCGAAAGCCCTTGCTCACCGCCATCGCCGTCAGTGCCGTAGCTACCGGCCTGTGCGGCGCTCTGGCCACCGCTGCGATCGCCGCTACCGGTGACGAAACCAAGCCGGTGGCCGCTGCCGCACCCGTACAGGCTCAGCAGCCCGTGTCCCACCATGCCGTCACCCAGGCCCAGGCCGGGTCGTCGGCTAACAAGGAGCTGCTCCGGCTCGAGGAGAAGATCAAGCTAGGCGGGCCGTGGACCTCGGTACAGGTCGCCGAGATGAACCGGCTGGTGGAGCAGTTGAAGGTGGACGGCAAGGCCACGCCGGAACAGCTCACCTGGCTCGCCCTGACGCCCGCCGAGAAGCTTGAGAACGCCGCCCCGGTGGGTCGTAACTGAGTGGAGCACCAGCACACCGGTGACCGGGAACAGCCGGACTTCGACGAGTTCTACCGGTCCGCGTACTCGCGGCTGGTCGGTCAGCTGTTCTCGGTCACCGGCAGTGTCGAGCAGGCCGAGGACGTCGTGCAGGAGGCGTTCATCCGCGCCCTGAGCCGCTGGGCGCGGATCCAGGCCTACGACGTCCCCGAGTTGTGGGTCCGCCGGGTGGCGATCAACCTGGCGGTGAGCGACCTGCGCCGGTTACGCCGGCGGGCCACAGCCCTGCTTCGGCTGGGTGCCCAGCGGCCGCCGGCCGTGCTGTCGCCCGAAATCGCCGATCTCGCCGCATTGCTGCGGCGGGTGCCGGCCAACCAGCGCGCCGTTCTGCTGCTGCATGACGTGCTGGACCTCCCGCTGGAGCAGGTGGCCGCCCAGCTGAACCTGCGCGTCAGCACCGTCCGTGGTCGCCTCGCCCGGGCCCGCGCGATCCTCGCCCGGCACGTCGCCACCGATACCGATGCGGAAGGACCGGTGTCCCGCCATGTCTGATCCTCGCGACAGCCTCCACCGCCTGGTCGAGGAGGGAGCTCTCGCCGCCCGGCAGCCACCGCCGGCGAGCCTGCGCCGCCGTGCTCAACGCCGCCGCACGGTCCGCGCCGCCACCATCGCGGTGGTCCTGGTCGCTGCGGCCGGTGCCGCTCTTCCCCTGACCCGCCGCCATGATCACCAGCCCGCTCCGGCGACAACCGCCGCCCCCCGGACGCTGGCCGCCGATCCGGCGAAGACCGTCTCCGGCGGCCTCATCACGATCTCCGGTGCCGGCTGCACCCCGGGCCGGACCGTGTCGCTCGGCCTCCGCTGGGACGCCGGCGCCCCGCTGAGCCCGACGATGACGCAACGAAAAGAGCAGCTGAACCCACCGGCCACCGCCCCTACCGCCGGCAGCCGCGACCTGACCACGACGACCGCCCTAGCCACCGGAACCTTCACCGCGAACGCCACGATCCCCGCCGACGTCACGATCCGTACACCGACCCTGTGGGCACGCTGCCCGGCACCGGACACCACAAACCTGCTGACCCAGTCCGTCCCGATCCAGATCAACAACCCCTGAACAACCTCTTCGTACGCGCGACCAGAGGGTCCGCCGGGCCGCACGGCTGTTCAGGCGCGCTTCCAGGTTCGGGTGGTTGTGTATTTGACGTTGCCTAGCTTGTCGTACGCGCGTACCTGGATCTTCATGGTCTTTTTCTGGGTCTTGGCCTTGAAGGTCAGGACGTAGGCGGCCCTGGTGTCGGTGGCTACTACCTTGCCGTTGATCAGTAGCTCTACTCGGGCTATGCCGCTGGTGTCGGTTGCGTTGACGCTCACCTTGACCGTGCCGGAGACCCTGGCGCCGTTCTTCGGGGCCTTGGTGATCGAGACGGTGGGGGCCTTGTTGTCGGCGATGACGGTCCGCCGGAAGGTGCTTAGGTTGCCCAGCTTGTCGGTCAGGTTCCACCACAGGACCAGGTTGCCGTTCGCGGTGCGGGTGGGCACCTTCAGGGAGTACGGCGCGGTGGTGTCTCGGCCTATGTAGGTGCCGCCGGCCCAGAGGTCAGCGCGGGCGACGCCGGCGGCGTCCTGGACGCCGTTGATGGTGCTGGTGAAAGTGCCTCGGACACGAGTGTTCTCGGTCGGGCTGATGGAGGTGGCGGTGGGCCCTTCGCCGTCATTGACCACCAGACGGCGCAGCGTGGTGTGGTTGTCCAGGTGATCGCTGACATCCAGGACGAAGCCCCACGTGTTCGCGCCGAGCTGCTGGGGCGGGGAAGAGGCGGTCCACTGGTTGGTTCCGGCGATCCGCGTCAGCGGGAAGCCGTTGACCAGGCCGCCGGCGACGTCATCGGCGGCGGCCGCGGTGAAGATGACCTTGGTGTTTCCGCCGACGTGTTCGCCTTCGCGCGGTGACGTGATGGTTCCGGCCGGGCCGGTGCTGTCTACGCGTACGGTCACCGTCTTTTCGCCCTGACGGCCCGCGTAGTCGACGGCGCGGACGGTGACCGGGAGGTCTCCGTCGAAGCCGTCAGGCGGGTTGAGAATCAGGTCCCGCGCCCAGCCGGCGGCGTGGGTGGAGTCGACGACCTGGCCGCCGACCACGAGTTCCAACCGGGCGATGCCGTGGTCGTCGGTGACGCTGACCGCTCGCACGGTGTCGGCGTTCCCGCCGCCGAGCACCTGGCCGTCGACCAGGCCCACCCCGGTGACCTGGGGCGCCTCGGCGTCCGGCAGGCCGCCGAAATCGTGCACCAGGCGGGCCGCGTTGAGGATCCGGGCGTCGTACGGCTCGACCCGGATGAGACCGATGCCGGACTCGGCCGAGCTGACGATCGCGGTGCGCACCTGTTCGGGGGTCGCCGCCGGCCGTACCGCTAGTGCCAGCGCCGCGGTGCCGGAGACGATCGCGGTCGCCGCCGACGTGCCCTGAGCTATTTGGACAGTGCCGTCACGGCCGAGGACCCAGGTCCGGTCCGGGGCCAGCACGTCGATCCACTGATCGGTCGCCGAGTTGTGGTTGGAACCGATCGACGGGGCGCCGTACTCGTTGATCGACCCGACGGCCAGCACCTGGTCGAAGCCGGCCGGGAACTGCCGGGCGGTCGTCGCGGTCTGCCCGGCCGACCCGACGATCAGTGCACCGCGGCGGTCGGCGTGCTCGACGGCCTCGGCCAGCAGCCGGCTGCGAGTCGGGGTGCTCAGCGACAGGTTGATGACGTCCGCGCCGTGATCGGCCGCCCAGACGATGCCGGCGGCGACATCCGCCGAAGTGCCCTCGGCCGCGCGTCCGTCACGGTGGCCGAGAACCCGTACCGGTAGGACTCGGCACTTCGAACAGATCCCGGCATCGCCGGGCCCGCTCTTGAGTTCACCGGCGATCAGGTTCGCCACCTGAGTGCCGTGATCGTCATCGTCGGAAGCGTCACCGTCACCGTCGACGAAGTCCCAGCCCGCCGCCAGCCGGTCCGGGCCGAGGTCGGCGTTGCCGGTCACGCCGGTGTCGACCACGGCCACGGTCACCGACGAACTGCCCAGGGTCCACGTCGAGGCCTGGGGAATCTGCGACATCTCCAGCCAGCGATAGTTGGACCCGGTGGGGTCGTAGGCGTACTGGGGAATGTCGACATGTGGGGAATCGGCATGCACGGTCGAGCCCGCCTCGGCGTAGCGGACACCCGCATCGGCCGCCAGCTGCGCCAGGACGGTGTCGCGGTCGGACGCGGCGACGTCGATGGTGATCGCGTCGAGCCCGGCGACCGTGTCCCAGTCCAGTGATGGACCGGTGAGGCGTCCGACGACCGCCGCCGCGTCGGCACCGGTGGCCAGGCCCACGTCGAGGCGCACCGCGGCGTCGCCGGCCCGAGCCGCCGGCGGCGCCCCGATAACGGCCAGCAGCACGGCCGTCAGGCTGAAAGAGAGAACGCGCACCGATGGCCCCCGAACCACAGATCCATAAAGGACGAGCCGGAGCTTAGTCGCAACGGTACGGTCCCGTCACGCCGTAAACGTGCGCGCGTCAGTCCAGGGCGGGCAGCGAGGCGGCACCCTTGTCGGCCAGTACGAACGGGGTGTCGATGTCGGGGGTGCCCTCGCCGATCGTGATCGCGGCCACGCCCGTGCCGGTTGAGGCGATCTCGCCGGTGGGGTCCTGGATGACGTACGTGTCGGTGCCGGTTCGGATGGTGTAGGTGGGCTTGCCGTTTGAGGTGCCGGTCTTGCGGAAGCGGAACAGCTGGTCGGCCGCCGCTGCGTCGCAGGCCGTGGTCAGCACCGCGGCCGGCTTGCCGCCGGCGCCGAGCTTGGCCGACAGGCAGAGCGGCTCGCCGCCCTTGCGCAGCTTGGCCGTGCGGATCAGGTACTGGTCGCCGCCGGGCTTTGCCGCGGTGAGCACGAACAGCTCCGCGTCGCCGAACTTCTCGGACAGGCCGATCTTGCCGTCCTGGACTACGCCGAGTGTCGCCTCGCTGTTCTTGGGCAGCAGGTAGATCTGCCGGGTGCCGCTGAAGACGCCACCGCCACCAGTGTTGCTGCCGCCACCGGCGGCGGGCGACGAGGTGGTCGCAGACGGTTTGGGAGCGGCCGACGACGGCGACGGGGCGGCCGAGGAGGGCAACGGCGCGGCCGAGGTGGGAGTAGTGGCGGCCGCGTCCACGGAGTCGTTTGCGCAGGCGGAGCTCAACAGCAACCCGGAGAGGACAGTCGCGGCGGCCAGGACACGAGAGGGGGTACGCACGAATAGCTCCTGTAACGACGTGAAGGTGCTTGCTTGCTGAGCACCTTTCCGGAATTGCCCACCTCGATCCGGTCGCGCCCCCGTTCCTGGCAGAAACGGGGGAGTCAGCGGTCGGCGCGGTGGAGTGTTGACTGCCACGACGTACAGCTGTGATCTGACCTTTCAGTTGATCTTGTGGGGGGCCCTGGCGGGACTAACCTCGCGGCGGTTGTTCAGTACAGATCCGAACGGGGACCGCCATGAACCAGAAGCTCCAGACCCGCGCCTTTGACGTGGTTGCGCCGATCCTCCAGCCCGGTGAGGTGCCGGTCGTCGCGGCCCGCGCCATGGTCGGCAAGTTCGCCTCCAGCCGCCTTGGCGCGGTCGCGAAGCAGGGCCTTCTCAACGCCGGCGTCGGCTCGGTCGCGACGCACAAGCTGCTCCAGTCGAAGAAGCAGTTCGTCATCGTCACCAACCGCCGGCTGATCTTCATCCCGCAGGGTTTCCTGGGCGGGCCCGGCAAGACGATCCTCGGTGACGTGCCCCGCGAGGTCGTCGGGCTGGCCGAGGTGAAGATGGGCGTGGTCAGCCTGGTCCGGATCGCCTTCGGCAACCAGGGCGACGGCATCGCGCTGACCTTCCCGCGGGTTGACCGGAAGAACGCGGAAGCCCTCGCCCAGGTCCTCCAGCAGACCCCGGTCGGCTAACGGCGCAGCAATTCGCGGATCTCCCGGGCCACCAGGTCCGGGGCCTCCTCGGCCATGAAATGGCCGCACTTGACCGGTACGTGGTTCAGGTTCGGGGCCCACGCCTTCCACAGCCCGGCGGCGTCGAAGCCGAGCATCGAGCCCCAGTCCTGCTGCAGGACGGTGACCGGCATGGCCAGGGTGCGGCCGGCGGCCCGGTCGGCCTGGTCGTGCTCGACGTCGATGCCGGCCGAGGCGCGGTAGTCGGCGACGATCGACGGGATGGCGTCCCGGGAAGCGTCCAGGTAGGCGCGGCGGATGTCGGCCGGGATGGCCTGCGGGTCGTTGGTCCACAGGTCGAGGAAGTAGCCGAAGAACTCGTCGGAGGCGCCGGCGATCATCTTCTCGGCCAGGCCGGGCGGCTGGGCCATCAGGTAGAGGTGGAAGCCGACCGCGGCGGTGACGCCGTGCATGACGTCCCACATGTCCAGCGTCGGCAGCACGTCCAGCGACGCCAGGTGGGTGATGTTGGCCGGGTGGTCGAGGCCGGTCCGGATGGCGACCAGCGCACCCCGGTCGTGCCCGGCCAGCGCGAACCGGTCGTGGCCCAGCGCCTTCGCGACGGCCACCACGTCGGCAGCCATTGTCCGCTTGGAGTAGGTGTCCGGACCGGCCTCGGCCGGCTTGTCGCTGGCGCCGTAGCCGCGCAGGTCCGGGCAGATCACGGTGTGCTCGGCGGCCAGGTCGGCGGCGACGTGCCGCCACATCAGGTGGGTCTGCGGGAAGCCGTGCAACAGGACGATCGGGCTGCCCGACCCGGTCACCGCGGTGTTGATTTCCACGCCGTCGGCCCCGGGAACGCGTACGTAGTCGAAGTTCATGGGACTCACTTTCCGGGGCCCGAATGAGCAGCGAATGAGCGCCGATCGGGCAACTCGGCCGGATGAACCGTGGCGAACGGGCCGAAAATGCTCCTAGCACGGTCATTACGGTTCAAGCGTGACTACCGAGAGAGATCGAAACGGAACCCACAGTGTCGGGCGAGCCGTTGCCGTGGCCCTGATCGGGCTGCTCGCACTCGCCGCCACCACCGCCGCGGGCGTCAAGCCGGCTGAACACGTCGCGGGAAACCAGGCGGAGGCTCGCCCTCGCACCGTCGTGCCCGGTACGGACGGGATCATTGCCGTGCGCCCGGACGGGAAAGTGTTCGCCACCGTCTTCCACGATGCGGTGCGGCAGTGGAACACGGCTACCGGACGCAAGGGCGGACCGACGCTCGCCGCGGAGACCGGGCCCATCCACTCCATCGGGTTCAGCGCCAACGGCAGGCTGCTGGCCGTCGCCGGTGACCTGGAGATCTCGCTGTGGAACACCATTACCGGGAAGCGGTACGGGGCGCCGCTGGGCGGCCACACCGGGACGGTGCGCTCGGTGGCCTTCAGCCCGAACGGGCAACTGGTGGCCACCGCCGGCGAGGACGGCACGGTCCGGCTGTGGAATCCGGCCACCGGTGATGTGTTGCGCACCCTGACCGGGCACGTCGGCGCAGCCACCTCCGTCGTGTTCAGCCCGGACGGCGCGTGCCTGGCGACGGCCGGCGCCGACAACACCGTGCGGCTGTGGGAGACCAGCACCGGCCTTCCGATCGGCACGGCGCTGCCGGCCAGCCCGGCCCCGGTGTACGCGCTGAGCTTCAGCATCGACGCCAGCCTGCTGGCCACCTCGGACGGCAGCAACGTCGTACGGCTGTGGGACGCGGCCACCGGCCGGCCCGCCGGCCCGCCGCTCACCGCCACCACCGGCCCGGTGTACGCCCTCACGTTCAACCCGACCGGAACGCTCCTGGCCACCTCCTCCGGCGGCGACAACACCGTCCAGCTGTGGGACACGGCAACCCGCCGGCCGGCTACCGAGCCGCTGGTCGGTCACACCGGTCCGGTGCGTGCCATGCGCTTCAGCCCGAACGGCAGGCTGCTGGCCACCGGCAGCGACGACGGGACCGCCCGGCTGTGGAACACCACGACCGGAAACCAGGTCGGCATGCCGCTGGCCGGACACGACGGACCGGTCTGGGCCCTGCGGATCAGCCCGGACGGCAAACGCCTGATCACCGCCGGCGACGACGACAAGGTCCGGCTGTGGCGCCTCCCAAAAACTAGGACCTGACCCGGGCGTACGGCGTGTGGCTCTACTTCGCGTAGGTGTAGTACCGCCACGCGCCGTACGTCTTGGCGTTGACCGTGTCGGTGTTGGCGGTGACGCCGTATTCGGAGTGCACCCGGAACCTGGTGCCGGCCGGGTAGTAACCAGTGATCGTGGCGATCGACTTGCCTTTGGAGTCCAGGCCGAGCAGCGCGGTCTTGTACGACTTCCATTTGCCGCCGGAGTACTTCTCGACGACGAGGCGGTAGAACCGGTTCGGGTAGGCGGTCATCGTCGTGGTGAAGTAGGGATCCTTCGTCGTGCGTACGACGTAGTAGGTCTGGGATCCGATCTTCTTGGTCTTGAAGTGTCTGGTGATCGCGGTGTTGACCGCCACCCGGGTGTACGTCGTGGCCGCGGTGACGCTGGCGGCATACACGCCGTCGCCGGCGTAGGTAGCGCTCAGCACGGTGTTGCGGGTCAGTCGCAGGCTCACGCTGATCTTGCCGCCGTCGTCGACGGGACCCTTCTTGACCAGGCGTTTCGGCTGGTCGTTGCCGGCCGGGTCGGCCCAGATCTCTACGGTCCGGTTGGTGTCCCAGGCGCGGAGCCAGGCGGTGAAGGTGACCGTCGCCCCGTACGCGCTGACCCAGCCGTTCCCGTTGATGCTGAGCGTCACCGACTGCTTGTAGGCATAGATGCTCAGGCTGGTCTCGAGCCGGTCCCAGTTACCGGTTCCGGGGTACCGGACGAGGTAGGTGGCCTGCCCCTCGACGGTCAGGGTGTCGGTGAAGCTGAACGCCCCGGTGCTGTCCGGCACGACGGTCGCGATCTCCTGACCCGATGGCGACTCACTGCTGATCCGGGTCACGGTGAGGGCGGCACCGGCGGGCAGGCCGGCGCTCTTTCCGGTGATCGTGAACGGCGTGCCCGGGCGCGCGTAGTTGAACGACGGCTGGTTCAGCGTGATGGCCGGCTTCGTCGGCGGGCTCGACGTCGGCACCTTCGTCGACGGGTCGTTGAGCACCAGCAGCCAGAACCCGTCCACGACCGTGAACAGGCGGTTCCCGCCCGGCTCCCAGGCCAGTCCGTGCCTCCGGACCCATGTTGCCGGGTTCGCGCCCTCCACGAGCGGCATCGAGACCTTCTGGGTGGGCTCGGTCGCACCCTGCGCGTAGATCTGGACGCCCTCGTCGGTCGCCACCGCGATCCGGCCGTCGCTCGAGGTGCCCATCGCGTACGTGGACGTCCACGAGCGGTAGATCTCGGTGCCGACCGGCGTGTCGACGTCGATGCTCTGCCGGCTCCGGTAGTCGACCCGGATCAGCTGGGTGCCGTCCGCGGTGAAGGCGATGTCCGTGGTGGTCAGGCCGGACGCCGCGCGCCACCGCCCGGCCAGTTTCGCGGTGCCGGTGGACACGTCGTAGACGTTCACCGCAGCGGCGGAGGAGGTGACGTCGGAGGCCACGAGCACGCCGGGACGCGACGGGCTGACCGCGAGCCGGGGCGGACCGTAGTACAGGCCGGCCGACAGGTCGGCGGCGTAGTCGTGCAGGTGGACGTCGGAGGTGTCGAGGTCCACCGAGCCGAAGTCGCCCGAGTCGTCGGAGGTCTCGCTGGTGTCGTAGCCGAACCAGAGCCGGTCGCCGAGCGTCACCACCTCGCCCGGGTACACCTCGTCGCCCACCGGGTAGCGGGCGGCTTCGGTGACCGTCGCGGTGCTCACCGCGACGAGCGCACGTGCCCTGGTCACCGCGGCGTACAGCCGGCTGGAGTCGGCGGACAGCACCAGGCCCCGCACCCCGGGCAGGCCGGTCAACTCGGCGACGAACCGGCCCTGGAAGTCGGTGGCGACGATCTTTCCGGAGCCCGGGTCGCTGACGAAGACCCGCTGGTGCACCGAGTCGACGACGAGGTCGCCGAAGGAGGTGATCGGCAGCTTCGCGTAGGTGTCGGCCGCCGCGGTGCCGACGGACACCGCCATTCCGATCAGGACGGAGCTCGCGAGCGTGGCGGCCGTCAGCACGACGCGCAATGGGCGCATGGAAACCCCGTAATCGATCAGGCCGGTATCGAGCTCGCAGCCTAATTCGATCTTCGGAGAAGTTGATCATCCGAAAGGTTGGGTCGCGGCGGCGCCCGCGTTGTTCACCGGAGCGGTCAGAGGGTGATCACGATGCCGATGCCGGGCGGCCGCTTGATCCGGAGGAGCCGGGAGAGCCCGCCACCGATGCGGGCCGAGAGGTAACGGCGCTCCAGGAGGCGGCGAGCGGTCTCGGTCTCGGTGGGCGGCAGCAGAACGGCGGTGCCCCGGACCGGCTGGGCGCCCGGGGTGACCTTGCCGCGGATGTCGCAGGCGACGATCTCGACCTCGGGGTTCCGGCGAATGCGCTTGACCTTCCCGGCGTCGGCGGCCGAGACCGTGGTCACGGTGTTGCCCGCGGCCACGTGCCAGACCGCGGTCGGCACCGGGGTGCCGTCCTTCCGGAAGGTGGTAAGGCTGATCTGCTTGCTGGCGGCGATCTCGCCGGGGACGCTCATGTGGGAAGTATGCAACTACGTTCAACGGGCCATTCGGCCTATCGGAACCTTGGTGGTCCTCGAAGTACGCTGCGACCTCGAACTTGATCATGGGGGAATGCATGCGTACGTCTCGGGCCGCGCTCGCGGCCTTGGTTCTGGCTGGATCTTCCGTCTTTGTCTCCGCCGCCCCGGCATTGGCCGACACTCAGGCGTCGCTGCCGGTCACCGGGTTCGGTGACATCGCCGTTGACGGCGTGCACGATCGCATTTTCATCAGCGACCCGGTCGAGGGCAAGATCATCGCGACCGACTATCGCGGCACAGTGGTCGGTGAGGTGCCGGGCTTGACTGGGGTCAACGGCCTCGCTCTCTCCGCCGACTCCAGCCGGCTCTACACCTCGTTGTGGATGTCGCACGCGATCGTGGCGGTGGATACCAGCACGATCACCCAGGCGGCCCGCTATCCGCTCGGCGACGAGGTCTACCCCGGCAAAGTCACGCCGGTCGGCGGCAAGCTCTGGTTCGGCTACATGTCGGGCGACGACGGCAACTTCGGCTCGCTGGATCTCGGTGACGGGTCCGTCTACCTCTACGCCGGCGCGGAGGCCCACCAGTACTCGGGTGATCCGACCGTCTACGCCAGCGCCGCGCTACCCGGCAAGATCGTGGTGGCCGAGGGCTGGACCAAGACTGACGACGACGTCAAGGTGTTCGACGTTTCGTCGGGCACCGCGAGCCTGGAACTGCACGCCGCAAGACTGACCTACTGGGAGGTCCCGGGGTCGGCGCTCACCCCGGATGGCAGCCGTCTGGTCCGGGTCAGCACCGGTGGCTCCTGGCAGTACCGGACCGGCGACCTGAGCACGGCCGTCACCTATCCGGGCCTGACCCGGGCCAACGCCGTCGACGTCGCCGCGGACGGCCGGATTGCGATCTCGGTGGCGAACAAGGCGACCGGCGACGACATCTACGTCTTCCAGGGCGACGAAACCGTTGCCTCGCAGACGATTCGGACGCCCGAGCCGCCCAGCGCGGACGTGCCCGGGTTGGGGGAGCCGAGCAAGGACGGGATTCAGGAGCGGGGGATTGCCTGGGAGCCGGGCGGCTCGCGGCTCTTCGCGGTCGGCATGTACAACCGTGCCTACCGGCTCTGGGTCTACAACGAGCCGGCCTCGACCCCCGACCCGACGCCGACCCCCACGCCGACTCCGGTGCCGAGCCTGACCCCGGACCTGACCCTGAACCGGAACGGCTGGGTCGTCGGCAACGGCACCACGGTCACCTTCACCGCCAAGCTGGGCTCTCCCGCCGCCAACCGGGTCGTCGAGATCTGGGCCGACCCGAGCGGCGCCGACCAGCCGAACCGCCTGCTCAAGAAGGCCACCGTGGACAGCGCGGGCCTGCTCAGCACAAGCTTCCGGCTGACCCGCAACACCAACGTCACCGCCAAGTTCGCCGGCGACGACAAGTACGTAGCGCGGTCGGTGTCCTCGGTGGTCTGGACCAAGGCCGCGGTAAGCACAGCCGTCTCAAAGCACTACACAACCGGCAAGATCGGCGCCACGAAGTACGCCTACTTCCACCAGAAGACCACGCCCCAGTTCACCACCACGATGACCGCGTACCCGGGGCGGAAGCAGAAGCTGACCGTCCAGTACTACTCAAAGGGCGCCTGGCGAAACTGGAGCACAAGCTTCGTCACGGTCAACACAAGCGGCAAGTCCTACGCCAAGTTCACCGGCGCCCACCCCTTGAACGGCCGCTTCCGCGTCCTGGCCGCCTACCTCAAGGGCACTTCCGGCGACAGCGCCAACTACACGAACTACAGCCCCTGGCAGTACTTCACCTTCAAGAAGTAGCGTCCCGGCCAGCCCTGCTCGACCGCCTCTCAGTGGAAGCCGGTGGTGGTCAGCAGGGCTGTGCCCAGCGCGGTCAGGGGGACCGCGTACAGCAAGACGATGCCGGTTCGGGTTCGGGACAGCCAAGTCGTGATCAGCACGCCTAGGACGATCAGCAGGATCGCGTACGCGGTGAGGCTTGTGGTTTTGTGGTTGTTGTCGCCTATCCGGAGCAGGTTGAGGATCGCCTCGGCGAAGAGCACCGACGCCGGCACCGCGAGCGCCGCGTCTCGCACCCGGCCCGAGGTGCGGGCCAGCACGCCGGCCGCGCCGAAGACCGTTCCGGCGACCACCGCCAGGCCCATCCACAGCAGCGACGTCGTGGCGTAGACGTTTGCCAGGTCGTCGTGCTGGATCGCGGTGGCGGCCAGGTAGTAGCTCGGGACCGCCAGGACCAGGCACAGCACGGCGCCGGTCAGGCCGGCTCGGATGCCCCAGCGGCCGTAGAAGGTCAGCAGGAAGGCGGCCACCGCCCAGGTCGCGATGGAGTTGCCGAGTTCGCCGAACGGAAACGGCACAAACCGAATCCAGACGAAATCGAGTACGCCGAGCAGAACGCCGGCCACCGGCGCGACGACGGCGACGTTCCGTTTGATCATCACGGTGGCTGATCGTAGGGACGGCGCGGCCCGGCCCGCATCGGCCTGCGGATAGACCACCGGATCCGGGTGACCCGCCTTTCGGCCCTGTTCGGCTCAAGGCGGGGTCGGCAGCATGGCCGGTATGAGACGAACGCTCCTTGCGGTGGCGATGTCGGTGCTGATGCTGGCGGGCTGTGCCGAGGCCAAAGTGGAGCCGCTGGCTCGCTTCGGCCTGGCCGGCAAGAGTGCCGTGGAGGTCATCGACCGGCTGGACCGGCTGGCCCTGGCGGAGCGGCCGGCCGATCTGAAGGCGTCGGTCCGGCCGGACGCGCTTCTCGTCACCGCCGATGGCGAGGAGCGCAGCCTGGCCATCCCGGACGACAAGTTCTACCTGTCGCTGGCGCCGTACGTGGAGCACACCCACGAGTGCTTCCACCACTCGCTGACCACCTGCAAGGGCGAGCTGGCCGCGGCTGCGCTCGAGGTGCGGATCGTCGACCAGGCCGGTGCGGTCCTGGTCGAGGGGGCCCGCACCACGTTCGCCAACGGGTTCGTCGGGTTCTGGCTGCCGCGTGGGATCACCGGCACGGTGCGGGTCACCTACGCCGGCAAGACCGCCGAGTCGGCGTTCAGCACCGGACCGGACGCGCCGACCTGCTTGACCACCCTGCAGCTGGCCTGAGCGTCACCGGGTGCGCACCATGATCAGACCGGCGGCGGCCAGCTGGCTCGGGGTGGCGAGTACGAAGTCGCGGTCGATCTTGCGTCGGTCCTTCGGCAGTTCGGCCCATGGGACCAAGTCGGGGTGGACCTTGCTGTCCTTGCCGTACTCCGCGCCGTAACTCCAGCCCTTAGCCATGCGCTCGGCCATCCACCGCCGGTGCTCGACCTCCGCGAGCTTCTCCGCGTCGTGGTCGCTGATCGCCAGAGGGGTGATGGGGCCGGTCGCCGGGATGACGGTGTAGCCGATCGATGCCAGCTTGGGGGCGATATCCCAGGCCTGTTCCCGGTTGGAGTCCTGGAGGTAGGGGCGTAGGTCCTTCCAGGGAACGGCCGACGGGCTGGGGGCGCCCGAGTGCGACTCCCGTTCGAGGTAGGTGTTGTGGATGGCCCGAGCGAGCGTCTCGTTCGTGCCGGTGCGGATCGCCGCGATGGCGTAGACCGTGCGGATCACGCTGACCAGCACCAGCTTGGCCTTCTCCAGTTCGCGGACCGGGCTGGGCGCCGCGACTGACTCGTCGGCGTCCACCTCGCGCCGCACTGCGGCCGCTCCGAGGGAATCGCTGTGCGCCATCGCCACCACCACGGTGGACTCGTGGCCGGCCAGCAGCCGCAGCGCGAGGTTGCCGACCGCGATGGCCTGCGCGTCGTCGTCGAGACAGACGTAGACCCGCTCGGGAACCTGCGGCGTGCCGTCGGCGGCGGGCACCTGCAACTGGTCGATGCTGGTGAGCCAGGCCGGGTCGTGGTCGGCGGCGGTCACCGTGATCCGACCCTGAGGGTCGGAATGGCGGGCGGTGAGAGCGGTCCCGGACAGACCCAAGTCGAGCACGCGGAGACTCTCGGCGGCACCCTCCGCCTCCGCCCAGAACCGCATCAACCGGTCGACGAGCATCCGGCCCAGCCCGGCGTACCCGATCACCAACACCGGGGCACCCGGCTCGGCCGGGGGTGCGTGGTCGAGCAGGCCCTGAGCGGTCCGGTCGTGGCGGGAGAACAAGTCGACCCGGCGACCCTCCGAGCCTGTCTCCTGCCGGATCACCGCCTCGAACAGGCCGCGGTCCTGCGCTTCGGCGTAGCAGACGACCTTTGTGTTTTTGTCCTGGTTGACGGCGTCGACGGCGATCGCCACCTCGGCGTTGCGCACACTGTCCAACCCGACGGTAATCACCTCACGGGCCCGAGCCAGCCCGGCCCGGGCGAGCACCGCGGGTCGCCGGGGGTCGCCGATCATGTGCAGCTCGCGGCCGCGCACCGACGGCTTCGCCGGGTCTGGGCTGATCACCACGACCTTGCCCTTCTCGGCGCTGATCTGTTCGGCCAGCCGGCGGGTCAGCTCGGGCGGTCCGCAGAGGATCGAGTGCCGGCGCATCACGGCGATCCGGGCCTGCTGCAGCCGGCCGAGGAGCAGCGCCTGGGTGGCCAAGATGATCAGGTAGACGGTCACGATCGGGGCGGCGAACCGGGCGATCTGGAGCAACAGCGGCAGTCCGTCGGCGTTCTGCAGCGGCGAGGCGTCCAGGACGAACAGTTGAAGGCTGTAGTAGCCGAGGTCGAGGAAGCTACTGCCGTACTGCGGAAAGTCTTTGAGGTAGGCATGGAAGCCGACCATGCCGCAGACGACCGCGCCGACGGCGACGAGAGCGAAGAAGATGCGAGCGATCCAAGACATCCTGCCGGACTCAGTCACCCTTCAAGGTTTACCGGTATCGGGGTGACGGAACACATCAACTGGACGGTCCCCTTTGGGGTACGTGTGGTTGCCCGAACTACTTAAGTTTGTTTACAAATATTGACGGGCCTGTAGGCATTTGGTTGCGTCGATGCGTGAAGAGAAACCGTCTGCTCATCCTGCTCGCCGTGATCGGCCTGGGTCTGGCCGGCGCGGTGGCGCCGATGCTGGCGTCCGAGGCCGCTGCCGCGTGTGTAACCCCCTACAACAACAGTGCGGTGTACACCGGTGGGATGACCGCGTCCTACAACAGCCACAACTGGACCGCCAAGTGGTGGACCCAGGGCGAATCACCCAGCACCGGCGGCTCGGGAGTCTGGCAGGACAACGGCTCCTGCGGTGGCGGCAGCGGTGGTGGCGGCGGGACAACCTGTGACTACCCGGCCTGGGTCGCGGGGCAGTACTACGCGGTCGGCGCCATCGTGCGCTACACGAACGGGCAGTTCTATCAGGCCACCCACGAGAACCCGGGCTACGACCCGATCATCAGCACCTGGTTCTGGTCGCCCTACACCTGCACCGGAGGCGGCGGCGGTGACACCGGGGGCGGAAACACCAGCGGGTTCGTGGTCACCGAGGCGCAGTTCAACTCGATGTTCCCGGGGCGGAACGGCTTTTACACGTACGCCGGTCTGGTTGACGCCATGAAGAAGTACCCGGCGTTCGCCACCTCCGGCAGCGACGCGGTGAAGCGGCAGGAGGCCGCGGCCTTCCTGGCCAACGTCGGGCACGAGACCGGAGGTCTGGTCTACATCGACGAGATCAACACCGCGAACTGGCCGCATTACTGCGACACCTCGCAGCCGTACGGGTGCCCGGCCGGGCAATCGGCGTACCACGGGCGCGGTCCGATCCAGCTGAGCTGGAACTTCAACTACTACGCGGCCGGTAACGCGCTCGGCGTCGACCTGCTCAACAACCCCAACCTGGTCGCCACGAACTCGTCGATCTCCTGGCAGACCGGGCTCTGGTACTGGATGACCGGCACCGGCGCGGCCGGCACCACGTCGCACAACGCGATGGTCAACGGCCAGGGCTTCGGCACCACGATTCGGGCGATCAACAGCATCGAGTGCAACGGCGGAAACCCGGCCCAGGTGCAGAGCCGGGTGAACCTCTACACCCAGTTCACCGGCATCCTGGGCGTCTCCACCGGTGGCAACCTGACCTGCTGAGCTCTACAAACGGCGGTGCCGCTCCCCGGAATCCAGGGGAGCGGCGTCACCAGAAGATCAACGACGAACCGGGGCGACCGCGTCGGCCGGCGCAACCGGAGCAATCGGGGCCTGGTGCTGCTGGTGCTGCTGGTTCGGGAGGTGCTGAACCGGGGCCTGGTGCTGCTGGCCGGGGATGTGCTGAACGGGGGCCTGGTGCTGCTGGCCCGGGATCTGGTGCTGCTGGCCGGGGAACTGCTGGCCCGGGAACTGCTGGCCCGGGAACTGCTGGCCGATCGGGCGGCCGGTGCGGATCACCGGCAGCGCCAGGGTGGACCGGGTGAACTGGGTGCGGCTCTTGCGGTCACAGTTCGTGTAGGAAACCGTGGCGCGTAGGACGGAGACGCCACTGTCCCGGCGCATCGGGGTGACCCGGATCGGGGTGACCGCGGTGCGGCCCGGACGCAGCGAGTCACCGCTGGTGAAGGTCGTGGTGCGACGCATGCCCGGGTACGCAACGGCGACCTCGCGGCCACCGTCGACCGACACCTGAACGTCGCACACCGGCCGGTCCGTACGCCAGAAGATGTTGACCCAGCTCGGGGTGTTGGCCTTGACCGTGGTCAGCCGGTTGGAAACCGGCTGCGGGCCGCGCCCGGCCGCCGAAGCGGACCCGGCCGTAGCCAGCGTGATCGCCACCGACCCAGCCGCGCCGGCCAGTGCAACCGCCGCGATCATCCGAACCATCGTCTTCTTCATGAGGTCCTCCTGCGTAGACGAGCGGAGGGGGAAGTCCGCTCTCGATAGGTCGGACATTACGGACCTATCGCGTTGCGCCGCAGCAGGAAGCGTGCGTTTCGAGCTGTGAGTACAAATACGTACAAAGTGTCTAGTTGTGCGTGACCAAATGGATGAGCCGGGCGACGACGCATCGCCGCCGCCCGGTCGGCGAGAGGGTCAGGTTGCGGTGCAGGTGGGGGTCAGCGGGGTGCTGTTGCCGGTGGCCTGGAAGCCGAATTCGGTGTAGCCGCCGGCTGTGAGCTGGCCGTTGTAGGCGACGTTGGTGAACTGGACGGCGCCAGTAGTGGCGCTGCGGTTGGTGTTCCAGGCGTTGGTGATGGTGGCGCCGGTGGGCAGGGTCAGGCCCACGGACCAGCCGGTTATCGGGGACGCGCCGGCGGTCACCCGGATCGTGGCCACGAATCCGCCGGTCCATGAATTGAGGGCGACGGAGGCTGAGCAGCCACCGGCCGGCGGCGACGTGGGCGGGGTGGAGGGCGGCGTCGACGGTGGGGTGGACGGCGGTGTGGACGGCGGGGTCGAGGGTGGGGTCGACGGGCCCGCGCCCAGAACCGGGGTTGTCCAGTCCACCCAGGTCGACAGGCTGCCCTGGGCCTTGCTGGAGATGCGGATGGTGCCGGGGTCGTTGCCGGTCTTCAGCAGGAACTTCTTGATGTTCTGCTGCAGTGGCGTGGTCCACTCGGCCCGGTTCGCGCAGTGGTTGCCGTCGGTGATGTCAGACCAGTAAGTGATGTTGCTGCCGGCACCCAACGCCTTGTAGACCTCGGCTCCGCCCAGGGCCGCCACACTGGCCGACTTGGGTCCCAGGTTGACGATGTGCGGGTTGTCCATGATGAACAGACCGCGTGGTGCGAACATCCCGACCACCTCGTGGGTGTCGATCGGCAGCTTGGTCGGCGCGCTGACGAACGGGCTGAACGCGTCGCCGAGCCAGGGCTGTTCGCCGTACGCGCTGCTCAGGCTCTGTGCGCCCTCGCCGGGGATGCCACGGAAGATCGGTGCGCCGGCGCTGCCCGACTCGATCGGCATGGTCAGGGCGATGCGCTGGTCGAACGCACCGATGACGAAGGCGCCCTTGCCGAACCGGGAGCAGCCGGTCACGCCGGTGGCGTCGGCGCGCAGGATGTTGCCGCCGGACTGCTCGATCACGTCGATGATCCGGCTGACGCCCCAGGCCCAGGCCATCAGCAGGCCGGTTTGGCTGGTCGCGCCGTAGATGCTGTAGAACGCGCCCTGCTTGTTGGTGCGGGCGGTGCCTTCTTTGCCTACCGCGTACGGGTCGTAGTTGATGACCGCGGCGCCGGCGGCCTTGATGGTGTTGGTGTCCGCCCCGAATCCGCCGAGGACGACGACGGCGGGGAACGGGCCGGTGCCGCTGGGCAGCGAGACGCTCGCCGAGAAACTGGAGCTCTTGCCCTGGTGCGACACGTTCACGGTGATGTTGGTGGACGACACCGTGCCGGTCACGCTGCTGGGCTTGGCGGGCTTCTCGCCGTACACGTACTTCTCGGCCTGTTTTTTGATTTCTTCGCGGCGGCAGGTCCAGTCGGCCACGTTGGTGATCCGGCTGCCGTCGATCTTCTTGAACGGGTCGGGGAGTTTGGCGTTGGTGGGCAGGGATCCGGCGTCGGGCAGGGCGGGAACCGCGCAGCCGGCGCCCTCGTCCTCGACGCCGACGGCGGCCTGGGCTGGGGTGGTGAGGGCGGGGATGGAGAGGGCCGCGACCGCCGCCGCCAACGCGACGAGGGCCGAGCCGATTCTTCGGGTGATCACAGGGGCTCCTTCATGGACGGTTTGGGAGCGCTCCCGGGGAGCTTTCCCAGTCTTGGCCAGTCCATCGAAAGGAGTCAATAAGTTTCGGAAACTATCGGCATATCAAGGCCGAGAGTTTCGGCCATCGGCCGAATCGGTGATCATTCCGCCACGAGATAGGAGGCCGGCGACCAGAAGTGCTCGCAGACTCCGGGAAGCAGCCGGAGCCACCCCGCGCCGGCCTGCCCCGTACGCGACGCCGGCCGTCGCCGCCCTGACGCCGGCGTCGCGTACGTTTACCGCGCTCCCTGCCCCTGCGACCGCAACGGGATCGGGTTGTGCATGGGCAGCAGCGGCAGGAGCCGGTTCGCGATCGGCTCGAGCAGCGTCGCGCACCGCTCGGTCGACTCGGCGCCGAGCTGCCGCCACGGCCGCCCGGCGAGACGGTCGGTGACCGCTTCCACCTCGACGGATGCTTCCTCGCCGAGGATCGTGGCCGAACCGTCCGCGGCGAGCCAGCCCCGCTCCCGCAACCGCCCGGCGGCCGCGTCCCACTCGTCGTCGGTCCAGCCGCGGGCCGGCTGCATGACCTCCCGGACCGCGTCCCGGCCACACCGCAACACCAGCGACTCACACCCGTCGACCCCGGCCGTGAGCAGCGCGGCCACGTGCCCGTCGCCGCGGTGCTCGCGCAGAATCGTCGCGGCATGCCAGAGCCGGTCGAGGGCGTCGGTCGGCCACGGCAGGTCGGCGTTGGCCGCCCCGAGCGGCCGTCCGGGCAGGTCAACGGCGTGCGCGGCGGCCTCCAACAGGTCGGCGACCTCATCGATCGGGATGCCGTCGAGCAGCGGTTCCAGCGCGGCGCGGGTGCCCTCCCGCCGGGCGTCGAGCGCGGCCTGCGGCGTGATCCGGGTCCAGACATCCGGTAGCGCCCGGGTGACCATGCCGGGCGCGAAACCGAAGAACGTGGCGATGACCGGGCCGGACCCGATCGCCCCGAGCGGCGCGGCCCGCCCGGCGAAATATCGCCGCCAATACCCGCGAAGCCCGGCGGCTTCAAAGGCCGCCCCACCCTCCGGCGCAAAGTAGGTGACGGCATGCAGGGGCTCGAACAGCGACCACAGCCGCCGCTCAACGCTGGCTTCACTCATGCCCGCAGCAAACGCGCCCACCCACCCCTTGGTCAACCTTCGGCGCGCCGTCCTGCGCCGATCTTGTTGATCCGCTGTTCGGTCCGCGCGGGAAATCGACAGGCTTGAGGCGGCAGCAGCGGAGGCGGTCAGGTCACGGCGCGGAGGCCCATGCCGAGGCCGACCAGGACGACCAGGGCCGCGGTGGCGGTGGGGGCGCCGGCCGACAGACGCTGGGTGATTCGGCCCGCGCGGGCGGCGAAGCCGCCCAGCTTCCGCCGGGCGAAGACCAGGAGAAGGCCGACGGCGGTGAGGGTGCCGGCCATCCCGATGCCGTACGCGAGGACGAGCAAAACGCCGAGCATCGTGCGGCCCAACCCGATCGCCCCGAGCAGCACCACGAGCGCCGAAGGGCTCGGCACCAGCCCACCCGCCAGCCCGATCCCGGCCAGCCCAAGCCGCCCACCCGTCTTGCTGTGGGAGTGCGGGTGCCCGCCGTGATCATGGCCGTGTGAGTGTGAGTGGTCGCCGTGGTGGTGGATGGTTCCGGCGCGGCGGGAGCGTAGGGCGGTCACCAGCATCGCTATGCCTACGGCGGTTACCAGTACGCCGCTGGCGGCGGCCAACCAGGACAGGACCTGCTCGCCGGCCAGGGCCGTCGACGTGGTCAGCAGCAGGCCCACGACCAGGACTCCGCCGGTGTGGGCCAGGGTCACCGTGCCACCCACGGCCAGGGCGTCCCGGATGCGGCCCTTCCGCCCGGCGAAATACGCGGCCATCACCGTCTTGCCATGGCCGGGGAGGGCCGCGTGACCGGCGCCCAGCAGCAGGGCCAGCAAAAACGCCAGGAAAACCACCACCGGAGTCAGGTGGCCGCCGACCGCCGCCTCCACCCGGGATTGCGCGGTGGCGAGCCAGTCGGGGGCGGCGGTGCTGAGGCTGGGCGTGCCGGCCGCGGCCGCGCCGGACTCGCCAACCTGGATGGTGGCGGACCGGACGTCAGGTGCAGAGGCGAGCAGGTCCCGCGGATAGTCGGTGAGCTCGTGGCTGAGGCTGACGGCCGGTAACGCTGAGTTAAGCCGTACGCCCGCACCGACCGCGGTCAGCTCGCGCCAACCCACCCGGCCGGACCGGTAATCGTTGGACACCCGCAGGGTGGCCCGGTCCGACAGCGAGGCCGGCGCGCTCAGCCGGCAGGAGAGGCGGCTGGTGGCCAGGCCGCCCGCACCCGGCTTGATCTCGTAGGTGGGAGCGGTGACCGCCCAGCTCAGCCGCCCGTCGCCGACGGTGACGGCAAGCCCGGAAGAGTAACGCCCGCACTCCGACGCCGCGTAGGCCAAGGTCTCGGCGGGCGACAACGCACCGTCGCCGTCGGTGTCGATCTGCGGCTTCTCCTGCAGGGTCGGGATCTCGGCGATGTCGGCCAGCGCGAGCACGTCGACCCGGGACGGACTGAGCGTGAGACCGGCGTACTGGTTGATCGAGAAGTTGCCGAGCGGATGGGCCTGGGCCGGCGTGGCCAGGAGCGACACGACGGCGGCGGTCAGCGCGAGCACGATCAGCGGGCGGCGAAGTTTCATCGGAGGGCTCCGAGTGCGCGGCGGGCGTTGGGGGCGTCGACGGGCGAGAAGTACGGGTTGGTGGCCAGGGCGCGGGTCAGCTCGGTGCGGGCCTCGGCGGTGTGGCCGAGCGAAAGGTGGATGACGCCCAGGTGATAGGCGTAGGAGGCGGGGTGGGTGCCGGCCCGGGTCGCGTACCGCAGGGCCTCGGTGTCGTTCCCGGCCGCGTGCAGTGACCAGGCCAAGGTGTCGGCCACGTCGGGGTGCTGCCGGCGGGACCACTCGGCCCGGGCCGCGGCCACCGCGTCGGCCGGGCGTCCGGTGGCCAGGGCCAGGGCAGCGGTGGTCAGGCCGTCCCGGCCGCCGTTCGCGGTGAACAGCTGCTGAGCGGCCGCGGCCAGGGACAATTGATCGGTGGCCGGGCGGCCGGCGAGGTTGCGCAGTTCGGCGTACTCGATCAGGTAGGACGGGCTGGGCAGCCGGGCGGTCAGGTCGGCGTAATCGGCCAGGGCGCCGGCCAGGTCACCCTGCGCGGCCCGGACGCGGGCTCGGCCGCGCTGCGCGGCGGTGCTCGACGGGTCGGCGGTCAGCGCGGCCGCGTACTCGTCGGCGGCGGACCGCAGGTCTCCCCGGCCGAAGGCCAGGTCGCCCAGCTGGGTGCGGCAGAACGCGGCGTCGTGCGGGTCCACCGCGTCCGCGAGGGCCCGCCGCATCAGGGAATCCGCTGAAGCGATCTTGCCGCGTAGCTCCAGGTCGTAGGAGGCGCGGGCGTACGCCGCCAGGCCGGGCCGGGTGTCGAGCATTTTCTGTACGGCCTCGGTGGCGCCCGCGCCGTCGCCCAGCTGGGTCAGGGCGTCGGCCAGGACACCGTAGGCGTCGCCGTCGTTGGGTTCGAGCCGCAGCGCGGACCGGGCCTGGTCACGGGCGGTGCTGAAGTCGTGCCGGGCGTTGGCCAGCGCGCCCAGCACCACCAGCGCGTCACCGTTCGCCCGCAGCGCCTGCGACTTGCGGGCGGCCTGTTCGGCCTGCGGGTAGAGGGCGGGATCGGAGGTGATCCGGGCCTGCTCCAGATAGGCGCCGCCGAGTGCGGCCCAGCCGGCCCAGTCGCCGGGCACGTCGCGCAGATGCTGCTGGGCCCGGGCGATCCGGGCAGCCCGGGAATCAGGGACCTGAGCAGCGGAAACGGGAGTGGTGTCGCGGGGCCGGGCCACGATGCCGGCCACGGTCAGCAGGGCGGCCACGAGGCCTAGGCAGAGCAGGATGCGGCGCACGGTGATCCTCCACAGACAGACCCCGGGTGGACGCGGGGGGCGCCCACCCGGGGTGGTTCACATCGGGAGCGTCTGATCCGGGTCGGCGACGACCCGCGGGCGCCGGCGGCGCCGCATGAAGGCGAACAGGCCGAAGGCGAGAATCAGGGCGCCGAAGCCGGTCGCGCCGGTCGCATACGCGACGGGCTTGGTCATCCAGGTGTCGGTGGTTTCCGAGGCAGCAAGCGACTGTGAGGTGGCCGGGAGACCGGCGCCAACAGGATCAGTAGAGGTAGCGGTGGGGGCGGGAGCAACGCCGCCCTGGGAGTTCACCGCGACCGCGTTGGGCAGGGCCAGGTACGGGAAGCGGTCGCCGAAGCCGGTGTTGTTGGCATCCACCCCGTCCCCGGCGGCGAGTGCGTCGACCAGCTTGCCGGTCTGCGCCGCCCCCACCAGGGCCTGCAGCTCGATGTCGACCACGTCGTCGGTGAGCCGCCGCCCGTTCGGGAACCCCTGCAGGTCACCGCCGAGCACCCCGAGCCGGTTCGGCTGCCCGGTCACCGGCACCGACAGGTTGAGCCGCAGCTGTTCGGAGGGCTGGAACTTCCCGGCTCGTACATCCGCGTTGTTGAGCTGCGAATTGAGGTCGGCCTTGATCGGTCCGCCGGCCTTGGTGGTGATGCCGGTCAGGAAGATCTCGACCAGGTCGTTGCGTGGCGTCGCGGGCGCCGGAATCTGGTAGATCTGCTGGAGCAGTTGCGGCACCTCGGGGTTGGTGACCCGCTTGACCAGCGCGGGAATCTTCGCGTCCCGCTCGGGCGGGGTGGCGTTGAAGGTGTCCTTCAGCCCGGCCGGCACGACCACCTCGTTGACCAGCGGGTTCCCGAGCCGGGAGACCTGCACCTTGCCACCGCCGGCGGAGGAGCCGTCGGCCGCTCGGATCCGGTCGCGCTCGGTGGTGGTCCAGATGCCGACCACCGGGTTGCGGGTGGCGTCGCCACGCAGCGCCACGTCGGAGAACGGCACCTGCAGGGCGATGGTGTTGACGTTGTAACCGGCCAGCGTGTCGGTGCCGGTCTCGCTCAGGTCGCCGCCGTAGAGCAGGTCGAAAACCTGCAGGTCGAGGAAGAACGGATCATCGGCCTGACCGGCGAAAGTCTTCCAACCCCCAGGCAGGGTACGGGTGGCCTGGTCCCGCAGTTTGCCGTAGTCGGGCATCGACGCCCGCCCGACCCGGGACGGCACGACCGGCACACCCTGGGCCCGGGTCTTGAACGGTTCGCCGTTGAACGACGACTCGAGCGTGTACGTCTGCCGGAACAGCAGGTTCTCGTCGTCGAGCGAGGTGACCGGGCCGTTGTTGTAGAGGAAGGTGCCCGTACCCCGCTTGTCGATGTTCTGGAATTTCCAGCGGAAGACGGCGTCGGGCTTGGCGTCGCCGTCGTTGTCGACCTTGATGAGGTAGGTGGCGTCGGTGGCGAACGGGAAGAAGTTGGGGCCGCCGTTGGGCTCCTCGAACGGCTGCCAGTTGGCGATGAAGGTGAGATAGCCGGGGCGTTCGGGGCTGACGAACGCGTACAGGTCGGTGTTGTCGACGGCCGGGTCGGCCGCGATGAGCGGCGCTTCCCGGTGGCTCGATGCGGTGGCCGTGCCGGGGCCGAGGCCGTACACCGTGCCGGCGAGCAGGGCGCCCACGCCGAGCGTGGCCGCCAACCGCTTGCTGAGCGTCATGGTGGTGTCCTTCCGTGCCGGGACGTTGCTCTCGGCACGGAATTCGCCCCGGGACGGGCGGTGGCTTGGTGGTTGTGAGATTGCCGTCGGCGACCAATCCGGGTCGCCTCGAGCTACGAACGAACGGGATTGAAGCCGAACGGCAGCTCGAGCCGGTGCGTCTCCATCAGGGCCGGGTCGGCGAGCAGTTCGCCGGTGGGAGCGTCGGCGACGATCCGCCCGCCGTCCAGGATCACCGCGCGCGGGCAGAGCTGCAACGCGTACGGCAGGTCGTGGGTGACCATCAGGATGGTGATCGGCAGCCCGGTGAGGATCTCGTAGAGCTCGCGGCGGCTGGCCGGGTCGAGATTGGACGACGGTTCGTCGAGGACCAGCACCTCGGGGTGCATGGCGAGGACGGTGGCGACGGCGACCCGGCGGCGCTGGCCGAACGAAAGATGGTGCGGGGCGCGGTCCCGGTAATCGCCCATGCCGACCGCGCCGAGCGCCTCGTCGACGCGTTGCTGCAGCTCCGGGCCGCGCACACCGAGGTTGGCCGGGCCGAACGCGACGTCCTCGGCGACCGTGGGCATGAACAGCTGGTCGTCCGGGTCCTGGAAGACGATGCCGACCCGGCGCCGGATGTCGGCGAGCCGGGCGCGGTCGGCCGGGTCGACGCGGACGCCGGTGATCTCCACCGACCCCGACCCGCCGTGCAGGATGCCGTTGAGGTGCAGCACCAGGGTGGTCTTGCCGGCGCCGTTCGGCCCGAGCAGCGCCACCCGCTCACCCTCGGCGACGGTGAGGTCGACCCCCTGCAACGCCACGCTCCCGTCGGGGTAGGCGTAGTGCAGTCCGGTGATCCGCAGCGTCGGCGTCATGACAGAACGGTAACCAGCGCGATCCCCGCCGATGCGACCGGCAGCACCGCCGACGCCACCCACTGTGCGACCGGGGCCCGGCCCTGTTCGGGAGCGGGCAGCCGCCCGGTGTAGCCGCGCGACACCATGGCCAGGTAGACCCGTTCGCCGCGCTCGTAGGCGCGCAGGAACAGCGAGCCGATGCCGACCGCGAACGCCTTGACCTGCCACAGGAAGCGCGGGTCGTAGCCGCGGGACAGCCGGGCGATCCGCATCCGGCGGGCGTCGTCGGCGAGGACGTCCAGGTAGCGCAGCATGAACGTGGCGATCTGGGTGAACACCGACGGGCAGTGCAGCCGGTCGAGGCCGAGGATCAGGTCGCGGCTGGTGGTGGAGGCGGCCAGCAACAGCGAGGCGAGCACACCGAGGGTGCCCTTGGCGAAGATGTTCCAGGCGCCGTACAGACCGTCGACCGACAGCGAAAGGCCCAGCCAATCGATGCGCTCGCCGTGTCCGGCGAAGGGCAACCACACCGCGAGGAGTACGAAGGGCAGCTCGATCGTCGCGCGTCGGAGCAGCCAGGGAGCCGGGACCCGAGCCAGCACCGCGGCCACCGCGAGCAGCAGGGCGTAACCGGCGAACGCCACGAACTCGGTTCGCGGCGTCGCCACCACGACGATCGTGAACAGCACGGTTGCCGCGATCTTCACCTCGGGCGCCAGCCGGTGCACCGGGCTCGGCCGGTCCAGGTGGAGCGTGTTGTTCATGCCGGGGTGCGGCGCCGGGCCACCCAGAACAGGCCACCGCCGATCGCGAAGGTGAGCAGAACCCCGGCTACGCCGGCCAGACCGGTCGACAGGTACGGGTTGTCGATGCCCTTGATCCCGTAGTCGGCGAGCGGCGAACCGCCCAGCTGGTGGCCCTTCTCCTGCTGGGCCATGCAGGTGCCGCCGGTGATCTCGTCGTCGGCGTTGAACGTGCAGCCCTGGCGGGCGGCCGCGTCGAGGCCGTCCGGGCTGGACGAGGCGAAGTTGCTGACCACGCCGGCCAGCACCAGCGCGACGAACAGTCCGGCGAACCAGAACCACTTCCTCTTCATGCGGCCACCTCCACCGGCAACACCGCGGGCTTGCGGAACCGGCGCAGCGCATAGACCAAGTCGGGCCGGACCCGGGCGACCGTAGCCACCGTGGTCGCCGCGATCAGGCCTTCGCCGATGCCGATCAGGATGTGTACGCCGGCCATGGTGCCGGAGATCGCCGGCAGGGACAGCTGGGTGGTGCCGCCGAGTGCGTACTCCAGGACGAAGCCCTGGGACGCCACCACGACGCTGACGATCGAGGCGATGAGCGCCGAGGCGCCCAGCCCGCCGGGGTTCTTCGGCAGCACCCGGAGCAGGCCTGCCACCAGGAGATATCCAGCCGCGGTGCCGAGCAGTGCCATGTTCGTGATGTTCAGCCCGAGCGCGGTGAGGCCGCCGTCGGCGAACAGCAGACACTGGACGATCAGCACGGTCGAGACGCACAGCGCGCCGACCCACGGCCCGACCAGGATCACCGCGAGGGTGCCGCCGAGCAGGTGCCCGGAGACGCCCGGCAGGACCTGGAAGTTGAGCATCTGCACCGCGAAGATGAACGCCGCGACCAGCCCGGCCATCGGCACGAGCCGTTCGTCGAGATCGGCCCGCCCGCGTCGCACGCAGTAGGCGAGGGCCGCCACCGCGAACACCGCGAAGATCGCGGAAACCGGTCCGTTCACGATCCCGTTGGCGATGTGCATCGCCTGCACGTTCATTGCTGCCTCCCGCTGGCCACTCGGAGCCGTCAGCATATTAGGGATCAATGGCTATTGCATAGAGGTGGCAACAACGACACCGGGGCATCGATCTCAGTAAACGGACCAGTTGACCTTACCTATGGGTTGTGTGGGATATTCCCAGTCATGTCTGTGCACGTGCACTGGTTCTTACCGACCACCGGCGACAGCCGCACCGTGGTGGGCGTCGACGAGCGTGGCGGGCGCAGCACCCATCGCTCCGCCGATGCCGGGCTGCGGCAGCCTGACCTGGACTATCTCGCCCAGGTGGCGATCGCGGCGGAGCGCAGCGGATTCACCGGCGTGCTTACCCCGGTGGGCACCTACTGCGAGGACGCGTGGCTGACCACGGCCGCGCTGCTGCGCGAGACCAAGCGCCTCAAGTTCCTCGTCGCGTTCCGCCCGGGGTCGCTCACGCCGACGCTCGCCGCCCAGATGGCGGCCACCTATCAGCGGCACTCCGGCGGCCGTTTGCTGCTGAACATCGTCACCGGCAGCGACGCGGTCGAGCAGCGGCGGTTCGGTGACTGGCTCGATCACGACCAGCGGTACGCGCGCACCGACGAGTTCCTCAGCGTGCTGCGCGGTGCCCTGTCCGGCCGGCCGTACGACTTCGACGGCGAGCACTACACGGTGGCCGGCGCGACCGTCTCGGTCCCGCCCGACCCGCAGCCCACGCTGTACTTCGGCGGCTCCTCGAAGCCGGCCCTGGACGTGGCGGCCAAGCACGTGGACGTCTACCTGACCTGGGGTGAGCCGCCCAAGGCGGTGGCCGAGAAGATCGCCGCGGTGCGCGAGCGGGCCGACGCGCACGGCCGCACCCTGCGGTTCGGCATCCGGCTGCACGTGATCACCCGGGACACCTCCGCCGAGGCGTGGGGCGAGGCGGACCGGATGCTCGCCGCGCTGTCCCCGGCGGAGATCCGCCGGGCGCAGGAGTCGCTGTCCAAGGGTGACTCGGTGGGTCAGCAGCGGATGCTCGCCTTGCACGGCGGGCGCACCGACGCCCTCGAGGTGTCACCCAACCTGTGGGCCGGGGTCGGCCTGGTGCGCCCCGGGGCCGGCACCGCCCTGGTCGGCAGCCACGACGAGGTCGCCGACCGGATCGCCGAATACCACGACCTCGGCATCGACGAATTCATCCTCTCCGGCTACCCGCACCTCGAAGAGGCGTACCGGGTCGGCGAGGGCCTTCTTCCCGTATTGCGTTCCCGCGGCCTGCTGGCCTTTGACTAGGAGATACTTATGTCCAATTTGTCGAGAAGAAGTCTGCTCTTCGCCGCCGCCGGCAGTGCCCTCGCCGCCTGTGCCGGCCCGGGCGGCGACGATGAGAAGTCCACAAGCACCGAGGGCTTCGACGGCCCGGTCGAGGGGCAGCTGTCGTTCGCGCACTGGCGGGCCGAGGACAAGGACGTCCTCGAGCAGATCATCGCGAGCTTCGTGGCGAAGAACCCCAAGGTCACCGTGCGGCAGGACATCTCGCCGTCGAACGACTACCAGACCACCGCCCTGCAGAAGATCCGCGGCGGTGCGGTGGGCGACGCGTTCACCGCGTTCCGCGGTGCTCAGTTCACCCAGATCGCCGGCGCGGGCGTTTTTGCTGATTTGTCAGGGCAAGCCGATCTCCTGAGCAAATATGACGGCAAGTTGATCGCGGCCGGAAACGACAAAACCAAGCAACTGGGCCTGCCCTACCAGCTGGTCTTCAACATGCCGGTCACCAACGTGGACCTGTTGGCCAAGTACGGCTACACCGACCTGCCGAAGGACTGGGACGGCTTCCTGGGCCTGCTGGACGGGCTCAAGGCCAAGGGCGTCACCCCGATCGCCTGGCCGGGCGGGGACGCGGCGAACGCCGGTCAGCTGCTCAACACCATGGTCATGAACAACATCCCGACCGACGACGCGCTCGGCAAGTTCGAGACCGGCGAGGTCAAGGCGACCGACGAGTGGTTCGTGAACACCCTGAAGCAGTACGCGCAGCTGCGCCCGTACGTGCAGAACGGCGCCAACGGCACCTCGGCCGAGGCGGCCGCGCAGCTGTTCGCCACCCAGAAGGCCGCGCTGCTGGCCACCGGCTCGTTCCAGGCCGGTGCGGTGCGCAAGCTGGGCGCGAAGTTCCCGCTCGGCCTGTACGCCCCGATCACCACCACCGCCGACAAGGCCAAGTACGAGGGCGTCTTCAACGCGACCTTCATCCTCGGCATCAACGCGAAGTCCAGCAAGCAGGGTGCCGCCCTGGCCTGGCTCAAGCACCTCGCCGACCCGGCCGTGGCCGCCCTCTACGCCAACGGCACCTCGCAGCACGTCACCGTCAAGGACGTCGAGTACACCAACGAAGACCTCAAGTCGTTCGCGCCCTGGTTGACCAAGAAGACGCTGCTCGCGCCGCGTTTCCAGTTCAACAACCTGGACGTGCGCTCGGCCATCGAGAACGCCACCGTGCAGGTCGTCGGCGGCACCGACCCGGCGAAGGCGGCGGAGGCAGCACAGCGCGTGATCGACCAGAAGAAGTGAAGCAAAAGGCTCTGCTGCTGTTCCCGGTTCCGGCTCTGGTCCTGTACGGCGCGTTCTTCGTTCTTCCCGCCGTGCAGGGCCTGCAGTACTCGACCACCGACTGGGACGGCTACAGCCCGTCGTTCCAGAACGTCGGGCTGGACAACTTCCGGCGGGTGGTGACGGCCGACGACCAGTTCAGCAACGCGCTCGGCAACAACCTGAAGTTCCTGCTCACCGTGGTGCTCGGGCAGACCGTGCTGGCGCTGTTCCTGGCGGTGCTGCTGGCCGCCCGCAGTCGCGGGTCGACCTGGCTGCGCGGGCTGTTCTTCCTGCCGACGATCCTGTCCTCGGTGTCGGTGGCGTTCGTCTGGAAGTTCATCTACGACCCGAACTTCGGGCTGGCCGACCAGCTGCTCCGCCCGCTCGGGGTGACCAGCTCCTACCTCGGTGACGAGCAGAAGGCCGTCTTCTTCGTCGGGTTCGCCCAGATCTGGTTCCACGCCGGGCAGATGATGATCATCTACCTGGCCGGGATCAACCAGATCCCGGCCGAGCTGTACGAGGCCGCTCGCACCGACGGCGCCGGCCGCTGGCAGCAGTTCCGGCACATCACCTGGCCGCTTGTCGCGCCGGCCACCGCGCTGGTCGTCGCGTACACCACGATCCAGTCGTTCAAGGCGTTCGACCTGATCCTGGGGCTGGCCGGCAACCCGCCGCGCAGCGCGCTGGACATCCTCTCCACCCGGATCTACACCACCTTCGCCAACAACCAGCTCGGGTACGCGGCCGCCGAATCCGTCGTGTTCATGCTGGCGATCGCGCTGGTGACGTGGTTGCAGAACCGGGCCACGCGATTGGCACACCGATGAAGACCGGCCGCCGCGCTCTGCTCGGCTTCTACTCGCTGATCGTGATCGTCCCGCTGCTCGTCGTGGTGGGCGGCTCGTTCAAGACCACCCAGCAGCTGTTCGACTCGCCGTTCGGCCTGCCCACCCACCCGACCCTGGACAACTACGACACCGTGCTGCGCCAGCAGAATCTGTTACGGGTGCTGGGCAACAGCATCACGGTGGTCGCGGTCTCGGTGCCGGTCACGCTGATTTTGGCAAGCCTGACGGCGTACGCCGCGGCGCGGTTGCCTGGTTGGTGGGGTCGAGTGGTCTTCGGCATCTTCGCGGCCGGTCTCGCCGTGCCGGCCCAGGCCATGATGATCCCGCAGTATGTCCAGTTCGACCGGCTCGGCCTGCGCAACAGCCTGACCGGCCTGATGCTGATCAACGTGGTGGTGACGCTGCCGGTGGCGGTGTTCATCCTGACCGGCTTCATGCGGACCCTGCCGCAAGAGCTCTACGAGGCCGCCGAGCTGGACGGCGCCGGAGCGTGGACGACGTTCCGGAAGATCGCGGTGCCGCTGTCGTTCCCGTCGCTGGCCGCCACGTCGATCTTCCTGGTCGTCATGCACTGGAACGACCTGTTGTACCCGTTGCTGTTCATCGACGACCCGGCCAAGCGGACCCTGCCGCTGGCCCTGCTCGACTTCCAGGGCGAATATCTCACCGATTACCCGCTGCTGTTCACCGGCGTGGTGGTCGCGTCGGTGCCGATGGTGCTGGCCTACGCGTTCCTGCAGCGGCACTTCGTCGCCGGCATCACGGCCGGCTCGGTCAAGGGCTGAGGGGTGCCGGCCGACCCCGGCCGGCACCCTCAGGCAATTACTTGACGACGATCGTCTTCAGGATCTTGTCGGCGAACGTCTGCTTCTTCTCGTCCCACAGCGGCCACAGGTAGCCGATGTAGCAGGGCAGGGCGTCGATGATGTGCGTGATGTCGCGACCGAACGCCAGGCCAGCGCCGATCGGCTGACCGCTCTGCTCGCCGACCAGGCGCAGGCCAAGAGCCTTCTTGCCCCAGCTCTGCCCGGTCTTGCCGGCCTGGAACCAGCGGTTGTAGCCCTGGACGGCCAGGCCCAGCAGCCAGAAGATGAAGTAGAAGGCGTTGAGACCGTTGTCCCCGGTGCCGAGCACGCCGGCCAGGATGTAGAACGGAGCCGCGCAGAGCGCATCGATGAGGAAGGCGCCGACACGCGGGCCCCAACCGGCGAGGTTGACCGCCGGCGCGCCGTAGCCCGCCGGGGCGCCGTACTGCGGCTGGGCGTACTGCGGCTGACCGTATTGCGGCTGCTGCGGCTGGCCATAGGGCTGCTGCGGCGGCTGCTGGCCGTACTGCGGCGGCTGCTGGCCGTACTGGGGCTGCTGGTTGCCGTACGGGTCATTGTTCGGTGGGTAAGTCATCTCTCGCTGATCCTTTACGTGGCCCGGCCGAAGCCGAGCCGATGCAGTTGGAAGAGCCAACTCGCGACCGCGAGCAGCCCGATGAGCCGTGCGACCCACCGTCGCCTGTTCGGCGACCACGGTCGTGGTGGCCCCAGGACGCCCGCGGCACGTAACACCACGAGCGGAACCACGGCGACGACGAGCGCCGCCAGGCCAAAGATCAAAGGATTTGCTCCGAACGCCGCCCCGACCTCGCCTCGCACGAGGGCGATGGCGGCGGTGGTGAGACCGCAGGCCGGGCACGGCACGCCGGTCAGCGTGCGCAGCGGGCACGGCAGGGAGGCGCCGGTGTGGTCGGTGAGGACCGGCCAGACCGCAGCACCGACCCCGACGAGCAGGCCGAATCCGCCGACTCGCTCCGGGACGGAGAAGGTACGCAGGAAGACACCCCCGTGATCTCCAATTTCGATGGCCCGGAGATAGTAATCGGCGGATTCCGCACCGCGCGAGCCCCAAAAGCGCAGGTGACGGCCAACCGACAGGCCAATTTTCCGACTAATTAGACATTCTTCAAGTTAGTTTCCGGGAGAGCAGGGCCAGCAGCAGAGCCGTGCGGTCCTGAGCGGACGCCAGGCGATCGTCCGGTGCGAAGCCGAAGAACCGCAAGGGCCGCTCCGCGACACCCGCGGGAAGATCACCCCCGAGGAGTACGCCGAGGACCGCCGACCGCAAACCCCGGATCTGCTCGACGATGCCCTTGACGTGCTCACCGAGGCCGTGCGCAAGGTAGGCGGATGAGCTCCTGGAACCCACGCACCGGTGTCGCCGTCGCGGCCCCACCCGACTCCACCCCCGGTCAGGTCGACAACGCGGTCGCCGCGGCCGTCGCCGCCGCCGACGAGGTGGCCTCGGCCCGGCCGGCCGAGCGCGCCGCCTGGCTGGAGGCCATCGCGGCGGCCCTCGCGGCCGACCGGGACGACCTCGCGGAGTTGGCCGACGAGGAGGTCGGGCTCGGCATGCCCCGGCTCACCGGGGAGGCCGGGCGGGCGGCCGAGACGATCCGGTTCTACGCGTCGGTCGTGCGGGAGGGCGGCTGGCTCGGCGCGACCATCGAGGCCGGGCGACCCGACCTGCGGCGGATGCGGGTGCCGCTCGGGCCGGTCGCCGTCTTCGGGGCCAGCAACTTTCCGTTCGGGTTCGGGGTGCTCGGGCACGACACGGCGACCGCCCTCGCGGCCGGCTGCCCGGTCGTGGTCAAGGCGCATCCCGCGCACCCGCGGCTGTCGGCCGCGCTGGCGGCTCTGGCCGGGGACGCCCTCAACGGCGCGGGCGCCCCGGCCGGGGCGTTGAGCCTGGTCGCCGGGTTCGCGGCCGGTTCGCAGCTGGTCGCCCACCCGGAGATCAGGGCGGTGGCGTTCACCGGTTCGCAGCGCGGCGGGCTGGCCCTGTGGCGGCAGGCGGCGACCCGGGAGCAGGCGATTCCGGTCTTCGCCGAGATGGGCACGGTCAACGCGGCGGTGGTCACCGAAACCGCCGACCCGGACGAGGTGGCCGCCGGATTTGTCGGCTCCTTCACCCTCGGGATGGGACAGTTCTGCACCAAACCCGGCCTCCTGCTGGCGCCCGCCGGGCTGGCCGAACGTGTGGCCAAAGCCCTGGACCAGGCGAAACCTCAGGGCTGGCTGCTCACCGAGCAGATCGCGGCGACCTTCGGCGAGGGGGTGCTCGGGCTGGAAGGTGCCGGGGCACGCCTTCTTGCCCGTACGCCCGGAACTGGATCTGGATGGCAGGCGCAACCGGCCGTCCTGGCCGTCACACCGGACCGCCTGCGCCGGAATCCCGCCCTGCTGGAGGAGGTCTTCGGGCCGGTGGCCCTGGTCGCCGAATATGCCGACGTGGCCGAGCGGGACGCCGTCCTCGACGTGCTGCCGGGCAGCCTGGCCACCGCCGTGCACGCCGCGGCCGACGACCCCGACCTCCCGGCGCTAGTGGCCCGGTTGTCCCGGCGATGCGGCCGGGTCGTGGTCAACGGCTGGCCGACCGGCGTCGCGGTGGGCTGGGCCCAGCAGCACGGCGGACCCTGGCCGGCCACCACCGCGCCGGCCCACACCTCGGTCGGCAGCGAGGCCCTGCAACGATTCCTGCGTCCGGTCACGTTCCAGGACGCCCCGGACGCGGCGCTGCCCCCGGCGCTGCGGCGGGCGAATCCGTGGGGCATTCCGCGGCGCGGCGACGGATGACCAGCCCGCTTCATGGACCGGCCAGAACAAGGGATGGCGGGTAATGGTGCCGACCGAGGCGCTGCGCACTGTCTGATCTTCCGGGCGGGCCGGGCGGGGCGATAGGTTGACGCAGCTCACTGCCCACACTGGAGGTAGCCGCGTCATGAGTTCTCACCCCCTCGCCCGGCTGACCGCCGCCGAGATCGACCGGACCCGCGAGGTGCTGGCCGAGGCCGGCGCGCTGGCCGAGAGCACGCGATTCGCCTACGTCGGGCTCGCCGAGCCGGACAAGCGCCTGGTCCTGGCCGGTACGGCGGTGCCGCGCCAGGTGCGGGTGCTGCTGCTCGACCGGGCCACCGGCCTCGGGCGGGACTGCCTGGTCGACCTCACGGCCGGCGCGATCGCCTCGATCACCGAGGCGGACGCGGAGCTCGGCGGCCAGATGCCGATCCTCGACGAGGAGTTCATGGTCATCGAGGAGATCCTGGCCGAGTCGCCGGAGTGGCTGGCCGCCCTGGTCAAGCGCAACCTGCCGGTCGACGAGGTGCGGGCCTGTCCGCTGTCGGCCGGCAACTTCGACTACGAGGACGAGGTCGGCAAGCGGATGATCCGGGTGCTGGCCTTCCACCAGCCCGACCCGAAAGAGCTGGTCTGGGCGTACCCGATCGATGGTCTTGTCGCCTATGTGGATTTGACCGCGCGCACCGCGCACGCCGTCTACGACCACCAGGACCACCCGATTCCGCGGGAGAAGGCCGAGTGGGACGTCCCGCCGCGGGACACGCTCAAGGCCATCGAGATCACCCAGCCGGACGGGCCCAGCTTCGCGGTCGAGGACGACGTGGTGACCTGGGAGAAGTGGCGGCTGCGGATCGGCTTCGACATGCGCGAAGGGCTGATCCTCAACGAGATCTCGTTCGACGGGCGGCCGATCGTCTACCGCGCCTCGATCGCCGAGATGGTGGTCCCGTACGCGGACCCGTCGCCGGCCCGGTTCTGGCAGAACTACTTCGACACCGGCGAATACCTGTTCGCGCGGTACACGAATTCGCTCGAGCTCGGCTGCGACTGCCTCGGCGAAATCCACTACTTCGACGCCACCCTCGCCGACGAGCAGGGCGCGCCGCGGGAGATCCGCAACGCGATCTGCATGCACGAGGAGGACTACGGGGTGCTGTGGAAGCACACCGACCTGTTCAACGAGATGGCCGAGACCCGTCGTCAGCGCCGGCTGGTGATCTCGTTCTTCGTGACCATCGGCAACTATGACTACGGTTTCTACTGGTACCTGTACCTCGACGGGACCATTCAGCTCGAATGCAAGGCGACCGGAGTGGTATTCACCTCGGCCTATCCGGGCGAGGGTTACCCGTACGCCACGGAAATCGCGCCCGGTCTCGGCGCTCCGTTCCATCAGCATCTTTTCTCGGCCCGCCTGGACATGACGGTGGACGGGGTGCGGAACGCGGTCGACGAGGTGGACGCGGTGCGGGTGCCGGTCGGGCCGGAAAACCCGTACGGCAACGCCTTCGCTCGCCGTACCACCCGCCTGGCCAGCGAATCGGCGGCGCAGCGGCTGGCCGAACCGGCCGCCGGCCGGGTCTGGCACATCGTCAACCCGGAGGTCAAGAACCGGCTCGGCCAGCCGGTGGGTTATGCCCTGCACCCGGCCGGTCTGCCGGTGCTGCTCGCCGACGACTCGTCGTCGATCCACCAGCGAGCGACGTTCGCGACCAAGCACCTGTGGGTGACGCAGTACGCGCCGGACGAGCGCTATCCGGCCGGTGACCTGGTCAATCAGAGCCTCGCCGGGGCGGGGCTGCCGGCCTGGACGGCGGCCGACCGGCCGCTCGACGGCGAGGACATCGTCGTCTGGCACACCTTCGGCCTGACCCACTTCCCGCGGCCCGAGGACTGGCCGATCATGCCGGTCGACTACGCCGGCTTCACCCTCAAGCCGTACGGATTCTTCGATCGCAACCCGGCCCTCGACGTCCCCAAGTCGGCGGCCCGGCACTGTCACTGAGGTGAAGAGAAGAGCCCGCATGCGGGCTCTTCTCTTGGTTAAAGTCTGCTGTTAACTCACTGTGTTTCGGCTGTGTACGGAAAGCCCTGAAGATCCGGCGGGTGGCTGCAGCGCGCTTTAGGATCTTGAAACACCGGACGGACGGCTCGATGAGCTGGCGCCTGTTGGCGACCAACAATCGTGACCTGGGCCGGGCCGCCAGCGCGTACGCCGATGCCGCCGCCTGTCGAGCCGCCGTGCGCTGGCTCCAGGAGCACGCCGGCGATCTGCGGGTTTCGATCCATCGGGCCGGGCCGTCCACCTGGAGCTGGCGCATCGCCGCCGGGGAGACCGTCGTCGCCCTCTCCAGCCGCGCCTATCAGCGTCGCATCCAGGCCGAACAGGCTGCCTCGATTGTCGTCGTCCTGATTCCGGATGCCGAACTGGCCGGTATGGATCAGTCCCGTCGCTGATTGCCCGTTACGGCGGCAAACCATGGTTCGCATTCGTCCGTCGTTCACCGAAGCCCGGTCCTGTGTCCAACCGGCCTCGTTTCGCTGAGCCCGCACAGAGTTACTCCTGAGTCACAGAGGGCGGGACAGGTAATGACCGACGCTTTGGTAGCGCCGGAACAGCGACGCCGACTCCGGCCGTCCGGCGGGCAGGACCGCGTCTTCCGCGTGGTGCTGCGCCTGGCCGGCACGGCCGTGTTGGTGCTGATGGCGATGGTCGGTACGTTCCTGTTCACCAAGGCGATCAGCGCGCTGCGCGCCGCCGGCTGGTCGTTCCTGACCACCGAGGAATGGGAACCGGACTCGGGCCGCTTCGGCATCGCCGCCGTCCTCACCGGAACCATCCTGATCGCGACCGTGGCGATCAGCATCGCCGTGCCGCTCGCCACCGGGATGGCGCTCTATGTCTCCGAGTACGCGCCGGCCCGGGTGCGTCGCATTTTGATCAACATGATCGACCTGATGGCGGCCGTACCCAGCGTGGTTTATGGCCTTTGGGGGTTTGCCTTCCTGCAGGCCCACGTGATCGGCCTGGCCCGCTGGCTGTCCACCTACCTCGGCTGGTTCCCGCTGTTCAAGGTGACCGGGTCGGACCCGCGCGATCCGCTCGCCACCGAGACCGTCTACACCTCGTCGACGTTCATCGCCGGGCTGGTCGTTGCGCTGATGGTGGCGCCGGTGATCTGTTCGATCATGCGGGAGGCGTTCTCCCAGGCCCCGATCGGTGAGCGGGAGGGCGCGTACGCGCTCGGCGCCACCCGCTGGGGCATGATCCGCTCGGTCGTCCTGCCGTTCGGCAAGGGCGGCATGATCGGCGGCACCATGCTCGGGCTCGGCCGGGCCCTCGGCGAGACCATCGCCGTCTATCTGATCATCTCGCCGGTCTTCGTGATCCAGCCGCACGTGCTGCAGAACGGCGCCAACTCGGTGTCCGCCCTGATCGCGCTGCGCTACGGCGAGTCCGGGCCGATGGCGCTTTCCGCGCTGATGGCCGCCGGTGTCGCGCTCTTCCTGCTGACCCTGGTGGTCAACTTCGCGGCCGGCTCGATCGTGGCCCGGTCCCGTTCCGGCGCCGAAAGCGAGGCGTGATGTCGACGGAAACCCCGGAGGTCCGACGGGACACCCGCACCATTGCGAGCGATGACATCCTGGTCGCGCTCGGCGCTGCCGCGGCCGGGGTCAGCATCACCGCGCTGATCTTTTTCTGGCTGGCGCCGTTCTCCGGGCTGCTGGGCTTCGTCCTGGTCTCGTTCGTGATGTTCCTGGCGCTCTACGCCGCCCTGGTCTGGCTGGACGGCGACGGCCCGGCCGTGCGTGACCGGCTGGTCGGCGCGATCGTGCACGGCATCGCCGCGCTGCTGATCATGGCGCTGGTCTTTGTGGTCACGTTCACACTGTTCAAGGGCTACAAGGCGCTTGTCCACCTGAACTTCTTCACCCAGGACCTGACCAAGGCCGGCCCGCTCGAACCGCTGACCGTCGGCGGCGGCCTGCACGCGGTGGTCGGCACCCTGGAGCAGATCGGCCTGGCCCTGATCATCACGGTCCCGCTCGGTCTGCTCTGCGCGCTCTTCCTCTCCGAGCTGCGCGGCGGCTTCACCCGCTTCGTGCGGACCATCGTCGAGGCGATGACCGCGCTGCCGTCCATCGTGGCCGGTCTGTTCATCTACGCGACAGTGCTGCTGATCCTCGGCTTCGAGAAGTCCGGGTTCGCCGCCTCGCTGGCGATCAGCGTGATGATGCTGCCGATCATGATTCGGGCCTCGGACGTGGTGCTGCGGCTGGTGCCGGGCAACCTCAAGGAGGCGTCGCTCGCGCTGGGCGCGAGCCGCTGGCAGACGGTACGCACGGTGGTGCTGCCGACCGCACGGCCGGGTCTCGCCACCGCGGTCATCCTGGCCACCGCCCGCGGTATCGGTGAGACCTCGCCGGTGCTGCTGACCGCCGGTTACTCGGCGGCGCTGAACACCGACCCGTTCCACGGACCGCAGGTGTCGCTGCCGCTGGCCACCTTCACGCTGATCAAGTCGCCGCAGCCCAGCGTGGTGGCACGCGGTTTCGGCACGGCGGCGCTGCTGCTCGGCCTGGTGCTGCTGCTGTTCATCATCGCCCGGCTGATCGGCGGCCGCGGCCCGCAGGACCTGTCCAAGCGTCAGCAGCGAGCGCGGACCCGGGCGTCGGCGCGGGATGTCACCCGGTTCACGAAGCGCGCCCCGCGCTTACAGCAGGAAGAGAACAACAGTGAGTAGGAAAATCCGGGTCGTCCTCGCGGCGGTCGCGGTGCTGGCCCTGGTGTTCTCGGGCCAGGTGCCGGCGCTGGCCGCGGCTTACGTGCCGATCAACGGCGCGGGCTCGACCTGGTCGGAGAACGCGATCCGGCAGTGGGCGTCCAACGTCGAGCAGTACGGCATGCGGATCAACTACGACGGCGTCGGCTCGACGAGCGGTCGTAACCAGTTCGCGAGCGGCCTCATCGACTTCGGCGTGTCCGAGATCCCGTACGGCAAGGACGACGGCGCCGCCACCGAGGCCCGGCCGAAGTTCCCGTTCGCCTACATGCCGATCGTCGCCGGTGGTACGTCGTTCATGTACAACCTGACGATCGGCAAGAACCGGGTGACGAACCTCCGGCTCTCCGGCGAGACGCTCGCCAAGATCTTCACGAACGTGATCACCAACTGGAACGACCCGGCGATCAAGACCGACAACCCGGGCCTGGTCCTGCCGGCCCGCAAAATCGTGCCGGTGGTCCGGTCCGACGGTTCGGGTACGACGGCCCAGCTCACCACCTGGCTGGTCAACCAGTACCCGGATATCTGGAACGCGTACTGCGCCAAGGCCGGCCGCAAGACGCCGTGCGGGGTGACCTCGCTCTACCCGGTGATCCCGGGCAGCGCGACCACCGCGCAGTCCAGCTCGACCGGCGTCGCGGGGTACGTCTCGCAGGCCTCCAGCGTCGGCGCGATCACCTACGTCGAGTACTCCTACGCGCTCAACCTGCACTTCCCGGTCGCGAAGCTGCGGAACAAGAGCGACTACTTCGTCGAGCCGACCGCCCGCTCGGTGGCGGTGGCCCTGCTGGCCGCGAAGATCAATACCGACAAGAACTCGGGCGACTACCTGACCCAGGATCTGAGCGGCGTCTACAACAACACCGACGCGCGCACCTACCCGCTGTCCAGCTACAGCTACATGCTGATCCCGGTCGACCAGGAGAACACCCGGTTCAAGGTGGCCAAGGGCAAGACCCTCGGCGACTTCTCCTACTACTTCCTCTGCGAGGGACAGCAACAGGCTGACCAGCTCGGTTACTCGCCGCTGCCGATCAACCTGGTCCAGGCCGGTCTCGAGCAGGTGCGGCGGATCCCGGGCGTGGACGCGCAGAACGTCAACATCGCCAAGTGCAACAACCCGACCTTCTCCAAGGACGGGTCGAACACCCTGGCCAAGACCGCGCCGTTCCCGCAGGCCTGCGACAAGGTCGGCACCACCCAGTGCGCCACCGGAACCGGCGGCGCGACGGCGAACACCCCGACAACCGGCGGCACCAAGAACACCGGGGGTAAAGGGACGACCGCGACCACCTCGCCGGGTGCGAAACCGTCGTCGTCGGTCTCGTCTGCCGCCACCGCTACTGATACCTCGGGCGGAGGCGCCGTCGACCCCGATACCGGCCAGGCGATCGGTGGCGGCGACGGCGGCGGCACCGACACCGCGACGGCCATCCCGGTCTCGTTGACCTCGCAACTCGACCCGACCCTCAAGACCGTGCTGATCGTGGTGGCCTGCGGGTTGCTGCTCGGCCTCACCGTGGGCCCGCCGCTGGTGGCCCGCTTGTTCAATCGTGGAGGCCGGCCATGACCCGCCGCTGGATCGCGGCGATCATCGCCGTGGCACTCACCCTTACCGTCTTCCCGCAGGCCGGGGCACAGGCCGATGACGGTACGGCGGTCACCGTCTCCGGCACCGGCGAGTTCGCCGACCTCAAGGTCACGGTCGGCCAGACCACCAACCTGATCAACCAGGTGGTCACGGTCTCCTGGACCGGCGGCAAGCCCACCGTGGACACCAGCGTCTTCCTCAACTACCTGCAGATCATGCAGTGCTGGGGCGACGTCAAGACCGGCCCGGACCGGACCCAGTGTCAGTACGGCGCGCTGTTCACCGACACCCGCGGCGGCGTCTGGACCGGCACCCGGCAGGTCAGCTACGGCGGCAACTTCGGCAAGGTGAAGGACGAGAACGGGGTCGACAAGGACTGGACCGACCCCAACGAGCCGATCAAACCGGCCGCCGGGGAGAACGCGTTCGTGCCGTTCAGCTCGGTCACCGGCGGCACGGTCACCGCCGGCAACGGCGGCGAGTTCTTCGACGCCGGCACGACAAACGAGATCCCGTACGGCCGGACCCTGGCCAACGGCACCGGCCAGGAGTTCTTCGAGGTGCAGACCGGCACCGAGGCGCCCGGCCTGGGCTGTGGCGAGGAGTTGACCGACGGCACCGCCCGGCCCTGCTTCCTGGTGATCGTGCCGCGCGGCGAGACCGAGATCAACGGCAGCACCGGCGACAAGCGGCCGCACAACTGGCTCGACTCGTCGCCGCTGGAGGCCACCAACTGGGCCAACAAGATCGTCGTACCGCTGCAGTTCCAGACCATCGGCAAGGCCTGCCCGATCGGTACGGCCGAGCGGCGGACCGTCGGCGCCGAGGCGATGACCGAGGCCATGCTGCGCTGGCAGCCGACGCTCTGCGCCGGGACGAGCGCCACGGTGTACGGATATTCGCAGGTCACCGACGACATGGCCCGCACCCGCCTGACCGGCACCGATCCGGGCATGGTCTTCGTCAACTCGCCGGCCGCGCCCTCGACCACCGCACCGCAGGTCTATGCGCCGGTGGCGGTCTCCGGCCTGGCCATCGCGCTGAACATCGAGTGGCAGTCCGGCTTCGACGCCACCGACGAGGACCGGTTACGCGAGGGCCGGCGACTATCCGACCTCAAGCTGACCCCGCGGCTGATCGCCAAGCTGCTCACCCAGTCCTATCGGTCCGGCGCCGACATCACCCGCACGACGGTCCGGAACAACCCGCAGACGATCAGCGCCGACCCGGAGTTCAAGGCGCTCAACCCGGACTACGCCAAGCAGCTCGACCTGCCGATCGGCGACATCCTGGTGCCGCTCGGCCAGAGCGACCTGGCGACCCGGCTGTGGCTGTGGATCCTCGCCGACTCCGAGGCCCGGGCGTTCCTGACCGGCAGCCCCGACCCGTGGGGCATGAAGGTCAACCCGGTCTACTCGTCGCAGAGCTGGCCGCAGGACAACTTCCCCAAGAGCGACCTGTACTGCATCCCGCTGCGCGCCGACGACCAGCAGGAACACGACTGGTGCACGCTCGACATGCACCCGTACGCCAACAACATGCACGACGCCGCCCGGTACGCGGCCCGTGGCGACACCCTGGTGCGCAACGCCACCTCGCGGGACGCGGTCGGCGCGGTCATCGGCTGGAAGAAGGGCACCCCGCAGGCCCCCGGCAAGCGCGCGGTCCTCGCGGTCACCGACGTGGCCACCGCCGATCGGTACGGCCTGCCGATGGCCCAGTTGCGTAACCACACCGGGGCGTTCGTCGCGCCCACCACCGCCGGCCTGGTCGCCGGGGTCACCACGATGACCCAGTCGGCGACCGTGCCGAACGTGCTCGAACCGAGCATGACCAGCCCGAACGCGGCGGCGTACCCGTTGACCACCGTGCTGTACGCGGGCACCGTGCCGTCGGCGATCACCGCCGAGGCCGGCGCGGACTACGCCGACCTGCTGCGGTACGCGGCGGCCGGCGGGCAGACCCCGGGCGTCCAGCCCGGCACCCTGCCGTACGGCTACGCGCCGCTGCCGGAGGCGTTGCGGGCGCTGACCGTCCGGGCCGCCACCCAGATCGAGGATGCCGCGGGCAAGGCGGTGACCCCGGCGGCCACCCCGACCACCCCGCCGGTCGGCGGCGGCAGCGGGACCGGCGTGCCGGCCCCGGCCAAGACCACGGCTGCGGCGGTGCCCAACACCGGCAGTCAGCCGAGCCTCGCCGCCCCGGCGGTCACGCCGTCCGGCCACGGCTCGCCGGTGCCGGTCGCCCAGACCAACCCGACCCCCGGACATCCGGTCGGGAACCTCCGCTATGCCCTGATCATCGCCCTGGCCGTCGGGTTGGTAGCAGCCCTGGCCGGGCCGATCTTCCTGCTGCGGGCCGGTCGGGCCCGGAGAACAGGTCGGTGAAACACCGATCGAGACGCCTGTGGCCAGGAGCGCCTACTCCTGGCCACAGCATGCGACGGGCATCCGCCCGGCGCGCTTCATCGCACAGAAAAGGATAGCCGCAGTGCTGAACAAACGCTTCCTGGCTGTCATCGGGATCGGGCTGGTGGGCGCCCTCGCGTTCACCGCTTCCCCGGCATCGGCCGACCCGAGCGGGACGCCCACCTTCCGCGTCCTCGCCGGCGTTGGCTCGGACACCACCGAGGGCGTCATGAACGGCCTCTCGCAGGTCGTCGTCGACGCTAGCAACGTCAAGCAGATCGCCTCCTACGACGCGTTCGGCTCGGCTCAGATCCAGACCAAGGAGACCGGCTGCGTCATCAACCGGCCCGCCGGGTCCGGTAACGGTGTCACCGCTCTGGTGGCGTCGGTGGACGCGAACAACAACTGCCTCGACTTCGCGCGCTCGTCGAGCAACAACTCCGCGTCGTACGCCGGTAAGAACCTGACCTACATCCCGTTCGCGGTGGACGCGGTCACCTACGCGGTGCGTGGCGACGGGACCCTGTCCCGCACGCTCACCAAGGCGCAGCTGACCACGATCTACAACTGTGGCGTCACCACGGCCTACAAGCCGCTGCTGCCGCAGTTCGGCTCGGGCACCCGGTCCTTCTTCCTGAAGACCCTCGGCTTCACCGACGCCGCGAACTTCACCTCGCAGACCAACCACACCTGCATCGGCGAGGTCGACTCGACCGGCGCTCCGCTGCAGGAGAACAACGGCGCGCTGCTGACCGACACCAAGCAGATCGTGCCCTACTCGATCGCCCAGTACCTCTCGCAGACCACCGGCGTGGTCAGCGACGTGCACGGCAAGTCGGTTCTCGGCCAGCTCGACGGCATCGCGCCGACCGTGCTGAACACCTCCTCGATCGGCGTCCGCGACGTCTACAACGTCGTGCCGACCGCGAAGCTCACCGACGGCACCGTGTCCAGCGTCTTCGTCGGCTCGACGTCGAAGGTCTGCCAGAACGCCAACACGATCAAGAAGTACGGCTTCGCGCCGCACGCGTCGTGTGGCGACACCACCATCCGCACGCCGTAATCGATCTGAAGGCGATAGAAAAATGCAGCTCTCCCGTATCGCGGGCGCCGCTTTCGTCACGGTTGCGACTGCCGCGACCGTCCTCACCGCCGGTGTCGGTGCGGCGCAGGCCGCTCCCGCGGCCGGCTCCCTGGGCACCCTGACCGTCAACCCGACCTCCGGCACCGACCTGGTGGCGCCGCGGGTGACGACGTCGGCCGGTTGCGCCGCCGACTCGGACTCCTACCACGCCGTGATCACCGGCCCGGGTGCCTTCGCGGCCGGTTACCAGATCATCGCGCCGACCTCCGCCAACTTCTCCACCGAGAGTGGCTTCGAAGCGGCGTTCAACGTGACCTTCGCGGACGCCGCCAAGGACCTGAGCACCACCATCGTCGCCGGTGAGTACGACGTCACGCTGAACTGCCTGGACGCCTTCACCACCGAGGTCAAGGGCAACTTCACCACCGCCGTGTACTTCACCTCGGCGACCGCGTGGCAGTCCACCGACCCGAACGCGTCGCAGCCGTCGAGCACCTCGCTCGACATCACGCCGGCCGGTCCGGTCAACGTGGGCGACACCGTGACCCTGAAGGCGACCGTCGCTCCGTCGACGGCCACCGGCACGGTCCAGTTCAAGGACGGCGCCGACAACCTCGGCGGCGCGGTTGCCGTCAGCGGTGGCGTGGCCTCCCTGCCGACCGCGGCGCTGACCGCCGGCACGCACACCATCACCGCGGTGTTCAGCAGCACCTCGGCCGGCGTCAACGGCTCGACCTCGGCTGCCTCGCAGCTCGTGGTCAACCCGCCGGCCGCCACCGCCACCACCACGGCGCTGGTCGTCAACCCGAGCGGCTCGGTCGAGCAGTTCACCCCGATCACCCTGAGCGCCTCGGTCCTCCCGACCGGCGCCGCGGGCAAGATCCAGTTCATCGACGCCGGCCAGAACCTGGGCCTGCCGGTGACCGTCACCGACGGGGCCGCCAGCCTCGTCACCAGCAGCCTCGGTGCCGGCAGCCACGCGCTGTCCGCGCGCTTCGTGCCGGCCAGCACGACGGCCTACGCGGCCAGCGAGTCGGACTCGGTCGCGGTCACCGTGACCGCGTTCAGCGGTGGCACCGCGTCGCAGACTCTCTCCACCACCGTGGAGAGCGGCGCCCTGACCATCAGCGTCGGCAGCAGTGCCCCGGTTGTTCTTCCGGCCCCGGCTCTCACGTCGGACGCCTCGAAGCTGACCACCGGCGGCACGATCAACTCGCTGACCGTCACCGACCTCCGCGCCGGCAACGCCGGCTGGAACGTCGCCGGCCAGGTGTCCGACTTCTCGGACGGCAAGAACCACTCCATCAACGCGGCCAACCTCGGTTGGGCGCCGAAGGTCGTCGACCAGGGCGCGTCCCAGGCCGTCACCGCCGGCCCGCAGGTGGACCCGGCCAACGCCATCGCCCCGGGTGCGGCCGCTCCGGCTGACCGTGGCCTGGCCACCAGCCGGACCCTCGCCTCGGCCGCGGCCGGCAAGGGCGTGGGCACCGCGCACCTGAACGCGACCGTGTCCCTGCAGGCGCCGACCACCACCGTGGCGGGCACCTACACGGCCACTCTCACCATCACCGCCATCTGATTCACCTCGTGCGGGGCGGGCCGCCACCCGCCCCGCACACCCAAAGCTCCACGAAGGACGGTCACCATGCGGCGTACGGCAGCACTGTTCGGTGTTCTGCTGGCTCTTGTCCCGGCTGTTCCGGCCGCGGCCGACAACTCCGGTGGACGGGCGACCTATGGTGTCCGCCCGACCGGCAAGACCGCCCCGGATGGCCGGTCCACGTTCGCCTACGCGGCGACGCCGGGCGGCGTCTTCACCGACCAGGTGGAGATCTCCAACCCAGGAACAAAACCATTGACCCTCAAGGTGTACGCGAACGACGCGTTCACCCCCGGCACCGGCGGGTTCGACCTGCTGGCGGCCGGTAAGAAGTCGGACGACGCGGGCACCTGGATCACCGTGTCCCGGTCCTCGGTTCAGGTCCCGGCCCGCGGCAAGGTCATCGTGCCGTTCACCCTGAAGGTGCCGGCCACCGCGACGCCGGGCGACCACAGCGCCGGCATCGTCGCGACGCTCACCTCGATCGGCACCGACGCCAAGGGCAACAAGGTCGCCGTCGACCAGCGCGTCGGCTCCCGGGTCTACCTGCGGATCAGCGGCACGCTCGAACCGCGGCTGACCGTCGAGGGCCTGACCGCCGCCTACCACCCGAGCCGCAACCCGTTCTCGTCCGGGAAGACCACGCTGACCTACCGCGTGCGGAACACCGGGAACGTCCGGCTCGGCGCCCACCAGAAGGTCGTCGTCAAGACGCTGTGGGGCACCAGGAAGACCGCGAACGGCGTCGCCGACGTGCCGGAGATCCTGCCCGGCGACGCGGTCGACATGGTCGCCGAGGTCAAGGGCGCGCTCCCGGCGATCTGGCTGACCGGCTCGGTCTCCGCCGACCCCCTGGCCCAGGCCGGCGACGAGAAGCTGCCGCTCTCCTCGACCACCCGGGACCACGGCTTCTGGGCCGTCTCGTGGACGCTGCTGGCCATTGTCGGCGGGCTTCTGCTGCTGGTGGGGGGCGGCTTCGGCTTCCGCTTCTGGCGGCGCCGCCGGGTGACCGCCGGTGCTTAGCTTCCTGGCCGCCGCCGCACTGAGCGGCAGCCTCACGTTCTTCCCGTCGAACAGCATCGACACCGCCGCGATCGTGGTGCAGACCTCGGCCGGTTGCCCGTCGACGGCGGACACCTACTACGCGATCGCGACCGGTCACGGCTTCGGAAAGGACGGCCAGGTGGTGACCGCGCCGACGGCCGCCGGGATGTCCCGGACCGAGGGCTTCAACGTCTTCTTCGCGCAGACGATGAAGGACTTCGCGGCCGACAACGGCACCACCCTGCAGGGCCGGTACGACGTGTCGGTCTTCTGCGCCGACTCGTTCACCGGCACCAAGTTCGCCGAGTTCACCGGGCAGCTGACGTTCTCGTCCCCGACGAAGTACAAGTCGTCCGGCCGGACCACGGCGCTGTCGGAACGCCCGGTCCCGGGCGGCCAGGACATGGACCTCCCGGCCAGCGGGTCCCCGACCCCTGAGCAGGCGCCGGCCTCCGAAGCGCCGCCGGCCACCCCGGTGCCGGTCGCGGACGTCGCCGCGCCCATCGCTGCGGAAAAGAAGAGTCTTCCGGTCGGCTGGATCGGCGGCGGTGTGGCCGCGATCCTGCTCGCCTTCGAGATCGGGCGGCGCATCGGGCGCCGCTCCGCCACCACCCGACCCTGAGGAGGCACATACCGTGCTGCGATCCTTGCGCGCCTGGGCGGCAACGCTCGGCGTATTCCTGATGGCCGCCGGGGCGATGGCGCTCGTCTCCGCGTCTCCCGCCCGCGCGGCCGACGCGTTCCAGACCACCCTGACCTTCGAGCCGGACAGCAAGACCGACCTGGTCGCACCGAAACTGCGGACGGCCGGCGGCTGTGCCGCCGAGTCGGACCAGTACTACGTGACGGTGACCGGGCCCGGCGAGTTCGCCAACGGTTACCTGATCACCGAGCCGTCGGCGGCGAACTTCAGCACCACCGAGCCGTTCGAGGCGGTGCTCGGCAACTCGATGCTGGATGCCGCCAAGGACCTCAACCGGACCTCGGTCGAGCCCGGCTATTACCTGGTCACGCTCTCCTGCATCGACTCGTTCATGCAGGTCGTCAAGAGCACCTTCAACGGGTACATGAAGTTCACCGACGCCACCACCTACATCACCGGCGCGAACGTCTATCCCGGCAGCACGACCGAGCCGAAGCCGTCGGTGTCCGCCTCGGCCTCGGCTTCCGCGTCCGCGTCGGCCTCCGCGTCGGCGTCGGCGTCGGCCAGCCCGGACCCGACGGACACCACGACGAGTCCGACTGCGTCGGCCACCACCAGCCCGGCCGCGACCCGGACTCCGACGGCGACGGCCACGACCACCGCGGCCGCCGCGACGCTGCCGGTCACCGGCCCGCCGGCCGGTGGGCTCTTCGTCATCGGCATCCTGCTGCTGATCCTCGGTGGCGCGGTCGTGCTCGGCACCTGCCGCTTCGACCGGCCACAACCGGCACGGTGGTGAGCACCGTGACCGCCACGATCACCGAGCCGCTGCCGGCGCCGGTCGAAGAGAAGCCCGCGCCGCGCCCGCGCACCCCACCGCCGCCGCCCCGGCCGCGGTTCACCGGTGGCAGCACGGTCGGGACCGCGCTGACCATCCTGGCTGCGCTCGCGCTCGGCTTCGTGGCGCAGATGACCGTGCTCGGCTCGCTCTCGCACGAGCGGGCCCAGCGGGTCGCCTACGCCAACTTCCGGGCCGAGCTGGCCCAGGCCACCGCCCCGGTCAGCCACTTCGACGAGGCCGGCACCGACGCGCTGGCCGAGGGCAGTGCCGTCGCGATCATCAGCATCCCGGCGATCGGCGTGCAGGAGGTGGTCTTCGAGGGCACCGACGGCGGCGTCCTGAGCCGGGGTCCGGGTCACCGACGAGACACCGTCTTCCCCGGTCAGAAGGGGGTCAGCGTCCTGATGGCCCGGCGCGCCGCGTTCGGCGGGCCGTTCGCGCGGATCGGCGACCTCCGGGTCGGCGACAAGATCACTGTGATCAACGGGCAGGGCGAGCACGCGTACCAGGTCATGGGGGTGCGCCGGAGCGGTGAACCGCAACCACCGGCGCTCGCCGCCGGCGAAGGACGACTCACCCTGGTCACCGCGGACGGGCAGGCCTATGCCCCGACCGACGTGCTGCGGGCCGACGCCAAGCTGGTCACCCCGGCGCAGGACACCCCGCGGCTGGCGATCGGCTCGGCCATCCTGCCGACCAAGGACGCCGTGATGGGCATCGACCTGATGGCGCTGATCCCGCTGGTCCTCTGGGGACAGTTGCTGGTCGCGGCCGCGCTGTCGGTGGCCTGGACCCGGCACCGGCTCGGTCCCTGGCACGCCTGGCTGATCGGCGTACCCGTCCTCGGCCTCCTCGGTGTCCTGGTCGCCGGCCAGATCACCCAGCTGTTGCCCAACCTGATCTGATCGAGGAGCACCCGATGACCGAAACCGCCGTAATGCCGAAGCAGTCGGCCTACGACGCCGTGGCGCTGGAGGCGCATTCGATCTCCGCCTGGTTCGGCGAGCACAAGGTGCTGGACCGGGTCTCGCTGACCATGCCGGCCCGGATGGTCACCGCGCTGATCGGCCCGTCCGGCTGCGGCAAGTCGACCTTTCTGCGCATTCTCAACCGGATGCACGAGCTCATCCCGAGCGCGTCGCTGGCCGGCGAGGTGTGGCTGGACGGCACCGACATCTACGACGCGAACATCAAGGTCACCGACGCCCGCAAGCACATCGGCATGGTGTTCCAGAAGCCCAACCCGTTCCCGGCCATGTCGATCTACGACAACGTGGTCGCCGGGCTGAAGCTGACCGGCACCCGGGCCTCCCGCCGGGAGAAGGACTATCTGGTCGAGGAGTGTCTGACCAAGGCCGGCCTGTGGAAAGAGGTGCGGGAACGGCTGCGGCAGCCGGGTGGCGCGCTCTCCGGCGGCCAGCAGCAGCGTCTCTGCATCGCCCGCTCCCTGGCCGTACGCCCGCAGGTGTTGCTGATGGACGAGCCGTGCTCGGCGCTCGACCCGACGTCGACCCGCCGGATCGAGGAGACCATCGCCGAACTGCGCGACGAGGTCACCATCGTGATCGTCACGCACAACATGCAGCAGGCGGCCCGGGTGTCGCAGCAGTGCGCGTTCTTCCTCGCCGAGCAGGGAACCCCCGGCCACATCGTGGAAGCCGGCCCCACCGACGACATGTTCAACGCGCCCGTCGACCCCCGGACCGCCGACTACGTCAACGGTCGTTTCGGCTAACCCAGCTTGAAGCTCTGGGCGGCGGTGCCGTTGCAGGTGTACTGCACCAGTTGGACACTGTCGGCCGTGCTGGCGGCCGGCACGTCCAGGCACTTGCCGCTGTTGCGGTTGATCAGGTGGAAGTAGCCGTCGCTCTCGGCGACCGACTGCCACTGCTGGTTGAGGCCGCCGCTGTAGGTCCAGGTCTGGATCTTGGCGTTGTCCGCGGTGGAGACGTCGGTGACGTCCAGGGCCTGGGCGGTGTTGGCCTGGTTGTTGACCCGCACGTAGTTACCGGTGGTGGTCACCAGCTGGTAGTTCTGGGCGGCGGTGCCGTTGCAGGTGTACTGCTGGATGGCGGTGCCGTTGGTGGTGCCGGCCGATCGGGCGTCCAGGCACTTCCCGCTGTTCTTGTTGATCACCGAGCTGAACCCAGGAGTGGGGGGCGTGGTGGTGCCACCTCCACCGAGCCAGAGCAGGCCGTTGATCAGCCACTGGTTCTGCTGTGCGCTTGCGAACGTCGACGACGTACGCGTATTGGTTGTGTAGTTCATGCCGTTGTGGCCGAAATTCGCGTACAGCATCTTGTAGTTCTTGTTCGTCCACATGATCGGGTAGAACCCGCTGCGCCACTGCTGGTTGGGGTCGTCCCCGACCGGGAAGGTCGAGGCGTCCAGTGAGGCCAGGATGTCGATGTTGCTGTTGTTCCGCAGGTCGTTGCTCCACGAGTACCACTCGCTGACCGACGACTGGATGGTGGCCGGCAGCCCCGCGGTGGACGGGTGGTTGCGGTCCTCGATCTTCAGCGTCTCGGCCGTCGGCCCCCAGGTGTTGGAGACGAAGTTCCCCGACCCGAGGAACGTGTTGTAGTACCAGCTCCAGTCGTTCGCGCTGGTGGTGAACGCGCTCACGTGGAAGCCGAGGAAGCCGCCGCCGTTCTGCATGTACGTCTGGAACGCGGCCCGGCGCTCGGTCGGCGGCCCGTCGTCGAGGAACATCACCACCTGCACCCCGGACAGCCCGCTCGCGCTGAGCCGGCTCCAGTCGGTGGTGGCCTCCCAGGTGAAGCCGTATTGCGCGGCGGTCGCCGGAAACCACTCCTTGGCTTCCTTGTCGAAGTCGATGTGCGCGGCGTCCCACGTTCCGTTGTAGAACGCGAGCACCTTGAACGGCGCCGCCGCGACGGCGGCGTCGGCCGACCGGACGGCAATACCGGTGGCGGCCGTCGTGAGCAGGGCAATCGTCGCCACGAGGGCGCGTTTGAGCAGCTTTCGAGCCACGGTGAGAACCTCGGGGATGAGAGAGCGGTTGGGGACGCGGCGCCGCTGGACCACATCCTCAGGCATCGATGTCCCGCGCCACAAGGTTAAGAGCCCTAATAGTTAAATTAACTCTCGATCCTGGCGGCCGGCCCGGTCGAGTCCCGAATGATCAGCTCGGTGGCCAGCTCGATGTGCAGCGCGTCCAGCCGGTGCCGGTTGAGCAGGCGGAGCAGCAGGCTGACCGCCATCCGGCCCATCTCCGGCAGCGGCTGACGCACCGTGGTCAGCGTCGGCCGGGTCGCCTGGGCCAGGTCGATGTCGTCGAAGCCGGCGATCGACAGATCCTCGGGCACCCGCAGACCGAGCTCGGCCGCGGCGGCCAGCGCGCCGGAGGCGGCCTTGTCGTTGAAGCCGAGCAGCGCGGTCGGCCGGTCCGGCCGGTCGAGCAGGCGTTGTGCGGCCTGGTAGCCGAAGCGGACCGTCGGCTCGCCGGGCAGCGCCAGGGACGGATCGGGCAGCACGCCCGCGTCGGCCAGCGCGGACGTGTGCCCGGCCCGGCGCGCGTTGCTGGCCAGCCAGTTGTCCGGGCCGGCCAGCAGGCCGATCCGGCGATGACCCAGCTCGACCAGGTGGCCGGTGAGGCTGCGGGCGCCGGCGAAGTGCGCGGCCGACACCGCGGCGATGTCGCGGGGCACCTGCTCGCGCGGGTCGACCACGACGAACGGGAAACCGGCCGCCTGCAGCGCGACCAGTTCGGAGCCGGGCTCGGGCGGCAGCACGATGATGGCTCCGGCGATGCCGGTGCGGCCGGCCAGGGTGGGCAGCACGTCGCTGTGCTGGGCGGCCTCGCCCGCGTTCAGCACCAGCTGCCGGTCGTGCAGGTCGAGCGTCTCGGCGATCGACGAGACGATCAGTCCGAAGTAGTCGGTGAGCACGTACGGGCAGCGGACGTAGATCGCGCCGGGCGGGGCCGGCCGGCGCGGGACGGCTCGGCCGCCGAGCTCGGTGATCGCGCGCTGCACCAGGTCGCGGGTCTCCGGGGCGACGTGCGACTGCTCGTTGAGCACCCGGGAGACGGTCGCGATGGAAACGCCGGCGTGGGCCGCGATGTCGCGGACGGTGACCCTTGTTACCGGCCCCTGTTTCATGACTCGAGCATAGACATTGACGTCTTTCGAACGGGCTGGTTACCTACCTGTATCAGAAACATTCCATGATTGTTTCAGCTTGTTACAGGGAGATCCCATGGCCGGCCTCGGAACCGCCCTACTCTCCGTACTCCTGCTCGCCGCGCCGCCGCCGCAGCATGCTCCCGGCGCCGCGCGCGTCTGGGTCACCTCGCCGGACGGCAGCAGTTACGTCGGCACCGTCGACTTCGGCGCGGCCGCCGACACCGCAACTCCCACGATCGTGATCGACCCCGCCCGGAAATTTCAGACGATGACCGGTTTCGGGGCGTCTCTTACCGACTCGTCGGCTGCGGTTCTCTATCGACTTGCCCCGGCCGCGCGGGACGCCGTGATGGTGGATCTCTTCGCGCACGACCGGATCAACCTCTTGCGGCAGCCGATCGGGGCCTCCGACTTCACCGACGAGCCGGCCTACACCTACGACGACGTGCCGGCCGGGCAGACCGATTACGCGTTGCGGCACTTCAGCATCGCGCACGACCGCGCGCAGATCCTGCCGCTGCTGCGCCAGGCTGCAAAACTCAACCCCGAACTACAGATCATGGGTACGCCGTGGTCGCCCCCGGCCTGGATGAAGACCAACGGGTCGCTGATCGGCGGCCGACTGATCGACAGCCCGGCGATCTACCGGGCGTACGCCTCGTACCTGCTGAAATTCGTCCAGGCCTACCGGGCCGAGGGCGTCCGCGTCGACTACCTGACGTTGCAGAACGAGCCGCAGAACCGCGCCCCCTCCGGTTACCCCGGTATGGACCTGCCGTCCTGGCAGGCGGCCAAGGTGATCGAACAGCTCGGCCCGATGCTGCGCTTCGAGAAAACCAAGATCCTGGGGTACGACCACAACTGGAATGAGCACCCGAACGACGCTGCCAACACCCCGCCGGACGAGGTCGCCGACATCGACCACTACCCGCAGGAGCTGCTGTCGACCCCGGCCGCCCGCTGGGTCGCCGGCACCGCCTACCACTGCTACTCCGGTGACCCGAGCGCGATGACCGCCCTGCACAACGAGTTCCCGGCCAAGGACATCTACTTCACCGAATGTTCCGGCAGCCAGTCCGGCGCAACCTTCTCCGACACGTTGAAGTGGCACGCCCGGAACCTGATCATCGGCAACACCCGGAACTGGGCGAAGACCGTCGTCAACTGGAACCTCGCACTCGACGAGACGAACGGCCCGCACACCGGCGGCTGCGGCACCTGCACCGGCGTCGTCACCGTCGGCGCGACCGTGACGCGAAACGCCGAGTACTACACGCTCGGTCACCTGGCCCGCTTCGTCCGGCCCGGCGCGACCCGGGTGGCCAGCACCTCGTTCGGCACCACCGGCTGGAACGGCCAGGTCATGGACGTGGCATTCGTGAACCCGGACGGCAGCACGGTGCTTGTCGCGCACAACGAGAACGACAACCCGCAGGCGGTCGCGGTCCGGATCGGCGACCGCCAGTTCAGCTACACGCTGCCGGGCGGCTCGCTGGCCACGTTCGTCTGGCGCGGCCACGGTTCAAAAGACCGGCCGATCGCCCCGACCGGCTGGACCGCCACCGGCACCGGCGACGTCCCGGCCAACGCGGTCGACGACGACGCCAGCACCCGCTTCAGCACCGGCGCGGCCCAGCAGCCGGGCCAATATCTGCAGGTGGACCTGGGTCGAGCACAGCCGGTGCGGCGGATCGTCTTCGACACCGGCGCCTCGACCGGCGACTACCCGCGCGGCTATGCGATCACCGCGTCGGCCGACGGAGTGCGTTGGACGTCGGTGCGCAGCGAAGGAACCGGACAATTCGTCGAGGGTGACCTGCGCGGGCGAAATGTTCGCTTCGTGAAGATCACCCAGACGGCGGCGGCCGACGCCTGGTGGTCGGTCGCCGACGTCCGCGCATACCGCTAGAGCACCGCCTGGGTGTAGAAGAGGCTGGGGTCGGCGGCCAGGGACGCCTTCACGTGGGCGCTCCAGTCGTCGGCCACAACCTCGAACTGGTTGGCCTCGATGCCGTCCAGGGCGGCCTTCACCACGGCGGCCGGCGCGATCTTCGGGCCGTCGTAGTCGGCCATCATGTCGGTGTCGGCCGCACCCAGGTGCAGGCCGGTGACCAGCGTCTTCTGCGCCACCAGCTCCAGCCGTACGCCGTTGGTCAGGTTCCAGGCGGCGGCCTTGGCCGCGCCGTAAGCGCCGGCGCCGTCGTAGTTGAACCAGGAGAGCGCCGACAGCACGTTCAGGATCGCGCCGCCGCCGAGGCGGGGAGCGAACGCCCGGATCATGTTGAGCGGACCCCAGAAGTTGGTGTCGATCTCCTGGCGGATGGTGTCGAGATCGCCGGCGAGCAGGTTCGCCCCGGTCGAGACGCCGGCGTTGTTGATCAGCAGCGTGACGTCGCTCGCAACCAAAGCGGCGGCCGCGATCGAGGCCGGATCGGTGATGTCGAGCTTCAGCGGGATGACCCCGGGGAGGTCGATCGTCTCCGGGCGGCGGGCCGCCGCGTACACCTTGGTGGCCCCGCGCTCGAGAAGCTGGACGGTGAACTCGCGGCCGATGCCGCGGTTAGCCCCGGTGACCAGGGCAATTGCTCCGGAAATCTGCATAAGGGATACGCTAGAACCTGACGTTGACGTCAGAGGCAAGAACTGCGATCGGAGTCACCCATGCGGATCGGCGAGCTGGCCACCCAGGCGGGCGTGAGCGTCCGTGCCCTGCGCTACTACGAGGAGCAGGGCCTGCTCGGCTCGGTGCGCAGCCCCAGCGGCCAGCGGCACTACGTCGAGGCCGCGGTCGACCGGGTCCAGCTCATCCAGCACCTCTACGCGGCCGGCCTGGCCAGCCGCACGATCGCCGAGCTGCTCCCGTGCGTGGACGCCCAGGTCAGCACACCGGAGTCCCGCGCGACGCTGTCCGCCGAGCGCGACCGCATCGATCGGCAGATCACCGAGCTGATCCAGACCCGCGACCGCCTCGACGCGATCATCGACCTCACCACCCGCCCCGACCTGAGCGGCTGCGTGATCAAGGAAGACAGCTACGCGATGTAGAGCTTCCGCAGCGGCTCGGAGACTTCCCAGACCGTCTTCGTCCCGGCCGTCAGCCGCACGAGATCACCAGCGGAAACAGCGACCGGGTCGCCGCCGTCGACGGTGATGGTCGCGGCCCCGGCCAGCAGCAGGAACACCTCGTCGACCTCGACGTCCCGGACCGCCCCGACGCTCATCTCCCAGACGCCGACCTCGACGCCGGTCGACCCGAGCGTGGTGATCGCGGTGCTGCCGAGCGTCGGCGCGCCCGACACCACCTCGTCGTCTGCGGCCGGTGAGTGTTCCACGGCCACGTCGGCCAGGCGAAAGATCTCCATGACCGGCAGCCTAACCCGCCAAGATCAGGAAGAGCCCAGCCGGCCGATCGCCGTGGACACGTCGCCGACCCGGTCGGCGAGCAGGCCGACCGCGCCCACCGCCCGGCTCATCGGGTCGTCGCCGGAGCCGCCCAGCGCCTTCGACCGCAGGTAGGCCGCTTTAACCTCGGCCCAACGTGACGCCTGCGCCGGGGTCAGCCGCCCGCGCAGCTCGGCCAGCTTGAGCAGGTTGGCCTCGGCGCCGGTGGTCAGCGTCTGCGCCTCGCCGGCGTAGTGGTCGTCGAGCACCGCCTCGATCTCGTCGTCGTTCATCGCCGGGACGATGCGTTCGGCCAGCTTGTTCATGTTGCGGTAGGAGCCCTGCAGCCGGAACGGCGGCTCGGTGCGGGAGTCGTCGGCCTGCCCGGCCGAGGCGATGTAGGCCTGGTTGTTGCGCAACACCACCTGCTGCACCCGCCGCATCTTCTGCAGCACCGACAGCACCTGGGAAAGTTCGGCCGCCGAATACGCGTAGGAGAGCCGGTCCGGCCGGACGGTCTCGTCGCCCGCGGCGAGCCGCACGAGCAGCGGCAGGTCGTCCCGGGAGCGGGTGGCCAGCGGCGCCAGCACCGAGTTCGAGGTGAGCGCGTTCTCCAGATAGGACATCTCGAAGACGTCGGACCGGCCGCTCAGCACGTCGCCGAGGTTCCACACGTCGGCCCGGTTGGCCAGCATGTCGGGAATCCGGAAGCGCTGCCCGCTCTCGGTGTACGGGTTACCGGCCATGCACACCGCGAATCGCTTGCCCCGCAGGTCGTACCGCTTGGCCGAGCCCTCCCACACGCCCTCCATCTGCCGTTGCGCGTCGCACAGCGAGATGAACTTCTGCAGCAGCTCGGGCGAGGTGTGCTGGATGTCGTCCAGGTAGAGCAGGACGTTGTTGCCCATCTCCAGCGCGAACGAGATCTTCTCGATCTCCTGCCGGGCCGTCGAGTTGGGCGCGGCCAGCGGGTCGACCGAGGTGACCGCGTGGCCCAGCGCCGGCCCGTTGACCTTGACGAAGACCAGGCCGAGCCGGTTCGCGACGTACTCCATCAGGGTCGTCTTGCCGTACCCGGGCGGCGAGATCAGCAGCAGCAGGCCGGACTGGTCGGTGCGCTTGGCGTCGCCCGCCGCGCCCAGCTGCCGGGCCAGGTTGTCGCCGATCAGCGGCAGGTAGACCTCGTCGAGCAGCCGGTTGCGGACGAAGGCGGTCATCACCGCCGGACGATATTCATCCAGGCGGAGACGGTCGCGCTCGGTGGCGGCGAGGGCATTGCGCCGTTTCTGGTACGTCCTAAAAGCCGGCACCGCCGCTTCGCGGAACGAGCGGGTCCCGGCCAGGAACTGGTCGAGCCGCAGCGCCAGCCGGCCGCCGGTGATCCGGGGGTGCACGCCGAGCAGCCCTTCAACCGTGGCGTCCAAGGCCGCCGCCGAGTCGTACCGGGTCAGCTGGGTGCCGGTGAGTTCGATCGCGACCGCCTCGACAAGGTCGTCCTCGCTGCCGGCGTCCGGAACCGCCGACCGGAACGCGGTCAGCCAGCCGGTGATCAGCTGCCGCCGCTCGGCCACGGTCGGCAGCCCGGCGAGGTCGTCCAGGTAGCCGCGGGCGGCCCGGTGGAACTTGTCGAGGAAGGTCCGGGCGCCGGCCGCGGTGACGAACCCGGCCGTCCCGCCGGCCAGCTCCTCGACCAGGTACTCACCGATGGGCTCCTGAGCGACCGCGGAGATCTCGGCGGCCAGCTCGGCCAGCGGGAGGCCGGAGCCGAACGCGGTGCGGGCCCGGGCCAGCGATGTCGCCCGCACGGTCCAGGCGGTGCGCTGCTCGGCGGTGGTGGAGAAGACCCAGAACAGCTGGGCGGCGACCCGCACCGACGGCTCGAAGCGCAGCAGTCCGGCCCCGGCGTGCAGGCGGATCACCGCCGACAGGATCAGCACCGCGTCGGCGTCGTGCACGCCGCGCTCGTACCCCTCGTCGATGCGTGACTCGGCTTCCCGACGTACGAAATCGGGCAGGGACCCATCGGCCAGCGCGACCGCCGCACCGGCCGGATCGGCCGCGAAGATCGCGGCCGCCAGGTGTTCGGCCCGATAGACCGACGCGTTTTCCGAGGCCAGCGCCTGCGGCCAGAACGGGCGGGTGTCGGCGATGAAGGACGTGTCCCGGATCGGCGCCCGATAGTCGGTGCCGGTGATGGTGAAAGCCAGGTCGGGGCCGTCCGGCACCAGCGTCAGGTCGATGGCCTGGGTGTTCACCGCGAAGGTGTGCCGGCCGAGCCGGATCGTGGTGCCGCCCTCGCCATACAGGTCGAGGCGGTCGCGCAGGGCGCGCCCGGCCTCCTGCCGGGCCGCCTTGACGCGTCCGTCCAGCTCCTCGGCGCGTACGGCATCGCCGAGCTCACGCAGATCGGCCGCGACCGACCGCAGCTTGGCGACCATCGGATCGGTGGCGAAGTAGGTGTTGACCTCGTCCAGCGTGGACAGTCCGGCGACCCGCCGCTGCACGCTGACCAGGGTGCGCTGGGCCGACGCGACAAGCCGGTCGGCCCGCCGCTGCCGCTCGTCGATCAGCCCCTGCCGCCGGCCCGCGAACGCCTCGTAGAGCTCGGCCCGCTTGGCCGCCAGCTGGTCGACGAAGTCGTCGAACTCGCCGAATCGGGTCTCCAAGGCCTCGACCTGCAGCATCAGCTTGGCCGACTGCTCGTCGCAGCGTTCCGGCGTGTCGGCCGCCGCGAGCCCGGCCGTCACGGCCTGCCCGAGCAGCGCGAACTCGGCCGCGAAGGCGGCCCGTCCCTCGACCGCGGCCAGATCGCGGCGCCGCCCGTCCAGGGTGGCCCGGGCCCGGTTGATGCCGCCGAGCACCTCACCGATGCGTTCCAGGATGGCGACCCGCACGGTGGCGTCGGCGATCTCCAGCCCGCCCACCACGTCGATCACCACCTGCAGGCCGTCGGCCTGCTCGGTGAGCTTGTCGGCGACCGGCTGCGCGGCCGCCACGGTGGCGATCGCCGCGGCCTCGCCGACAAGCGTCTCGACCGCCCGCTGGTAGCCGGTGAAGGCTTCTTCCTGGCGCAGGAATTCGACGGCCCGGCGGGCGGTCTCATCGATCTCGCCGGCCAGGGTCGCTTCGAGCGCGTCGAGCCGGCCGAGGTCGGCGTAGCGCATCTCGCGCAGCGTGACCGTGTGTCCCTGCTGTTGGCGCAGCGAGGCCAGCAATCCGATCCAGCCGTCGGTGCCGGTCGGCACCTCGCCGCGGGCCCGCCGGATCAGCGCGGTCGCGGCCGCCTCGGCCGCCTCGACCGCGGTGCCGGCCTGGGCGGTGAGCTGCTGGACCGACTCGAACTCGTCGAGCACCTGCTCGGCGGTGGACCGCACCTCGCGCAGCGGGGTGGCCAGGTCGTCCAGGTCGGCCTCGGCCAGCCAGAAGTAGTTGTCGAACAGCCGCGAGCATGCCGCGATGATGGCCTCGAAGACCGGCCCGGACGGCGACATCTCGTCGACCATCCGGGACACCGACAGCGCGTCGGCGATGCCCCGCACCAGGTCGGCGTTGCCGATCCGGTCGAGCGGCCCGCTGCCGATCGGCTGGGCCGCCGCGTACGTGTCGGACACGAACGGCGTCTGCCAGATCTGCATCGGGTGCACTCGGGTGGGTTCGTCCGAGTCGTGCCGGAACGCGATAAGCGTGCCGTCGTCGAACAGCGACCACCCGTGGCAGGTGATCGGGGTGGCCACCTCTTTGCGGATGACGTTGTAGGGCAGCAGCAGGTAGCGGCCGGCGTCCCGGGCATGGAAGACGTAGAGCACGTCCTCGCCGTTGACCGACCGCAGCACCCGCTCGAACTCCAGGTCGGCGGTGTCCGCGTCGAACGTCCGGGCCAGGCCGGTGGCCAGGTAATACCCGCCCGGGAAGATGATCCCCTGGTCCTCCGGCAGCCGCTGGCAGGCCTGCCCGATCCCGTCGAGCCGCTTGACATCCCGCGTGCGGGTGTTGAAGACGAGGTACCGCTCGCGGGTCTCCTTGTAGGGCAAAACCTTGAGCAAGATCAAGGGCCCGATCCGGGTGTACGCGATGGAAGCGTCGGCCAGGCTCTGGAGTGGCTCGTCCACCGGTTCGGAGAAGATGCCCTCGCCGTCCTCGGTGTTGTTCTCCACCTTGACCGTGAGGGTGCCGCCGACCGTCTCGACGAAGACCGCATCCTCGATCGAGACGTGCGGGTGCCGACCGAGCACGTGCTGCTCGCGGGTGGTCGGCGTCCATTCGAAGTCCCAGGCCGGCGGGAACACGTGGTCGCGCTCGCCCCGGTTGTCGAGATAGGACACCGTGCCGTCGGTCCCGACCCGCCAGCGCAGCACCTTGAGGTCGTCGCCGCGCGCCCCGGTCTGGAACACCGCCAGCAGCAACCCCTCGAGCCGCCGCAGCTGGAGCAGCCGGGTGTCCTTGTAATAGCGGTACAGCTCGGCGAAGTCCTTCTGGAACGCCGGGCTGTCGATCTTCTTAAGGTCGGCCGGCTGCAGCTTGCCGTCGACGTATTCGTGCACGGCGAAGACGTCGGCCACCGACGTCTCGGCCCGCAGCCCGATGAACACGTTGTAGCCGAACAGCATCGAGCCGCCCACGTGCGCGATGTCCCGCGGCACGCAGTTGTTCTCGGTGCGCACCCGCTCGGTGCCGAGCAGAGTCAGCTGCTGGCCGCCGAACGTCTCGACCCGCTTGTCGTTCAGCGCCTCGGCGCGGGCGGCCAACTCCTTGGCCTGCGCGCCCAGCCGGGCGCGCAGGACCTCATATGTTCCGGCGTCGAGCGTCACCGGGCAGCCGGCACCTTCGCGTCGGCGATACCCATCTTCTCGGCGGTGGCGAGCAGCTCACGCAGCTTGCCGGTGTCGCCGCGGCCCGACTTGATCTGCTGGGTGAGGAACGCGGCCAGGCTGACGTTGGCCACGTCGGCCGTCGAGAAGTTGCCGAGCGCCCGGGTCAGGTCGCCCATGAAGTCGCCCTCGCCGTCGAGGTAGCGGGAGCCGAACGCCTGCGCCACCGACGAGTTCTCCACGAAGCCGTCCACGCTCTTGCCCAGCGTGATCGAGCCGAGCAGCTTGTCGAAGAAGATCGAGTCGCCGCCGACGATGTCGATGTCGGCCTTGGCCAGGCCGACCGAGAGCACCTCGGCCTGCGACGCGGCGATCTGCTGGTGCACGTTGATGCCGGCCAGCCGGATCTCCTTCTCCATCTCCAGCCGCAGGCGGTATTCCTCGTGGCCGCGGGTGGCGTTGTCCATCGCCGCCATCGAGCCGGCCTTCTCCTGCAGGCCCTCGGCCTCGGCCAGCAGCTTCGCCTTGATCGACTCGGCCGCGATGAGCGCCTTCTCCCGGGAGACGACGTTCTCCGCCTTGCCGGTCTTCTCCACCACCTCGGCGTTGCGCTCGCGCACCTGCACGTCGGCCAGCCCGGCCGCGGCCGCCTCGGCCTGGATGCCCTCGGCCAGTCGGATCTTGGCGCGGGTGTCCAGCTCGGCGGTCTGCTGGCGGGCCTCGGCCAGCAGCAGTTCCTCGCGGGCCTTGAACTTGGCCGCGGTCTCGGCCGCCTCGGCCGCCTTGATGTCCTTGACCAGGTGTTCCTGCGCCTCGGCCTCGGCCGCGATGATCACTGCCTGCCGGGTGCGCTCGGCCTCCTCGACCACCCGCAGGCGCTTGATGCTCTCCTCCTGCTCGGCGACCGTCTTCTCCACCGCGATCCGCTCCCGGATGACCTCGGCGATCGAGCGGCGCTCGCCCTCGACCTCCTTGTCCTTGGCGATGGTGCTCAGCTCGGTCTCCCGCTGGCGGGAGATGACCTCGAGCATCCGGTCCTTCTCGATGCGCTCGGTCTCGATCGCGATGACCCGCTCGCGGTTCTTCTCGGCGACCGCGATCTCCCGAGCCTTGTTCTCCTCCTGCACACCGAGCTGCTGCTGGGTCTTGAGCTTCGCGCCCTCCGACCGGAGCATCTCCTCGGCCTGGGCCAGGGCGATCTCGGCCTCCTCGCGGGCCCGGATCGTCTCGATCTCGCGGCGCTGCCGGATCTCGGCGTCGGCCTGCCGGCGCTGCAGCTCGAGGATCGTCTCCTTGGCCTCGACGTTCTGCCGGGTGATCTCTTTCTCCTCGGTGCGCCGGAAGTCGTTGGTGCGCACCGCCTCGATCGCGGTCAGCTCGGTGATCTTCCGGATGCCCTGCGCGTCGAGGATGTTCTTGGAGTCGAGCGACATCAGCGGCGTCTGCTCGAGGAAGTCGATGGCCGCGTCCTCGAGGCTGTAACCGTTGAGGTCGGTGCCGATCACCTCGATGATCTGGTCGCGGAACTCGTGCCGCTTGGTGTAAAGATCGACGAAGTCGAGCTGCTTGCCCACCGTCTTGAGCGCCTCGGAGAACTTCGCGCTGAACAGTTCCTGCAGCGTGGTCTCGTTGCTGGCGCGGGCGGTGCCGATCGCCTGGGCCACCTTGATGACGTCCTCGGTGGTCTTGTTGACCCGCACGAAGAACGTGATGCGGATGTCGGCCCGGATGTTGTCCCGGCAGATCAGGCCCTCACGGCCGGTCCGGACGATCTCGATCGTCTTCACCGAGATGTCCATGATCTCGGATTTGTGCAGCACCGGCAGCACGACCGCACCGGTGAAGGTCACGTCGACCCGGCGCACCTTGGAGATGATCAGCGCCTTGCCCTGCTCGACCTTCCGGAACATCCGACTGAGGAAGAACAGCACCCCGACAACGATGAGAACGACGACCGCGATGAGAATGCCCAGACCTGTCGAGATTACGTCCATCAAACGTCCTTTGTGGCTATATCGGCGGGAACGACCCAGAAGAACTCGCCCTTCGGGTCAAAGTCGTAGAGGACCGCGACGGTGCCCGCGTGCAGGTCGTCGTCGCCGGCTTGGCGGACCTGGACGATAGCGGAGGAGCCGTCCTCGGCGTGCACCTCGGCCTGGCCGAAAGTGCTGGTCACGCGGCCGGTGCGGATGACGCACGTGCGGCCGACGAAGTCGGTGCGGGACGGGTCGGTGCCCACCGGGGCGAATCGCCGCAGGACGACGACGGCGAGCCGGGTGAGAATCCAGGCGACCACCAGGGCGAGGCCCAGCGCCACCCAGACCGGCAGGAATTCGGCGCCGGACAGGCTGCCGAACCAGGCAAACAAGACAAGAAGCGAGACGGGTACGGAAACCGGCAGGCCGCCGAGGCCCGCGAAACTCAACAGATCGCCGCTGTCGCCCGCGTCCGGGTCGGCGCCGCCGGCGATCACCACGATCCAGAACCCGATCACGAGGATCAGCAACGGGGTGAACAGGACGGTCGGGAAGCTCAGCACGGCCCCGACGAATCCGTCCATCGCCCTGCCTCGCCCCCGTTTCATGTTTTTGTCAGGGCCATGGTGACAGGCCAGGTCAATCCGCTACCAGAAATGTCAGACACCCGTCTCGGGTTCCGGGAAACTCCCGCTCAACGCGTGGTCCGTACCCGTTTGGGATCTTTGTCTGGTTGAAGCGGTTAACGTCAGTTTCGATGACGGAGACCAAAACCGAGGTACGCCCGGCCGAGACTCGCTCGGCCGGGCCGTCCCTGAGGTTCCGGCCCGACATCGAGGGGCTGCGCGCGGTCGCGGTGATCGCGGTCGTCCTGTTCCACGCCGGGGTGCCCGGTGTCGGCGGCGGCTACATCGGCGCCGACGTCTTCTTCGTCATCTCCGGCTTCCTGATCACCTCGCTGATGATGCGCGAGATGGCCACCACCGGGGAGCTGTCGCTGCTGCGCTTCTGGGGCCGGCGCGCCCGGCGGATCCTGCCGGCGGCCACCCTGGTGCTGGTCACCGTGGTGCTGGCCGGTTACCACTGGCTCGGATCGGCGCGCGGCGACGAGATCGCCGAGGACGGCCGGTGGGCGGCGCTGTTCGCGGCCAACTTCAACTTCGCGGCCCAGGGCGTCGACTTCCTGCAGTCACAGTCCGCACCCTCGCCGCTGCAGCATCTCTGGTCGCTCGCGGTCGAGGAGCAGTTCTACCTGGTCTGGCCGGCCCTGGTCGGGCTGCTCATCTGGCTCGGCCTGCGGCATGCCACCCCGCTGCTGCTCGGTCTGGCCGTCGCCTGCTCGGTGGGCTGCTCGATCTGGCAGACCGGCACCTGGTCGTACTTCTCGCCGGCCACCCGGGGCTGGGAGCTCGGCGCCGGCTGCCTGCTCGCCCTGGTAGCCGACCGGCTCGACCGGATCCCGGCCCCGCTGTCCACCGGGCTGGCCGGCGTCGGGCTCGGCGGCATCGTGGTGGCCGCGCTAAGTTTCGACGACAGCACCCCGATGCCCGGGTACGCGGCGTTGCTCCCGGTGCTGGCCACCGTGCTGGTGCTGGCCGGGCGTGGGGACGGGCTGCTCGGCCTGGCGCCGCTGCGCTGGATCGGCCGGATCTCCTACCCGCTGTACCTCTGGCACTGGCCGGTGCTGATCATCGCCGAGCAGTCGTACGGCCCGCTGTCGGCCCGGACCCGACTGGCCCTGGTGCTGGTCAGCGTCGTGCTGTCGATCGTGACGTACCTCCTGGTGGAGGCCCCGATCCGGCACAGCCGGAGCCTGCAGCGGCCGGTACTGACGGTGGCCATGGCCGTGCTGCTGATCGCGGCGCCGCTACTGGTCGCGGAGTGGCGGACCAGCACCGTGGCCATCCGGACAGCCGGAGACGGCACGCCGTAGGGCGTGCCGTCTTCCGAGTCGCTGGTCAGCGCCGGCGGCGCAGCACCGTCGCCACGATCGCGGCCGCACCGAGAACCACGGCCGCCACCGCGGCCAGCGGAATCGGCCGGCGGGCCACGTCGGTCGGCGAACCGTCGGTGAACTGATGCCGGACCTGGTCGCCGACCTCGCCGGCCTGGCTCGCCACCCGGCCCGCGGCCTGCGCGGTAGTCTGCTGCACCTCGCTCACCTGCTCACTGATCTGCGCGGCCTTCACCGCGGCTGCCTCTTTGGCCTGCGCGGCCTTCATCGCGGCCGCTTCCTTCGCCTCGGCCGCCTTCACCGCGGCGGCCTCCTTGGCCTTGTCCGCGGCGCGCTTGAGCTCCTGCGTCTTCTCCGCCGCGGACTCCCGGAACTCGGCGGCCTTCTCCGTGGTGACGGCCTTGAGCTCCTGGGTCTTCTCCACGGTCGCCTGCTTGATCTCGGCTTTCTTGTCGGCCGCGGCGTTCTTTACCCGCGCCTTGACGTCAGCCTTGGCCGCCAGCGCGGCGGCCGTCTCGCCGAGGTCAGCCCGGGTCTCCTCGATCGACTCCCGAACCTCGTCAGCGGTCCTGTTATCGCCGCTCATGCGTGCCGTCCCTCCCGGATCGCGTCCTTGACCGTCTCGACATCACGCCGGCCGCTGGCCATCGCGGCCTCCGGCTCGGGCGGCAGTGCCTGGCTCACCTGGTTCTTGCCGATCAGCGCGGCCACCCCCGCCGCGGCGAACAGCACCACGGTGACGATCAGTGCGGCCGCCCAGGCCGGCATGACCAGGGCAAGCAGGGCACCCACGGTGACGAAGAGCGCGCCGAGCCCGTACAGCGCCAGAGCCCCGGCCGTGCCGAACAGGCCGGCGCCGAGCCCGGCCCGCTTGCCCTTCTCCACCATCTCGATCCGGGCGAGGGTGAGTTCCTCCCGTACGAGGGTGGAGACCTGTTCGCTCATCTGCCGGACAAGATCACCGGTCGACTGTTGCTCGGTATGCGTCGTCATGCGTGCTCCCTCCTAGCCCAGCACATACCCGCAGGCGGCGCAGGTAATCGCCTGACCTGCGAAGTCACCGCTTCGAGGCATCCAGATCGAACACAGTCAATTCATAGTCAACTCTCGGGAAACCTTGAGCTTCGGAACGCCGTACCCGGCTCTTATGCATTGATAGGTTTCGATTTTGCCTTCGAGTAACCAGGCGTTCACGGAGGGACCCATCCATGACCCCCAGAATCCCGCGGGCCGCCATGCCCGCGGCGACCGTGGCGTTCACCATCACCCTGGTGGCCGCCTCGGCGGTGGCGATTGCGGCCGCACCGGCCAAAACCGCCGCCGCACCGCACCACTCGGCCGCCCCGCCCGGCACCGCCGCGGCGGCGGCCCGAGCCCTCAACCGCCCCGACCACGACAGCCACCGCCCGGACGACCGGCACCGGCCTCGGCCGATCGAGCGCCGGATCCGGCTGACCGGGGGCAGCGCCCGGGCGACCGGCCCCGGCGTCACCGTGGCCGGCGCGACCGTGACCATCGGCTCGCCCGGCACCTACCGGATCAGCGGCAAGCTGAGCGACGGCCAGCTCGTGGTGAACAGCGCCGACGCCGGTCTGGTCCGGCTGATCCTCGACGGGGTGGACATCAGCAGCTCCACCAGCGCGCCGATCGCCATCCTGGCGGCCGGTGAGGCCGAGGTGGTGCTCGCGCCGGGCTCGCAGAACGTGCTGTCCGACGCGACCACCTACGTCTACCCGGAGGGGGTCGATGAGCCGAATGCGGCCCTGTTCAGCGCGGCCGACCTGACCATCGGCGGGTCCGGGTCGCTGACCGTGACCGGGAACGCCTACGACGGCATCACCAGCAAGGACGGGCTGGTCATCGACGGCGGCGCGATCACCGTGCAGGCCGTCGACGACGGGGTGCGGGGCAAGGACTACCTGGTGGTCAATGGCGGCACCCTCGCGGTGACGTCCGGCGGCGACGCCCTGAAGTCCGACAACAAGGACGACGCCACGGCCGGCTACATCGCGGTCAACGGCGGCACCGTGAATGCCACCTCGACCGGCGGGGACGGGCTCGACGCCGAGACCGACGTGCTTGTCGACGGCGGTGCGATCACCGTGGGCAGCGCCGGCAAGGGCCTCAACGCCGGCAAGTCGGCGGTGGTCAGCGATGGCGTGGTCACCATCGACGCGGTCGACGACGGCGTGCACTCGGACGACACGGTCACCGTCGACGGCGGCAGCGTCACGGTGGCCAGCGGCGACGACGGGGTGCACGCGGACGGCGTGGTGACGATCAGCGCGGGCGAGGTCCGCGTGAACCGCTCGTACGAGGGGATCGAAGGTCTGAAGATCCTGGTCAGCGGGGGCATCGTGCGAGCTACCTCGCAGACCGACGACGCGGTCAACGCGGTCGAGGAGGGCGTCGGCGAGATGGAACCCGCGCCGAACGCTCTCATCGAGATCACCGGCGGCACGGTGATCGTCGACGGTGGCACCGACGGACTCGACTCGAACGGCGCGCTCACCATCGCCGGCGGGGTGGTCGTCGTGAAGGGCTCAGCCACCCGGGGTGGTGGCGAGGGCGGTCTCGACTCCAACGGCGCGCTCACCTTCAGCGGTGGCACTGTCGTGTCGACCGGGGTCAGTGCCGTGACCAGCCGGTTGCCCAGCACCGGGCAGGGTTGGGTGCTCTACGGCTTCGCCGCCGGGCAGCCGGCTGGCACGCTGGTGCAGCTGGCCGCCGCCGACGGGACGCCGCTGCTGGCCTACGAGACCTCGAAGGCGTTCCAGGCGGTGCTCTTCTCCTCCGCCGACGTGGCGACCGGAACCCACTACCTGCTCTACACCGGTGGCGCGGCCACCGGGACGCCGCTCGGTGAGGGGCTGTCCGGCGGCGGCGACCTGACCGGCGCGACGCCGATCATCGAGCTGACCTCGGGCACCGCGGCCGGCAACACCGGTGGGGGAGGTGGCCCGGGCGGAGGTGGAGGTCCGCGCCCGAGCGGTCCCCGGCCCAGTGGTCCGTGGCCGAGCGGCCCCTGGCCGAGCGGTCCGGTGCCCAGCGACCCGGTGCCCAGCAGCCCGGATCCCGTTCCCAGCGAGCCGGTGCCTTCCAGCAGCTGATTTGCGGTGGGGCGACCGCTTACTGACCGATCTCGCTGACCTCGGCGAACGGGCGGTCGTCCCACCACGTGGCGTGAATGATGAAGCTGTGGTTCGTCTCGTTGAAGTAGACGGCCATGTTGTCCGGGGAATCCTGGACCTTCTGCACCGCGTACCCCTCGGCTGGGGTTGCGGTGACCAGGGTGACCACGCTGTCGGAGGTCATCTTGATGACCGCCTGGCCGCCCTCCACCTGGAATGACCGCACGTACGTGCGCAGGCCGTCGTCGGCCGTGGTGACCGTCCAGCCGTCCTCGGTCTTGGTCGGCGGGGTCGTCGCCTTCGTGGTCGGCGCGTTGGTGGCCGGCTTGCTGGTGGTCTTGGTCGGAGCCGTCGTGCGCGGCCGTTGCGTCGTCGGCGCGGTTTCCTCCGGCGCTTTCGACTCGGTCACCGCCGGCAGCGGCGCCGGGAAGCTGACCGTCTTGCCGGCCGGCAGCTGAGCCAGGGCGCCGTCCTGCGGCGCGGTGGTGCGCAGCACCGGAAGAATCGCCACGCTGGCCAGCACAATGCTGGTCGCCGTAGCGGCCGCCCAGCCCGCTATCGGAGCCCACCGGGAAGATCGCACGCGGCCATAATCTCACCTACACCTATGCTGCACCGCATGGCGCTGATCCTGCTGGTCGAGGACGACCGCATCATCACGGCCGCACTGTCCCGGGCGCTGACCGACGCCGGGCATGTGGTGCGGCCGGTGGGCCGGGCCGCCGACGCCCTGAAGATCGTCACTGAGGAGCGCCCCGACCTGGTCATTCTCGACCTCGGGCTGCCCGACATCGACGGCACCGACGCGCTGCGGATGATGCGTTCGGTCTCGGACGTGCCGGTCATCGTGGCCACCGCGCGCCGCTCCGAGGCCGACATCATCAGCCTGCTCAGCGCCGGCGCCGACGATTACGTGACCAAGCCGTTCTCCGGCGGGCACATCCTGGCCCGGATCAACGCGGTGCTGCGCCGGGCCCGCTCCGCGGTGGACCAGGCCCCACCCGAGATCGTCGTCGGCGAGCTGGTCATCAACCCGCGACAGCGCCGGGCCGAACTGCGTGGCCAGCCGCTGCAACTCACCCGCCGCGAGTTCGACGTGCTCGCCTACCTGGCCGAACGGGTCGGCCAGGTGATCAGCCGGCGCGAGCTGATGAACGAGGTCTGGAACCAGGCCCGGATCGGCGAGGAACAGACCATCGACGTGCACATCTCCTGGCTGCGCCGCAAGCTGGGGGAGACGGCGGCCCAACCCCGATTCCTGCACACCGTACGGGGTGTGGGCGTGATGATGGTCGATCCCCGGTGAGGTGGGCGCTCAACCGGCTGGCGCTCGCGATCACGTCGATGGTCGCGCTCGCCTTCCTCGTACCGCTGGCGGTCGCCACCCGCCAGATCGCCCACGACCGCGCCGTTAGCGACGCCCGGCAGCAGGCAACGTCCCTGGTCACGGTGCTGGGCGTGGACGCCGATCCGACCCTGCTGACCAACGCCGTGGCCAGCACCACGGCCGGTAGCGCGGGCCGGCTCGCCGTACACCTGCCGGAGGCCGACCCGATCGGCGTCTCGCACATCGACGCCGGCCAGATCTCGATCGCCGCCCAGGACCGAAGGTCCGTGCTGGCGCCGGCCCCCGACGGCGTCGCCTACCTGCAGCCCACGGTCCTGACCGACGGCCGCACCGTGGTGGTCGAGGTTTATGTGCCGGATTCCGAGATGCAGCGCGGTGTCCTGACCGCGTGGTTCGTCCTGGGTGGACTGGCGGTGCTGCTGGTGGCCGGCTCGGTGCTGCTGGCCGACCGCCTGGGCGGCCAGCTGGTCAAGGCCACCCGGCAGCTGGCCGGCTCCACCCGCCGGCTGGGCGGCGGCGACCTGGCCACCCGGGTCGAGCCGATGGGCCCGCGCGAACTGCAGGACGCCGCGAACGCTTTCAACACCATGGCCGACGACCTCCGCAGCCTGATGGAACGCGAACGCGAGCTGGCCGCCGACCTTTCGCACCGCTTGCGTACGCCGTTGACCGCCCTGCGCCTGGACGCCGAAGCCATGCCGCCGGGCCCGGTCGCCGACCGGATGCGGCAGGCCTGTGACCTGCTCGATTCCGAGCTGGAAGCGATCATCACCGGCACCCGGAGGGGTTCGCAGGCGCGCGGCCCGGAGAAAACCGACCTGGTCGAGGTGCTGGCCGACCGGCTCGCCTTCTGGTCGGTGCTGGCCGAAGATCAGGAACGGCCGTGGGAGGTCATCGGCGGCGACGTGCCGGTGATGCTGCCCCAGTCGCACAGCGAGCTGATCCTGGTGGTCGACGCGATGCTGGGCAACGTCTTCTCGCACACGCCCGAGAAGACGGCGTTCCGCGTACACATCTCGCCGGACGGCCTGCTTGTCGATGACGCCGGCCCGGGCATCGCGGACCCGGCCCGGGCGGTGCAGCGCGGGGTCAGCGGGGCCGGCTCCACCGGACTTGGCCTGGACATCGTGCGCCGGGCCGCCGACGAGTCCGGCGGCCAGTTGGTGATCGCCCGCTCCCCGCTGGGCGGCGCCCGGGTGGGCATTCTTTTCGCGGTTTCATGATCCGTTAAGGAGCCTTTATGGTCGGGCTCCCTACCGTGCTCCGCATGCGCAGGAAAATTGCTTATCCCCTGGTTGCCCTAGGCGTGACGGTCGGCTCGAGCCTGGCGGTGGTGACGCCCGCGTTCGCGCACGGATACGTCTCGACGCCGCCGTCCCGGCAGGCGTTGTGTGCGTCCGGGGCGGTGACCGACTGCGGGCAGATCCAGTTCGAGCCGCAGAGCGTCGAGGCCCCGAAGGGCAGGCAGTCCTGCGACGGCGGAGTTTCCACCTGGTCGGTGCTGTCGGACGAGTCGCGGAACTGGCCGGCCAAGGCGGTCGGTTCGTCGGTGACCTTCACCTGGGTGATGACCGCCCGGCACCGCACCGCGGACTGGCAGTACTTCATCGGCGGCACCAAAATCGCGACGGTAGACGGCGGAAATGCCCAGCCCGACGCGGTGGTGTCGCACACGATCGACCTGAGCAAGTTCCCGGGCAAGCACACGGTCCTGGCCGTCTGGAACATCGGGGATACGGCAAACGCCTTCTACAGCTGCGTAGACCTGAACGTGGGCGGCGGCGCGTCGACGCCGACTTCTGCGCCGGCCACTTCGCCGACCACCGCAGCGCCGACCACCGCGCCCGCCACCACCGCGCCTACTGCTCCCACGGCCACGGCCACGGCGCCCGCCACCACCGCGCCGCCCGCCGCTTCCGGTTCCGCTTGGGCGGCTGGCGTTTCGTATAAAACGGGCGATGTGGTGACTTATAAGGGCGTGCGCTACCAGTGCCGCCAGTCGCACACCTCGATCAACACCTGGGAGCCGACGATCTACACGCTCGCGCTGTGGCTCCCGCTGTGAAGCGCCTTTTCCTCGTCGCGCTGATCGTGCCGCTGGCGCTGGCCGCCTGCGGAACGGCCGCCACCCCGACGCCGGCCGAGACGGTGACCGCGAATAGCGTCGCCGAGATCCAGGCCGGCGACGACTACAACGACACGGACGTGATGTTCCTGCAGATGCTGGCCTACCACCAGAAGCAGGGCCTGGAGATGACCGCGACCGCGGGGTCGCGCTCGACGAACGCCGACCTGAAGACGCTGGCCCAGGCCGTGCAGGCCACCGAGAAGGACGAGCTGTCGATGATGCAGGCGTGGCTGACCCAGTGGGGCAAGGCCACCGAGGTCGACACCGCCGCGTCGCTGCACGCCGACCACGGCGGCCTGCCCGCGACGGGCCCGGCCGAGATCAAGGCCCTGAAGACCGCGTCCGCGGCCGACTTCGACACGGCGTTCCTCAACCTGTTCCTGGCCCACCAGCACAACGCCATCGAGATGGCCCACCTGGAGACAACCCAGGGCCAGAACAAAGAGGCCAAAGCCTTCGCCGTACGGGTAAGAGAGTCCCGCCAGGCCGAAGTCCAGCAGCTGCTCAAGCTGATGAACAGCTAGTTCCTCCGTTCGAGGGTGGCCCAGCCCGTTGGGCCACCCTTTCGGCGTTTCGCCACCCGCTGCGCACCCGACATGCATAAGTTACGTGCGCAAATCACCACATTCCGGGGGCCGCGCTGTGACTGCTTTACGCCGTACCTTGTGCATCGCCGTTGTCTTTGCCGTTGGTCTTTCGGGCGGTTCGGCCGCCGCCGCCCCCGCAGGTTGGGACCACCCCGGCTACGACGCCGAGGACAGCTACTACAACCCCGGCGAGTCAGTAATCAACGCGAACACCATCGCGAAGCTGACCAAGCGCTGGTCAGTGACGTTGCGCAAGCACGAGGGTTCCTGCGGCGGCTTCGGCGCCCCGATCGTCACCGGCGGCCGAGTGGTGGCGACCGACCAGCTGGGAATCTCGGCGTACCAGGCTTCAACGGGCGCGCCCGCATGGAGTTTCAACTGGCCAGACCCAGGCGACGCGGACACGGCGGTGCTGGCCGCGTCAGGCAGCACGGTGATCGCCGCAAACGGCGACTGCAACTCCAACAGCGACCCAGACGGAAGCTTGCGGGCCCTAGACCTGACAACCGGCAAGGTGCGCTGGTGGGTGGACTCGGATATGCCCATCTACACCGTGGTGGTCGACAAGGGCATGGTCGTCGTTTCCGGCGAATCCCCGTCAGACGAGCAGGCCGTAGTCGCCTACCGGGTAGCAGACGGCAAACAGGCCTGGCGAAAGGTCGACTACGAGGGCTCAAGCGTCTCCGCAAACGGCTACGTCCTGGTAAACAAGGGCAACACCACGTCAGCCGTCTCGGTCACGACGGGTGCTCCGCTGTGGACAAAGCCATCGCTGTGGCAGGCAAAGGCCGCAACCCCGAACGCCGACCGCTTCCTGGTGACAAACGGCACCGCAATGTCCGCAATCAAGGCCACCACCGGCGCCGTCCTATGGACCGCCCCCAACAAGGCCTCCGACTTGCTGGCCACAGACGGCCGCCGCATCTACCGCATGGACGACCACACGGCCGAGGCCTTGGACATCAACAGCGGCCGCACGCTGTGGTCCCGAGCCCTGCCCGCCGAGGGCGCCCAGCCCATCCGCGCAGGTGGCCTGCTTTACACGGGCGGCCCAGTTCTGTCCCCGACCTCAGGCGCCGTGCTCAACCAGGCCAAGCCCCTGGCCGGCCGCCAGATCCCCACAGGCGGCCACCTCTACACGGTGAAAGAGGGAACGCTGTCGAACTTCGCGCCGTAGCGCTCACCGCGATCTGGTGAAGCAAAATGACGGCATGGCCGCCGAGGAAACCACCCAAGATCGCATGACCGACGCGGAGTTTCATCAACTCGCCAGGCTGCTCGCGCGCTACGCGGACCAAGAGTTGGACCAGTTCGAGCATTGGCGGGTCGCAACGCAGTATGGCCCGGTGTTCATCGACATCAGTCGACAGTGCCCTCCAGGCACCGAAGACGCATACGACGTCCTCTGGCCGCTACCCAATGGACCCGGCGACCCGACTCGCCTGCCTTGAAACCCGTGAACTCCTGCTGGAGTGCTAGAGCTTTCCGGTCGCCTTCAGCAGGAGCACGGCCAGCAACCCGGAGATCGAGCCGGCACCGACGATCGCCCCAGCGTCAGTCAATTCCTGGACCTGGTCGAGCGGAATCCACCCGAGCCGTTCGGCCTCGTTGATGTCCGGGGCGGAACCGATGTAATCAGCTCCGCGTGCGATATAGACGACGTTCTCCTGGTCGATGGTGCCCACCATCGGCTGGAAGGTGACCAACTTTTCCAGGTGGCGCGGACGCCAGCCCGTCTCCTCCTCGACCTCGCGAGTCGCGCAGGCCATAGCGTCCTCAGCCGGGTCGAGATAGCCGCCAGGCAACTCCCAAACCCAGCGATCCACGATGAATCGGTGCCGCCACATCATCAGAACCCGCTCGTCATCGTCGACAACGATGACCATTGCGGCACCGGGCACGCGGAGAACGTACTGCTCGAATCGCACACCGTCGGGCAATTCCACGTCAGCGATGCTCAGAACCGCCCGCCGCGAATCATCGATGACCCGCTCGCCGTGAATGGTCCATTCGCTGGCCCGTTTCGGCTCCGCGGTCATGCTCGCACCATAGCCTCTGAACCTCGTGGGCCCGGCCGCGTCGAACGAGGGCGCTTAGCCGACCGGGGGTCGGCGTCGACGCAGCATCGGGATACCGTCGAGTGGCGTCAGTTGTATCGACTGGCGGCCTACCCTGACCGCGCTACCAGGGAGCCCAGATGTCCGAGATCGGGCAGCGTATTCACGAGCTGCGCACCGAGCGCATCCCCCGCCTGACCCAGCACGAACTGGCCGAGCGCGCTGGCGTGAGCGTCGACGTCATCCAGAAGCTGGAGCAGGGCCGCAAGGCCACCGCGAGAATCCGCACGCTTTCGGCGATCGCCACGGCCCTCGACGTCGACCTGTCGTCACTGCTGAGCAAGCCGACTCATTTGGAAACGGTGCCGGTCGACGGTGGCTTGCTGGCATTGCGGCGAGCCCTGACCCCGGTCGTCGACGAACCTGGAGAGCCGGCTGATCTGGAAGACCTGCATGCCCAACTCGGCGAGGCGTGGTCGGCCTATTGGAGTGGCGACTACGACCTGCTGTCCGCGTTCCTGCCGGGCGTGATCGGCAGTAGCCGGGCTCTGCCCTCGAAGGATCTGCTCGCCGAGGCATGTCAGATCGCCGCGTGCACTCTCGTGCACCTCGGCCACGCTGACCTGTCGCTGGTCGCGGCCGCGCAGGGTCTCGCTGCTGCGGAGGATCCGCTTCTGCGTGCAGCGCTCACCGGCACGCATTCGTGGGTGCTGCTCAACCAGGCTCGGGCGGCTGACGCCGCGGTCATCGCGATCCGTGAAGCCGACGAAATTGAGCCACGCCGACGGGCGCCGAAGGCTGCCATCAGCATGTGGGGGAATTTGCTCGTTACCGGAGCGACCGCAGCAGCGCGCTCCGGAAATGAAGACGAGGCACGGGACCTGCTCCAGGTGGCGCACGGAGCGGCAGTCCGTCTCGGTGAAGATCGCAACGACTACCAGACAGCATTCGGCGTGAGCCAGGTCGTGATGCAGCGCGTCGACGTCGCGGTGGTAGCCGGTGACTACGTGGGTGCCTTGGACGCCGCAAGGGATATGCCCGCAGATACCGGCCTGCCGCTCGCGGCCCGAGCCCGGCATCAGACCGACCTTGCGCACGCGCACGTTGCCCTCGGTCACGCCACCGAGGCAGAGCGGATCCTGCTCGACATCGAGCGGATGGCACCGCGCTGGATGCGTTACCAGGTCTTTCCCCGAACCGTGGTGGGCGAGTTGCTGAGCACCCGCAAGCCGACGATCGCGATCAAGAGTCTGGCCCGACGCCTGGGCGTCGAGTAGGACAAGACGTCCTACTTCAGAAGATCGCGTACGCCCGAAAATAGGACGTAGCGTCCGTTCCTACGCCGAGTTCCCGTCACTACTTTCCGTAGTGGCGGCAGCAGTCGTTGATGCGCAGGGCTTTCGGCCGTCCTGCGGCCGCCTACCTCGGTCCGCTTCTGAGGAGGAACGATGCTGCGAACGATCCCCGTCCTGAGCCAGATTCTGGAACGGCGCCGGCTGGCCCGAATGGCTCGCGAGGCACCGAGCCTCTCGGCGGCCGAGCACGCTGCAGCGGTCCGCCGAATCATTGAACAGGCCCGGGCCGAGCGGTGAGCGACGTCGACCACCTACCGGCAAGGCCGACCTGGGAATGCAAGTCCTGCATCACGGACTGGCCATGCGATCAGGCGCGCAGGGCTTTGGTCGACGAGCACGTCGCCGACAAGGTAGCCCTCGCGATGCTGATGTGGACTTACCTTGAGGACTTCGCGATGGACGCTGGCCCTGGCCCGCTGTCGGGAGCCTGGGACCGGTTCCTGGGTTGGACGCGCTCGTGACGCCCTCGATGCACGAGCCACCCGCCGAGGCCGGTCGCTTCATCACGGTCAGTCTGGCGATCGAGAATCGCTACGAGGGTGGCTTGCTGATCCCCACTCAGGTCACCAATGTAGTCATCCCGGCTCCACCCGATGAGGGAGATGCGGACGCGATGGATGCCTGGGAGTACGACCACATCTACTCGTTTACCGGCACCGGCCGGACGCATGGCAATTCCTGGTATGACGTGACCGTCACTGCCTGCAGCGACGCGTCGCTGATTGGCAGTTCCTATGCGTTTGGTTACTGATGGCTTGTCGCGCGCTCGCTGCCGACAGCACCATGGCCTCGATCGGGTTCCGTGACCTCCCTGCCGATCGCGAGTTGCCTCGCTCTGACGGTCTCCCGCAAGCTTTGCGCGCGCTGCTCCCGGTCTCTGCCATGGTGGAGGCGATCGTGGCAAGTCCCGCAAATGGCACCAATCCAGTCCACTCGATCGATGTCTGGATCAATATGGTGTGCCTGAAAATGAGGTCTGCCGAAAACGTCGGTCCAATCTGGCACTACTCCGCAGGACTCGCAGGCGCCGCCGTTGTCGATGGCGCGTTGGACCACATAGGCCGTCAGAGCCGGATTTGACACGCGCCGATTGCGACTCGTTATGGTTTCCCGCTTTCTTTTGCCATCAGCCGCGGCGGTGTGAGTGGATGCCAGCTCCCAAAGCTCGGCCTCGGTGCGAGGTGCCGGTGGCGCGGCCGGTGCGATCTTCGGCAAAGGCGGCGAAATTACATCATTTGCGTTTCTAAGGAAGTGGAACCTGATGTCCTGGCGAAGGACCTTTTTCGTGTCTAGGCTCAGGTCGGTATAGATGTCGGCGACGGTGAAGCTGCCCAGATGTAACCAGTGAGATCCGGTCCTTTGCACCTTGTAAAAGACGAGGACGGGCCGGCCGGAGTCATGGCAGTCTCGTAGTTGAAGGTTTCCTCTGACGTATTGCATGGGACCGACGCTGCCCTCGCCCGAGTAGATGAACTCGTCGGGCTCCTCGATCCAGCGATTCGCATATAGCGGACGGAACGGATTCCAAAAGACGCATTGATCATCCCCGACGACCGTGATCCCGGCCGTGTCGTTGCCCGGTGGGCCACCCGCATCCTTTGCCGCGGCGTGGATTTCGCCCCGGTTGTAGATCTTGTTCGGTATGTAGGTGACCATGCCGGCCATGATGATCTGGCGGCCCTGCAGTCCCATGACAAGAGGGCAGCGCAAGGCATGAATGAGCTGGCACTATGGTCAGCCGTCTATGCGACAGCGGCCGCGAAGGCCGCAAACAGGTCGCCGGAGAGCGGCGTTTCCAGGCGCCACTTCACCGCCATCGGGCGCTCGCCTTCGTGACTCACATACGTGGCTGGGCCGAGGAACCAGAACGCGCGGTCCTCGGTGCTCTCTCGGGCGAAGAGCAGAATCTTTCGCTCCCTGGCCGCGTGATGCTGATAGCGCTGCCCGGTGGGACTGTCGGCCGAGGTGGTCGACTGGCTTTCCCAGTGGATTAGGTCGGGGCTGATTGCGTAGTCGCGGTAGCGCGTGGTCGGCGAGAAGTCGCCGCTGGTCTTGTCGAGCGTGAAGGCGAGCAGATCTGCCCCGATTGTCGAGGCGTCGAGTACGCCCTCCCGCCACTCCCGCGTCTTTGCTCGGTCCGCCTCGCCAACGGCGGCCAGCATCTCGAGTCGGGTGTAGCGGCCGTGCACTTGCAGCGGGATTTCGTCGGTGACGGCGTGCTGCACGTGGTTGGGCGAGTCATACAGGGCGTTCATCAGGTCACGAAGCTCCGCTAACACCTGCGGGTGTCGCCAGACAATGTCGGCTGCCTGCTGGAGAGTGGCGTCTTGTAGCTCGTTCTTCTTGGTCAAGATCTGGTTGCCCAGGTTGGCGATGAGCATATGCAGCAGGCGACGGTCCGTCGTGGTCATCGCGGCAGCGTTCGGCTGGCCGGCCTTGGTTAACAGAGCCAGGTAGCTGTCCAGCCGTTGGCGGTCGTCGACGTGCTGCAAGCGACCAATAGCCCGGCGCAGTGATTGCTCGAACGGGCCAGCCGGTTCGACCGATGCGTTGGCCTGCTCGAGCATCTCCGACCAGGTGTGGTTGGCGTTGTAAACGTCCGCGATCTCCAAGCCGGTCTCGCGCAGATATTCGGCCAGCGAGACCGGGCCGCGGGTGGCAATGAGTTCGCGGAGTTCTCTCACCTTGGCCGGCCAGGTCGAGGGCACGGCCTCTCGGATGCTGCGGAGGACGATGTCCTGGGCGACTCGGTCGAGTTCCATGTGGCAGCCAGCCGGAAGGAACGGGAAGCCCTCCTTGATCGCCTTCTCCAGGTCGAGGCGGCTGCCGCCGAGCAGCGCACGATAGCGCCGGTCGAAGCGGAACTCGCGCCGGTGCATTCCGACGAAGTCGAGCACCGTGCAGATCATCTTGTCGCGGGACTGCCGTAGACCCCGACCCAACTGCTGGAGGAAGAGCGTGGCGCTCTCGGTTGGGCGGAGCATGAGCAGCATGTCCACGGCGGGGACATCAACACCCTCGTTGAACAGGTCGACCGAAAAGACCACCTGGACGCGGCCAGCGGCCAGGTCGGTGAGCGCGCCCGCTCGCTCAGCGTCCGAGGACTTACCCGAGACCGCGACCGCCTTGACTCCTAGCTGCTGAAACTGAGCAGCCATGTAGTGGGCATGCGCGACGCTGACGCAGAAGCCGAGGCACTTGATGGTGGCGACGTCGTCGACGTGATCTACCAGCTTCTGGTAGACGAGGCGCACCCATCCGTCGTTGCCGGTGTACTTCTCGGTCAGGGCGTCGACGTCGTAGCCCTGGCCACGACGCCACGGAACTTCGCTCAGATCGATGCCGTCGTGGATGCCGTAGTACTCGAAGGGGGACAGCCGATGCTGCTCGATCGCGTCCCACAAGCGCAGCTCGGCGGCGATGCGATCACCGAACCAGTGCAGGATCGGCAGTCCATCAGCGCGCTCCGGCGTGGCGGTCAAGCCCAACAGCTCGCGCGGCGCCAACTTGGTCAAGACGGCCTCGTATGAGGGTGCGGCCGCGTGGTGGAACTCGTCGATGACGATGACGTCGAAGTGGTCTGGCGCGATTCGCTCGACGTTGTTCTTGAGGCTGTGGATGGAGGCGAAGACGTGCTCGAAGTCTTTGGGGCGCTCGCCATCCACCCAGAGCTCACCGAAGGCGTAATCCCGCATGGCCTGTCGGTAGGTAGCCATGCTGGCCTGCAGGATTTCCTTGCGGTGCGCGATGAAGAGCAGGCGTGCTCGCGGCAGCCTTTTCCTCAGTCGGTCGTAGTCGATGGCGGCCATTACGGTTTTGCCGGTTCCGGTCGCCGAAACGAGCAGGTTCCGGTGATGGCCCTGGGCTCGCGACACTTCGATCAGTTCGAGCAGGCGCTCCTGAAACGGCTTTAGCTCTAGTTCGGTCGGGCTGAGCATGGCCCGATCGGGCTGATCGGGACGACGCAGGCGAGCTATTGCCTCCTCGAACTGCGCCTTGTCGTACCTCTTGAACTCCTCGCTGGCCTCGAACGTCTCGAAGGCGGCCTTGATGCGGGCGATGACATCGGGGTTCCGTGCAGCCGAGAGGCGCACGTTCCACTCCGACCCATCGGTCTGCGCCGAGTAGGTGAGGTTCGACGAACCCACGTAGGCGGTGCTGAACGAGCTGTGCCGGTGAAAGAGCCAGGCCTTGGCATGCAGCCGGTTAATCGACGTGTCGTAGGAGACCCGCACATCGGCGCCCATGCCGGCCAACTCGTCGAGGGCGGTGGCTTCGGTCGATCCCGTGTAGGTGGTGGTGTAGATCCGCAGCTGTTTTCCCTGCTCGGTGTGCCGACGCAGCGCATCGCCGAGCCCTCGCTTCAACCCGCTCCGGCGAATGAAGGCGATGACCAGGTCGATCTCGTCGGCGGACTCGATCTCCCGAAGTACCTGACTGCCGACCCGAGGCTCGCCTCGTGCATTGGTCAGCAACGTCGTGTCCAGTAGCGGGATGAGCGGACGCTCGGGAAAGCGGGTTTTGCCGTCCGGTTGCATCGTGCCGATGGCGCTCAGTACCTCGGCGGAGGCGGCCGGCCGTTCGGTCGCGACGTTGACCTTCGGAAGCCGTTCGTGCAGTTGGTCCATCAAAAGGTGGGCGACCTCAACGCCGACGGTGGCCCGTTCGTCGAGTGGAACGGCTTCGAGGGCTCGGAACACCTGTCGAGCGAGAAGCTGAGCTATCCGGTCCGGCGCATCGGCGTTGCGCAGCGCCATCCGTTCAACCAGTTGAGCGTCAATTCCGGCGAGTTGTGCCTCAAGCGCCTCAGTTAGAACGGTCTCGTAAAGCCCGGCGGCAAGCTCGTCACTCACGCGGCCAGTCTGCCGTATGACCGTTATCGCCTGGTGGGCCTTTCGGGTCTGGTTCTTCGAGGTCGGATAGCGTGAGGTCGGCACAACGGACGGGTAGCGCGGAGGGGATCACGTGGAGCTGTTGCACTCGGGGAAGGTTCGGGACGTCTACGCCGATGGCGCTGACCTCCTTCTCGTCACCTCGGACCGGATCTCGATCTACGACGTCATCCTGCCTACCGCCATCCCGGACAAGGGGAAGATCCTCACTCAGCTTTCGCTCTGGTGGTTTGAGCAGCTTGCTGACGTCATCCCTAACCACGTCATCTCCAGCACCGACGTGCCGGCCGAGTGGCAAGGGCGGGCCATTCGCTGTGAGCGGCTTGAGATGGTCATGGTTGAGTGCATCGCTCGGGGCTACCTCGCCGGCTCTGGGCTCAAGGAGTATGAGCGTGATGGCGCCGTCTCCGGTGTTGCGCTTCCGCCTGGGCTGATCGAGGGCTCCAAGCTCTCCGAGCCCATCTACACCCCGACCACCAAGGCCCCGGTGGGTGAGGGCCACGACGAGTTCATGACCTTCGCCGACGTGCAGCAGAAGGTTGGCGATGACGCCGCCCAGGAGCTGCGCAAGGTCACCCTTGAGGTCTACCGGCGCGGGCAAGAGGTGGCGGCCGCGAAGGGGATCATTATCGCCGACACCAAGATCGAGCTTGGTTACGCGAAGGATGGCACGCTCAAGCTGGGCGACGAACTCCTCACCCCGGACTCGTCTCGGTTCTGGGCGGCCGATGAGTGGAAGCCGGGTGGCACCCAGCGCTACCTGGACAAGCAGTTCCTGCGGGACTGGTCCAGCACGCTCACGGGATGGGACCGCACTGCTCCGGGGCCGGAAATCCCCGACGACGTCGTCGAGGCGACTCGGAACCGCTACGTCGAGGTCTACGAGCGGCTGACCGGGGATAAGTGGAGTTAGTTGGAAACTCCGGGGCGGCGGCGCGGGGACGGCCATACGGTCTCGCTCGTGATGCCGCCTCGCTTTGTCATCAGATGTAAGCCGTAAGCCACGCCGACCGCGGCCAAGAGCAAGCCGGTCCAGCCGCCGAAGACTATGCACAGCGGGGCCGAAGTCCACAGCAGAATCGCAAGGGTTGCGTACAGCCGGCCTCGCGGGCGGGCAAGGCGGTCGATTCGCTGGGTGAAGACGGGGTCGTCCGCGCGCAGGCGGGTCACCAAGGTGTCGAATTTTGCCTTCTCGGTCGGCTCCAGCACGGGGAACCACCTCCACGGGCCATGGTTCCCGGCGCCTGACCCAGAAAAACGCCGACGTGCGCCATCTGCCGAACCAGAATCAGATCATGAGCTCCGAGGAACGTCTGCGGTCTTGGGAACGCGCCACCGCGTACCCCTTGACCGGCCTGTCTTTGCTCTTCATCGGGGTTTATGCGTGGCCGGTGCTCGATCCGGGGCTCAGCGCGGGCTGGCAGCAGGTCTGCCAACTGGCCGACGTGGCGATCTGGGCCGTGTTCTGCGTGGAATATCTGATTCGGCTGAGGCTGGCGGGGCACAAGGCGCGCTTCGTGCGTACCCACTGGTTTGATCTGGCGGTCTTGATCCTGCCTGTTCTGCGGCCTCTGCGGGCGTTGCGTCTGCTCAATGCCCTGCGGGTGCTGAACCGGCATGCCGTGTCGTGGACTCGGGGGCGGCTGGCGATCTACGTCATCTCGGCCACCTCCCTTATTGTCCTGATGGCTGCCCTGGCGGTCCTGGACGCGGAGCAGGGGCGGGCGGACAGCCGCATCCACTCCTATCCGGAAGCTCTGTGGTGGGCGGTCTGCACGATCACGACCGTGGGCTATGGCGATCTCTATCCGATGACCGTGGAGGGGCGGCTGGTCGCGGGGACCCTGATGATCGGCGGACTGGGGTTGATCGGGTTCACCACCGGCTCGCTGGCCTCCTGGATCGTCGATCGCATCTCGGACACCGAGCGTCCCTCCGGTACCGCGACCCGCGCTGACGTGGCCCTCCTCATAAATGAGATCCGCGAGCTGAAGGCAGAGGTCGAAGCACTCAAAAGAGAGCCATGACACATCGCGGACAACATGTGTTGCGGGACGCAGGCTGGCGGCAATCAAGGAGTCCTAGGCTCAAGAACGTGGATTATGGCCACCCGATCGAGTTCGGGACGTTCATCACGCCGACAAACGACCCGCCGCAGGCGGCCGTCGAGCGGGCGCAGCTCAGTGAGCAGCTCGGCTTCGACCTGGTCACCTTTCAGGACCACCCCTACCAGCCGGGGTTTCTGGACACCTGGACGCTGCTGACCTGGGTGGCGGCGCAGACGTCGACGATCGCGATCTCCGGCAACGTGCTCAACGTGCCGATGCGGCCGGCTCCGGTGCTGGCCCGGGCGGCTGCCTCGCTCGACCTGCTGTCCGGGGGGCGGCTTGCGCTGGGGCTCGGCGCGGGGGCGTTCTGGGACGCGATGGAGGCGATGGGGTTTCCGCGGCGTACGCCGGCCGAGTCGGTCGATCAGCTCAGCGAGGCGATCGACGTGATCCGGGAGATCTGGCGGGCCGACACCCGTGCCCAGCTGCGGTTCGACGGCGACTATTACCAGCTCAAGGGGGCCAAGCGTGGTCCGGCGCCGGCGCATGAGGTGCCGATCTGGCTGGGCGCCTACAAGCCGCGGATGCTGCGGCTGATCGGCGCGAAGGCGGACGGCTGGCTGCCCTCGCTCGGCTATCTGAAGCCCGGTGACCTGGGTCGCGGCAACGCCGTGATCGACGAGGCGGCGGAGAAGGCCGGCCGGGATCCGCGGGAGATCCGGCGGCTGCTGAACATCTCCGGTGATCCGGGGAAAGAGCCGGCGCAGTGGGTGGACGAGCTGCTCCCGCTGATCCTCGAAGACGGGGTGGGCACCCTCATTCTCGGCAGCGACGACCCGCTCGAGCTGCAGCAATTCGCCACCGAGGTGATCCCGGCGGTGCGCGCGGAGGTCGCCCGCGCGCGGGCTTCCCGAGGAACAACGGCCGGGCCGGTGCGCAGCGCGGCCGCGCTGGCCGCCCGCCGCGAGGGCATCGACTATGAGGCGCTCCCCGGTTCGCTGACGGCAGTTGAGCCTGGCGACTTCGGGTACGCCAAGGTCCGGTCCACCTATATGCGGGGTGGTTCGCCCGGCCTGGTGATCAAGGCGACCAGCGTGGACGACGTGGTGACCGCGCTGGCCTTCGCCCGGGAGCAGAAGGTGCCGCTCGCGGTGCGCAGCGGCGGCCACGGCATCAGCGGACGGTCCACCAACGACGGCGGCATCGTGATCGACCTTTCCGCGATGCGCGATATTTCCGTTATTTCAAAAGAGGATCGGATGGTACGGGTGGAAGCCGGCGCCCGTTGGAAGGATGTGGCGGCAGCGCTCGCCCCGCATGGCTGGGCCCTGTCGAGCGGCGACTACGGCGGCGTCGGCGTCGGCGGACTGGCCACGGCCGGCGGCATCGGCTGGCTGGCCCGGGAGCACGGGCTCACCATCGACCACCTGCGCGCCGCCGACCTGGTGCTGGCCGACGGCTCGCGAGTGCACGTCAGCGAGGCCGAGCACCCGGACCTGTTCTGGGCGGTCCGGGGTGCCGGCGCGAACTTCGGGATCGTCACCGCGTTCGAGTTCCAGGTGGACGCGGTGGAGAACGTCGGATTCGGGCAGTTCGTCTTCGATGCGTCGGACACCGCGGGGCTGCTCGAGCGGTTCGGCTTCGCGATGGAGGCGGCCCCGCGCGACCTGACCGCCAACCTCATCGTGGGCGCGCCGCGCCGCGGTCAGTCGCTGGCCCAGGTGTACGGGGTGGTCGACTCCTCCATTCCGGACACCATCATCGATCGGCTCACCCCCGTCGCCCAGATCGCGCCGTTGCTCGACCAGCAGGTGCAGCTGGTTCCGTACGCGGGCGTGATGAACGTGCCGGACGCCCCGCACGACGGCCAGGGCGACCCGGTGGCCCGGTCGGGGCTGATCGATCACCTGACGCCGGAGTTCTGTGCGGCAGCCGCGGCCCTGGTCAACACGGGTACCGCGTACTTCTTCCAGATCCGGTCGGTGGGCGGCGCGGTCGCCGATGTGGCCGAGGACGCCACGGCGTATTCGCATCGGGCAGCGAACTTCTCAGTGGTCGCATTCGGTGCATCACGGTCGAGATTGGACGCTGCCTGGGGTGCACTGGCCGGCCACTTCCGCGGTTTGTACCTTTCGTTCGAGACCGACCAGAGCCCCGAGCGGATCGCAGAGGCGTGGCCACCTGCGACTTTGGCCAGGTTGCGGGCCCTCAAGAAGAAGCACGACCCGGCGAACGTCTTCCGCGACAACTTCAATATCGACCCTTTGGGTGATTAGCCCCTGTCCGACCGGGCCGCCGCACCCCTAAAAACTCACGCTCAGTAACCGCAAAGGTGTTGCTCGTCGACAAACATTCACCCGTTAGATGGCCCCCGGCCGTGGCTACGGGCGGTTACGACGACGAAGAGCCGACGCGAACGCGTCGGCTCTGAGAAAGAGGAAGGCTCTAAGAACGAGGAAGGTCAGTGCGGGCTGGAAGAGGTCATCGGGCGCTTGGGCCAGGCGGCGCCTGATCCGCAGCCCTCGCACGCCAGCTGATCTCCGCAGGAGGAGCACCAGTCGTTGGTGCGACGCAAATACCACCCCAGGGCCACGCCACCGAGAAGACTGAGCAGACCAACGATGGCCGCGACGGTCACCGCTCCGGTCATGCGGCCGAACCTCGCACCGGAAGACCGGCCGGAGTGATCCGGCGGCCGACAGTGCTGCGATCGCGGCGGTCGAGCGGGTCATCCGACATGCGCGCGGTCACGTAGGGAGCGGTGAACGTGTCGACCCCGGTGCCGCGGTGGGCGCCCGGTCGGTAGGTCACGGTCACGGCTCGCGGCGAGGCCGCCTCGATCACGCCGGCCCGCCAACCATCGCGGTAGACCCAGACGCGGTCGGACGGGTGATAACTGTCAGCGGGTGCCACATCAGCCGGGTCACGCTGCGGGGGAGCAACGGTCGGCGTGGATGACGACGCGTTTGACGGAGGTGGGGATGTCGGTGTCGTGGACATCGATGTGGCCCTCCCAGCACGCTGTGTCAGCAGATAGTGCGGTTGTGTCAGCTATCATCCTCGCGAACAAAGGCATTCGCAAGGCCGTCTGCACGTGCATTTGCATCCAGCGGATGCTCCGGGCGTCACCCTCCGGAGATAAGCTGGTGCTGTTTCGTTGTGGACGATCTCCCCTTTAGGATGCGTAGGGACTGCGGCCGGCAGCCCTCAAGACAGCGATGACGAGGAGTTCAGTGAGCGCGGGTTCGCAGGAGGAGGCACCGGGCAGCGGCCCCACAGTGCTGCGCATCCTGCTCGGCGCCCAGCTCCGCCGCTTGCGGGAAGCCAAGGCGATCACCCGAGAAGATGCCGGGTGGGAGATCCGAGCCTCGGGTTCGAAGATCAGCCGCATGGAGCTCGGGCGGGTCAGCTTCAAGGAGCGCGACGTCGCCGACCTGTTGACTCTTTACGGGGTCAACGACAACGACGAGCGCGAGGCTCTGCTCGTGCTGGCCCGGCAGGCCAACAACCCGGGTTGGTGGCAGCAGTTCAGCGACATCCTGCCCGGCTGGTTCCAGTCCTACCTGGGCCTGGAGGCGGCGGCCTCGCTGCTGCGCACCTATGAGGTGCAGTTCGTCCCCGGTCTGCTGCAGACTCCGGACTACGCGCGGGCCGTCATCATGCTCGGCCACGCCGGCGTCACCCCGGAGGAGATGGACCGCCGGGTCGAGCTGCGCCGCCAGCGGCAGCAGATCCTCGACCGGCCCGACGCTCCCCAGCTGTGGGCGGTCATCGACGAGGCCGTGCTGCGTCGCCCGATCGGTGGCATCGACGTGATGCGGGCGCAGATCGAGTTCCTGATCGAGGCGGCCAAGAAGCCGAACGTCCGGTTGCAGATCATTCCGTTCCACGCGGGTGGCCACGCCGCCGCGGGCGGGCCGTTCGCGATCCTGCGCTTCCCGGAGCCGGAACTCCCCGACGTGGTCTATGTCGAGCAGCTGACCAGCGCGATCTACCTGGACAAGCGCGAAGACGTCGACCAGTACGCCATGGCGATGGAGCGGGTCTGTATCGACGCCGAGCCGCCCAACCACACGCCGGAGATCCTCGGCAAGCTGCTCCACGAGGTCGGCCGCCCGGCCTGACTTCACTCCAGACAGCACTCAGGCCCGCCAACCGGCGGGCCTGAGTCGTTTATGGAGCACTGCGTGGCCTAGGCGAGCAGGTTGTCGAAGTCCCCGTCGCGAACCCCGCCGAGGAAGGCCTCGATCTCGGCCGGCGTGTAGATGAGGGCCGGGCCCTCGGGGTCCCGCGAGTTGCGGAAGGCGACCTCGCCGGAAGGCAGCAGCGCGGCCTCGACGCAGTTGCCGCTGGGGTTGCTCCGCCGGCTCTTCTGCCAGGTGACACCGTCCAACTGGCCGGCCGGGATGCCGTTAACCGCGTTCATTTGAAACTCCCTTGGTTTGCTCCGGTCGGGGATCGTCCGGAGGCGGTGCTCTCTCGTGGCTACGGCCGCATCACACGTTGTGCAAATGCACGTGCATTTGGCCTTGCGTACTCACGTGATTGTGAGCATGATAACGCACGTACACACTCCAAGGGGTGTCACTTAGGGTGACATCTTTGAGTGACGGGTCGGTCGCGGAAACGGCGTCTGCGGCCTCGGCGCGAGGCTCCCTGGCGGGGGCGTCCAAGCGAGAGGTGCGGAAGATGTCGATTCCCAATATCGGTCCCGAGCATGCTGATCACGGTGACCCCGAAGGAGTGGAAACACCTCGGAGGGGAAACCCGGCGCTCGTCTTCCGCGACGAGCCGCTGACTGACGACATGGCGGCGGCGACAACTCGTGCCGTCGCCGTGACGCACCGTTTTGGTGGTGTCAGGTATGCCCTGACCCGCCCCGATGCTGCGGTGGCCGAGCGCCGGCCGCCGGCCGAGGAGGATGATTCCGACGCGCGCGAGTGACCTCGTCCGTTGCGCGCGGAGCCGACGTGCCGGGCACCTTCCCGGCCCTCCGGTCCCCGTGCCGACGGCCCTGATCTTCCGCGGTGGCCGGCTCCTGCCGCGGCAGCCGCGCTGGCCCGCGCAGGAGTTCGCCGAGTCGGACTATCGTCATGGTTCTGGCAGCCTTCGGTTACGCATCGTGCACATCGAGTGGGCAGGCTCGGTCGTGCGCGACGGCACCACGTGGCTCGAGGCCGAGGCTGAGGAGCTCGATGCGGCCGGCCACAGTGCCGGCCGCCGTCAGGTTTTCATTCGTGCGGAGCGACTACCGGCCCCGCTGGCACGCAAGCGACCGCGATTGCGGGTGTAACGCCGTAACACCCGCGAGGCGCTCCGAATAGGACGCCATCCCCGACGCCGGTCGGGCGGTCCGGTTCCCCCGTGCCAGGCCGCTCGACCGGTCCACCCCGCAGTTGCACCACGCCGACGAGGGGTCGGCCGGCGAGGTGCGGCGGCGGACAGCCTTACCCCACATAAAGGGGGTCAGGGGCCCGCTCGCCTCTGACCCCCGCAAAAAGTCAGGGCTTGCGAGCCACTCCGGCCCAGTAGTAGGCCGCCTCGGGGTTCTCCACCGGGGCGTCCGGGCGCCAGCTCGACACCGGCACCAGACCCGGGTCGAGCAGTTCCCAGTCGCCGAAGAAGCGCCGCACCGCCTCCTGCGAACGGGCCACCAGCGTCATGCCGGCGCCGGTCGCGGCGTCGACCGCCTGGTTGACCTCGTCGGGTGCGAAATCGGCGGTCGGATGGGTGATCGCCAGGCAACTGCCGGACGGCATCGCGTCGCGCAGCGCGCCGACAAGCGTCCACGGGTCGTCGCTGTCGGACAGCAGCATCAGGATGGCGATCAGGGTGAGGCCGACCGGCTCGTCGGACCGCAGCGTGTCGCGCAGGACCTTGTCCTCAAGGATGGAGGCTGCATCGCGGAGGTCGGCCGAAATGTACTCACTGCGGCCCTCCGGCTTGCTGACCATCAGGGCGCGCGCGTGCACCAGCACGATCGGGTCATTGTCCACATAGACCACCCGCGCCGACGGCTCGAGTTGCTGGGCGATCTCGTGCAGGTTGGGCCGGGTCGGAATGCCGGTGCCGATGTCCAGGAACTGCCGGATGCCCTCCTTGGCGACCAGATCACGGGCCACCCGGTGGACGAACTTGCGGTTTTCGCCGGCCATGTAGCGCATGCCGGGGATCGCCTGGATCATCGCCTCGCCGACCGCCCGATCGACCGCGAAGTTGTCCTTGCCGCCGAGCCAGTAGTCGTAGATGCGGGCCGAATGGGGCACGTTGATGTTGACCCCCGGCGGCGCGACCTCGTTGCCCTGGTGCACGACCCCGACCCTCCTAGCCCCTAACGGCGACCCTCGCTCAACCCCCGCGTGGGTCGATGTCCGTCAGTGGCGTAAGGGTAGCCGCTCCGACTGTGGAAGGCCGCCTATGATGCGCATCCGATAACTACGGAGAGGAACCGCAGCTCACGCCGCGGGGGCTCGGCGTGTCCGACCAGAATCGGTCATCGACGAGACGACGCGGTCGCGTCCGCCGTGCTTGGCGGCGTACAGATGACTGTCCGCAATGGACAGCAGGGCGGCCTGAGTGGGGTTCGGGGTGTCGCCCAAGCCGGCGACGCCGATGCTCACCGTAACCGGAAGACCGGCGGTGAGTGGTTGCCAGTCGTGGCCCCGCACCGCCCTCCGGAGATCGTCGAGCACCCCGGTCGCCCGGTCGACCGGCGTTCCGGGCAGCGCCAGCAGGAACTCCTCGCCGCCCATCCGCACCACGAAACCGCCCGGCGCGGTCTCGGCCAGCCACCGCTCCAGCAGCCGGGCCACCCGCACCAGCACCAGGTCGCCGACCTCGTGCGAGAGCCGGTCGTTGATGCGCTTGTAGTGGTCGAGATCGACCATCGCCACGGTCAGCTCGGGATCGGTCTCGATCAGGCCGGGCAGCTGCTCGTTGAGGAAGCGCCGATTGCGCAGGCCGGTCAACGGGTCGCGACGGGCCTGCTCGCGGAACCGTTCGGCCTCCTGGCGGGCCTCGGTGGTCTCGAACATCGCCTGCCGGGTGCGGGCCTGCGCCTCCCGCTGGATCGAGTGCTGCTTGATGTGCGCGGCGAAGAACTCCTTGTGCGCCGCGAACGCCTCGGCGAACTCGCCCCGCGCCGCGTACAGCTCGGCCTGCTCCTGATGCAGTCGGACCAGGACATGGCCGAGCTCGCGCTCGGCGCAGAGGCGCCGGGAGGCGTTGAGGCTGCGCTGGGCCCGGGCGTACGCCATCAGGCCGCGCTGGGCCCGGGCCAGGGTGAGCAGGTATTCGGGCAGCGCGTCGGCGTCGTCCTGGCTGCCGTCGTGATGCTGGTCGAGGCAGCTCATCAGGGTGCGCTCGGCGTCGGCGAACTGGCCGTTCTCGATCTGGATGGCGCCGATCGTGTCGAGCAGCGCGGCGTCCAGCTCGAAGCCGTGCTCGGCGGCGTGCCGCTGCAGCCGGGCCGCGACCTGCTGGGCGCGTTCGTGCTGGCCGGCCGCCAACTCGGCGTACGCGAAGTTGTTCAGGACCGCCAGCTGCAGATCGGGACGCTTCAGCCGGCGGGCGAGATCGGCGGCCTGCCGGTAGCGCAGGCGGGCCGCGTCCATCGACCCGGCCAGGCTGAGCGCGTCGGCCAGCTTGGCCCGGTGCCAGATCCGCATGTGATCGGTGGCGGTGTCGTCGAGCAGCTCGACGCTGAGCACCGAGTGCTCCAGGCACTGGGCGGCGTCGCCGAGGTGCCGGTGGATATTGGCCCAGACCAGGTGGGTGCGGGCGGTGAGCTGCCGGGCCTCGTGCTCGACGGCCCACTGGTGGACCTTCCAGATGCGTGCGGCCGCGCCGGCCAGGTCGCCGGCCCGCATGTGCAGGTTGGCCTGGCTGAGCCGGGCCCGGGCGACGAGCAACTCGTCGCCGATCTCGCGGGCCTGCCGCTCAAGGTCGACGGCTTGCTCGAGCATGGCGGCGGCGTCCCAGTTGATTTCGTCTTCGAGTTCGAGCAGGGCCGCAGACAGTCGGTCGTCCAAGATCCCACCCTTCGATAAGCGCTCCGTTCCCAAAGGCTAGCTCTGGGTAAGCGCAAGATCCCAGGAGTGAGTGCGTGATCCAGCAAACAGCGGCGCCCCCTGGGAAGGGGGCGCCGCTGGAGGAAGCGGATCAGCGGGCGAGGGCCGGCTCCTTGCTCTCCTCATTCAACGAGGGCGCGCCCAGGTCGACCGTTGAGCGCAGGTCGGTGGGCTTCATGAACGCGGCGGCCACCACGCCGACCACGGCGACGGCCGCCGAGATCAGGAAGATGTGCCCGGTCGCGTCGCCGTAGGCCGCGCGGACCAGGTGCTGGATCGCGTCCGGCAGGACTGAGAGGTTCAGGCTGCTCGACGAGGCGGCGCTGCCGCTCGACGACATGCCGGCGGCCGCCAGCTCGTGGGTCAGGTTGTCGGTGACCCGGTGGGCCAGGACCGCGCCCAGCACCGAGACGCCGATCGTGCCGCCCAGCGAACGGAAGAACGCGATCGTCGAGCTGGCCGCGCCGATGTCCTTCAGCGACACCGTGTTCTGCACCGACAGGACCAGGTTCTGCATCGACATGCCCACCCCGATGCCGACCAGGGCCATCGAGATACCGACGTACCAGAGCGGGGTTTCGTGGTCGAGCATCGACAGGCCGGCGAAGCCGGCGACAAGCACGATCGTGCCGGCCACGATGTACGGCTTGATCCTGCCGGTCTTGCTGATCAGGCGGCCGGAGATGGTCGAGGAGACCAGCACGCCGGCCATCATCGGGATGGTGAGCAGACCCGCCTCGGTGGGGCTGTAGCCGCGGCCGATCTGGAAGTACTGACCGAGGAAGACCGCGCCGCCGAACATGGCCATGCCGACCGAGAGGCTCGCGATGATCGCCAGGGCGGTGCCGCGCTTCTTGACGATGTCCAGCGGGACGACCGGCTCGGCGACCCGGGACTCCACCCAGACGGCCAGGGCCAGAAGAACAAGACCAAGACCGACCATGGCGTACGTCTGCCAAGAGAGCCAAGCGAATGAGCTGTCCACGAACGACACCCAGATCAGCAGGGTGCTGACACCGGCCGCGATGAGGGTGGCGCCGAGGTAGTCGACCTTGACGTTCTCCCGGCGGATGACCGCGAGGTTCAGCGTCTTCTGCAGCACGACCAGGGCGATGATGGCGATCGGCACGCCGATGTAGAAGCACCAGCGCCAGCCGAGCCAGGCGGTGTCGACGATGACGCCGCCGAGCAGCGGGCCGCCGACCGTGGCCACCGCCATCACGCCGCCGAGGTAGCCGTTGTACCGGCCGCGCTCGCGGGGCGGGATCATCGCGGCGATCGCGATCTGGACCAGCGCCTGCACGCCGCCCATGCCGAGGCCCTGGAACGCGCGGGCGGCGATGAGCTGCGGGGCGGTCTGGGCGAGGCCGGCGACCATCGAGCCGACCACGAACACCACGATCGAGATCTGGACCAGCAGCTTCTTGCTGAACAGGTCGGCGAGCTTGCCCCAGATCGGGGTGGACGCGGTGGCGGTGAGCAGGCTGGCGGTGACCACCCAGGTGTACTGGGTCTGGCTGCCGTCGAGCGCCCCGATGATCGTGGGCAGGGCGGTGGAAACGATGGTCGAGCTGGCCATCGCGACGAAGAGCACCAGCAGGAGGCCGGAGAGTGCCTCCATGATCTGGCGGTGAGTCATGGGCTTGGCGCTCATCAAGCAGCCTCCAGCGGACGAGTAGTTGTCAGATACAACTATCGGAGGACGCTTCTCATTGCGCAATCTTTCCCATTGAGAAGCAAGTCACACGCCGGTACGCTCAGGGCATGAGCACGACGGCGGAGCCGGGGCTCCGTGAGCGCAAAAAGGCCGCCACCCGGCAGGCCCTGCATGAGTCGGCGGTCCGGCTCGCGATGGAGCACGGCCTGGACCGGATCACGGTCGAGGCGATCGCCGACGACGCCGGGGTTTCCCGGCGCACGTTCTCGAACTACTTCGGGAGCAAAGAGGAAGCGCTGATGTACGGCGACTTCCAGCGGATCCAGCGGCTTGTCGACGCCGTGCGCGCCCGGCCGTCCGACGAGACGCCGTGGCAGGCGCTCACCGCGGCCGCCGCCGGCTTCAACCACGAGGTCGGCGACCTCGACCCGCGCACGGTGGCGCAGAGCCGGTTGCTGCGCACGCACCCGACGGTTCTGGCCGCCCAGATGCAAACCTTCGCCGCGGCGGAGCGAGATCTGGCCGCGGAGGTCACGCGCCGATTGAAAGAAGAAGACCCCCGAGGCGTACGGGCGAGAATGACCGCCGCCACCTTTCTCCTGGCCCTGCGGGTCTCGCTGAACCTGTGGCTCGACGCCCCGGCCGGCACCGCGCTGTGGGATGTCGCGGAAGAGGCCCTGGCCACCGCGGGCCGCGGACTGGCGTAACGAGCGCGGCTCCGGGTTTGGGGGACCCGGAGCCGCGCTTTCTTACCTTTTGGGGATGAGAGGAAAGCCCTAGCCGGTGAAGCCGGCGAAAATCTTGCTGAACTCGAACGGCGTCTGCGTCACGTTGGTGCACTGGAACAGCGCACCCTGGCAGGCGTTCTTGTCCCGGTTCGCCTCCCAGTAGGAGACGAAGCCGAGGTGGTTGGCGTTCGCGAAGGCGATCAGGTCCCGGGCGTCGCTCTGCAGGAACTTGCCCTGGTCGTCGTTCACGCCCAGCATCGGCGTGACCCCGACCATCTTGAAGGCGGCGGCGTCGCTGTTCCCGTACAGCTGCTTGATCTGGTCCTTGGTGGACTTGACGGCCTGGATCGCGAGGTCGCCGTAGTCCTGGGCGGAGCGGCCGTAGTCCATCGCCATGATGTTGACCAGGTCCAGGTTCACGCCGGCGTCCTTGGCCGACTTGACCACGTTGACGCCGTCGACGGTGAGGCCCTCGGGCAGCACCGGCAGGGTCAGCGAGATCTTCAGGCCCGGGTTGGCCTTCTGCAGGGCGGCCAGCGCGGTCGAGCGCCGGGCGATCGTGGTCGGGTCGGCCACCGCCGCGCCCTCGATGTCCAGGTCGATGTACTTGAGGTTGTAGGCCGTCACGACCGCCTGGTACTCGGCCTGCAGGGTGGCGACGCTGGTGCAGGCCTGGGCCAGCTCGATGCCGGTAGCACCGCCGAACGACACCTTCACGTCGCCGCCGGCCGCGCGGATCGCGGCGATCTGGTCGGCGAACTGCTTCTGCCGCGGGTCGAACGCGTTGAACCAACTCGCCTTGCAGCCGACGCTGGTCACGAAGGCCAGGCTGAACGACTTGACGTTGCCGCTGGTGCCCAGCTGGGCGAGCGTGGTCGAGCCGTTGGAGAGAAGACCCATATCGACGTACGGGGCGACGAGCACGCTTCCCCCGCCAGTGGGCGGCGTGGTCGTCGGCGGAACGGTGGTGGGAGCCGTGGTCGGCGCCTTCGTCGTCGGGGCTGTCGTCGGAGCGGTGGTCGGCGCCGCCGTGGTGGGCTTCGTGGTCGGGGCGGTGGTCGGCGCCGTGGTCGCCCCGCCGGCGCAGGACGCGCCGTTGATCGTGCAGGTGGTCGGGTTACCGCTGCCGGCCACGATGAAGCCGAACTCGGCGGTGCCGCCGGCCGGGATGGTGGTGGCCCAGCTCGGGTTCTTCGCGGTGGCGGTGCTGCCCGAGACGGTGACCGCGGCATCCCAGAAGCTGCCCAGCTTCGCGGTCGACGGCAGTCCGAAGGCGACCTGCCAGCCGTTCACCGCCGTACCCGTAGCGTTTTTGATCGTGTATTTCGCCTGGTAGCCCGAACCCCAGTCGCTGTCCTTGGTGAAGGTGGCGGTGAGGACGCCCGCGGCCGTGGTGGACGGGTTGGTGGCCGCGACGGCCGCGCCGACGCCACCGCCGACGGCGAGGACGGCCGCCGAGGCATAGATGGCGAGACGCAGACGGCTGCGTTGCATGGGTGACTCCGATCGCAGGTGGTGACGACGGAGTCGATTCTTGGCCGGTGGGTCGTTAAAGGACCTTGTTCAGACCTTAAACATCCTTAAATGACTTACCGTGCGGCCAGGCCGTCGAGGAGTAGTGCCAGCTGGCGCTTCCAGGCGTCCGGCTCGGGGGAACGCTGGATCACGCCGGCGTTGGCGCGCATCAGGATGCTCAGGTCGCGGCGGGTGAAGTCGGGGCGCAGCACGCCGGCGCCGACCGCCCGGGCGATCACCTCGGAGGCGCCGCGTTGCGCGGCCACGCGCAGGTCGGAAAGACGCGCGTCGTCGTCGAAGCTGGTGCTGACCAGCAGCTCGGACAGACCCCGGTCGGTGGCCTGCAGTTCGAAGAGCCGGGTGAGGTAACCGGCGAACGCGGCCCACGGCTCGGGCTCCTGCATGGCGTGGTCGGCCAATTCGACATACTCGTTCATCTGGCCGGCGAAGACCTCGGCGATCAGGTCGCGGCGGGTGGGAAAGCGGCGGTACAGGGTGGCGTTGCCGACGCCGGCCCGGCGGGCGATCTCGTCGAGCGACGCGTCCAGGCCCTGCTCGCCGAAGATCTCCCGAGCGGCGCTGAGCAGCGCCGTGCGGTTGCGTTCCGCGTCCGCGCGCAAACGATGGGGCATGTCGGACAGGGTACCGACGAGACTGGGGATCGATCCCCGGTTGGGTGCTACGTTTCCCTTGATCAAAAGCAGGAGGCGCAGATGCAGACCACTACCGTGCAGGTCCCGACCGCGGACGGCACCGCCGAGGCGTACCTCGTCCAGCCGGATGGCGACGGACCGTTCCCCGGCGTCCTGTTCTTCATGGACGCGTTCGGCCTGCGGCCCCGGCTCGCCGAGATGGCCGAGCGGATCGCCGAGCGCGGCTACGCCGTGCTGGTGCCGAACCTCTTCTACCGCAACGCGAGCGGACCGCTGATCACCCCGGAGGAGCTGGCCGACCCGGAGAAGCGGGGCGCCGCCTTCGGCCGGCTCGGGCCGATGATGCAGGCGCTCACCGCCGAGCGGGTCGCCGCCGACACCGGCTCGTACCTCGACTTCTTCGCCGCCCAGCCGGGCGTCTCCGACGAGCCGGTGGTGCTTGTCGGTTACTGCATGGGCGGGCGCAACGGGCTGCGGGCCATCGCGGCGCACCCCGACCGGATCAAGGCGCTGGGTAGCTTCCACGCCGGCGGCGTGGTCACCGACGCCGAGGACAGCCCGCACCTGGCGGTCGGCTCGATCACCGGCGAGGTGTACTTCGGGCACGCCGACAACGACGGCTCGATGACGCCCGACCAGATCAAGGCGCTCGAGGCGGCCCTCGACGAGGCCGGCGTCACCTACCGCTCGGAGCTGTACGAGGACGCCCCGCACGGCTACACGATGAGCGACACCGCGATGTACCACCAGCCGTCCGAGCTGCGGCACTGGACCGAGCTGTTCGCTCTTCTGGAACGCGCCTAGTTGCGCTTCTAGTTCGCGTAGAGCCCGGGGAAGTAGCGGTCGGTCGAGGTCACGTCGTACACCTGGCGTACCTCGGTGATCCGGCCTTCCACGACGGCCAGGAACTCGATCATCCGGGCCGTGCCGAACGGTGCCGTCAGGTCGTAGACGACCGCGGCGCCGTCCTCGGCGACCGTCTGGCCGGTTACCGTGACCGAGTCGGCGAAGGCCGCGATGCGGTGCTGTACCTGCATCAGCTCCTCGTCGTCGACCGGGGCGTCGAGGTTCCACTCCACCTCGACGTCCGGCGCGAGCAGCTTGCGCACGGCGGTTCCGTCGTCACTGATCCACGACCTGGTCCAGAAACCTACGACATCCATGTGGGCTCCTCGGTCTGCTTCCGGGCGGGCATCGGGTCGGGAAACTGGCCCTGGCCGAGCAGGGCGGCGGTGGCTTGCGCGATGCGGCCGGCGGCGAGCCCGTCGCCGTACGGGGTGCCGAGCGCGCGCATCGAGTCGCGCCGCAGCCGGCTGTCCAGCAGCTGCCCGAGCTCGCGCACCAGGGTCTCGGCGTTCGGCTCGACCAGCCGGGCGCTGCCCAGATGCAGGGCCTCGGACAGTTCGCGTCCCTCGCCCGGCACCAGCACCGGCACCCCGGCGGCCAGGGCTTCCTCGGCCAGGTCGAAGTCGTCGGCGAGCACCAGGTCGGCCGCCGCGACCAGCCGGGCCCGCTCGTGCGTGGACGTCCGGGCGCCGATCACGTCCAGGTCGGGGAAGCGGACGGCCAGGTCGAGCATGGCCTCCCGGACCGGCCGGTCGTACGCGTCGTCCACGCCGACCAGGAGCACCCGGTTAGGCCGTGGGGTGCCGGCCGCGCGCAGCCGGGCGGTCAGCATCCGGGCCGCGTCGACCGCGGTGCCACCGGTCAGCAGGATGTCGCCGGCCACCACCGACTCGTCGAGCAGGTTCATCGCGGCCAGCGGCGCCGCCGCCAGGTGCACGGTCGCGACCTGGGCGAGCAGCCGGCGGTCGGCGTCCATGTGGTCGGCCTCGGGCGTGCCGGAGCGCCGTCCGGCGTCCAGGTGCAGCACCGGGATGCGCCGCCAGTACGCGGCCAGCGCGGCCGCCAGGTTGTCGCCGCGCACCAGCACGGCGGCCGGGGTGCGCTCGGCCCACAGCTGGTCGTAGTGGCGGATCGCGGTGGCCTGGTCGGCCGGCGTCGGCAGGGTCAGATCCGAGGCCATGCCCATCGAGATGTGGGCGCGGGAAACATCGGTGCCGGAGGCGACCAGGACCGGGTTGAGCAGGCCCTGGGCTCGGATAGCGGCGGCGACCGGGGCCAGGCGGGTGGCTTCGGCACACGTGCCACTGGCGAGGTGGACTTCGGGCAGCGACATGAATTCTCTCTCCGGAACCAGCACAGCAGGGGCGGCTGGAACGCTATGCAGTCACGGAGTGTGAATCAAGCTGTCATTACTTTATGTGGCCGAACGGCCCAACCCAGACATCTCAGGCCGGCCATAAACGGCCAAGATCGGGCATCTGGGGTCTACTCAGCGTGGTGTCGACCGGCGATGGCGACACCACGGAGCGTCATTTCCTTTAGGCCGGCGGCGGCTGGTTCAGCAGCGACGGATCATCCCGCAGCAGAGCGGCCAGCCGACGGGCGGCCATCTCGGTCTCCTCCGGCCGTTCCACCTTCAGCGGGATCGGCTTGGGCAGCGGCGTCGGCATGCCGGCGGCACGCTGCGGCTGCGGCTGATGCGGGATCTCGGAGGCGTGGATGCGGCGGGTGGACTCCTGCGCCGACGTCGGCACCGGTGGCGGCGGGGTGGCCGCGAACGGGTGCGGCGGGTATTCCGGGGCCGGGCCGCGCGCGGCCATGCCCAGGTCGCGCATGCGGGCACCCAGGTCGCGAGAGTCTTCACCGACGTCGTGGGCGGCGTTGTAGTACGACTCGGCCGGCGGCTGGTCGAACGACCCGTAACGTCGCTCGGCGGTGTCCGACTCGGGGTAATAGCCGTAGCGGTCCTGGTCGTCGTGCGTGGCGTAGTAGTGCTGCTGCTGCTCGACCACCGGCTCGTCCACGTCGACGACGAAATCGGCGTGCCGGGCGGTCGGGGCCGGCTCGGCCGGAGCGACCGCGGTGTCGGCGGACACCTGCACCTGGCCCTCGGCGAAGAAGAAATGCAGCAGGACCGGCTCGCCGCCCCCCTCGGCGCCGACGGTCACCCCCAGCTCCGGGTGACGGGCCACGACGGCGGCGATCGCTTCGACCAGCTCAGAAACTGCCGGCGATGGACCGGAAGTGTCTCCGGACGCTCGTCGGCGCAGCTCATCACGGCGCGCGAGCTTGTCGAGCGCATCGTCCAATCCGCCTCGCACGTCACCGTCCTTCCTGTGCGGGTAGTCCACCACCACTCTGCCCGCTGGAAGGCCGATTTGAAAACCTCGATCTGTGCGACCTGACCGACACCCTACGTGGACTTCGCACGTATGGCCTTGTCAAGCGCCTGGTCGAGGACTACAAGCAGGGCGTCCCGCACGGAAGAGCGGAACCGGGCATCGAAGGAGAGGACTGGAACGTCCTCCCGGACGGCCAGCGCCCACCGAACCTCTTCGAGGTTGTAGTTCATCTGGCCATTGAAGGTGTTCACTCCGACCACGAACGGCAGACCGGCCCGCTCGAAGTAGTCGACCGCCGGATAGCAGTCGTCGATCCGGTTGGTGTCCACCACGACCAGCGCACCGAGCGCGCCCTTGATCAGGTCGTCCCACATGAACGCGAACCGCGGCTGGCCGGGCGTACCGAAGATGTAGAGCTTCAGCGTCTGGTCGATGGTGAGCACGCCGAAGTCCATCGCGATGGTCGTCGTGGTCTTCGTGACGGCCTGGCCCGGGTTGTCGATGCCGACCGAGGCCGAAGTCATCTCGGCCTCGGTGGTCAGTGGGGCGATCTCTGAGATGGCGCCCACGGTTGTCGTCTTTCCGACACCGAAACCGCCGGCCACGATGATTTTCACCGGGACCGGAGCCTTCTTCGGCTGGTCGTTACCCACCCGGGCGGTGCCGCGGATGGGGTCAGGTGATTGCACGAAGTCCACGGATCACTCGCATGATGGTCTCAGGGTCGGGGGAGTCGTTGTCCAGCACATGGACGTCCAGCTGGCCGGCGGCGCGCAGGTCGCCGACGAGGATGCGGGTCACGCCCAGGTGCAGGCGCAGCCGGGCGGAGATCTCCGCCACGGACAGTGGGTCGCCGCAGAGCGCAACGATGGCGCGCATCTCCGGCGACAGCCGCACAGGAACGGCGGCGTGGGTAACGGTCACCTGGGTTTCCATCCCGATCTCGGGATCGGTGCCGTCGGTGCGCCCGGACGTGATGACGAACGGGCGCAGTGTCGTGGTCTGCTCATCGACCGGCGGTTCGTTCCCGGGTGCGGGACGGTAACCGCCGGCCGTGTGCGGGCCAGACTGCAGGAAGGGCCGGACGCTCGGTCGAGCCGGTCGCGCCGGGTCGTCGGGGTCCGGATAGGTCATTGCTGAACGGCGTTTTTCAGCTCAGCGATCAGACGCGGGCTCAGCGCGCCACCGGCGCGCGTCGCGAACAACGTCATCTCGTAGGCGAGGGTGCCGAGGTTGGCCGTCCGGTCCGCGATGACGCCGAGCACCGAGCCGGCGCTGATCGCGGTGACCAGCAGGTAACCGTCCTGCATGTCGATGATGACCCGGTTCAGCGCACCCAGCCGGTACCAGCTCGCGGCGCCGCCGGACAGGCTGGTCAGGCCGGAGACGACCGCGGCCAGGCGCTCGGCGTTGGGCCGGTCCTTGATCGCGGACATCGCCATGAGCAGGCCATCGGAGGAGACCGCGATGGCTTCGATCACACCCGCGGTACCGGAGGTGAACGAGTCCAGCAGCCAGTTGAAGGTCTTCGCCTCGGCGCTCAGCTGGGGCTGGCCGTAGCTCTGACCGTTGCCGGTTTCCGTGTAGGGGGATGTCATCGCGGTTGTCCCTCGTGTTGTGGCTGAGTTTCATTCAGTGCGAGTGCGACTCCGTACTCGAACTGCTCCATGAGTGCTCGTGCGGCATCCGGATCGAGCGGAGGTGCCGGAGCAGGCGGGGGCGGCGTGTTCTGCGCCTCCCGCGGCAAAGTGGCCCCCGGAACCCGGCGGGCGAGTGGTGCGTGACCGGCTGACGGGGGTGCCGTCATCTCGGTCTCGGCGACGTCCCACTGAGCCCGGTTCACACCGGCCTCGAAGTCGTCGAAAGCGGCCCGCGCGGCCACCGCGTCGTTCTGCGACGGCGGTGCGGTGGGCAGCGCCGAGGCCGACTCGGCCGGCAGCTGGCTGCCGGGAACCCGGCGCCGGAGCGGCCGCTCCTCGGCCGGCGGTTGATAGGCCGGCTCGGGCTGAGCGTAGGGCTGAGGCTGGGCGTACGGCTCAGGCTGAGCGTATTCGGGCTGGGCGTACGGGTGCGGCTCGGTGTACTGCGGAGCGGCGTACGCCTGATATTCGTACGGGTTCTGCTCGCCCGTGCGCTGCTGCGGGATCAGCGGCGGGGCCTCGGCCGGCACATTGTTCCAGGTCGGCTGCGGTGCCTCGACCGGGGCCTGGGTCCACGCCGACGGACCGGCGGCGGGCAGCTCCGGCAGCGAAGCCGGAACCCGGCCGGCCACCGGGGCACCCAGGTCGTAAGGCGGCTGCGGGGCAACCGGCTGCTGGTAGACCTGGGCCGGCGCCCAGACGGGCTCGGCGTCGTAGACCGGCTCCGCCTCGTAAGCCGGAGCGGCCTCCCGGGCGGGTGCCGCGAAGGCGTTCCAGGAGTGGCCGGTCTCGAGCGTGCGGGTGGCCCGCTCGAGCACGTTCGGGTCGAACGGCAACTGACTGCCGGGCACCGAGGCGCGCGCGGCCGAACCGGCGATGACCTGGGAGAACTCGGCCGTCTGGTAGTTCGGCACCGGGGCCGGACCGAACGGCGAGGGCATCGACGTGCTGCTCTGCACCCGGGAGATCAGGTGCGCCGGGGTCAGGTCGACCCAGACGGTGACACCGCCGTCGGGGGTGTCGGTCAGGGTCACCTCGATGCCGTGCCGGCGGGCGAGCCGGCCGACCACGAACAGGCCGAGCACCTCGGTGGGCACCAGGTCCAGACGCTCACGGCGGGTGAGCCGGGAGTTCTCCTCGGCCATCCGCTCGGGCGTCATGCCCAGGCCGTTGTCGATGATCGCGAGGCGGGCACCGCCGCGCATCTCGGCGGCCGAGATCAGCACCCGGGTGTGCGGCGGGGAGAACGCGGTGGCGTTCTCCATCAGCTCGGCGAGCAGCAGCGTCAGGTCGGCCAGGACGGCCGGCACGACCACGATCTCCTCGGGGACCTCCACGTCGACGCGGGTGTAGTCCTCGATCTCACCGAGGGCGAGCCGGACGACGTCGGAGAGCGGCAGCGGTGCCATGTGCTCGTCCGCGCCGGCCCCGCCGGAGAGCACGACCAGCGAGGACGCGTTCCGGCCCAGCCGGCTGGACATGTGGTCGAGCCGGTAGAGGTCGCGGAGCCGGTCGCTGTCGGCTTCCTTGCGCTCCAGGTTGTCGATCAGGGCGAGCTGGCGGCCGACCAGGTTCTGGGTGCGCCGGCCGACGTGGCCGAACATCTGGGCGACGTTGCGGCGGCCGAGCACCTGGCGTTCCACCAGCCGGGCGGCGGTGGTCTGCACCCGGTCGAACGCGCGGGCCAGGTCGCCGATCTCGTCCTGGGCCTCGACGTCGACCGGGTCGAGTCGGATCGGCCGTACCGATTCCGTCTCGTCGTCGGCGACCCGTTCGAGCTCGGCCTCGGCGGCGCGGGCGATCCGGTCGGCGGAGCCGGTGAGGCGGCGCAGCGGCCGGGCGACCGCGCGGGCCATGAAGATGCTCAGCGCGATCACCAGGAGCAGCAGGAGCAGCGAGCCGCCACCGATGAGGAAGGCGTCCCGGAGGGCCGCGTTGCGGTTGTTCGTCGCGATGTCGTTGACGTCCGCGGCGACCCGCTTCTCCACGAAGCCACCGAGAACGAGCACCGAGCGCAGCGACGGGAACAGCGTCCGGATCTGCAGCTGGTTGACCGCGGTGGCCGGGTTGGTCGCGGCCTCGGCGAGGAAGTCGGTGCCGACCCGGGCCGAGAACGCGTCCTGGGCACCGAGGTACAGCTTGTACTGCGCGTCGGTGAAGAACGCCTCGGCGCTCGCGATCACCTGCTGGAGCTGCACCAGCTTGCCGTAGAACAGCGTGACGAAGCCGGTGTTCTTGGTGATCGTCGCGGTGGTCAGGAAGCCGGACGCCTGACTGATCATGTCGTCGGTGCGCAGTGCCTGGTCGAGTGCCAGGAGCTGCCGGCCGACGCTGGTGGTCAGGTCGGCGCCCTCGGTGAGGGCGAGCCCGTCGATCATCGGCGTGATCACGTCGGTGTACTCGGTGATCAGGGTGTCCGGGCGGATCGCGCGGTTGCTCACGTTCAGCCGGGTGTTGTCCAGCTTGGACATGTTGCGCAGGGCGCGGCGCAGGTCCTTGCTGATCGGCTGGTCGCCACCGTCCGCGATCCGGGCCACCGCGTCGGTGGCCTTGGCCCGCTGCACGGCCAGTTCGGGTTGCTGGATCAGGCCGAACAGGAAGCCGATCGAGAGGAGTCGCTCCTCCTGAAGCTCCTGCACGGCGGTACTGACCCGGGTGCCGAGCTGGACGGTGTTGGTGATGTTCTGCGCGTTCTGCGCGTCGTTGATACGCGTGACGATGATCGGCACGCTCAGCGCCACGACGCCGAGCAGTGGCACGAGGACGAGAAGGGCAAGCTTGCCCAGAATTCGGAATTTACCGAACAGCACCGGAACGCTCCCGCCGTGTCGGGTCGTTGTCGCCGTATGCGGGGGTCAGGTCGTACTGGCCGCCGTAAGGCGCGGCCGGCCGGCCGGCCGCGATGTCGCGGGTCGACTCGCCGGGGCCGGTGTAGCCGGTGGTGACCGGCTCGCTCTCCTCCCGGCGGCGGCTGAGCACCGGCAGCACCAGCGCGCCGATCACCAGCAGCACGGCCACCGCGGCGGCCAGCAGGGCTTCGACCCGCCGGTAGCTCAGCGAGTCGGCCCGGTCGGCGAGGAGCTTGTCCATCTCCTTGAGCGTCACGCCGGCCAGCGCGTTGAGCGCGGTCTGCAGCGCGGTCTGCGCGGTCGACATGGTCGCGACGTTGGGGGTGCCACCCGGGTTGGCGCCACGGGTCATCGACTCGACACCCCGGCGGAAGGAGTCGAGCGTGGTGACCAGGCCGCCGCTCAGGGTCGAGCTCTTGGTGTTGTCGACCGCGTTCTGCAGGCTCTCGGTCAGCGAGTTCACCGAGTCCTGTACGGCGAGCACCTCCTGGCCGAACTGGATCGCGAGGGTGGCCTGGGTGGTGCCGGTCGCGGTCTGCAGGGCCTGCGCGTAGTCGGCCATCCGGCTCACCAGGATCACCGTGGTCGGCATGTCGATGGCGACGGCCTGCTGCAGGTTGGAAACGTCACTGTCCGGGTCGCGGGCCAGTTCCGAGTTGCGGCGTACGGCGCTGTAGAGCGCGAGCGCGAGGTCGGTCGCCTCGGTGTGCGCCTGCAGGATGCCGAGCGGGCCGCCGGTGGCCTTGGGCAGCTTGGCGATCTTGTCCTGCAGATCCGCCCAACGTTCCTTAGTCTTGAGGTCGTCGCCCAGGCTGCTGTCCAGGGCCGAGACCCGGGAGACGGCGGTGGCGAGCGAGTCGGGCGGGGCGGTGACCCCCTGCAGCGCCGAGGACTGCGACTCGGCGAGCGCGCTGACCAGCGGTGCGAGGGCGGTGATGTACTGCACGCCCTCTCGCTCGAGGTCGGTCTGCGCCCGCAGGTCCGAATTCTGCTGCCAGACCCGTCCGAAGAGGACGGCGGTCGGCACAAGTACCAAAACCGTCAAGATCACCGCGAGAGCGGAGCGTAAACGGGTTCGCCGGCTGTTCATTGCTTTCGTTCCTCCGCCATGCAACACGCGATGAGCCGTTGTGACGACTACTGTCCGTAGCCGGATAAGCGCACGGATCCGGGCCAATCTATCCGAGAAATCCTCAACTAACCCCTTGCCAAGGGTCAGTATTGGCTCGGCTGATCGGTGGATACGGCAGTGGCTACCAGTGGATGCGACGCGTGTTCCAGCTCTGTTGCGCTGAGGATGAAATCCCAGCACAGAGTGCGTCCGGCACGCGATCAACCACCGCGAGGATGGTAACGGCCCTAAGGGCGCGCGAAAAGATACGAGATTCGCAATACATAACGATTATGCTTCGGCCGAGCTATTTACGGCGTGTAGTCAATCGGTTGCAGAGTGCTTAAGAATGGCATTAGGTAATGCGGGCCGAACGACAAATCGGGCTTTTCTCCGGAGTGATCCGCAGAAAAGCCCGATTTGATCATTTTGATCAGAGGCGCCCGAGTGCCTTACGCAACGGGTCGAGGCCCAGCGAGCCGAGGTTGAGCGCGTCCCGGTGGAAGGTCTTGAGGTCGAAATCAGCACCCTTGCGCTGCTTCGTCTCCTCACGCGCCTGCAACCAGATCCGCTCGCCCACCTTGTACGACGGCGCCTGCCCCGGCCAGCCCAGGTAACGCTTCCACTCGAAGCGCAGCACCTCGTCGGACATCCGAGTGTGCGCCCGCAGGAACTCCCAGCCCAGCTCCGGGGTCCAGCGCTCGCCCGGGTGGAAGCCGAACGGGTTGTCCCGCGGGATCTCCAGCTCCAGGTGCATGCCGATGTCGACGATCACCCGGGCCGCCCGCAGCGCCTGGCCGTCGAGCATGCCGAGCCGGTCGCCCGGGTCTTCCAGGTAGCCGAGATCGTCCATCAGGCGCTCGGCGTACAGCGCCCAGCCCTCGCCGTGGCCCGAGCACCAGCAGAGCAGCCGCTGCCAGCGGTTGAGCAGGTCGGCGCGCAGCAGGGTCTGGCTGACCTGCAGGTGATGGCCGGGCACGCCCTCGTGGTAGACCGTGGTGACCTCGCGCCAGGTGGAGAACTCGGTGATCCCCTCGGGGACCGCCCACCACATCCGGCCGGGACGGGAGAAGTCCTCGCTCGGGCCGGTGTAGTAGATGCCGCCGTCGCTGGTCGGGGTCAGGCAGCACTCGATCTTGCGAGCCGGCGGCTCGATGTCGAAGTGGGTGCCGTTCAGCTCGGAGATCGCCTTGTCGGCGAGCGCCTGCATCCAGTCGCGGAACGCTTCCTTACCCGGGATGTTGCGGGCCGGGTCGGCGTCCAGGGTCGCGACCGCCTCGGGCACCGAGGTGCCCGAGCCGCCGATGGCGACCGCGCAGACGTCCATCTCCCGCTCGAGGCGGGCCAGCTCGTCGAAACCCCAGAGGTACGTCTCCTGCAGGTCGACCTTGGCGCCCAGGAAGTATTGCGACGCCAATTCGTACCGCTCGAGGCCGGCCGCCTCTTTCTCCCGCCCGCGCGGCGCCAGCTCCTCGCGCAGGAACGTGCCGAAGCCGACGGTGGCGGCGGTGGCCGCGGTGGCCCCCCGCTCCAGCTCGGTCGCGAGCGCGCCGCTCGCGTCGAGCCGGCGGACCAGGCCGTGGAAGAAGTCGTCGCGGGTCGGGTCGGTCCACGCGTCGCACTGCTCGGCGACCGCCAGCAGCTGCGCGCGGGCGCTGACCCGGCCGGCCTCGACCTCTTCGCGCAGCGTCGTCTTGTACTGCTCGACGGCGCCGGCGAACGAGTTGAGCCGGGCCGCGATGTTGGCGACCGCCTCGTCGCCCTCGGTGGCCATCACGTCGAAGACCCCGCGCAGCCCGTGCAGGCCGCTGGTGATCACGCTGATCGCGCTCTTCGAGTGCCCGGCGTCGTAGGTGGCCAGCTCGAGACCGAGCCGTTCCAGCATGGCGTCCTTGGCCACCTGCTCGGACTCGTGCTCGGGCTCGACCACATCGAGCTCGTTGATGGTGCGCCGAGTCAGCTCGGCCTGGGCCTCGAAGCCCTCTGGAGATAGGTCGTCGGTCTTGTCGTCATGACCGGCGATGCCGACATAGGTCGCCCCGGTCGGGTTGAGCTCGGCCCAGTCCTCGACGTAACGGTCAGCGAGGTCGTCAATTCGTCCCACGAATGGACCTTACGGGACGGGACAACTCAATTGTGTCCCGCAGTCCATTCCAGGAGTCGATCGAGCGACCAGGTGTTCACCACCCGCTCGGCCGGCACCCCGCACAGCGCGGCCCGCTCGCAGCCGTTGCCCAGCCAATCGAGCTGGCCGGGGGCGTGCGCGTCGGTATCGATGCTGAACAGGCAGCCGGCCTCGACCGCGACGGTGAGCATCCGCTTCGGCGGGTCGAGCCGGTCCGGCCGGGAGTTGATCTCGATGGCCTTGCCGTGCTCGACCACCGCGGCGAGCACCTTCGGCAGGTCGAACGTGCTCGGCGGGCGGGTGCGGCCGGCCCGGTGTCCCTTGTCGCCCTCGCCGCCGGCCGGGACCTTGCGGCCGGTCATGTGGCCGAGGATGTCCAGGTGCGGGTTCGCGATCGCGGCCAGCATCCGCTTGGTCATCCGGGGTGACTCGTCGCGCAGCTTGCTGTGCACCGAGCCGACCACCACGTCGAGCCGGGCCAGCAGCTCGTCCTCCTGGTCGAGCGAGCCGTCCTCGAGAATGTCGACCTCGATGCCGGTGAGGATGCGGAACCCGTCGGGCAGCGCGTCGTTGAGCCGGGCCACCTGATCGAGCTGGCGGCGCAGCCGGGCCGGGCTCAGCCCGTTGGCCACCTTCAGCGTCGGCGAGTGGTCGGTGATCACCAGGTATTCGTGGCCCAGCTCGACCGCGGCGAGGGCCATCTCCTCGATCGGCGAGCCGCCGTCGGAGGCGTCGGTGTGCGAGTGGCAGTCACCGCGCAGTGCGTCCCGCAGCGCGGCCGCGGCCGCGGTCAGGTCGGTGCCCGCGGTCGACGCCACCCGGCGCAGGTAGACCGGTTCCTCGCCGGCCAGCGACTCGGCGATGCAGCGGGCGGTGACGTCGCCGACCCCGGACAGCTCGGACAGCGTGCCGGCCGCGACCCGGGCCGCCAGCTCGTCGGCCGGCAGCGCGGCGACGGTGGCGGCGGCCGACCGGAACGCCCGCACCCGATAGGTCGCCTCGTTGGCCCGCTCCAGGTGGAAGGCGATGCGGCGAAGGTCGTCGACCGGATCACGAGATGCCATGCGGCCAGGTTAGACGGCTACGCTCGGGCCGTGCAGACGATCGATTGGGTGGACGGGGCCGTCGAGATCATCGATCAGACAGTGCTTCCCAAGGAGCTCCGGATCCTGCGCCTGCACACCGTGCCGGCCCTGGTGACGGCGATTCAGTCGCTGGCGGTCCGGGGCGCACCGGCGCTCGGCGTGGCCGGCGCGTTCGGGGTGGCGCTGGCCGCCCAGGTGCATGCCGACGACCCGGCGGCGCTGGCCGCGGCGGTCGAGCGCCTCGAACATGCCCGGCCCACCGCGGTCAACCTGGCCCGCGGGGTCCGGCGCGCGGCGGCCCTGTTGCCGGCCGGGCCGGCCGCGGTGCTGGCCGAGGCCTGCCGGGTGCGCGACGAGGAGATCGCCGCCTCCGAGGCGATGGCCAAGCGCGGCGCCGACCTGATGCTCGAACTCTGCGGCCGGCGACCCCGGTTGCTGACCCACTGCAACACCGGCGGGCTGGCCGCCGTGGTCCTCGGCACGGCCCTGGGCGTGGTGCGCGAGCTGCACCACCGGGGCGAGCTCGGCGGGGTGATCGCCAGCGAGACCCGGCCGCTGCTGCAGGGCGCCCGGCTCACCGCGTGGGAGTTGGGCCAGTGGGGGATCGAGCACCGGGTCGCGGTCGACTCGGCCGGCCCGTTCCTGATGGCCCGCGGCGAGGTGGACGCCGTGATCCTCGGAGCCGACCGGATCTGTGCGAACGGCGACGTGATCAACAAGATCGGCACGTACTCGCACGCGCTCGGCGCCCGCCGGGCCGGCCTGCCGTTCGTGGTCGTCGCGCCCGAGTCGACGGTCGACCTGGACACCCCGAGCGGCGACGTGGTGCCGATCGAGGACCGCGGTTCGGCCGAGGTGACGCCCTGGTCCGAGGCGGTCAACCCGGCGTTCGACGTCACGCCGCGCGACCTGGTCACCGCGATCGTCACCGACCGCCGGGTGATCCGCCTCGACAAGGGCAACCGCCCCTAGCTCTCCTTTTCCCAGGGCTTGAGCCACGGGGTGGCCGGCCAGCCTTCGGCCGCCGCCATCAACGGGTACGCCGTGGCGCCGTCGATGGATTCGCGGATGATGTCGGCGTGCCCGGCATGCCGGGCGGTCTCCTGGATCAGGTGCAGCAGGATCCACCGCACGTTCCAGTGGGTGACGTCCGGGCGGTTCCACGGCGCGCCGTCGGTCGGCATCTCGAAGTTCAGATCGCCCAGCTCGGTGACCGTCTTCTCGGTCTGCTCGGCGACCCGGTCATAGCGCGCGAACACGTCCTCGATCGTCTCGCCGTCGGCGAGCTTGAAGTTCTCCTCGTACCGGGCGTAATCCGCTTCCTGCGGCTCGCGCCGGATGACCGACAGCCAGCCCTCCTCGGTGGAGGCGGCGTGTTTGATCAGGCCACCGACGCTGAGCGGGCTTGCGGTGGGCGTGGCTCGCAATTGCTCCGCACTGAGCCCGTACGCCGTCAGGCGGATCACGAAGCGCATCTGGGCGAGGTAGCCGAGCAGACCCTCCTGCTCGGTGTTGACCGGACCGACCTGAGCGGGCATGTCATCTCCTTGGGTTTCGGCTGTTACGTCGACCCTAGGGAGTAATGCGGTCACTTTCTGGCCGCATTGTCCGGACGGTGACCCGACTTTCCGAAACCGCGGTGACCCAGCCGCCGGCCCGTCCGAGCGCGAGCAGTTCCTCGGCCCCGGCCGGCTCCTCGGCGGCCGCGCCGGGCTTCGGCGGCCAGGCCCGCCGAGCGTCCCCGGCCTCGCGCAGGGCCGGGATCAGGGCCTCGACCGGATCGGCGGCGGACAGCTCGTCGAGCCGCTGCCGCAGATCGTCGATGACGGCGGTCAGCACCTCGCGGGTGGCGGTCGCGTTGCCGCCGCACATCGCGGCGATCAACTCGGCCCGGGTGCCGGCCACCCGGGTGCCGTCCCGGAACGATCCGGCGCCCAGCGCGGCGGCCAGCGGGTTGCCCACCAGGCGCCGGGCGAGCGCGGCCGCGAGCAGGTGCGGCACGTGGCTGATTTCGGCGACGGCCCGGTCGTGCTCGGCCGCGGTGGCCGGCACGACCCGCGCACCCAGTGCGGTGAACAGCGCGGCGGCGGTGAGCCAGTCGTCCAGATCGGTCTCGCCGGGCTCGAGGCAGAGCACCCAGGCGCACCCGTCGAACAGCGCCGGGTCGGCCGCCGCATAGCCGGACGTCTCCTTGCCGGCCATCGGATGCCCGCCGACGAACCGCCGGATCCCCAGCGCCCGCACCGGCCCCTTCACCGAGGTCACATCGGTGATCAGGCCGTCGTAACCGGCCAGCTCGGCGATCACCCCGGGCAGGACCGGCAGGGGTACGGCGAGGGCGACTATCTCGGCGCCCGCGGCCGCCTCGGCGACCGAGCCGGCCACGTTCCGGCCGTCCTTCTCCGCGAGCTCGCGCGTGGCCGGGTCCGCGTCGTACCCGGTCACCGCATGCCCGGCCGCTTCCAGCGCCTGCAGCAGTGACCCGCCGATGAGTCCCAGTCCGATGACGGCCACGTTCACCAGGGAACTCTCCCACGCGCTCAAGATCAGCCGTTCGGACAGGCGGGCATCGGCCGTCTCACCTGCGGGTCTGTCCGTTTCGCGACCGTCTGCGGCTTTCTCCGGGGAATACGGTAATAACGTGACTTACCCGGGGAAAACACTCACGATCGGACTGGCTGCCGCGGCGCTCGCCCTCGCCGCCGCGCCGGCGCCCGCCCTGGCGCAGTCCTCCGACTCGATGCCCAGCTTCAACGGAGCCGTCCTCACCGTCGCCTACGGCGGCAACGTCGTCTACCTGGGCGGGGACTTCACCGCCGCGATCGTCCGGGGCCGGTCGGTGGCCCGCGGCCACCTCGCCGCCATCGACGCCCGCACCGGCCACCTGCTGTCCTGGGCGCCCGCCGCCGACGGCCGGGTCAAGGCGCTCGTGGTCAACGGCGGATCGATCTACTTCGCCGGGGACTTCGGCACGGTCAGCGGGCATCCGCGGGACAGCCTGGCCCGGGTCGACGCGTTCAGCGGCGCGCTGCACGCCACCTTCAAGCACGCGATCAGCGGCCGGCCCTACGCGCCCGCGGCCGCCGGCAACCGGCTCTACCTGGGCGGTGCGATCACCGCGGTGGACGGCCAGCCGCGCGGCAAGCTCGCCGCCTTCAACCTGACCACCGGTCTGCTCGACGCGAGATGGCGGCCCACCGCCGACGATCAGGTCGAGACCGTCGCGGCCGGCGGCGGCCGGATCTATGCCGGCGGAAAATTCCACAAGGTCAACGGCCTTTCTGGGTACGACCGTCTGGTCGCGTTCGACCCGACGACAGCCGCCGTGATTCCGGGCTTCAAACCCCAACCCCCGGTCATCACGTACGCCCTCGCGGTCACCTCGACCGGCGTCTACTCGGCGCACGGCGGGCACGGCGGCCGGGTCAGCGCGTACACCCCGGGCGGGCAACTGCGGTGGTCGTCGACGTTCGACGGGAACGCGCAGGCCATCACCGTGCTCGACGACGTGGTCTACGCCGGTGGCCACTTCGACCGGGCCTGCAGCACCGCCCGCACCGGCACCCAGGGCAGTTGCGTCGACGGCGCCGACAACCGGGTCAAGCTGGCCGCGCTCGCGGTGGCCGACGGCCGGCTGCTCGACTGGACCGCCGACGCGAACGGCGTCGAGGGCGTCCTCGCCCTGGCCAGCAACCCCGAACTGGACAGCGTCGCGATGGGCGGCGCGTTCACCACCGTGGACGGCCGAACCCAGAAGAGGTTCGCCCAGTTCAGCTGAGACCTTTCTCCCGGCAGCGCGGGGCCGCATCTCTTGGGCGAGGGTGCGGCCCCGCGCCCACTTCGACGTTTACGCCTTGCAGTTGTGTGCGCTCTTCCAGCTCTTCACGGTGGCGACCGGGCTCTTCTGCCCGCTCTTGCGCCACGAGGTGAGGAAGGTGGCCGGCCAGACCACGCCGCGCCGCACCTTCCAGTCGCCGACCTTGGCGCACGGCGGCGAGATGCCGTAGTGCAGGTGGCAGACGCCGCTCGAGTTGCCGGTCTTGCCGACCTTGCCGAGTTGCTGGCCGGCCGTGACGCGTACGCCCGCCTTGATGTTGGTGTTGACCTTGCTGAGATGCGAGCCGTAGTAGCGGACGCCGTCGTCGCCGAGCAGCGACACCGACATGCCGCCGTTGTTCGGCCCGTCCGGCGAACCCTCCACGTAGAGGTCCTTGAGGCTCACCTCGAGCACGACGCCGCTGGTCGTGGCCACCACCGTCTCGCCGCAGTCGGCGAAGATGTCGGTCGCCGGGTACTTCGAGTGGGTCGGGTGGAACGCCACGTTCGACGCCTTGACCGGGAAGACGTACTTCACCTTGACGGCCGTGGTGGCGCTTTTGCTGGGGGTCGGGCTCGGCTTTGCCGACGCGCTCGGCGCCGCTGCGGACGACGGCAGAGTTGCCACCAGGGTCTCCGGCGATGACTCGGCGGCCGGGGTCACGAACTGGGGTGTGGCGGCCGCCGAGGTGCCGCCGGGAGTCCCGCCGCAGGCGGTCAGGCACAGCACCGCAGCGGTCAGTCCGGCGAGGGTACGGGGCAGACGCATCCGGCCATGGTGGCAGAAGTCGCCGCGCACCGCCGTCCCGTGCGGGCGGGATTAGGCTGGCGGTGACCGACCAGCGCAGACGGAGGTAAACCCGTGAGCGAGCGGCACCCAGCCTGGCCGGCGCCGGCCTATCCGCCGCCGCCCGGATTCCCGCCGCCGGCGCTCGGTCGTCCGCCGTCCGGCCTGTTCCCCGGCCCGTCCCGGCCGGTGTTCCGGGAGCCGCACCCGATCGGCGCGGCCGGGGTGATGGCCGGGCTCGGCTCGACCCTGCTGTGGCTCGGGCTGTTCGGCAGCCTCGCCCACGACCTCGCGACGTACGCGTGGTGGACGATTGTGGCGGCGATCACCGCGTGGATCGTGGCGTTCGTTCTCACCCTCCGCGGCGACCGGGGTGTCGCCGTCGGGGTCGCGCTCGCCAGCGGTCTCGGACTATCGATAGCCATGGCTTTCGTCGCCAACCGGTGGATCACCACGTACGACTGGCCGCTCTGGTGAACAGCGCCGGTTAGCCCCATTTGCCGGCCACCGGACGTGCCGTGATCGTCGCGGTCCGAACTTGGCCTTGACGGACGTCCGGCCGGTCGGCAGTCTCGGCTTCATGGCCCCCTCACCGCCACGGCTCGACCCCGATCGTCGCCGTCGCCGTCTGGAGTTGCTCGCCGCCCTCGCCGACGCGAAAGCCCGGGAGTCCGCCCAGCCGCAGCGTCTTCGCGGGGCCCGTCTCCGCGAGCTGATCGCCAGTCGACGTCGCCTGGCCAACTGACTTCATACCCATTTGGGGGCGTGGCGCGCCGCGCCCGGTGTTCTTCCCGCTACCGTCACTCGCTGAAGACAAAAGTCGCGTGGGGGGAAATCTTGTCGACTTTCGCTGCCGCTATCGGCCGTGGCAAGAACGGGTGGACGGCGTCCGAGCTGGACCTGACCGGCCTCGCCGACATCGACGAAGTGGTGGACGCGCTTCGCGACGTCGAGCCGGACGCCGATCTGGCGTTGCTCTTCGTCGAGAGCGACGACCAGTACCTCGCGATCCTTCGCCTCGATGAGGGCGAAGACCTGCGGGTGTTCGGCTCCGATTCGGCGTTCGCCGAGGAGTCCCGGATCGGCTCGGTGCTGCTCGGTGAGATCGAGGCACCGGCCCTGGAGATCGACGAGCTGACCTCGTCGCCGGACGAGGACGAGGAGGAGGACGACGAGGAGGACGACCGCCCGTCGGCCGATCCCGACGCCGACCCGGTCGGGGACGCCGAGCTGCTCGGCGACCTCGGGATCAGCTCGAGCCGGCTGCTCGGCCTGTGTGGCAAGGAGGGCATGCTGCCGTCCGACGTCACCGCCGAGCTCTGCCAGAAGATCGGGTGCGGTGACGAGATGGAAGAGCTGCGCGAGGCGTGAGCCTGGCCCCTCAACCCCGGCACGAGGCCTGGATGCGGCGGGCGATCGAGGTCGCGTCGTCGTTTCCGGACGACGTGCCGGTGGGGGCGGTCGTCTACGACGCCGAGGGGCAGGAACTGGCCGCCGCCGGCAACGAGCGGGAGGCGACCGGGGATCCGACCGGGCACGCCGAGATCGTTGCGCTGCGGCGGGCGGCCACGCTTGTCGGTAGCTGGCGGCTCGACGGCTGCACCCTGGTGGTGACGCTGGAGCCCTGCACGATGTGTGCCGGGGCGCTGGTGCTGGCGCGGGTGTCCACGCTCGTGTTCGGGGCGTGGGAGCCCAAGACCGGCGCCGTGGGGTCGCTGTGGGACGTGGTGCGGGACCGCCGGCTCAATCACCGGCCGGAGGTCTACTCCGGGGTGCTCGAGGCGGAGTGTGCCGCTCTGGTGCGCGACTTCTTCCGATGAGCTTCCCGGTTCGGGTTCGCTGCGGTTGTGGAAGGTGTCACGCGTACGGATAGAGGGTGCCGCGGCGTCGCCAAGAGTGACGCCGCGGCAGCAAGCTCAGGCCGCGTCGGCGATCGCGGTCTCCAGACCGATCCGCACCATGTCGCCGAAGCCCTGCTCACGCTGGGCCGAGTCCATCTTCTCGCCGGTCTTGATGTGATCGCTCACGGTGAGGATGGTCAGCGCCTTGGCGCGGTAGCGGGCGGCGATCGTGTAGATCGCGGCGGATTCCATCTCGACCGCGAGCACGCCGTAATCGGCCAGCGAGTCGTAGAGGTCGGGGCGGTCGGTGTAGAACGCGTCGGCCGCCAGGATCGGACCCACCCGCAGGCTGGTGCCCTGGCGCTCGGCCACCTCGACGGCGGTGCGCAGCAGCTCGAAGTTGGCCACCGGCGCGTAGTCGATCAGGCCGTCGAAGCGGGACCGGTTCATGTTCGAGTCGGTCGCCGAGCCGATCGCCGCGATCACGTCGCCCAGCTGCAGGTCCATCGCCAGCGCGCCGCAGGAGCCGATCCGGATGACGGACTTCACGCCGTACTCGTTGATCAGTTCGTGGGTGTAGATCGACGCCGACGGCATGCCCATGCCGGAACCCTGCACGGACACCCGAACGCCCTGATAGGTGCCGGTGAAGCCGAGCATCCCGCGGACCTGGGTGTAGCACTTGGCGTCCTGCAGGAAGTTTTCCGCGATCCACTTCGCCCGCATCGGGTCGCCCGGGAGCAGAACCCGCTCGGCGATGTCGCCCGGCTGCCCGCCGATGTGCACGCTCATGCTTCGTGCTCCTCTGCTCGGTTGGTCATGGGCCCGATCCTGCCAGGCCAGAGCAGCCGCCCTCGGTAATGGGGTAACCCGGCGGCGGACCCACGCGAGACTCCTGTAACCTACTTCGCGGTGGTGTGTCCGAGCGGCCTAAGGAGCACGCCTCGAAAGCGTGTGAGGGTGCAAGCCCTCCAAGGGTTCAAATCCCTTCACCACCGCCACTGAGCCCGGCGACTCCTAAACGGAGTCGCCGGGCTCTTTTGTGACCAATTCGGGATCACGCTCGGTGATCCAAGATCATTCCGCCGTACGTCCCGGTTCGGGCTCCACCGTTCGGGTGTTCGCCATGATCAGATGTCCTGCACGTAACGCAATCGTTTCGGCGTCCAGAGGCCTTGGTCCCGAGCTGGACCGATTACCTGGCGTGACGAAGAGTGGACGGCCCTGCGACCTTCACTGTTGCGCAAGTCACCGGGCCAAAAACCACCGGATCAGACAATGCGCTCCAACCGGCTGGCGAGAAGTTTTCACAAGATTGCCCTACGCCGATGCCTGAAATCTGTCCTAGATTTGACATGTGAGAGTTGAGCATCACTGGTGGAATGGTGACGTCCGGATCGCACGCCGTGACGTCTACGTCCGCACCGACGGCGATCTGTGGGAAGTCGAAGCTCAGATGGGCGGGCCGCAGGGCAAGTCGAAGGTGCAACAGTGTCCGGGCAAGGCCTCCGCCTTGATCCTGGCAGACGCGTGGCGTGGTCCACGCTGGCAGTGGCGCGAGATCTAGAGCGCCTTGGGCCGGCTGCGCCGCTCGCATGACACCATCGGCCAGCCGAATTTTTCTGAACGGGTCGGACCCCTCGGGGTCTGACCCGTTCGTGTTTCCGCTGCACTCTGCGCAAATCGGACCGATTGTCCGGTGGCAATCACTTCGGTGGATCTAGCTTTTCTCCCATGAAGGCCACTGTCACCGACCACCGTTGCGACGTCGCGGTGCTGCATCTCAAAGGTGAACTGGACGCCGAAACCTCAGTGAATCTCCGCACCACCCTGGCCGACCTGCTGGAGCGCCCGGTTCCCCGGATCGTGGTCGACCTGACCGAACTGAAATTCTGCGACTCGGTCGGCCTGAGCGCCTTCATCACCAGTAAACAGGTGATCACCGCGCGTGGCGGTTGGCTCAGCTTCGCGGGGGCCAACCCGTTCCTGGTACGGCTCTTGGAAACCGTCGGACTCAGCAAATACTTCGCGATCTTCCCCGAGGTGGACGACGCGATCGCCGCCGCCCAGCTCTGAAACCCCATGCAACGAAGGCCGGACCCGCCGGGTCCGGCCCGTCGCGTCGCGGCAATTTAGGACCGCCAACTGCCCGATGTCACCCTGCCGTGCGAGGGAGGCCGTCGAAGGTGGTGGCATCCCAGAGCTCCGCATCGGGCGAGTCATCCCACTCGCTGAACGCCTCCGCGTATTGCCTGGCAAGCTGCCGGTCGCGCAGAAGGCTGACAGCCTCGTGGAGGACGGCCGAACGGCTTGGCCCCTGCTCGTCGGGGAACCTGACATCCTCCTCAGGCAGGCTGACGCGAATCTTCATGCATAGATCCTGCCAACGGTGGGTTCAGGGTGCTACTCGCTGGTGGCGATGGTCGCCGATCCGGTGATACGGCGGTCATGTCGCGTGCCGGCTGAGCCGGCGCAGCAAAAAGGCCGGACGCAACGTGTCCGGCCTTCGTGTTGTTGCTGGCGGAGGATACGAGATTCGAACTCGTGAGGGGTTTCCCCCAACACGCTTTCCAAGCGTGCGCCCTAGGCCACTAGGCGAATCCTCCGTCGGCCAGAATACAGACTTCCGGGGCCGGGGTTGCGTGCGGGTCGGCGCACGGAACGAAACCGGGTTCGGTAGGCTTCCGGGCAGCCCCTCGTGCGGCGTGTATCTCGTGAACCTCCCCAGGGCCGGAAGGCAGCAAGGATAAGCGGGCTCTGACGGGTGCACGGGGGGTCCTTCGTTTCCACCCCCTCGTTGGTTCTTGTCGTACCCCCGACGGACAATGGCCCGGTCGTTGAGGAGGGGTAGGAGTGTCACTCGCTCTGTACCGCAAGTACCGTCCACGGACTTTCGCCGAGGTCATCGGGCAGGAGCACGTCACCGAGCCGTTGTCGCAGGCTCTGCGCAGTGGCCGGCTGCACCACGCCTACCTGTTCTCCGGGCCACGTGGCTGCGGCAAGACGTCCAGCGCGCGCATCCTGGCCCGCTCGCTCAACTGCGAACAGGGCCCCACGCCAGAACCGTGCGGCGTGTGCCTGTCCTGCCGCTCGCTGATGAACGACGGTGCCGGCTCGATCGACGTCATCGAGATCGACGCGGCCTCGCACGGTGGTGTCGACGACGCTCGTGAGCTGCGGGAAAAGGCGTTCTTCGCGCCCGCCAACAGCCGCTACAAGATCTACGTCATCGACGAGGCGCACATGGTCTCGTCGGCCGGCTTCAACGCGCTGCTCAAGCTCGTCGAAGAGCCCCCGGAATACGTGAAGTTCATCTTCGCCACGACGGAACCGGAAAAGGTGCTCGGCACCATCCGCTCCCGCACCCACCACTACCCCTTCCGGCTGATTCCGCCGGCGGTTCTGCGGCCCTACCTGCAGCAGCTCACCGAGGCCGAGGGCGTGCACGTCGAGCCGGCCGTGCTCCCGCTCGTGGTGCGGGCCGGCGGCGGGTCGGCGCGAGACACCCTCTCGGTGCTCGACCAGCTGATCGCCGGGGCCGGCCCCGACGGGGTCAGCTACAGCCGCGCGGTCGCCCTGCTCGGCGTCACCGACGTCGCCCTGATCGACGAGATGTGCGACGCCCTGGCCGCCGGCGACGGTGCCGCCGCCTACCAGACAATCGACCGGGTCGCCGAGGCCGGCCACGACCCGCGCCGCTTCGCCTCCGACCTGCTCGAACGCTTCCGCGACCTGATCATCCTGCAGCAGGTGCCCGACGCGGTGACCAAGGGCTTGATCGACGGCCCGGCCGACCAACTCGAGGCGATGACCGCGCAGGCCGGCCGGCTCGGCCCGGCGACGCTGTCGCGCTGCGCCGACATCGTGCACAACGGCCTGGTGGAGATGCGCGGCACGACCGCGCCGCGGCTGCTGCTCGAGCTGGTCACGGCACGCATGCTGCTGCCCGGGGCGGAAGACTCGACGGGCTCGCTGCTGCAGCGCCTGGAGCGCATGGAGCGGCGACTCACGCTGGGCGGAGAGATTCCAGCCGTACGGGATGAGCCCGCCCCCGCCGCGTCCACCGCACCGGTCGTGGCTTCCGCCGCTCCGGCCTCTGCGCCACCCGCCGCCGCCGCCGCCGTCGTCGGCGGGGGCGGGGGCGGGGCGAAGGCGGCTGCGCTGGCCGCGGCTGCGGCTGCCGGAAAGAAGTCGGCTTCGGCCACGGCCAATCGGCGGCCTGCTTCTTCTTCGCCGGCGGCTTCGCCGGCGGCTTCGCCTGGTGCGGCCCAGCCGGCTCCGGAAGCGGTCGCTCCGCGGCCGGTGTCACCCGCTGCCCCGGCTTCTGCGCCCGCCGCCGTGGCTTCTGCGCCCGCCGCGCCGGTTTCGGGCGCGCCCGCCGCGCCGGCGGCGTCCGTGCCCGCGCCGGGCCCGGAGTATTACGACGACGAGCCGCCTTGGGACGACGAGCCGGACTATGAACCGGTTCCCGAGCAGGACCGGTCGGCGGCGGCCGTTCCCCCGGTCGCGCCGAAGCTTGCGCCGGTCGGGGATTCGCCAGCGCATCCGGTCGAGCCAGTAGCGAGTCCGTCCGACTCGCCGACGCGATCCGCCGAGCCGGTAGCGGCAGCAGTGGTCGAATCGGCACCGGTGGCCTCGGCCGCACCGGCGCAGGCCGCAGCACCATCGCAGGCCGCAGCATCTGCACCGGCAGCGGCGCAGGCCGCAGCACCGGCAGTGGCGCAGGCCGCAGCACCGGCAGCGGCGCAGGCCGCAGCGCCTGGACCGGCAGCGGCGCCGGCCGCGCCCGCGCCGTCGGCAGCGGCGCCGGTGGCGCCAGACGTCCCCGTGGCGTCGGCCGCACCGACGCCGGCTAGGTCTGGTCAGCCGGCCGGTCTTCTGCCGGATGCGCCTGAGGAGCCGGGGGCCGCGGCCGTTGCTGACCTTCCCGGTCAGGTCACGGTGGAAACCGTGCGCGAGGTGTGGCCGGAGATCATCACGGCCATCAAGCGGCAGCCGAATGGCAAGATCGCCGGGCCGATGGCCGCGAGCGCCGTGGTTCGGGCTCTCGACGGCGACACCGTGGTGCTGGTGTTCCAGCACCAGAACTTCGTCGACCGGATCAGCCGGTTCTTCTCGCTGATCACCGACGCGCTCTACGAGACCCTCGGTGGTCGCTGGCAGATCCGCTGCGAGGTCGGCACCGGGGGTGGTGGGGTGCCGGCGGCCCGGGTCGCCGAGCGCCGTGAGGTGCCGACGAACGGCGGTCGCGCGCCGTCCCGCAACGACTCCGCGCGTGAGCCGGCCGCTCAGGTCTCGGCCCCGCCGCGGGCGGCCTCCGGAGCGCAGCAGTCGCAGGCCGCGGCGGCCCGGCCGCCGCAGACCCGTCGCCAGGAGGCCGAGTCGTCCTCGGCCGGCGACGACGAGTGGCCGGAACCGGCCAAACCAGGCGGCCCGACGGCACCGGCCGCCCCGGAAGCGGTGGACGACGAGGAGGACTGGCCGGAGGTCCGGCAGGTCGGTGGACCCCCGCCGGTCACTGATTCGCGCCCGTCGCCGACGACCGGTGCCGCCGCGGGCAGCAACATCGAAGCGGACGACTCGCCCAGCGTCGCCGCCGCGCGCCCGGATGCGTCCGGCGCCGCGTCAGCGAACCCCGCGCCCAGCGCCAACGGTTACTCGAGCGAGCCGACTGCGGGCCTGGCCGACACGGTGGCGATCGACCGGCCGACCGCTGTCGGCGACAGCGGCGATCCGGCACCTCGCGCCGCGTCCTCGACCGCCGAAGCCACCGTCGCGCCCCATGCAGTCTCTTCAGCTGCCGGCACCGTCCCGCCGCACGCCGCGTCCCCGGCTTCCGAGGCCGGCGCGTCGCGTACCGCGTCTCCGGCTTCTGAGGCTGGCGCCGGATCCCCAGCTTCTGAGACCGGGGCGTCGCGGGCCGGATCCCCGGCTTCTGAGGCTGGCGCGCCGCGCGCCGGATCCCCGGCTTCTGAGGCTGGCGCGTCGCGCGCTGGATCCCCTGCTTCTGAGGCTGGCGCATCGCGCACCGCATCCTCGCCCTCCGGGGCCGGCGCTTCGCACGCCGCCGTCCCCGAGGCCGGGACTTCTACACCGAACGCCGTCCCCCCAGGGGCCCCGGCCGCTGGGCCTGGCGTCGCTGCGGCGCGTGCCGCAGCGCTGGCGGCTGGGACCGCTGCTTCAAACGTTGCATCACCGGCGGCCGGGACCTTCGTGCCTCCGGCTGCCGCTGACACTCCGCCGGCCGGGCGGGGTGGGCGTAACGCCGGGCCCGGTGGCGGGGCGGGGGCCGCGCGGGCCGCTCTCGCCGCGGCGCGGCAAGCGGCTGCGGCACGTCCAGCCGGGGCCCCGGCGGCGCCGGGCGGGAACCGTGCCTGGGCCGATGGCTCGCCCACCGAGGAAGCCCCCTACGACCCGGACTATGACGGTGCGCCGCCGGCGGGTGGGCCGGCTGGGTTCGAGGGCTTCGATCCGGGTGATGAGCCGTCGGACGAAGTGATCGACGAGAAGACCGCCCGGGAAAGCGGCGAACAACAGGCCCTCCGACTCCTCCAGGAACTGCTCGGCGCGGAGAAGATCGGCGAGAGCTGAGGCGCCAGCTGAGGCGCCGGCTGGGGCGGCGGCTGAGGCACCAGCTGAGGCGGCGGCTGAGGCACTGGCTGGGGTGGCGGCTGAGGCACTGGCTGAGGCGCCAGCTGGGGCGATGGCTTACCGCCTGGCCGGTGGGTGGCGTGTGGTCGGTGGGGCGGGTGGGGCGGCTACGCTGGGCGGCGATTGGCGTTGGGCACCGGGTGGGTATCGGCATGGCCGGAAACCCGGTGACTTCTAGTTCGAGGAGCGGTGGCAATGCGGCCCGGTGGACAGCCGAACATGCAGCAGATCATGAAGCAGGCGCAGAAGATGCAGCAGCAGGTGGCTCAGGCTCAGGCCGAGCTGGCTGCCGCCGAGCTGACCGGCAGCGCCGGCGGCGGGCTGGTCAGCGTGGTCATGACCGGGCTGGGCGAGGTCAAGTCCGTGCGCATCGACCCCGCGGCCGTCGACCCGGACGACATCGAGTCGCTCGAAGACCTGGTGCTCGCCGCGATCCGCAACGCCGCCGAGGCGCAGCGGGAACTGACCGAGGCCAAGATGGGCCCGGCCACCGGTGGTCTCGGTGGCGGCCTGGGCATTCCGGGGTTCTGACCCGGTGTACGAAGGCGCTATCCAGGACCTGATCGACGAGCTGGGCCGTCTCCCGGGCGTGGGCCCGAAGAGCGCCCAGCGGATCGCCTTCCACGTCCTCTCGGCCGACCCGGCCGATGTCAACCGGCTCGCCACCGCGCTGCGCAAGGTGAAGGAGCTGGTTCGCTTCTGCACGACCTGCTTCAACGTGGCCGAGTCGGAGCAGTGCCGGGTCTGCCGGGACCCCCGCCGCACCAACGAGGTGCTCTGCGTGGTGGAGGAGCCCAAGGACGTGGTGGCGGTCGAACGGACCGGTGAGTTCCGGGGGCGCTATCACGTTCTCGGCGGGGCGATCAATCCGCTTGAGGGCATCGGACCGGACAACCTACGCATCCGCGAGCTGCTTCAGCGGGTCGGCACCGGCGAGGTCAAGGAGTTGATTCTCGCCACAGACCCGAATACTGAGGGTGAGGCCACGGCTACCTATCTCGGTTTGATGATCAAACCGATGGGGATCTCAGTCACCCGTTTGGCAAGTGGTCTTCCGGTGGGCGGCGACCTCGAGTACGCCGATGAGATCACTCTGGGTCGTGCATTCGAGGGACGTAGAGCTATTTAGATCAACCATCGGTAACCTGCCTGTAACGCCACGCATGAGATTTAGTCCGGATTAGCTAGATCCGAGCCATCTGACGCGGTAGTTTCCGTTTGGTCGGTGCCATAGGTCACAGCCACATCACGAGGGAGACACGGAACTGACCGTGTGCGGTCCGTGAACTTGACCGAGGCACCGCATTAGGTGAATGTTCCTTGCGATGGCGGCACCCCCGCCGTCGAGTGCCTTCGTGGCGCGGGCTCATATGACCGCTGCGACGAGGGTCGGCACTCGAGGCACGAGACAACCGATCGGTTGCCGGACGCTGCGGGAGCCATCGCCTACGGCCCGCCTCTCAGTGGCGCGCTGCTGGGCTGTGAGCTGCCCGCTTTGCGCCGGTCACCGGGAGAGGACCGGCGCTAGATGTCGCTTGGCCCGGAGACGTCGCTCCATGACGAGACGACGCCCACCGCCGACGCGGCTCAGGAGCGAGATCCAAGCGAGAAAGCGATCGCCGGTCGGTCGCTCAAGCAGATCGCCTGGCGACGGCTGAAGAAAGACCGCGTCGCGGTCGGCGGCGGCATCGTCATCCTCGTCCTGATCCTGATCGCGATCCTCGCCCCGTTGCTGATCAAGCTGTTCGGGCACCCGTTCGACGAGTACCACAACGACAAGATCGACCCGACCCTCGGCCTGCCGCTCGGCAAGCTGGGTGGCATCTCGGGCGATTACCTCCTCGGGGTGGAACCGGTCAACGGCCGAGACATCTTCAGCCGCATCGTCTACGGCGCGCAGACCACGCTGACCGTCGCGTTCCTGTCCGCGTTCCTGTCGACGATCCTGGGCGTGCTGTTCGGCATGACCGCCGGCTTCGTGGGCGGCTGGGTCGACTCGATCATCAGCCGGATCATGGACTTCCTGCTGGCCTTCCCGCAGCTGCTGTTCTCGATCGCGCTGGTGTCGGTGCTGCCGCAGACGATGTTCGGGCTGAACGCCAGATGGGCGCGCTCGATCGTGCTGATCTGCGTGATCGGCTTCTTCGGCTGGCCGTACATCGGCCGGATCGTTCGTGGTCAGACGTTGTCGCTGCGCGAGCGCGAGTTCGTGGAAGCCTCGCGGAGTCTCGGCGCGCGGTCGCCGCGGATCCTGTTCCGCGAGATGCTGCCCAACCTCGCGGCGCCGATCCTGGTCTACACGACCTTGATCATCCCGACCAACATCCTCACCGAGGCGGCGCTGAGCTTCCTCGGCGTCGGCATCCCGCCGCCCTTCCCGTCCTGGGGTGGCATGCTCTCGGACGCGCTCCAGTTCTATCGGTACGACCCGATGTTCATGATCATCCCAGGCGCGATGATCTTCATCACCGTGCTGTCGTTCAACCTGTTCGGCGACGGTCTGCGCGATGCCCTGGACCCCAAAGCCCGGTAAGCATCCGAAGGCCCGCCCAGCAACACCGTTTCATCGCATGAGTCTCGGCGACTCCCGCAGGTCGCCGTTCTAGGAGGTAGGAGTACTGGTGGCAGGCAAGACGAAGGTGATGGTGGCCGCAGCGGCCGCACTCACATTGGGGCTGACCGCCGCATGCGGTGGCGGTTCCGATGACGACAACAGCAACACAAGCTCTTCGGACACTGGCGCGGCTTTCAACGCGTCGTCGACGAAGGTCGTCAACGTCAGCGACAAGAAGGGCGGCACCCTCAACCTGTGGAGCCCCCAGGACGCTGACTCGTTCGACCCGGCGATCTCGTACTACGCCTGGACGATCAACATGAACCGGCTCTACAGCCGGACCCTGATGACCTACACGCCGAAGGTCGGCGCTGACGGCCTTATCCTGACCCCGGACCTGGCCTCGGCCGCTCCCGAGGTCAGCGCGGACGGCAAGACCTACACCTTCAAGCTGAAGAGTGGTCTGAAGTTCGACGATGGCACCGCGATCACCTCGAAGGACGTCAAGTACGGCATCGAGCGCATCTTCGCGCAGGACGTCGTCCCCGGCGGCCCGCTGTACCTGATCGAGGAGCTGGACCAGGGCCAGGGCTACAAGGGCCCGTACAAGGACACCGACCCGAACAAGCTGGGTCTGAAGACCGTCGAGACGCCGGACGACTCGACCATCGTCTTCCACCTGAAGGCCGCGAACGCGAACTTCCCGTACGAGCTGGCCCTGCCGGGCGGCGCTCCGGTTCCGCAGAAGCGGGACACCGGCGCGAAGTACGGCCTGGCCCCCGCCTCCTCGGGCCCCTACAAGTTCGAGAGCATTCAGCCGGGCAAGGGCGCGACCCTGGTGCGCAACACCAACTGGGACGCCTCGACCGACCCGAACCGCAAGGCGCTCCCGGACAAGATCACCCTCACGATCACCACGAACGCTGAGGACATGGACGCCCGCCTGATCGCCGGCACCGCCGACATGGACGCGAGCCAGTCCGGTGTGCAGACCCAGGCCCGCACCCAGATCCTGACCGACGAGAAGCTCAAGGCGAACGCCGCGAACCCGAACAACGGCTTCATCCGGTACGCCGCGATCGTTTCCAAGGTCGCTCCGTTCGACAACATCGAGTGCCGCAAGGCGGTCATCTACGCGTCCGACCCGACCACGCTGCAGACCGCCCGTGGCGGCCCGGTGGCCGGTGGCGACATCGCGACCAACATGCTGCCCCCGAACATCCTCGGTGCCGACAAGAGCTACGACCCGTACGGTCGCGCTCAGGGCAAGCCGCAGGTCGACAAGGCCAAGGCGGCGCTGACCGCTTGTGGCAAGCCGACCGGCTTCGACACCAAGATCGCGGTCCGGAACAACAAGCCGGCCGAGATCGCGACCGCGACCGCCCTGCAGGCGGCGCTGAAGACCGTGGGCATCAACGCGGCGATCGAGCAGTACGACGGCTCGCAGATCGCCACCGTTGCCGGCTCGCCGAACAACGTGCACAAGAAGGGTTACGGCATCATCATCGCCGGCTGGGGTGCTGACTTCCCCACCGGTTATGGATACCTCGCCCCGCTGGCCATGGGCTCGTTCATCGCGGAGAACGGCAACTTCAACTTCCCCGAGATCAACGACCCGGCGATCAACGACCTGTTCACCAAGGGTCTGGCTGAGAAGGACGCCACTGCTGCGGCGGCCGACTACCAGGCGGCGAACGTCAAGGTCATGGACGGCTACTACTTCCTGCCGTTCGTGTTCGACAAGGCGCTCAACTACTACAACCCGCGGCTGACGAACGTGTACTTCCACTCCGGCCTGGCCATGGTGGACTTCGCGTCGCTCGGCGTCAGCGACGGCAAGTAATCCGCTCGCTGTAGTACCGACGGGTAAATCGAAGGGCAGGTGAAGGCCGCCCCCGCCGGGCGGGTGCCGGGTTCGCGAGAACTCGGTGCCCGCCCGGACTTCGGCCGAAAGTCGTGCTGGCATACCTCATCCGGCGGCTCATCAATGCCGTTGTGACACTTCTCGTGGTCACTCTCGTGACTTTCGGCGTCTTCTTCCTGGTGCCGAAGGCCACCGGCAGCGACCCGGCCCTGCTGTACGTCGGCAAGCAGGCCGACCCGGTCGCGGTCGAGGGCATCCGGACGAAGCTCGGGCTCAACGACCCGATCATCGTTCAGTACGGCAAGTTCCTGAAGGGGATCGTCGCGGGCCGCGACTACTCCAACGGACCGGACATCACGCACTGTTCGGCGCCCTGCCTCGGTTACACCTTCAAGACCAACCAGGAGGTGTGGCCGATCCTGATCGACGCCCTCCCGGTCACCATCTCGCTCGCCATCGGGGCCGCGGTCCTCTGGGTGCTGATGGGCGTGCTGTTCGGCGTGATCTCCGCACTGAGACGCGGATCGATCTGGGACCGAGGGGTGATGACAGTGGCGCTGGCCGGCGTGTCATTGCCGATCTACTTCACCGGCCTGCTGGCGCTGAGCATCTTCGTGTACGGCTTGAAGTGGTTGCCGAACGCGGAATACACGCCGTTCATCGACAACCCGATCAAGTGGTTCACCGGCCTGATCCTGCCGTGGGTGACGCTGGCGTTCCTGTTCGCCGCCACCTACGCCCGGCTCACCCGGGCCAACATGCTCGAGACCCTCGGCGAGGACTACATCCGTACCGCCCGGGCCAAGGGCCTGCGTGAGCGCACCGTCATCGGTAAGCACGGTCTGCGTTCCGGCCTCACCCCGCTGGTCACCGTCTTCGGTCTCGACGTGGGTGCCCTGCTCGGCGGCGCGATCCTCACCGAGGCGGTCTTCAACCTGCGCGGCTTGGGTTATTGGGCACTCCAGGGCATCCGGCAGAACGACCTGCCGACCATCCTGGGCGTGACCCTGTTCGCCGCGTTCTTCATCGTCATCATGAACCTCATCGTCGACCTGCTGTACGGCGTCATCGACCCGCGCGTCCGGCTGGGCTGAGGGAGACAGCATGTCCATCGGCTCCGCCGCACCGCGGCCATATCTCGAGGTCAAAGACCTCACTATCCGCTTCGAGACCGACGACGGCATCGTCCAGGCGGTCTCCGGCTCGTCGTTCAGCCTGGAGAAGGGCCAGACCCTCGGCATCGTGGGCGAGTCCGGCTCCGGCAAGAGCGTCACCTCGCTGGGCGTTCTCGGCCTGCACCGCACCCGCAGCAACGCCAAGGTCACCGGCGAGATCTGGCTCGACAACGAAGAGCTGATCACCGCCACCGACGAGAAGGTCCGCCTGCTGCGCGGCGGCAAGATGGCGATGATCTTCCAGGACCCGCTGAGCGCCATGCACCCGTACTTCACGGTCGGGTCGCAGATCGTCGAGGCCTACCGGGTGCACCACCCCGGGCTGAACAAGAAGACCGCCCGGGAGAAGGCGATCGACATGCTCGCCCGGGTCGGCATCCCGCAGCCGGAGCGGCGCTTCAGCGACTACGCCCACCAGTTCTCCGGCGGTATGCGGCAGCGCGCCATGATCGCGATGGCGCTGGTCAACGACCCGCAGCTGCTGATCGCGGACGAGCCCACCACGGCGCTCGACGTGACCGTGCAGGCGCAGATCCTCGACCTCATCCGCGACCTGCAGGAAGAGTTCGGCTCGGCGGTCATCATGATCACCCACGACCTGGGTGTGGTGGCCGAGCTCGCCGACGACGTGCTGGTCATGTACGGCGGAAAGATCATCGAGAAGGGCCCCGCCCTCGACGTGTTCCAGAACCCGCAGCACCCGTACACCTGGGGTCTGCTTGGTTCGATGCCCCGCCTGGACCGCGAGGTCCGCGACCGCCTGACCCCGGTCAAGGGCACCCCGCCCAGCCTGATCAACCTGCCGGACGGCTGCGCCTTCCACCCGCGCTGCCCCTACGCGGGCCGCAACGGCAACCGGTCCTTCACCGACGTGCCGGTGCTGCGCGAGGCCGGCGCCGGCGGCGAGCACCTGGTCGCCTGTCACCTGCCTGCGGAAGAGCGCACCAAGATCTTCCAGCAGGAAGTGCTGCCGAACCTCTGAGGAGAGAACGATGAGCGAGAACCTGCTCGAGGTGTCGGGGCTGGAGAAGCACTTCCCGATCACGAAGGGCCTGCTGAAGCGGCAGGTCGGCGCCGTGCGTGCGGTCGACGGCATCGACCTGCAGGTGCGGGCCGGCGAGACGCTGGGCCTGGTGGGCGAGTCCGGCTGCGGCAAGTCGACGGCCGGCCGGCTGTTCACCCGGATCCTGGAACCGACCGCTGGCAAGATCATCTTCGACGGCCAGGACATCAGCCACAAGTCCGTCTCGCAGATGCGGCCGCTGCGCCGCGACGTCCAGATGATCTTCCAGGACCCGTACTCGTCGCTGAACCCGCGGCACACGGTCGGCTCGATCATCTCGGCGCCGCTGCAGATCCAGGACATGCCCACCCCGCAGGGCACCAAGAAGGCCGTGCAGGAGCTGCTCGAGCTGGTCGGCCTCAACCCCGAGCACTACAACCGCTACCCGCACGAGTTCTCCGGTGGTCAGCGGCAGCGCATCGGCATCGCCCGGGCGCTCGCCCTGCGGCCCAAGATGATCGTCGCGGACGAGCCGGTGTCGGCCCTCGACGTGTCGATCCAGGCGCAGGTCGTCAACCTGCTCGATGACCTGCAGCGCGAGTTCGACCTGACCTACGTGTTCATCGCGCACGACCTGTCGGTGGTCCGGCACATCTCGAACCGGGTCGCGGTCATGTACCTCGGCAAGGTCGTGGAGATCGCCGAACGCGACGACCTCTACAAGAACCCGCGCCACCCGTACACGGTCGCCCTGATGTCGGCCGTTCCGGTGCCGGACCCGGCCCGGCGCGATCGCGCCCAGCGCGAGCGCGTGCTGCTCACCGGCGACGTGCCCAGCCCGATCAACCCGCCGTCCGGATGTCGCTTCCGCACCCGTTGCTGGAAGGCCCAGGACATCTGCGCGACGGAGGAACCGCCGCTGGTCACCCGCCTCGACGACCCGCAGTCGCACCTGACGGCGTGCCACTTCCCGGTGGTCGAGGAAGAGGTCGTGGCCGGTCGCCGCCCGGCGTCAACCCCGGCCTGACAAACCCCAAGAGAGCCGGCGGCGTCCTTCGCCGCCGGCTCCTTTGTGTGTACGGGCGGAGCAGCGCCCCGGACTCAGCCTTCTTCGGGCCGGTTCAAAATGCCGACCACGACCTGGTGGATCGCGGCGGCGTCGGCCGGGTCCTTCACCGAGGCCTTGGCGCCGGTGACGGCGTACCACTCGTCGGCCTCCTGGTACTGCACCCGCACGGTCACCTCGTTGCCGCTGACCTCGGTCTGCAGGGTCAGATCGCCGGTGACGACGCCGACCTCGTCGGTCATCACCCCGCCCTGACCAGCGGTGATGTTGGTCTTGAGCTCCGGCGCGGGCGGTGTCGCGGCGGCCGGAGCCGTCGCAGCCGGCGCGACCGGAGTCGCAGCCGCGGCCGAGTCGACGGCGGAGGCCGCTGCCGCGGCAGCCGCCGCGGCCGGGCCGGCAGGCGTGGTTCCGGCGGCGGGTGCAGCTGGGGCCGCCGGCCTGATCGACGCGATCTCGGCCGCTGGGCCGGCCGGGGCGGCGGGCGCGGCCTCGGCGGTGGGTGCGGCCGGCGCGGTGGACGCGGCGGGCGCGGTGGGTGTGGCTGGGTCGCTCATCAGCACTTCTCCAGCATGTCAGCGAGGGCGGACTTCTCCTTGGTGGTGACCGTGAGCTTGAACTTGGTCTTCACCGCGATCCAGTCTTGCGCATACTCGCACCACGCGCTGGTGTCAGTCGGCTTCCAGGTGGACGGGTCCTGGTCGCCCTTGGACCGGTTGGACGATGCCGACACCGCCACCAGCTGCGGATCGTCCAGGTCGTTCGCGAAGGCCTTGCGCTGATCGGTGGTCCACGCCGCGGCGCCGGACCGCCACGCGTTGGCCAGCGGCACCACGTGGTCGATGTCCACCTGGGTCGGCGACGTGATCGTCTTGCCGTCGTAGACGCTCTTCCAGGTGCCGGCCACCACGTTGCAGCCGGAGAACTTCACCTTGGTGCCGTCCCGCTTGAGCACCGAGTCGCGGGTGTCGCAGTTGCTTCCGGTGCTGCTCCAGTGCGGGAACTTCTCCCGGCTGTAGCCCGTCATCTTGCCGGCCACGGCGACCTTCAGCTTGTCGAGCTGGGCTTCGGCGTTGCCGCCACCGCCGCTCGACCCGGAATCGGGGGCGGACGTGGTCGCGGTATCGGTCGGGAAGGGGCCGACGTCGATCTTGACCTGGTCGCACGCGGTGGTGGCGAGGGTCAGGGCGGCGGCGGCAACGAACAGGGTCCATCGAGGAGTGTGAGGGGGCACCGCTTCAGAATAGGAGTGATACGCCCGTTCTGCCCGGGTCGATCACCCGTGAGTGGATCATCCCGCGCGCCGCCAACCGGCGGCGCGCGGGCGTGTCCTCAGCGTGCGCGGTTGATCGCGCTGGTCACGGCCTTGATCGAGGCGCTCACGATGTTCGCGTCGATGCCGACGCCCCACACTGTCCGGTCGCCGACCTCAACCTCGACGTACGCCGCGGCCTGGGCGTTCTCGCCGGCGGTCATCGCGTGCTCCTGGTAGTCCAGCACCCGGGCCTGTACGCCCAGCGGCGTCACGGCCTGCACGAACGCGTCGATCGGGCCGTTACCGACGCCGACCAGCGGCCGCCGCACGCCGCGGTGGAAGACCTCGAGGTCGATCTCGACCTTGCCGTCGACCGTGGCGGTGCTGTAGCCCTCGATCTTGAAGGCGCTGGCGATCTGGTGCTCGACCAGGTATTCGCCGGCGAAGATGTCCCACATCTGCTGCGGGGAGACCTCGCCGCCCTCCTCGTCGGTGTGGTGCTGCACCACGCCGGAGAACTCGATCTGCAGCCGCCGCGGCAGCTCCAGCTTGTGCTCTTCTTTCATGATGTACGCCACGCCGCCCTTGCCGGACTGCGAGTTGACCCGGATGACCGCCTCGTAACTGCGGCCCACGTCCTTCGGGTCGATCGGCAGGTAGGGGACGCCCCAGGTGAACGCGTCGACCTCGACCCCGGCCGCGTCGGCGTCCGACTTCAGCCAGGCGAAGCCCTTGTTGATCGCGTCCTGGTGCGAACCGGAGAACGACGTGTAGACCAGGTCACCCACGTACGGGTGCCGCTCGTGCACCGGCAGCTGGTTGCAGTACTCGACCGTACGCTTGATCTCGTCGATCTTTGAGAAGTTGATCTGGGGGTCGATGCCCTGGGCGAACATGTTCAGACCCAGGGTGACCAGGTCGACGTTGCCGGTGCGCTCGCCGTTGCCGAACAGGCAGCCCTCGATGCGGTCGGCACCGGCCAGCAGGCCCAGCTCGGCCGCGGCCACGCCGGTGCCGCGGTCGTTGTGCGGGTGCAGCGACAGCACCACCGACTCGCGGCGGGGCAGGTTGCGATGCATCCACTCGATCGAGTCGGCGTAGACGTTCGGGGTGGCCATCTCGACGGTGGCCGGCAGGTTGATGATCAGCGGACGGTCCGGGGTCGGGTCGATCACGTCGATGACCGCCGAGCAGACCTCCAGGGCGTACTCCAGCTCGGTGCCCGTGTAGGACTCAGGGGAGTACTCGTAGAAGATCTCGGTGTCCGGGGTGTAGATCTCCGCGTACTTCTGGCAGAACCGGGCGCCGCTGGTGGCGATGTCGGTGATGCCGTCCTTGTCCAGGCCGAACACGACCCGCCGCTGCAGCACCGAGGTCGAGTTGTAGAAGTGCACGATGGCCCGCTTGGCGCCGCGCAGCGACTCGAAGGTGCGCTCGATCAGGTGTTCCCGGCACTGGGTCAGCACCTGGACGGTGACGTCGTCCGGGATCAGGTCCTGCTCGATCAGCTGGCGGATGAAGTCGTAGTCGGTCTGCGACGCAGCCGGGAAGCCGACCTCGATCTCCTTATAGCCCATCTGCACCAGCAGCATGAACATGCGCTTCTTGCGCTCGGGGGACATCGGGTCGATCAGCGCTTGGTTGCCGTCCCGCAGGTCGACCGCGCACCAGCGCGGGGCGGTGTCGGTTACCTTCGTCGGCCACTGCCGGTCGGGCAGATCAACGGCGAACTGCTTCTGGTACGGCAGGTAGCGCTCGAACGGCATGGCACTGGGGCGCTGAGTGTCAAAGGGGTTGGACATGTGGATGCTCCTGAAAGGCGAGACCTGGGAGGCGGGCGCGCGTCAACTCCGCGACGAGGTGCCGGCCTGAGATGGGGCCTCGTCGCGGCAGCGAAGGAGGAGCGTCTGCCACATGTCGAAAATCACCCTACGTGATCAACTCGGACGTAGCTAACTCTACGCCCGGATGCTGGGAACGCCAGGCTCAGGCGGACGGGACCAGGTCGGACGGGGTCGGGTCGACCGCCGGCGGCGGCAGCGCGTCCTGGCCCATCGCCGGGCCGGGCACCTCGGCGCCGGGCAGCGCCACGGTCGCCGGGCCGACCACCTGGCTGACCAGCTTGAGCACGCCGAAGCCGACCCGGGCCGCGGTCAGCACGCCGTCGGCCGAGTAGCAGTAGATGCCGATGTCGACCGGCGCCTTGATCGAGGCCGCGATCGAGTCGATCGAGTAACAGGCGCCCTGGGCGCCGGACAGCGGCTGCACCTCGGCCACCGACAGGGCCGCCTGCCGGTCCCGGAAGACCGGCAGCCACAGCCGGAACAGCCGCTCGACCTGCGGCGAGTTGTCCTTGGCCACCCGCTTGCCGGCCGGCGCCACCTTGACGCAGGTGGGGGTGACCGGGTTGCTCGGCGAGGAGACCGTGCACTGATAGACGCCGGCCGCGGTGGAGACGATCGAGACGTCGGTGGTGCCGCCCAGCATGGCGTCGCTCACATCGACCCGCCAGGTGCCGTCGGCGGCGATGGTGGCCACCACGTTGTGCTGCCGGCCACTGCCGTCGTCGTCGAGCGTGTAGAGCGCCGCGTACGCCTTGTCGGCGGCCAGCGCGGCGGTGGCGGCGAGTTCGGCGCGGGCGTCCGGGGCGGTGTTGCCGCCGGTCGGCGCGGAGGCGGACGGCGTGGGCGACGCCTCGGGGGTGCCGCCGCAGGCCGCGACGCAGCCCACCAAAAGGGCGGCGACGGACAGGGGCAGCAGGTGTGGGCGCACCGAGACATTCTCGCCTCCGCGGGGCGAACCACCCGGTGTCGGAAGGCTGGCGTGTCGCGAATCCTGGGATCGGCTGTCGGAGTCGGGCCGAGTCGCAGCTAGGGTGGTTGCGATTGTCCTGGCCTTTGACGTCGAAGGAATGGTTACCCCGTGGCACTGGTGGTGCAGAAGTACGGTGGCTCGTCCGTCGCGACCGCCGAGCGCATCAAGCGGGTGGCGGAGCGCATCGTGGCCGCCCGCAAGGCCGGCGATGACGTGGTGGTCGTGGTGTCCGCGATGGGCGACACCACCGACGAGCTGCTCGACCTGGCCAACCAGGTGAGCCCGCTGCCGCCCGGCCGGGAGCTCGACATGCTGCTGACCGCGGGCGAGCGCATCTCGATGGCGCTGCTCGCGATGGCGATCCACAACCTGGGCTACGAGGCCCGGTCGTACACCGGATCGCAGGCCGGCGTGCTGACCACCTCGACGCACGGCAAGGCCCGGATCATCGATGTCACCCCGGGCCGGCTGCGGTCGGCGCTGGACGAGGGCGCGATCTGCATCGTGGCCGGCTTCCAGGGCGTCTCGCAGGACACCAAGGACATCACCACGCTGGGCCGCGGTGGCTCGGACACCACGGCGGTGGCGCTGGCGGCGGCCCTGCACGCCGACGTCTGCGAGATCTACACCGACGTCGACGGCGTGTTCACCGCCGACCCGCGGATCGTTCCCGACGCGCAGCACATCAAGCAGATCACCTACGAGGAGATGCTCGAGCTCGCCGCCGGTGGGGCGAAGGTGCTGATGTTGCGATGCGTCGAGTACGCCCGCCGCTTCAAGGTGCCGATCCACGTACGCTCTTCGTATTCCAACAAGCCCGGCACCCTGGTTACCGGATCGATGGAGGACCCTTCTGTGGAACAAGCGCTGATCACCGGGGTCGCCCACGAGCGGAGCGAGGCCAAGATCACGATCGTCGGCGTGCCCGACGAGCCCGGCGCGGCCGGCCACATCTTCAACACGGTGGCCCAGGCCGAGATCAACATCGACATGATCGTGCAGAACATCTCGACCGAGGGCACCGGCCGCACCGACATCTCCTTCACCCTGCCGAAGGCCGACGGTCCCACCGCGATGACCGCCCTCGACAAGATCAAGGAAAAGATCAAGTTCAAGGGCCTGCTCTTCGACGACCACGTCGGCAAGGTGTCGCTGATCGGCGCGGGCATGCGCTCGCACCCGGGCGTGGCCGCCTCCTTCTTCGCCTGCATCGGTGAGGCCGGGGTCAACATCGAGATGATCTCGACCTCCGAGATCCGGGTCTCCGTGGTCTGCCGCGACACCGACCTCGACACCGCCGTCCGCGCCGTGCACGACCAGTTCGAGCTCGGCGGCAGCGAGCAGGCCGTGGTTTATGGCGGGACGGGTCGGTAAGAGCGCAGATGGCGCAGCCCACGCTCGCCGTCGTCGGAGCCACCGGCTCCGTCGGGACAGTCATGCTCGAATTGCTCTCCTCCCGGCGCAACGTCTGGGGGGAGATCCGGCTGCTGGCCACCGCCCGGTCGGCCGGTAAGCAACTGAGCTGCCGCGGCGAGCAGCTGACCGTGCGGGAGCTGACTCCCGAGGCGTTCGACGGCGTCGACGTGGCCATGTTCGACGTGCCCGACGACGTGTCCCGGGAGTGGGCGCCGATCGCGACCGCCCGCGGCGTCACCGTGGTCGACAACTCGGCCGCGTTCCGGATGGAACCGGACGTGCCGCTGGTCGTGCCCGAGGTCAACAAGGACGCGCTGCGCGACCGGCCGCGCAACATCGTCGCCAACGCCAACTGCACGGTGATGGCGATGATGATGGCGATCGCGCCGCTGCACCGTGAATACGGCCTGCGCGAGCTGGTGCTGGCCTCCTACCAGGCCGCCTCGGGCGCCGGGCAGGTCGGCGTGGACACCCTGCACGATCAGCTCAGCAAGGTGGCCGGCGACCGTTCGCTGGGTTCCCGGCCGGGCAACGTGCGGCAGGCGGTCGGCGACGACCTGGGTCCGTTCCCGGCGCCGCTCGCGCTCAACGTGGTGCCCTGGTCGGGCGCGCTCGAGCCGCTCGGCTGGTCGTCCGAGGAGCTCAAGCTGCGCAACGAGTCCCGCAAGATCCTCGAGTTGCAGGCGCTGAAGGTCTCGGCGACCTGCGTGCGCGTGCCGGTGGTGACCGGCCACTCGATCGCCGTGCACGCGGTCTTCGGCTCCGAGGTCACCGCGGACGGCGCGCGTCAGGCGCTGCGCGGCGCACCCGGGGTGATCCTGGTCGACGACCCCGAGGCCGGCGAGTTCCCGATGCCGATCGACGCGGTCGGCACCGACCCGAGCTGGGTGGGCCGCATCCGCCGGGCGATGGACGACCCGCGGGCCCTTGACCTGTTCGTCACCGGGGACAACATGCGCAAGGGCGCCGCGCTCAACACTCTCCAGATCGCCGAGCTGATCGCCGCCGAGAAGAAATAGCCCCCGCTGGCTGAGCTTGTTGTGTTTCTTGCGTCTTCAATTCCGTACGCGCCAGTTCGGTCCCGTGGCACTCGGTTTCGCTCAGCGAAAATCACCCTCCGCGCGCCCGCTGCGGGCGGACCCGGCCCAAGACCGCGCTCAGAAGAGTTGGTCGTTGTCCCCAGGCGGCAGGATGTATCGCGTTCCGCGTCGTTCGCCGGTCTGCACGAGCCGGCCATCTCGAACTAGGGCCCTGAGCACCGAAATCGCCTGTTGGCGGTCGAGGCCGGTTAGCTCGCGCACTCTCTCATTGGAGATTTCATCCTCGGTCGCAGCTGCTTCCAAGATCATGTCGGATAGCTGCTTCGGCGACAATCTGAACGCTGCGGGCGGTGATACTGACTCGTTCAAGTAATACACGGAGCCACGCCGCTCGCCACGCTGCTCAAGGAGGTTCGCTTCGCAAAGCCGCTTCAATGCCTTCCGGGCGACACCCGGATCATCTGTCTTCAATACCGCACGAGCGGAACTGTTCGTGAGTTCGTTCCCTCGTGCTGCGTAAACGAGAAGCAGTTTGTCGGACGAGGAGATCTCTCCGCGCCGTTCAAGCTCGGCAACCCAGACTCGCTCGCGTGGTGTGATCGCTCCCCGGAGCGGCAAGGTGACGGTGACGAAAGATCCGTCATCCTCGAACATCGGCGGGTCGAGCAGCGCGTCTTCCATCTCGTCCTGCATGACGTCGATGCCGCGTCCGGCGTCCTCCGCCAGGCTGAATCGCCGCAGCACGTCGATGAGGTCCGGGTTTCGCGCCGCTTGCGCTTGCCGGATGGTCTCGATGGTGACCGGCTCAGGCAGTGGGCCGGGTGAGCGCACCGTGACCGCGTCAGGGCGAAGCTCCACGACGACTGCGGTTCGGTTGATCTCGTAGGTGCGATGTGCCACTGCGTTCGCGATAGCTTCCCGGATCACCACATCTGGAATTCGGGGCATCTCGTATCGATAAAGTCCCGATACGACGATGTCGCTGCCCAGCTCGCCGATGATGAACCCGGTGGCTTCTCTGACCTGTTGGGGCAGCGTCCCGTCGAACACGACGCGCCGATCGTAGTTCGGCCCCTCTGCGGGATAGCGGCGTACCTCGATGACGGCTTTCTTCAGGTCGAGCGAATCCGAGGGATGGGTAAGAAAGAGCGCGCCGGCGACCGTGAGCTCGCCGTCGGTCGCCAAGCCTCGCTCCGACAGCCGGTTTCCCAACTGTGGGTCGGTCGGATCCCATCCATAGGTAAGACACAGGTCGATCAACGCGGCGTGGTCAGCCGCCTGTACGGATATGTGTGTCAATGAGCGCTCGAACCGGCGAAGCGTTCTGCTGCTCATGAAGCTCCACGCCTCCGCGCCGAAAAGCGGGATGTTGCGACCTCCGCGCCGGACCAGGATGCGGCCGTCGCTGGTCTGCGCGAACCCTTCCTCGCGTCGTCGCACGCGAACGGCGACGATGGGCTTTCCATCCACCTCTACTTCGCGGATGTCATAGCGGCCGGCATCATGGGCGGCGAGCGCGGCTTGGTGAATCTTGTCGTCGGTCCCCTGATCCAGCCTTCTACCGACCACTTCGCGCTTGTCGGTTACACCGATGAAGATGACGCCGCCGTCGGTGTTGCTGAACGCGACGATCGCCTCTTGCAGTCTGTCGGCGCTGGTGCCGGTCTTGAGCTCGACTTCGTCGGTCTCGCGGGCGATCAGCTCGGCGAACTCTGTCGCTTCATATCGAGCGTGCACGTCGATCACACGAAGAGTATGACGGGTTATGAAGCTATTGCAACATCCCGCATGTGCCAAGTAGAAACTCTTCATAACTCCGCATGGAGCTGATCGCCGCCGAGACGAAGTGTGCGTTAGCTGAGGTCTTCCCTGGTCAGCAGGGCTCGCAGGGTGATGCCATCGGCGGCCAGGGCGGCCGCGCCACCCTCCTGGCGGTCGATCACGCACAGCGCGTGGTCCACGTGCGCGCCCAGCTTGCGCAGCTCGCCGGTGGAGATGACCACCTGGCCGCCCGAGGTGACGACGTCCTCGACCACCAGCACCCGGCGGCCGGCCACCTCGGCGCCCTCGGACAGCCGGGACGTGCCGTACTGCTTGGCCTGCTTGCGGACGAACGCGGTCGGCAGCTTGGCGTGCCGGGCCAGCGCGGTCACCACCGCGATGCCGCCCATCTCCAAGCCCGCCAGCACCTCGGTGCCCTCGGGGATCAGCACCGCCATCCGCTCGGCCAGCTGATCGAGCAGCTCCGGGTCGGCCTCGAACTGGTACTTGTCGAAATATTCAGTCGCGGTGCGGCCGGAACGGAGAACGAACTCGCCGGTCAGCCGGCTCACGTCGCGGACCCGCCGGGCCAGATCTTCAGAGGAGGTCACAAGGGTCTAGCCTCCCAGGCCGCCCCGGGACGGATGACAGCACCCCAGACGCAACCACTCAGCAACCGACAAACCGTGCCGATCAGAAGATCATGCTGAGCAATCCGCATCGGTGGTTCGGCGCTGGGCAGAGCAGCGCCGCGGACTCCGCCAAGGCCGGTGCCGAGGCCGCAGCGGAAGCGATCGGTGGCCGCGTGCCCAAGGCCGTGGTCGTCTTCGCGTCGGTGGCGCACGATCTGCCGGCCCTGATCTCCGGGGTGCGGGCGGAGGTCGGCCCGGACGCCGCGATCGTCGGCAGCACCACCATGGGCGAGCTCGGCAACGGCGGGCTGACCGTCGGCGGGGTCGCGGTGGCCGCGCTCGGCGGCGACGGCTTCACGGTGCACACCCGGGCCGCGCACATCCACGAGTCCGATCCGCGCGCGGCCGGGGCGGCGGCCGCCGAGTCGCTGCGCGGGCTGCACGACGACCACAAGGTGCTGGTCCTGTTCTGCGACGGGCTCACCGGGCATCCGCACGACATCGTCCGGGGCGCGTACTCCAGCGTCGGCGCTACCGTTCCGCTGGTCGGCGGGTTCGGCGCGGACGATCGGCGCTTCGAGCGGACCTACCAGTTCTACGGCGACGAGGTGCTCACCAACTCGGTGGTCGGGCTCGCGCTCGGCTCGGACGGGCCGATCGGCATCGGCGTCGCGCACGGCTGGCGCCGGATCGAACCGCCGATGATCGTCACGAAGAGCCAGGGCGCGCACATCTTCCTGCTCGACGACGAGCCGGCCCTGGACGTCCTGCTGCGCCGCAACAACTTCGAGGGAACCGCCGACGAGTTCTTCCACCAGGGCCGGCAGTTGCAGCCGCTCGGACTCTCCCGGCGCAACGGCGAGGACATCCGGGTGCTGCACGCCGGGGACGACGAATCGCGCTCGGTCTGGGGCACCGCCGACATCCCGCAGGGCGCGCTGGTCTGGCTGATGGAGGCGGACCGGCAGGCGCTGCTCGACGGCGCCACCTGGTCGTGCACCGAGGCGCTGGCCCGGCTGGACGGGCTGGCCCCGCTGGGCGTGCTCGCGTTCGACTGCGCCGGCCGGCGGGTCGGGCTGATGGAGGGTGGCGTGGACGAGGAGGTCGCGGTCATGCGGGATGCCCTGCACGGCGCGCCGTTCGCCGGTTTCTACACCTCCGGCGAGATCGCGCGGGTACGCGGCGCGAGCGGAGTGCACCACCTCACCCTGGTCACCCTCGCCCTGGCATGACGGCATGATGAACTGGTCAACTCACCTGCTCACCGAGTTCTTCACCGCGGTCAACGCGGCCGAGGACGAGCAAACCGCGATCAGCAACGCGGTCGAACGTGCCACCGAGATGGTCGAGGCCGAGGTCGGCGCGGTCGTGCGGGAGGGCAAGGTCCTCGGCGCGTACGGCTTCGGGCCGGCCGTCCCGGAGGCCGGGCTGCTCGCGGTGGCGACCGGCGACTGCCTGCTCGAGGTGGCCGGCCTGGGCGAGCTGCACGCCGCGCCCAACCCGCTGGGCGGCGAGCAGGCGGACGCGTTGATCGTGGCCCGGCTGAACGAGCCGTTCGGCCCCGAGGAACGGCAGATGCTGCAGGGCATGGCCCAGGTGCTCGGCCTGGCCCTGCGCAGCATCCGGGTGCTGGCCGCCGAACGGCACCTGCGCGCCGAGAAGGAACAGCAGGCGACCTCCGCGCAGACCCGGCAGCGGCTGGTCGAGTCGTTGCTGACCATCCAGCGGGCGATCTCGGCGCGGCGGCCGCTGCCGGAGATCCTGGATGCGGTGACCAGCGGCGCGTGCGAGCTGCTGGACGGGGTCAAGGTGGCGTTGCTGCTGGCCGAGGGCGGTCCGGACCGCCGGCTGAGCGTGGCATCGACCTCCGGCGGAACCGACGGCGAACCCCAGCCGGAAGGCGCGGCGCGGGCCGCGATGGCGTCCGGCACGGTGGTGATCCGGCCGGATGCGACCGGTACGGTGATCGCCGCCCCGGTGCGGGTGACCGGCGAGATGGCCGGCTGCCTGGTGGCCCACCTGTCCGGCAGCGTTGATCAGTACACCGAGCAGCGCGACCAGATGGACGCGTTCGCGCAGCAGGTGAGCCTGGCACTGACCGACGCGAAGACCGTCGAGGCGGTCCGCGAGGCGCACCACGACCCGGTCACCGGCCTGCCGAACCGGGCGCTCTTCCTCAAGATCCTCAACCGGGTGCTGTCCTCCCGGGGCACCTCGGCCGACCCGACCAGCGTGCTCTTCATCGACCTGGACCGGTTCAAGGCGGTCAACGACAGCCTCGGCCACGAGGCCGGCGATCAACTGCTCGCCCTTGTCGCGCGGCGGCTGCGCGGTTGCGTACGGGCCAGCGACACCACCGCCCGCTTGGGTGGCGACGAGTTCGCGGCGCTCCTGCACGACTCTCCGATGGAGGCCGCCACCATCGTCGGCGAGCGGGTCGTCTCGGCGATCAAGGAACCGTTCCGGGTGGCCGGCCGGGAGATCTTCATCGGCGCCAGCGTCGGCATCGCCATCTCCCGGGAGGACGCCGAGAAGTCCGAGACCCTGCTGCACAACGCCGACGTGGCGATGTACCGGGCCAAGAAGGACGGGCCGGGCCGGGTCCTGGTCTACGAGCCGTACATGCACGTCGAGGCGCTCGATCACCTGAGCCTTCGCGGCGACCTGCAGCGGGCGTTGCGCGAGGGCGAGTTCCGGTTGCAGTACCAACCGTTGATCCGGCTGGGCGACGGCATGCCGACCGGGGTCGAGGCGCTGATCCGCTGGCACAGCCCGACCCGCGGGTTCGTCTCGCCGGTCGACTTCATCCCGATCGCCGAGGAGTTCGGGCTGATCGTCGACATCGGCCAGTGGGTGCTGGAGACCAGCGCGCTGCAGGTGGCCCGCTGGCGGCGCGAGTTCCCCGACCTGGGACTCAACGTCAACGTGTCCGGGCATCAGCTGATGCATCCGCGGTTCTCCGACACCGTGCTGCGGGCGCTGGCCATCGCCGGACTGCCGTCCAGCGCGGTGACCCTGGAGCTGACCGAGTCGGTGCTGATGAGCGAGCCCGACCTGGGCAAGGCGGCGCTGGGCACGTTGCGCGGACTGGGCGTGCAGCTGTCCATCGACGACTTCGGCACCGGTTATTCGTCGCTGGCCTACCTGCGCGAGCTGCCGGTGGACGAGCTGAAGATCGACCGGGCCTTCATCGCCCGGGCCGAGCTGACCGGCGAGGACCTGGCGCTGGTGCGCACGATCGTCGAACTCGCGCAGATTCTCGGACTGCGCACGGTGGCCGAGGGAATCGAGAACGCGGCGCAGTTGGAAGCGCTACGCCGGCTGGGTTGCGGCTACGGCCAGGGCTATCACCTGTGCCGGCCGACCGACGCCGAGGAGCTGCCGTCGCGCCTGCTCACACAGCTCGTCGAGTACCGATGATCACCCATCCGCGTACTTGATCTCAGGGCTACTACATGCGAGATCCTTTTGGGGTACTTTTCGCCTAATTGGTGCTAATTACTCGGAAGGAACATTTCCGTGACACCCTTCGCATTGTTCTTCCTCATCGCCCTCGCCGGTTCGTCCTGCTTCGCTCTCGGCCGGGCTCTCGGCCGCGGCGAACGCTACGAGAAGGGTTACCGCGAAGGCTTCCGCGACGGCGAGACCGGCTCCCTCGCCCGCGCCGCCCGCCTGATCCAGCTCAACGGCCGCCCGGCCATCGCCCCCGCCGTCGAGACCATGCTCGGCCCCTACGCGGTGCCGCAACAGCAGCTGCCCGGCCGGACGGTCGGGCCGTCGGTGGCATCGGTTCCGGTGCGACCGCAGCTCGCGCTTTAAAGCCCAAAAACAACGACCCGGAGGGTACGGCGTGAAGCCGGCCCCCGGGTCTGTTTGTTTTCCAGCGGTCAGTTGATGAATATCAGTAGCAGGAATCGGAGGCCCCAGCCCAGGCAACAGCCCAGAACGCCGGCCGTGATGGCCCACTGGGCGATTCGTTCACCGTTCCGGCGAGCAGCCAGGCCGAGCGCGATCGAGATAAGGCCGAAGATCAGCGGGGAAGCGACGACCGCCATCACGGCCATCACGAACGCCAGGATGCTGAGCCAGGGGGCGGCCTTCTTCGGCGGCGGGCCGTACGCGGGTGGTGGGCCGTATCCCTGCGGCGGACCGTATGCCTGCGGTGGGCCGTATCCCGGTGGCGGGCCGTATCCGGGCGGTGGGCTATAGGCCTGGCCGGGGATCGCGGCGAACTGCTGAGTTTGCTGGTCGGCATAGGGGGACGGTGGGAAAGCGCCACCGATCGGCTGGCCGGGCGGGACCGGGAACGGCTGCGGCGGTGGTGCGCCGTAAGCCGGTGAGGTCGGCGCGGCACCGAACGGGAGCCCGCTGGGCGGCGGTGGGCCGAACGCGGGCTGCTGCGGGGAGTACGTCGGGGCCGGCGGGGCGTACGGCTCGGCGTGCGACCGGATGGCCGAGAACTGAGTGGTCACGTCAGTGTCGACCGCGGGCGGCGCCGACACCGGCCGGCCACAGGTGCCGCAGTAGCCGGTCGGCGCGACGAGGGCCGAACCACAATTGGTGCAGTTCATGGGTTGCACATCGGTTGGCACTGGGCCGAGTTGAGGGACGGGGTGCTTTTCGCCCGAGAGCCATCCAGCCCCGCTGTTGCGGTTGGGGATGGCCCTCGCCCGTACGATTCAGACGCCCAGCTGTCGCCGCACCTCAGCCGCCACCCGACCGCCCTCCGCGCGCCCCGCGACGGCCGCCTGTGCGGCCTTCATGGCCGGCCCCATCTGGGCCTTCCCGCTGAAACCGCCCGCCGAGAGCGCCCCCGCGACCAGCTCCGTGATCTCTTCGTCGCTGAGCTGTTTCGGCAGGTAGCGGTCGATGATCTCGCCCTCGGACCGCTCCTTGGCCGCCTGCTCGCCGCGCCCCGCGTCAGCGAAGGCGGTCGCCGCCTCGCGCCGCTTCTTGGCCTCCTTGCCGAGCACCGCCAGCACCTCGTCATCGGTGAGCGCGCGGGCCGAGCTGCCGGCCACCTCGGCGTTCCGAACCGCGGCCAGCGTCATCCGCAGCGTCGCCGTGGTCAACTCGTCGCGAGCCTTCATCGCGGTGTGCAGGTCATCGTTCAGGCGGTCTTTCAGCGTTCCCATGGACGGAGAAACTACTCTTGCCGTCATGCGTAAGCGCCCCTTTATCGGCCTGGCCGCCGGTGTAATCGCCGCCGGAGCCGCCACCTTCGCCTATTCCTCGCTGATCGAGCGGAACATGTTCACGCTGCGCCGCTTCGATGTGCCGGTGCTGGAACCGGACGCCGAACCGCTGCGCATCCTGCACATCTCCGACCTGCACATGATGCCCGGCCAGCAACGCAAACAGGATTGGGTGGCGTCCCTGGGCGGCACCGATCCAGACTTGGTAGTGGTGACCGGCGACAACCTTTCCGACCCTGATGCGGTGCCCGGCGTACTGCGCGCGCTGGACCCGTTCCTGTCGGTTCCCGGCGCTTTCGTCTTCGGCTCGAACGACTATCGCGGCCCGGTGTTGAAGAACCCGCTGCGCTACGTTCTGCCCGGCGAACGCGAATATGTGCAGGGCGTAGACCTGCCCACCGAGGACCTGCGCGCCGGCTTCGTGGACGCGGGTTGGGCCGACCTGAACAACGCGCGCACGGTCCTGAAGGCCGGCGGCCGTTCGATCGAGCTGGTCGGCGTCGACGACCCGCACGTGGAGCTCGACGACTACGACTCGGTGGCGGGCCCGATCTCCGGCGGAGCCGACCTGCACATCGGGGTGACGCACACCCCGGCCTCGCGGGTGTTGAACGCCATGGCCGCAGACGGCTTCGCCCTGCTGCTGGCCGGCCACACCCACGGCGGCCAGGTCTGCGTGCCGTTCTACGGCGCCCTGACCACCAACTGCGACCTCCCGCAGTCGATGGCCAAGGGCCTACACCGCTGGCCCGGCTCGGACGCCTGGCTGCACGTCTCAGCCGGCCTGGGCACCCACCCCACCGCCCCCATCCGCTTCGCCTGCCGCCCCGAGGCCTCGGTGCTGACGTTGATACCGCGCTGACCTGCGGTTTTGCTGCGAAGGGGGATACCGATTTCGGGATCGCGAAGGCGTCGGATAGTATTTCCTGGCAGCTCGGGGTATGGCGCAGCTTGGTAGCGCGCTTCGTTCGGGACGAAGAGGCCGTCGGTTCAAATCCGGCTACCCCGACCAAGTAAAGGGGCCCGACCAGCAGTTTTGCTGGTCGGGCCTCTTTGTCGCTATCGGTGGGATTCGGCCGGGGTCAGGGCGGCTCGGCGCATCCAGCCGATGCCGTCGGTGGCGGCCTTCGTGCTCACCATGACGTAGGCCTCGTTCTCGGTGGCGTTGTGCTGGGTGTTGCAGTACGGGCCGACCACGTCGCCGCTGTGCTTCGTCTTCAGCGGCGGCTTGCCTCGGGTGGGGAGTTCGTACACTCCGGCGCTGGGCCAGACGACCTTCCAGTGGCAGGGGGACGCGGGCTTGGCTTCGGCCGTTTGCGTCGGGACCGCTGCGGTGGTCGGCGCGGTCCGGGTGGTCGGTGCCGGGTTGAGGCAGTCGCGCTTGACGAAGACCCACCGGATGACCGGCCGGCCCAGCGTGATGACGACTTTGTCGGGCGGGTTTACCAGGACGTACGCATCGATGCGGCTCTTGGTCACGTAGCGGACGTTGACCTTCGTCCCTGCTCCGACGGTGCCGACTCCGGTCGCGGGGGTCGGCCGGGCCCGGCCGGCGCGGTAGATAGCTTCGGCGCCGATGTTCGCGAATGCGGTGCATTTGGTACTGACCGTTGCGTGGACCTCCCGGTCCCCTCTTCTGATCTGACTCGCACGGCAACTGGCACTTTTCGGGCTCGACTCACAGGCCTTCGAGTCCTTTCGGTCCTTGAACCAGGTGCCGGCCGGAGTGCACAGGGGATCGCGGGCGTGGTCGGTGCAGAACAGGTCACGGTCTTCGGCGTATTTGTTCGACGTGAACCGCTTGCCGCCGCTCGATGTCTTGATCGGCAGTTTGGGGCACCGGCCTTTCGCGCGTGTCGTCTTCTTGGCGGCGAGGTGGCGCGTGCCGTAGGCGAAGGCGCAACCGCCGAAGCCTCCACCGGCGTACCCGTACGGCCAGCGGTCGACCGCGGCATTCTTACCGGTGTTGGGCCGGAACACCTCGACGTCGAAGTGATCACCGGGGAACAGGTAACCGACATGCGGGCCGTTGGCCTTGTAGCTGATTCCGATCCAGTTGATGCCGAAGCCGGCCGGCTCCCTCTTCTTGCTCGGCTTGAGCCGGTCGTAGCGGGCCGGGCTGATCGGACGCACCGTGTTGTCGCCGACGGTCGACGCTTCCGCCGACGGAGCGATGACCCACAACAAGCCGATGAAAAGCGCCAGAACCGCCCCGACTCGGACAGGTCCGGCTAAGGCGGGAAATTGTAAGGTCCGGTTACGCATGTAGCTGATCTCCTTTTCGGAACTCGCAATGGCAGTTACACCGTGGTCGACCCGATGCATGATCCACAATGCGACGGCGGTGGCGCGAGTTCGCTATTGTTCGCGCGACCGTTCGCACGGTTCGCGAGGACCCGTCCGGATTCAATAGCGAACAACGAAAGGGCAGCTCAGCAGCCATGCGATCAGACAATCAGCCGGTCGACGACGACACGGCATTACGGCCGGCCAAATACCTGAATTCCATTCGTGTTGAGGCGGGAAATCCGACTCTGGACACGATTGCGCGATCTGCCGGATGTGGGAAGTCGTACGTTTCTGAAATATTGAAGGGTCACAAGGTTCCGTCCAACGAAGTCGGCGGACAGATACTTCGGGCTCTGGGCAAGCATCCGGATCATGAATGGCACGAAATGTTGGCCGCCGCCCGGCTGGCCGCTGCCCAGGCGCGCAAATCGGCGCGGCCGAGCGCGGACCTTGCTGGCCAGCCAGGCCCCGAACCGGTCCAGGTGGCGCCGCGCCGACGTTGGTGGTTGGCGGCCGCGGCGGTGACGCTCATCGGCAGCGCGGCCGGCATCACATGGAACCTCAGAACCGTCGAGAAAGCGGATGCGACGGGCACAGCCTCAACCGCGACCTGCCGATGGAAGGTGAAGTGGCCCAGTGCCGGCATCTACGACAACCCGACCCGGACCGAGGACGCCCTGAGGTCCGAACGAAACGGGACGGTCGTGGGCCCGTACTGCGAGACCCACTACAACGCGGCCGAGGATGAAACCTACGTCAAGGTGGGCACCGACTTGGCCGCCGATGGCGTCGGCTGGATGCGTCTCAACGCGCTCAAGTCGAACTGACCACGACGGCACAGCAAAAGGGCGAGGCCAACGGCCTCGCCCTTTCCTAATTTTCGCTGGTTAGCGTCTTGGTCTGGTTGGAGTGACGGTGGGCAAGCCGGGGGTTGCGGGCTCCTCCGGCTTGTTGGTCTTGCCGTTGCTCTTCTCGATCACCACGACGCCGCCCTTGATGGTGCGGCCGCTCGGGTTCGTGCCGGCTGCGGTTCCGGCGGGGCAGGAAGAGTCCGTTTCGCCGCCTACCGTTACGTCGAAGCCTGCGCCCTCCAGGCGGCTTCTGGCGCTGTCGATCGAGTCGCAAGTGACATCCGGGATCGAGCGCTGGTCGCCTACCGCGATCTTCTTGTTTTCTGGGGTCTTGAACTGGACCTTGGGCTTGCCTTCCATGAAGTCGCCAAGGGTGTTCCAGACCGCCGGGTTCACGATGCCGTGGGACATGCGGTCGGGGTGGTCCTGGTAATCCGGGTTTACCAAGTAGCCCGCCACCACCAGGGACGTGGTGCCGGCGATCAGGGCGGCCGTCTTGTCGTGGTCGGTGGTGCCGGTCTTGCCGAAGACTGGGTGCTTTACCTCGCCTCGGGTCTGGCCGGCCGTGGTGCCGTGGCACTGGCCCAGCTGGGCCGAGTCGCCTACGGGGCAGCGGGCCGCGTCCAGGGCCGCACGCGCGACGTCCTTGCTGGTGGCTCGGATGCAGTGGGACTTGCCTACGTCCAGCTTTTCGCCGTTCTGGCTGGCGATCTGCTCGATGGGGGTGGGCTCGCAATACATGCCGTCACCGGCCAGGGTGGCGTACGCGTTGGCCATGTCCAGCGGGGTTGAGGCCGAGACGCCCAGGGTGAAGGCGCCCCACTGGTTGGCCGACACCGGGTCGTTCGCGAACTGGGCGTCGGGGTAGGAGACGCGGAACTGGACGCCGAAGCGTTTGGCCACCGCGACCACGTTCTCGGCTCCTACCCGCTCCTCCAGGGGCACGAAGAACGTGTTCACCGAGTTACCGAAGCCGGTCCACATGTTGTAGACGCCGGCTTCGCCCTCGCCCGCGTTGCCGGGGCACCAGAAGTGGGTGCCGTTGCAGGCCGATGGGTTGCTCGAGTCGATGATGTAGCCCGACTTGTACTGCTTCGGAGCGTTGATCGTGTAGCCGAGGGGATAGCCCTTTTCCAGGGCGGCGACCATGGTGAACATCTTGAACACCGAGCCGGCCTGGTAACCGGTGATGTCGCCGCCGCCGCTCAGCAGCGGGTTCGTCGTGTTGGGGTAGGTGCCCCGGACGCCCTTGGCTGCTTTCTTCGGGTCGGACGACAGCTTGTTCTGCGGGTTGGACGGGTCGTCCAGCTTGTAGCGGCGGTTGGCCGCCAGCGCGCGCACCTTGCCGTCGCCGGGCTCGACCGCGGCCACCAGTAGGGCGTCCTTGTCCTTGTCGGAGATCTTGTCGTTGATGTTCTTGCGGGCCGCGTCCTGCGCCTTGATGTCCATCGTCGTGGTGATGCGGTAGCCGCCGCTCTTTAGGCGACGCTCCCGGTCGTACACCGTCTCGCCGAACTCCTCGCGGCCCATCCACCAGCGGTAGAAGTAGTCGCAGAAGAAGCCCCAGGCGTTCTTGGCGACCGAGACACAGCCGTTGCCCACCGGCTTGACCTGGCGCGGGATGGCTTCCTTCATCGCCTTGTCGGCCTCGGCCTGGGTGATGACGCCCATCTCGACCATGCCGGGGATGACGTAGTTGTTGCGGCGCTGGAGGATCTGGTCGTACCCCTCCTGGCTGGTGGGGTTGAAGCTGGTCGGCGCCTTGACCATGCCGGCCAGCATCGCGGCCTGGCCGATCGTCAGGTCCTTCGGCTTCTTGTTGAAGTAGATCTGGCTGGCGGCGAAAACGCCGTACGCCTGGTTGCCGAACGGCGCGATGTTCAGGTAGCGCTCGACGATCTGGTCCTTGGAGAGTTCCTTCTCGACCTGAAGCGCGTACTTCATCTCGGTGATCTTGCGCTTCGGCGTGTCCTTGGTCGCGTCGACCACCTCTTGCGGGTTGGTCGCGGAGTAGGCCAGCGACATGCGCACCCACTGCATGGTGATGGTCGAGGCGCCCTGCTTGGACTTGCCGTTGTTGTTGCTGACCATCGCGCGGGCGACGCCCTTGAGGTCGACGCCGTTGTGGTGGTAAAACTCTCGGTCCTCGGCCGCGATGATCGCCGCCGGCATGTACTTCGACATGTCCTTCAGCGGTACGTCGCTGCGGAACTCGTCGTAGAACTGCGCCACCTGGGTCTTGTTGTCGGACGCATAGATGCGCGTGATCTGCGGGGAGCTGAAGTCCTTGAGCTCACTGGGCAGGTCGGCGAACGTCTGGCCGCCGGCTTTCGCGGCCAGCCCGGACATCGCGGCGGCGGGGAAAGCGGCGGCCGCGACGACGACGCCGGCGAGTAATCCGCAGATCAGCAACGACGTCGCATTGGCGAAGATGTTGTGATCGCGTCTGCGCATCCAGGAGGTCACCTGAGCAGGGTACGCGAAGAGCGTGCGAGGTCACCCGTGGAGAACCCCGAATCATTGTGCCCCGTTAAAGACCGCTTCGGCCGATGTTTGCGACAACTGAGTCGAGGCCTTTGCCCAGGTAGATCCGATAGTCCCGGCCTGTGAGTATTTGAGGGACAACGTTGCGTAATCGCCCGACTACAGAGCATGATGGTGCGGCGAGCTATCGCGGGACGTCTGCAGTGCTTGGGGGGACATAAGCCAGCAGGCGTCAGGGGGTGAACGCAAGGGGGGACGTGTACAGATGGGGATGATCAGCGACTGGCCGAGCATGGCGGCATGTCAGAGTGGCGACCCTGACGCGCTGTTCGTGCAGGGCGCCGAGCAGAACGTGGCGAAGAGGATCTGCCGCAGCTGCCCGGTCCGCTACGAGTGCCTCGCCGATGCCCTGGACAACCGGATCGAGTTCGGCGTCTGGGGCGGTATGACGGAACGGGAGCGGCGAGCCCTGCTGCGCCGCCACCCGCACGTGGCGAGCTGGCGGAAGATGTTCGAGGCCGCGCTGCGCGAGAAGAACGCCGACAAGGTGCTCGTTCCGACCCGCTGAACTCAGCCGGTATGGCCGGCGAGCAATGCGCCGATCGTCCGCAGCCCGTCGACGTCATGAACGTCGGCGGGCTGCGCAGTGACCGCCACCGACGGGACCGACGGGAACTCGTCGGTGAAATTGGCGGCCACTCGCACTTCCCGTTCGGTCTGCCGCATCAGCGCGGCATGCACCCGGAGCGCGTCCGAGGTCATCTGCTGGTCGCCGATCGCCGCGAGAACGTCCGCGGCCTCCTCGCTGCGTTGCACGGACAGTGACGAGGCGGCCGAATCGTGCATCCGGTTGAGCACCAGCCCGCCGAGCGGCATCTTCTCCGCCACCAGGCGTTCCGCGAAGTAGGCCACCTCCCGGACCGCGTCCCGTTCCGGGGCCGCGACCAGCAGGAACGAGGTCTGCGGGTCCTGCAGGATGCGGTACGTCTCGTCGGCGCGATGCCGGAAGCCGCCGAACATCGAGTCGAGCGCCGCCACGAAGCCCGACAGGTCGGTCAGCAGCTGGGCGCCCAGGACCTTTTGCACGGCCCGGGAGAACAGCCCGAACGAGGCGGTGACCAGGCTGAACATGCTCTTGCCGGAGCGCGCCGGGGCCAGCAGCAGGCGCAGCATCCGGCCGTCCAGGAAGCGGGACAGGCGGGCCGGCGCGTCCAGGAAGTCGAGCGCCGACCGGGACGGCGGGGTGTCCACCACGATCAGGTCCCACTCGTCGGTGGCCCGCAGCTGACCCAGTTTCTCCATCGCCATGTATTCCTGGGTGCCGGCGAAGGTCGAGCTCATGGCCTGGTAGAACGGGTTCGCGAAGATCTCGGCGGCGCGCTGCGGCGTGGTGTGCTGCTGCACCACCTCGTCGAAGGTGCGCTTCATGTCGAGCATCATCGCGTGCAGCTCGCCGCCGTTCTCGGCGTCGATGCCCTTGACCTGGCGGGGAGTGTTGTCGAGCTCGCTGAGCCCCATCGACTGGGCCAGCCGGCGGGCCGGGTCGATGGTCAGCACCACCGTGCGGCGCCCGTGCACCTCGGCCGCCCGCACGCCGAGAGCGGCCGCGGTGGTCGTCTTGCCGACCCCACCCGCGCCGCAGCACACGATGATCCGGGTGGACGGGTCAGCGAGCAGACCGTCCACGTCGAGGCGAGGGGTGTCTTGCGGTAGGGGCACCATTCGAGCGTACTGAGGCGTAACCGGTCACGCCTGCATGAGTGACGAAGCAAGCTCGTCCAGTGCGTCACGGTCGATGCCACCCGGGAGCAGCGGCAATTCGATCACCGGCCGGCCGGCCTCGGCCAGCTCGGCGCGCAGCGACTCCTCCAGCTCACGCCGGGTGAGATAGGCCTTCGCCTCGGCCGCCAGCCCGTTGACGGTGGTCGCGTCGGTCGGCAGCCCGGCCTCGGCCAGACCCCGTTTGAGCTCGGCCTTGGTCACCTTGCCGGTGGCGAGCAGCGCCGGGCGGGCGTTGTTCACGATGATCCGGCCGACCGAGATGTTCAGCGCCTGCAGCTCGGCGATGGCGTCCAAGGTCTCCTGCACCGGCATCTCCTCGAGCAGGGTGACCACGTGCACCGAGGTGATCGGCGAGCGCAACAGGGAGGCCACGCCGTCGCTCTGCGTCTTGATCGGGCCCATCTTGGCGAGCTTCGCGGTCTCGGCCGTGACGTTCAGGAAGCGGCCGATCCGGCCGGTGGGCGGCGCGTCCAGCACCACGGCGTCGTAGATGCGCCTGCCGTCCTGGGAGCGGGTGGTCGCCTCCTTGACCTTGCCGGTGAGCAGCACGTCGCGCAGGCCCGGCGCGATGGTGGTGGCGAAGTCGATGGCGCCCACCTTGCGCAGCGCCCGGCCGGCCGCGCCCAGGTGGTAGAACATGTCCAGATATTCGAGGAGGGCTTCCTCCGGGTCCACGGCCAGCGCACGCACGTCACCACCGCCGGCCACCTGGGCGATCCGCAACTCCTTGTAGGGCAACGGCTCGACCTCGAAGAGCTGGGCGATGCCCTGCCGGCCCTCGACCTCGACGAGCAGCGTGCGGCGCCCGCCCGCGGCCAGGCCGAGCGCGAGCGCGGCGGCCACCGTGGTCTTGCCGGTGCCACCCTTGCCGGTGACGACGTGCAGCCGTGCCGGCCATTTGTTGTTGACGTGCTCGCCCATGACATCCACGGTACGACCAGGGGTCAGCCGGCCACTTCGCAGACCAGCCAGCCGGTCTTGCGGATCACCGTGAACTCGAGGTCTTGTTTGGCGGTCTTCTCGTCGGCGGTAGACAGGGTGAGCTGCACCGACACCAGGGCGCGGTCTTCCCCGGAGCTGGACACGGTCGGCTCCTCCCACCGGTAGACCGGGTCGGTGTAGCCGTCCGAATAGCTTTTGATCTCGGCCACCCGGTCGGCGAGTTTCGTCTGGTCGCGGGCCTCCCGGCAGACCAGATCGTCGGCGGCGGACGCGTCCTGCTGGGTGTAGACGGCGGTCAGGAAGCGGTTGACCGCGGTGGCCGGGTCGGGCGATCCCGGGTTGTCGGCGTCGCGCAGCAGGAAATAGGCGGACACCGCACCGCCGGCGCAGAGCAGCAGGGTGGCGGCGAGCGCCAGGGACACCCAGACCGCGCCTCGGCGGCCTTTCTTCTCCTCGGCCGGGAGCGGGGTGGGCGGCGTGTGCCAGATCGGCTCGGGCTGCGGCTGATGCCAGCCCGCATTTTCCGGCGGCTGGGTCTGCCACTGGCCGGGCGCCTCGTGCTGGGCGTGCCACGGCGCGGCCGGCGCGATCACCTGGGTGTACTCGTCCGGGGTGTGCTCGGCCGGGACCACCGGCATGCTCGCGGTGGGCGCCTCGTCGGGGTATGCGCCCGGGGGCGGCCACGCGCCGGGGGACGCCTCCGGCGGGGCGTCGATGAAGTCGGCGCCGGGCGACGGCACGGGTGCGGGCTCCGGGTTACCCGGGTAGCCGCCCTGCGCGTGCGTCATGTCGCCCTCCGTGATCTCTTTCGGTAGGTATCAGCCTAACCAAGCGGACCCTCGCGCGGGCCCTAAGCTGGCCCGGTACCCGACGATTAGGGAGTATGCAGGCGATGCAGAAGTGGGAGTACGTGACCGTGCCCCTGCTGGTCCACGCGACCAAGCAGATCCTCGACAACTGGGGCGAGGACGGCTGGGAGCTGGTCCAGGTCGTTCCCGGACCGAACCCGGAGCAACTGATCGCATATATGAAGCGGCCGAAGTCGTGACCACGCCGCTTGCGGGCGAGGGCGGCGTCGACGCGTACGAGCGGCTGGCCGAGCTCGGCCTGACGCTGCCGCCGGTGGTTCCGCCGGTGGCGGCCTATCTGCCGGCGGTTCAATCCGGCAATTACGTGTACGTCTCGGGGCAGCTCCCGATGGTCGAGGGCAAGCTCGCCGCGACCGGCAAGGTGGGCGCCGAGGTGACCGCCGAGCAGGGTGCCGACCTGGCTCGGATCTGTGCCCTGAACGCGCTGGCCGCGATCGAGTCGCTGGTCGGCCTCGGCCGGCTCGTGAAGATCGTCAAGGTGACCGGGTTCGTGGCGTCGGCTCCCGGTTTCACCGGTCAGCCGGTCGTGATCAACGGGGCCTCCAACCTGTTCGGCGACGTTCTCGGTGAGCAGGGCACGCACGCGCGCAGCGCGGTCGGCGTGGCTGAACTTCCGCTGAATGCGCCGGTCGAGGTCGAGGTCATCGCCGAGGTTCAGTAGAAAGGTTGCTCAGCGTGACCTGAGCGGCGGCTGAGATCGCACATCCGGTCCTCGGCTCAACCCCCATGCACGACGTACGATTTCGTGCATGGGGGGTGCTGCGGACGACGGCCTGCCGGGCTGGGTGACGCTGCTGCGCGCCCCGAACCCCGGACCGATGACGCTTGACGGCACCAACACGTGGGTGCTGCGCGCGCCCGGCGAGACCTTCGGCGTGGTGATCGACCCCGGTCCGCTGGACGAGTCGCACCTGGCCAGGATCGCCGAATACGGCCCCTTTCGCTCCATTCTGATTACGCACGGTCACTATGACCATGTCGAGGGCGCGGCCCGGCTGTCCGGCCTGCTCGGTGGAACCCCGGTGCTGGCGGCCGATGCCGAGCATGGCGAGCCCTTCGATGGGCACCTCGACGTCAGCGATGGCCTCCATCTGCAGAAAATCGACACTCCCGGACACACTGCTGATTCCGTGTGTTTTCTGATCGAACACGGGAATACCCGGGCGATGTTCACCGGAGATACGATTCTCGGCCGTGGCTCGACCGTAGTGGCGGCCCCGGACGGCGATCTGGGCTCGTACCTGTCGAGTCTCGAGACGCTCACGGCGTACCCACATGTTTTGATGTTGCCTGGTCATGGCCCGGCGCAGGACGACGTGGCCGTTCTTGCGCGGGGTTATCTCGATCATCGGCGAGAGCGGCTTGCCCAGGTCGAGGCGGCCATTGCGGCCGGCGCGGAGACCCCGGAACAGGTTGTTGATCTCGTTTATCCGGACATCGAGCCAGCCATCCGGTTTGCGGCGATCTTCTCGGCCAAAGCGCAGCTCGATTACCTCCGTCACAGAAATCGGGAATCAGGAACAAGGGCCGACGGGTTGGATGGGCTGTGACCTGCCCAGTGTGTGGAACCGTCGCCGTGCCCGGCGCCCGCTTCTGCCACAACTGCGGCGCCGCCCTTCCGGCCGCGGCCAGCCTGCCCGCCGCCGAGCGGCGCATCGTCACCGTGCTCTTCGGTGACCTGTCCGACTTCACCTCGTGGTCCGAAGACCTCGACCCGGAACGGGTCGGCGCGGTGACCGACCGGGTGCTGGCCGCCCTGGCCGGTGCGGTGAAGACCTTCGGCGGGCATGTCGACAAGCTGACCGGCGACGGGATCATGGCGGTCTTCGGCGCCCCGGTGGCCCATGAGGACGACGCCGAGCGGGCGGTGCGCGCGGCCTTGAGCATGCAGCGTGCGGTCCGCCGCGTGCTGGACGACGAGCGGGGCGGCGGCGCCCCGCTCGGTCTGCGGATCGGCGTGAACACCGGCGACGTGGTGGCCGGCATCCAGGCCGGCATCGAATACACGGTCATCGGCGACACCGTGAACACCGCCGCCCGGTTCGCCGACGCGGCCGCGGTCGGCGCGGTCTACGCCGGCTCGCGCACCAGCGGTGGCACCCGGCACGTCGCCTCCTGGCGGCAGCTGCGCCCGCTGCGGCTCAAGGGCAAGCGGGAGCCGGTGCCGGCGTTCGAGCTGCTCGGCCTGCACGACGCCCCCGGCACCCGGTCGGGTCTCGGCGACGAGGCACCGTTCGTGGGCCGGGAGACCGAGCTGGGCCGGGTGTCCGGCCGGCTCGCCGAGGCGATCGACTCCGGCACGTCGCGGGTCATGGTGATGACGGCCGAGGCCGGCATCGGCAAATCCCGGTTCGCGGGCGAGGTCAAGCGGCTCGCCGCCGGCTACGACGTGGGCGCCGGCGGACGGTACGCGGCGCACACCGGTGCCCGGGTGCTGCGGGTGCGGTGCCGCGCGTTCGGCGAGCGCCGCCGCTACGCACCGCTGGCCGACCTGGTCCGCAAGTCCGTCGGCCTGCCCAAGGACGTGGTGTCCACGGTCGGCCGGGTGGTGGTCGAGGAGCGGCTGCGCAAGCTGGCCAACCGGCTGGGGCCGGTCACGCTCGACATCGACCGGCTGCTGGCCCTGCTCGGTTACGGCGAGGCACCGGCCAACCCGGTCGGGCCGGCCGCTCCGGCCGACTGGCAGCCCTCGGCCAAGCGGCTCGACGCCGACGCGGTCTCCGGGGCGGTGGCCGAGCTGCTCACCGCGCTGGCCGCCGAAACGCCGCTGGTGGTCATCGTGGACGACCTGCACGACGCGACCGCGTCGACGGTGGACGCTCTCGGCCGCACCCTCTCGCTGCTCGAGGGCCCGGTGGTGGTGCTCCTGCTGGGCCGGCCCGAGCTGGTGCGCACGGCCGGCGCGCTGACCCGGCTCGCCGACGCCGAGGTGCACTCGCTGCCGCCGCTGCGCGGTGCCGACGCGTCCCGGCTGCTCACCTCCTATCTCAACGGCGGCAAGCTGCCCCAGCCGGACAACGACCGGCTGCTGGCCACCGCCCAGGGCAACCCGTTCTACCTGGCCGAGATGGTCACGCTGCTGATGGAGCGCGGCGCGCTCACCCCGGCGATCGGGGCCAACGCGGCCGGCAAGTGGCAGCTGGCGGCCGGTTCGCTCGGCAGCCAGTTGCTCTCCCGCGACCTGGCCGCGGTGCTGGCGGCCCGGATCGACGCGCTGCCGGCCGAGCCGCGCGCGGTGCTGCGCGACGCGGCCGTGGTCGGCGACACCGTGCCGACCGGCGTGATCGAGGCGCTGCGCGAGCGGCGGGCGGCCAGCGACGCGCGGCCCGGCGCGGTGGCCGCGGTCGAGCTGGAACGCTCGATCGACGAGTTGCTGCAGCGCCGCATGCTGCACCGGGCCCGCGGCGGCTACGCGTTCACCACCCCGCTGATGCGGGAGGCCGCCTATTCCGGCATCGGCAAGGCCGACCTCGCCGACCGGCATGCATACCTGGCCAACTGGGCCGCCCCCGAGACCATCGAGCGGCTCGGTTACGACGGCGCGAGCCGCCTGAGCCTCACCGAGAACGAACGGGACGCGTTCGTCGCCACCCACGCCGAGTGCGCGGTCGAGCTGGCCGACCAGGTGCGGCTGCGGCCCGAGGCCGCGGTGCGCGACGTGGCCCCGCTCGGCGTCGCGGCGCTCGGCCGGCTGGCCCGGCGGGCGCTGGCCAACATCGAACCGGCCGCCTCGATCGAATACGCGGAACGCGCCGCGGTCCTGGCCAAGGAAGACCTGCCGCTGGCCGACCAACTGGTGCACGCCCGGGCGCTGCTGCGCCTGGGCCGCGCCGAGGAAGCCCTGGCGTACGGCGAGAAGATCGCCGAGAACTCCAGCGAGGAACCGGTCTGCCGGGCCGAGGCGCTGCTGGTGGTGGGCCGCGCGCAGGAGGCGCTGGGTGACACCGGTCAGGCCGTGACGGCCTGGCAGGAAGCGCTCGACGTGGCCACCGAGGCCGAGTTGCTGCCGGAGCGGGCCAACGCGATGCGCCGGCTCGGCATGGCCGACTTCCTGGCCGGCCGGCTCAGCCAGGCCAGCAGCCGGTTCGCGGCGGCCTACCAGGTGACCCTGGCCGCCGGTGACCGGCACGGCCAGGCCTGGGCGCTGCAAAATCTGGCCTGGGTGACCACCACCCGCGGGGACTTCGCCGGCACCGACGCGGTGCTCGGCCGGGCGGCCCGGCTCTTCGCCGAGCTCGGCGACCCGGTCGGCCGGTCCTGGCTGCGCGGCACCACGGCGTTCGCCCGGCTGCTGGCCGGGCGCCTGGAGGAATCCCGCCGGCTGGCCCGGGTCTTCCTGCCCTTCGGCGACCGGGTCGGCGAGGCCTGGGCGGTGGGCACGCTGCGCGCCGTCGAGGCGTACGCGTCCAGTGAGCTCGGCGAGCTGGGCGAGGCGGACGGCGAGGCTCGGCGGGCCTACCGCGACTTCAACGCGGTCAGCGACGACTGGGGCCGCGGGCTCGCGCTTGTGGTGCGCGGCGCGATAGCCCGCGGGCTGGGCGAGTTCGACCACGCCTTCGACCTGCTCACCGACGCGGTGGGGTACGCCGACCGGACCGGGCACCCGCTGCTGCTCGGGATGGCCGGCACGCTGCGCGGCTTCGTCTCGATGCACCGTGGCGACCTGGCGCTGGCCGAGGAAGACGCGCGCCGGGTGATCGCCGCGGTCGAACCGCACAACCCGCTCGCGCCGGCCCAGGTCGGGCCGCGGGTGCTGCTGGCCGAGGCGCGCACCCGGTCGGGCGACGCGGCCACCGCGATCGGGCTGCTCGCGCCGATCGCCAGCGACACCGGTGCGCCGTCGCTGCTCTTCTCCCGGCGGCACGCCCTCACCGCGTACGCGTCGGCCCTGCTCGCCGACGGTCGCGTCGACGAGGCGCTGAACTGGATCGAGCGGGCCCGCGCGGCCGAGTCGGAAGACGTCCGCAGCGGGGTGCTGGCCGCGATGGTGCGCGCCCGGGTGCTGGCCGCCGCCGACCGGTGCGAGGAAGCGGCCGAGGCGGCCGAGGAGGCCGTGCTGCTGGCCTACTCGACCGAGCAGGCCAGCGAACGGGTCGCGGCCGAGGAGTTGCGGGCGACTTTGGCGTCCGCCGGGATCGAACCGGAAACTGTCGCCTACGCGTCCGACGTGCCCGGATGATGAGCGCGTAAGTTCTGTGACATGACGGGAACCCCGCCAGGACCGGTGCCGACCCCCTACGTGCCAGGGATGTCTGGTTTGTCGGTCATGGCGCGGGGTGGACACGCCACGGTCTACCGCGCCACCCAGGATTCGGTCGGCCGCGAGGTCGCCATCAAGATGGAAAACCGGCGCCTGGAGAGCAATCGTGACCAGGCTCGCTTTCTGCGCGAGGCCCGGGCGGCCGGCAAGATGTCGTCGCATCCGCACGTGGTCGACCTGTTCGACGTCGGGGTCACCGTCGACCAGCACCCTTACTTGATCATGGAGCTGTGCGACGGGTCGTACCTGGATCGCATGCGCATCTCCCCGCTGGGCCCGGCCGAGGCCCGCGACCTGGGCATGAAGATCGCCGACGCGCTGGTGCACTCGCACGCCAACGGCGTGCTGCACCGCGACGTGAAACCGGCCAACATCCTCTACTCGCACTTCAACTCGGCGGTCCTGGCCGACTTCGGCCTGGCCGTGCTGGGCGAGATGCGCGACTCCTCGGTCAACCTCGAGGTGCTCACCCCGGCCTACGCGCCGCCCGAGTCGTTCCGGCACGACAGCCCGTCCGGCGCGGTCGACGTCTACGCGCTGTGCGCCACGCTCTACGCGGTGATGCGCGGCGCGCCGCCGCGCTGGGACGCCGACCGCAGCCCCAGCCTGATCACCCTGATGGAGCTCTTCCACCGGCCGATCCCCGAGCTGCCGGGGGTGCCGCCGGAACTGACCCAGGTGCTGCGTTACGGCATGGACAACGACCCGGCCTCCCGGCCCACCGCCGAGCAGCTGTGCGACCTGCTCACCAAGGTCGACCTGGACGGCGGCCCGTCCCGGCCACAGGTGCCGCCGCCCCGCTACGGGGCGAGCGACGACACCCCTACCGTCCGCCACCAGCTCAAGCAGTCGAAGAAGCGGTGGTTCCTCGGCCTACTCGGGATCCAGAACCGCTAACAGCTCCCCGGTGTCGACCTCGGCGCCCGGATGCACCGGCAGCGAGGCCACCACGCCCGCACTCGGCGCGTGCACCGGGTGCTCGAGCTTCATCGCCTCCAGGGTGAGCAGCAGCTCGCCGGCTCGCACCCGCTGGCCGGGCACCACAAGCACCCGGCGGACCGCACCCGGCAGCGGGGCGATCAGCGAGCCCTCGGCCGCCTCCGGGGCCGGCAGCGGGAAGCGGGACAGCTCACGCAGCGCGACCGAGCCCTCCGGGCTGTCCACGTACGACACCACCCCGACCCGGTGCACGTTGAAGGTCAGCCGGATGCCGTTGACGTCCAGCACCACCCGCTCGTTGTCGGCCTGCACCACCCTGGTCCGCGGATGGTCGTCGGACACCGGGGCCTGGCCCAGCCCGGCCAGGTCCAGCTCCTCGGGGTCGACCGCGCGCACCCACCAGGCGGCCAGCTCGCCGTGCCGGTTCATCCGGTAGCCGACCTCGACCGGGCCGGCCGGGCCGTCGTACACCGAGGTCTGCGAGCCGGACGGCACGTTGCGCCAGCCGGACGGAAGAGACCCGAGCACGGCGGCCGCGGCACGCCGTCCGGCGGCGCCGGCCAGGGCGGCGGCCAGGCACGAGATGCGTACGGCGTCGACCGCCGACAACAGCGGCGCGAACACCTCGGGTCGCCGGTCGAGGAAGTTGGTGTCCAGTTCGCCGGCCCGGAACGAGTGGTGCCGCAGCACCCGCACCAGCAGGTCCCGGTTGGTGGCCACGCCGTGCAACTGGGTGCGGGTCAGCGCGGAGGCCAGCATCCGGGCCGCCTCCTGCCGGGTCGGGGCCCAGGCGATCAGCTTGGCCAGGGTCGGATCGGGGTGTACGCCGACCATCGAGCCGTCCACGACCCCGGCGTCCAGCCGCAGGCCGGGCTGGGGGAGCGGACGGAACACCCCGGCCACGTCGGGCACGGCGAACCGGTGCAGGGTGCCGGAGGCAGGTAGCCAGGCGTACGCCGGGTCCTCGGCGCAGATGCGTACCTCTATGGCGTGGCCCCGGATCGGCGGCGGCCCCGGCATCGGCAGCACCCCGCCCTCGGCCACCAGCAGTTGCAGCCGGACCAGGTCGTACCCGGAGACGCACTCGGTGACCGCGTGCTCGGCCTGCAGGGTCGGGGTGAGCTCGAGGAACCAGAAGTCGCCCTCGGAGTCGAGCAGGAACTCGACCGCGCCGGCGCCGACGTACTCGATCGCCCGGACCGCGACGATCGCCGCCCGGCACAGCTCCTCGCGCAGCCCCGGGTCGACCGCGGGGGACGGGGTCTCCTCGATGATCTGCTGGTAGTGCCGCTGCACCGAGCATTCCCGCTCGCCGAACGGCACGATCGAGCCGTGCTCGTCGGCCAGGATCGGGATCTCGATGTGCCGCACGTTCTCGAGGTACGGCTCGCAGTAGACGTCGCAGCCGACCTCGCGCCGGGTCGAGGCGACCGCCTCGGCCAGCGTGCTGGCATCCCGGACCACCCGCATGCCGGCCCCGCCGATCCCGGCGTCCGGCTTGATCAGGACCGGGAAGTCGGACACCTTGGCCGGGTCGGTGAAGGTCGGCAGCACCGGCACCCGGGCCGCGGCGACAATCGACTTGGTCTCGCTCTTGCTGCGCAGCACGCCGAGCGTCTTGGCCGGCGCGCCCACCCAGATCATCCCGGCCTCGACGACCGCGGCCGCGAAGTCGGGATCCTCGGCCAGCAGGCCGTTACCCGGATGGATGGCGTTCGCACCGGTCCGCTGCGCGGCCGTGATGATCAGGTCGCCGCGCAGGTACGCGGCGGCGGGGGTGCCGCCGTCCAGCCGGACCGCGTAGTCCGCCTCGCTGACGTGCGGCGCGTCGGAATCGGCGTCGGAGTAGACGGCGACCGTCTCGATGCCGACCAGGCGGCACGTGGCGAATACCCGGCGGGCGATCTCCCCACGGTCTGCCACCAAGAGACGTCGGATCACTGGTCAACCTTTCCGGATCGGAACACACCGACGTGCCCGGCGCCTTCGACGACCGCGCTGTGCACGGCGGACAGGCAAAGACCGAGGACGGTACGGGTGTCGCGGGGGTCGATGACACCGTCGTCATCGCCCCCGGCCGGCTCATCGGCCGGCCAGCTGAATACGAATCGGGGGTCGCCGGCCCGGCCGGTGTCGAGCGCGAGGTGCGGCACTGTTGAGTAGGCCAGCGCCTCGATCTCGGCCGGGCCGAACTGGGCGGTGAGGAACACCAGGGCGGTGTCGGTGGCGTTGGCGAGTTGAATGAAGTGCACGGCCTTCTGGGTCTCGGCCGGGGAGTGCGGCGCACCGGTCCCGGCCAGCACGCCGATGGGGTAACCGTGCAGCTCACCCCAGCCGGCGATCAGGGCGGTGCCCAGGGCCGGCTTGAACTCGTCGAAGTCGCTGCCGTCCAGCACCCGGGCGAGGATCTCGCGGGGGTCCTGGTCGGCCTTCTTCTCCGCACCGGCGATGGCGAGCAGGTCCTCGGGGTCGTACTTGGGCGGTGCCGGGGGAAAGGTGCGCGGCAGTGGGCCGCGCTTGCGCCAGTTGAGCCGGCGAACGCACTGGCGGGCGAGGCGCAGGCCGTCCCGCTCGTCGTCGGCCAACTGGTCGATCGGGGCCGGGGTCGGCCCGCTGCCGTTGACCACCGGCGGTGGCTGGATGGTGAGCGTCTTGGCGTGCCCACGCACCATGATCGTGTAGTCGGAGAGTTCGGGCAGGTAGGCGGCCTCGCCGTTGATCGGCCCGAAGACCACGCAGAAGGTGGGCACCCGGTCGGCGGCAAGTCGGCCCAGGTCGCGGGCCAGGCCACCGCCGGGCGGCGGCCCGCCCGGGGCGGCCTCGGCGGCCGACTCGACCAGGTTGATCAGGGGCAGGCGGTTGGCCGCGGCGATCCGGGCGGCCCGGCGGATCTTCTCGACCGGGTACGGGTCGACGACGTTGCGCACCAGGGTGGGGTCGGTCGCGATGATCAGGCATTCGACGCCCTCGACCACGCCGATCCCGGTGACCACGCCGGCGCCGACCGCGAACTCGGTGCCCCAGGCTGCCACCGGGGACAGCTCGAGGAAGGGGCTGTCCCGGTCGAGCAGCATCTCGACGCGCTCCCGGGGCAGCAGCTTGCCGCGGGCGTGGTGCCGGGTCACGGCCTTCTCGCCGCCACCGGCCCGCACCTCGTCGAGCGCCGCCTCGAGCTTGCCGAGTCGTTCCAGGGCGACGCCGCGGCTCTCCAGGTAGGCGGGGGTGCGCGGGTCGATCGCCGTGTCGAGCACGGTCACGACGGGACCCCGCAGCGCTGTACGCCCCCTGTGTTCAAAGCCGCGCCCTCTCGTGTTCGCCGGTGCCTCTCGACCACCTCCGTAACGAGCGGCCAAGCGGGTGCGACACGGATCTGAATGCGGCGGCTTTATACCCTTTTCGGGCGAAATAAGGGCGCTTGCCGGGTTGTCCCAGCAAGCGCCCTTAGAAGATCAGACTCGAGCGCGGCGAGCGAGTCGCTCGGGGTCGAGGATGATCACGCTCTTGCCGTCCAGCCGCAGCCATGCGCGGGAGGCGAAGTCGGCGAGCGCCTTGTTGACCGTCTCACGCGAGGCGCCGACCAACTGGGCCAGCTCTTCCTGGGTGAGGTCGTGGGTGACGCGCAGCACGCCGCCGTCGCGGGTGCCGAAGCGACCGGCCATCTGCAGCAGGTTTTTCGCGACCCGGCCGGGCACGTCGGTGAAGATCAGGTCGGCCAGCGCGTCGTTGGTGCGACGCAGCCGGCGCGCGAGCACGCGAAGAAGCTGCTCGGCGATCTCCGGCCGGTTGTTCAGCCACGGGCGCAGCGACGTCTTCTTCAGCCGGGCCAGCCGGGCATCGGTCACCGCGGTCGCGGTGGCCGTGCGCGGGCCCGGGTCGAACAGCGAGAGCTCGCCGACCATGTCGGACGGGCCCATGATCGAAACCAGGTTCTGCCGGCCGTCCGCGGCCCGGCGGCCGAGCTTGATCTTGCCGGACAGCACGATGTACAGGCTGTCACCGGCCTCGCCCTCGTTGAACAGGACGTCGCCCTTGCGGACCTCGACCGTGTCCATCTCCTTGGCGAGCGCCTCGGCGGCTTCCGGGTCCACGCCCTGGAAGATCCCGCTCCGCGCCAGCACCTCATCCATCTGCCGCACCTCCGAACACGCGCAACGCCTGCGCTCGATCAGTCTAGGCGCACGCGGGCGGGAATCGGGCAGGCACCCCTTGATCCAGATACCGCAGGGTAACTAATCCGACCGTGACGGGCCGTATTTTTCGACGCTCTCGGTGAGCGACGACAGGCCTTTTGTCGGGTCGTCCGCGTTGCCACCTGAAGGTATCGTCGCCGTCGATGAATTCCCAGCCTTCCCCGCCCCGCCCCGGCCTTTTTGGACGCCCTGTCCTTACTGTCACCATTGTCCTGGCCGCGCTGGCGGGGATTGGTGCCGGAAGTGTCGCTTTTGCGAATAGAGGGGCGACTCCGAAGTCGCAATGGCAGTCCGCGGCCGCTGCTCCGACAAAAGCCGCGACTTCCGCTAAACCGGCTAAAACGGAATCGGCCGCGGTCGAAACGATCACGTTGTCCGCCACCGGCGACATCATGATGAGTAACGCGCCGAGCAAGATGCCGCCCGACGACGGTGACGGTTTCTTCGACTCGGTGAAAGAGGGCCTGAAGTCCGACCTCGTGATGGGCAATCTCGAACAGCCGCTCACCGTGGAGACCGGCTCCTCCAAGTGCGGCTCGCCGCCCACCCCGAACTGCTTCGCCTTCCGGTCGCCGCCGTCCTACTCCGCGCACCTGAAGGAGGCCGGGTTCCAGCTGATGAACCTGGCCAACAACCACACCAAGGACTTCGGCCCGGCCGGCGCGCGCAACACCCGCGCCGCGCTCGACGAGGCCGGCATCAAATACACCGGCAACCAGGACGAGATCACCGTCGTGGAGGTCAAGGGGATCAAGGTCGCGGTGGTCGGCTTCTCCGGGTACGCGGGAGCCAACAACCTCAACGACCTCGACCACTCGCGTGCCGTGATCAAGCAGGCCAAGGAGCAGGCCGACCTGGTCGTCGTGCAGGTGCACATGGGGGCCGAGGGGGCCGGCATGCAGCACGTGAAACCGGGCAGCGAGCTGTTCCACGGCGAGAACCGGGGTGACCCGATCAAGTTCAGCCACGCGGTCATCGACGCCGGGGCCGACCTGGTCGTCGGGCACAGCCCGCACGTGCTGCGCGGCATGGAGTTCTACCGGGGCAAGCTGATCGCCTACAGCCTCGGTAACTTCGCCGGCGGCGGGAAGACGCTCTCCAGCTCGGGCGTGCTGAAGTACGGCGGCATCCTGCGGGTCTCGCTCGCGGCCGACGGGACGTACAGCGGTGGGCAGTTCCTTTCGACGTACATGAACTCTGTCGGCCTCCCGACCCGGGACACCGCCCAGGAGCAGGGCCGCAAGCTGGTGTCGCAGCTCAGCACGGAGGACTTCGGCGACACCGCGGCGGTGATCGGCAAGGACGGGTCGATCCGGGCGTCGGCGTAACGAAAACCTGTCGTACCCGCGACGTACTCTTTACCGGTGACTCTGGTGGGGCGGTCGGCCAAGCGGTTCGCGGGCGAGACACCGATCGGCCGCAAGCGACGGGCCCGCAAGATGGCCAAGGTCCTCGCCGAGACGCATCCCGACGCGCACTGCGAGCTTGACTTCACCACCCCGCTGGAGCTGGCGGTCGCCACCATCCTGTCGGCGCAGACCACCGACGTGCGGGTCAACCTGGTGACCCCGACGCTGTTCAAGCGCTACCTGTCGGCGGCCGACTACGCCGGGGCCGACCGGGCCGAGATGGAAGAGCTGCTCCGGCCGACCGGCTTCTTCCGGGCCAAGACCGACTCGCTGATGAAGCTGGGTCAGGTTCTGGTCGAGAAATACGACGGCGTGCTGCCGGCCACGCTCGACCAACTGGTCGCCCTGCCGGGCATCGGGCGCAAGACGGCCAACGTCATCCTCGGCAACGCGTTCGACGTTCCCGGCATCACCGTCGACACCCACTTCCGCCGGCTGACCAACCGCTTCGGCTGGGTGCAGGAGGAAGACCCGGTAAAGATCGAGTTCCAGGTCGCCGAGCTGATCGAGAAGCGCGACTGGACCATGCTGTCGCACCGGGTGATCTTCCACGGCCGGCGGGTCTGCCACGCCCGCAAGCCGGCCTGTGGTGCCTGCACGCTCGCCGCCATGTGCCCGTCCTACGGCACCGGCCCGACCGAGGCGGCCGCCGCGGCCAAGCTGCTCAAGGGCCCGCGCGCCCGCGAGCTGGCGATCGCGGCCGGCATCGACCCCGATCTCGTCCCGGCGGCCGCGGTGATCGCGCCGGAGGCCCCGTGAGCGCGAGTGAGCCGCTTTTGCGAGCAAAGGTGGCTCAGTGAGAGCGGTTACCGGTCTGCTGGCCTGCCTGCCCCTCTTTCTGGGGGCCTGCGCTGCCGATGCCGAAGCCGCCGATTCACCGTTCGCCGCCTGCACCGCGCTGCCCTCCACGCCCACGGCCAACTCGCTGCCCGATCTGAAACTGCCCTGCTTCACCGGCCAGGAGCAGGTCTCGCTGCGCTCGCTGCGCGGGCCCGCGGTCGTCAACATCTGGGCGTCCTGGTGCCAGCCGTGCCGCAAGGAACTGCCGATCATGCAGCAGCTGGCCGACACGGCCGGCGACCGGCTCACCGTGCTCGGTGTCGACACCGGCGACAGCCGCGAGGCGGGCGCGTCATTCGCCGCCGACAAGAGCGTCACCTTCCCCACGCTGTTCGACGAGGATCGCAAGCTGGTCAACGCGGTCGGCGGCATCAACCTGCCGGTCACCGTTTTCCTGGACGCGACCGGAAAGACATATGTGAACCTGCTCCCGCTCGACGCCGCCAAACTCACCGCGATGATCAAGGAACACACCGGCGTGGCGGTGACCCTGTGAGCACCGGACGCGTGTTGAACAGCCCCGACGACCTGCCGTCCTGGCTCGACCCTCTGCTCGACCGGGTGAGCACCTGCCGCACCGAAGACTTCACGCCGCTGCGCACGCCGGTCGGCGGGGGCCGGCCCAGCGCGGTCCTGGTCCTGCTGGGCGAGGGCGCGGACGGGCCCGACCTGCTGGTGCTCCAGCGGGCCGCCACCATGCGCAACCACGCCGGTCAGCCCGCCTTCCCGGGCGGCGGCACCGACCCGGAGGACGCCGACGCGGTCGCCACCGCGCTGCGTGAGGCCCAGGAGGAGGTCGGTCTCGACCCGGCCAGCGCCGAGGTGCTGGCCCTGCTGCCCGACCTTTACATCCCGGTCAGCTCGTTCGTGGTGACCCCGGTGCTGGCCTGGTGGCGTCACCCGCACCCGGTGAGCCCGCGGCAGCCGGCCGAGGTCGCGCATGTGGCGCGGCTCCCCATCAGTGAACTGGTCGACCCGGAGAACCGTATCCGGGTGCGACATCCCAGCGGCTGGATCGGACCGGCGTTCCAGGTTCGCGGTTTGCTGGTCTGGGGCTTCACGGCAGGGGTGATCTCGGCATTGCTCGACATGGGTGGCTGGTCGCGGACGTGGCAACCGGGTCGCATAGTGGAGTTGCCGGACGCGTCCGCTCCGGTGTCGGCCGCCAGGGGCGGCGCACCCGACGAGGTTCTGCCATGATCGTGCACTGGCCCGCCGCCTCTACGCTGAGTGAGTGTCCGTGGTCGATGGCATCCTGATCCTGCTCATGCTGGTCTTCGCGATCAGCGGTTACCGCCAAGGTTTCGTCATCGGCGCGCTGTCGTTCGGTGGCTTCTTCAGCGGTGTGCTCATCGGCTTGCAGATCGGGCCCCTGATCGCCAACCAGTTCACCGACCCGACCGCCCGCCTCGTGGTGTCGCTCGGGTGCATCTTCGCGCTGGCCGTGCTCGGCCAGACGCTGGCCGGCTGGCTCGGCACCCACCTGCGCCGGGCGATCTCCAGCAAGCCGGTGCAGCGGCTCGACGATGCCGGCGGGGCCGTCATCTCGCTGGTGGCCGTGCTGCTGGTGGCCTGGTTGATCGCGGTGCCGCTCGGCTCCACCCCGTTCCAGGGGCTCAACTCGGCGGTGCGCAACAGCTCGATCCTCTCCGGCATCAACGGCGTCATGCCGCAGGAAGCGCAGGCGCTGTCCAAGGCGCTGCGCAACACCCTCGACACCAGCGGCTTCCCGGACGTGTTCGGCGGTCTCGCGCCGACCAACGTCAAGGAGGTCGCGGCGCCCGACCCCAAGCTCAAGGGCTCGCAGATCGTGCAGAAGTCGAAGAGCTCGGTGATCAAGGTGCTGGGCACCGCGCCGAGCTGCTCGCGGCGCATCGAGGGGTCCGGCTTCGTCTACGCCAACGAGCGGGTGATGACCAACGCGCACGTGGTGGCCGGCACCAGCACGGTGAAGGTCGAGGCCAACGGCGACACCCTCGAGGGCAAGGTCGTGGTGTACGACCCGGAGCGCGACCTCGCGGTGATCTACGTGGCCGGCCTGCGCGCCCCGGTCATGCCGTTCGTCGCCAAGGAGGCCGCGACCGGCGCCGGCGCGATCGTCCTGGGCTATCCCCAGGACGGGCCGTACGACGCGCAGTCCGCCCGGGTCCGGGACGTCGGCAACATCACCGGCCCGGACATCTACGACTCCGGCGACGTGACCCGGGAGATCTACACGATCTACGCGCTGGTGCGCAGCGGCAACTCGGGTGGCCCGCTGATCACCCCGACCGGTCAGGTGCTCGGCGTGATCTTCGCGGCGGCGGCCGACGACAAGTACACCGGCTTCGCCCTGACCGCCGACGAGGCGGCCCCGGTCGCCCAGGCCGGTCTCAACCGCACCCGAGCCGTCTCGACCGACGACTGCGCTTAGGTGGTGTGGGCGAAGCGGCGGACGGTCAGCGTCGCCGCGATCGCCGACATCAGGAACAGCACGCCCGCCAGCCACCAGGCCCGGTGCTGCGACGGCGGCGCGGTGGTGGCCGGCGACGCGGCCTGACCGGCGTCGGCGGCGCGCGGGGCCGGATCGGACCAGCCGTCCGGTGCCGACTGGGCCTGGCCGCCCACCGGGGCGCTGCCGAACCGGGCGATGCCCGGCGACGGCGAGGTGTCCAGCGGGTTCTCGAAGACGGCCGGCACCTCGGCGGTCAGCGCACCGGTCGGGTTGACCATGCCGAACCCGAACGTGGCGTCCCGGCCGGGGGCGCCGAGGTCGGTGGCGGTGCGGATGATCCGGTTGATCACCTCGCCGGCCGGCATGTCCGGCCAGCGGGAACGGATCAGCGCGGCGGTGCCGGCCACCATCGGCGAGGCGAAGCTGGTTCCCTGCACCTTCCAGTACTCCCCGCCGGTGCGGGCGCCGACCAGCTGGGTGGCCGGTGCGGTCACCACGGTTTCCTTACCGGTGATCGAACCGGACCAGAGGGCGTTGCTGTCTTTCTCCATGCCGGCCACCGCGAGCACGCCGGGCTCGCGAGCCGGGTACCACACGTCGGTGTCCGAGGACGCGCTCGTGTTGCCGGTGCAGGCGACCACCACGACGTCCTTGGCGAAGGCGTAGTCGATGGCCGCGGCCAGGGTGGCGCTGCTGCCGTTGCCGCCGAGCGACAGGTTGATCACCTTGGCGCCGTGGTCGACCGCCCAGCGGACGCCCTTGGCCACGATGATCGCGTCGCTGTAGCGGTTTTCCTCGTCCAGCACCCGGACCGGGAGGATCTTGGCCTTGGGCGCGATGCCGATCACGCCGGTGGTGTCGTCGCCGCGGCCCGCGATGATCGCCGAGACCGTGGTGCCGTGCCCGACCAGGTCGGTGTCGCCGTCGCCCTTGTTGTCCACCAGGTCGAGGCCGGGCAGCACCTGGCCGACCAGGTCGGCGTGGGTGGCGTCGACCCCGGAGTCGATGACCGCGACGGTGACGCCGGTGCCGTTCGCGTACGTCCAGGCGTCGGGCACATCCAGCTTCTTCAAATACCACTGGTCGTCGCGGACCTGGTCGCCGACGAGCGGGTTGGTCGGTTCGGCGACCGGGGCGGGCGTAGCGAGGGCCGGTGCGGCCGGGGCGGCCAGGCCGATGAAACCGGCCAGAGCGGCCGCGACCAGGCGACGTGGACTCACCAACGGGCACCACCGCGGAACATGCGGGGACTCACGCTCGCAGAACCAAGTCGCATCGTCATCCAATCCCGGACGGTCGATGCAGATTACTCCGAAACCGCGGTTTATTGGTGGGGTCGGTCGATGCATATCGCACCGGCTGTCTGTTAAATCGGTCGCTTTTACGCGTACGGCGGTAGATGGGCCAACTGCACGAGCCGAACTCCCTCACGCCGGGTGAGCAAGCGGCCACGGCCGGGTGGCATCAGGGTCGGTCGCACCGCACCGATCAGAGCGCCCTCATCGGACGGACCGGACATCACCATGCCCGGCGCCGACAACTCGCGCAGCCGCTGGATCACCGGCTCGTAGAGGGCCCGGCTGGCCCCGCCGGCCCGCCGGGTGAGCACCAGGTGCAGGCCGACGTCCCGGGCCTGCGGGAGGTATTCCAGGATCGGGGTGAGCGGGTTGGTCGGGCCGGCCACCACCAGGTCGTAGTCGTCGACCAGGACGAACAACTCCGGTCCGGTCCACCACGAGCGGTCGCGCAGTTGCTGGGCGGTGACGTCGGGACCGGGCAGGCGGCGTTCCATGTAGCCGGCCACCGACTGCATCAGCTCGAGCGTCTTCTGGGCCTGGATGCCGTACCCGATGCGGTGTTCCGATTCGGGCAGGTCCATCAGGCTGCGGCGGTAGTCGACCAGGATGAGCCGGGCCTCCTCCGGCGAGAACCGCCGGATCACCGAGGTGGCGAGGGCCCGCAGGAACGAGCTCTTGCCGCATTCGGAGTCGCCGAAGAGCAGGAAGTGCGGGTCGGTCGCGAAGTCGATCTCGACCGGCTGGAGGTCGGCCTCGGAGATGCCGATCGGCAGCCGCAGGCCGGTGGAGCGGTCCAGGTCCATGTCGGAGTACGGGACCGAGGAGGGCAGCATCCGCACCCGCGGCGCGAGCGGGCCATGCCAGTTGGTGGCCACCGCCTTGACCAGCGCGTTCGTGTCGGCCATCGTGCTCAGCTCGGGTCGTACGGTCAGGATGTGCAGGAATTTGTTCTTGTCCGTCGGGTGTTCGATGATGCCGCGGCCGGCCTTTTCCGGCACCGTCATCGCGGCCCGCCGGTTGACCGTCGAGTCGCTCGGGTCGCCCAGTCGCAGCTCCAGTTTGGAGCCGAACAGGTCGCGGATCGCCGGGCGGAAGTCCATCCAGCGCGAGGTCGCGGCGACCACGTGGATGCCGTAGGACAGGCCGCGGGTGGCGATGTCGGTGATGACCGGTTCGAGCTCCTCGTATTCCTTGCGCAGCGTCGACCAGCCGTCGATCACCAGGAACACGTCGCCGAACGGGTCGCCGTCGGCCGCGTTGCCGCCCTTGTCGACCGCGTTGGCCCGGCGCCGCCGGTAGGACGCCATCGAGTCGATGCCCATCGCTCCGAAGCGCGACTCGCGCTCGGTGAGCAGGGTCGAGATCTCGCCGACCGTACGGCGTACGCCCACCGTGTCGAGCCGGCCGGAGACGCCGCCGACGTGCGGGAGGTCGCGCAGCGTGCCGAGCGAGCCGCCACCGAAGTCGAGGCAGTAGACCTGCACCTCGGCCGGGGTGTGGGTGAGCGCCAGCCCGGCGACCATCGAGCGCAGTGCGGTCGACTTACCGGACAGGGTGGACCCGACCACGGCCACGTGCCCGGCCGGACCGCCCAGCTGCAGCCACATCACGTCGCGCAGCTGCTCGCGCGGCCGGTCGACCATGGCGATCGGCACCTGCAGGGCACCGTGCAGTTCCGGGTTGGCGAAGGCCAGGCCGCGGACCGGGTCGACGAGCACCGGGCCGAGCAGCTCGTCGAGGGCCGGCGACTGGTTCAGCGGCGGCAACCACACCTGGTGTGCGGGCGGGCCCTGGCCGTTGAGCCGGTCGACCATCACGTCGAGCACGCTCTCGCCGGCCGCCAGCTCCTCGGGCTTGGGCTGCACCGGCTTGACCGGTTTCGGCGCCGGGACATAGCGGGTCGAATATTCCAGGACCTGCGGCACCGCGCCGGCCCCGCCCGCCGCGGCCCGGGCACCGGCCTTGGGCATCGGGCCGGACACGTAGGCCGCCTTGAACCGCAGCAGCGGCTCGGTGCCGAACTTCAGGTAACCGTGGCCGGGCGAGCGCGGCAGTTCGTAGGCGTCCGGCACGCCGAGCACGGCCCGCGACTCCAGCGCCGAGAAGGTCCGCAGGCCGACCCGGTAGGACAGGTGGGTGTCGAGGCCGCGCAGCCGGCCCTCCTCGAGCCGCTGGCTGGCCAGCAACAGGTGCACGCCGAGCGACCGGCCGAGCCGTCCGATCTGGACGAACAGGTCGATGAAGTCGGGCTTGGCCGACAGCAGCTCGGAGAACTCGTCACAGATCACCAGCAGCGACGGCAGCGGCGGCAGGGCCGCGCCACCGGCCCGGGCCTTCTCGTAGTCGCGCAGCGAGGCGTAGTTGCCGGCCTTGCGCAGCGCCTCCTGCCGGCGGATCAGCTCGCCGTCGATCGCGTCCACCATCCGGTCGACGAGCACCAGCTCGTCGGCCAGGTTGGTGATCACGGCGGCGGTGTGCGGCAACCGGTCGAGCGAGGAGAAGGTGGCGCCACCCTTGAAGTCGATCAGGACGAAGTTGAGTGTCTCGGAGGAGTGCGTCGCGGCCAGCGCCATCACCAGCGTGCGCAGCAGTTCCGACTTGCCGGAACCGGTGGCGCCGATGAGCAGGCCGTGCGGGCCCATGCCGTCCTGGGCGGACTCCTTGAGGTCGAGCTCGATCGGGCTGCCGTCGGCGCCGACCCCGATCGGCACCCGCAGCTTGTCGCGGTTGGGCCGGGGCATCCAGCTCTGGGTGACGCTGAACGTCTCCGGGTCACCCAGCCCGAGCAGGTCGGCCAGGCCGGTCGCGGTGGCCAGCGGGGTGTCCGACGACTTGGACATCGCGCCCAGCCGCAGCGGGGACAGCCGGCGGGCGACCGCCTCGGCCTGCTCGACGCTGAGCCGGTCGGGGATGCCGACCTCGGCCTCGTGGTCCATCGCGTAGGTGTTCAGCGCCCGCCGGCCGCCGGCGTGCTGCACCTCGAGCACCAGCAGCGACCGGTCCAGCAGGCGCGGCGGCTGTTCGTCGAGGTCGAGCACGGTCACGCCGTCGATGCCGTCGTCGAGCTGGGTGGCGCCCTTGAGGTTGATGCCGTCCAGCACGATCACCACGTGCGGTGAGCCGGAGCTGACCCCGGCCGGGTTGAACCGCGGCCGGTTGCCGATCACGTCTTCCAGGAGTTTTTCCAGGTCGGCGCCGGTGCTGGCGACCAGCCGCACGTGCCCGAGGGCGTCGGTGCGAGAGGGGTGCAGGTTGTGCGGAAGCCATTTCACCCACTCCCACTCGGCCCGGCGGTCCGGCCCGGCGCAGATCGCGACGATCATGTCGTCGGGCGCGTGGAAGGTGGCGATCTGGCAGATCACGGCCCGGGTCAGAGCCCGCGCGTCGGCCTCACCGCCGGGGCCGGAGCCGCGCAGGAAGACCCGCGCGAAGCCGCGCAGCGAGGCCGCGACCGGCAGGTCGGGCACCACCGAGTAGGCGTCCAGGAAGCGGCGCAGGGCGCCCGCGGTCATCGGCTCGAGCTCGTCGAGCGGCCGGGTCACCGGCGGGATCAGCGGGGTGGCCAGGGTCTGCGGCCCGACCGCGAGCCGCACCACGCCGAAGTCGGGGTCGGCCGGACGCCGTTCCCACACCCGGTGGCTGCCGGCCGTCGACCACAGCTGGGTGGGCTCGGGATGCCGGTAGAGCAGGCCGAACCGCTGCTTGTCGGCGGTCTCCCGGACCCGGCGGCGCAGGCCGGACAGGTGCCGGAGGTATTCCCGGCGGGCCGCCATCATCTCGGCCTTCTTCGGGGCACCGGAGCCGAAGCTGGTGGTGAGCATGGCGATCGAGGAGACGCCGAACAGGCCACCGATCACATAGGAGAACGGTCCGCTGCTGCCCCGGCCCATCATCATCGCCATCGCGACCGAGCCGCCCAGCATCGGCAGCGCCATCATCGCCTGCTGCCAGCGACCGCCCGCGGCCTGCGGAATCTCCGGCGGCGGCTCGACGGCGATCTCGCCGGTCGGAATTTCCGGCGACGGACGCCGCGCCGACCGTTTGATCACCACCGTGCTCATGCCGGAAATGTCCCCCTTGTCCACAATGGGGAGTTAGCCTCCCCGTACGCGGGCCATCGCGTAGGGCCCATCGTAGGTAAAGTGCGGCTTGTTCCGCAGCCTCGTCACCATCGATGGGAAGAAGAGTCATGACAGTCGGCCTCGCGCGGGTCACGATCAGTGCGCCGCACCGCCGGGTCGACGTCGCGCTTCCCGAACATGTCCCGCTGGCCGAGCTGCTGCCCGAAGTGCTTCGCCATGCCGGCGAAGGACTCGCCGACGACGGCGAGAAACACGGCGGGTGGGTGCTGCGGCGGATGGACGGCGTCGCGCTGGCCACTTCCCAAGGTCTTTTCCCCCAGGGCGTACGGGATGGGGAGGTCCTTCATCTCGTCCCGGCTCACAACGAGTGGCCCGAGCTGGAGTACGACGATGTCGTCGAGGCCATCGCCGAGGGCGCCCGTCGCCGCGGCAGCGTGTGGACTCCCGCGTCCACCCGCACGGCCACTCTGGCCGGTGCCGGGGTGCTGCTCCTGCTCGGCCTGATCGCGGTGCTGCTCGCCGGTCCGGCGTGGAACGCCGGGGCCTTCACCGGGCTCGGCGTCGCGGTGATCCTCGCGCTGGCCGGCGTGACCGCGTCCCGGGCGTACGGGGATTCCCGCGCCGGTGCGGCCCTCGGGGCGTACGCCATGCCCTACGCGTTCGCCGGCGCATCCGTCCTGGTCGGCACCACCGACCGGGTCGGCGTGGTCGCGCTGCTGCCCTGGCTCGGCGACTCCGAGGTGCTGGCCGGCTCGGTGGCGTTGCTGGTGGTGGCCGCGCTCGGCGGGGTCGGCGTGGCGGCGTCGCTGCGGTTGTTCACGGCCGGGGCGGTGGTCGGCCTACTCGGCGCGGTGACCGCCCTGGTCAGCATGCTGACCACGGCGGCCGGGGCGGCGGCGGTGCTGCTGGCCGCGCTGGTCTGCGGGATCGGCGCGCTGCCGCTGCTGGCCATCCGGTTCGGCAAGATGCCCACCCCGCCGGTCACCCTGCCCACCGGCACCGACGCGTCGGCCGGTTTCACCGGGGCCGGCAACTCGCTGGACGCCGCCCGCGAACGCCCGGACCGGGCCACCGTCTTCGCGGCCGTCACCCGCACCGAGGAACTGCTGGCCGGCATGCTGCTCGGGCACACCGTGCTGGCCGCCGCCGCGTTCCTGGTGCTGGCCACGTCCGGCTCGCTGTCGGCGCGCATCCTGGCCGCGGTCTCGGCCGCGTCGCTGCTGCTGCGGTCCCGGCTCTTCGTCACGCTGCGACAGCGGGTGCCGCTGGTGGTCGGCGGCCTGATCGGGATGTTCTGCCTCGGCGTCGACCTGCTGCTGCGCGCGGACGGCACGGTCCTGCTCGCGGTCGTCGGCGGCGCCCTGGTGCTGGCGATGGTCACCGTCGCGGCCGGCGCTACCTACTCCCGCAAGCCGCCGTCGCCCTACCTCGGGCGGGCCGCCGACCTGTTGGACACCATTGTCGTGGTGTCGGTGATCCCGGTGGCGTGCGCGGTTGTCGGCCTCTACGACGCGGTCAGCAACATCAGCCTCTGACCGCGATCGTCTACATCGGCCAATGAGGGTTATTCAGGACCTACCTCGAGTGCAGCGGGCTGCAGGTCAGCGGCTTGGCCGCCACCGTCCTGAATGATCCTCATTTCAGTCGGAATTTCGCGCCGATTTGCCGACGAGATCCTTTCGGTGCTTTTCGATCTCGCGCGGTTGTGTGCGTTTCCGATCAAGAGCGCAAAGAAACGCGGGCGGCCGTGGCCGCCCGCGTTTCGTATTAGGTTGGATCGGCGGGTCCGGGAGCGGACCGATCGAATCAGTGCTCGCCGTGCTCTTCGGCGTCCTCGGCACGCTTGAACGACGCCCGGATCTCTTCCTCGGCCTCGACCCGGCCGGTCCAGGTCGCGCCCTCGACCGACTTGCCCGGCTCCAGGTCCTTGTAGACCGTGAAGAAGTGCTGGATCTCCATCCGGTCGAACTCACCCAGGTGGTGGATGTCCCGCAGGTGCTCCTGACGGGGGTCCTCGTAAGGCACGCAGAGGACCTTGTCGTCCCGGCCCTTCTCGTCACTCATCCGGAACATGCCGATCGCCCGGGCCCGGATCAGGCAGCCCGGGAACGTCGGCTCCTGCACCAGGACCAGGGCGTCCAGCGGGTCACCGTCCTGACCGAGGGTGCCCTCGATGAAGCCGTAGTCCGCCGGGTATTGAGTCGCCGTGAAGAGGGTCCGGTCGAGCCGGATCCGGCCGGTCTTGTGGTCGACCTCGTACTTGTTTCGCTGGCCCTTGGGGATCTCAACCAGAACGTCGAAATCCATAGTTAGCTCCCTTGACTCGCCCACCGAAAAATGCCGGTCACGATCGCGGGAACCATGGCGGAAATATCAATCCCACCGGATCCGCGCGCAACGATGTGCCGGATGTCGCTAGTCTCCCCTAAGTCTTGCGCAGCGGTAGAGGAGGGGCGCGTGGGGAGGCAAGATTCACACAACGGGCCCGCTCGCTTCGGCGCTCCCGAGCCGCATCATGCCTCCGGCAACGGTAACCCAGTCGCTTGCCGCCGGAGCGATGCTTCCGGATCTTTGGACGCCCGGCCTATCCGGTGGACGCGAGGGCATCGGCGGCGGTGAGCTGGATGGATTCCTCGCAAGAACCACGCGATGGTGCGAAACGGGCGGAAGATCGACAGGTGCATCCCCAGAATGACGGCGACGGCGACCGGCCGGACCCGCAGGCACAGCGTCCGGGGCAGGGCGGCCGAGGGCCGTCGGGCGATGATCGAGCGCCGGAGCGAGGCGGGTCGGAAACCGGACAGCCGTCGGGGCCGGGTGGTCCAGCCGGTGGGAATCGGGCCGAGGGTGGCCAGGCGGCCGGGCTGGCTCGGATCGCCGGTAGCGGTCAGGTGCGCGGGGGTGGGCCGGTGCCTCAGGGGGTGCAGACGCCCTGGGGGCTGCGGAAGCCCGGCGGCGAGACCGCGCTGGATGCGGGTAGCGCGCCCGGCGTAGCGAACGTGCCGAACGTGCCTGCGGCCGATGGTGTGCAGACGCCGTGGGGATTGCAGCGCCCCGACGGCGGGCCGGTACCTGACTGGACGCCACCGCCGGTCGAGCCGAAGCCGCCGGTGGCGCCGGATGATGTGGTTGGCTCCGCTCCGGCGGAGCCGGCGGTTCGGGATGCCGGGCCGGGCCGTGCGGGCGCAACGGCCGTAACCGGCGACGAAGGCCGCCCTGAGCAGGCGGGCGCTGTCGATGCCCGTACCAAAAAAGGGCGGAAGCTGATCTCGCTGGTCTCGGCCGGCCTGGTTTTGCTCTTCGGTCTGGTGTTTTTGGTGGTGGTCAAGCCGGGGCCGGTCGCGAAGGTGCTGGGTGGGACGGCCACGGTTACCTCGACCGTCACGGCCGATCCGACGCCGACGGCGGTGCTGGCGGCGGCTACCGCGATTGGCACGGCGCCGGATGCGGCCAAGGTCAAGGCGGCGCTGGATCCGCTGGTCAGGTCGGCGGCGCTGGGTACTGAGGTGCATGTGTCGGTGGTTGATGCGGCCACTTCGACCGCGCTCTATGCGCAGCTGGCTGACGTTCCGGCCACGCCGGCCTCCACCACCAAGCTGCTGACCGCGGCTACCGCGCTGGCGGCCCGCGGGCCGGCCTATCGGATCAGCACCACCGCGGTGGCCGGGAGTGCCTCGGGTGAGGTGGTGCTGGTGGGCGGCGGGGATCCGACGCTGTCGGTGAACGCCAAGGCGTTGTTCCCGGGGGCGGCTCGGCTCGACGAGCTGGCGACGCAGGTGAAGAAGGCGCTCGGTGGGGTGAAGCCGACCAAGGTCACGGTGGATACATCGCTGTTCAGCGGGCCGGAGACGGCGACCGGATGGGCGTCCGACGACATCTCGCTCGGGCAGGTGTCCCGGATTCAGCCGCTGATGACCAACGGCGGGCGGATCAAGCCGGTGGACAACGAGCACGGGGGCGACCCGCGCTATCCGGATCCGGCGATCGCTACCGGTCAGTCGTTCGCGAAGCTGCTCGGCGTCCCGACCGCCACCGTCAAGCGGGGGAAGGCGCCGGCCGGCGCCGCCGCGCTGGGCGAGGTGCAGTCGCCGCCGCTGCAGCAGATCACCGACTGGATGCTGTCGGAGAGCGACAACACCCTGGCCGAGGTCGTGGCGCGGCAGGTCGCCCTGGCCGCCGGCCGGCCGGGCAGCTTCGCGGGGGCCACCGACGCGATCATCGCGAAGCTCAAGGAGTGGGGGCTGCCGGGCGACGAGGCCGACCTGTACGACGGGAGTGGGTTGTCCCGGCACAACGGGATCAGTCCGGCCCTGCTCACCGGGCTGCTGACGCTGGCCGCGAGCGGGAGTCAGCCGGCCCTCGGCGGGATCTTCAGCGGGCTGCCGGTGGCGGGCTGGTCGGGGACGCTGGACAACCGGTTCGCCACGCCCGAGGCCAACCGGGTTGCGCGCGGGGTCGTCCGGGCCAAGACCGGCACGCTCAGCGGGGTCAACACCATGGCCGGACTGTTGACCACCGCGGACGGGCGACTGCTGGTCTTCGCGATCATGGCGAGCGGCGCTACCAGCGCCAAGGCGGCCCTGGACAAGGTGCCCGCGAGGCTTGTGACCTGCGGTTGCTGAGTCAACGTGGCAAGCCTTTAGTCCGATCAAGGGTGGTGGGCGGGGCGGAGGACGTCGGAGTTCGAGGTGGATTTCCGCGGGTACGGTGGGTGCATGGCGCAGTTCGTTGATTGGGATCTGGCCGCTGCTACCGCAGGCGCGCTGTCTAAATCCGGCCCCGCGGTCTCCTACGACGACGCGATGCAGGTGGTGTCCGAGCTGCGCGCGCTCACCGATGAGGCGGCCGGTCACGTGACCGCCTACACCGGTCTCGCGCCGCAGGTCGAGGTGCCGCCGGTGCGCGTGGTGGACCGTAAGGACTGGGCCGCCGTCAACATCGGCGGGCTCAAACAGGTGATCATTCCGCTGGTCAGCCGCCTCTCCGGCGACAAGCAGCCGGGTGGGCTGGCCGACGCGATCGGTTCCCGGGTGACCGGGGTGCAGGCCGGCACGATCCTGGCCTACCTGTCCGGCCGGGTCCTCGGGCAATACGAGGTGTTCTCCGGCAACCCCGGCCAGCTGCTGCTCAACGCGCCCAACATCGTCGAGGTGGAGCGCAAGCTCGGCGCCGACCCGCGCGACTTCCGGCTGTGGGTCTGCCTGCACGAGGTCACCCACCGGGTCCAGTTCACCGCGGTGCCGTGGATGCGGGGCTACTTCCTCGGCGAGGTGCAGGCCTTCGTCGACGCGTCGCAGAGCGGTGGCGAGCACATCCTCGAGCGGCTGCGCCGCGGCGTGGCCACCATGTCCGACGCGCTGCGCGACCCGGAGAGCCGGGCCTCGGTCATCGACATCGTGCAGACCCCCGCGCAGAAAGCGGTGCTCGACCGCCTCACCGCGCTGATGACGCTGCTCGAAGGGCACGCCGAGTTCGTGATGGACGGCGTCGGGCCCGAGGTGATCCCCTCGGTCGAGTCGATCCGGTCCAAGTTCAACCGCCGCCGCGAGAGCGGAAACCCGCTGGAGAAGGCCATCCGGCGCCTGCTCGGCATCGAGGTCAAGATGCGGCAGTACGCCGAGGGCCGCAAGTTCGTGCACGGGGTCGTCGAGCGGGTCGGGATGGAGGGCTTCAACAAGGTCTTCGACTCGCCGCTGACCCTGCCGCGCCTCGACGAGCTCGGTGACCCGGACGCCTGGGTGGCCCGGGTGCACGGCCCCCAGCCGGCGATCGGCGGGTAGGTGGCCCGCATCCCGCCGTCGGTGGCGGCGGTGCGGCAGGCCGTCCGGCGGGCTCTTCCGCCGGGCCTGGTGCTCGTTGCCTGCTCGGGCGGGGCGGATTCGCTGGCCCTGGCCGCGGCGGCGCGATTCGTCGGCTCAGCGGTCGGGCTGGTGACCGTTGATCACGGGCTGCAGGAGGGGTCGGATCGGCGGGCTCTGGACGTCTCCGGGTGGGCCCGGGATTTTGGTTTTGCGCCGGTCGAGGTCGCGACCGTGTCGGTGGCCGGGCTGGGCGGCGGGCCGGAAGCGGCGGCGCGGTCGGCTCGCTATGCGGCGCTGTCTTCTGTTGCGGCGCGGGTCGGGGCGTCCGCGGTGTTGCTCGGGCACACCCGGGACGACCAGGCCGAGACAGTCCTGCTGGCGCTCGCGCGCGGAGCCGGGCCGCGCGGGCTGTCCGGGATGCCACGGCAGAAGGGGATCTTTCTGCGGCCGCTGCTGGACGTGGGGCGGGCCGACACTCGCAAGGCCTGCGCGGCGCTCGGGCTGGTGCCCTGGGACGACCCGCACAACACCGATCCGGCCTTTGCCCGGTCCCGGGTGCGGGGAGCGGCACTGCCGGCGCTGGTGGAGGCGCTCGGGCCGGCCGTGGTGGCCAACCTGGCCCGGTCGGCGGAACAGATCGCTTCGGACAGTTCGGCGCTTGATGCCCTGGCCGCGGCGGCACTGCTTCAGGCGTACGCCTCGGGTCCTGGGTCTGGGTTGGATGTTTCGGATTTGTCCGGAATGGTGGCGGCGATCCGCACCCGGGTTCTGCACGCCTGGGCCAAAGCGCTCGGTGCGTCGGGGGCGGCCCTGTCGCATCGGCACGTCGCGGCGCTCGACGCGCTCGTCACCGGATGGCATGGGCAGGGCGAAGTACACCTTCCCGGGGGGATTCGGGTGGCTCGGGTGCGCGGACAACTCGTTCGAGTGCCCGACTGACTTGTGAGAACTGTCACTCACGGTGTCCGATTCACCGGTCAAGAGGGGTGGAACGGGCACTTTTCCTCGGGATTTCCCCCATCCGACCACCGCCCCGTTCGACGGTCGGCAACCTTGATGCGGCAGTCTTAGCCCCATGGCTGACGGCTCCTGGTACGACGCCGACATCGATCACGTGATCATTTCCGAGGAGCAGATCCGGGAAAAGACCGCCGAGCTGGCGAAGCAGGTCTCCGCCGACCATGCCGACGTCGATGGGGGCATCCTTCTGGTCTGCGTGCTGAAGGGCGCGGTCATGTTCATGGCCGATTTCGCCCGGGCGCTCGGCAACCACGGACCGTCCATCGAGATGGAGTTCATGGCGGTCTCCTCCTACGGGCAGGGGACGACCTCGTCCGGCGTGGTGCGCATCCTCAAGGACCTGGATCGCGACATCACCGGCCGGCACGTGGTGATCGTCGAGGACATCGTCGATTCCGGTCTGACCCTGTCCTGGCTGATGAAGTACCTGCAGTCGCGCCAGCCGGCGAGCGTCGAGGTGGTGGCGCTGTTCCGCAAGCCGGACGCGGTAAAGGTGCAGGTCCCGGTGAAGTACGTGGGCTTCGACATCCCGAACGAGTTCGTGGTCGGCTACGGTCTGGATTTCGCCGAGCGCTACCGTGAGCTGCCGTACGTCGGGGTCTTGAAGCCTGAGGTCTACGCCCGTAGCTGAACCACTTTCTCAGCGTCTTCTCAGAATTCGTCTTTATGGGTGGATTTGGCAGGAAAGCACGCTGAACGGACGGGTGCTTCCGGGTGTCCGGCCACCGGGCTCACGGGTTCGTAGGCGGCACCCACGGTGTACGGTCGAGTGACCGATGGCGCAGTGTCACTAGGCGTCGGAGGGGCCGCCGCAGGGCGGCGACGTTGAGGTGACCAGACGCCGATCAGGAGGGTCCGGGCGCTCGCCGCCCGACAACAGCATGGAGCGTACGCGTTTCTTCCGCCGCCCGGTGGTCTGGATCATTCTGGTGATCATCGGCGTTATTGCGCTGAGCTCGTTCTTCACCAGTGGTCCGAGCTACACGCGTGTTGAGACCTCGGTGGCGCTCGCGCGCCTGAACCAACCGGGTATCGAGAAGGTCGTCCTGAAGGACAAGGAGCAGACGCTCCAGATCGATCTCGCCAGTCCCGAGAAGTTCGACGGCAAGTCCACCGACAAGATCGATACTCAGTACCCCTACCAGGTCACTGACCAGGTCTGGGAGGCCGTCGAGCAGGCGGGAGCGGCCGGTCGCATCACGGGCAAGTACAACGCCACCGTGTCCGGCGACAACATCCTCTTCAGCCTGCTGATCAACCTGCTTCCGATCGCCATTCTGGTGATCCTGCTGCTGCTGTTCATGTCGCAGATGCAGGGTGGCGGCTCGCGGGTGCTCAACTTCGGCAAGTCCAAAGCGAAGATGATCACCAAGGACACCCCGAAGACGACGTTCGCCGACGTGGCCGGCGCCGACGAGGCGGTCCAGGAGCTCTACGAGATCAAGGACTTCCTGCAGAACCCCGCGAAGTACCAGGCTCTCGGCGCCAAGATCCCGAAGGGTGTGCTGCTGTTCGGCTCGCCCGGTACGGGTAAGACGCTGCTGGCTCGGGCCGTCGCCGGTGAGGCCGGGGTGCCGTTCTATTCGATCTCCGGTTCCGACTTCGTCGAGATGTTCGTCGGTGTCGGTGCGAGCCGGGTTCGCGACCTCTTCGAGCAGGCCAAGTCGAACGCTCCGGCGATCGTCTTCGTCGACGAGATCGACGCGGTCGGCCGGCACCGCGGTGCCGGCATGGGTGGCGGTCACGACGAGCGCGAGCAGACGCTCAACCAGCTGCTCGTCGAGATGGACGGCTTCGACACCAAGGGTGGCGTGATCCTGATCGCGGCCACCAACCGGCCCGACATCCTCGACCCGGCGCTGCTGCGCCCGGGCCGCTTCGACCGGCAGATCCCGGTGGACAACCCGGACATGGAGGGTCGCAAGGCCATCCTGCGGGTGCACGCCAAGGGCAAGCCGTTCACGCCGGATGTCGACCTCGACGCGGTCGCTCGCCGGACGCCGGGCTTCTCCGGTGCCGACCTGGCCAACGTGATCAACGAGGCGGCGCTGCTGACCGCGCGTAACGAGAAGCGGGCCATCTCGAACTACTTCCTCGAGGAGTCGATCGACCGGGTCATCGCCGGCCCCGAGCGGCGCACCCGGGCGATGAGCGACAACGAGAAGAAGATCACCGCTTACCACGAGGGCGGCCACGCCCTGGTGGCGTACGCGCTGCCGCACTCGGCACCGGTGCACAAGGTGACCATCCTTCCGCGGGGCCGCTCGCTCGGGCACACGCTGGTGCTGCCGACCGAGGACAAGTACACCCAGACCCGGGCCGAGATGATCGACACCCTGGCGTACGCCCTGGGTGGCCGGGCCGCCGAGGAACTCGTCTTCCACGAGCCCACCACCGGCGCCGGCAACGACATCGAGAAGGCGTCCGGCCTGGCCCGGGCCATGGTCACGCAGTACGGCATGAGCTCCAAGCTCGGTGCCGTCAAGTACGGCACCAGCGGTGACGAGCCGTTCATGGGCCGCAACATGGGTCACGAGCGGGACTACTCCGACTCGGTGGCCGCCGACATCGACGCCGAGGTGCGCGCGCTCATCGAGCTGGCGCACGACGAGGCGTGGGAGATCCTGGTCGAGTACCGCGACGTGCTCGACAGCATGGTCCTCGAGCTGATGGAGAAGGAAACCATCACCCGCGAGGACATGGACCGGATCTGCGAGCGCGTGGTCAAGCGCCCGCCGATGTCGCCGTTCAGTGGGTTCGGCAAGCGGCTGCCCTCCGAGGCACCGCCGGTCGTCACCCCGGCCGAACGGGAGAAGCTGAAGGCGCAGGCCGAGGCGGACGGGCAGATCGCGGTCGGCCCGAACCCGAACGGCACGGTGGAAGGCAGCAACTGATTTCCGACGACGACGAGCTCGACTATCTCGCCGCACGCCTGGTCGACGGCAAGCTCACCGGATCCCCGGTGGAGCAGGCCGTCGACCTGGCTCGGATCGAGAAAGCGGTCCGGGAAATCCTCATCGCGATCGGTGAGGACCCGGACCGTGACGGTCTCCAGCGCACCCCGGCCCGGGTCGCCCGCGCCTACGCCGAGCTCTTCGCCGGCCTGCGGGTCGACCCGGCGAAGGTCCTCACCACCACGTTCGAGGCCGACCACGAGGAATTCGTGCTGGTCCGCGACATCGAGGTGATGAGCATGTGCGAACACCACCTGTTGCCGTTCAAGGGTGTCGCGCACGTCGGCTACATCCCCGGCACGCACGGCCGGATCACCGGGCTGTCGAAGCTGGCCCGGCTCGTCGAGGTCTATGCCCGCCGCCCGCAGGTGCAGGAGCGGCTCACCTCGCAGATAGCCGATTTGTTGCTTGATCGATTGGAAGCGCGTGGGGTGATCGCCGTGCTGGAGTGCGAGCATCTCTGCATGGAGATGCGCGGCATCCGCAAGGTCGGGGCGCGCACGGTGACCAGCGCGGTCCGCGGCGCCTTCCAGACCGACGGCAAGGTGCGCGCCGAGGCGATGGCTTTGATAAACGCCCGCTGATCTTCTTTACGCGCGAACCAGGCGGTTGGCCAGGGTCGACATCGTGTAAGTGCCGATGCCGAGCACGACCTCCAGGGCGTTACGGTCGGTGTAGCCGGCCGTCTTGAACTCCTCGATCTCCTCCTCGGGGACCTCGCCGGCGGTGGCGATGACTCGTAGCGTGAATTGCCGCAGGGCCTCCCGCCTTTCGTCCGGTAGGGCTTCCTTGTTTCGCAGCGGCAGGATCATCTCGGTGCCATCGGGGATCTCGCGGAGGCGGCCGGTGTGCATGGCGATGCAGACCCGGCAGTCGTTGCGGACGGCGATCGTCATGACCACCACCTCTCGGCTGAGCGGGTCCAGCGTGCTGCTCTCGAAGAGCTTGCTGGCCTGCAGGAAACCGTTGAGCATCTCGGGTGACTCGGACAGCAGGGCGATGACGCGCTCCATGGTTCACTCCGTTAGGATCGACAACGTGGTTGTCCAAACCGTAAACCAGGTTGTCGAGTTTGCCAATGCCTGACGTCGACCCGCCGGGGTGGGAACTGCCGCTGCTGCTGTTCGCCGGCTTCCGGACCCTCATCGACCAACTGCACGAGTCGCTGGCCGCGCACGGGCACCCGGACGTGCGGCCGGTGCACGGGTTCGCCATGCAGGCGATCGGGGTGCACGGGGCCAGCATCAGCGAGGTCGGTCGGCGGCTCGGCGTCTCCAAGCAGGCCGCTGGGAAGACCGTCGACCGGCTGGCCGCGCTCGGCTATGTGGAACGGGTCGACGATCCGCGGGACGCTCGCAGCAAGCTGGTTCGGCTCACCCCGCGCGGGCTTGACTCGCTGCGGCTGGCGGCGGAGATTTTCGAGGCTCTGCGGGCCGACTGGGTCGTGCAGCTCGGCGCCGAGCGGGTGCGGTCGTTGGAGTCGTCCCTGCGAACCGTCATCCCGGCCGCCGGATATCCGGTCGATGTGCCCGGGTGGTTCGGGTGATACTGCGGCGGTGCTGCACAAATTCAACCCGCCCGGGGTGCATGACCCGGCCGGCTACAGCCACGTGACGATCTCGGCTGCGGGCCGGCTCGCTCACCTTGCCGGGCAGTGCCCGCTCGACCTCGACGGTGCCGTCGTCGGTGCGTCCGGCGATTACGACGCGCAGACCGACCAGGTCGTCGCCAACTGCCTGGCCGTCCTCGCCGCCGCCGGCGCAGCACCTGGCGATGTGGTTCGCTCGATCATCTACGTGGTCAGCTCGGACAGTGGGGTGCTCGCCGCGGTCTGGGATCGGATCAACGCATCGGCGCTTGCGCCTGCCTTTACCAGCGCCAGCACGCTGCTCGGGGTGACTGCGCTCGGTTACGGTGGGCAGCTCGTCGAGATCGACCTGACCGCTGCACTGCCGGACTAGCTCTCGCGTGCCCGGCGCGGTGCGGCTCGGTCCGGCTCGGTCCGGCTCGGCTCGGCTCTAAATGATCGTGCGGAAGGTGTCTGCGTCGTGCATCGCGGCTCGGGTCAGCTGGGTCGCCTCGTCCAGGCGCAGGCGGGCCTGCTCCAGCTGGGCGATCGCCGACGCCACCGACGGGTGGAACGAACCCACCGCGGTCATCCGCAGCAGCGACAGTGCGTCCTCCAGCTGGTCGTTCACCTGCTGAATGCTGTTCGCGGCCCGGCCCGCGCCATCGACCGACGCGGCCACGTGCGCCTTGACCTCTTCGACATTCGCCATCGGGTGCTCCCTTATCGGAAGAAGGCCAGCAGGCCCACGCCCATGCAGGTCAGCAGGACCGGCGTGAGGCAGGTGACCGCGCCCAGGATCGGGGTGCGGTCGACCGGCTGCTGGCCGCCGCCGTAGACGAAGCCGATCGTCACCCAGCCCAGGCCGAACGCCAGCACCGGCATGCTCAGCCCGCACAGCAGGGCGTAGGTCGGCACCGAACCCTGCGGCGCCACCAGGTAAAGAACGATCTGCACGATCAGCACGGCGGCCGCGAACGGGCCGTAGATCAGCAGATTGCGAACCCACGGGCGGAGCGGGCCCGCCGGACCCGGACCGATGATGGTGGCGTCCGCGGCGTCGGCCGTCAGCCGGGCCTGCTGCAGCGCCGCGAGCACCGCGGTCGGGCCCCCGGCCAGGGACTGGGTCGCCGCCTCCAGCTCGGCCGGCCGTGGAATCAGCTCACTCTCCGGCACGCCGAAATCGCGGATCATCCGCGCGTGCTGGGGGGCTAGCCGTGCCCGTACGGTGGAAAGCTCCTGTCTTGCGGCCGTGGCCGCTGCCTGCTGCTCGCCCGCGGCCGCGCTCGCGGCCCGGCGGACCGCATCCAGGCGTTGGGCCGCGGCCAGGTAGTCGTCCCAGGGGCCTGGCGCTTGAGTGCTCTGCAGGGGGATCCCGTCGGTGGCCTGCTGCTGGTCCGTCATAGCTCGTCGCTCTCCGGCTGCTTCGTCATAGCTCGTCGCTCTCTGGCTGCAAGAACGGCACCACCGTGACGGTGCGGTCGGCGTGGCGGTCGTGCAGCAGCGCGCGGTTCGGCCGCGGATGCCAGTCGATCGGGCGGCCCAGCATCAGAGCCACATCGGACTGCGGCACGTTCAGGAACAGCAGACCCGCCACGTCCTCCCGACCGGCGCTGCCGCCGGTCTCCTCGGTGAACCGGCGCAGGCCCCGCCACCAGGACAACAGGTGCACCCCGCGGCCCGGACCCTCGCGCAGCAGTTGCCGCAGACCCGGCAGGCTGCCCGGGCTCGCCGCGTCCATGCCGAAGACCACCCGGTAGCCGGGGCGCTCCAGGTCGAGCTCGGCGGCCAGGCCGGCCGCGTCGACAAGCGTCACGTCCTGCCGGGGCCCGATCTCGGCAGCCAGCCGCTCGGCCAACTGATCACCCTCGGCCACCAGCGACGCGATCACGAACCGGGTCGTCCGGGGCGGATGGAACGCGGCCACACTGCGCGCCGCCGCGTCGAGCACCTCGGAACCCGACGCCTGCGAACCGAAGATCGCCAGGTGCCGGCCCGGCGAGGAATCCAGCGGGAACGCGGCCGTCGACAGGTTCACGTCGATCACCCGGCCGACCAGCGCCGCCGGGCGAGCCGCCCGGCCGGCCAGCGCCGCGCGGTAGGTGGGGTCGTCGGCCAGATGCTGATGCGCGTAACCGGCGAAGATGCGCGGCGGCACCGCTTCCGGGTCGCGGGCACCCCACAGCTTGTGCCGCAGCTTGCTGAGCACCTCGCGGTCGGCGTGCGGATCGGGGAAACGAACCACCCGCTCGTGGCCCCGGGTCGCGCCACGCGGGCCGCCCAGGCCGCCCGCCGTATTGACCACCGCGGTGCCCAACGGCAGCCCCGCCGCGGCATCGTTTGTCGGCTCCAGCACGTCGCCACCGCCCGGCAACGCGATGCGCACCGGGAACTGACCGAAGATCGAATCACGCTTCGCGTAGAGGGCCTCGACGCCCAGCACGGTCTGACTGGCCAAAATCAAATGAATGCCGTACGACCGACCCTTGCGTGCCAGTGACTCCAGCAGACCCACCGCCTCGGTGGCGATCGGATCGTTGCCGGTCAGCAGCACCTGGAACTCGTCGATGACACAGAGGATCCGCGGCATCGGGCGCTGCTGCCCCTCGTCGGCCGCCACCTGCCGCAGGTCGGCGAACCGGGTCACCCCCGCCCTCTTGTAGGCCACCGAGCGGCGGGTCATCTCCGAGTCCAGTTCGCGGAGCACGGCCAAGCCGTACTCCCGGTCGGACTCGACGCCCACCGCGCGGGCATGCGGCAGCCAGGTGCGGTCCCGGCGGGTCGGCACGAACTCGGCGAACGAGACGCCTTCCTTGAAGTCCAGGAGATAGAGCGCCATCTCGGCCGGGCTGTAGCGGGCACCCAGCCCGTAGAGCACGTTGATCAGGAACGCCGTCTTACCGGCACCCGACCGGCCGCCCACCAGCCAGTGCGGGGTCAAGTCGTTGAAGCGCAGCACCAGCGGCGTGTCCCCGTCGTGGCCCACCACCGTGCCCAAACCGTCGGCCGCGTCGCCGGTCGCGATCTCGTCGGCCTCCGGCAGCAGATCGGACAGGCTCACCTGGGTGGCCGCGGCCGAATGCGCGGCCAACTCCCGGCAGACCGCGTCGACCAGATGCGCCGGCGGGTCGTCGTCGAGGAACACCCGAGCGTTGAGCCACTGCGCCGCCGGCGCCGAACCGAACGTCGCGCCCGGGGGGTCACCGATCACCGCGTACGGATTACGGACCGACACCATCGTGGTGCGCGGCAGCGGCGGCTGCGTCGTCTCGGCCGTCAACGGCGGCGGCGGCCAGCCCGCCACAATCAGGTGCAGACCCGAATCGGGCCCCTGCTGAGCCAACGCCGCGATCCGGCGCAACTCCTCACCCTCGGTCATCTCCGGCAGACTCGCGATGACGACAAGCATCATCCGGTCCCGCCGGCTGCGCCGCGGCTGCGCACCGCGCCCCGGCCGCAGCCACTTGTCGGCCTCGGCCAGCACGTCCCGCAGCCCCTGCCGGTCGGTGGCCGGCGGCTCGATCAGACCCGCGTCGGCCAGATCGGCGAACGGCGCGAACACCGCCCCGCCACCCACCCCGTCCACGGCCCGGACCAGCAACGACCCCGGCGGCGCGGCCGCCAGCAGCCGCAGCAGCAGACAACGCAGCAACCCGAACACCCGCGAGTCGGTCGCACTCGCATCGATCGTCAGATGCCCCGTGCCCAGCAACGGGATGATCGCCGGGAAACGCGCATCGTCAAGCGGCTGCGCCACCCCCAGCCGGACAAACTGCGGCGGGTAGACCCCACCCAGCGGCGTGTTGGCCGACTGGGCATCCAGCGGCGACCCCAACCAGCCCGGCGCCAGCACGGCCGCGGCCGCCCGCAACTGCTCGGCCAGCGAATGCTGCTCCAGCGGGTCAGCCGCCGGGGCTGCCTCCGACTCCAGCGCGGCCGCTGCCGCCTCTGTGGTGGCAACCGCCTGCCGGTGCAGGGCAGCAGCCTGCTGGACCCGCAAACTCGAATCCGCCACCGCCCTCACCTCCTGTGTGCGGATAAAACCTATCCCAGAGTGGGGCTGGTATCGCGTAGCAGGTTGCGCGGCGCGGTCATTCACGGTCTTGGGTGGTGTGCGACGGTTCGGGTGACGGGAGGCACTACTGTCGTATGTGTGCAGCCGCAGGAGCCCGTAACCGGACCCGCATCGCAGCCGCCGCAGCCGCCACAGGCGCGGGGGCCGATGCCGGTCTCGGGGGCCGGAGCGGGCTTGCCCCCGGCCGCCCCGGCGCCGGTGAAGAAGCCAAGCCGGCGCGGCCGCCTGATCCTGGCAATGGTCGCCGGGATGATCGGGCTGCTGTGCCTGGGCGGGGTAGGCGTGGCCGTTTCGCTCTACGACGATGCAACCAAGATCGATCGCAGTCAGCCAGACACGGTCGCCGACAGCTTTCTAATTGCCTATCTTGTCAACCGGGACGACAAGGCTGCCCGATTATTCACGTGCGATTCGCCGGACCTTGCGAATATAAAGGCCCTTCGAGATCAGCTCATCGCCCGCGAAAATCAGTTCAGCGTCGCGGTCTCAGTTAGCTGGGGTGCGCTCAGCCGCGTTGCGGTTGCCGAAGGCAAGGAAGACGTTACCACTCGACTTACGATTTCTGGATCGTCGAATGGGCAGGTAAGCAGTAGTCGCAACGAGGATTGGCTCTTTAGTGTCGTCGAGGAGAATGGAAGTTGGCGCGTTTGCGGTGCCAACAAAGAAAGTTAGATTTTACTCGACCCACAAAAGATGAACGGAGACTTCAAGCGTCTTAGGTGCGTGCCCGCTCCAGCCCCAGCGGTACCAATCGAGTTCCCTTGAAACCCGAGCACAAACTTCGCCTTCATTGTTCGTATGAAGCTCCGTCACTGCGCGGAGATCGCGTTGCTCGCCGCCGTCTTCGAGTAGACGGATAAATCTCCGCCCGGTCAATGCGCCCGCGTCGAGCGCGGCAACAGGAATGCGACGTGGCGGTTCGTCGAGCGACACCAGACGCGACATCAGATCGGAGGCTGGAGCGGATGCTCCAGTTACACCTAGTTCCTCGATCCAAACGCGCTCGACTGGCACAAGCGGCGCAAAGACTTCAGTCTGTTCGGCCTCAGCTCGATACCACTCACTCTCAGGCATGACCGGCACGTAAGTCCGACTACCCTGAACGACTTTCTCATCGGTGCGCATGTCTGACCGCCAGCCCAGACCGGGCATACCAATGATCGCACGCCTGCCGCGCAGCTGGCCGACCATGGTGGCCGGGGTGGGGACAACTGGCCTCGGCGGATCCAACGCCCAGTCGGGGTGGCCGGAAAAGGGGTCGGGCATAGATTCGCCCGTCATCCCTGACCTCCTAGTGGTGCGCCCTGTTCCCGCATGAACGGCACCGGGTCGATGGCGCCGGCGCTGGACCGGTCGTTGTTGAGATGTACCTCGAAGTGCAGGTGTGGCCCGGAGGAGTTTCCGCTCGTCCCGACCCGGCCGAGAACTTCACCAGCTGTAACCTTCTGGCCTTCCTTCACGAATGGCCGCTGCACCATGTGGCAATACCGCGTCATGATGTTACCGGCGTGCTGGATTTCAACCATCCATCCGCAGCCACCCTTACCCGGATAGCCATCTACGTTGCAGGTCTGTCGGCCGCTGTGGTCCTCGTCGCACTTCACCTTCGAGACAATGCCACTCGCGGCGGCGTGGATCGGCGTGTATCGCCCTGCAATGAGGTCGACGCCTTGGTGGTTGGGTCGGCTGGCCGTGCGGAAGCCGGAGCCGACCCCCGCCTTAACCGGAAGAGTCCAACCAGACGCGGCGATCTCTCCGGCGGCGGCGCACACCATGCTGACCGAACTGCCGACCGCGGCTGCCGCACCGTCCGCCAGCATGTTCACGATTTGGGTTGCCACCGGCTCGTGCTTGGCGTAGGCGTCGGGATAGGCGCTGATTTGAACGCGCTGGGCGGCCTCGGTCAGCGACATGGTCTCCCATCCCTTGACCGTCTGAAGCTTGTCGTAAAACTTCGTGCTCGCATAGACCGGATCCATAACCTGTGCGGGCGTGCCCCAGCCAGCGCTGGGCCGTTGTTGGAAGAGGCCAAGCGAGTCATGATCGTTACGCGAACCCAGATCGCCGAGATTAGTGAGCCGGGACTCCTGCATTGCGGTCGCCACCGCGATTACCCACGCCCGCGGCGGCATCTTTAGGTCAGTTCCAACATTAATAATGATGGCCGCGTTGCGTATCTGCGCAGCGCCGTAAGAGCGTATTCGTGGCAGCTTGGAGTCCGGATCCACGGGCCCGCCTTTGCCGCAGCCGAGGGAAGCGTTGACCTTGTTGGAACCCTCGTCAGTGAGCCCGCCGAGCAGGACGGCGGTCACGCCGCCACCGCAGCACAGCAGGGTCAACGTCGCGACCAGTGCGACGAGCAGGACCACCTTCCGCGGTCGCGGGAGACTCATGATCCATTCCAGTCGATACCGTCGACGAGCCAATGACCGTCGGGCGCGACTAGGCGTAGGTTCAGCTCGCCGGAGTCCATTGTGACGACCGCGTTCACGACTGTTGCGCCGATCGGCACGAGGCTGGGCTTGCCGACCACTCGGTCGGCAGGTACGCCAGCGGGATCTACTCCGTCCAATTCGTTCGCGAGGTTCTTGGTTGAGTTGGGCAACAGCCGGTCACGCCAGGCCTTCGGTGTAACGCCCTTATGGTTGGACCATGCCGAGGCGAATGCGTAGGCCACCGTCTCCGGCTGGGCGCGACCTGGACTTGTGGACGGACTCGGTGGTGGGTCCGAGTCGATGACGCTGTCGTCCTCGCTTGGATCGGCACTGATAGCCGGGGCTGGCGAGGAGTTGCCCAATGACGGTCTGGTCGGTACGCCGTCGGCGAACAATCGGCCGATGCCGATTACAGCCGCAATGATCGCGACGATCACCAGAGCGACGCCCCAGCGAGAACGGAATATGCGGTTAAGGCCTAGTTCGAGTGTCCGGGGCATGCCGATCACTTAGCCTCGGTGCGCACCCGGGGAGTAGCCGGTTCTCGGGTGGTGTTCCCGGTCTCAGGCCGATAGATCGCGTACGACGCGGGCTGCTCGGTCACGTCGGGCTCGCTCCAGGAGGCTGCGCGTCGAGGGCCGGCGGGTCCGGTTGGCTTTTGGCGCGGCACGTCGCCGGTTGCTGTCGGGATTTCTTCGCGTACTGACTCGATGCCGTCCGGTCGGATATGTGCTGGAAGCGCTTCTCGACCACCGGTGCGCGACGGTTCTAGTTCCCTGCGATTGGCCGCATGCGCAGGATCTTCGAGGCGTGCCTCAGGACGCAGATTGCTCTGGTCGGCGTAGACGGTCCGGCCGTTTCTACCCATAGTCGGTTCGCGGGTGCCCCCGGCGTCGGCGATATCGAGCTTTGCGGCCTCCCGCATGTCCCGGAAGAACCGGCGGTGCCAGGACCCGGCAGACACGATGGCTCGGGTGCCGTCTTTACCGCCCAGTTGAGTGATCCGTCGATATGGACGAAGTAGAAGCCACCCGACAATTCCGCAAAGCCAGACCAGGACCACCTGCAGCCAGCCAGGGAGGCTTGCGGTATTCATGATCAGATCAACTGCGAACAAGTAAATTGCAGCCCCAGTGCCAAAGATCGCAATATTGAATATTGCGGCCACTACTGCGTTACCAAGTCGTCGAATGCCAGCGCTGGCTGGCCGCAGTAGACCGACAGTGCCGAGAATCGGTGCCGCGATGACGGCCCAGCGAAATATTAGGAATCCGAGCAGGACCAGAATGGAGGCTGTGAGGTCGAACATGGCGAACATGAAGGCCGCCAACATCGAAATGAAGCCGGCGCCTATCCGGTCCATTCCATTGATTCCCTGTAGGTATTCGTAAGCCTCAGGATCTTCTTTTTTGATCTGATCGGCAACTTTTTCCCACTGGGTGTTCTTCTGTTTGATCAGTGCATCTCGAGTCTCCGGATTTGCGCGAAGCTTTTCGGCCTCCTGCCAAGAGATGGAGCGTGCATCATAAAGAGCTAGGCCATACTTCTTTGCCGTCTCGCTGTCGGCCGAACCGAGAAGGCCCCGCAGGTAATTGCGGTAGAGGATCGTCTCTGTCGCGGTGTCACTTGCGCGAACAGCAGGAGGGCGATCGTCATCGCAGGCGCCGGGGGTGGGATCATCGCACTGTGCGGCAGGAGTGTTGTGGGCGCGAGGTCCAACCGCGTCGTGAACGACGCCTAGACTGGTGATCAACGTCTGATCTGCCAGATTTGCCGATCGCACCGGCCAGGCGGCGATTGCTGTAACGGCAACCATTACAAGAATCGCCCAGCCCGCGGTGGTTGTTGCTGCACCCATGTCTGCTTGTCGCGAACGCCAAAGAAGATAAAGGCCAACGACGGCAAGGGTTATGACGCCGAAAACACTGAAAACCTTCTCGTATACAGCCTTCGTTGCCTCGTCGACAAGGGGGTCAGCCCAACCCCACAGCGTCTGGGGGTCCCACGCGCGTTCGCGTAGGGCGTTTGATGCGCCAATCACCGCAGTGCCAATCATAAATTCGCCGTTGGCGACTGTGGTTTCGAACTTGTAGTCAGGATCAACTAACGTTGATGCGCATCCGCTATCGAGGTCATAGGTAGTGTAGCTATATCCGGCATATCCATATTTGCTGTAGAGGCCGTCGTATCCGAGCCCGTCAGCCGAGGCTGGACGTTCCGCGAACCAGCCGGCTAGTCCTGAGTCGGGTGTGCTGGGCGTTGGCGGCATGACGCATTGGGCGCGATCGGCGCTTACGTCGGCCAGTCTGCTCACGCAAGCCTTGAAGTCAGCTTGCCACTCCTCCGTGCTGCAGAGCCCACCCGGAGCTCTTTCGATCCCGCCGACGGCTGCCCCCGCTGGCGCGGGTGCCGCCACGGCCCAAACGATCGACGCCACCACCGTGACGAACATCGTCATGGCCAGCGCCAACACCCGCCGCACCATCTCAAGCCTCCAGGTCGGACGGCAACATCGGAATCGCCGAGGGCGCCGCCTTGGCCGCCACGGGCGTCGTATCCAGGTGCTCCAGCAGACCTTCAACGTACGACACGTCGACACGTACTTTCTGGACGCGTCCATCGACGTCTCGCATCACGAACTCGCGGAAACCGAGGCGGCTCGACGACGAGGTGTCTACCTGGGAGAGGGAAGCCAGCGTCGCCTCGTACCCGTCGTGGACCGGCACCCGTAGGAGCCGTAGGGCTTCCGAGGCGATTTCCTGGTCTTCGGCGATCCGGCCGACGAAGACGGTGGAGACCAGGTTCTGCACGTCCAGGCCGAGGATGTCGCGCGGGTTCTGGGAGGCGACCAGCGCCGCCAGGTTCCACTTCCGGGAGTCCCGGGCGAGGCGCACCAGGAAGGACCGGCCGGAGCGCCAGCCCTCCATGAAGTGCGCCTCGTCGAGGCCGACCATCTTGCGGGAGCCCATCGAGCCGCCGTAGCAGCGCCGCACCGCCAGCCGGTGTGCGGTGTGCAGCATCGGCAGCGCCAGCGATTCCTCGGCCGACCAGTACTCGCGTTCGATCTTCAGGTCGGGCAGCCGGAGGCCGGCCATGGTGATGACCGTGAGGGCCGCGTCGGCGCCGAGCAGGTGCGGGGGTGGCGAGCCGAAGAAGAGCAGCGCCAGCGGCATCTCGGCGGTGTCGAGGAGCAGGTTGGCCAGTTCCTTGCCGTCGTCGTCGAGGCCCTGGAGGGTGCGAACCACGTCGTCGAGGGTGGACGTCTCCTCGGCCGGCACCTGCCGGACGGCGTGCCGCAGCAGGGTCGCGGTGGAGGCTTCCTTGGCGACCTGCGGTGGCACCAGCATCGAGCAGATGTCCTGGACCAGCATGCGGCGTTCGGCGCGGGCGTTGGAGACCGCGATCTCGAACTCGCGGTCGCCGCCGGGGCCGGTCGGGAACTCGGAGCGGACGGGCGTGGGGATCAACGCGTACGGCGCCAGCGTGCCCTGTTCCGAACCGGTCAGGTTGAGCACCCGCGAGTACGGCTTCAACTCCGGCATGGAGCACAGCCGGGCGAGCGGCCCGGACGGGTCGAGCAGGGTGACCTGGACACCACGCCGGGCGTTCAGGTAGCCGAGCGCACCCATCAGTGTCGACTTGCCACCGCCGGGCTCGGCCACGAAAACCCCGAGACCGGAGCGTTCGCGTACCTCCATCGGGAAGTGCAGGTCGAGGAAGACCGGACGACGGCAGGTCCCGGACGTACGCCCGATGAGGTCTCCCCGGCGGTCGCCGACCGTCGATGCGGCCTGGGGCACCGCCGCGGCCAGCAGTTTGACCGGCATCCGGCGCACGTAGCCGGTGTTGGCGATGGGTTCGCCGGGGATGAATTCGCGGGCCAGCTGGTCCTGGTTCTTCGGGTGCTGCAGCGAGATCCGCAGTTCCCGGGAGTAGAGCTGGATGAGTCGGCGGGCACGTTCGAGGCATTCCTCGCGGTTGGCGCCGCTGACCGCGATGCGGTGCCAGCCGTGTGCGCGGGCCGACTCGACCGGTAGGCCGGTGGTCATCTCGTCGCCGATGACCAGGGCGCGCTTGGCCAGGCGTTCCAGTTCGGGCGGCGCGTCGATGCCGTGCTCGGCGTAGTCGAGCTGCTGCGAACGGATCATCCGGAGCCGGTGCTCGAGGTTCTTGAACGAGCTGCCGGAGCCGAGGATGTCGATCCGCGAGGAGATCTCCATCGGCCAGGGCAGTCGCTCGTGGAAGTGCAGCCAGGGCTCGTGCTTCTCGGGGATCTCCAGGGGTTCCATCCGGCCGACGGACAGGACGGCGACGTGCCGTTCCTCGCCGGTCATCCGGTTGACCAGCTTGACCGTGGAGCCGTACGGCGTCCGGTAGCGCTCGATCTGTTCGGTGAGGGCGAGCAGGTCGCCGGTCTCCCACTGCCCGTTGGTGATCGGCGAGAGCATCGTGGGCGGCGCCATGCCGAGCGCCACCGAGCGGTAGAGCAGCCATTCCAGCTCGGCCGGCGTGATCCGGCGCCCGCGCATGCCGAACGCGCTGAGCACCTCGTCGAACTGCTCGACGGTGCGCCCGAGCTTGCGGCGTTCCCCGTCGGTGGTGCCGCGTCCGAAGACCCGCATGATCCGCTCGGCGAACGTGTCGCCGAGGGACCGCCGCGCGAACGTCACCCCGAGGTAGGTCTGGCCTTCGGCGTGGTTGACCGAGAGCAGGTGTCGCTGGGCGGCGACGAGGTGGTCGGACCACGAGGTGCCGCCGCGCACGTCGGGCAGCGGTTTCGCGGTGAACGAGTCGACCGTGCGGGCCCACTCGTCGGCCGGGAAAGGCCGGTTGGTGCGGCGCAGGTGCAGCCGGAAGCCGGCCAGACCGGCGTACTGCTCGGAGATCGCCGACAGCAACGCCTCGCGCTCGGCGTCGGGCCGGAAGGCCCAGCGCACCTCGGGCAGCGAATACCAGGCCGTCACCGTGCTCTGGGTGAAGGTCAGATGCCCGGCGATCTCGCTGATCGCGAGCTCCATCGCCGGATCGCGGTCGCCGAACTTGATCTTGTTGGGCCGCAGCGGCGCGGCCTTGACTTCCTTCTGCTTCTTCGGCTTCGCCGGCGAAGCCGCCTTTTCCTTGCGCTTGGCGGGTGCTGGCGCTGCTTCGGCCGGTACGGGCAATGCCGTCTCCGGTTCGGCCTGCAGGGCGTACGGCTGGACGTCCGCTCCGCGAGTGCCGACGGTCTGCCACAGGGGTGTCGGCGGCGCGGGCTCCAGGGAGGGTGCCGGCCACTCGTCGAGGTCGGGCCAGGCGCCTTCGCTGCCCTGATAGAAATCGGCCTTCGGCCCGGCCGGCGCCCGGTTGTAGGGCCCGTTGTCGACGGGCGGCACCGGGACCGGGGGCACCGGGATCGGGGGCGCGGAGATCGGCGGCACCGGCGCGGGCGCCGGCACGGTCGGCATCGCCTGCGAGACCGGTGGCGTCGGGGAGTCGAAATCGAAGTCGAAGTCGGGATCGGCGGCTTCCGGGGGAGCGGCCTGCGCCGGGGCGGCGGAGATCGGCGGTGCCGTCCCGCCGAAGAGATCCAGGAACGGCGAATCGATGTCCAGGGTGCTGTCGACGGCGCCGCCGCGCGGCCGGACCGGCTGGGGCGCCTGGAAGACGCCGACCGCGCCGTGGCCCGGCGAGGCGAACTCTTCCGGGTCCGCGTCCGCCGAATCGGGCGCTGCGTAGCGATCCGAACGCATACCGTTACTCTGCCTGCTCGGCGTGTTGGCATCCGCGCGGGGCTGCCCGTGCGGTGGGGATCCGTTCATGCGCCAACCTCGACGAGGCGTACGGCAAAACTGGTCATACCAGCTCCTCCCGAACCCGGATGCGAGTGGCGACAAGTCTCGGATCGCGCTGCTCGACGGCCGGTTCGCGGGTGCGGCGCCAGTCGGTGAGCGCGGTTTTGATGACCAGCCGAGCCGGCCGGTCCGGGTCTACATGCCGGAACACGTAGGACGTACTGACCATGGCGAGGGCGATCTCCCACGCCGGGAACGGGTCGAAGTCGAACGTGAGCAGGTAGTGGAAGAACATGAAGACCGGAACGAGCAGTACGAACATGCCGTACTGCGCGTATGGCAGGTGGATGGGCAGCGTGTATCCGGGCGGACCCAGATAGACCAAGCGCGCCCGGTAGATGTCGTCGTCGGTACGGAGCCGCATCTCAGTTGAAGATCAGCTTGATCAGCGCGTCGCCGACGAAGAACAATGTGGCCGCACCCGCGATGAAGGCCAGGCCGACGATGGCGATGGCCGAACTCGTGAGCACCTTGGATATCTCGCCGCGGCTGGCCCGTCCGATGAAGATCACACCGAGGACCGCCAGCAGGATGGGTGCGATGTTGCTGGCGAAGAAAGTGACGATCCCTTGGGTGTTGATGCCCTTGGGTTCAGCGGCCAGCGTCGCGACGTGCCTGGCGAGCTCTGTGGCGATCATTGATAAACCTCCCCGCGTCCGGTTTGGGGGATCCGGACACGCTGCAGTTGTGAAGCCGCACGGCGACGCCCATATCGTGCTACTTCCAGCTCACCGAGTCGAGTGAGCCATTCGGGCACTGCCATGCTCGTCTGCTCTCTTCGGTTCGTTCATGATGCCCAGACCCGAAGCGTACGGCCCGTACTTCTTGTCTACAAGCGCCTGAAACGTTACTCAAGGTGAGCGCGTGCGTGAAAATGAGTCACCAGGCATCGTACACACGTGCGACAAACCGCCCGGCCTACCCTTGCTCTGTGTCGACTGAGCCGAGGGATGCGCTGCTCACGGGCGTGCACGGAATCCGCAGAGATCACCCGGTCGTGATGGGGATCCTCAACGTCACGCCGGACTCCTTCTCGGACGGCGGCCGGTACAACGGCGTCGAGGCGGCCGTCGAACATGGCACGGCATTGATGAACGATGGCGCGGACATCGTGGACATCGGGGGCGAGTCGACTCGTCCCGGCGCCGAGCGAGTGGACGCCGCGACAGAAATCAAGCGCGTAGTTCCGGTAATCACAGGACTTGTCGCGGCCGGTGTGCCACTGAGCATCGACACCACCCGGGCCGCGGTCGCCGCCGCCGCGCTCGAGGCCGGTGCCACCGTCATCAACGACGTCTCGGGGGGCCTGGCCGACCCCGGCATGGCCGCCGTGGCCCGGGACGCCGGCTGCCCGTGGATCCTCATGCACTGGCGCGGCCACTCCCGCGAGATGACCAAGCTGGCCGTCTATGACGATGTGGTCGCCGAGGTGCGGGCCGAGCTGCGGGAGCGGGTGGACGCGGCGACCGCCGCCGGCGTCGACCCCGGCCAGCTCATTCTCGACCCTGGCCTCGGCTTCGCCAAGACCGCCGAACACAACTGGCAGCTGACCCGTCATCTGGGCGCGATCGTCGAGCTGGGCTTCCCGGTTCTCTTCGCGGCCAGCCGTAAGACCTATCTGGGCCGCCTGCTGGCGGCCGCGGACGGCACGCCGCGCGCGGTTGACCAGCGCGAGGCGGCCACGCTGGCCACCTCGGTGCTCGCGGTCGCCGCCGGGGCCTGGGGCGTACGCGTCCACGACGTACGCGACACGGCCGACGCGCTCGCCGTCTGGCGGGCCTCCGGCAGTCCGAGACTGGAGCAGCAGAGATGATCAAGCTCAGTGGCCTGCGCGCCAAGGGCCACCACGGCGTCTACGACTTCGAGCGCGCCGAGGGCCAGGACTTCGTGGTCGACGTCGTGCTCGAGCTCGACCTGGAGAAGGCCACCAAGACCGACGACGTCGCCGACACCGTCCACTACGGCGAGCTGGCCACCGCGCTGGTCGCCGTGCTCACCGGCGAGCCGGTCAACCTGATCGAGACCCTGGCCGGTCGCCTGCTCGACGTCTGCCTGGCCGACCCGCGGGTGGACGCGGCCGAGGTCACCGTCCACAAGCCGCAGGCACCGATCCCGCACGACTTCACCGACGTGGCAGTCACGCTGCGAAGGAGCCGTTGATGACCCGGGCGGTGCTTTCTCTCGGCAGCAACCTCGGTGACCGTCACCGGCACCTCCAGGAGGCGGTCCGGGCGCTCGGCCGCAGCGTGGCGGTGGTCTCCGGGATCTACGAGACCCCACCCTGGGGCGACGCCGACCAGCCGGCTTATCTGAACGCCGTACTGGTCGCGGTCGACCCGGACGCCACGCCGCGCGACTGGCTGGATCGGGCCCGGGCCTGCGAGGCCGCAGCGAACCGGGTCCGTGACCCGGAGCGCCGGTTCGGCCCGCGCACGCTCGACGTCGACGTGATCGCGGTCTGGGACGATGATGACCAGCCGGTGCTCAGCGACGACGAGGAGCTGACCCTGCCGCATCCGCGGGCCCATCAGCGGGCGTTCGTGCTGCGCCCGTGGATCGACATCCAGCCGTACGGGCAGCTCCCCGGGCACGGCTGGCTCACCGACCTGCTGAACGACACGGCACTCGCCGATGACCTTGCCGCGATGACCCCGCGTGCCGATCTCCCGTTAGAGTCGTCGGTGTGAGCAGCAACCCACAGGCGCCCAAGTCGGACCCGTCGCTGCGGCCGACGAGCATCTCGGTGCTGATCGTCGCGTGCCTCGGCGCGGCCGCGCTCGGCTGGCTGCTGCTCAGCTTCACCTACCAGTCGCTGCCGGAGCTGCCCTGGTCGCCGGTGATCGTGCTGTTCGTGCTGTCCATCGCCGAGGGCCTGCTCGCTCAGAACACCAGCGTCCGCATCCAGCGCAAGCCCGGCACGCTCCCGGTCGACCCGCTCGCGGTGGCCCGCTACGTCGCACTGGCCAAGGCGTCCTCGCTGGTCGGCTCGCTCTCGGCCGGCTTCTCGGCGGGCCTGCTGGCCTGGCTCGCGATGGAGCCCACCGAGGCCGCGCACAACGATCTACCGGCCGCCGGCGCCGGCCTGGTGGCCGCGGCCGCCCTGATCGGCACGGCGCTCTGGCTGGAGCGTTCCTGCCGCATCCCGGAGCAGCCGGACACCGAGGACGAGGACGACCTCGAACCGCGTCGCTGACCGCAGCGGATCCGGCACAAATTCGGCCTTGAACTGAGACCGACTCGTATCCGTATGCTCTGCACGCGGGGCAAGTGCCCGGCGGTTTTCGGCGTGCGTCTGGGCCGCACGGTTAGACGCACACGAGGAGGCGCGCGATGGCGTACGACGAGACGACGTTCCGTCGCACTGACGACCAGGCGACTGATCCGGCCGCGTACCGCGCGAATACCCTGGCCGCGACCGAGCAACGGCGCCGGACGGAGGAGCTGGACGCCGCCGACACGACGGACGCCCTGCGCCGCGACGACGGCCGGGACCGGCTCGGCATCCACCTCGGCTGGGAGGTGGTCCTGCTGCTCGCGGCGGGCGCCTTCGGTTTCCTGCTCTGGCAGCTCGACAAGAACGCGTTCCAGCGCCCCGCGCTGGACGCCCTGCTCATCACCGGCGCCACCATCGGGCTGCTCACCCTCGGCGCCGGGCTGACCCTGCGGGCCGGCGTGCCCAACCTGGCGATCGGCCCGATCGCGCTCGCCGCCTCCCTGCACTACGCCGAGCAGGGCGACCTCGGCCTGGTGAAGGCCGCGGTCCCGGCGCTGATCATCGCGGCGGCCGGTGCGATCGTCGTCGGCCTGCTGATCGTGGTGCTGCACGTGCCCGGCTGGGCGGCCACCCTGGCCGCCTCGCTCGGCGTGATCGTCTACGACCAGCTGCGGGTCGCGCCCGAGGTCGTGCAGGGCCGGTACGACCCGACCGACCAGGCGTTCTTCCTGTTCGGCGGGTTCGCGCTGCTGGCCGTGCTGGGCGGGGCGCTGGGCACGGTGACCCCGGTGCGCCGGTGGTTGGGCGGCCTGCGCCCGACCGACGACCCGGCCCGCCGGCGTGGCGTCGCGGTGGCGCTGCCGGTGATCGGTTCGCTGCTGCTGTCCTCGGTCTTCGCGGTTGCCGCCGGCTTCCTCTTCGCCGCCCAGTCGGCCGCCCCGATCGTGCCCGGCACCGGCCTCGAGTGGACCGGCATCGCGCTCGGCCTGGCTATGCTGGCCGGCACCAGCGCCTACGGGCGGCGCGGCGGGGTGTTCGGCACCCTCTTCGCGGTCGCCGCGTTCACCCTCTACCTCGACTGGTCCAACCGGAAGAGCCTGGACATCGCCCTGTTCGCGACCGCGGCGTGCGTGCTCGGCGGCGGCCTGATCGTGACCCGGCTGGTTGAGTCGTTCGGGCGGCCGCTGGCCCCGGCCGCCGCCGACTGGAACGCGGCACCGACCACCGCCGCGACCAACTGGACACCCGACCTGGAGAACTGGACGCCGGCCACCGCGACCGGCCGCACCGACCGCTGGGACGACGGACCATGGGGATCAAGTCGGTGACTCCGACGCCGGCCCTATGCTTGCCGACATGACCTCTCCGAGCTTCGCCGAACTGGACGCCCTGACCACCGAGGAGCTGCGGGAGCGCGCCTTCGGCCTGGCCCGTAAGCACCACGACGTCAAGTTCATCTGGTCGGTCATCAAGCACCTGCCCGACGCCGACGACGCCGCCGAGCTGGACGGTGCGCCGAACTCGATCGGCCCGACCATCGACGAATATGTAGCGCTCTGGCGGGAACTGACCGGCAAGGGCGGTTACGAGGAGCACGGCTACGGCGAGCAGGAGCCGCTGCTGCGCGCGGCCTTCATCGATTATCTGCAAAACCACTGATCAAGGACATTTACCACGGTCGTTTGAAAGAGCCTGCCCGCTGGGAAATATCCGGCCATGGCTCTCGGTAACCGATACAAGTCTGCGCCTGGTGCGGGCACGCTTGCCGCACTCATACTGGTCCTCGTCTTCGGCAGCCCGTGGTACTCGGACTGGGTCGTCGACAACACCAACGCCAACACGGCCGGCGGCTGGTGGCTGCGCCTGCTCGCCTGGCCGCACTGGACCTTCAACTCCAACGACTCGCTGCGCGAGATCATCGTCGGCGACCTCAAGGCGATCCTGCTGGTCATCCTGACCGCGCTCTTCCTCTACCTGCTGCCCGGCTCGCAGCTGGCCCGGGCCCGCGGCACGATCAGCCAGTTCTTCGCGGGCTGGGCGTCGTACATCTTCGCCGGCGGCTTTGCCGCCCTGCTCACCACGCTGTTCCTGGCCAACCCGTCGCTGCTGGGCGCGTTCAACGCGGCCGGCAACGGCGCCGCCTACGGCCTGTTCGTCGGCTGGATCATCGGCCTGGCCACGCTCGGCGGTTACCGCGGCACGAAGTAGCGGTGCGGGCCGGGGCGATCAAAACCCCGGCCCCAACGCTCAGACCGCCGCTTCCGCTTCATTCGTGGGTACGTCGAAAGCCTTCGGTACGTCGAAGAGTGCCGCCCGGGACACCAGGCCGACGGGCCTACCGTCCTCGACCGCCAGCACCTCGGTCGCGTCGGCCGCGAGCATCGCCGCGAGCGCGTCGTAGAGCGTGCCGTCGGCCTCCACGACCGGCCGGCCGTCGGTCGCCGCGCCCTCCTCGACCGGGCGCAGAGCCGGCCGTAGCGGGGTCACCGCCAGCCGCCGGATGCCCCGGTCGGCGCCGACGAAGTCGCCCACCGCCACCGAGTCCGGCCGGCTGAGCAACTCGGCCGGCGGCGCGTACTGCAGCAGCCGGCCGCCCTCGGCCAGCACCGCGATCCGGTCGCCGAGCCGGACCGCCTCGTCGATGTCGTGGGTGACCAGCACGATCGTCTTACGCACGGTGGCCTGCAGCTTGAGGAATTCCTCCTGCAGCCGGCCGCGGGCGATCGGGTCGACCGCCGAGAACGGCTCGTCCATCAGCAGCACCAGCGGGTCGGCGGCGAGCGCCCGGGCCACCCCGACCCGCTGCCGCTGGCCGCCGGAGAGCTCGTGCGGGTAGCGCTTCGCGTACCGCGAGGGGTCGAGTCCGACCAGCTCCAACAGTTCGTCGGCGCGTTCGTTGATCTTTTTCTTGTCCCAGCCGAGCAGGCGCGGGACGGTGCCGATGTTGGTGCGGATGTTCTGGTGCGGGAACAGCCCGACGTTCTGGATCACGTACCCGATGTGCCGGCGCAGCTCGACCGGATTCCGGTCGAGGATGTTCTGGCCGTCGATCAGGATGCGGCCGCTGGTCGGTTCGATCAGCCGGTTGATCATGCGAAGGATGGTGGACTTGCCGCAGCCGGACGGGCCGATCAGTACGGCCAGGTCACCGGCGCCCACCTCGAGGCTGAAGTCGCCGACCGCGACCGTACCGTCCGGGTAGGTCTTGCCGATGTTCTCCAGCGTGATCGAGGCCGCGCTCCGGGCGGGCCCGGGCTCGTTGATCGCGGTAGCGTCCACGTATGTCCTTCCTGTCGTGGGTGCCGGCGGCCTCCACGCCGCTCGCCGCACCCGCCGATGACGGGCCGGGAAACCCGTGGTTCTCCTGGCAGTACGTCACCGACAACGCCGGCACCATCCTGACCAAGCTCGGTTTCCACGTCGGGATCACCCTGGAAACCGTGGTCATCGCGCTGCTGGTGGCCGTGCCGCTCGCCGTCGTCGCCTACTGGATCAGACCGCTGACCGGGCCGATTCTCGCACTCTCCGGCGTTCTCTACACGATTCCGTCGCTGGCGCTGCTCGCGTTGCTGGCCCCGCTGCTCGGCGCGACGAACCGGGCGACGGTGTTGATCGCTCTGGTGCTTTACGCCCTACTGCTCCTGATTCGTAACGCCCTGACCGGCCTCACCCAGGTGCCCAGCGAGGTGCGGGACGCGGCCGCCGGGATGGGTTACGGCCGGTTCGGGCGACTCTGGCACGTCGAGCTGCCGCTCGCGCTGCCCGGCATCATCACCGGCCTGCGGCTGGCCACGGTCTCCACGGTGGCGCTGGTCACGATCGGCGCGATCATCGGACAGGGTGGCCTCGGTGACCTGATCATGGGCGGCTTCTGGAACAACTTCTACCGTGCCGAGATCACCACCGGCACCGTGCTCTGCGTGGGCCTGGCCCTGATCCTCGACCTGGCCCTGGTCGGCCTGGGCCGGCTGCTCACCCCGTGGAGCCGCAGGAGGGTCGCGTGAACTACTTCAAAGATGGGCTGATCTGGCTCAACGACCCGCTCAACTGGACCAACCCGGGCGGCTTGTTCGACCGGCTCCAGGAGCACCTGGTGATCACTTTCTGGGCGGTGCTGCTCGGCTGCGCGATCGGCCTGCCGCTCGGCATCTGGCTCGGGCACCGGGGCCGGGGCGGCGGCGCGGTGATCACGGTCGCCAATCTCACTCGGGCCGTGCCCACCCTCGCGCTGCTCACCATCCTGCCGCTCACCCCGATCGGCTTCGGCAAGCTCCCGGTGATCCTGGCGCTGGCCGTCTTCGCGGTGCCGCCACTGCTCGCGAACGCGTACACCGGGCTGCGCTCGGTCGACCCGGAGACCAAGGACGCGGCGATCGGCATGGGCCTGTCCGGCGGGCAGCTGCTGCGCCGGGTCGAGCTGCCGCTGGCCGTGCCCTACCTCGCGGGCGGCCTGCGGACCGCCGCCGTGCAGGTGGTGGCCACCGCGACACTCGCGACCTTCGTCAACGGCGGCGGGCTCGGGCAGATCATCACGGCCGGATTCGGGCTCGGCATCAACGTCGGCGGCGACCAGATCGTGGCCGGTGGCATCGCTGTGGTGCTCCTCGCACTTCTCGTCGAGGCGGTCTTCGCTGGCGTAGAACGCCTGGTCACGCCCCGTCCGTTGCGGACGGTGCGGCGCCGCCGGGTCGCTCGTCCGGTTACCTCCACGTAACGGACCAGCATCTTTCGGAAAAGATGTCATACCCAGCGGGTAGACCTAGCAGGGTGTACGGGCACGCACTCCGGCTGCCCGTCGGACACGCGGCGCGGCCACCCTGGCCACGCCGGGACACAGAAGGCGGCGGTATGCGTCGACACCTGCTCCTGATGGCCGCCACGGCGACGGCGGCCGTCGTCACCCTCACCGGCTGCGGCGACGCCGGCTCCTCCGGCACCGAAGCGCCCGCCTCGTCGGCCGCCGGCGCTGGTTGCGCTCCGGTCGCCGGCGACTCGCTGGTCGTGCTGACCGACGACAAGAAGCTGCAGAACACCGACAACGTCATCCCCGCGATCAACCAGAAGGCGTCCTCGCCGCAGCTGATCGCGGCCCTCGACAAGGTGTCCGCAGCCCTCGACACGACCAAGCTCATCGCGCTCAACAAGGCGGTCGACATCGACCGCAAGTCCTCCAAGGCGGCCGCCCAGGAATTCGTGACGACCAACGACATCACCACCGGCCTGGCCAAGGGCCCTGGCGGCGACATCACGGTCGGCGCGGCCAACTTCAGTGAGAACGCCACCCTCGGCGAGATCTACGGCCTGGCGCTGACCGCGGCCGGCTACAAGGTCAAGGTCCAGCAGATCGGCAACCGCGAGCTGTACGAGCCGGCGCTGGAGAAGGGCGACATCGACGTCGTCCCGGAGTACGCCGCTACCCTGGCCACGTTCCTGTCCGGCAAGATCGACAAGAACGCGAAGGACCCGTCCTCGACCGACCTCACCACCACGGTCACCAACCTCACGGCGCTCGGCGCCAAGGTCGGCCTGGTCTTCGGGGCCGCCTCGCAGGCGCAGGACCAGAACGCCTTCGCCACCACCACCGCCTTCTCCGATAAATATTCGGTGAAGACGCTCTCCGACCTGGCCGCCAAGTGCTCCGGCGCGGCGACCGTGCTCGGCGGCCCGGCCGAGTGCCCACAGCGGCCGAAGTGCCAGCAGGGCCTCGTCGACGTCTACAGCTTCCAGGCTGGAAAGTTCTCCACTCTGGACGCGGGCGGTCCGCTCACCAAGACCGCGCTGAAGCAGGGCACGATCAGCGTCGGCCTGGTGTTCAGCTCGGATGGCGCGCTGGCAGCCGGCTGACATTTGTCAGGAGAACGCCGGGTTTCGAGGCATTGAAACCCGGCGTTCGCCCATTTCGTCCCGGGCGCACTCTCGGTAGCATGGGCGCCCATGCCGGAGAGGGACCCTGGGGCTGGGCACAGCTCACGACTGCTCCGCGGCCTCATCTGGGCGGGCGTACTGCTCGCGCCACTGGCCGCGGTCGTCGTGCTGCTCGGTCAAAGCTCGAACTCGGTGCGCTTCGCCGTGCTGCTGATCGCGGTAAGCGTCGTTCTTGTCGGTTCGTCGGTGCTGATCCGCAGCGACCCGGTGCTGCACGAGGGCCACGTCGAGGAACGTGTGGCCGAAGAGGTCAAGGTCCTGCGCGCCCAGCTGCGAGCCGAGTTCGGCCGCGCTCCGGCCGCCGCCCCGTCCGTCGCCGCCCCGGCCCCCGAACGCTCCGGCTTCTTCCAGGACGCCCCGATGGCGCCGGAAGCCGACCCGTTCCCGGCCGGCCCACCCGCCCGCCGCCCCCAGCCGGACCCCGGCTTCGCCAGCGGCGGCCGAGCCAGCGTCCCGGCCCCCGCCGCCGCCGTAGCCACAGCCCGCCCCACCCCGCCCGGCCCCAACGGCCCCGCCGGCCCCGGCCCGAACGGCCCCGGCCCCGGCCCCGGCTCCGGCGTCACCGGCCCGGGTCCGAACGGCTTCGGCCATGGCGTTCCTGGCGGCCCAGGCCCGAATGGTTTCGGCCCTGGCGGCCCCGGCTCAAACGGTTATGTTTCCGGCAATCCCGGCGCCGCCGGTCCCGGCCAGAACGGCTTCGGACCCGACGCCGGCGGTCCAGGCCCGAACGGCTTTGGCCCTGGCGGTCCCGCCGCCAATGGCTTTGGTCCCGGCCGGCCCGGCCCCGCCGGTTTCGCCCCTGGCCGTCCCGGTCCCAACGGCCCCGGCGGTCCTGGTCCCAACGGCCCGGGCAGCTCTGGCCCCGGCGCTTCGGGGCCCGGGCCGAACGGGCGCCGCGCGCCGGGCATGTCCACCGGCGACCGCGCTCAGCCGGGTATGTCGGCGGGCGACCGCGCTCAGCCGGGCATGTCCACCGGCGACCGCCGCGAGCCCGGCACGACGAGCGGCAGCCACCCGGCCGCCGACATTCCGCGCCAGCGGGGTGCCGCCTCGGTGCCGGTGCCGCCCTCCTCGCCGGCCCCGCCGCGCGCCGCGGCCGCGGTCCGGCCCAGCAGCGCCGCCGGGGCCGCGGTCCGGCCCGGCGGCGTCCAGTACGGCCGCGCGGAGTCCCTCGACGGCGACTTCGGCGCCAGCAACGGCTACGCCGATGTGGCCGCCGGGCCCACCGGCTACCCGGCCCCGCCGAGCGGTCCCTACGGCCCGCCCCAGGCCAACGGCTACGGCTACCAGGCCACTGACGACAGCTACGGCGGCCAGGCCGGGGAAAGCTACGACGCCTACGGCACCGACTACGGCTACGCCGGTGCGAATGGCTTCGGCCCGGCCGGCGAGGACTACGCCTACGGCCCGGCCGGCAACGGTTTCGGCCCGCCGGCCAACGGCTACGCCCAGAACGGCTACGGACCGAACGGCTACGCCCAGAACGCCGACGGGCAGGCCCCGGCCGCGGGCGCCAACGGATACGGCCCAGGTGTCAACGGGCACGCTCCGGGCGTCAACGGGCAGGCTCCGGGCGCCACCGGCTACGGGTCGGGCGCCACCGGCTTCGGGCCGGCGAACACCGCCTACGAACCGACCAACAACGGCTATGAACCGCCCAACAACGCCTATGAACCGGCCGGGGACGGCTACGGCCAACCCGACTACGGCTACGGGCCGGGGGACGGCGGCTACGGGCCGTCCCAGGGGGAGCTCGACTCGGACGGCTACGGCATGGACGGCGGCTACGACGGGCCGCACACCACCGGGGACCCCAACTACCGGGCCCGCCGGCACCGGCCGTCGGCCAACGACACCAACATCGGCTCCCTCGCCGACTTCGCCGAGTACGACGGCTGGCAGCCCGACGAGCGCTACGTGCAGGATTACGGCCGCCGGTAGGACCTACTTGTCGATGTCGCCGACCACGAAGAACATCGAGCCGAGGATGGCGATCAGGTCGGGGACCAGGCAGCCGGGGATCAGCGTGGCCAGCGCCTGCACGTTCGCGTAGGACGCGGTGCGCATCTTCAGCCGCCACGGCGTCTTCTCGCCCCGGGACACCAGGTAATACCCGTTGATGCCGAGCGGGTTCTCGGTCCAGGCGTAGGTGTGGCCCTCCGGTGCCTTGACCACCTTCGGCAGGCGTACGTTCACCGGCCCGGAGATCTTGTCGACCCGGTCCAGGCACTCCTCGGCGAGGTCGAGCGACACGTAGGCCTGGTCGAGCAACACCTCGAACCGGGCGTGACAGTCACCGCTCTTCTTCGTCACCACGGGCACGCTGAGCTGGTCGTACGCCAAATAGGGCTCATCCCGGCGCAGGTCGAAGTCGAGCCCGGAGGCCCGCGCGACCGGTCCGGACGCGCCGAAGGCGGCGGCCTGGGCCTCGGTGAGCACGCCGACCCCGACGGTGCGGGCCAGGAAGATGTCGTTCTTGCGAATGACGTGGTCGAGGTCGGGCAGTCGCTTGCGGACGGTCTTGATCGCCTGCCGGGCCCGGGTGGTCCAGCCGGCCGGCACCTCTTCCTTGAGGCCGCCGACCCGGTTGAACATGTAGTGCATCCGGCCGCCGGTGGCCTCTTCCATCACCGCCTGCAGGGTTTCCCGCTCGCGGAACGCGTAGAACATCGGCGTGATTGCGCCGATCTCCAGCGGGTAGGACCCGAGGAACATCAGGTGGTTGAGCACCCGGTTCAGCTCGGCCATGGCGGTGCGCAGCCAGATCGCCCGGTCCGGCACCTCGATGCCCATCAGCCGTTCGACGGCGAGGGCGACGCCGAGCTCGTTGGCGAACGCGGACAGCCAGTCGTGCCGGTTGGCCAGCATGATGATCTGCCGGTAGTCGCGCACCTCGAACAGCTTCTCGGCGCCGCGGTGCATGTAGCCGACGATCGGCTCGCAGGTCACCACCCGCTCCCCGTCGAGGGTGAGCTTGAGCCGCAGCACGCCGTGAGTGGACGGGTGCTGCGGCCCGATGTTCAACACCATGTCGGCCGTGTCGAGCCCGGCACCGGTCCCGACGGTCAGTTCCCGCAGCGCATCCGTCACGGAAGCATGCTCCCATGTGCATCGAGGCCAACCGTGTGCAGCAGCCACCAATGGCTGCCGAGCCCGGCCGGTTCGATCAGCTCGGCGGCGGCGCCGGCCGCGGCCAAGGCCCGCACATATCCGGCCGGATCACTGCGTGCAAGATCAATCGGTGGCCGGGCGCCGTCGATCCCCAGCGCTTTCAGCGCTTCCCGCTGGGTGATCATTTCGTACGGGCATCCCGTAGCGATGGCCACCGCGTCCATCGCTACGTGTGCGGTGACGTCGCAGGTCCCGTCCGGCACCGGCACCACCTGTCGTCCGCTCCGGAATCCGGTCAGCGTGCCGTCGACCGGCCGGTGCGCCCGCAGGTGCCCGTAGTCGACCGCGAGCGCGCACCCCCGCCGCACCTGCCCGACCGCGTCCGCCCAGGCCGCGTCGCGGGTCCAGCCGATCTCGGCCCGCCCGGGGTGCGGCCACCACCGGCTGAGCCAGAACAGATCGGCCGCGTCGATCGGACCGCCCAGCGACTCGGTGCCGGTGGCCGGGTCGACAAGCACCTTCCGCCGCCGCCCGTGGTCATCGACGTCGTTCACGTCGAGCGGCACGTTGTCCAGCCACTCGGTGGCCAGCAGCAGTCCGGTGATGTCGCCGGGAATGTCCGGCCGCCAGGCGATCGCCGGATCGAGCCCGTCCGGCCGGGGCGCCACCTCGACGGCGGTCAGCCGGACCCGGTCCGGCAGCAGTTGCCGCAGCGTGGCGAGCAGCTCGCCCCGACCGGCGCCGACATCGACCAGGTCGAACACCTTCGGGTGCCCGAGGGCCGCGTCGACCCGCTCGACCAGCCGCAGCAGAGCCCCGGCGAACAGCGGCGACGCGTGCACACTGGTCCGGAAATGCTGGGCCGGACCGGTCGTGCCGCGCGTGAAGAAGCCCGCCGGCCCATACAGCCCGGCGGCCATCGCCGCACGCCATCCCGTCACACCGTCACCCTAGGCCTCAAACGGGCCGTGCAGTTGACCACACGTTGTTGTCACGAGCGTGTTACGGGTGCGCACAATTGCCTCCGACCGGTACCCCTCTCGAGGACTGGATCCGCATATGACACGCACCCTCACCGTCGGTGTCGTCGGCGCCGGACGGGTAGGCGCCGTGGTGGGCGCCGCCCTCAACGCGGCCGGCCACCGGGTCGTGGCCGCGGCGGCCGTTTCGGCGGCCTCCCGTGATCGCGCCGCCCGGCTCCTGCCGGAGGCGGCGATCCTGCCCGCCGACGAGGTGGCCCGGGCCGCCGACGATCTCCTGTTGCTGGCGGTGCCGGACGACGCCCTGGGTGGCGTGGTCGCCGGCCTGGCCGTCACCGGCGCGCTGCGGCCCGGTCAGATCGTGGCGCACACCTCGGGTGCTCATGGACTCGCCGTTCTGGGCGATGTACAAGGCATGGCCCTGCATCCCGCGATGACCTTCACGGGCGCCGACGCCGACCTCGACCGGCTGCCCGGCATCGCCTGGGGCGTCACCGCTGCGGACCGCGCGTTCGCCACCCGACTGGTGGCCGACCTAGGCGGCATCCCCGAGTGGATCGCCGAAGAGAGCCGCCCGCTCTACCACGCGGCCCTCGCGCACGGCGCGAACCACCTGGTCACGCTGGTCAACGAGGCCGCCGACCTGTTGCGCGCGGCCGGCGTCGAGGACACCGAACGGGTGCTCGGGCCGCTGCTGCGGGCCGCCCTCGACAACGCGCTGCATCTCGGCGACGCGGCCCTGACCGGCCCGGTCTCCCGGGGCGACGCCGGCACCGTGGCCAAACACCTCGACCGGATGCCGGCCGACGCGGTCGGCACCTACCTGGCGCTGGCCCGCCGCACCGCGGGCCGGGCGATCGCCTCCGGCCGGTTGCGCCCGCAGGACGCGGCCCGGCTGATGGACGTCCTGTCCCGGGCCACGGTCGGGAGCACCCGATGACCGCCGTCATCCACACCCGGGCCGAGCTGGCCGCCGCGGTGGCCGGAGCGCCCGAGGTCGCCGTGGTGATGACCATGGGCGCCCTGCACGAGGGACACCGCACGCTGATCCGGACCGCGCGCGAGCGGTCGGCGTTCGTGCTGGTCACCATCTTCGTGAACCCGCTGCAGTTCGGCCCGAATGAGGACTTCGCGAAGTACCCGCGCACGCTCGAGGCGGACGTCGAGGCGTGCCGGGCCGAGGGCGTGTCGGTGGTGTTCGCGCCGAGCCGGGACGAGGTCTACCCGGGTGGCGCCCCGCAGATCACGATGAACGCCGGTTCGATCGGCGAGCTCCTCGAGGGCGCGAGCCGGCCGGGCCACTTCGCCGGCATGCTCACCGTGGTCGAGAAGCTGCTGATGCTGACCCGGGCCGACGTGGCGTACTTCGGTGAGAAGGACTTCCAGCAGCTGGCCCTGATCCGGCGGATGGTGCACGACCTGGAGCTGGGCGTCGAGATCGTCGGCGTGCCCACGGTCCGCGAGCCGGACGGTCTGGCCATGTCGAGCCGCAACCGCTTCCTGACCCCCGACCAGCGCCGGGCCGCCCTGACCCTGTCCCGGGCGCTGCAACTGGGCGCCGAGCAGACCGACGCCGAGGCGGCCCTGGCGACGGCTACCAAGATCCTCGACGAGGAGCCGTCGGTCCGGGTCGACTATCTCGCGCTGACCGACCTGCTCCTGGGCCCGGCACCGGCCGAGGGGCCGGCCCGCCTGCTGGTGGCGGCGAAGGTCGGTACCACCCGTCTGATCGACAACGTCGCGGTGAACCTGGAGCGGCGGTAGGGGCTCATCCCGTACGGCAAACGGGGTTTTCGCCTTTCGTCGTTGAAATCGCCTTATCATCGGAATTCCGGGCGAAAACGACGGGGGTTCACGGACTATGCGATACCTGGGTATCCGGCTGGGTTTGTCGGCTGCCCTGATGATGGTGGTCGCTGGATGTGCCGCGCCGGGCGGAGTCGACGGCGATCTCACCAACGGGTGGGCCGTGATGGCGGCGGCCACCGCGTTCGAGCCGTCGGCGGGAACCTGCCATGGAGCCACCTTCAACGCGATCGGGGCCCGGTCCACCTACGACGAGCTCGACTGCCAGCTGCGGCACCGCACCGAGACGGTCTACGTCGGCACCTACGAGTCGCCAGCCGCCGATGCCGAGTCGCCGCCCGCCGAGGGCTCGGCCGGGGCGGCGACCGCCTACAAGGTCTGCGACGAGAAGACCACCACCTACGTCGGTGGGCCCTGGCGCAACGCTCGCCTCTGGATCGGGGTCACCCACCCGACCGCCGCCGCCTGGACCGGCGGATCGCGCTGGTTCCGGTGCGAGGCGGTCGAACTCAGCACGGTGGAGGACGACGGCGGGCTGGTGCAGCGGATCGGCAGCCTGCGCAGCGTGCTCGCCGACGGCACCTCCGAGCTGATGCTCACCTGCTACGCGGTGGCCCAGGACAGCTCCGGGGCGATCGCCGGCATGCCCGGTGTCGCCTGCGACGCCAAGCACAACGCCGAGTACGTCGGCGTCTGGTACGCGAAGGATCTGTCCTTCCCCAAGGACGATGCCACCTGGGCCAAGTTCCACGACGGCTGCCGCGGGCTGATCGCCACCTATGTGGGCGTGCCCAACGACACCGACCTTCAGTTCCGCACCGGCGTGGTGTCGTTGCCGGGCAACGCGGACGTGTGGGCGCTCGGTGATTTCGGCGTACGCTGCTATCTCTGGCTGGACGGCACCGAGCTGACCTCGACTCTCAAGGGCAAAGGGGCCAAGAGCCTCCCCATCCAGTACAAGTAATGCCCACCACTGAGCCCGCCCCCGCGGCGGGCTCCAGGCACCGGCGGGGTGTACTGAGCAGATGTCACTTCTCGCCGACCTTCCGGAGCTGCCGCGCCGGCTCGCCGCCGCCGAACCGGGTTGGACCGAGACCACCGACGTGCTCGTCGTCGGCTCCGGCGTGGCCGGCCTGACCGCCGCCCTGCACCTGCGCGAACAGGGCCTGCACGTCACGGTGGTCACCAAGGTGAACATCGACGACGGTTCCACCCGATGGGCCCAGGGCGGGATCGCCGCGGTGCTCGATCCGCTGGACACTCCGGCCGCGCACGCCAACGACACCGAGATCGCCGGCGTCGGCCTGTGCGACCCGGCCGCGGTGCGGGTGCTCGTCGAGGAGGGCCCGGCCCGGGTCCGCGAGTTGATGCGGATCGGCGCCGAGTTCGACCGGCACGAGGACGGCTCGCTGATGCTCACCCGCGAGGGCGGGCACCGGGCCGACCGGATCGTGCACGCCGGCGGCGACGCCACCGGGGCCGAGGTGCAGCGGGCGCTGCACGAGGCGGTGCGCCGCGACCCGTGGATCCGGCTGGTCGAGCACGCCCTGGTCCTCGACCTGCTGCGCGGGGCCGACGGCCGGGCCTGCGGGCTCACCCTGCACGTGCTGGGCGAGGGCTCGGCCGACGGCGTGGGCGCGATCCTGGCCCGGGCCGTGGTGCTGGCCACCGGCGGGATGGGGCAGATCTACTCGTCCACCACCAACCCGTCGGTCTCCACCGGCGACGGGGTGGCCCTCGCGCTGCGGGCCGGCGCGGTCGTCACCGATGTGGAGTTCGTGCAGTTCCACCCGACCTCGTTCGTCAGCGCGGCGGTCACCTCGGTGCAGCGGCCGCTGATCTCCGAGGCACTCCGCGGCGAGGGCGCCCACCTGGTCGACGAGAGCGGCAAGCGGTTCATGGTGGGTCAGCACGAGCTGGCCGAGCTGGCGCCGCGCGACGTGGTGGCCAAGGGCATCCACCGGGTGCTGCGGGCCACCGGCGCCGACCACGTCTACCTGGACGCCCGGCACCTCGGCCGGGAGTTCCTCGAGCACCGGTTCCCGACCATCGTGGCGTCCACCCGGGCAGCCGGCGTCGACCCGGCCACCGAGCTGATCCCGGTCGCGCCGGCCGCGCACTACGCCTCCGGCGGCGTGCGCACCGACCTGCACGGCCGCACCAGCATCCCGGGGCTCTACGCCTGCGGCGAGGTGGCCTGCACCGGCGTGCACGGTGCCAACCGGCTGGCCAGCAACTCCCTGCTGGAGGGCCTGGTCTTCGCCCGGCGGATCGCCGACGACATCGCCCGCGATCTGCCCCCGCAGGCCGAGCCCTCGTTCGCCAAGCAGGGCCCGGCCTGGGTGGCCGACCCGGCGGTCCGGGCCGAGGTGCAGCGGGCGATGACCCGCGGCGCCGGCGTGCTGCGGTCGGCCGACTCGCTGGCCGGCACCGCCAAGGAACTGAGCCGGCTGGCCGAGCAGCGCACCACCCCGCACAACGCGGCCTGGGAGGCGACCAACCTGCTGACCGTGGCGTCCGCGCTGGTGGCGTCGGCGCAGACCCGGCGCGAGACGCGCGGCTGCCACTGGCGGGAGGACTTCCCGGTGGCCGAGGACGAGTGGCGCGGCCACCTGCTGAACGGACTGAGCCCCAAGGGCAAGCTCACCCAGACCTTCGAGGAGATGGCGTGACTCTCGATCCTTTCGAGGTGCAGCGGATCGTTTTCACCGCCCTCGGTGAGGACCTGGGCGACCCGCCACGCGACGTGACGAGCGAGGCGACCATTCCGGCCGGGCAGGTCGACACCGCCGAACTGGTCGCCCGGGCGGACGGCGTGGTGGCCGGGCTGGGCGTGGCGGCCGAGGTCTTCGCCGCCACCTCCGGTGGCACAGCCACCTTCGAAGCAAAGATCAAGGACGGCGATCGGGTACGCCGTGGCGACGTGCTCGCGGTGATCACCGGGCCGACCCGGGCACTGCTGACCGCGGAGCGTACGGCGTTGAACCTGCTCTGCCGGATGTCCGGGGTGGCCACCCACACCCGTCGGTGGGCCGACATCCTGGCCGGCACCAAGGCGACCGTGCTGGACACTCGCAAGACCACCCCGGGGCTGCGCGCGCTGGAGAAGTACGCGGTGCGGGCCGGCGGCGGCACGAACAAGCGGATGGGCCTGTACGACGTCGCCATGATCAAGGACAACCACAAGCTGGCGGCGGGCAGCATCACCGCGGCTTATCTTCTGGTTCGCGAAAAGTTCCCCGAGGTCCCGGTGCAGGTCGAGGTGACCACGCTGGCGGAGGCTCAGGAAGCGGTCGAGGCCGGCGCCGATTTCCTGCTCTGCGACAACATGACACCGACGCTGTTGCGCACCGTCGTCGAGGCGGTCGGTGACCGGGTCGAGCTGGAGGCCACCGGAAATCTCACACTGGAGACGGTTGAGGCCTACGCCGCGACCGGTGTGGACTATCTGTCGGTGGGCGGATTGACACACTCGTCGCCGATCCTGGACATCGCTCTGGACCTGAGGCCCTGATGCTGCTCTGTATCGACATCGGTAACACCAACACCGTTCTCGCCACCTTCGACGGCGACAAGCTGGTGCACAACTGGCGGATCAAGACCGATTCCCGGTCCACCGCCGACGAGCTGGGCCTGATGTTCCGCGGGCTGCTCGCCGGGGACGCCGTGGAGATCACCGGGGTGGCCGCCTGCTCCACCGTGCCGGCCGCGCTGCGCACCCTGCGCACGATGCTGAGCCGGTACTACGGCGAGCTGCCCAACGTGATCGTCGAGCCGGGCGTGAAGACCGGCGTACAGCTGGCCATCGACAACCCCAAGGAGGTCGGCGCCGACCGGGTGGTCAACACCCTGGCCGCGCACGCCCTCTACGGCGGACCGTCGATCGTCGTCGACTTCGGCACCACCACCAACTTCGACGTGATCAGCGCGAAGGGCGAGTTCCTCGGTGGTGCGTTCGCGCCGGGCATCGAGATCTCCTTCGACGCGCTCGCCGCCCGCGCGGCCCAGCTGCGCAAGGTCGAGCCGGCCAAGCCGCGCTCGGTGATCGGCAAGAACACCGTCGAGTGCCTGCAGTCCGGCATGTATTACGGCTTCGCCGGCCAGGTCGACCGGATCGTCGAGCAGATGACCGAGGAACTGGGCGGCAGTGTGTCGGCGGTGATCGCCACCGGCGGGCTGGCCTGGCTGGTCAAGGACGAGTGCCGCACCATCACCGCGCACGAGCCGATGATCACGCTGATCGGGCTGCGGATGGTATATGAGCGGAACGTCTGAGGGCCGCTTAGTAGGCTTTCTGCGTCGTTGAACGAGTTCCCACAGAGAGCAGTGCCGTGACCGAGCAGATTGTGCCCGCAACTGACCCCTCCGAGGACCTTCCCGAGCAGATGCGGGTCCGCCGGTCGAAGCGGGAGCGGCTGCTGGCCGAGGGCGTCCCGCCCTACCCGGTAAACCTGGCCCGCACCGACTCGCTCAAGGAACTGCGGGAGAAGTACCCGGAACTGCCGATCGACCACGCGACCGGCGACCAGGTCGCGGTCACCGGCCGGCTGATCTTCATCCGGAACGGCGGCAAGCTGTGTTTCGCGACCCTGCGCGACGGCGACGGCACCGAGCTGCAGGTCATGCTCTCCCTCGACAAGGTCGGCGAGCAGGCGCTGGCCGACTGGAAGCACCTGGTCGACCTCGGTGACCTGGTCGGCATCGCGGGCGAGGTGATCACCAGCCGGCGCGGCGAGCTGTCCGTGCTGGCCGACTCGTGGGCGATGAGCGCCAAGGCGCTGCGCCCGCTGCCGGTGGCCCACAAGCCACTGTCCGAGGAGACCCGGATCCGGCAGCGCTACGTCGACCTGATCGTGCGGCCGCAGGCGCGGGAGACCGTGCGGGCCCGGGCCACCGTCGTGCGAAGCCTGCGCGAGTCGCTGTTCCGTCGCAATTTCCTCGAGGTCGAAACACCAATGTTGCAGTTGCTGCACGGCGGTGCGGCGGCCCGTCCGTTTGTGACGCACAGCAACGCACTCGACACTGATCTCTATCTCCGGATCGCGCCGGAACTGTTTTTGAAGCGCGCCGTCGTCGGCGGCATCGAGCGCGTCTTCGAGATCAACCGGAACTTCCGCAATGAGGGCATGGACTCGAGTCACTCGCCCGAGTTCGCGATGCTGGAGGCGTACCAGGCGTACGCCGACTACAACGTGATGCAGCAGCAGGTTCAGGAGTGGATTCAGGAAGCCGCCTTCGCGGTCGCCGGCTCACACGTAGTGACCCACTTCGACGGCTCCGAGTTGGATCTGGGCGGCCAGTGGCCGGCTGTCACGCTGTTCGGTTCGCTCTCCGACGCCCTCGGTGAAGAAGTCACGGTCACCACCGATCGCGCGCAACTTGCAGGCTATGCGGAAAAGCACGACCTATCCGTCGACCCGAAGTGGAGCAACGGCAAGCTGGCCGAGGAGCTGTTCGAGCACCTGGTCGTGCCGTCTCTGCAGGGGCCGACATTTGTACGGGATTATCCCGAAGAGACCGCCCCGCTTACCCGGGCTCACCGGGAAACTCCCGGTCTGACCGAGAAGTGGGATCTGTACGTATCCGGTTTTGAGCTGGCCACCGCCTATTCCGAGTTGGTCGACCCGGTGGTGCAGCGCGAACGGCTCGTGTCGCAGTCGTTGCTGGCCGCCGGCGGCGATCCCGAGGCGATGCAGCTGGACGAAGATTTCCTCCGCGCGATGGAGTACGGAATGCCGCCGACCGGTGGGATGGGAATGGGAATCGACCGGCTGTTGATGGCCCTCACCGGGCTCGGCATTCGCGAAACCATCCTGTTCCCGCTCGTCCGGCCCGAGTAATATTCGACCCGCCATTGACGTATACCGCCGCTCTGGCGTTATTGTCTTGTGCGTTGCGGGAGAACCTGTGTTCGGGAGGATAGCGGCGCGTGGCCAAGCAGATCATTCACAAGCTGGTCGATGACCTCGACGGCGGTGACGCCGAGGAGACCGTCAAGTTTGCGCTCGACGGCATTCAGTACGAGATCGACCTCTCGGAGAAGAACGCGGCTAAATTGCGGGACGTCTTCGCTCCGTACGTCGGCTCCGGTTCCAAGGTGGCCCGCGGCGGTGTGGTCGTCGGCGGCCGGGCCGCGCGTGGTCGCGGTGGCGCGACCGCCGACCGGGAGCAGAACAAGGCGATCCGGGAGTGGGCCAAGAAGGCCGGCAAGGACATCTCCGACCGGGGTCGCATCCCGCAGGAGATCGTGGACGAGTTCCACTCGAAGGGCCCGGGTCGGGCCTGAGGTACGCGTACCGTGCAGGGCCCGTCGCGCTTGATGCGCGACGGGCCCTCTTGCTTTTGACTTGATCTTCACATTCGGGACGTAGAGTTATCCACAGGGTTGGAGCGGGTTGTCCACAGGCTGTGGACGTGTGTTCGGGCGCGATTTCGCTGTCCGCGTACTCGTTCGGGTGGGGGAACAGCGGTTGGGCGTGCGAAGTTGGCTAAATCAACGTTGCAGACGGTTTCGAGGAGCCACGAGGGCTCAGCAAGACCACCCGGCGGCGATAGAGTAGTGACAGCACCGGCATCACCGATGCCGGTGCGCTGGCCCCGCCAGTTATTGGCGCACGGCACGTGAGGAGCACGAGGGCATGTTCGAGCGGTTCACCGACCGAGCGCGACGGGTTGTCGTCCTGGCCCAAGAAGAGGCCCGGATGCTCAACCACAACTACATCGGGACCGAGCACATTCTGCTCGGCCTGATCCACGAGGGCGAGGGTGTTGCCGCCAAGGCTCTGGAGAGCCTGGGCATCTCGCTCGAAGGGGTCCGGCAGCAGGTCGAGGAGATCATCGGCCAGGGTCAGCAGGCGCCGAGCGGGCACATCCCGTTCACGCCGCGGGCCAAGAAGGTGCTGGAGCTGTCGCTGCGCGAGGCGCTGCAGCTCGGGCACAACTACATCGGCACGGAGCACATCCTGCTCGGGCTGATCCGTGAGGGCGAGGGCGTCGCCGCCCAGGTGCTGGTCAAGCTCGGCGCCGACCTCAACCGGGTCCGCCAGCAGGTCATCCAGCTGCTCTCGGGCTACCAGGGCAAGGAGCCGGCCGCGGCCGGCGCGGCGGCGGGCGAGGCTGCGCCGTCGACGAGCCTGGTGCTCGACCAGTTCGGACGCAACCTGACCCAGGCCGCCCGCGAGGGCAAGCTCGACCCGGTCATCGGCCGGGAAAAGGAAATCGAGCGGGTCATGCAGGTGCTCTCCCGCCGCACCAAGAACAACCCGGTGCTCATCGGCGAGCCCGGCGTCGGCAAGACCGCCGTCGTCGAGGGCCTGTCCCAGTCGATCGTCAAGGGCGAGGTGCCCGAGACCCTCAAGGACAAGCAGCTCTACACGCTCGACCTGGGCGCGCTGGTCGCCGGTTCCCGCTACCGCGGTGACTTCGAGGAGCGCCTGAAGAAGGTGCTCAAGGAGATCCGCACGCGCGGCGACATCATCCTGTTCATCGACGAGATCCACACCCTGGTGGGTGCGGGTGCCGCCGAGGGCGCGATCGACGCGGCAAGCATCCTCAAGCCGATGCTGGCCCGCGGCGAGCTGCAGACCATCGGCGCGACCACCCTGGATGAATACCGCAAGCACCTGGAGAAGGATGCCGCTCTCGAGCGCCGCTTCCAGCCCATCCAGGTCGGCGAGCCGTCGCTGGCGCACACCATCGAGATCCTCAAGGGTCTGCGTGACCGCTACGAGGCGCACCACCGGATCAGCATCACCGACGCGGCCCTGGTCGCGGCGGCCACGCTGGCCGACCGGTACATCTCCGACCGCTTCCTGCCGGACAAGGCGATCGACCTGATCGACGAGGCCGGCGCCCGGATGCGC
>NZ_BOMY01000051.1 GCF_016862435.1 Paractinoplanes tereljensis
AGCCAGGCCTCGATCGCGGCGTCCCGCATCGCGGGGCGGGACGGGTGGTCGGCGGGCGTGGCCGCCATCGCGTTGAGCAACTCGGCGGCGCTGTCCGACACTGAGCTCTGGTGGGTCCTCGGTCCGGCCATGGTCTGGATCATTTGGGTGGTCCTCCATCAAACGGGCAGAGAGCCGTGCCCGCACGCGGCGACCGTTCAGTGACTCCACGCTAGCCGGAAAGACTACGTGACACTAGCCGAAAGTATGAGTCACTCACGCCGAATGACCGAGGCAGGCGTGGCAAGAGGGACATCCGCGAGGATTCAATGTCGGTCCCCCGTGGTAAACAGCGGGAAACATCTTCGAAGAAGCGGACGGGAACACAGATGGCCACTCTCGGCATCGACATCGGCGGCTCCGGCGTGAAGGGGGCGCCGGTCGACACCATCGGCGGCGACCTGCTCGCCGAGCGGTTCCGCGTGCCCACGCCGCAACCCAGCGACGTGACCAGTGTCGTCGAGGCGGTGGCCGAGGTGGCCGCCCAGTTCGACGACTTCGACCGGGTCGGCATCACCTTCCCCGGCGTGGTGGTCGACGGCGTCACCCGCACGGCGGCCAACGTCGACAAGTCGTGGCTCGACGCGCCCGCGGCCCAGCTGTTCAGCGACCGGCTCGGCAAGCCGGTCACCGTGCTCAACGACGCCGACGCGGCCGGCGCGGCCGAGGTGGCGTTCGGGGCCGGCCGCGACCAGCGCGGCCTGATCATGATGCTCACCTTCGGCACCGGCATCGGCAGCGCGCTGTTCCTCGACGGCGTCCTGATCCCGAACACCGAGTTCGGCCACCTCGAGCTGGACGGCAAGGACGCCGAGGCGCGCGCCTCCGACCGGGCCCGCGAGGCCGAGGACATGAGCTGGGAGAAGTGGGCCGGCCGGGTGGAGGACTACCTCAAGCACGTCGAGATGCTGCTCTCGCCGCGGCTGTTCATCATCGGCGGCGGGGTCAGCAAGAAGTCCGACAAGTTCTTCCCGCTGATCAACATCCGCACCCCGATGGTCCCGGCCACCCTGCTCAACAACGCCGGCATCATCGGCGCGGCGGTCGCGGCCGAGCAGGCGTCGACCGGCTCCCCGGTGCAGGTCTGACGTGCCCCGGACCATCGCTACCAACACCACCGTCGACCGCGACGGTCTGCTGGAGTTCATCCGGCCGCGGCACCACGCGATCCTGATGACCACCCGCCGCGACGGGCGCCCGCAGGCGTCGCCCAACACGTGCGGCGTCGACACCGAGGGCCGGATCGTCATCTCCACCTACCCCGAGCGGGCCAAGGCGATGAACGTCCGGCGCAACCCGCAGGTGTCGGTGCTGTTGCTCGGCGACGACTTCGGCGGGGCCTGGGTGCAGGTCGACGGGACGGCCGAGGTGATCGACCTGCCCGACTCGGTCGAGCCCCTTGTCGATTACTTCCGCTGCATCTCGGGCGAGCACCCGAACTGGGACGAGTACCGTCAGGCGATGCGTGACCAGGGCAAATCCCTGATCCGCATCACCATCGACCGGTGGGGCCCGATAGCGACCGGCGGGTTCCCGGCAAGATTGGCCAACTAAGAGAACAAGGCCGGCGCCCTGAACCAGGGCGCCGGCCTTCTTTCTTGGGGGGTCTCAGACCGCGTGCTCGACCTGCTCGACACCGAGCAGGTAGTGCAGCGTGTCGCGGTGCATCGAGGCGACCGGCTCGAGCAGGTCGGGGTGGCGCAGCAGCACGGCCGCGTCCCGGTCCCGGTCGTCCGGGTCGAGCAGGCGGCGGAACTCGTTCGGCAGGCCGCCGGCCCGGCGCGGGAGCGGGCGGGGCCGCTCGTCGCGGCTGGGCGGGATGGCGGCGGCGACCGCGTCGACACCCCGGCGGGCCAGCATCGGGTTGGCCAGCAGGCAGGCGGCCCAGCTGACGACGACCTCGTCGACCCAGGTACGCCAGCCCTCCTCCTCGGCCTCCTCGTCGTCGGGCTCGCTGCCGACCCGCCAGTCCAGGACGGCGGAGCCGCCCGGGCCGGCGATCGCGACCAGGGCCGCGTCCATCTCGGTCGGGTAGCGCAGCCACGCGGCGACCGTGACGGCCTGGCGCGCCTGCAACTCGGAGAGCGTGTGGGTGATGGTGTCGGGGGTGCCCGCGGGGTAAGCGCGCGACAGCCAATGGGTGCTGGCGGCGATCACCGGCGAGAGCTCGACAGACGGTCCGGCCACGAGGTGCTCCTGGAGGTGTCAGGCGCGGCTCCGGTCGAACCGCGTCAGGGATTACCTCGGCGGCCGGGGTGGTGAGCTTGAGCAGGGTGACCGTGATGGGACCGCTCGGCAACCGACGCGCTCCCCTCCCGTTACTACTGGGCCGGGTGTTGCGCTTGTGGACAGCTCACGGCGTACCCGGAAAGGTTTTGCGAACTTGAATTTGCCGGCCGGAAACGTCCCGATGATCAAAACCGGGTAAGCAAGGAGAGAGGGCGAACTGTCGAAATTCACCCGAGGCGCACGGGCACTCCTGAACGAGCCGGGCTGAGCGCACTCCGGTAGGTTTAACCCATCGGCTTGCCGCTTGTTTGTGGTGCCTCCCCTGCGGAGAAGTATGCCCTGACGGCGGTACTCATTTCGCCGCGTCCACGCCCGCCCCGCTGACTACGGTGGAGATCATGACCGGTCGTTTTCCTATCGAAGACGTAACGCCGTCCGTGTCCTGCGGGCGATACCCCGCCAAGGCCGTCGTTGGTGAATTCGTGCCGGTCTCCGCGGTGTCCTATCGCGAAGGACACCACGCCCTCGGTGTAAACGTGGTATGGCGCGGGCCCGACGGCGAATCCGAACCGTTCACCCGCATGCGTCCCGGCGAACCCGGCCTCGACCAGTGGCACGGCCTCATTCGACCGGACAAGGTCGGCCGGTGGACGTTCACCGTGGAGGCGTTCGAGGATCCCTACCGGACCTGGCGCGACGCCGTGGTGAAGAAGATCGGCGCCGGCCAGGGCCTGGAAGACCTGGCCAACGACCTGGCCGAGGGCGCCGACGTGCTCGACCTGGCCACCAAGATCGTGCCGCACGAGGACGAGGAGCGGGTGCGCACCGCTGCCGCGGTGCTGCGCGACGAGCAGCAGTCGCTGTTCGCCCGGGTCTCCCCCGCGCTCGACCTGGAAGATCTGCTCTGGGACAACCCGGTGCGCCTGCAGGTCACCACCACCCGGTCCTACGCGGTCTGGGTCGACCGGCAGCGCGCGCTCTATTCCTCCTGGTACGAATTCTTCCCCCGCTCCGAGGGCGCCGAGATCGGCCCGGACGCGACCCCGATCAAGCACGGCACCTTCCGCACCGCCGCCGAGCGCATCCCGGCGGTCGCGGCCATGGGCTTCGACGTGCTCTACCTTCCGCCGATCCACCCGATCGGCAAGATCAACCGCAAGGGCCGCAACAACACCCTGGTGGCCCGCCCGGTCGACGTCGGTTCGCCGTGGGCGATCGGCTCGGACGAGGGCGGTCACGACGCCATCCACCCGCAGCTGGGCACCCTGGAAGACTTCCGCGCGTTCCTCGCCACCGCCGCCGAGAACGGCCTCGAGGTGGCGATGGACCTGGCGTTGCAGGTCGCACCCGACCACCCGTGGGTCAAGTCGCACCCGCAGTTCTTCACCACCAAGGCCGACGGCACCATCGCGTACGCCGAGAACCCGCCCAAGAAGTACCAGGACATCTACCCGCTGAACTGGGACAACGACTACCGTGGCCTGCGCGACGAGGTGTACCGCGTGGTCCGGCACTGGATCGACAACGGCGTCAAGATCTTCCGCGTCGACAACCCGCACACCAAGGCGCTGAACTTCTGGCAGTGGCTGATCGCCAAGATCAAGGAAACCGATCCGGACGTGCTGTTCCTGGCCGAGGCGTTCACCCGGCCGGCCATGATGAACGGCCTCGGCAAGATCGGCTTCACCCAGTCGTACACGTACTTCACCTGGCGCACCACGGCCTGGGAGATGCGCGAATACATGGGTCAGCTGATCTCGACGCTGGACTGGATGCGGCCCAACTTCTGGCCCAACACCCCCGACATCCTGCACGAGACGCTGCAGCACGGCGGCCCGCCGATGTTCAAGATTCGCACCGTGCTGGCGAGCATGCTCTCGCCGTCCTGGGGCATGTACTCGGGGCTGGAGCTCTTCGAGCACGTGGCCCGGCCGGGTGCCGAAGAATATGTGGACAACGAGAAATTCGAGCTCAAGCCGCGGGACTGGGCGGCCGCCGAGCGCACCGGCCGGTCCCTGGCGCCGTACATCACCCGGCTCAACAAGGTCCGGGCCGAGAACCCCGCGCTGCACTGGTTGCGCAACCTGCGCTTCCACGAAGTTGATAACGGTTCACTCCTGGTCTTCTCCAAGCGTGACCTGGAGACCGGTAACACCGTTCTGGTTGTCGTCTCCTTCGACGCCAGCAACGTGCAGTGGGGCAACGTCACGCTCAACATGCCCGAACTCGGCATGGACTGGCACGAGCGGTTCTCGGTGACCGACCAGATCACCGGGGCGACCTACGAGTGGGGCCAGCACAACGCCGTCCGGATCGACCCCTACGTCGAGCCGGCGCACGTCTTTGTCGTGAAGCGGAACTGATTCAAGTACCTGCGGGTGGGTAGGTGGGAAAGCAATGGACCTGACTGAAGATCTCGATCCGGCGTACGACCCGGCGGAGGGAAGCCACGTCGAGGACGGTGTGGTCGAACATCCCACCGCTGAGGACTTCGGCCACGCCCGGTCACTGCCCGCCGACACGACCTGGTTCCAGCGAGCGGTGTTCTACGAGGTCCTGGTCCGGGCCTTCTACGACTCCAGCTCGGACGGCTCCGGCGACCTGCGCGGCCTGATCGAGCGGCTCGACTACCTGCAGTGGCTCGGCGTCGACTGCCTCTGGCTGCCGCCGTTCTACCAGTCGCCGCTGCGCGACGGCGGGTACGACATCAGCGACTTCTACCGGGTGCTGCCGGAGTTCGGCACGGTGGAGGACTTCGTGGCGCTGCTCGACGCGGCCCACAAGCGTGGCATCCGGGTGATCACTGACCTGGTCATGAACCACACCTCCGACCAGCACGCCTGGTTCCAGGAGTCCCGGCGCGACCCGGACGGGCCGTACGGCGACTTCTACGTCTGGAGCGACACCTCCGACAAATACCAGGACGCCCGGGTCATCTTCGTGGACACCGAGGAGTCGAACTGGACGTTCGACCCGGTCCGCCGCCAGTTCTTCTGGCACCGGTTCTTCTCCCACCAGCCCGACCTGAACTACGACAACCCGGCCGTGCAGGAGGCGATGCTCGACGTCCTGCGCTTCTGGCTGGACATCGGCATCGACGGTTTCCGGCTGGACGCGGTCCCGTACCTGTACGAGCGGGAGGGCACCAACGGCGAGAACCTCCCCGAGACGCACGCGTTCCTCAAGCACTGCCGCAAGGTGATCGACGACGAGTTCCCGGGCCGGGTGCTGCTCGCCGAGGCTAATCAGTGGCCGGCCGATGTGGTGGAGTACTTCGGCGACTCGGCGACCGGCGGCGACGAATGCCACATGGCGTTCCACTTCCCGCTGATGCCGCGCATCTTCATGGCGGTCCGTCGCGAGTCCCGTTTCCCGATCTCGGAGATCATGGCGCAGACGCCGGCCATTCCGAACAACTGCCAGTGGGGCATCTTCCTGCGGAACCACGACGAGCTGACGCTCGAGATGGTGACCGACGAGGAACGCGACTACATGTACTCGGAGTACGCCAAGGACCCGCGGATGAAAGCGAACGTCGGCATCCGCCGGCGTCTCGCCCCGCTGCTGGAGAACGACCGCAATCAGATCGAGCTGTTCACCGCGATGCTGCTGTCGCTGCCCGGTTCGCCGGTGCTCTACTACGGCGACGAGATCGGCATGGGCGACAACATCTGGCTCGGCGACCGCGACGGCGTGCGCACCCCGATGCAGTGGACGCCGGACCGCAACGCCGGCTTCTCCACCGCCAACCCGGGCCGGCTCTACCTGCCGGCCAACCAGGACCCGGTGTACGGCTACCAGGCGGTGAATGTCGAGGCGCAGCGGGACAGTTCCACGTCGCTGCTCAACTGGACCCGTACGATGCTGGCGGTGCGACGCCGCCACGACGCGTTCGCCGTCGGCACGTTCCGTGAACTCGGCGGGTCCAACCCGTCGGTGCTCGCCTACCTGCGCGAGAACGGCGACGACGTGGTGTTGTGCGTGAACAACCTGTCGCGCTTCCCGCAACCGATCGAGCTCAACCTGCAGCACTGGAACGGCTACACGCCGGTGGAGTTGACCGGCCACGTGAACTTCCCGCGCGTGGGTCAGCTGCCCTATCTGCTGACGCTTCCCGGGCACGGCTTCTACTGGTTCCAGCTGTGCAGGTCCGAGGAGAAGCAATGACGCTGCCCTTCGCCGAGTGGCTCCCGCAACAGCGCTGGTACGCGGGTAAGGCCCGCACCCTGGCGTCCGTCAAGGAGGCGTCGTCGACGAAGCTCGGCGACAACCTCGACCTGGTGCTCGTCGACGTCGAGTACACCGACGGCAGCGCCGAGCGCTACCAGGTGATCGTGGCCTGGGACAACCACCCGATCGCCGAGTACAGCAGCGTGGCCACCATCGGCACGCTCGAGGGCCGTACCGGCTACGACGCCCTCTACGACCCGGGCGCGGCCCGTTACCTGCTCGGCCTGGTGGCCGGCGGCAGCGCGGTCGGCGACGTGGTCTTCGAGCCGGAACCGGGCGCCGAGTTCCCCACCGAGGAATCCTGGCCGCGGGTCTTCGACGCCGAGCAGAGCAACACCAGCGTGATCTTCGGCGAGGACGCGATCCTCAAGGTCTTCCGCCGGGTGTCCACCGGGATCAACCCCGACGTCGAGCTCAACCAGGTGCTCGGCCGGCGCGGCAACCCGCACGTGGCCCGGCTGCTCGGCTCGTTCGAGACCACCGAGGGCGGCAAGCCGTGCCCGCTCGGCATGGTGACCGCGTTCGCCGGCAACTCGGCCGAGGGCTGGGCGATGGCCACCGCCAGCGCGCGTGACCTGTTCGCCGACGCCGAGATGGGCGCCGACGAGGTGGGCGGCGACTTCCAGGGCGAGTCCTACCGGCTCGGCGAGGCGGTCGCGTCGGTACACGCCGACCTGGCCGCCGAGCTCGGTTCCGGCCCGGCGTCGTTCCCGCTCGACGCGGTGCTCGGCCGGCTGCGCCAGGCCGCCAACTCGGTCACCGAGATCCAGCAGTACGTCCCGACCATCGAGGCGCAGTTCCGGGCCCTCGACGGCGAGCCGGTCACGGTCCAGCGGGTGCACGGCGACCTGCACCTCGGCCAGGTGCTGCGCACCCCCGAGGCGTGGCTGCTGATCGACTTCGAGGGCGAGCCCGGGGTGCCGCTCGACGAGCGGCGGCTGCCCGACTCGCCGCTGCGCGACATCGCCGGCGTGCTGCGCAGCTATGAGTACGCTGCCTATCAGCTGCTTGTCGACTCGGACGACGAGGAGCACCTGGCCGCGCGGGCGCGCGAGTGGGTGGACCGCAACCGGGCCGCCTTCTGCGACGGGTACGCACACGCCTCCGGCCTCGACCCACGAACCCAGGGTGCGCTGCTCGCGGCGTACGAGTTGGACAAGGCGGTCTACGAGGCCGCGTACGAAGCACGGCACCGGCCCGGATGGCTGCGGATCCCCCTGCGGTCCATCGCCCGGCTGGTCGGCCCGAACAACCCCAGCTAGAAGGAGCCATTCTCGTGATCGGCCACCCCGCCTCCTCGCTCGCCGCCGACCAGCGCGCCATGAACAGCGTGGTGGCCGGCGATACCCACGACCCGCACGCCATCCTCGGCGCGCACCCGACCGGCGAGAACACGGTGATCCGCACCCTGCGCAAGGGCGCCGAGAAGGTTTCGGTCGTCTACGGTGGCGAGCGCGCCGACATGGTGAAGGTGCACGACAACGGCATCTTCGCGGTCGAGCTGCCCGGCACGGTCCTGGACTACCGCCTCGACGTGGACGGCACCGAGTTCGACGACCCGTACCGTCATCTGCCCACCCTGGGCGAGCTCGACCTGCACCTGATCGGCGAGGGCCGGCACGAGAAGCTGTGGCGGGTGCTGGGCGCCCAGCCGCGCGGCAACGGCGTCGGTTTCGCGGTGTGGGCGCCGGCCGCCCGCGGTGTCCAGGTGGTCGGGGACTTCTCCGGCTGGGGCCCGTACGACGGCTGGCCGATGCGGTCGCTCGGCAGCAGCGGCGTCTGGGAGGTCTTCGTCCCGGAGGCGCGGCCCGGCTCCAAGTACAAGTACAAGATCCTCGGCCGGGACGGCGTCTGGCGCGAGCACGCCGACCCGCTGGCCCAGCACACCGAGGTGCCGCCGGCCACCGCGTCGGTGGTCTTCGAGTCCACCTACGAGTGGGCCGACACCGACTGGATGCGCGAGCGCGCCACCAAGCAGTGGCACCAGGAGCCGACCAGCGCGTACGAGGTGCACCTGGGCTCGTGGCGGCCCGGTCTGTCCTACACCGAGCTGGCGTCGCAGCTGGTGGATTACGTGGTCGAGATGGGCTTCACCCACGTCGAGCTGATGCCGGTGATGGAGCACCCGTTCGGCGGCTCCTGGGGTTACCAGGTCACCGGCTACTTCGCCCCCACCTCGCGGTTCGGCAGCCCCGACGAGTTCCGCTACCTGGTCGACAAGCTGCACCAGGCCGGCATCGGCGTCATCCTCGACTGGGTGCCCGCCCACTTCCCCAAGGACGAGTGGGCCCTGGCCCGCTTCGACGGCACCCCGCTCTACGAGCACGGCGACTGGCGTCGCGGCGAGCACCCCGACTGGGGTACGTACGTGTTCGACTTCGGCCGCAAGGAGGTCCGCAACTTCCTGGTGGCCAACGCGGTGTACTGGTGCGAGGAGTTCCACGCCGACGGCCTGCGGGTCGACGCGGTGGCCTCGATGCTCTACCTGGACTACTCGCGCAAGGACGGCGAGTGGACCCCGAATCAATATGGCGGCCGGGAAAACCTCGACGCGATCAGCTTCCTGCAGGAGATGAACGCGACCGTCTACAAGAACAACCCCGGCGTGGTCACCATCGCCGAGGAGTCCACCGCGTGGCCGGGCGTCACCCGCCCCACCCACCTGGGCGGCCTGGGCTTCGGCTTCAAATGGAACATGGGCTGGATGAACGACACCCTCTCCTACATGGAGAAGGAGCCGATCTACCGGCAGTGGCACCACCACCAGATGACCTTCGCCACGGTGTACGCCTGGAGCGAGAACTACATCCTGCCGATCAGCCACGACGAGGTCGTGCACGGCAAGGGTTCGCTGGCCGGCAAGATGCCCGGCGACCAGTGGCAGAAACTGGCCAGCACCCGCGCCCTGCTCGGCTTCATGTGGGCCTTCACCGGCAAGCAGTTGCTGTTCATGGGCAGCGAGATGGGCGACATGCGGGAGTGGTCCGAGGAGCGCGGCCTCGACTGGGGCCTGCTCGAGGACCCGGCCTTCGGTGGCGTGAAGGGCCTGGTCAAGGACCTGAACCGGGTCTACAAGGAGACCCCGGCGATCTGGACCCAGGACACCAGCCCGTCCGGCTTCCGCTGGATCACCAGCGAGGACTCGCAGCACAACACATTCTCGTTCGTCCGCTTCGCCCCCAACGGCGACGCCCTGGCCTGCGTGGTCAACTTCGCCGCGGTCCCGCACGAGGGTTACCGCATCGGCCTTCCCCGGCCGGGCCGCTGGGAAGAGGTCGTCAACACCGACAGCGAGCTGTACGGCGGGTCGGGCGTCGGCAACCTCGGCGAGGTGACGGCCGAGGAGCTGCCGTGGCACGGCTTCAACGCCTCGGTCTCGCTGCGGGTGCCGCCGCTGGGGGCGGTCTGGCTGCGGTTCACCGCCTAGACGGTCACCACGATCTTGCCCGTCGGGGTGCCTTTCTCCAGGTAGTGGTGCGCCTCCACGATGTCGTCCAGGGTGAACACCCGGTCGACCGTGGGGCGCAGCACACCGGAACGGACGCCGGCGGCCAGGAAGGCGGCGACCCGCCGGACGATCACCGGGTCGACCATGTCGGCGAAGCCCATGAAGCGGCGGATGGTCAGCGACGGGTTGGCCGGGAACGACGCGGGCCGCGGGTCCAGCCAGCCCACCGCGATCAACTGGCCGCCGAGCTTGGCGGCCAGCGACAGGTCGGCCAGGCCCGGACCCATCACGGCGTCCAGGATCAGGTCGGCGCCCGCCCCACCGGTGAGCCGCCGGGTGGCCTCGGCCACGTCCTCGCGGTCGGTGGCGATCACCGCGGCCGCGCCGGCGTCGAGCAGGCTCTGCACCTTCGCGCTCGACCGGGTGACCGCGATCGGCACCGCGCCGATCTGGTTGGCGATCTGGATCGCGGCCCGGCCCACCCCGCCCGACGCGGCGGTGATCAGCACGTGGTCGCCGGGTCGCATCCCGGCCTTCTCGACCAGCGCGCCGTACGCGGTGAAGTAGGCGACCCACAGCGCCGCCGCCTCGGGCACGTCCAGCCCGGCCGGGCGGGGCACGACCCGGCTGGCGAGCACCGTGGTGTACTCGGCGTACGCGCCCCGGGTCTCGAAGTCGGGGATGGCGGCGAGCAGGACCGGATCGCCGACCGCCAGCCCGGTGACCCCGGACCCGACCGCGTCGATCACCCCGGTCCCCTCGACACCCAGCCGGGCGTGCGGCAGTTGCACCGGCCGCGGCGACTGGCCGGCCCGGATCATCTGGTCGAGCGGGTTCACGGCGAACGCCTCGATCCGCACCCGGACCTCGTCCGGGGCCGGCTCGACCACCGCCTCCTCGACGAGGTGCAGGACGTCCGGACCACCGATCTCATCGAACACAACAATTCGTGGCATGCGAAAAACGCTACGGAGCCGATTGGCACCCGCTGGTAACTTTTGATCCCGTGCAGAACACTCGCGGGGTCTTCCTGGCCGACTGCCCCACTCGTCTGGCGGTCGAGATCATCGCCGAGAAATGGGCGGTGATCGTGCTGTTCGCGCTCAGCCTCGAACCGCAGCGGCCCGGCGACCTGGCCGAACTGATCGGCGGCATCTCCCGCAAGGTCCTCACCCAGACGCTGCGCCGGCTTCAGACGTACGGCCTGGTCGAACGACACGCGTACGCCGAGGCCCCGCCGCGCGTCGAATACAGCCTGACCCCGCTCGGTGGCACCCTGGTCGAACCGATCAAGGTGCTCACCGCCTGGGCCCGCGACCACGGCGAGGCCATCGTCGACTTCCAGGAGAACTCAGCCCCCGGAGGGTGATGACGAGACCGACAGCGTCGGGGCGCCGGAGACCCCGCCGAAGGTCTTGCCGGTGGTGCTGAGGAACTCGAAGGCGAACCCGGCCTGGCCGTTCGCGGCGGCGTCGCCCACCGCGAAGAGCCGCAGGTAGCCGTACTTCGGCTGGCGGATGGTCAGTTCCAGCGGCTCCGGGTTCTGCGCCGCGCAGGTCGCGGTGCCCTGGCCCAGCACCGTGTTGCCGGTCTCGCCCTGCTTGACGACGACCTGCACGGTGCCGGGGCCGACGCAGAAGAAGCGGAACGCGTACTTGTCGGCCGCCATGTCGTTCACGTGGTTCTCGTAGTCCGGGGCGACCACGCCCTGGGTCGCCCTGATCGAGGTGGGCGTCTTGTCGCGGTCCGCGAGCAGGCCGCCGGCCGCCGTGGCCCGGTCGTACTCCGGCCCGGTCGGGTCCGGCATCACCGGGAAGTCGGAGCTGGACGGTCCGTCACTGGGGGCGTCGCCGACGGCGTAGTCGCCGCCGGTGCCCGGGTACAGGCCGAAGCCGGCGCCGATCAGGATCGCGGCCACGGTGACCCCGGCGCCGGCCGAGACGGCGACACCGCGCCGGCGGCGTACCACGGCCCGGGCCTGGGGCGCGCCGGGCGGGACGATTTCGCCGAGCGTACGGGTGCGGAGGTCTTTGAAGAGGTTTTCGAGTTCGTCGGTCATCACGGGGTCTCCTCCGGCGCGGTCGTTTCGGCGAGGTCGAGCCGGGCGGCCAGCGCCTGCCGGGCACGGGACAACCAGGACTTCACGGTCCCCACCGGGACGCCCTCCCGCTCGGCGATCTCGGCGACAGTCAGGTCGGCCAGGTAACGCAGCACCATCGCGCGACGGTGGTTGTCGGGGAGCGTGGCCAGTGCCGCGACCAGCGCGACCCGCTCCGGTTGGGGCCCGTCGACCTGCGGTTCGATCGGGCGCTGGCGGCGCAGGAAGGTGCGCACGGTGCGTTTGCGGCGCCAGCCGCTGACCGCCAGGTTCCAGGCGACCCGGCGGACCCAGGCGACCGGGTCATCGAAGCGGGACATGGTGCGCCATCTCGCGTACGCCCGGCAGAACGCCTCCTGGACGACGTCCTGGGCCTCCTGCCGGTCGCCGAAGTAGGCATAGAGCTGCACGGTGAGGTCGCCGTAGTGCGCGGCGTAGATCTCGTCGAAAGACGCGGTCTCGTTCGGCACGGCGGGCAGCGCCTCCGGTCTCGTTCCGGCGAATGCTGTCACGGCGACTACACGCCCGGACCGGTCCGGGCGTTGCACCTCAGCGGGTAACTAAAAGCAGGAGACCGAAGCCGGCCGCCGCGACCAGCACGCCGACCACGATGAAGATCGGCATGGTCACCGTCATCAGCCGCTGGTCGGACTCCTTGGCGGCGATCATGTCGGCCCACCGTTCCGGGGTGACGAACGCCCGCCGCATCGGGCGCACCGAACCGTTCGCGGCCCGGCCCATGACGAACACCTCGCGGCCGCGCGGCAGGCGCACCTCCTGCAGCTGCAGGACATCGCCGTTACTGGTGCTCCGCGCGATCTTCGGCGTCGCCCAGGCCGGCGGGGTCTCGCCGCGCTTCTTCCGCCAGCTCTCGGTGCTCGACTCGGTCACGGTCGACGCGTGATAGGTCAGCGCCTGCCCGCGGCCGTCCACCAGCAGCCGGGGATCGAGGGTGACCCGGCCGGTCGCGTCCGCGAGCGCCGGCCAGGCCGGCGCCTTCCCGCCGTCCAGGTACACATCGGAGCGGTTCTCGCCGTCGTCGCGGACGATGGTCATCTCGTACCAGGTACAGTCCTCGCCGCTCAGCGGACCGATCTGCGGGCCCGCCGGCCCGTACTCGGTGACCGCCTCGGCCGACACCCGGCCCCGGGCGGGCCACGAGCCGAGCGGGGCCGGCACGGTGCGGCGCAGAAGCCGCGACATGCGCAGGTCACCGATGCTGATCAGAGCGAAGATCCCGGTGACCAGCACCATGCAGACACCGAGGAGAAGAAGGAGCGCGGCAACCACGGCCATGCGCTCAAGATAGCCACCCGCGTCTATCTAGTCGTCACTCAGCCAGTCCGCGCCGAGCAGCCCGTAGATGAGGTCGTCGGTCCACTCACCCTTGATGAACGTCTGCTGTCGAAGGTGCCCCTCGCGGGTGAAGCCGAGGCGTTCCAGCAGGCCGGCCGACGCGGCGTTCCGGGCGTCGCACTCGCCGGTCACCTTGTGCAGGCCCTGCAGGCGAAAAAGCCGATCAAGGACGGCCCGGACGGCCTCGGTCGCATAACCCATCTTCTGGTACGGCGTAGCCAGCGTGAACCCGATCTCGGCCTGCAGCCGGTTGTCGTGCAGCCGCACCCCGACGTCGCCGATCAGCCGGCGGTCCTCGAGCCGCTCGATCGCCCACTGGAACCAGCCCGGGATGTCCGGCGAGGACTCCATGAAGTTGACCACTGCGGTCTCGGCCTTGAGCAGCGGAAACGGCGCATCCCAGGATTGATACCGAGCCACCTCGGGGTCCGACCGGTACTCGGCGAGGACCGGCGCGTCGGCCGGCCGGAAGCGCCGCAGCAGCAGCCGCTCGGTGTTGATGAGCATTCGCCGACAATACTCAGAGCAACCGCCCGAGGTGCTCGCGCATCAGCCGGCGGACCAGCGCGGCGCGTTCCCGCACCCGCTCCTCGGACAGTTCGACGCGGTCCCCGGCCCGGCGCCGCCGGATCTCGTCGACCAGCGGCGCCGGCACTCCGAGCTCGGGCAGCCGGTCGATCGCCTCCCGCTTGGTGATCAGCCGGCCGGTGGCGATCGTCTCGGCGGCCCGCGACACGGTGGTGAGCCCGAGGTCGACGTGCAGATCGGTGCGCCACACCGTGGTCTTCCGGACCGCCCCGGCCCAGTAGCCGCTCAGCTCACCCCGGGCCGCGTCGGCGAGCTGGGCCGCGCTGACCGGCGGGACCAGCTCGCCCGGCGGCGGCCCGTAGACGGTGACCCCGAACTGGTGCAGCTCGCCGCGGGCGATCCCGCTGAGCGGCCGGCGGAACATCTGCTCGTGCGCCCAGTTCACATGCGACAGCGAGATATCCGATATGTCGCCTATCGGGACGTACGCACAGTGCAGCTTGGCCGGGCCGATGACCCGATGCAGCGCGCGCAGTTTCGCTCGTCGATATCTGGTCAGCGGGGCGGCGATCACCGCGACCAGGTCAAGGTCGCTGATCCCGGGCCGATAGTCGCCCGATCCGATCGACCCACCGGCATAAAACCCGACAACCCCGGCAATCGATGTGATCGCTGACGCGAAGCCCGGGACGACCGGCACTACCGAGAGGCGATCGTCCATACCTCCAGCATGACGGTTCGGTGCCAACTGGATGGCTGCTCTACGAGCGGCAACAACCGCCCGATAGAGTGACGTCGCCAAGTTCGGGGGGACGGAACCATCATGTCTGGGGAGCGTACGGAGCCTTTGCGCCCGCACGATCCGCGTGCCCTGGGCGACTACGAGATCGTCGGCCGCCTCGGCGAGGGCGGCATGGGCACGGTCTATCTGGCCCGCACGCCCGGCGGGGTTCTGGTCGCGGTCAAGGTGGTACGCGCCGATCTCGCGCCCGACGACGAGTTCCGCCGCCGCTTCCGCAGCGAGGTGGCCCGGGCCCGGCAGGTGCCGCCGTTCTGCACCGCCGAGGTGCTCGACGCCGACCCCGACCACGAGAGCCCCTACCTGGTGGTGGAGTACGTAGACGGCCCCACCCTCGCGCACGTCGTCGAGGAACGCGGCCCGCTCACCGCCGCCAACCTGCACAGTGTCGCGATCGGAGTGGCGACCGCACTGACCGCCATTCACGGCGCCGGGGTCATCCACCGCGACCTGAAACCGCGCAACGTGCTGCTCGCCCCGGGCTCGCCCAAGGTGATCGACTTCGGGATCGCCCGGCACGTCGAGGCGACAAGCGGCCACACCGACACGTCGGTGATGGTCGGCACGGTGGCCTACATGGCGCCGGAGCGCTTCGGCTCCGCCGACACCCCGCTCACCCCGGCCGCCGACGTCTTCGCCTGGGGCGGCGTGGTGGCGTACGCGGGAACCGGCCGCACCCCGTTCGCCGCCGATTCGCCGCCCGCGACGGCGGCCCGCATCCTCACCCAGCCGCCCGATCTGTCCGGCCTGGCCGGGCCGTTGCGCGAGCTGATCGGGCACGCCCTGGAGAAAGACCCGGCCAACCGGCCCAGCGCCCGCGAGCTGCTCGACCTGCTGGTCTCCGGCCCCTCCCGGCCCGCCGCCACGGCGGCGGCCCTCGCCGATCAACCCGATTTGCGGGCGGCGGCCGCGGAGGCGCAGGCGGTTACGGGGGTACGCGTTGAGGGCGGCGTGACCGACCTGGCCGGCCTCGTCGGCTACGAGGAAAACTCGATCGTCACCGTGCCGATCTCGCCGGTGCCCGGTCCCCCACCCGGCCCGCCGCCGCCCGAACCCCGCCGTCGCTGGTTCCTGCCGGTCGCGGTGGCCGCGCTGATCCTGGCCGTGGTGGCCGGCGCGATGATGCTGGTGCTCGGCTCGCCGGCCGGCGAGCGGGCGAGCGCCTCGGAGAGCCCGGCCGACGGCCCGTCGTCGGCCCCGGCCGTCACCGCCAACGCCGATGTCCTGATGATCGACGACTCCCTGACCGGGCCGCGCCTGTGGGAGGCCAAGTCACTGCCGGCCGAGAAGGCGTCCTGCTCCTTCGACGGCACCGCGATGGTGGCCCACCGGGACACCAAGGGCGTCTACCGCTGCTCCGGGCCGGACGACGGGGTGCCCGACAACTTCCGGGTCGAGGTCGGGGTGCGGCTGCTGACCGAGGACAGCTGCGCCGGGCTGTGGTTCCGGTTCGCGCCCTGGCACGGCTATCTGCTGCGGGTCTGCGAGAAGAACATCTACCTGGGCACGCACAAGGATCAGGCGGTCGCGACGATCCGCACGTTCCCGCTCGACGCGCCGATCGAGATCGGGGCCGCACCGACCACCATCGAGGTCCGGGCGGTCGGCAACCAGGCCACGGTCCTGCGTGACGGCATCGAGGTCGGCACGGTGCCGCTGACCGACGCCGAGATCACCGGCGGCCGGGTGCTGCTCGGCGTCTACACCGAGCGCGGCGCGGCCGAGAACGGGCCGTACGACGTGGCCTTCAGCAACGTGAAGGTGTGGGGACTCAGCGGCAACTGAGCCCCCGGTCCACCTTTATTCCTTGATCAGGCCGGCCCGCCGCAGCGCGGCCGCCATCTCGTCGTTGACGACCGGCGCACTACCGCCCTGACGCTGCCCGCCACCGCCGCCGCCTTGGCGCTGACCGCCCCGCTGGCCACCGCCCTGACCGCCCCGCTGGCCACCGCCTTGACCGCCGCGCTGGCCACCGCCCTGACCGCCTTGGCGCGGGCCGCCGCCTTGACGCTGACCGCCGCCGCCCTGGCCGCCCTGACCGCCCTGGCGGGGCTTGCCGCCTTCGCGGGGCTGCGCGCCCGGCGCGGCGCCGTCCTCGCGCGGCCGCCGCTGGGCCGGCTCGTCGGTCAGCCGCATGGTCAGCGAGATCCGCTTCCGGGCCTCATCCACCTCGACCACCCGAACTTTCACGACATCGCCGGATTTGACGACGTCGCGCGGGTCCTTCACGAACGTATTGGACAGTGCCGACACGTGCACCAGGCCGTCCTGGTGGACGCCGACGTCGACGAACGCCCCGAACGCCGCCACGTTGGTGACCACGCCCTCCAGGATCATCCCGGGCTTGAGGTGCGCGATCTTCTCGACGCCCTCGGCGAAGGTGGCCGTGGTGAACCCCGGTCGCGGGTCGCGCCCGGGCTTCTCCAGCTCCTTGAGGATGTCGGTGATGGTCGGCAGGCCGACCGCGTCGGTGACGTAGTCGGTGGGCCGCAGCGCCCGCAGCAGCGGGCTGTTGCCGATCACCGTCTTGATGTCGGCGCTGGTGGCGGCCAGGATCGTGCGCACCACCGGGTAGGACTCCGGGTGCACGCTGGACGAGTCGAGCGGGTTGTCACCGTCCGGGATGCGCAGGAAGCCGGCGCACTGCTCGAACGCCTTGGGCCCGAGCCGGGCGACCTTCTTGATGTCGTCGCGAGTGCGGAACGGCCCGTTCGAGTCGCGGTGCAGCACGATGTTCTCGGCCAGGCCGGCGCCGATCCCGGAGACCCGGGTGAGCAGCGGCGCCGACGCGGTGTTCACGTCCACCCCGACCGCGTTCACACAGTCCTCGACCACCGCGTCGAGCGACTTGGACAGCTTGGACTCGGCCAGGTCGTGCTGGTACTGCCCGACGCCGATCGAGCGCGGGTCGATCTTCACCAGCTCGGCCAGCGGGTCCTGCAGCCGGCGGGCGATGGAGACCGCGCCGCGCAGCGACACGTCCATGCCGGGCAGTTCCTGCGACGCGTACGCCGAGGCGGAGTAGACCGAGGCGCCGGCCTCGGAGACCATCACCTTGGTCAGGTTGGCCTCGGGGTGCTTCTTGATCAGCTCGCCGGCCAGCTTGTCGGTCTCCCGGGACGCGGTGCCGTTGCCGATCGCGATCAGGTCGACGTGGTGCTTCGAGGCGAGCGCGGCGAGCCGGTGGATCGACTCGTCCCACTTGTTCTGCGGCACGTGCGGGTAGATCGTGTCGGTGGCTACCACCTTGCCGGTCCCGTCGACCACGGCCACCTTCACGCCAGTGCGGAAACCTGGGTCGAGGCCCATCGTCGCGCGGGTGCCGGCCGGCGCGGCCAGCAGCAGGTCGCGCAGGTTGGCCGCGAAGACCCGGACCGCCTCGTCCTCGGCCGCCTGCCACAGCCGCACCCGCAGGTCGGCGCCGAGGTGGATGAGCACCCGGGTGCGCCAGGCCCAGCGGACCGTGTCGACAAGCCACTTGTCGCCGGCCCGGCCGGCGTCGGAGATGCCGTTGCGGCCGGCGATGCGGGCCTCGAAGTAGCCCTCGTCCTCCTCCGGGTGCGGTTCCATGGTGAGGTCGAGGACGTCCTCCTTCTCGCCGCGGAACATGGCCAGGATGCGGTGCGAGGGCAGTTTCGCGTACGGCTCGGCGAAGTCGAAGTAGTCGGCGAACTTGGCGCCGTCGGTCTGCTTGCCGTCCCGCACCTTGGCCACCAGCCGGCCCCGGGTCCACATCTGTTCGCGCAGGTCACCGATGAGGTCGGCGTCCTCGGCGAACTTCTCGATGAGAATCGCCCGGGCGCCGTCCAAAGCCGCCGCCTCATCGGCCACGCCCTTGTCAGCGTCCACGAAAGGCGTAGCGGAAGAGCGCGGGTCGAGCGAGGGATCGCCTAGGAGAGCAAGAGCGAGCGGCTCCAGACCGGCCTCGCGGGCGATCTGGGCCCGGGTGCGGCGCTTCGGTTTGAAGGGCAGATAGATGTCCTCGAGCCGCGCCTTGGAGTCGGCGGCGAGGATGCTCTGCTCGAGCTCGTCGGTCATCTTGCCCTGGGCGCGGATCGACTCCAGCACCGCGGCCCGCCGGTCCTCCAGCTCCCGCAGGTAGCCGAGCCGTTCCTCGAGGGTGCGCAGCTGCGTGTCGTCGAGGGTGCCGGTCACCTCCTTGCGATAGCGGGCGATGAACGGCACGGTCGCGCCACCGTCGAGCAACTCGACGGCCGCGGTGACCTGACCTTCCCGGACCCCGAGCTCGGAGGCAATGCGCTGATGGATCGCTGTCGTCACGCCGACGATTGTGACCGAGCAGTGGTGTCGTTGTCGCGCCACCCCAGGTGATGATCACCCGAGCGGCGACCGGAGAGGGCCCACAGGGCCGCCTCGGTGCGGGACGACGCACCCGTCTTACGCAGCAGATTCGACACGTGGACGGTCACCGTGCGGACCGAGATTCCGAGAACTCGCGCTATCTGCTTGTTCGGCATTCCCTCGCCGAGCAGACCGAGAACCTCGCGCTCCCGGGCGGTCAGCTCGGGCCGCCGGGAGATCTCGCAGACGGCCGCGCCCTCCACCGCGATCAGCTCGCTGAGCCGGTAGGGGTTGCCGTCGGTGCGCCGCCAAACCGCTTCGGCCAGCTCCGGCGCGCCCGCTTCCGACCCGTACACATGCTGTAGAACCTCGCCGACCTCGGCCGGAAGCAGGCCGCCAAGATGGCGGCGCACGGCGCCGGGGTGTCCGTTGAGCCGCGCGAGAGTGCGCGTGGTGAGTTCCGGCGACAGCGCCGCCTCCGGCGGCTGGCTGGTCACCAGCAGCAGGACCGGAAGGTCCGTCGAGCCGAGCTCGGCGATCAGATTGAGCGAGGCCGGATCAAGAGTATGAAGATCTTCCACCACGAGTACGGCGTGAGCGTTGCCGACCAGCCCACGAACCGCCGCCACCGCGATCCGCAGCAGGGCGTCCGGAGTGTACCGCTCCCGGGGGACATCCGGATCCTGTTTCAGCCAGGCCAACGCGTCCGGCGGCACGTCGAGCCCGCGCGTGTCGCGCCCGGCCAGAACCGCGGCCAGCCAGTCGTAGGGGGCCGGCGAATGCACCCGGGCCGTCCCGGCGAGCACGTTTGTCGTCGCCGGGTCCTGCAGAAACGCCGTCACCAGCGCCGTTTTCCCTGTTCCGGCGGCCCCGGTGACGACCGCGGTGACCGGCCGCCGGCCGTTGCGCACGCGGGACCAGGCTCCGCGCAGCTCGTCCAGCGCGCTCGCCCGCCCCACCATCGGCACCGCCATCATCACTCCACCCTACGGAGGCCGGTCACGGGGTAGGCTCGGGCACTACGTAGGACGTACTAGAGACTTCTCCTAAGGCGTTTGGCAGTCTTGTTGACATGACGTTTGTTGTCCGGGCGGTCGCCGCCACCGATCAGGGCCTTGTCCGGTCCAACAACGAGGACGCGGTGTTCGTCGGCAACCGCCTTCTCGTGGTCGCGGACGGCATGGGCGGGCTTCCCGCCGGGGAGCTGGCCAGTGACATCCTGGTGCGGGCCCTCGGTGTGGTCGACGAGTTGCCCGACACCGGCGAGCCACTGCAGGACCTGATCGCGGCCCTGCAGACCGCCAACGAGCGCATCGAGGCGGCCGTGGCCGACGACGATGCCCGCGACGGCATGGGCACGACGGTGACCGCGCTGCTGCTGTCCGGTGACCGGATCGCCGCGCTCAACGTCGGCGATTCCCGGTGCTACCGGGTGCGCGACGGCGAGCTGACCCAGATCACCAAGGACGACACGTACGTTCAGGCGCTCGTCGACCAGGGGGTGCTGACCCCCGACGACGCCCGCCGGCACCCGCAGCGCGCCCTGGTGACCCAGGCGGTGCAGGGCGGCCCGTTCCGCCCGGCCGGCCGGATGCTGCCGGTGCAGCTCGGCGACCGCTTCCTGCTGTGCAGCGACGGCCTGTCCGACTACGTGGAAGACGCCGTGATCTGCCAGACCCTGCTGGCCAACCCCGACCGCAAGACGGCCGCGGCCGAGCTGGTGCACCGCACCCTGGAAAACGGCGCCCCCGACAACGTGACGGTGATCGTCGCCGACATCAACGAGTCCTGACGCTCCCCAGCGTTCGGCTTGTCCGAAGCAGGAAGGCCCGGTGCCGGATCACCTGGCCGTCCACGTCGGCGAACGCCTCGGTCTCCTCGATCGCCGTGCCGGTCCAGTCCGGCGCGGCGAACCCGTCGCGCAGCAGTTCCTCGCTGACGCCCCAGCTGCCACCGCCCGCCGCCTCGAAGACCGCCAGCACAAAGACGGTCGCGCCCGGAGCGGCGAGGCCGGGCAGCAGCGCGAGATAGTCGTCCACCCCGCTGTCGTACCGGGCCAGCCAGTGCAGCAGCCCCGAGTCGAAGATCGAGTCGAACGGCCCGTTCGTCAGCCGCAGCCGGGCTGCGTCCTGCACCTCGAAATGCACGTCCAGCCCGGCCGCTTTGGCGCGGGCCTGCTCGATCGCCGTGGCCGAGATGTCCACGCCGGTCACCCGGTGCCCGAGCCGGGCCAGCGCGATCGCGAGATCACCGCTGCCACAGCCGATGTCGAGCACCTTCGGCCCGCGCGCCTCCCCCAGCACCGCCGCGATGGCCGGCTGCGGCCCGCCGATCTCCCACGGCGGTTTCCCCCGGTAGAGCTCCTCGTAGTCCACTGCGCCCCCTCAGCCGGTCCGGCAGGCCGCGGTAAGGGCGTCGCCGGCCGACTTCCACTCGGCGTTGCTGTCGTTGGCGCTCGCGCCCATCTCGGCGGCCCGCTTGCGGATCAGGTCGTTCTCCGACTTGCTGGAATTGGCGGTCACCTTGTCGGCGAGGGCCAGGCGCGCGGTCTTGGCCTTGGCCTTCGGATAGCCGGCCGCGAAGTCGACGCAGGCCTGGTGAGCGGGCGTGTCGATGCCCTCCCGCTGGTCGCCGTCGTTGCCACCACCGGCCCGGCTCATCATGATCGCGACAACGGCCACACCCGCGACAGCGATGACGGTGATCTGGCGCCTGCTCAGCTTGAGCTTCACACCCGCAGGTTAACGTGCCGCCCCAGCCGGGGTGCGTTCACTCACGCTCCCCCATCCCACCGGGCGAGCAGCGCCGGCGGGGCGACGGCGCGGAAGGCGTCGGTGCACAGTTCGGCGATCTCGGTCCAATCCGGATCGCGGTCGAGACGCACGCCGAGCCAGCCGCGGTGGCCCACGTAGGGCGGCCGGAAGAAGCGGCCCGGTCGGTCACACCAGGTCCATGAACTCGCGTAGGGCGTCCTCGACCGCGCGCATCGTGCCGGGGGCCAGGTAGCCGTGGTTCTCGGTCAGGGAGCCTCGGTCGAGGATCTGGACCAGAGCGGGAATGCTCACCGAGGCGCCGCCGAACGGGTCGTCGCTGCACAGGTGCACGCCGAGCGGGTTGCTCTGCGGCAGGCCGCGGACCAGGATCAGGGCCCAGACGGCGACGCCGGGCTCCGCGTTGTACTCGTCGTTGCTGATCACCAGGACGTGGTGGCGGTCGTCGCCACGCACCCAGGTCCAGACCTGGCCGCGCTTCACCACCGGACACCGCGCAGCGCCACGTTGTTGCTCTCGGCCACCAGGGCGGGCTCGGCGCGCAGGAACTCGGCGTACGCCCGGGCGGCCGCCCGCTGCCGGGCCCGGCGCGCCTCGGGCAGCATGCGGCGCACCGCCTCGGTGACCGCCGCGGACGCGTTTCCGCTGCTCTGTAGGTATCCCGCAACGTCGTCGGGGACGCTGATGCTGAGCTTGACGGTCATACTTTCATCCTACCGGCCGAGCCGTGGGCGATCGGTCGCCGCCGGCCCGGCCGGGTCAACGGACGCGCGTCAGGCGTACGTGAGCGAGAAGCTGTTGCAGACGAAGTTGGACTGGCCGGCGGTGCCGGACAGCTCGAAGCCGAACTGGATGTCGCCGACCGTCACGTCGCCCCACCAGCCGTTGGTGCGCAGCCAGTTGAGCACCGACAGGACGTCGATCGACGCCGCGCTGGTGTTGCCGGCCGTGCGGATGAACGAGTAGACCGCGTTGGCGCCGTTGGAGCCGCGGTAGACGTTCCAGGTGTGGCCGCCGGCCGAGACGTTGGTGGCGGTCGGCACGGCCCCGTTGGAGTCGTACGACTCGGCGATCGGGCCCACGTTGCCGTACTTGTTGGCCCAGATCATGACCTCGTACGCGTTGCTGTTGGCCCAGATGTCGTAGGCGGTCTCGTGGTCGCCGTCGGACGGCACCGAGACGTTGAACGAGCTGGCCACCGAGCTGAGCGAGCTGAGCGTCCGGTTCAGGGTCTTGCCGGTGTGCGGGTACGCCTTCACGCCGCTGGTCCGCGGGTGGTTGGCCACCACGCCCCAGTTGGTGCCGGTGCGCGCCCAGATCGTCTGCGGCCCGGCCCCGGACCCCCAGACGTCGTTGTTCAGCGTGTACCCGTTGTTGGTCCACGAGTCCCACTGTCCGGTGGCGACCCAGGCCGCGTCGGCGGGTACTCCGCTGCTGGGCGCCGAGGTGGTGGGGGCCGCGGTGGTGGGTGTGGTGGTGACCCCGCCGGTGCACGTCGTGCCGTTCAGGGCGAACGACGCGGGTGCCGGATTCGTACCGTTCCACGATCCGTTGAAACCGAACGACTGGGTGCCGTTGGTGGCGATCGAACCGTTGTATCCGACATTCTTCGCGGTCACCGAGGAACCGCTTTGGGTCAGCGTCGTGTTCCACGCCTGAGTGACCGTCTGCCCGGCCCCGAACGACCAGACCAGGGTCCACGAACTGACCGCGTCCCCGAGGTTCTTGATCGTCACGTTGGCCCCGAACCCACTGGGCCATTGGCTGCTCACGGTGTAGGTGACGGTGCAGCCGGCGGCGGCGGAGGCCGGTAGCGCGACGACCACGGAGATCCCCGTGGCGGCCGCCAGGCACAGCCCGAGACAGCGACTTCGCATGAGTGCGTCTCCACTTCTCCCACGAGTAGTCGAAATCGGCCGTCGAAGCGCTTCGACAATGGCTTCGACAATTTCACCGACGTCAATGGATGATTGCCGGAATGCTAAATCGCGCCCCCATCACCGGGCAAGTGCGGCGTACCTTCGATCCCATGAGCAACAGGTGGTGGTCCATCGAGGTGCGCGATGGCGTGCTCTCGGCATTGCGGTGGAAGGACGGCTACGGCGAGGCCCTGCTCGAGGCCGCGCTGACCAACGGCGCCAAGCGCTGGGAGTGGACGATCATGCCCGGTGGGGTCGTCCTCGAGGTCGCCTTCCGCGAAACTGACGAGTGGGAGCGGTTCCGTGCCCTCCCGGTGGTGCAGGCCGCGCTCGACGCGACCCCCGACCCGGTCAACGGGCTCTACGTCTACCCCGGCCGCGGTGGCAGCGCCGCCTCGCCGTCGAAGCGGCCCAAGCCACGCCCGGCCGGTGCCGGCGCCGCGGCCATCCCGCTCCCGGTCGAGGAGATCGCGGCCGCCCGCCTGGCCGAGGCGGAGCCCCGAGCCGAGCAGCCCCTGAGAGAGTTCGCCGCTTAGATCAGGGATGGGTCAGGGCCCTTCCCCGATGCCCCCAACAGCGGGAAGCGCGATTCTTGAGTGGCCCGCAAGAACCGCTCAAGGAAGCGAGAGACCCATGAACTCGGTACACGACTCGATGACTCGCCAGGGCCTGGTCCGGCCGACCGAGGGGCGCATCATCGGCGGTGTCGTCGCCGGTCTGGCCAAGCGTTTCGGCCTCGACCCGTGGCTGGCCCGGCTCCTGTTCGTCGTCGTCCTGCTGGCCATCCCCGGCAGCCAGATCCTGATCTACCCGATCCTGTGGATCCTGATGCCGGCCGAGAAGCCCGCCTACGTCACCGCGTACCCGCCCGCCGTCTGAGCCCCGGTTCGGCACGCAGCGGTGATGTGGGCCCGGCTGCCGCCGGACCGGTCCGTACCCCACTCGGACCGTCCGGCGGCAGCGCCCGGGCCCGCCGGCGCACCACGACGAGCAACAGCAAAATCACCAGAACAACGGCGAGGGGTACGGCTCCGAGCACCGAGATCCAACCGGCCAGCCACTGCTGGATCCGGGACGCGGCGGCCACGATCGGATCGTGGCCGGCCAGTCGGAGATTCCGGGCGAGCCGCAGTTCGTACCAGCCGTAATAGGCCACGTAAAGACCGCTGACCACGAGGATCGCCCCGCCGATCCGGGGCACCAGGCCGAGCAGCCGCCGGGTCCGGGTGATCAGCGAGGAGCGCAGCAACGCCACCGCCACCGCGGTCACCCCGACGACCAGACCCATCCCGGCGGCGTAGGCGAGAAACAGCCCGACGCCGGACAGCAGGGTCGAGGCACGCAGGCTCGAGGCCACCAGGGCCAGGAACGGGCCGACCGCGCAGCCCAGCGAGGCGATCGCGTACGCCATCCCGAAGACCACCATCGACCACGTCGATCCGGTGAGGGCCGGCGCCCGTACGCCCCAGGTCGGCAGCGAACGCCCCAGCGTGAGCCAGACGCCCAGCCCGGCCAGCACCAGGCCGAGGACGACGGTCAGCCACGGCAGGCGCGGTTGCAGCTCCCCGGCCAGGGGTGTCAGGACCAGGCCGAACGTGCCGAAGACCAGGACGTACCCCAGGGTCAGCGCGAGGGTGCAACGCAGCGCTCGCCAAACGGCATTGCCCGGCGAGGCCGGGCCTTGGACCAACAGGACCGAGAGGTACGCGGGGAGCAGCGCGAAGCCGCACGGGTTGACCGCGCCCAGCATGCCGGCGGCGAGCGCGAGCCACACCTCAGGCCACCAGCGTCTTCACCTCGGCGGTGAGTTGCAGGTCGTCGAGGTAACCGACCTTGGTCACCTTGCCGGTGCGGTCGAGGAAGACGTACCAGCTCTGCTGGGTGATCTTGAAGCGCTTCCAGATCGCGCCGGCCTGGTCGTCCAGGTGCGGCATGCTGTCCAGCTCGAAGTCCGAGACGAACGCGTGCATGTCCTTGTTGCTGCCCAGCCCGGCGACGCCGAGGATGCCGAGCCGGCCCTGGTACTCCTCGGCCAGGTCGGCGATGCTCTGCGCCTCACTCGCGCAGGTCGCGCACCACGGCGCCCAGAACCAGAGGATGGCCGGCTTCCCGGCCAGCGCCGCCGCGTTGTAGGCCGTCCCGTCCAGCGTCTGCCCGCTGAACTTCAGCGAGGCCGGCACCACGTCCGGGATCACCGGGGCCGGGCTCGCCGGGCCCTCGTCCGAGGGTGGCAGGGACGCGGCCGTGATCGGCGCGGACTGCGGTGCCGCCTCGACGGGCACCGAGCACCCAGTTAGTGCGGCGACCAGGACCAGCGCTAGAAAACGTCTCAATGGGAAGCCTTCGCGTCGTCGAGCCGCAGGGCGAGCGCCGGGCAGACGTTTACCGCCTTGCGGGCGCCGCTCTCCAGCCAGGGCGGCAGCGGCGTCTGGGGGAACGCCGGGAAGCCGTTCGAGTCGAGCCGGATGATCTCGGGGGCGACCGCCGAGCAGAGGCCGTGCCCGTCGCAGCGCGACCAGTCCAGGGCCAGCTTCCGCGCCCCGGTCTCGGCCGTGTACGGCAGCGGCAGGATGCCCTTGACCGACTTGCCGCAGCCCTCGCCGTTGGTGTGCGACTCCACGTCCTTGGCGAACACCTCGAGCGCGGACAGCGCGAACCGGGAGGTGCCGTCGGGGTGGCTGCACGCGCCGCGGCCCTTGACCACGCCGGCCGCCTGCCGCACGTTGTCCACCGCGTTGCCGCCGAGCGAGACCAGGGTGACCGCGCGGGCCAGGTCGGGCAGGCCGAGCCGGCACGGGCCGCACTGGCCGGCCGACTCGCCGGCCAGGTACTGCACGACCTGGGAGACCTCGCCGAGCGGGCAGGTCTTCGAGCCGATCGGGATCAGCATGCCGGCGCCGAGCGTGCCGCCGACCTTGGCGAAACCCTTGCGGGAGATCGTCACGGTGGCCGCCGCCTCGGCGGTGATCCACTTGCCGTGGTAACCACCGACCAGCAGGCCCGGGCCGATGTCGGCACCGCACATGTTCAGCACGTCCATCAGCGGGGTGCCGCTGGGCGCCTCGACCACGGCCGGACTGCTGGACGCGCCGCCCACGGTCAGCATGACCGTGCCCGGCTCCTCCGGGATGCCGACCGCGTTGTACTCCCACGGTCCGAGCCGGGCGGCGATCGCCAGCTGGGAGAACGTCTCCGCGTTGGACAGCAGGGTGGGCAGGCCCATCACGCCGTTGTCGCTGGAGCGCACCTTGCGGCCGGGCGGGATGTGCGCCTCGCCGTTGATGCCGCGGACCAGCGCGCCGCCCTCACCGGAGATGAACCGGTGCGGGACGGTGACGATCCGGGTCGGGCACGGCATCCGCCGCTCGGCCAGCGCCGCGGTGATCGAGCTCTGGCCGATGCCGTCGTCGGCGATGCCGATGACGATCTCCTCGGCGTCCAGCGCCGCCGCGGCCAGCGCCGCGCCGTCCAGGATCAGGTGCGGGGCGCGGGTGAGGATCGCCTTGTCCTTCCAGGACGGCGGCTCACCTTCGGTGCCGTTGACCACGATCACCGGCGGCAGGTCCTGCCGCCGGCACGAGTCGAGCACGGCCCGGACCTTGCGGGCGAACGGGAAACCCGCTCCCCCGCGTCCGCGCAGCTCGATCCGGTCGGCCAGGCCGATCAGCTCACCCGAGGACAGCGCGGCGAACCCGCCGTGCACCTCCTGGTGGGCGACCAGATCGAGGCGGCCGTACTCGTCGAAGCCGGCGGTCAATCGCGGAACGCCGATCGAAGTGACCGGCGGAACCTGGGCGGTGCTCAATTCGCTTCCCCTCGCAGCTGCGACCAGTACTGGTCGTCAGCGACGTCGTCGCTCAACCGGCCGCGGCCGTTGCGGCGAGCCCCCCGGCCCGCCCGGTCGGTACCGGATTCCTGCTCAGCCCGGCGGGCCCGGCGCGACGCCATGTCGACAAGCGTCGGCGTCTCGTCCGGGTCGGCCATGTCTACGAAGCCACTACGGCTGTGTCGTCCCGAGTCGGCGCGGTCAAGGTCTGCGCCCCGGTCGCGCCGGTCCCGGGGCGCGTCCTCGGTCTCCGGGCCGAAGTCGCTGTACCGCGGTTCGTACCTGCTCCGGCGGGCCGGCGGTTCCTCGTCGTAGCGGGAGCGCTGCCGGGGCATCTGCGGCTCGTCGAACTCCGCGTCGGCCCGGCGGCGGCCACGCGGGGCCTCGTCGTACTCCGGCTGCTCGGCGGGGCGGCGCCGGGGGCGTGGGTCGAAGTCGTCGTCGGCGGCGTAGCGACGGCCACGCGACGGCTCATCGGCCTCGATCCGGCGCATCCCGGTGGAGGTGTCGTCCATCTCGACCCGACGCATCCGGGTCGAGGTGTCGTCCATCTCGACGCGGCGCATGCGGGTGGAGGTGTCGTCCATCTCCGGGCGGCGCATCCGGGTCGAGGTGTCCTCGAGATCGGGGCGGCGCATCCGGGTCGACGTGTCCTCCAGTTCCGGGCGGCGCATCCGGGTCGACGTTTCCTCGCCGGGGTAGCGGCGACCGCCACGCGGGCCGGGCTCGTCGTACTCGATCTCGTCCTCGACCATCGGGCGGCGCTGCCGGGGCGCCGGGGCGACCAGGTCCTCGTCGGCGAAGCGACGGCCCCGCTCGGCGTCCTGCGGGGCGAGCTCCTGCACCGGCGGTGCGGTGTTGCGCGGCGCGGCCGGCTGGAACGCGTCGACCACGGCGACCGGGCCGAGCCGCTCGGGCTCGGGGGCCGGGGGGCCACCACGGCGCGGGGCCTTCATGGCCGGCGAGGCGGTGGGCACCATCTGGCCGACGCTGTTGGAGGCGCCGAGACCGGCCGGCGAGGCGAAGTCCTTGCGGCGGTTGAGGCTGACCGAGAGGCGTACGGCCAGGCCGATCAGCACCATCAGCACGCAGACGACGTAGCTGACGATGACCCACGGCTTGGCGGCGCGACCGGCGCCGAGGCCGTGCAGCAGGGCGAGCGGCCACATCAGGTACGAGATCGAGTGCAGCGCGCGCCACATCCAGGGCTTACCCCGGCCGATGAACCGGGCCCGGGCGATGCCCGTCCAGATGACCAGGACCAGGAGGTACGCGGTGATCTGACCGAGGCCGATGTAGAGCGCCTTGTTGCTCTGGGCGATGAACGGAATGAAGATGTCGATCACCCGGATGTGGCTCTCGGCGGTCTTCGTCCAGAGGTGGAAGAACAGCGAGACGACCGCGATCACACCGGTCGTGCGGTGGATGGACTGCAGGAAGACCCGCTGCCGGATGGACAGCACCAATCGGTCCGTGGAGACGAGCCCGACCATGATGGTGATCGAGATCGAGACCAGGACTAGCACGCCCATGTAAAACTCGAGGTACATGAAGACATAGACGTAGACGACTCGACCCATCGAGGTCATCATCGCGAGGGCCCAGATGGCGGCGAGAACGCTCGCACCTAGGACGAAGACGGAGCCTTTACCGACCGACCTCGTTCCGGTAGCTCCGACATCGACGGCCACACGATTGGCGGATCGCTGGTTGTTTCCTGTCCGGGCCATTTACTCCTCGTTCTCCGCAGCGGTTACACGTCCCGATGGGCGGTGGGACGCAGGCACCCGTGGGGGATGCCCCGTGCTTCACTCCTGCCGGGCAGCGACCGATCCCCCGGTCATTGCCCTCCCCCATCTACGTGTGCGGCGACGGTTCGGATGAACGGGCGACCCCGAATTTGTCAGCAAGTTTCCAGAGCTCCCGGCCGAACCCCTGCTGAGCTGCACCGATACCGACCGGTAACCCCCGGCTAAGCGAAAAATAAGGCGCGCCGGAGAGTGACGCCGCGCACCGGGTGAACCTTTCGCCGCCCCGCCACGAACCACCTGGTGTGCGGACGGTTCCACCAGCCGTGCTCTAAGGAGATGATGATCATGCGACACCTGGCGGCACGGGTACTCACCGCGCTGGCTCTGGTCGCCGCGCCATTGGCCTGGGCGTCGCCGGCGTCGGCGGACGTGCAGGGTTTCGCGGTGAACATCGGCGAGAACCCGGCCACGTTCACCATCGGCAAGCAGGCACGAACACTGACCGCGGTCGCGACGACCGAACGGCAGCAGCGACGTTGCATCAAGGTCCGGTGGGCCCTCACGGTGCGTACGGACGGCGTGAGCCTCGACCAGATCCGGGTCAACCGGGTCGAGGACGGCCAGACGTTCCGGGTCCGGACCCAGGTCGACGACGACGCGGCCAGCATCGTGGACGCCCAGCTCGACCCGGGTGAGCTGTGCCGGGACCAGACGGTCACCGGCCGCTGGGACATCGCGTTCACCGGCCCCGACGACGGCGAGGTGACCCTGGAGGCACGAGCCCTGGACGTCACCGGCCGGCAGCTGTCCTCGACGTCGACCACCAGCCGGGTGGTCACCGCGGTGGCCGCGAAGCCGAGCGCCAGCCCGTCCCCCTCCCCGAGCGAGACCGCCACCGAGGAGGAGACCGAGCCGGTGGCCGACACCGACACCACGCCACCCGGCGACCCGACGTCGGCGGCGGCCCTGAACCCGGCCTCCGGCACCCCGAGCGTGCTGGGTCCCGGCCTGATCATCGGCGCGGTCCTGGTCTTCCTGGGGGTGGCGCTGCTGCTGCGGATCCGCACCCGGAACCGCAAGGAGGACCCGGCCTGGCAGGCCCAGACCCAGGCCCTTCCGACCGGCTTCTACTCGATGCCCCGCCGCCGCAAGTAACGCCTTTTGATGAAGCCCGGCCATTTCAGTAAATAGTCTTTACTGATGATGGCCGGGCCCACTACGTTCGGCCCATGCGTCGCGCATCGATCGTCCTCGTTGCGGCCCTGATCGCGGCCGGCTGCGGCTCCACCCCTGCGCCCACCCCGGCCTCCCCGGCGGCGACCGCCGAGGTTCTCGGCCCCGGCCCGCGACACAACGCCGCCGACGTGGCGTTCGTCAGCGCCCTGATCCCCCACCACCGCGCGGGCATCGCCCTGGCCGGCTCGGTCGCGACCAACCCCGACGCCCGCACCCTGGCCGAGGCCATCATCGTCACCCAGCAGGACGAGGTGGTCCGGATGACGGATTGGCTGCGCGTCTGGGGTGCGAACCCGCCGGCCTCCACCCCGCCCGGCTCCGCGCCGGCCGCCCCGGTCCGCGCCCTGATCGCGCATCAGGAGGAGGCGGTGCGGCTGGCCCAGCAGGAGCAGGCGAACGGCGCCAACCCGACCGCCCTGGCGTACGCCGAGCAGATCGTCGAGTCCCGCACCGCCCAGATCGAGCAGCTGCGACAACTCCACGCACTCGCGTAGTTGCGCCCCGCGTCCGTTAGGAATAGAACATCATGCATGCGTTCGGGTGATATCGCGCGGGCATGGTTTGAGATGTGCCGAATGGGCGATGTGATGCTTTTCGAAAATCTGGCAACTGACGACTTCATCTGCCACGGCCCCGGCGGGATGGGCGACCGGGACACGTTTCTGGACTGGCTGCGGTGGTACCCGAGGGCCTTCTCCGAGCAGCGCCCCTCGCTCGAGGACGTGATCGACGGCGGCGACCGGGTGGTGGCGCGCTACACCGTGCGGTCCACCTACCGCGGCGGCTACCTCGACCTGCCGGGCCGGGACCAGGAGGTCGAGGAGACCGGCATCATCATCTTCCGGCTCGACGACGGCAAGGTGGCCGAGACCTGGTTCGAGGGCAACGACCTGGAGGTGGCCCAGCAGCTCGGCGGCCGGGTGCACGCCCCCGAGCGCTGAACTTTCTCAGGAAAGCGCTTGCCTGCATCGATGCGCGTTGATTGAATGACGGGCATGTCGCTGGATCGAAGGATGCTTCTGCGGGCCGCCGCCGCTGGTGCGGTCGCCTCGGCGTACGGGATGAGCCCGGCCCAAGCCCACGGCCGCCGCCGCACCGTTTTCGTGGCCGGCGATTCGACCGCCGCCACCTATGCCACCGCCGACGTGCCCCGGGCGGGCTGGGGCCAGGCGCTGCCCGCGTTCCTCCGGCCGGAGGTCGCCGTGCAGAACGGCGCGCTCTCCGGGGCCAGCTCGAAGAGCTTCGCCGACCTCGGCCGGCTCGATCTCATCCTCGACGCGATCAAGCCCGGTGACACGCTGCTGGTGTCGTTCGGGCACAACGACGAGAAGGTCGAGGACCCGGCCCGCTACACCGAGCCGTGGACGACCTTCCAGGACTACCTGCGGCTCTACCTGGACGGCGCGCGGGCCAACCGGGCCCACCCGGTGCTGGTCACGCCGGTCGAGCGGCGGCGGTTCCGGGCCGACGGGACGCCCTATCTCTCGCACGGCGAATACCCCGACTCGATGCGCGCCCTCGCCGAGGCCACCGGCACCCCGCTGATCGACCTGACCGCGCTGTCGTTCGCGCTGTGGAGCACGCTCGGCCCGGAGGCGACCAAGGACTACTTCCTCTGGCTCGACCCGGGCGAGCAGCCGAACTACCCGGCCGGCGTCGCCGACAACACCCACTTCCAGGCGCATGGCGCGATCGAGGTGGCCCGCCTGGTGGCCGACGCCGCCGGCTGCGACATCCCGGGCGTCGACCCACGAGCCCTGCACAACCCGTCGATCCCGGACAGCGTGCTGACCTGGCCGGCCACCCGCCCGGCCGAAAGCTGACCTACCCGGCCGGAAGCCAGCGGGTCAGCAGCGGCAGGACCACGGCCGCCTGCATCGCGGCGATGTGGTCGGCGCCGGGGACGACCTCGATCTGCCAGCCCTGGGCGGTCAGCCGGTCGCGGTTCGCGATCAAAGGGCCGACCATGTCGACGACCACGTCGCCCCATTTCGGCCCGTACACAATGGTGTCCTTCTCGCCGGCGAAAGCCAGCTTCGGCATCGGCGGCAGGCCGATGGCGAGATCGTCGAAATCCCGCAGGGACTCGTAGAGCGAGAGGTACTGCCGGGTCTGGTCCGGGGTCAGCGTCATCTCGGCGCTGTCCCAATCGCCCGGCGCCGGGGTCGCCGGGTTGGCCGGCGGGTTCAGCGACATCTGGTAGGTCGCCCGGGTGACCTCGAGCATCGGGGCGTAGGGACCGCCGACCGGCGGGAAGCCGCCCATCGCCAGCCCGGTCAGGCGGTCGGTGCGGACGGCCAGTTGCAGGCCGGCCAGGGCCAGCCAGGAATAGCCGTAATAGGCGAAACGGCCGGCCGAGCCGGCATCGGCGATCGCCAGGAGATCCGCGGCCAGGTTTACCGCATTGAGCGTACGGGGTTTGGGGTGCGCCGCCAGGTGCCCCTCGTAGTCGGCGGCGATCACCCGGAAACCGGCCGCGACCAGGCCGGTCACCAGATGGTGGCCGAGGTTGGGGTCGGCACCCCAGGCCCGGATCTGCTCGGCCTCGAGGCCCTCGATCACCCGGGTGCTGACCGGCAGCAGCACCGCGGGGCCGTCGCCGAGCACGGTTACCTCGATCGGCGCGTCGTCATGCAGTAGTGCAGTAGGCATACAAAACACTATACGGTGTAAGGACTATGCCTGAGCAACACGTACGCCGGCTGTGGCGCCATCGCGGCACCACCCTGCCGACCCCGCGCCGCGGCCCGCGCCAGCAGCTGAACCTCGACGAGATCCTCGACGTCGCCGTCGACCTGGCCGACCGGGAGGGCCTCGCCGCCGTCTCCACCCGGGTGATCGCGGCCCGGTTCGGCAAGACCGCGATGGCGCTCTACCCCTACGTCGGCACGAAGGAGCAGCTCCTGGCCCTGATGCAGGACCACGCGAGCGCCCTCCCGTCGTGGGACGACCCGGCGACCGGCCTGGCCGACGACCTTCTCGGCTGGGCGCTCACCCTCTTCGAGCTGCACCTGGCCCATCCGTGGCTGGCCGAGCGGTCCTGGGCGCAGGCCGGTCAGGGCCCCAACGAGCAGGACTGGATGGAACGCCTGCTCGGCATCCTCGACCGCTGGGCGGTCCCCGCCGAAAGACAAACCCCAACCATCACCATGCTGTACGCGACGGTCCGCTCCTGTGCCGAAACCGCCGCCGCCTATACCCGGATGGACCGCGACGGCACCGCCGCGTGGCGGGAACGCACCGAGGCGACCGGCCGGCTGATCCCCGACCTGGCCGAGCGCTACCCCCGCTCGACGAGCCTCGCCCCGATCACCCCGCAGTGGCGGGACGCGCCCCGGGCCGGCCTGATCGCCGCGGTCCAGCTGCTGGCGACCGCCGTTCACGCCTGATAGCGAAGGATGGCGGCCAAGTCCGGGTAGCTGGCGTAGACCTCACCGGCTAGAATTTCGCGGTCGTCGGGGTTGAGGTTGTCGCGGACGCCGGTCAGGACGATCTCCAGGTTGCCGGAATCGGCGAGCATATCCACGACGTCTCGGATCAGTCCGGAGTGTGTTGCCGTCGAGACCAAGGCGGCGAGAACGTCGACAAGCGCCTGACGGCGGGTCTCGCCCACCTTTTTCAGCTGGGGCAGCAGCAGGCACCGCATCGCGTCGACCAGTAAGGGCGCCGTTGCGGCGGGGCTGGCGGCCAGCTGGGCGACGATCGCCACCACATCTTCGGGGCGCAGCCTGGTGGCGTCGTTGCGTACCGATCGGAGCAGGATGGCCGCTACGGCTCGGGCCTCGGTGCCGTGAACGCTTCCCGCCACGGCGCGGGCGGCTCGGCGGTAGACCACCGCCAGGGTATCGCCGTCATCGCCGAGGCCGGAGGCCATCCACACCGCTACCAGGCTGTGGGCGACCGACTCCGTTTCGCCCGAGTCGTGGACCACGTAGTAGCGGCTCGCGTCGGGCAAACGGAATATCAAGGGCTCGAGGGCGTGCAGGAGGGTGTCGTCGCTCAGGCTGTTGCTCAGGTGCATCGAGGTCAGGGCCGGACCCCAGGAGAAGTTCGCGGGGTAGCCCTGCGCGCCTCCCCGCTCCGCCGGGCGCGAACGGTTGGACCAGGCCGGGTCGAGCGGGTGGAGGTCGGGGTCGGCGGTGGAGTGCAACACCAGGTCCCGGCGGCCGTCGTGCACATCCCGGCGGACGGATATCTCCTCCAGCGCCTCTAGGTAGATGCCGCCGGGCATCGCCGCCCGCCACTGCAATGCGGTGCCGCGCAGCCACTCGGCCGGGTCCTTCGCCTCGGTGAAGAGGTCGGTCGCGCGCAGTTCGCCGCCGCAGGCCAGGGTCAGCAGGACCAGGTTGAAGGAGTAGGTGGCCATCCAGTAGTCGATGCGCTTGTCGATCGGGCGGTAGCGGCCGGCCGGGTACTGGGGGCGGGTAACCGCCTGGCGGGCCCGGCGGACCAGGAAGTCGCGGATCTCGGCGCGGGCGGGGATGTCCAGGAGGGACCGGACGAACTGCAGCACCGTGTTGCGGGCGGTCAGAGCGGTGTAGCCGAGGAGATCCTGGAGCAGGTCGGCCTCCTGCGGCGGGCCGAATCGGAGGGCCAGGGTGGCGGCGTTCTCCCGGGCTGTCGTGTCCTGGAGCGCCTGCACGACCAGGCGAGCCACCAGGTATTCGCCGAAGGTGGCGTGCAGGAACTCGTACGTCTGGAGGTCCTTGTCGTCCTGCCTGGCCTGGGCCCGCTGGATGAAGAAGAACCGGCCGACCATCTCCTGGGCGGCCGTGAGCGGCGCGCGGAAGCCCTCGTGGTCGGCGGTCCGGGACGGGGTCAGGCCCAGGCCGGCCAGGTCGTCGTCGAGTTCGCGTTCGGTGATCCAGAGGCGGTTGCGGTGGAACATCGCGAACGCCACCACCGACAGGCGCAGCAGCTCGGCCTCGACCAGGGCCGGCATCGCGGACTCCGGGCGGCCGGCGTGTACCCGGCGCACCTCGCGGTCGGCGAACTCACCCAGCAGTCGTTCGTAGAGGTGGGCGGTGTCGAAGTCGTCGGTGAGCGGGTTGCCGCCGGCGTGGTAGAGCGCGAGCATCAGCAGCAGCAGTGGCTGGCCGGCCAGTTCCGGGAGGCGGGCCAGGACCCCGGAACGCAGCGGCTCGATCGACGGGTTGACCTGGTTCCAGACTCGCAGCCACTGTTCGATCTGGCTGTCGCTGAACGGTTCCAGCCGGACCACCGGGCTGCCCGCCGGGATGCGGGCGCGGTCGGCCACCGCTACCCGGCTGGTCACGATCACCGCGACCGGGCGGTTCTGGGCCAGTTCGCGCGCCTGGAACTGGGCTACCCGCTGCAGGTAGTCGGACTGATGCAGGCCGGTGGCCTGGAGCAACTCGTCGAAGCCGTCGAGCAGGACCACGGCGAGGGCGTCCTCGGCCATCTCGGCCCAGGCCACCGTCTCGCCGATGGCCGATCGGATGGCCAGCTCGATCTGGTCCTGGATCTCCGCCTCGGCCGGGACCTCGCGCAGCGGGACGCGGGCCACCAGGTAGTCGGTCGCGGGGAGGCGGGCGGCCAGGATGTGGGTGAGCGAGGACTTCCCGGCGCCCGGCTGGCCGAGCAGGAGCAGCGGGGTCTCGGTGGCACCTGCCGTGGTCAGGTAGGTAGCAAGGAAGCTGTAGAGGTCGTCGCGCACCTCAGTGTTCCACCAGGTCTCGTCGGCCGGTCGGTCGTTCGACTCGGCCACTCGCATCTGGAAGAGCGGGTCCACATAGGCGTCGACCAGGTCCGGCAGCACCACTCCACCGGCGTCGCCGCCGAGGACCGGGCGGCTCAGCTTGGCGCGATAGGCGCGGGCCAGGGCGGCGCGGTGGCGGCTCGGATCGCGGCCGGCCGAGGCGCGGACCAGGAGGTCTTCGAGTCTTCGCAGGCTCTGGCCGGTGGCCCGGACTTCCAGGCGGCCGGACCAGATCGCGAACTCGGGAATCTCCCCGGCCAGCCGCCGGTGCAGCTCGTCGTAGCGTTCCACCGCATCGCCCGGGAGCGAATCGAGGATCAGATCGGTAAATATGGAATGCGCGGTCTCGTGGGCTCGATCCCACACGGCGAGCCCACTGACATAAAAGCCGAGGCTGGTGCTGCAACTCCGGAACCACACCCGGAGATCGCTCAGCAACATCTCGTGGGAACGGGCCGGTGACGGCAGCGGGATCGGGCTGTCGAGTAGATCTCGGAGCAGCTCGCCGCTGGCACGTCCACCGGCCAGGATGATCTGGTCGTCGCGAGTGAACTCGGCCGATTCAAGGCCGGCGGCTCGGAAGCAGTCGTCCAAGGACTCAAATAACGCGGTTACCGCGAGGACTCCCGATGCGGCAAGGAGTCGTTCGGTGCGGTTGTAGCGGCCCAACCCGCGTACGATATCGGTGATCTTGAGGGTGACCAGGGAACCCAGCCTGACCATTTCCGCCTTGGCGTCGAAGAAGCTCAAGGCAGCGTCGCTGCCGCCGAGCGTCGCGGCGCTCAGCGCGCCGCCCAGCAGGTTGTCCACCGCCTTGGTCAGCGGGCCGGAACCGCCAAGGATCTTGACGGCGTCGAGGTAGGACAGTCCCTTCGGCATCGCCCCATGATGGCGGACCTATGCCACGGCGGCGACGGCCGCGACGCCGCTCCACCAGATCCACCCACGTTCCCACCGCACGTAGGTGGATCGACGTTACGTGGCCTCGACTGAGGGCTTCAGTCGGACAATTACCCACTTCGATGTCGGAGTGCCACTCTCGGCCGCCTGCGAATCGAGCGGCACGAGCGGGTTGGTCTCCGGGTAGTAGGCGGCGACACACCCCTTGGGGGTCGGGTAGGCGACCAGCCGGAACCGGTCGGCGCGGCGCTCGACGCCGTCCGCCCACTCGGAGATCAGGTCGACGTGGTCGCCGTCGGCGTACCCGTGCTCGGCGAGGTCTTCGGCGCTGATGAACAGCACCCGGCGGCCGGACTTGATGCCGCGGTAACGGTCGTCGAGGCCGTAGATGGTGGTGTTGAACTGGTCGTGGCTGCGCACGGTCTGCAGCACGAGCCGGCCCGGCGGCACCTCGAGCACCTCGAGCGGACTGACCGTGAAGACCGCCCGGCCTTCCGGGGTAGGGAACGTGCGGGAGTCACGGGGCGGGTGCGGCATGGTGAAGCCGCCGCCGGCCCGGATCTTCTCGGCGTAACCGGCGGCGCCCGGGACGACCCGGCCGATCCGTTCCCGGATGGTGTCGTAATCGGCGGCGAACCCGGCCCACGGGATGTCGTGCCGGTCGCCGAGGGTGGCGGCGGCTATCCGGCTGACGATCTCGACCTCGGAGCGCAGCAGCGGACCGGCCGGGGCGGACCGGCCGCGGGAGGCGTGCACGGCCGACATCGAGTCTTCGACGGTGACCCGCTGGTCGAGGCCGCCGGTGCGGTCGGTCTCGGTGCGACCCAGGGTGGGCAGGATGAGCGCGGTGCCGCCGGCGTCGATGTGGCTGCGGTTGAGCTTGGTGGAGATCTGCACGGTGAGCTCGGCGCCGCGCATGGCCGCCGCGGTGACCTCGGTGTCGGACATCGCCGCCACGAAGTTGCCGCCGAGCCCGATGAAGACCCTGGCCCGGCGGTCGCGCAGGGCGCGGACCGCGTCGGCGGCGTCGAACCCGTGCTCGCGGGGCGGCTCGAACCCGAACTCGGTGGCCAGCGCGTCGAGGAACACCGGCAGTGGCTTCTCCCAGATGCCCATGGTGCGGTCGCCCTGGACGTTGGAGTGGCCGCGGACCGGGCACAGGCCGGCGCCGGGCTTACCGATCATGCCCTGGAGCAGGGCGACGTTGACGAACTCCTTGATCGTGGCGACCGCGTTGTGGTGCTGGGTGATGCCCATCGCCCAGCAGTGCACGACCCGTTTCGAGGAGGCCAGCATGGCGGCCGCCGCCTCGATCTCCTCCCATGGCAGGCCGGTGGCGCGCAGCACCGCGTCCCGGTCGACCTGCTTGACGTGGTCGGCCCAGGCCTCGAAGCCGACCGTGTAGCCGTCGATGAAGTCACGGTCCTCGGCACCCGCTAACAGCAGCAGTTGACCTAGAGCCTGCCAGAGCGCGAGGTCGCCGTTGGAGCGGATCTGCAGCAGCCGGTCGGCCAGGCCGGTGCCGCGCCCGACCAGGCCGCGCGGCTTCTGCGGGTTGTCGAAGCGCAGCAGGCCGGCCTCGGGCAGCGGGTTGATCGCCAGGATGCGGGCGCCGTTCTTCTTGGCGATCTCCAGGGCGGTCAGCATCCGCGGGTGGTTGGTGCCCGGGTTCTGCCCGGAGATCACGATCAGGTCGGCCTCGTACAGATCCTGCAGGCTGATCGAGCCCTTGCCGACGCCGATCGTGCGGGCCAGGCCCACCGAGGTGGACTCGTGGCACATGTTGGAGCAGTCCGGCATGTTGTTGGTGCCGTAGGCGCGGGCGAACAGCTGATAGAGGAACGCGGCCTCGTTGCTGGTGCGCCCGGAGGTGTAGAAGATCGCCTCGTCCGGGGAAGCCAGTCCTCGCAACGAAGAGCCGATCAACTCAAAAGCAGAAGCCCAGGAGATCGGCTCGTAGTGGGTGCCACCCTCGCGGCGGACCATCGGGTGGACCAGGCGACCCTGCTTCTCCAGCCAGTAATCGGTCTGGCCGGCCAGCTCCTCGAGGGAGTGCTCGGCGAAGAACGCCGGGCCGACCACATCGCGCACACCCTCCCAGGAGACCGCCTTCGCGCCGTTCTCGCAGAACTCGGCGGTGTGGCGATGGCCCTGCGGGTCGGGCCAGGCGCAGCTCATGCAGTCGAAGCCGTCGACCTGGTTGAGGCTCAGCAGGTTGCGGGCGGTCTTCACCACGCCCATCTGCTTGATCGCGGTAGCCATGCTGATCCGCACCGCTTGGAGCCCGGCGGCATGGTCGGCGGGCGGGCCGACGCGCAGCTTCGCCTCTTCCGGGTCGATGGGCACGGGGCCTCCTAGTCGATCAGGCAGTAACTCGGTGCCTGAGCGAGGTCGATCTTGGTGATCAGGTCGATCGCAACATAGTCGATCTTGTCGATCGGCTCGGAGTTGAGCAGGCTGATGGTGTTTTCCACGGCCTGCTGGCCGAGCCGCGAAGCGGGGTTGGACACCGTCGCGGCGAATCGGCCGTCTTCAATGCCGGCGAGCCCGGTGTCGGTTCCGTTCACAGTCACAATCTTTACCCCTTTTCCGGCACTCCGGAAAGCCTCGCTGGCGCCGACCGCCATGTCCTCGTTGGCCACGAAGGCGTACCCGAGGTCGGGGTGTTCCTTGATCATCGCGGCCGCGACCGCCTTGGCCTTGGCCCGGTTGAACATGCCCGGCTTGCTCGCCACCACCTTGATGTTCTTCGGCAGGTTGTCGGTGAAGCCCTTGACCAGCAGGTCGGAGGCCGCGCCGGGGGCGCCCGCGATGACCGCGGCGGTGCCCGGCGCGCCGACCGCGTCGTTGCTGACCCAGCTCGCGTCCAGCAGGCCGACCTGGTTGAGGTCGACCGCGACGGCCCCCAGAATCGAGCCGGTGTCGGCCGGCGCCACCGAGGTCAGAAAAATCGGGATCTTCGCCGCCCCGGCCTTGGCGATGTCCGCTTTGAGGGCATCGGTGCTGACGGTCTGCACGATCACCGCGTCCACGTTCTGGGCGATCAGGTTCTCGATGTTCGACAGCTCGGCCTTCGGGTCCTGCTTCGAGTTGGCGGTGATCACCCGCACGCCGCGCCGGGTGGCCTCACCCTCGACCGCCTTCTGCAGGCAGGTGTGGAACTCGGTGCTGGCCCCGTTGACGAAGCCCAGCGCGTAGGTGCTCTTGGCGGACGCGGCCCGGTCCGCACCGCAGCCGGCGCACAGGGTTATCGCCAGGGCAGCCGCCATGGCCCGAGCAGCACGTCTCGACACTGAAGGACCCCCTCGTGATCACAGCGCGCAAGAACGTAACAACCCGGTGACATCCGCCAAACCTCGCTGCGTGCAGCCTTAGCTTGCAGATTTCGCACGTCAGGCTCCGGTCGTCGAGCCGGGCCGGACGATCATCAGGACCACGACGATCGCCCGGAGCAGGTTGAAGAGGCCGGCGAGCATGCCGAGCCGGGCCGGGTTCGCCGTCTCCGCCCAGAGCGCCGACCGCTGCGCGGGAAGAACGAAGAAGCCCAGGACGGCGGCGGCGAGGGCGGTCAGCACGATCGAGACGATCAGCCAGGCGTCGCCCATCACCCCCTCGAACCGGCGGTGGTGCACGGACCAGGACGTACCGCCGGAAGTGGTGGTTGCCTTGCGGACGGCCGCTCGAACGTGACGGCGGGCAGGCCCCGTTCATCGTGCCCGAGCAGCCGCCGGTGCCGCGCGGCTCGACCATGGAACCGCTGCTGCGCTGGCTCGACGACAACGCCGGGCGGGAACTCACCCTCGACGAGATCGCGGCGCGGTCGGTTTCGGGTCACCGACCGCGTTCCGGGACCGCTTCAAACGGATCGTGGGGACCAGCCCGCACCGCTACCGTTCGTCGTTCGCCCGGAAGACATCTAGCACGAACCATTCGTCTTCGTGACTGATGATTTGTCCAATTTTTTCGGACAGCTTGGCATTGACGTGGAAGCCGTCGTAATTTCCGGGATTCTCCCGGTCGCGGAAGTGCACCGACACCAGATCGCCACCCGGTTCGAGCCGCGCCAGCAGGCCGTCGACAAGCGCCTCGAAATCCGCGGCCGACAGGTAGTAGAAAAGGTCACCCACGACGATCAGGTCGAACGTGCCGGACGGCAGCTCGGCCGGCACGTTGGCCAGCTCGACCCGGACGTTCGGCAGGTCGCGCACGTTCTCGGTGGCCGTCTGCACCGCCTCCGGCACGTGGTCCACCGCGAGCACCTCGTCGCAGCGTTCGGCCAGCAACCGGGTCAGCAGGCCCACCGACGCGCCCGGCTCATAGCACCGCCGGTAGCGCGGCTTCGGCAGACTGGCCACCGTCACCGCGTATTTGCGCTGGTCATGCCACTTGGTGGCGAGGTCCCACGGGTCGTCCTTGGCCTCGTACAGCCCGGTGAAATAGTCGAGCGAGACCGTCGACTCCGGCGGCTGCGCGTCTCCCTGTGCTCTGGTCACGGTCTGACATTCTGCCCGACGGCTGGGATGTGACCCACGACACCGGTGTTTCGGGAGATCATGGCGGAGTGAGCGGCCGCCGTACCTTCGGGATCCTCTCGCCCTTTGTCGGGGGCGACTACTACGGGGCGATCATCGAGGGCATCAACGCGGCGGCGGCCGGCGGCGGCGATCGGATCATGGCGATCCAGACTCTCGACCCCGGCGCGCACAGCGCCGACCGGGCCGGCCTGCCCGACTTCCACCGGCCGATCTCCTGGAACCAGCTGGCCGGGCTGGTCGTGCTGCCCGGCGCGGTGGACACGGCGTACGCCGCCGAGGCGCACCGGTCCGGCCTGCCGGTCGTGTTCGTCGCCCAGGACGCCACCGGCAGCGGCTGTTCGGCGGTGCTGGCCGACAACCGCAGCGGCGTCCGGGAAGCGGTCGCGCACCTGGTCGAACACGGTCATGAGCGGATCGCGTTCGCCGGTTACCTGGCCCACTTCGACGTGCGGGAACGCTACGAGGGCTACCGGGAGGCGCTGCTCGCGCACGGGATCACCCCGCAGCCGTCGCTGCTCATCGATTCCGGCGACAACCACGAGAGCGGCGGCGAGACGGTCGCCGACGACCTGATCAAGGCCGGGATGCCGGCCACCGCGATCGTGCTCGGCACCGACCGTAACGCGATCGGCCTGATCGAGCGGATGCACTCGGCCGGTTACGACCTGCCGACCGAGCTGGCCGTGGTCGGGTTCGACGACATCTCCGACGCCGCCTACCTGCGGCCCAGCCTCTCCACCGTGCAGCAGCCGCTCGACCAGGTCGGCACGGTGGTCTACCAGCTCCTGAACGACCTGACCGAGAACGCCGGCGAACGGCTGGTCCGGCACGTGCCGACGACGTTCGTGCGGCGGGACTCGTGCGGTTGCAGCGGGCACGGCCTGCCTATCTCCGAGCCGCAGTCCCGCGGCCTGTTCGCCCAGGTGCAATACCTGCAGAGCACCCTCAACATTCAATACGAACTGGGCATCGAGCTGCTCGGCACGCACGGCAGCGACCCGCGCGCCCTGGCCTGGCTGGGCCTGACCCCGGCGCTGGCCGGCTGTCTCGGCCTGTGGACCGAGGGCGACTCGCTCGAGGTGGTCGGCGAGTTCCGGGCCGGCTGCGAGACCGGGCAGGTGGTCGAGGCGGCCGACTTCCCGCCGCCCGAGCTGTTCGGGACGACCGACGGGCCGGCCGGCGACGTGGTGTTCCTGGTGCCGGTGCGCAGCCGCAACGCCGACTGGGGGGTGCTGGCCGCGGTCGGCCGGATCCAGTCCACCACCCCGCCCGGCCGCGAGATGATGAACCACTCGGGGGCGCTGCTGGCCGCCGCCCTCGACTACGAGGTGACCATGGCCGAGCTGCGCGACAAGGAAGAAAGCCTGCGCAACGCGGCCCTGCACGACCACCTCACCGCGCTGCCCAACCGGGTGCTGCTCGAGGACCGGATGGACCAGGCCGGCAAGCGGGCCGCCCGGCAGCCCGACTACCGGTTCGCGATCCTGCTGCTCGACCTGGACGGCTTCAAGGCGGTCAACGACACGCTCGGGCACGCGGCCGGCGACCAGCTGCTGATCGAGGTGGCCCGCCGGCTCACCGGGCTGCTGCGCAAGTCCGACACGGTGGCCCGGCTGGGCGGCGACGAGTTCGTGGTCCTGCTCGACGGGCTGGTCACGCCGGACGGGCACAAGGCGGTCTGCGACAACATCCACGCCGCGATCCGGGCGCCGTTCTTCATCGACGGCGAGCGGGTCGAGGTGGGCTGCAGCATCGGCGTGGCGCTCTCCGGCGGCGCCGGCGGGGCCGACCCCGATCACCTGCTGCGCGAGGCGGACGCCGCGATGTACCGGGCCAAGTCGGCGGCTCGGCGGCCTACTTCTCGGTGAGGTTGACCAGCGGGGTCGGCTGGTCGATGTTGGCCGGCGCGTTCCACTTCTGGATGTCCGCCGTACTGCAGGTGGCGACCTTGACCTTGCTGGTTCCGTCGCTGTGGAAGTCGGCGGCGACACCGCTGCCCTGCTCGGTGGGCTGCAGGCAGTAACCCTTGTAGTCCATGATCCGGTAGCTGGTGCCGTAGTCACCGGTGTCGTGGTAGACGGTCCAGGTCAGCGTCTGCTGGGCCTGGGTGGCGGTGTCCTTGCAGGCCACCACCGTCACCCAGGACGTCGAGGTGACGATGCCCGGCGATTTCAGGCAGTAATCGTTCAGGATGGTGCTGTTGTTGGCGTTGCTGTTGGCGTTGAAGTTGTTGACGATGATCGGACCGGACTTGGAGACCGCCGGCAGCACCGGCGTCGGATGGACCCACTGCTGGTTGAAGTCCACCAGGGCGCCCGGGTCCTGCTTGCAGAACCAGGCGATCATGTACAGCGCGCTCAGGTTCTTGCTCGTCACGTCCAGGCAGCGGCTGAACTGCTTGTAGTTGACCAGCTGGTTGGTGGAGTCTCCGGCCATGCCGGCGCCGACGCCAGGAGCGGAGTACCACACGTTCTTCGTGGTGCTGGCGCTGCAGCCGGCCAGCAGCACGGTGTGGTCGGTGGACGAGCCCGGGGTCTTGAGGTTCATGCAGTAACTGCCGTCGGACTTACTGGCCGACGTGGTGGCGTGGTAGACGCTGCTGCCGTCCAGTGCCCACTGGTAGGTCGTGGTCCGGACGGTCGGGCAGGCCTGGAAGACGATGGGCGTGGTGCCGCTGACCCGTACCGAGTTCGCGAACAGGCACATGCCCGAGGTTGCCGCGGACGTCTCCGAGTTGATCAGCTTCAGATAGAGGTCCGGCGTGTACCCGAACTGCTGCTGGCCACTGCCGTTGCAGGTCTGGACGAGAACGGCGGTGCCGGCCGCCGGGCTGGCCGCCGAGCCACCGTCGAGGCACTGGTTGCCCAGGGTGCTGCTGGCGATCTTGATGGGACCGCCCGGGATGTTGGTGTTGCTGGTGGAGAAGACGTACGTGGCGGTCAGCCTCCGGGTCACCGTCCCGTTGGTCCCGTTCGAGGTGACCGTCGCGCTGACCGGCACCTCGTTGACGGTGCAGGCCCCGGTCGTGACGCTCTCGTCCTGGAACTTGTACACCACGCTGATCGTGTAGGTGGACGTGATGGTGCCGCCGGTCGCGCCGACCGTCCCGGTCATCGAGCACGGCGGGATGTTCTCCAGGTAGCCGTTCTGCAGGGCGTCGGCCGCGGCGCGGACGCGGGCCATCATCACGTCCAGCCCGGCCATGGCCGCGTCGAGGGCGGCCGCCCGCTGGTCGTAGTTGACGGTGTTCTTGATCTGGCGGACCACGATCGGGACCAGCGTCGCCGAGAGCGCCAGCACCACCGTGACGACCAGCATGGCCAGCGGCATCGAGCCCTCGTCGCGGCGAAGTGTGAGCCTCATGAGGTCGGCCTCCCGGAGCTGCAGTCGCTGAGCGCCGACGTGTTGCGGTTGGTGTTCTGCGCCGAGAACAGCACGTCCAGGGGCAGCGTGGTCTTGCCGACCTTGCCGGTGAACCGGAGCCGCACCTGACTGTGCTCGGGTTGGTAGGCGATGCCCACGCCACTGACCCCGGGGCCGGCCGAATACGGCTGGTCGCCGGGCTGGTAGACGGTGAACGGCGCGGTCGTACCGGTCTGGGCCAGATCGGTGGCGATGGTCGTCGCCGCCCCCGGCGTCGAGGTGGCCGTGCTGACCCAGGTGGCCCGGGTCAGCACGCCGTTCTTGAAGACGAGCTGCTGGCAATTGTTGCCGGGCATGCCGTACTCGAGATACCAGGCGCTGTTCACCTGCCCGGGCGTGGCGACCCAGTTGGCGTAGCGCAGTTCCTTGTCCAGCCGGCGAAAGCTGTTGCCGATCTGATCCCGCGCGTTGGCGAGGTTGTCGGTCCGGTTGACATCGGAGTAGACCTCGGTGATGGCTCCGGTGACGATCACCATGATCACCGCCATCACCGACATCGAGACAATGAGTTCGATAAGCGAGAAGCCCTCGTCGTCGTCGGTCATGTGATCTTCCAGACGAAGGTGAGAATGCTGGTGCTCGGCGGCGCGAGGGCCGAGGCGGTAGCGGTGACGACGTAGGTTCCGGCCGTCGTCGGAGTCCCGGAGATGACCTTGGTCAGGGCGTTGAGACTCAGGCCCGGTGGGAGCCCGGAGACGGTGAGCGTGGGCGAAAGGCCCAGCAGCGTGCCGTTCGTGGCCAGGGTCAGCGACGCGGCGGTGCCCTTGGCCGTGGTCTGGTCGGGCGCGGTCAGCGGAGGCGCGGTGAACACCAGCGAGCTGCTGGTGTTGATGATGACCACGATCTGCTTGCTCGCGGTACCGCCGGTGCCGTCGGTGACGGTGATCGTGGGCAGGAACCGGCCCGACGCGGACGACTTACCGGAGACCGCGCCGGTGTTCTTGTTGACGTTCACGCTGGGCGGCAGGCCGGTGCCGGTGTAGGTGTAGTTGCCGTCGCCACCGCCGCCCACTGCGGTGAGCCCGAGGCTCGTCGCCAGATCGATCGTCTGGTCGGACAAGCCACTGAGGGTCAGCGCGGGATACACCGCGTGCGTGTAGGTCGCCTTGCCGCTCTTGAGGTTGGAGTCGGTGACGGTGACCGTGACGGTGTAGGTCCCGTTGGTGGTCGGGCTGCCGCTGATGGCACCGGTCGTGGAGTCGAAGGTCAGGCCGGGTGGAAGGCCGGCCACGTCCCACGCGGTGTACGGCGTGACCCCGCCGGTGGCGGTCAGCGCCAGGCTGTACGTGTCACCGATCCGGCTGATCACGGTGGTGGCCGGCACGGTCGGCGTCGGCGGCTTCACCACGGTCAGCGTGACCGGGCCGGTGGCGTTGCGGTTCGCGTGGTCGGTGACCGTCGCGGTGGTCGACGTGACCCCGACCGTGGTCGGGACCCCGGTGATGATGCCGGCGGAGGCCATCGACAGGCCGGCCGGGAGCGCGGCGATCGTCCAGGTGTTCGGGAGCTGCCCGCCTCGGGCCTTCAGCTGGTAGGAGACGGTGTCACCGACGTAGAAGGTCGGCGTGTTCTCCATGACCACCGGCGCCGGGCGGTTGAAGTCGAAGGACGGCTCGGACGCGCGGGACACCAGCGTGGTCGCGACGTAGGCGCAGGATGCCCCGGTGCAGGTGGCGTCCGGCCAGGTCAGAAGCACCACGACCCGGAAGAATTGCAGGATGTCGGTGGTATCGGCCGGGGCCGCCGCACCCTTGGGATAGACGCACTCGGTGGAGCTGGCGGTCAGGTAGACCTCGCAGAGGCCGACGTAGATGTTCAGGGTGTAGGTGGTGCCCTCGACCGTGACCTGCTGGGGCGACGTGGAGATCGGCGCATCCACCCCGACCGTCGAGGTGGAGTCGGTGATCATCGGATCGCCGGCCACCTGCATCGTCTTCAGGTACGGCTGGACCACGGCCGAGGCGGCGGTGAACTGCGCCTGGGTGGCGTTGGCGCTGCGGCCGCTCAGCAGCGAGCTGCCCTTCAGACCGCGCACCTGCTCCATCGCGGTGTCGGCGAGCTGGATCGCGGCCTGCTTGGAACGCTGCTTGTTGACGTTGGTGAGGCTCCGGACGAAGAACGGCGCGCTGGCGAGCATGGTGATGCTCAGAATGGCCAGTGCCACGACCATTTCGACGAGGGTGAACCCCTCGTCCCGTTCCCTGCCCACGCGTTCTCCCGGCGTTGTCGACCGCTGTGGTTCACATCGGCCGGGAAAGGCCGGTTTTTAGGCGTCTGGCCGCCAGATCTCCGCCCGCCAGGACCGGAACGGGGCGGAGGCGTCGTTGCGCTGCACCACCGGGAACATGCTGGAGACACCCTGCCAGGACGGCTGGGCCTTGGGCTTGGGCGCGGCCAGCGCCCGGGCGAGGACGTCGAGCATGTCCAGCAGCGCCCGGTGCAGCTGCGGGTCGGTGAGCGTGCCGTCGACCTCGTCGAGCGCGGCCGCGTTCAGCGGGATCCGCATGCAGGCCGGGTGCAGCATCTTCGCGTTCGCGTGCGCGAGCACCGTCTCCAGCAGCTCGCGCGCCCCGTCGTCCGAACCGGGCGTGGACACCGACAGCCAGGCGACCGGCTTGTAGCTCAGGTCGCCCCCGTCCACCAGCCAGTCCAGCAGATTTTTCAGGCTGCCCGGGATGGATCCGGCGAATTCCGGGGTAGAGAACACGACGGCGTCAGCGGCGGCGACCTGCAGGCGCAGGAACTGCACCGGGTCGGGCGGGCTGTACTCCCCCGGCACGAACGCCGGCAGGTCACGTAGGCCGTCGTAGAGCGACGCACTGATCTCCGCCGGAGCGAACCGGGCCGCCGTGCGCAGCGCCGCGGTATGCAGCGAGTCGGCCCGGGTGTTCCCCGAGATCAACAGGATCCGCGTCATAGCAGGGGACCTTACGTGCTGAAGGTGAACCTCTCAGGTAGCGACTTGCGGTGCCGACCTACGACTACATCACCGACGAACAGGACACCACGTTGAGCTCAACGGCAGAGCACTCCCGATTGGCGGCGCTGTACACGTATGGCCTGCTGGACGCGGTACGCCCCGTCGTGCTGGACGACCTGACCCGGCTCGCCGCACGGATCTTCGACACGCCCATGTCGACCGTGACGCTTGTCGACCGCAACCGTCAGTGGTTCGCCGGCAACACCGGCATGGACGGCAACCAGGCGCCCCGGTCCATCTCGTTCTGCGCCTGGATGGTCGACGACCCGCGCCCGCTGATCGTCCCGGACGCCCATGTCGACTCCCGGTTCCAGGAGTTCTCGAACGTCACCGGTGCGCCGTACCTCCGGTTCTACGCCGGGGTACCGCTGGTCAACCCGGACGGCTACATCCTGGGCAGCGTCTGTGTCCTCGACCGCGAGCCGCGCGACATCGGCGAGCGCCAGCTGACCCTGCTCGGCGACCTGGCCGCCCAGGCCACCGGCCACCTGGAGGCGATACGCGAGCAGAACCGGCTGAGCGTCCTGGACGCCGAACTCGCTCGCCTGATGCGCCGCGAACAGGACCTGGTCGCGACGGTCTCGCACGAGCTGCGCACGCCGGTCACCACCATGCAGGGCTACCTGGAGATGCTGGCCGAGGACGAGGACCTGGCCCCGTACCGGCGGATGCTCGAACCGATCCGGCGCAACGGCGACCGGCTGGTCCGGATGGTCGACCACCTGCTGGCCGGGGCCCGGCCGGACGACGCGCCGGCCAAGGCCGACGGTCTGGTCGATCTCGCCGCCGCCGCCCGCAGCGCGGTTGACACCTGCGAACCCCTGGCGGCCGAGCGAGGCGTGAAGGTCACTCTTTCGGGCGAAGAATCCCCGGCGTACGTCGTGGGCGAAGCCGCCGCCCTGAGCCAGGCACTCGAACACGTCGTACGCAACGCGGTGGCCTTTTCTCCCGGCGGCAACGAGGTAAGCGTGCTGGTGGCCGGGGCCAAGATCGAGGTGCACGACCAGGGCGCCGGCATCCCCGCCGAGGAGCTCCCGTACGTGTTCGAACGCTTCTACCGCGGCCGGCACGCCCAGGAGCAAGCCGTCCCCGGCATGGGCCTCGGCCTGGCCATCGCCTGGCGCATCGTCAACGCGCACGGCGGCCGGCTGGCCCTCGACTCGGCCGGCACCGGACGCGGCACCAAGGCCAAGATTTGCCTCCCGGCCGCCACCCCGGACTAGTGTGACCTAGGGCACTATGGGGGCCATGACTGACGTCCGGCTCCTGGTAGGCACACGCAAGGGCGCGTTCACGCTGACCGCCGACGGCACCCGCAAAGACTGGAAAGTGAGCGGCCCGCACTTCGGCGGGTGGGAGATCTACCACGTGGCCGGCTCGCCGGCCGACCCCGACCGACTATGGGCATCACAGTCGTCCGGCTGGTTCGGGCAGGTGATCCAGCGCTCCGACGACGGCGGCCGCTCGTGGAACCCGGTGGGCAACGACTTCGCGTACACGGGCGAGGTCGGCGACCACCTCTGGTACGACGGAACCCCCCGCCCGTGGGAGTTCAAGCGGATCTGGCACCTCGAGCCGTCCCGCACCGACCCCGACACGGTGTACGCGGGAGCCGAGGACGCGGCCCTTTACCGCTCCACCGACGGCGGCGGCAGCTGGACCGAGCTGACCGCGCTGCGCAACCACCCGACCGGCCCCGCCTGGCAACCCGGCGCCGGCGGCATGTGCCTGCACACCATCATTCTCGACCCGGTGGACCCCGACCGGATCTTCGTGGCCATCTCGGCAGCCGGCGCGTTCCGCACCGACGACGGCGGCCAGACCTGGGAACCGATCAACCGCGGCCTGCGCTCCGGCGGCATCCCCGACGAGGACGCCGAGGTCGGCCACTGTGTGCACAACCTGGCCATGCACCCCGCCAACCCGGACGTCCTCTTCATGCAGAAACATTGGGACGTCATGCGTACGGACGACGCCGGCGACCGCTGGCACGAAATCAGCGGCGACCTGCCGACGGATTTCGGCTTCCCGATCGGCGTGCACGCCCACGAGCCGGAAACGGTCTACGTAATCCCGATCACCAGCGATTCCGAGCACTACGTGCCCGACGCCAAGCTGCGCGTCTACCGCAGCCGAACCGGAGGCGGCGAGTGGGAGCCGCTGACCAACGGCCTCCCCCAGGAGAACTGCTACGTAAATGTCCTGCGCGACGCGATGGCGGTGGACACCCTGGACGACTGCGGCATCTACTTCGGCACGACGGGAGGCCAGGTCTACGGCTCCCCCGACGGCGGCGACAGCTGGCAGCCCATCGTCCGAGACCTGCCCACGGTCCTCTCGGTGGAAGTCCAGGTCCTGCCGTGATCCGAGTGATCCTCCCACCCCACCTGCGAAACCTGGCGAAGGTGACCGGCGAGGTCCAGCTGGAGGTCCCCGCCCCGATAACCCAGCGGTCCGTCCTGGACGCGGTAGAGCAGCAGTTCCCCATGCTGATAGGCACCATGCGCGACCGAACCACGGCAAAGCGCCGCCCTTTGGTCCGCTTCTTCGCCTGCGAGGAGGACCTCTCCAACGACCCACCCGACACCGAGCTCCCCGACCGGGTCGCCGCCGGCGAGGAGCCGTTCCTGGTGGTAGGCGCGATGGCCGGCGGATAGAGCCCGTGTGCTCAGTGGGCGAAGTGGAGCCGGCTTAGTGCCAGGAGTCTCTGCTGGGTGCCCTCGTGATGGGACACCGGCGGTGTGGTCTTCTCCACGTCGCGGTTGAAGTATCGGCCGGTCACTCCGGCCAGGCCGGGATCGGTGGCGATCCGCAGCGCGGTCTCGGCACCCTGGGCCGGAGTGAGGAGGCTGCGGCGGATCACCGCGCGGAACGGGCGCAGCGGTGCCGGTACGAGGTCGTCGACGATGCTGGTGGCGACGATGCCGGGATGCAGAGCGTTCACGGTCACTCCGTCCGCGGCCAGGCCGCGCGCGAGGGCATAGCCGGCGGTGACGGTCATCAGCTTCGCTCGTGCGTACGCCTCGAACGGCACGAACCCGGCGGCGGAATTCACCTCGGCCAGGTCGTCGACGCCGGTCAGGTCGAGGGTCGCCGGGCGGGGCCGGCCGGCCAGTTTGACCTGGCGGGTGTCGTTGAGGGTGTCGCTGGCGACGTTCACCACCCGCGCCCGGCCGCGCCGTAGCGGGCCGTCCAGCCGGGTCATCAGGCCGTAGGCGGCGAGGTAGTCGAGGGCGATGTGCATCTCGACGCCGTCGGCCGAGACGTGGTGTTCGGGGAAATGCGCGCCGGCGTTGTTGATCAGAAGGTGGATCTGGTCGTGCCGGTCCACGATGTTCTGCGCGGCGGTCCGGACGTCCTCGCGCCGGGACAGATCCCCGGTGATGACCTCGAGCCGGTTCACCGCCTGCGGACCGACGCGGGCGCGCAGAGCGTCCGCGCGGGCCGGGTCGCGGGCGATGGTGATCACGTGCGCGCCGGCCCGGGCGAGGCCGGCGGCGATGATCTGACCCATGCCGCCGGTCGCGCCGGTGACGACCGCGACCTTGTCGGTCAGGTCGGGGATCGCGTTCTTCATCGGGTGATCCGCGGGTAGGCGTGTTCGTACCGCGGGGTCTCGGCCTCGTCGATCAGGAAAGCGGCGAGATCGGCGCGGCCGATCGAGCTCCAGAGCCGCATCGGCAGGTCGGTGCCGGCCGTGTACTTCCCGGTCGGGTCGCGGTCCGACAGCTTCGGTGGCCGCACGATCGTCCAGTTCAGCCCGGAACCGGTGATCAGCGGTTCCATCGCCTCCTTGTCGCGCATCCTCTCGGCCACGTTCGCCCACACCGCCCGGGAGTAGAGCGACCTGTCGTGTGTCTCCAGTACGCCGTGCGCGCTGACGGCGATCAGGCGGGTCACCGCGGTTGCTCCCATCGCTGTCACCACCGATCGGATGCCGTCCGCGCAGACCGTCGTCGGTCCGCCGGCGGCTCCGCCCAGCGCGCTGATCACGACGTCGGCGCCCGGCAGGACGCGGGTGAGGGCCGCGGTGTCCGTGACGTCGGGCCAGATCATTTCGGTCAGACCGTCGCGCCGTGCGAACGATCCCGGCCGGCGGACGAGTGCCACCGCCTCATGTCCGCGTTCGAGGGCGGTGGACACCACGTGCCGTCCGGTGGCGCCGGACGCTCCGAGAACAACAATCGTCTGCGATACAGGATGTCTCATAGACAGAAGAATGGACTACACCTCGACTATGAGTCAACCCGTCTCATAAGATGAGTTGGTGCCCACCGAGACGGATCCACGCTTCCTCCGCAGCCGGGAGGCGATCCTGCACGCCGCCCGTGAACTCCTGCTGGAGAAAGGCCCGGCAGCAGTGACGCACGTGCAGGTGGCGGAGCGTGCCGCGGTCGGGCGCGCGACGGTCTATCGGCACTGGCCGCGAGCCGAGGTTCTCCTCGGCGAGGCGATGGCCACCGTCCCGATGCCGTTCCTGGCCGAACCCACCGTCCCCACCCGGGACTGGCTACGACGAGAGCTGACGGCGATCGCCCGGCAGCTGGATCTCGACGACGTGCGCGCCGTGTCCACGACCCTGGCCGGCACCGCCCTCTGGGACGAGAACATGGACGCCCGGCGCGCTCAGTTCGCCGGCATTCTCCGCGGACGCCTCGCGGCCGCTCTCGACGACGCCCAGGCGCGCGGCGAGATCACCCTGGCGATTCCCAGCGAGAACGCCGCCGCCATGGCCATCGGCCCGATGTACTACCGCAGCACGATCGAGCGCACCCCCATCGATGCCGTCCTCATCGAAGCCACCATCGCGGCGCTGGGCACCTGGTCCGCCTAAAGCAGGGCGGTGCCGGCCATCATGTCGGCGAACCAGGCGGCGGCCTTCGGGTTGGCCCAGAGGCGGTCGAAGCGGGCCTTGGCCAGGCGGCGGCGGAACGGGTCGGACTGGGCTCCGGCGTCGTGGACCATCTCGGTGAACCAGCGGCTGAACTCCTGGTAGTCCCACGTTCGGCGCAGGCAGGTGTCCGAATAGGAGCGCAGCGGCCCGTCGTCGGCGTCGCGCAGGGCGGCCGTCAGGGCCGTGGCCAGGACGTCGGCGTCGGCCAGGGCCAGGTTCATGCCCTTGGCGCCCATCGGGGTGATGATGTGGGCGGCGTCGCCGGCCAGGAAGAGATTGGCGTAGGCCATGGGCTCGGCCACGAAGCTGCGCATCTCGACGATTTCCTTGTCGGTGATCGCGCCGCCGGGTAGGTCTGGATCGCCCAGCCGTAGCCGCAGCTGTTCCCAGGTGTAGTCGTCGGGCCACTCGCGGGGGTCCTCGGCGCCGGGGCGGTATTCCAGGTAGAAGCGGCTCGAGTGCGGGCCCCGGGCGAACTGCGCGGCGAAGCCGTGCTCGCTGATCGCCATCAGGGCGTGCCGGGGCGGCGGCGCCTCGGCCAGCACTGTGTACCAGCCGATGCCGTGGTCGAAGCTGTAGGTGGTGAGTTCGGCGGCCGGGATGCTGCCGCGGCTCACCCCGTGAAAACCATCGCAACCAGCAACGTACGACGCGGTCAGCTCGCCGCCCGCGTAGGTGACCCGCGGCGTCGTCGTCAGATCGTGCAGCGCCACGTCTTTCGCCGCGAAACGCAGATCGCCGCCGCCCTCGAGAAACGTGGTCAGCAGGCGGCGGACCAGCAGCTGCTGCGGGACGATCACGCCGGCCCGGCCGCCGGCATGCGACGGGCCGTCGAAGAAGTGTGGCTCGCCCTCGTAGCGCAGTTCCAGGAACTTCTCGCGGTAGGCGCCGGCGATCACCGCGTCGGCCAGGCCGGCCTTCGCGAAGATCTCGCTGCCGTAGTGGTCGAGCACGCCGGCTCGCTGCCGGTCCTCCACATGGGAACGATCGCGCGACTCCAGCACGACACAGCTGATGCCGTTGCGCTGCAACAGGTTGGCAAGGGTGAGACCGGCGGGGCCGGCCCCGATGATCGCGACGTCCGTCATCTCGGGCACGGCCCCAACCTATCCACTCTGGACTACGCGGTCACCAGCCGAGAGGTTCCCGCTTCGACGGCGTACGAGGCGGAAGTGGTCACCGGCGTCTCGCGGACGTCGATGGTCGCCACCGTACGGACGTCGGTGTGCCACGCCGAGCGGGTGACCGTGCTGCGCAGGTAGCCGCGGCGGGATCCGTCGAAGTAGCGGACGTGCGGGTTCAGGGTCGGGTTGAGCGCCTTGAGCGGGGCGTCGAACGCGAGCGGGAAGTCCGAGCTGACCGAGGTGGCGGTGAACTCGACCGCGACCGGCTTCGCCGCCAGATCGTCGAAGTTCGTGTACAGCTCGCTGAACCAGGTCGAGTGGATGTCGCCGGCCAGCACCACCGGGTTGGCGACCCGGGCCGCCGCGAGGTGGCTGAGCAGCCGGGCCCGCTGCGGCGCGTAACCGTCCCACTGGTCCAGGTTGGCGATGATCGGCGGCACCCCGCCGGTCGGGTTGGGGAACTTGATCCGGCTCATCATCACCTGCTGGGCGATGACGTTCCAGCGGGCCGGCGAGTGGTCGAGCCCGGCCAGCAGCCAGCGCTCCTGATCCGCACCGGTCAGCGTGCCGGCCGTGTTGGCATCGCCGGTGGCCGCGAGGCCGAAGTCGCCGGGGAACCCACCGGGCTGGTCGGTGCGGTACTGCCGGGTGTCGAGCACGTTGAGCCGCAGCAGCCGGCCGAAGTCGAAGCGCCGGAAGATGCGCAGGTCGGAGCTGCCCGGCCGCAGGTCGGCCCGGATCGGCATGTGCTCGTAGTAGGCCTGGTAGGCGGCCGCGCGCTGCTTGGCGAACTGCTGTTTGGTAAAGAGCCGCGAGCCGGTGTCGTCGATCTCGTCGATCAGCGACGCGTAGTTGTTCTCGGTCTCGTGGTCGTCCCAGGTGACGATCCACGGGAACGCGGCGTGCGCGGCCTGCAGCGCCGGGTCGCCCTTGTACTGCGCGTGCCGGGCCCGGTAGTCGTCGAGGGTGACGAGCTGGTCGAGGCCGGGGGTCTGCGGGGTGGTGTGGTTGCGGTCGGCGAACCGGCTGCTCGGGTCGTACTCGTAGATGTAGTCACCGAGGTGCAGCACCACGTCGACGTCCTCGGCCGCGAGTCCCCAGTAGGCCGGCCAGTAGCCGTTCTGGAAGTCCTGGCAGTTGACGGTGGCGAAGCGCAGCCGGCTCGTTTCTTTAGAAGCAGTGCGAGTACGGCCGGTCGGGCTGAGCCGGCCCAGCGCGCGGAAGCGGTAGAAGTACTCCCGCCCCGGTTCGAGGCCACGCACGTCCACATGCACCGAGTGCGCCAGTTCCGGGCGGGCAGAAACCTGGCCGGACCGCACCACGCGGCGGAACCGCTCGTCGTGGGCGACCTGCCACTCGACGTCGATGCGCCGATCAGGCAGCCCGCCATCTTTCAACAGGCGGGTCCAGAGGATCACGCCGCCGGGCAGCGGGTCACCGCTGGCGACGCCGAGCGGGAACAGGTCGGCCGGCGCGGCGTACGCGGCGGTGGCCGGAAGGGTGGCGGCACCGGCGGCTACGGCGGCGCCGGCAAGAAGTTGACGTCTGGTGGGCATGGGTGGACCCTCCCGGCCGGTCGTGGCATGGGCTCGTCCTACCGGCGAAGCAGACATGACGCATACATGGCCGTCAAGGTGCGGGAACCCGGCTTGCCGTACTTTGCACCAGGACCGCCAGTCCGGTGACGGCCAGCGCCATCCCGCTGGCCAGCAGGAAACCGAGGATCGGATGCTCGGCGAACAGCGCTCCGCCGAGGTAGCCGATCAACGCCGCCTGGATCGACCAGAGCAGCACCCCGGCCGCCGTGTACCAGTGGAAACGCGCGCTCGGATAGCCGACCAGGCCGGCCGCGAGCGCGGTGGTGGACCGCCCACCCGGCACGTACCGGGCGAACATCACGACGACACCGCCGCGGCTGCTCAGCAACCGTTGCACCCAGCCGTGCACGGCCTGGGCCCGCCGGTGGGTTAACCGCTCGGAAATGGAGGTGCTGCGCCGGCCGATCCGGAACGAGATCGCGTCGCCGCAGTACGCCCCGGCCGCGGCCGCCGTCACCAGCAGCGCCAGGTGTGGCCGGCCGGTGCTCGCGGCGGCCACCCCGCAGGCGACCACGGTGGACTCGCTCGGCATGAACGGCAGCAGCGCGTCCATTCCGGCCACGACGAAGACCACGGCCAGGACCCACGGGCTGGCGGCGACGGCATCGACGTAGTGCGGCATGCCGTCACGATGCGGGATCAAGCAAACACCCGTATGTACGGCGATCGAACAGCCGACACCATCGGGCCGGAAGATATGTCAGGATGTACCAGAGGTACGACGGAGGGCACCCCCGCCAGGGTGCCCTCCGTCTTCACGTCGAGCGTGAAACTCAGCCGTTGGCGGCCCGCCGGGCGGTGTACTCCGTACGCCGGCTCGGGTATTGAATGAGGTTGTCGGGCACGTCGTCCATGTTGTTGTTGCCCCAGCCGCCACCACCGACACCGCCGCGGCGCATGTCGATCGGCCCATCGTCGTACTGCGAGCCGCGCATGAACTGGCGCCCGTAATCCATCATCCCGTCGATCAGCCGGTCGACGTCGCGCGGCGGCCGCACCACCATCCGCATGAACTGGCTGGTCATCCCGAGCTTGTTGCCGCATTCCCGGGTGTAGACGCCGTGGTTGGCGACGAGGAAGTCGCGCAGCGCCACCCCGGACCACTCGGTCGGCAGCTTGACCAGGAAGAAGTTGCCCTGCGACGGGAACACCGTCAGCCCGGGCACCCGAGCCAGCTCGCCGGCCATCTGACGGCGGTCCCGGGAAAGCAGGCGCAGGCTGTCCTCGTACTCCTCCTCATGGTCTTGAATCATGAAGACGACCTTCTCGGCCAGCGAGTTGAGGTTCCACTTCGGCAGCGCCTTGGCGATCTTCCCGGCGATAGCCGGGTTGGCCAGCATGTAGCCGAAGCGGATGCCGTGCAGCCCGAAGTTCTTGCCGAGGCTCTTGAGCACCACCGTGTTCGGGCGGATCACCGCGTCGGGGCCGACCGACGGGTACTGCTCGGCGTCGGAGAAGTCGATGAACGACTCGTCCACCACCACCAGGTCGAGGTCGCCCAGCATGTCCATGAACCGGATGACGTCGCGCCGGGGGATGTAGTTGCCGTCCGGGTTGTTGACGTTGCAGATCACCGCGACCCGGGAGTTGCGCTCGCGGATGAACCGGACGTAGTCGTCCAGGTTGAGCCGGAAGCCCTCGCGCTCCTGCAGCGGGAACATGTCGACCCGCTTGCCGGTCTCCAGCGGCTGGTCGGTCCACCGGCCGAAGGTCGGGATCGGTACCGCGATGCTCTCCTTGATCAGCAGGTGGTCGATCCAGGTGATCAGCTCGGTGGAGCCGTTCGCCATCGCGACCGTCTGCGGGTGCAGGCCCAGCACGCTGGAGAGCTTCTTGGTGATCCCCATCGAGTCCGACGGGTAGTACTTCAGGATGTTCTTCAGATCCCGGGACAGCTCGTCGAACATCTCCGGGGTCGGGAAGTACGGGTTGCACGGGATGCAGAAGTCGACGATATCGGCGCCCTCGCCGGCACTTCGAGCGAGATCGAAATAAGACGCACTGTGCGCTCCCTTGTTCAGGATCGACGTGTCGATTCCGTTCCCTGCCATCGCGGGGCTTCTCCCTCCACCGGCTGCGTTGCCAACCGTCGATACGGGCGGCGGGAGAGTTTCGTTCAGGTTTCCGGCACCCACTTTCGGCAATGCCGGAAACCCCAGGTCAGCGTTATGACAAGCGTCAGCTCTTTCTTAGCCGACGCTTAACCGCGCCGGCGAACTTCCGCGGGTCACGGATCTTGGCAACCTTGCGGGTGATCTCGTGCAGCCGCATCGCCGGCGAGCGGCGCAGGCCCCGCAGGTCGTCGCGGACGGTACGGATCTGCTGCTCACGGGTGCGCAGGCTCTGGTCCCGGAACCGCAGCGTGCGTTCCAGACCGAAGACCTTGCCGGCCAACTCTTTCGCGCGGACCCGCGCGGTCTCCGCGTCGGCCAGGAGGGTACGCAGGTCAGGCTCGGCCACCGCAGGCTCGGCAACCAGGTCGGCGATCTCCCGTCCCCGCGCCAGCACCTCAAAAGTAGCGTCCACACCGGACATCCCGAGCCAGGTGGCGACCAGATCGTCGGATTCGGTCATCCACGGCGGCCACGGGTGCCGGCGATGGGCACGCACGAGCCGGTCGCGCAGCCGGTGGTAGGCAGCGGCGAGCAGCTCCGGGGTTTCGTCAGCGAGATCAACGACGGAAAACCCGCGGACGAAGTCATCGCCGTCCGGGAACAGGTCGTCGAGCAGGATGACGCCGTCCGGGTTGGCCCAGGCCCCGAGACGGGCCGCGAAGGCCCGGAAACCGGGCACGTCCTCGGCCGCCGCGAGCCGGAAGAGCAGGGTCTCGACCGACTCGGTGTCGGGCACCCGGTTGCCGTTCACCATCCATTGGTCAACATCAAAATCAACAAGCAGCCCATCCGCGTACGCCGTGTGCGCGGCGCCTTCCGCACCGCGTACCGCGAGCCAGCCGGGCGCGACCGCCGCGAGCAGCCCGGCCCGGGCGGCCGCGTCGGCACCGTCGGACACCGGCGCGAGCAGCGGAGTGTGAGTGGCCGCAGCGGCGAGACCGTTGACCGCCAGGCGAGCACCGGGCCGGCCGGGCCGGGTGGCCGCGGCGGCGTCCACGTCGAGCAGGGTGTGGACCTCCCCGGCCGCGATGTAGGAGGCGTAGAGCCGGTCCGCCCCGAGCGCGTCCCGGACCTGCGAAGGCGAGGTGGGCCGATCGGGGTCGTCGTGCAGCGGCCGCCACTCGTCATCGCCGTGCCGCTCGTCGACCGGCCGCCGGTCGTAGAGCCCGGTCAGCGCGAACTCGTTCTCCACCCCGACCACCAGGAGGGCATCCGGAGCGGCCAGGCCGGTCAGCAGGGCGGCCCGCTGCGGCCAGTTCAGAGCCGGCGAGTCGGCGCCGAGCACCCGGTCGAGCCCGTCGGCCGCGATCACCACGTCGAATTCACCGCTCAGCCCATCGAGCGCCCCGGTGATAACGGTGACGTTCTCCGGTGCCCGCAACTCCTGGGCGTCGGTGACCGAGCGGAACAGGACCGACACCGCCGCGCACCGGGCCGCTACCAGCTCGATCACCTCGGTGCTGTGCGGGCCTGCGATCAGCGCGTTCGAAGCCGTCGGAAGCAGGTCGTCGAGGAGGGCGAGCAGGGCCGGGCCGCCGGTCGGGTGGGTGTCCGTCCACGGCTGCAGCTCGCCGCGGACGATCTGGACGTCAGTCACGCTGGTTCCAATCGAAGAGCATGCGCATCTCGGCCGGCGGCATCAGGAACCGCTTGCCGAGTTCGTCGTCGGTGATGGCCCGGGCGGCGGCCAGGTCGATGTCCTTGCCCAGCAGCTCCGGCCAAAGGCGGGAAATGCGGGTCTGCCCGCCGAAGAGCGGGTTGTCGCCCTCGAGCTCCATCGCGTCGCCGTAGACGGCCGGCTCACAGCCGGCCGCGACGCCGTAGAAGATGGCCGTGGCGAGCCGGTTGCTGGCCACCCGCTTGAACCCGCGGAACGCCTTGAGCTGCTTGTAGAGGAACTGCCGGTCGGTGCCCTCGTAGTTCCAGCCACGGGTGCCGAAGCAGATCACCTCGAAGCCGGCGTCCTCGTAGACCCGCCGCACCTCGGGCCGGTCGAACTCGGTGTAGTAGAGGCTGATGGTGACCGGCTCGGTCTCGGTCTCCTTGATCTCGTCGATCAGCCGCTGGTGATCGCCGTGGATCTTCGCGCCGATGCCGGGCGCGTCCCACCCGTGGAACAGGAACCACAGCGTGCCCTTCCGCTCTTGCAAAGGCACCCGGCCCAGGTCGGGTTCGAGGTCCATCAGGTAGAGCATCGGGGCGCCGATGACCGAGTAGTCGCGCCGGCCGAGCGAGTGGCCGCGCCGGCGGGGCGCGTCGCTCCACACGAACCGCCAGGCGCCGTCGAAGAACTCGTGCACCGGGTTCCAGCCGCAGCCCACGTTCCAGCCGTGCTGCAGGTAACCGGGCAGGCGCGGCGGGAAGTCGTCGGGCAGGCCGCAGTAGCGGGCCAGGATGTGCTGCTGGCCGTAGTACCAGTTGTGGTGATGCATGCGGGTCAGTCCGTTTCCAGGTGCAGGATGCTGGAACGCGAGCGCAGCGCGAACGCGCCGGCCCGCGGCGGGAGCGCGGGCAGCATGAACGAGTCGGTCTGCACCGCGTACGAGACGGCGAACAGGGTCCAGTTCTCGCCGCCGGCCAAGTCGGCGAGGTCGGTCTCGGCCGACCAGCGGGTGTCGTCGACGGTCAGCCGGGACGGGCCGTCGACGCCGTCGTCCGAGTTGGGCAGGAACCGCCGCCAGGTGATCTGGTCGTAGTCGACGCCGGCCCAGCGCGGGCCGGACACGGTGATCCGGCCGCCGTCCACCTCGACCCGGTCGGCGGTCACCCGGACCGGCCCTTCGGCCAGATTCAAATACTGCGCCGGCGACCTGGTCAGGCTGATCACCCGGTCACCCCGGGGCGGCAACACCCCATGCCGTACGCCGGTGGCCAGCAACAGGATCTGGTCGTCACCGTCGTGCAGGCGGGGCACCAGAACCGTACGGTCGAGGAAGGGATCGTCGGGGTTGACCACGTCGATCAGGTCGTCCAGGGCGATCTCGGCCACGAAGTCGTCCATCCCCTGACCGCGCTGCCGTTGCAGCGGCACCTGCACGTCCCCGGCCGAGCGGGCCAGCCGCAGCGTGGGCGCGGTCATCCGGGTCGGGATGCGGCCGGTCAGCACCAGGCGGTCGCCGTCGACCTCGGCCCCGGTCACCTCGGGCACGTCCGAGCGCACCTGCAGGGTGAGCCGGCCGTCCGGGGTGCGGACCGGCTGGATCCAGCGGCCGGCGGTCCGGTCGCCGAGGGCGTACTGCAGGTCGCCGGGCCCGAGATGGCCGCGCCGGCGCACCAGGCCGCTGCGCAGTTCCACCGAGATCCAGGCCGACGATGCCCAGCCGGGCAGCCGGGCCAGCATCGACCGCGGCACCCGGGTCTCGAAGCCGTCCGGGGTGACGGTGACCTTCAGGCGCTGCGACCGGCGGCCGCAGACCAGCGACATCCGCAGGCTCATGCCCGGGTCGTCGAGGTGCACGATCTCGGCGGTGCCGCGCAGCACCAGCGCGTCGGCGGTCCACTCCATCTCGGTGGTCATCACCCGGGCCTCGAGCTCGGCCCGCGGCAGCCGGTAGAGGTCGGCCGACAGGCGGGAGTCGCGCAGGCCCGGGTACTGACTCTCGTACCGCCAGGGCCGGGCCGGGTGGCGGCGGGCCGGCACCTGCGGGTGGCCCTCGGCCCGGAACTGGGCCAAGCGCCGCAGCAGGTCGGCGTCGCCGGCCTCCAGGGCCTCGTATTCCAGGCGCTGGAACGTCTGCGTCGCGGCGACGATCCGCGGGTCGAGCCGGGAGCTGAGCCGGCGGCCTAGCTCGACAAGCGGTTCCAGCTCCTCGTCGGTCGCGGCCGCGAACGCCTGCACGACGGTGACCAGGTCGATCTCGGTGAGGTGCTTGTGCACCAGGTCGCGGGCCTCGGGGGCCCGGCCGACCAGGTCGAGGACCATCTCGGCCGAGGTCACCCGGTCGGCGAGGTTGCCGTACTGAAGTTTGTGCTGGGTGATCGACTCGCCGGACTCGCGCTCGCGCCAGTAGTAGATCGGCACGGCGAGGCAGTCGACCGCGACCGCGTCCAGGTATGCGCGCAGCGAGACCGGGTAATCCTCGTACCACATCGCCGGGAACTCATATTTGTACTGATCCCAGAAGGTCCGGCGGTAGACCTTGTTCCAGACCATCCGGTCCAGCGCGAGACGGGGATGCTCGTACACGTCGGTAGCCGGTCGGTTGATCGCGAAGGGCAGCCGGTGCGACCAGGACTGACGTACGCCCGAGGTGTTGTTGAATCGGCGGGCGTTGCCCGCCGCGATCTGCGAGGCGGTATCGTCGAGCGAGCGGATCATGATCTCGTACGCGTGCCGCGGCACCAGATCATCGCCGTCCGCGAACGCCAGGTAATCGCCCTGCGCCTGCGCGATTCCGGCGTTGCGGGCCGGCCCAGGGCCCTGGTTCTCCTGAGTGATCAGCCGGAAGCGCGGGTCGCGGCCGCAGAAGTCCCGGGCCGCGTCACCACTGCCGTCCTTCGACCCGTCGTCGACCAGGATCGCCTCGAAATCTCCGAAGGTCTGCCGAGCCAGCGAATCCAGACATGCCTCGATATAGCGCTCGACGTTGGAAAAGGGCACAACAATGCTGAGGCGGGGGGTCATGACACCGTGTTCCTGAGCGTGGCGGGACCCGGCGAGAGTGCCCGGAACGGGCGTCGCTGACCTGTCGCGCCGGTGTCGAGGAGGTGAATCCAGCTCCAAGAGTGATTGACGTCACTACGCGGACAAAGCCCCAGGAAGGTCCCCTTAAGTACCCGGGCCTGACCTTTCCCGTTCCAAAGTTTGTCGTACCCCCGCCGTAGTGTCGTGCACCGAAGTAGTCAAATGCCTACGTTTCGTGACGACGGGAGTTCGTCTGATGACGACACTCGACCAGGACGCAGCGGCGGCCACCAGCCGCCGGCTGCGCACCCAGGAGGAAGTGGAGGCGCACATCCGCGCCATCTGCTTCAAGACCGGCCCACCACAGTCTGTCGGCGCCGAACTCGAATGGACCCTGCACCACGCGGCCGCCCCACAGGCACCGCTCGACCTGGCCACCGTCCTTCAGGCCCTCGGCCGGCACGCACCCTCCTCCCCCCACCCCGACCCCCTCCCCTCCGGCGGCGCGATCACCCTCGAACCGGGCGGGCAGGTGGAGATCTCCTCGGCCCCGGCCGCCTCGCTGAGCGAGCTGCACACCGCCGTCACCGCCGACCTCGGCCACCTCACCGGCCTGCTCGACGACGCCGGCCTGGCCCTCGGCCGGCACGGCATCGACCCGTACCGTTCACCCCGCCGGCTGTTGAACACTCCGCGCTACAACGCCATGGAGCAGGCCTTCGACAGCCGCGGCCGGCACGGTCGCACCATGATGGGCAGCACCGCCGGGCTGCAGGTCTGCCTCGACGCCGGCCCTCTGAACGAGCTGCCGACGCGATGGCGGGCCGTGCAGGCCCTCGGCCCGCCGATGGTCGCCCTCTTCGCCAACTCCAGCCGCTTCGCCGGCCGGGACACCGGCCTGGCCTCGGCCCGGATGGCGGCATGGTGGGAGATGGACCCGCGCCTCACTCATCCGCCGGTCGGCCCGCCCGACGACCCGGCGGCCGGCTGGGTGCGATACGCGCTGGCCGCCCCGCTGACCTGCGTGCGGCGCGCCGGCGACAGCTGGGACCCACCGCCCGGCGCCACCCTGACCGACTGGCTGAACGGCGCACTTCCCGTCCCGCCGACCGTCGCCGACGTGGAATACCACCTGAGCCTGCTGTTCCCGCCGGTGCGCCCGCGGGGTTACCTCGAGGTGCGATACCTCGACAGCCAGGCCGGCGGCGAGTGGATCGCACCGGTCGCGATCATCGCGACGCTGCTCGGCGACCGGGAAACCACCGAGGCCGCCCTCGAGCTGGCCGAGCCGGTGGCCGAGCGCTGGCGCCAGGCGTACCGCTCGGGTCTGGCCGATCGCGCGCTCAAGCGCGCCGCCGCGGCCCTCACCGACCTGGCCGGCCGCCGTCTCGACCGCACCGGCCTGCCCGCCGCCGTCCGCACCTACGTCCTGGACACCGTCCACCGTCGACTCGAGGAGCACCGATGACCCACGAGACCGACCGCCTGCGCGACCTGGTCGCCACCGAGCTGGGCCGGGCCCGCGACCGCACCACCCGGCTGACCGAGGCCGTCGACGACGGCGACCTGGTCCGGCAGCACTCACCGCTGATGTCCCCGCTGGTCTGGGACCTCGCCCACGTCGGCAACCAGGAAGAGCTCTGGCTGGTGCGGGACGTCGGCGGCCGCGAGCCGGTGCGCCGCGACATCGACGAGCTGTACGACGCGTTCAAGCACTCCCGCCGTGACCGCACCCAGCTGCCGCTGCTCGATCCCCGCGAGGCCCGCAAATACACCGCGACCGTGCGCGACAAGGTGCTCGACGTGCTCGACCGCGCGCCGTTGGAGGGCACTCCGCTGGTCGAGCGGGCGTTCGCGTTCGGCATGATCGTGCAGCACGAGCAGCAGCACGACGAGACCATGCTGGCCACCCACCAGCTGCGGGTCGGTGCTCCCGTGCTGTCAGCGCCGCCGCCCCCTGTCTCGGCCGGCAAGATCACCGGTGAGGTGCTGGTGCCGGCCGGCGAGTTCACCATGGGCACCAGCACCGAGGCCTGGGCCCTCGACAACGAGCGGCCCGCCCACCGGGTCGTGCTGCCGGCCTTCCACATCGATCGGGCGCCGGTGACCAACGGTGAATACGCCGCGTTCATCGACGCCGGCGGTTACGACGATCCGCGTTGGTGGACTTCGGCCGGGTGGGATCACCGTCAGGCCGCCTCTCTTGTCGCGCCGATGCACTGGACTTCCGATCCGTCCGGCTGGCTCTACACGCGTTTCGGCCGCACGAGTCCGATAAATCCGGACGAGCCGGTCGTGCACGTCTGCTGGTACGAGGCGGCCGCCTACGCGGCCTGGGCCGGGAAGCGGCTGCCCACCGAGGCCGAGTGGGAGAAGGCCGCCCGCTGGGACCCGGCCACCGGCCGCTCGCTGCGCTACCCGTGGGGTGACGACACACCGACCGCCGCGCACGCCAACCTGGGGCAGAGCCATCTCGGGCCGGCCGAGGTCGGCGCCTACCCGGCCGGGGTCTCGCCGCTCGGCGTGCACCAGCTGATCGGCGACGCCTGGGAGTGGACGTCCAGCGACTTCCACGGTTACCCCGGCTTCGCCCCGTTCCCCTACCGGGAGTACTCGGAGGTCTTCTTCGGACCCGACTACAAGGTGCTGCGGGGCGGCTCGTTCGGCACCGACCGGTCGGCGGTCCGGGGCACGTTCCGCAACTGGGACTACCCGATCCGGCGGCAGATCTTCAGCGGCTTCCGCTGCGCGCGAGACGCCTGATGTGCCGCCACCTGGCCTATCTCGGCGCACCCGCACCGCTGGCCCGCTGGCTGATCGACCCGCCGCACTCCCTGGTCCACCAGTCCTGGGCGCCGCGTGACATGCGCGGCGGCGGCACGATCAACGCCGACGGTTTCGGCGTCGGGTGGCACGTGCCCGGTGGCGGCACGGTCCGGTACCGCCGGCCCACCCCGATCTGGAGTGACACCACGCTGCCCGCCCTCGCCGCCTCGGTCTCGTCCGGGGCGGTGCTGGCGGCGGTGCGCAGCGCCACCGCCGGGATGCCGGTGACCGAGACCGCGGCCGCGCCGTTCAGCGAGGGCCCGTGGCTCTTCAGCCACAACGGTGTCGTCACCGGCTGGCCCGGCTCGGTGGCCGAGCTGGCCGCCGCCCTGCCCACGGAAGACCTGCTCACCCTGGAAGCACCGACCGACGCGGCCCTGCTGTGGGCACTGGTCCGCGACCGCCTCCGCGCCGGGCTGTCACCGGCAGCGGCGGTGTCCGCAGTGGTGTCCGACGTGGCGGCGGCCGCCCCCGGCTCCCGGCTCAACCTGCTGCTCACCGACGGCGACACCATCGTGGCCACCGCCGTCGGCCACGCCCTGTCCGTCCGCTCCGGCGCCGGTTTCGTGCTGGTCGCCTCCGAGCCGCTCGACGTCCATCCCGCCTGGCAGCCGGTACCCGACCAGACGCTCCTAATCGCAACCGCCACCGCCGCCGGCGTCACCATCACTGAGCTGGGAGACCGATGACTCTGGAAGTCCACCTCGACGAGCAAGACCTGGCCCGCACCCTGCGAGCCGACGTTCGCGCCGGCCTGACCGCCACCCCGAAATGGCTCCCTCCGAAGTGGTTCTACGACGCCCGCGGCAGCGAGCTCTTCGAGCAGATCACCGAACTGCCCGAGTACTACCCGACCCGCTCCGAACGGGAGATCCTCACCGACCGGGCCGGCGAGATAGCCCGGCTGACCCGGGCCCGCACCCTCCTGGAGCTGGGCTCCGGCTACTCGACCAAGACAAGGTTGCTGCTGGACGCCCTGACCGCCGAGGGCACCCTGCGAACCTTCGTCCCGATGGACGTCTCCCCCAGCGCGCTGACCGCAGCCGCGGCCCGCATCGAAGCCGACTACCCCGGCCTGCGCGTGCACAACATCGTCGGCGACCTGACCCGCCACCTGAAACACCTGCCCGGCGGCGGCAACCGCTTGGTCGCCTTCCTGGGCGGCACGATCGGCAACCTGATCCCCGAGGAGCGGTCGGCCTTCCTGGGCGACCTGCGCGCCGTCCTGGAACCGGGCGAACACCTGCTGCTGGGCACCGACCTGGTGAAGAGCCCCAGCGTGGTGGTCCCCGCCTACGACGACGCCGAGGGCGTGACCGCCGACTTCAACCGCAACGTCCTGCGAGTCCTGAACACCAGCCTCGGCGCCAACTTCGACGAGGACGGCTTCGCCCACGTGGCCCTCTGGGACCCCGACCAGGAGTGGGTCGAGATGCGCCTGCGCGCCCGCTGGCCCATGAAGGTAACCATCCCCGGGGTGGACCTGGTGGTCGACTTCGAGGCCGGCGAGGAGATCCGCACCGAGGTCTCGGCGAAATTCCGCCGCGAGGGAATCGGGCACGAGCTGGCCGAGGCCGGCTTCGCCCTCGACCACTGGTGGACCGACCGGGCCGGCCTGTTCGGCGTCTCCCTGGCCCGCGCCGTCGGCTGAGCCGCATTTGTCGCGGTCCGCGCCCATCCGCCGTCGCCCCAGCCGCGAATGGGGAGTAACGACGACGGAAGGGCGCGCATGGCCGACCCCGCGATCAGCCGGCTGCACACCAGCGACACCCCGAACGACCTGCTCAAAGCCGTCGCCCGCGGCGACGAGAAAGCCTTCGGCAAGCTGTACGACCTGATCGCGCCCCGGGTCCACGGGCTGATCCGCCGGGTGCTGCGCGATCCGGCGCAGGCCGAGGAGGTCACCCAGGAGGTCCTGGTCGAGGTGTGGCGCACCGCCGCCCGCTTCGACCCGGCCCGGGGCTCGGCCACCGCGTGGATCTGCACGATCGCGCACCGGCGGGCCGTCGACCGGGTCCGCGCCGAGCAGGCCGCCGCCGATCGCCTCGAGTTCGTCGGCCGGGCCGCCGTCGACACCCCCTACGACGAGGTCGCCGACGAGGTGTCCGGCCGGCTGGAACGCCAGCAGGTACGCCGCTGCCTGCACGACCTGACCGAGCTGCAGCGCCAGGCGGTCACCCTCGCCTACTACCAGGGCCACACCTATCCCCAGGTGGCGGCGCTGCTGGGCGCTCCCCTGCCGACCGTCAAGACCCGCATGCGAGATGGCCTGATCCGGCTGCGCGACTGCATGGCGCTGGCGTCATGAGCGCCGACGTGCACGCGCTGCTCGGCGCCTACGTCCTGGACGCGGTCGACGACCTGGAACGCGCCGCGTTCGACCGGCACCTGCGGGAGTGCCCGGCCTGCCAGGCCGACGTCGACGAACTTCGGGAAGCGTCGGCCCGGCTGGCCGGGGACGCCTGGTCGGTGCCGCCGCCCGCGCTGCGCGACAACGTCATGAAGGCGATCGCCGGGGCCCGCCAGGTGTCGCCGGCGACGGCCGGGAAACGCCGGCCTCCGGCCCGGCTGCGCCTGGTTTCGGCCGCGGCCGCCGTCGTGGTCGCCGCGGGCGGGGCGGTCTATGCCGTTCAGGAGATGCGCGTACGGGCGGAGCACACCCGCGTGACATCGCTGGAGACCCTGCTCGCCGCGCCCGACCTGACGGTGCACGACGAGCCGGTCACCGGCGGCGGCACGGTGACGGTCGCCGTGTCGAAGCTGCGCGACGCCGCCGTGATCACCCTGAACGCCGACACCGCACCGGCCGACGGCCACGTCTACCAGCTGTGGACGATCCGCGCCGCGACCCCGGTACCGGAGGGCACCCTGACGGCCGGCGAGAAGGCCACCGTCCGGATCGTCAACGGCATCGGCAACGCCTCCGACGTGGGTGTCTCCATAGAACCGCCCGGCGGCTCGGCCACCCCGACCATGCCCTTGGCGGCCGCCGTGCATCTTTAGACGGCCACCTCGGCGTACACCGCATATCCGGTCTTGCGGTCCTGCTTGGCCTGGTACATCGCCATGTCGGCGCGGTGCAGCAGCGCGTCCACGTCGGTCTCACCCCGCTCGGCGAGGGCGATCCCGAAGCTGGCCTGCGGCTGCACCGCGATGTCGCCGATCGCCACCGGCTCCTGCATGGCGGCGATGACGCGCTTCACGACCGCCACCGCGTTGCCGGCCGAGGCCATGTTGTGCAGCACCATCGCGAACTCGTCCCCACCCAGCCGGCCCACCACGTCGGTGCCGAACACGTTGGCCCGCAGGATCCGCCCGAAGGCCACCAGCAGCTGGTCCCCGGCCTCGTGCCCCATCGTGTCGTTGACCTGCTTGAACCCGTTCATGTCGATCAGCACGACGGCGACCGAATTGCCGCCGCGGGCCCGGGCCACCGCCATCCGCAGCCGCGAGTACAGCTGCCGGCGGTTGACCAGCCCGGTCAGCGTGTCGGTGGTGGCCAGCTCGTGGTTCTCGCGCAGCGCCACGACCTGCCTGGCGACGACCACCGCGGTCATCACGACGGCGCCGAGAACCAGCCCGACCGTGCGCAGCGGATAGTCCCGCACCGCGAAAACCAGCAGGGCATAACCAAGACCCATCGCGATGTACGGCAACCGCGCCGCCGTCTTCGCGGTCGGGTCCTCGATCCGCAGGTCGTGGTTCGCGGCCTCGCGCACCTGCTCGTAGGCGGCCATGGCCAGCAGGAACGGCCCGGCGATCCAGCAGGCGTACTGCCAGTTGTCGGAGGGCGTGACGTTGTCGAGCTGGGTCTGCACGTACCCGAAGTAGGCGTCGCCGACGACGAGCGCCAGCATGGCGAGGGTGATCAGGATGGCCGGCCGGCGCACCGAGGCCGCGGCCCCGCGCATCAGCACCACGGTCGCCCCGAAGATCATCACGAGGTCGAACGCCGGGTAGGCCATGGCGGCCGCGAGAGCGTTGCCGGAGATGTGCTCGGCCCGGTCCAGGTTGTCGCCGGCCTCGAAGTACCACAGCAGCATCCCGCTGCCGATCATCACGAGCGCGGTGTCCAGCCACATCTTGTGCCGGGTACGCCGGCCGCGGGTGCGCAACGGCAGCGTGAGCAGCCCCGCCAGCAGCACCGGCGCGAACAGCAGGCGCAGCGTGTCACCCGGGGTCGGGAAGGCGTTGCCCGGGAAGATGCCGCGCACCACGCCGGAGAGCATCAGAATGACGAACGAGATCGCGATGATCCCCCAGGCCCGCCGGCTGCGCTGGTCGAGGCCACGGTGCCGCCAGGCCCGGACGGCCATCACGATGCTGACGATCCCGTACAGGCCGTCGAAGACGTTGATCTGCCAGGGCGCCGCCGGGGGTGGCGCGTTGAGACCGGCCGCCATGCTCCCAAGGCAGAGCGCGAAGCTCCCATAGAGCAGGAAGGCACCCCAACGCCACATCCGAGCCGTCCCTTCCGCAGACGGTGTCTCCGCCCGACCAGCCTCATCGGTCGTACGTCACACCGCCTGAGGACATGATCACGTCAGACCTTTTCCACGGCGTACCCCGTGGTCCTCTTCTGTTTTGCCTGGTACATCGCCAGGTCGGCGCGGTGCAGCAGAGCGTCCGCGTCGTCCTCGCCGGCCAGCGCGAGCGCGATGCCGAAGCTCGCCTGCGGCTGCACCGCGACCTCGCCGATGAGCACCGGCTCCCGCATGGCGGCCATGATCCGGTTGACCACGGCGACCGCCTGGTCCACCGAGTCGATGTCGTGCAGCACGATCGCGAACTCGTCCCCGCCGAGCCGGCCCACCACGTCGGTGCCGAACACGCTGGCCCGCAGGATCCGCCCGAAAGCCACCAGCAGCTGGTCCCCCGCCTCGTGCCCCATCGTGTCGTTGACCTGCTTGAACTCGTTCATGTCGATAAGCACGGCGGCGACGTTGCCACGCCCGCGGGCCCGCGCCACGGCCAGCCGCAACCGTTCGTACAGCTGCCGGCGGTTGACCAGCCCGGTCAGCGTGTCCGTCGTCGCCAGCTCGTGGTTCTCCCGCAGCGCGATGATCTGCCGGGCCACCACCACCCCGGTCATCGCCACCGCCCCGAGCACCAGCCCGACCGGGCGCAGCGGGTAGTCCCGCACGGCCACCAGCATCAGCGCGTAGCCCACGCCCATCGCCGCGTACGGCAGCCGGGCGGCGGCCCGCGCGGTCGGGTCCTCGATCCGCAGGCGGTGCCCACCGGCCTCGCGCACCTGGGCGAAGGCGGCCATGGCCAGCAGGAAGTGCCCGGTGATCCAGCACGCGTACTGCCACCGGTCCGGCGGCACGTCCCCGAAATGACTCTGCCGGTAGCCCAGGTACGCATCCCCCGCCACCAGCATCACCATGGCGACGGTGATCAGGATGGCCGGCCGCCGCACCGAACCGGCCGCCCCTCGAAGCAGCAGCGAGATCGCGATGACGCCCCAGGCCCGCCGGCTGCGCCGGTCCAGCCCCGGATGCCGCCAGGCCCGGACGGCCATGCCGATCCCGATCAGCTCGAAGACCGGCATGGCTACGAGCAGCTGCCACGGCGGCACCGCCCCGTCCGTCGGCGGCCCGGCCAGCAGGGTGCCGACGACTACGGCCAGACTGCCGTACATCAGGAAGGCGCCCCACCGCCAGAACTGGGTCATAGCCCTACCGATCGGTCATCCCCGGCGCGGGCTCAGCCCTTCATAACCGCCGTCGATGGCGCCCATCAGCATTTCGTTCTCCCGGTTTGCTGTTGCTCACCGCACAGTGAGTTCATGCGGCGAATCGTGGTTACCGGGGCGGCGTCGGGGATCGGGGCCGCGGTTTCCGACGCCCTGCGGGCATCGGGAGATGAGGTGGTCGCGCTGGATCTTTCCACCGGTTTCGATGTACGGGCGGAGCAGGCGTGGACCTCCCTGGCGGCATCTCTCTCCGGTTCCCCGCTGCACGGCCTGGTCAACTGCGCGGGCGCGACGTGGCGGGCCCGCCTGGGCTCGGTGACCCCGGCCGACTTCTCGCAGGTCCAGGCAGTGAACGTGCTCGGCCCGTTGCTGGGCATCCAAGCGCTGTCGCCGCTGATGCCGTCCGGGTCGTCGATCGTGAACGTGGGCTCGCTGGCCGCCCTCCAGGGCCATTACCCAATCGCCTACACCGCCAGCAAATGGTCCCTGCGGGGGCTGACCCACGCCGCATGCCTGGCCCTAGGCCCCCAGGGAATCCGGGTCAACGTCGTGCACCCGGGCTTCATCGACACCCCGATGACCGCGTCGGCGGCCCCCGCGTTCCGAGCAGCCAGCATCGCCTCGGCTCCGCTCGGCCGGGCCGGCACTCCTGCCGAGGTGGCGGCCGTCATCACGTTCCTGTTGAGCGATGCCGCCGCCTACGTCACCGGCGCCGAGATCCCGGTCGACGGCGGGTCAAGCTCGCACGGCGGCGCCAAGTCAATCTCAGACGCGCTCACCGCAGGCTGAACTCAGAGCGCAGCGCGAACGCGCGAGGCCGCTTCGAACTCACGAAGTGCGCTGAGCGCATCAACCGCCAGCTCCTTGGTGCGCCGGAAGTAGCGCCCATGCGTTCGCCACAGGATCTCTTCCGAGGAAGCGCCGAGGACCACGATCTCGATGTCGCTGTTGTCCGCGAACTCATCCTCTGCGTCGAATCGCGCTGTCAGAGCGTCATCAGACACCGCAAACTCGTCGAACCGGACAATGGAGCCCGAACGGCGATCGAACACCACGAGGTAATGTTTCACCGGATTCCTCCCCGCTCCACGTAGTCGGCCAATCTCTGCAACCTCAGCCGGAGGGTATCCTGCCGACGTTGCAGCCGCGACCTCAGTTCGTCTGTCACGTCGTCAACGAACGGGTCGCAAGTACGTATCTTCACCCGTACGAAGTCTGCATCGGGTGGCTCGACATCCGGCACCGTCCGGCGGATCATGCGGCCGGCAAGTCTCCTGGCATGCCGCAGGCTGCGACCGCCTTTCAGAAGCCGGGAACCCCCATGCCGCATGATTGGGGTGATGAGCCGCTTGAACAACATCCGGAAGCGCGGGTAAATGATTCTCGCATCCGCATCCAGGTCAGCAACTTCACGCTGAAGGATTTCCGCGATCCAGTCCTCCAGGCTCTTCGGCCGATTCGCCTGATACGAAATCAACTCGCGTTCGGATGCCTCAAGCTGCGCGATCTCATCGGAGACCTCGCGCAGATCGCCAATCACTCGACGGCGGGACACCGGGCTTCCGTCACGACGAGCAACGCCCTCCGCAGGAAGGTGGCCGTCGTCCGGGTCGCCACCGTATCGGATGCCACGGCCCCACCGGTCGGCGAGACGCTCAACGATCTGCGCCCAGTAGTTCTGCAGCTCAGTACGCACCTGAATCTCGACCGGCACACCCTCCGGGAAGACGATGACGTGAACGGCGCGGTAGCCGCGGCTCGGCCGGACACGCCGGTCGACAATCCGGGAAGACCGGCTCGTCCAACTCTCGAAGTGGGACACGATCCGCGCAACCACGGCATCCTGGTCGACCCAGCCGCCGTCGACGATCGTGCGCGCACCCGCCATGTCCTGGACTCGGGCCAACTCCATGCCCTTTTCGCGACGCAATTTCTCAATGAGTACCGAACGCGTCTTCACCCGCGCGGCAGCCACAAGATCAATTGCGACGAGCTGTTCCTCGACGGCATCCAAGATCGCTTGATAGGCACGCAGGACCTCTTTTAGCTGGGCGAGGTCCTCTTTCGCCGGAGGGTCACCAGCCGCGATCCGATCACCCAGCTTACTGAGCTGTTTCTTCGAGATTGGCAAAGGCACCGGGAGACCGTACTCGGCCAAATCGATCAACGTTGAACGAGGCCGAGACGCAAAATGGCGGCTGGCGATCTTGTGGAGTTCCTGTCATGAGCTGACCGGAACTCCACAAGCCTTGGCCATCTGGCTGCTGGGCCGGTCAGCGGCGGCGGGTGGCCTTGTCGGTTAGGGACGGGGGTAGGTGGCCTACGTCGGAAGGGTTCAGGTTTGTGCCTGGGGGGACGATCTCGTCGATGCGGTCGAGGATGTCGGGGGTCAAGGTCACCTTGTCTGCCTCCAGCTGGGACTCCAGGTGCTCGACCGTGCGGGGGCCGATGATTGCCGACGTGATCGCGGGGTGGTTCAGGACGAAGGCCAGGGCCAAGTGGATCAGTGACAAGCCCGCCTCGTCGGCCAAGGCCTGCAGCTTCTCTACCGCTGCCAGCTTTGCGGCGTTTGCCGGGTTTGTTGGGTCGTAGCGGGTGGGCAGGCGGGCCGCACGTGGGGAGATCGGCTCGGTCAGCGCGCGGCTGTAGCGGCCTGACAAGTAGCCGCCGGCCAGCGGGCTCCATGGGATCACTGCCAGGTTGTAGCGCTGGGCTACCGGGAGCACCTCGCGTTCGATGCCTCGGACCAGGATCGAATAGGGCGGCTGTTCGCTTGCTACCCGCTCGCGGCCTCGCCGTTCGGCTGTCCACTGGCCCTCTACGATCTCGGAAGGGTCGAAGGTGGACGTGCCCAGGTAGCGGATCTTGCCCTGGTGTACCAGGTCGCTCAGGGCGCCCAGGGTGTCGTCGAAGTCGGTGCTGGGGTCGGGGCGGTGGACCTGGTAGAGGTCGATCCAGTCGGTGTTCAGGCGGCGCAGGCTGTTCTCTACCTCGGTGATGATCCAGCGCCTCGAGTTGCCCCTGGTGTTCAGGCCGGTGCCGATCTGGCCGTGGAACTTCGTGGCCAGGAAGACGTCGTCTCGGCGGCCCTGCAACGCCTTTCCTACCACCTGTTCGCTCTCGCCCTGGGTGTAGACGTCGGCGGTGTCGATGATGTTGATGCCCTCGTCCAGCGCGCGGTGGATTACCCGTACGCCCTCCGCCTCGTTTTCCTGGCTGAAGTTCATCGCGCCCAGCGTCAGGCTGCTCACCTGGACGCCGGTGCGACCGAACGGGCGGTATTCGACCATTTTCAAGCTCCTTCGAGTACTGCGGCGGGACGAGCCAGTCCATAGTGCTCGCGCAGCGTCGATCCGGTGTACCCGGTGCGGAACAGGCCGCGCTGCTGCAGGATCGGCACCACCTGGTCGACGAATCGCTCCAGGCCGGACGGCAGCACCGGGGCCATGATGTTGAAGCCGTCGGCCGCGCCGTTCTCGAACCAGTGCTGGATGGCGTCGGCTACCTGCTCCGGCGTACCGGCGAAGGTGCGGTGGCCGCGGCCGCCGCCGAGGCGGCCGATCAGCTGGCGCACCGTCAGGTTTTCCCGGCGGGCCAGGTCGACGATCAGCGTGTAGCGGCTCTTCGCGCCCTCGATCTCGGCCTCGGGCGGCAGGTCGGCCGGCAGCGGGCGGTCCAGGTGCAGGTCGGCGGGAGACAGGTGGAGGGTGTCGGCCAGCTGTTTCAGTGCGTACTCCGGTTTTATCAGCCGGTCCAGCTCCTCCTCCAGGTCTTTCGCCTCTTTCTCGGTGGCGCCGATGGCGGGAACGATGCCGGGCAGGATCTTGATGGCTTCCGGGTCGCGGCCCTCGGTCAGGGCGCGGCGTTTCAGGTCGGCGTAGAACTCCTGGGCCTCGGCCAGGGTCTGCTGGGCGGTGAAGACCGCGTCCGCGTGACGGGCCGCCAGCTCCTTGCCGTCGGCCGACGAGCCGGCCTGCACCAGCAGCGGATGGCCCTGCGGCGAGCGGGGCACGTCCAGCGCGCCGGCGACCTGGAAGAAACGGCCGGAGTGGCCGGGCGGGTGCAGTTTCGCGTCGTCGCCCCAGACGCCGGCTTCCTTGTCCCCTACCGGCGCGTCGTCCTCCCAGCTGTCCCAGAGCTTGCGGGTCACGTCGATGAACTCGGCCGCCCGCTCGTAGCGGTCGCGATGCGACGGCAGCGACGCGAGGTTGAAGTTCCGGGCCGCGTCCAGCTGGGCGGTGGTCACCACGTTCCAGCCGGCCCGGCCGCCGCTGATGTGGTCGATCGAGGCGAACCGGCGGGCGATGTTGTACGGCTCGTTGTAGGTGGTCGACGCGGTGGCGATCAGCCCGATCCGGGACGTGGCGGTGGCCAGCGCAGCCAGCAGCACGGTCGGCTCGAGGCCGCCGGCGGGGCGGCGCCCGACGCTGTTCCACAGCACGGGACTGTCGGCCAGGAACAGCGAGTCGAGTTTGCCCCGCTCGGCGATCTGCGCCAGCTCGATGTAGTGCCGCACGTCCACATGCGCGAACGGATCGCTCTCCGGCAGCCGCCAGGCGGCCTCGTGATGGCCCACGGTCATCAGGAACGCGTTGAGATGCAGCTGCCGGAAAGCCATGGCCGTTAATCTATATCGCCTACGGGGTTTATAGGTTTTACGATCTGTTGTCCATGGTCAGCCTTCGGTCGATGCCGATCTCGGCCAGGAACCGCTCGTCGTGGCTGACCACCACGAACGCTCCCCGGTAGGCGCCCAGCGCGCTCTCCAGCTGGCCCACGCTGACCAGGTCGAGGTTGTTCGTCGGCTCGTCGAGCAGCAGCAACTGCGGGGCCGGCTCGGCGCACAGCACGCAGGCCAGCGTCGCCCGCAGCCGCTCGCCGCCGGACAGCACCCGTACCGGAAGATGGGCCTGATCGCCCCGGAACAGGAACCGGGCCAGCCGGTTCATCCGCTCCCGGTCCGGCAGCGTCGGCGCGGAACGCGCCAGGTTCTCGGCCACGCTCAGGTCGTCGTCGAGCAGGTCCAGGCGCTGCGAGAGATAGGCGATCCGGCCGCCGGTGCGCCGGATCTGCCCGGCATCGGGGGTCAGGTCGCCGCCGATCAGGCGCAGCAGCGTGGTCTTGCCGGAACCGTTGGCGCCGGTCAGCGCGATCCGCTCGGGACCGCGAACAGTCAGGTCGAGGTCGCGGAAGACGTCGCGGACCCGCAGGCCGTCGCCCTCGAACAGGGTGCGGCCGGCCGGGACCGCGGTGTCCGGCAGGTCGATGACGATCCGGTCGTCCTCGCGGGTCTGCCGTTCGGCCTCGTCGAGCCGGGCCTGCGCGCCGGCCATCCGGTTGGCGTGGGTCTGCCCGGCCCGGCCGGCCGACACCTCGGCACTGCGTTTCATGGTGCCGGCGAACAGCTTGGGCAGGCCGGCGTCGGCCAGGTTGCGCTTGGCGGTGGAGGCGCGCCGGGCGGACCGCTCGCGGGCCTGCTGCAGCTCCCGCTTCTCCCGCTTGACCTCGGCCTCGGCCGACCGCACGGTGCGTTCGCGGGCCTCGCGCTCGGTGCGGGTCGCTTCCTCGTACGCCGCGAAGTTGCCGCCGAAGACCGACAGCGCACCGTGTTCCAGCACCGCGATCCGGTCCATCCGGTCGAGCAGTTCCCGGTCATGACTGACGATCAAGAGACAACCAGCAAATTCGTCGAGTACGGCGTGAAGCCGCTGGCGGGCCGCCCGGTCGAGGTTGTTCGTGGGTTCGTCGAGCAGCAGCACCTCGGGCCGGTCGAACAGTTGCGCGGCCAGCCCGAGCGAGACGGTCTGGCCGCCGCTGAGCGTGCCGAGCCGCCGGTCGAGGCCGACCTCGCCGAGGCCGAGCCGGTCGAGCAGGGCGCGGCTGCGCTCCTCGACGTCCCAGTCGGTGCCGATCACCGCGAAGTGCTCCTCGGCGGCGTCGCCGGACTCGATGGCCCGCAGCGCGTGCAGGCGACCTTGCACGCCGAGGATCTCGGCGACGCTCGGTTCGCCGGTCAGCGGCAGGTCCTGCGGGAGGTAACCGACCGTACCGCCGGTGGTGATGATGCCGCCGCCGGTCGGCGGCAGGAGGCCGGCGATCAGCTTGAGCAGCGTGCTCTTGCCGGCGCCGTTGGCGGCGACCAGGCCGGTGCGGCCGGCCGGCACGGTGAAGTTGAGGTCCTGGAACACGGGAGTGTCGTCCGGCCAGGAAAAGGACAGGTGGGAGCCCACGATAGACACGAGAAAGAGACCTCTGGTGCGAGAAGGGACACGACGATGCGCGTGGACAGCCACCGGGGTCACCCGGAGATGTCGTCGTCTCCCGAAAGCACCAGTTCCTCCTCGACCAGGGGCTTCAAAACTAGCACTCTCGCCGTGCGAAGAGCGCTTTAATTACCGGTCGGAGATCAACTGCGAGATCGAAGAACAGGCCTCGAGTACGACGGGACGCAGCTCGCGGACGATCCGCTGGGCCGACCAGTCCCGGGCCTGCACGGCCAGGTTGACGCCGGCCACCACGCGACCGTCCGGGCCGGTGATCGGGCCGGCCACCGAGCGCAGTCCGTACGCCAGCTCCTCGTCCTGCACCGCCCAGCCCTGCTCGCGGATGCGGGCCAGCTCCTCCTGAAGCTCGTCGAGGGAGACCTTGGCGTTGGGGCCGTGCTGGCTGGGGAACGACGCCGCCGTGACCAGTTCCCGGAGAGCGTCCGGAGTCAGATGCGACAGCAGCAGCTTGCCGATCGAGGTGTGCACGGCCGGCAGCGTGGAGCCGACCTGGATGTTCGCGGTGACCAGGTCGGAGTTGCGCAGCCGCACCAGGTAGAGCACCCGGTCGCCGGTGAGCACGGCCAGGTTGACCGTCTCGCCGGTCTGCTCGGCCAGCCGCTGCAGCCGCGGGGTGGCCAGTTCGACCAGGTCGAGGCTGCGCAGCGCGGCGGTGCCGAGGGTCAGCACCCGCACGCCGGGGCGGTAGTCGCCGTTGGGCAGGTGGTCGAGATAGCCCTCGGCGGTCAGCGTCTGCACCACCCGGTAGGCGGTCGGCATCGGCAGCCCAGCTGCCTCGGCCAGGTCGGTGACTCGCCAGGTGGGCCGCTGCTCGGTGAACAGGTTGAGCAGCCGCAGCCCTTTGGCCAGCGCTTCGACCCGATATTCGGGCTTTGCGTCCGTTGCCGGTCGCGCCATCGAACCCCCCTTGTCGCCTGTCGACGGTCAGCCTACGGCCCCGTGTTACGGACCTATTTACAGCCCCGAAACCACGGTCTACGGTAGCGGAAGTCGCTTTCATAATGCGAGAACTGAGGTGACATCCATGGGTGACTGGCTAGCGCTCACCGGGAAAACGGCCCTCGTGATCGGCGCGGGTGGCCTGGGCGGCGCCGGCGCGGTCAGCCTGGCGGCGCAGGGCGCCCGGGTCGTCGTCGCGGACGTCAACGAGCAGAATCTGGAGTCCGTGGCCCGGCTGGGCGACGGGCGGATCGAAACCATCAAGTGCGACCTGCGCGACCCGCAGCGTTGCCGGGACGTGGTCGACGAGGCCACCGCGCTGGTCGGGGTGCCGCAGGTGTTCCTGCACGCGGTCGGCCGCAACATCCGCCGGCCGGTGCTCGACCTGACCGACGCCGACTGGCAGGAGTTGCTCGAGCTCAACCTCTCCACCGCGTACTGGCTGGGCCAGCACGTCGGGCGGTCGATGGTCGGCGCCGGGTACGGCCGGATGGTGTTCGTGTCGAGCGTGTCCGGGCTGCTGGCGCACGCCAAGCACGCGCCGTACGCGGCCACCAAGGGCGGGCTCAACCAGCTGATCCGGGTGATGGCCCGGGAGTGGGCCGAGCACGGGGTCACGGTCAACGCGGTGGCGCCCGGCTACATCGAAACCGACCTCACCAAGGATCACCTCGACAAGGATGGCAATCGCGAGGCCCTGGAGAAGCTGGTGCCGGCCCAGCGCCTCGGGGTGCCGTCGGAGGTCGCCGACGCGGTGACCTTCCTGGCTTCCGACCGGGCCAGCTTCATCACCGGCCAGGTGCTCTACGTAGATGGCGGACGAGTACTCGTATAAAGGACGAAAAATGGCTTTGAATCCCACTCCCATCCCCCGCCGTTTCGAGGGCCGCTCGGTCGTGGTGACCGGGGCCGGCACCGGCTTCGGCGCCGAGATCGCCGTCCGCGCCGCCCAGGAGGGCGCCCGGGTCGTCGGCGTGCACTACCGCTCGTCCAAGGGTGGTGCCGAGCAGACCGCCGAACGGGTCCGCGAGGCCGGCTCCGAGCCGGTGCTGCTGCAGGCCGACATCGCCCTCTGGCCGCAGGTCGCCCAGCTCGCCGACGACGCGTTCACGCAGCTCGGCGGGGTCGACGTGCTGATCAACAACGTCGGTGACGTGGCCCGCGAGCAGATGTCCTGGCGGGACATCACCGAGGAGTCGGTCGACCACGTCCTGGCGGTCGACATCAAGGGCACGATGGCCTGTGTTCACGAATTCGGCGCTCGTATGCTCGACCAGGGACACGGCTCCATCGTCAACATCGGCTCCACGGTCATCGTCCGCGGCAGCGCGCGCGCACCGCAGTATGCAGCGGCGAAATACGGCCTCCTCGGCCTCACCAAGTCCTACGCGCAGGCGTTCGCACCCACGGTCCGGGTCAACGTCTTCGCCCCCGGCTTCATCGAGACCGACGCGACCCTGGGCCGCAAGGACTGGCAGGAAGGTCGCGGAGACCAGCTGCGCAAGCTGACCCCGATGGGCCGCATCCCCGGCCCGGTCGAGCTGGCCGGCACCGCCCTGTTCCTGGCCACCGACGACGCGTTCCACATGACCGGCGGATACATGGTCGCCGACGGCGGGTACAACATGGTCGGCGCCTGATGAGCGGGGTCCACCCCGCCGACGTGCCGTTGGCTCAGGCTCGCGCGCTGGTGCGGCGAGCGGTGGACAAGGCCGAGCAGCTCGGCCTGCGCGGTGCGATCGCCGTGGTCGGCGCGAGCGGCGCGCTGGTCACGGCGTCGCGCCTCGATCACGGCGGGCCGGGCGGCATGGCCCGGGCCCGCTCCAAGGCGTGGATCTCGGCGACCCAGCAGATCCCCAGCTCGGAGCACCTGCAACGGATGACCACGCTGCCGGTCCCGATCTCCACCGGCTTCGTGACGGCGTCACCCGAGGCGCTCTTCCCCGGCGCCGGCGGCTTGCCGATCCGGGACGCGGGCGGCACGGTGATCGGCGGCATCTCCGCCTCCGGCGCCACGGTCAGCCCGTTCCTGCCGGCCGGGGTGGCGCCCGAGGTGGTCAGTGCCGACGGCAAACCCGCGAACCCCGAAGACCTACTTATCGCGTACGCGATGGGCACGCCCTACGTCGGCCAGCACGGCGACGACGAAGCCCGCTGGAAAGCCCGTTTCGGGGATCTCGTCGTCTCCCCCGAGGCCAGCCTCGGCATGAAGCCGGCGAGTCCGGCGGCCGCGCAGGGCGAGCTCGACTGGGCGCTCGCCCTGGTCGACCGGGTGCTGGCCGAGGCGGCCCGGCAGGGCCTGACGATCAGCGTCGCGGTGGTGGACCGCGGCGGCGACCCGATCCAGCAGGACCGGATGGACGGCGCGGTAGCCGGCGGGGTCGAGGTGGCCCTGGCCACCGCGAGTGCCGCCGCCCGCTTCGGCATCCCGAGCGAGCACCTGGCCGCCTGGTATCCCGCCGACCAGCTGGCCGCCCTGCACCCGGCCCCGCTGCTGGCCGCCCCCGGCGGCCTCCCGATCGAGCTGGACGGCCAGGTAGTGGCCGGTCTGGGCATCGGCGGCGCCCAGCCGGCGCGCTGCGCCGCCCTGGCCCGCGACGCCCTGACCCTGGCTCCATCCCTGCCGGTCCCAACCTCCCCGGCCTGGCCGTCATGACCCGCACGCGCATAGGTAAGCAGAGCAAAGCGCGGCGGGCCGCGCCCACTACAGCGCGGGGCGCGACGTGACCCGCGTTGCGGTGCTGGGCTGCGGGGCGATCGGCAGCCTCTACGCCGCCCACCTGAGCCGGGCGCCCGGGATCGAGGTCTGGGCCGTCGATCCCTGGCCGGAGCACATGGCGGCGATCCGTGAAAGCGGGTTGCGGGTCACCGGGCTGGCCGACTTCGTCGCGCCGGTCCACGCGATCACCGACGCGGCCGACCTTCCTCTCTGCGACCTGGGCATCGTCGCGACCAAAGCGCTGCACACCGCAGCGGCCGTCGCGGCGGCGGTGCACTCGCTCAAGGACGCGGGGGTGGTCAGCGTGCAGAACGGGGTCGGCAACGAGGAGATCATCGCCGAGCACGTGCCCCGGGTCATGCGCGGGACCATCGTCACCGCCGGGGCGGTCACCGCGCCGGGAGTGGTCCGCTACGACGCGCCGGGCGACTCCTGGATCGGGCCGTTCGAGCCGAGCCCGGCCCGCCCGGACGAGATAGAACTGCTGGCCGACCTGCTCAATCAGGGCGGGCTTACCACGCACGCGGTCGCCGACGCGCGTGGCCCGCAGTGGACGAAAGTCGTGTTCAACGCGGCCACCAGCCCGCTGTCCGCGCTCACCGGCCTCACCGTGGGCCAGGTCTGCACCGATCCCGGCCTGCGCACCGAGGTGGACCGGCTGATCGACGAGGCGCTGACCGTCTGCGCCACGGCCGGCATCACCCTCACCCGGGACCCGCGCGCCTCGGTCGAGGAGGCCATCCGGGAGGCGTACGCCCATAAGCCCTCGATGCTGCAGGACGTACTCGCCCGCCGGGCCACCGAGATCGGCGTGCTCAACGGCGGCATCGCCGCCGAGGGCCGCCGGACCGGCGTCGCCACCCCCGCCCACGACGCCATGGTTGCCCTGGTGAACGGCCTGGAAAGGTCCTGGCCGGGCGGGTAGCCGACACAAGTTGGAAATGGTCCGGTCAAGCCATGGACATCAGCCGCACCGGTCCCCTATGTTCTCAAGTAATTCAGAAATTGGCTTTCACGATGTGAAAGCGGCGGCTGACAAAGCGCCCGAATATCTCCTTCTTCTTCGTGTCTTCTCTTCCTCAAGAGGAGTTCGTTCATGACTTTTCTCCGCCGGCGCCCGTTCCGCGCCTTGGCCGTCGCCCTTGCCACCACTCCTCTCCTGCTCGCCGCGGCCTGCAGCCACGCGAGTGACACCCCCACCGGCAGCACCGCGTCGGGCAGCACCAAGGCGCTGCCCAAGACGCTGGTGTTCTCGCCGCTCTCACTCGCCCCGCCGGCCCTCAAGGGCCTGTCCGAGGGCGTGAAGGGCCTGGCCTCGTCGCAGGGCTGGGAGGTGATCGTCCAGGACCCCAACTTCGACGCCACCAAGCAGGTGCAGCAGCTCAACGAGGTGATCAGCTCGGGCCGGGCGGGCGCCGCCTGGATCCTCGCGGTGGCACCCAAGTCGCTCGGCGACCTGATCAAGACGGCCCAGGCCAAGGGGGTGCCGCTGCTGGTCAACGGCAAGCCCGACGAGTACGGATTCTCCGGTCCCCAGCCCGGCATCACGTTCGACTACATCGACTACACGGCCGGCGGCAAGGCCCTCGGTGAGCAGCTCGGCAAGTGCATCACCGAGAAGAACGGCGGCACCGGCAAGGTCCTCTACGTGGCCAGCCAGGAGGGCACGGCGGGCAAGCAGGAGTTCGACACCGCCGCCGCCGAGGCGTTCAAGGCCGCCGCGCCTAACGCCACCCTCGCGCAGACCATCGTCTCGGTCGACCGGGCCAAGGCGCAGACCGACATCGGCAACGCGCTGCAGGGCAACCCCGACCTGGTCGGCGTGTTCTCGGCCAACGACGAGGGCGCGCTCGGCGCACTGGGCGCGTTCAACGCGGCCGGCAAGAAGCTCACCTGCGTCACCGACTTCGGCGGCAACGACGAGGTTCTCAAGAACGTCACCTCCGGCAAGATCTACGCCTCGGTCGCGCTGCAGTTCAACGACGACACGGCCCAGTCGTTCAACACCCTCGTCAAGATGCAGGCCGACCCCAAGGCCAACGGCGAGGTCCTGATCGTCCCGCAGAAGACCTTCACCCAGGGCAGCTGAGGCAGAGGAAATGACCGTGACCATCGCCGCCCCGCAAGCCGTCAGTGCAGAGAAGGACAAGGACCCGGCGCTCATCCGCTGGCTGATCTTCATCCGGGACCGGGGCATCTTCGTCCTCTGGGCCGTGCTGCTGATCGCGTTCAGCATCTGGGCCAGCCCGTACTTCGCCAGCCTCGACAACGGGATCCTGATCGCCAACGCCGCCGCTCTCACCGCGATCTTCGCGGCCGGCATCGCGGTCGGCATCATCTGCGGCGCCCTGGATCTGTCCATCCCGGGCACCGCGGCCCTGGCCGGCTGCACCTGCGGCTGGCTGATCACCCACGGCACGCCGACCGGCCTGGCGATCCTCGTCGCCCTGGTCCTCGGTGGCTTCGTCGGGCTGATCAACGGGCTGATCTCGCTGCGCGGCTTCAACCCGATCATCGTCACCATCGGCACCCTGTCGGTGATGAGCGGGGCGGCGGCGGGCATCGCCGGTGGCTACACGATCTCCGGCCTGGACTCGCTGGTGTTCATGGGCACCGACCGGTTCGCCGGCCTGCCGGCCCCGGTGTGGATCACCGCCGCGCTGTTCGCGCTGCTCACGGTCTTCCTCACCCGCACTCGGGACGGCATCCGGCTGATGGCGGTCGGCGGCAATCCCGAGGCGGTCCGCCGCTCCGGGATCCACGCCGACCGCTACAAGGTGCTCGGCTTCGTGATCAGCGGGTTCTGCGCGGCGCTCGGCGGCCTGGTGACCACCGCGCTGGTCACCGAGGCCAACCCGGCCGCCAACGTCAGCATCATCTTCAACGCGCTCACCGCGGTCGCGCTCGCCGGTGTCTCGCTCGCCGGCGGGCGGGGCTCGCTGCCCCGGGTGCTGGTCGGCGCGCTGATCCTGGGCACCATCTCGAACGCGCTGACCATCAAGGGCGTCTCGCCGTACTGGGCGACCGCCACCACCGGCCTGCTGCTGCTCGGCTCGCTGGCCCTGGAGAAGTGGGTGTCCACCTCGGTCTCCCGCCGGCTCGTGCAGAGCGCGAGCGCGTCCGTCCACACCGGAACGAGGTGATCCCGATGGCCGACAACGCCTTGGAACTGCGCAACATCGACATGCACTACGGGTACGTCCGGGCGCTCGACGGCATCGACATCGCGGTGCGCCAGGGCGAGGTGCTCGGCCTGCTCGGCGACAACGGCGCCGGCAAGTCGACGCTGCTCAAGGTGATGTCCGGGGCGCACCAGCCGACCAGCGGCGAGATCCGGGTGCACGGCGCGGAGAAGACGTTCGGCTCGCCGGCCGACGCCACCCACTCCGGCATCCAGATGGTCTACCAGGATCTCGCGCTGGTCGACGCGCAGGACATCGCCACCAACCTCAACCTGGGCCGGGAGATCCTGCGCCGCGGCCCGCTGGGCTGGCTCGGGTTCGTCGACCACAAGGCCCAGCGCCGCCGGTCCACCGCCGAGCTGGAGAAACTCGGCGTCCGCACGGCGGCGGTGACCCGGCCGGTGGAGATGCTCTCCGGCGGCCAGCGTCAGGTCGTCGCGCTGGCCCGGGGTGCGACCCGGGTGAACGGCGAGCAGAGCGGCATCCTGCTGCTCGACGAGCCGACCGCGGCGCTCGGCTACGAGCAGACCCAGCAGGTGCAGTCGCTGATCCGGCGGCTCGCCGACCAGGGGGTGGCCTGCGTGCTGGTCACCCACAACCTGCCCCTCGCGATGTCGGTCTGCGACCGGATCGCGGTGCTCAACCGGGGCCGCAAGGTCGCCGACATCCCGGTCGCCGAGACCGAGAACGACCATCTGGTCGGCTGGATCACCGGCGCCCGCGCGTCGATGTTCGCGACCGCGTCGGAGGCGTCATGACCGAGCGAAGCGAGCGTCATGATCGCGCTCTTCGTCTTTCGGGATTTTCGGAGGAGGCCGCATGAGGCTGTTCCTGCGCGGCTTCGCGGGTTACGAGGAGGCCCGGGTCGGCCGGGTCTTCAACCAGCGCCGCCCCGACCGCTACCCCGCCGCCGTCCTGCTGGCCGAGTCCGCTGACGACGTCGCCGAGGGCGTGCGGATGGCCGGCGAGCGCGGCTGGGCGGTCAGCGTCCGGTCCGGCGGGCACTCCTGGGCGGCCTGGAGCGTCCGCGACAACGCCCTGCTCATCGACCTCGAAGGGCTCAACTCCCTCGCGTACGACGAGGAGACCGGCATTGCCGTCGCCGGCCCCGCCGTGCGGGGTGGCCGCGAGCTCGCGCCGTTTCTGACCGAGCGCGGCCGGGCGTTCCCCGGCGGGCACTGCCCGACCGTCGGCATCGGCGGCTTCCTGCTGCAGGGCGGCCAGGGCTGGAACAGCCGCTCCAAGGGCTGGGCCTGCGAGAGCGTGGTCGCCGTCGACGTGGTGACCGCGGACGGTTCCGCACTGCACTGCGACGCCCAGCAGAACAGCGACCTCTACTGGGCCGCCCGCGGCGCCGGACCGGGTTACCCGGCCATCGTCACCGCGTTCCACCTGCAGACCTACCCGGCCTACCCGCACCTGTGGCACGACACCTGGACGTTCGCCCTCGACGACGGCGAAGCCCTGCTGTCCTGGATGCATGAGCTGCTGCCGAAGCTGGACCGCCGGGTCGAACCGGTGATCGCCGCGACCCGGCTGCCGAACATCCCCCTCGACGAGAGCGTCGAGCATCCCGGCGGCACGGTCCTGCTGCTGCACACCACGGTCATGGTGTCGAACCCGGAAGAAGCCGAGGACCTGCTGCGGGTCTTCGACAGCTGCCCGGTGCCGAAACTGGGCCACGTGCGCGGCGAGACCAGCCTGGCCGAGGAGAGCGCGGCCCAGGACGAGCAGAGCCCCGAGGGCCACCGGTACGCGGTCGACTGCACCTGGACCGACGCGCCCGCCGACCGGCTCGCCCCGCCGCTGCTGCGGCTGTGGCGCGAGTTGGACACCACCCACTCGTTCTCGATCTGGTACGGCTGGGCGCCGCACCGGCCGCTGCCGGACATGGCGTTCTCGGTCGAGGGCAACGTCTACATCGCCACCTACGTGGTCTACCAGGACGCCGCCGACGACGAGAAGTACCGCACCTGGGTGCACGAGCGGACCGCGGCGATCGCGGCCGACGGCGGGGCCGGCGTCTACCTCGGTGACACCGACTTCACCGGGCGGCAGGACCGGTTCCTCTCCGACGCCAACTACCGGCGGCTCGAGGAGATCCGGGCCACCCGGGACCCGGACGGCCGGTTCGTGTCGTACCTCGCGGCCGACCCGGCCCGGCTGAACGTCCATGGCTGAAGCCCGGCTCGACCACGTCGGGCTGTCCGTGCACGACCTGGACGCGGCGGCCGAGTGGTACTGCGCCGCGTTCGGTTACCGGCGCGAGCTGGCGCTGCGGGTCGACCCGATCGACCTGGACATCATCATGCTGCTGCACCCCACCCACGGCGACCGCCTCGAGCTGTTGCACCGGCCGGGCTCGGTGACCGGCCCGCGGCCCGCCAATCCGGCCGAGGCGGCGCTGTCCGAGGCGTACGGGCACATCGCCTTTGATGTCGTTGATCTTGATCTTGCCTATGACCGGGTCGTCGGGCTCGGCGCGCGGTCGGTGATGGCGCCGCAGCCGTCGCCGGAAGCGGGCGTGCGGATGGCGTTCGTGGCCGACCCCGAGGGCAACCTCGTCGAACTGATGCAGAGGAGGCACCCGTGAGCCGAGTCCTCGGCCTGTCGGCCGGCAACGCCGGCGGCAGTGCGGAAATCGTGCTGTGCGCCGCGCTCGGCGCGATCGGCGACGCCGAGATCGAACTGGTCCGGCTCGCCGACCTCGATCTGACCGACAATGATCACCTGGACTGGCTGTGGGAGAAGCTTGTCGACGCGGACGCGCTGATCGTCAGCACCCCGATCATGTCGCGGACCGTCTCGGCGAGCCTGAAGCTGCTCGTCGACCGTCTGCTCGGCCCCAACGCCGACGCCGCGATCATCGAGCAGCTGGTCGCGCTGCGGCGTTCCGGCATCGAGCCGGCCGTGCCGTTCCGGGTCGACGAGCGGGTGCTGCGGCCGCGGGTGGCCGGCTTCCTGGCGGTCGGCGGCTCGCTGACCCCGCAGTGGAAGACCCTCGCGTTGCCGCTGCTGCACACGGTCACGTTCTCGATGCACATCGCCGTGGCCGACCAGGTGGTGTTCGGCGGGGCCGGCACCCCCCAGTCGATCCTGCTCGACGACGAGGCGCTGGACCGGGCCGCGCGACTGGGCGCGAACGTGGCCGGCCAGCTCGGCAAGGCGTTCGACGACGTCGACTACCTGGGCGAGCCCGGCCTGTGCCCGCTGTGCCACCTCAACGTCATCGAGCTGCACGGCACCGACGCGGCCTGCGCCACCTGCGGTGCCCGCGGCACCCTGCGCCCCGACGGCTCGGTCGAGTGGACCGACCTGACCACCTCGGTGCTGACCATGGCGGAGAAGCGCGCACACGGCGCGGAGATCCAGGAGACGGCCGCCCGGCACCGGCTGCTCGCCGCCGACCTCGCCGAGCGCCGGGCCAAGGTTCCGGCCTTCACACCGGTCACCCGAGGTTCTTGACAGTTCACATTCGACACTTGTTAATTGGAAACACCGTTTCGGAGAGTGTTACGGCTGACCCTTGGAGGTCGTTCCGTGTCCCTGTCCCTCCGGCGTTTCCTCGCCGCCGCCATCCTGTCCGCCGCCGCCCTCGTTGCCACCCCCACCGCGGCCCACGCCGCGGCCGTCGAGGTCGACGGCGACATCTCGGTCCCCTGCTGGATCTACAACTACACGCAGGACGCCGACTGGTATTTCCCCGCCACCGGCACCCCCAAGGCGCTGGTCTACCTGCAGCACGGCTTCTCCCGCTCCGGCGCCAACGTGGCCGATCTGGCCCGGAAATATTCGGCCGCCGGCTTCCTGGTCTTCGTGCCCACCCTGCCGTCGATCGATCTCTACGGCTGCACGGTCAACAACACCGGCAACAACACGGTGTTCCTGAACAGCGTCGCGGCCTGGATCGGCCAGTCCGGCACCTCGACGGGTGCCCTGGCCAAGAGCTACGCCGCGGCCGCGTCCAAGGCCGCCCGCAGCGGCAGCACACTGCCCACCAGCCTGGTGCTGGCCGGCCACTCGGCCGGCGGCGAGGCCGTCACCTACATCGCGAATGTGCTGCGCACGACCTACCCCACGGTCTTCGCCAACCTCAAATACCTGCAGCTACTGGACCCGGTGAAGTCCCCGGCCGGCACCAACATGGCCGTCGGCCTGACCGGCCTCAAGACCACCACCTTGCCGATCCGAGCGATTTCGTCGCCGCCGTACCTGGCCAACAGCAGCGCAAGCGGCACGGTCGAACTGACAAACACCATAGAAAGCAACTTCCTGGGCGTACGCCTGACAAGCGGTTCCCACTGCGACGCCGAGGGCACCAGCACCAACGTCCTGTGCACGCTCACCGCCGGCACCTCGGATCCCGCCAACGTGGCGGTGCTGCAGACTCTCGCCGTCAACTGGACGACCGACGCGGTAGCCGGCACGACCACCGCCACCTATTACCCCGGCGGCGCCTACTACCAGGGCCTGCTGACCGCCGGCACCATCGAGACCCTCAGCTAGGGCCGGTTTCCCAGAAGCCGGCCCTCACCCACAAGGGGGCCGGCTTCTGACAACGCGCACAGCAAAACCCTCGGGTGGGTGTCCGGTTGCGCGAGCGTCGCGGCACGTGCCGGTGTTGCACGGTGGTCGCGCGGTGGCGGCGGTCGGGGGGAATTGCGGTTGTTCACGGCGTCGCCCGTACCGGCAAAGGGTCTTGATTCTCGCGACCCTGATCCTGATCCCGGAAGAGCCGGCCGAGTTGATCGTTGAGGATGCGAAGCGCCGCGGCGCCGTTTCGCTGGCCGCCCAGCACGCTCGAGCCCAGGCCGTTGGTCAGGGCGAGCAACGCGGCGGCAGTCAGCGCCGGGTCGACGTCTTCGGCCACCTCGCCTGCCTCTTGAGCTGCGGCGATGTGTTTGGCAAGCAGCGATTCCAGTTTGTCGGGGTAAGCGGCGCCGTGCCGCTCGGCCATCTCCGGCTCGCTGAACACCAGGGTGTAGAAGCCGGTGTAGGCCCGGGTCAGCCGCACGCTCTCCTCGTCGGTGGGCACGACGGCCGTGAGCGTGCCGTAGACGACGGTGCGTGAGGTGACCGGGCCGAGCGCCCGGATGCTTGCGGACACGCGTGCGGTGAGCTGCTCGGCGAGGTAGGCGAGTGCGGCCAGCAGCAGTTGTTCCTTGGTGTGGAAGTAGTACTGCACGAGCCGGAGCGAGACGCCGGCCTCGGCGGCCACCTCCCGCATGGTCGCGGACTGCAGGCCGCGCGTGCTCGCGATCCGCAGCAGGGCTTCGCCGATCTGCCGCCGTCGCTGCTCATGGTCCACCCGTTTCGGCACCGCTTGATGATACGCTCGTATCACTATAAGGCGTTGGACGGAGGCCACGATGCCAGTCGGCGAGTTTCGGAATGCCCAGGCCCGTGCTCGTTTTTTCACCGTCTACGACGACGCGGTCGCCCGGCTCTGGCCGTCCGCGTCGGTCGACTCCGATGTGGTCACGAGCTTCGGCACGACTCGCGTCCACCGGCTCGGTGCAGGCGACGAGACTCCGTTCGTGCTGCTGCCGGGCTCGGGCGGGCCGTCGCTGATGTGGCACGCCTACGTCGCCCGGCTTGCCGCAGCTCGCCCGGTGATCGCGATCGATCCCGTCGGTGAGCCCGGCCCGTCTGTCCAGACCCGCGCCATCGACAGCGGCGACGAATGGTCCGCATGGCTGGACGAGGTTCTCGCCGGGCTGGGCGTCGACCGTGCCCACCTGGTCGGAACCTCGTACGGCGGATGGGTCGCCCTGCGTCACGCCCTGCGATCACCACATGCCGTCGCGAGTCTCGCGCTGCTCGACCCGGGCGGCTTCGGGAAAGTCAGCCGGAAGTTCCTGATCTGGATAATCGCGTGTGGGCTGGCCGGGTTCGCGCCCCGGGCGATCCGGCATGCACTGGCCCGGCCACTGCGCAACGTGGCGCTGCGCGACGACGACGCCATGCCGCTGGTCAAGGCCACCTTCGGCTTCCGTCGCCGGCACATCATGCCGACCCCGCTCACCGACGACGAGCTCGAACGGATCACGGCGCCCACGCTGGTGCTGGTCGGCGGCCACAGCCAGCTGTACGACGCACGCGAGGTCACGGCCCGGATCAGCACCCGGATGCCGCACGCCGTCGCCGAGATCATCCCCGAAGCCAGCCATGACCTGGCCCTCTGGCGCCCCGACGAACTCGCCGCACGGATCGTCACCTTCGCCGCCGACAGCCCGGCCCGCGCCTGACATCGGGTGCGGTCAGGAGGACGCCCGGGCCGTGCGCGCGGCGCGGGCGCTCCAGCGGCCGTCGCGGAAGTCCACGTTGATCGGGTGCTGGAACGCGGCGGTGACGTTCTCACTGGTCAGCACATTGTGGACCGGGCCGGCTGCTACCACTCGGCCGTCGGCTATCAGCAGGGCGTGGGTCGTACCCTCCGGGAGCTCTTCCAAATGGTGGGTTACCAGCACCGACGCCAGGTCGGGGTGGGTGCGGTGCATCAGGTCTACGGTGTCCAGCAGCTGCTCGCGGGCTGCCACGTCGAGGCCGGTGGTCGGCTCGTCCAGCAGCAGCAAACGCGGATCGGCTACCAGGGCTCGGGCGATCAGGGCCCGGCCGCGCTCGCCCTGGGACAGGGTCGGCCAGCGGTCCTCGGTGCGGGCCGAGAGGCCGAGCAGGTCGATCAGTTCCCGGGCCCGGGTTAGCTGGGCGGCGGACGGCTCCCAGCGGGACGGGGTCTCGACCGTGCCGTCATCCAGTCCGCCGTGCTGACTGCCGGCGCGGCTGCCGTCTGCATCGGCCCGGGCGGGGTGGGCCGCTGGCAGGCCCTGGAGAACCGCACCTTCCTGGAGCAGTGCGTGAACCGCGGCGTACCGGTGATCCCGGTGTTGCTGCCCGGCGTCGACCGCGTACCGGAGGACCTGCCCTTCCTGCAGAACCTGCACCACGTCCTCTTCGCCACCCACATGACCGAAAAGGCCGCGCTGGATCAGCTGGTCTGGGGCATAACCGGCCACCGTTGACGACAATGGTCGCCATGGCAACCTGCAACCTGTGCCCGCCGGACCGCCGCGACGTCCCGGACGACCGAATGGCCGAGCACCTGCGCACCGCACACCCCGAGGTCGACAAGGACGGCACCCACCGCTCGGACGACAGCACGATCATCCCGGACGCCGCGGACGCGTCGCGGCCGCGGTGACCCGCGTCAGTGCGGGTGACGCCGCGGGCCGCCGAGGTTACCGTGCGGGTCTCGGGCGGGCCGGCGTCGCCGAGCGGGAGGGCAGCCGGGCCGGCCAGCAGTGCCGCCGCGACCAGCTGATTAATCATGGTCGATATCGAACCGGGGCCGGTCGACGACGGGCTGACGCCGCCGCCGACAGCACATGACAACGGCGAAACCACCGAAAAGCGGCTCAACCGGGAGGTAGCGTTACTTCGGGCGAGGGGGTGGCCGATGGAGCAGCAGCTGCTGACCGACGTCGGCACCGGGCTGACCAGCGCCCAGGCCGAGTACCGGCGCCGGCACGGCGACGCCAACACCGCGGTCAAGGGCGGTTCGCGCAGTTACGCCGAGATTCTGCGGACCAACGTCTTCTCGTTCTTCAACATCATTCTGTTTGTGATCGGCGCGGCGCTGCTGGCCATGGGCCGGTACAGCGACGCGCTGATCAGCGTCGGGCTCGGCCTGATCAACGCGGTGATCAGCGCGGCCCAGGAGATCCGGGCCAAGCGCAAGCTGGACCGGTTGCAGCTGCTCGAACGCACCCAGGTCGTGGTGGTGCGCGACGGGCAGGAGTCCACGATCAACCCGGACCAGGTGGTCCGCGGCGACGTGCTGAGAATCAAGCCCGGCGACCAGATCGTGGTGGACGGCCCGGTGCTCGGCGAGACCCGGATCGAGGCCGACGAGTCACTGCTGACCGGCGAGTCCGACCCGGTGGTGAAGCAGCCCGGCGACGACCTGCGCTCGGGCAGCCTGTGCGTGGCCGGCACCGGCCACCAGCTGGCCCGCGACGTCGGCGCGCACAGCTACGCCGGCCGGCTGACCGCCGAGGCCCGCCGGGCCAGCACCGACAAGACGCCACTGCAGAAACGCATCGAGTTCCTGGTACGGCTGGTGATGGCACTGACCGCGCTGATGAGCGGCGCGATCCTGGGACAGGCCGCGATCGAGGGGTTCACCCTACTGCGGGTGGTGCAGACCACCGCCGTACTCTCCGGCCTGGTCCCCTATGGTTTGTTCTTCCTGATCGCCGTCGCCTACACGGCCGGCGCGGCCACCATCGCCCGCTCGGGCGCGCTGGTGCAGCAGGTCAACGCGGTCGAGTCGGTCAGCAACGTCGACGTGGTGTGTACCGACAAGACCGGCACGCTGACCACCGGCCAGCTCACGGTGGAGGAGATCCAGCCGCTGGGCGCGCACGACCGCGACGAGGTGGAGCTGCTGCTGGGTTCGCTCGCGCACAGCGCGGCCACCCCCAATCTGACGTCGCAGGCCCTGGCGGCCGCCCTGCCGGGCGCCGCCTGGCAGGTCCGCGACGAGATTCCCTTCGCGTCCTCCTTGCGCTGGTCCGGGCTGACCACCGAGGAGGGTACGTGGATCCTGGGCGCCCCCGACGCACTGGCCGCGAGCTTGTCCACGCCGCTGCCGACCGACGCGGTGGTGAAGCACGCCGAGCGCGGTCTACGCGTACTGCTGCTGGCCAGGCCGACCCACGACGGAGCCCCGCTGCGCGACGCGGCCGGACGCCCCACCCTGCCGGCGCTGGAGGCGGTCGGCATGGTGGCCCTGGCCGACGAGTTGCGCCCCGAGGTGAGCGAGACGATCGCCCGTTTCCGCCAGGACGGCGTGGACCTGAAGGTCCTGTCCGGCGACGACCCCCGCACGGTAGCGGCGATCGCGGCCCGGGCCGGCCTGGACGCCGGCGAGCCGGTGCCCGGCGCATCCCTGGACGACCTGGACGACGCCGCCCTGGACCGACTGGTAAGCCGAACCACGGTCTTCGGCCGGGTAGCCCCCGAACACAAGGAGCGGATCGTCCGCTCACTGCGCCGCCAGCACCACTACGTGGCCATGATCGGCGACGGCGTGAACGACGCCCGAGCCCTGAAGGGCGCCCAGGTAGGCGTGGCGATGCGCAGCGGCAGCGCGGTAACCCGAGACGTGGCCGACATAGTCCTGACCGACGACTCGTTCGCAGCGTTGCCACCGGCCCAGCGCGAGGGCCGCCGCATCATCAACGGCATCGGCCTGTCCCTGCACGTCTTCCTGGCCCGGGTAGCCACCCAGGGCCTGGTGATCCTCACGGTCACGATGCTCGGGCTGGGCTTCCCCTACTCCCCCACCCAGGTAGGCCTGACGCTGTTCACGGTGGGCGTGCCCACCTTCTTCCTGACCATGTGGGCCAAGCCGATGCCCCCCGACGCCAAAATGTTCTCCGGCCTGGCCGGCTTCGTGATCCCCGCCGCGGTGATCACCGCAAGCTTCGGCACGGCCCTGTACGCCACCCTGTACGAGGCGGTGACAATCGGCTTCGGCTCCGGCCGCACCCCAGCCGAGATCGTCAGAGAGTTCGAGCGCTACACCGGCCTGGCCTACAACGACAGCGACTTCACCGCGGCGGCCGCCACGATCGCCGCCCAGACAGGTTTGTCGAGCTTCTTCTGCCTGGCCAGCTTCCTGCTGATCCTGTTCCTGGCCCCACCGAACCGCCTGTTCGCAGCCTGGACCGAGCCGACGGACGACAAGCGCCCCGCCTACTTGGTAGCAGGCTTGATGGCAGCCTTCGGCGCAGTCCTGTTCGTGCCCACCCTGTACACCTACTTCGGCCTGACCGGCCCGTCGAAGCCGATGTTCGCCCTGGTAGTGCCACTGCTGGTGCTGTGGTTCGCAGTGCTGAGCCTGGCCTACCGCCTACGCCTGCTGGACCGAGTGCTGGGCCTGGACAACCTACGGTCAGACAACTAGTCCCACATACCGGCGCGCTGTCCCACAAATTGGCCAGCAGGCGTTCACAAAGCGCCCAAAACCGAGCTTTTCACCGCCCGCGCCAGAGAAATCGCCAGATCTTGAAGAGTTGCCGACCCCCGTTCCACGCAACTCAACAAGATCTCCAAACCGCCCCGAAGCACGCCCGCCTTTGGCTTGGCGATCCCCTCCCGGCGCCACGCCCGCCCAATCGCACCGGTGGTCGGTGTGCAAGCGGGGTTTGCTTGCGCGCCGGCCGCCGGTGTGATCGCTTCAAGTGCCGCCGCGAGGAGATCCCCAAGCCCCGCCCTAAAGCCCAGCCACCCGCAAAGGCCGAGCAAACCCGGAGGGATCTCCGAGCGCCCGGCCGGGGTCCGGGGCAGCGCCCCGAAAGCGGTAACCCTAAATCTTCGCTCCTACAGCAGCCCCATTAGCAGGCACAAGGAAGGACGAAGACGGAATAGACCCATCAGCATTCCGAGCCCCCGTGATCACCCCAGGATCGGTACTGACCAACGTCCAAGTACCGCCGATGTTCCAGGAATTACCGGAAGCCGTAGACGACCCCAAAGCCACCGCCGTCTTATTCCCAGAAGCCAAATTAGCAGTCAACTTAGAAGTAGACCCACCATCAACGTCAAACCCGGTCTTAGCATTCTGATAAGCAGTACTACGCGAGATCAAAATAGCCCCGGTATTCCCATTGTCGGTGAACCCGTGCGCCGCGTTGGAGAAGGACATGCTGTTGCTGACCACATGACCAGCAGCCGGCCCGGTCCCACTACTGCCGCCAAGCTTGAACCCGTTCCCATCCCCAGAGAAGTTCGGGATAGACCACCGGTTATACCCATTCCCATAAGAGATGCTCCCCTGGATGGTAACCGGAGAGGTGAAGGCCCAAGCATCAAACCCATCATCGATGTTGTTCCACAGCCGAGCCCCCCGCACGACATTCCCGGAACCACCGCCCTCCTTGATGCCGAGCCCATCCGCACTCTCCCCGTTCTTACGAGGATCCCGGTTGTTGTAGCTGTCGAGATTGAGGATGAGGTTCCCCGCCGAGGCCCCCTGCAACTGAAACCCGGTCTCATAGTTGTCGTGCGTGACCAGCCGCTCAAACGTGTTGTTGTTGCAGGCGTTGCAGTACACCCCATACGGCCCGTGCACGATCTCCAGCCCGACAACCCGCCAGTAAGACGCCTCCATGTGGAGAGCCCCCCGCTGCGCCGCCGGAATGGTCGACCCGACCGCCCCCGGCGTGTAGGCCAGATCCTCAGCGTCGATAACGGGCCGCTCCGACTGATAGGCGGTGAGCGTGATCGGCGCCCCCGAGGTCCCGCTCTTGGCGAGAGTCACCGTCGACGAGAGCTTGTAGGTCCCACCCCGCAGCGCGATCGTGTCCCCCGCCGCGACCACCCCGACAGCCTTCTGGATGGTGGCGAAGGGCGCGGCAAGCGTGCCCGCGTTGCCGTCACTGCCGCCCGGCGCGACGTAGTAGGTAGAGACCGCAGCAACCGGCGCCGGCAGCGCGAGCATGGCCAGAACGAGCAGAACCTTCACCGAGAACCCCCTCCAGGAATGCGCTTTCCTCAGGGGAAACTACGTCGTCCATCGGCGACCGTCAATGCAGGGGGGCAATCAGGTCAAAGTTGATCTGCGCACCGGCAAAGGCCCCCGCGGCAGCAGCCGACCCCACCTGAGCGGACAGATCGGTGACGTTCCCAGCCGCCCAGACCCCAGGCACCTCGGTACGCCCAGACGCATCAACCGGAATGTGCTCACCCATCCCCGAGGCATGCGGCACCACCTTGAGCCCAAGCCCATCGAGGAACCCGGCCCGCGCCACCATCCGGCTGGCGACCGCGACCACCCGGCGCGGCACCACCCGCCCGGAGACCAGCCGAATCCCCGAGATCGCATCATCGGTCACCTCAACTGCCGCCACCGGCCCGTCCACCACGGTGATGCCCCGGGAGGCGAAATCCGACGGAGGCGCCGGCTGCTCGTGCCGGAAGAAGATCAGATCGTCGGTGAGCTGCCGGAAGAGCAGAGCATGGTGAACCGAAGCAGGCCCGGTGGCGAGAACCCCGATCGGCTGGTCCCGAACCTCCCACCCGTGGCAGTACGGGCAGTGCACAACATCCCGCCCCCACCGCTCCCGCAGCCCCGGCACCTCGGGCAGCTCATCAACCAGCCCAGAGGTCATGAGCAGCCGCAAAGCCCGCACCGACGACCCGTCCTCGAGCGAGACCACGAACCCGTCCCCGTCCCGCCGCGCACCCACCACCGACCCGGAGACGATCGAGCCCCCATACCCCCGCACCTCCGCCCGCCCCCGGTCCAACAGCTCGAGCGGCGGCATCCCTTCACGACCCAGCAGCCCATGCACACCGGAAGCCGGCGCGTTACGCGGCGATCCCGCGTCCACCACCAGCACCGAGCGCCGGGACCGGGCCAGCATCAGCGCCCCACTGAGCCCAGCCGCACCACCACCAACGACCACTACCTCGTATGCGTTCATGCGATCCACGGTGCGCGGCGACGCCGAAGAACGACAAGGAAACTTGCCGATTCAGCAAAGCCGCTGAAACTGCGAAGCAACGGCGGAAATGGGACGCCAAGAGTCGGAAATGAGTCCGAGTTCGATGATCTCCGCGCTGGTCGGTGCCGGTTGCACACAGGTAAATTTCTGCAACGGAAGTATTGACCTTGACCAACGGCAACTTAGATCCTGTTGCGGTCGGTCAGCGGAGAGTGACCCTTTCCCGATCGCACGGACACACGCCTGACTCCCGCCACCAGGTGAACAGCAGAAAAGGCTATGTGCACGCTCACACAGCCACGCTGACAGAGGAGCTGATCGCGTGCCCGTCCATGACGCCGCGCCGTCCCGTCGCTCGGGCGGCACGATCCGCGGCCGCATCGCCCGGATCCTGGCGCTACCGGTGGCCGCGGTCCTGGTGCTGCTCGGGATCATCGCGGTCGGCGAGGTCAACCGGTACACCACCGCCGTGCAGACCGCCCGCGCCGTCACCCTCGACCTCGCCGTGCTCGAGCTGGTCCAGAACCTCCAGGACGAGCGCGGTCTCTCGGCCGGCCTGCTCGGCGGCATCACCGCGTTCCGCGCCGAGCTCGCCCCGGCCCGCCAGCGCGTCGACAAGCAGCGCGCCGACGTCGAGTCACTGACCGAGCGCGGCGGCGACGCGGAGGACCGGGTCGCCGCCGTGCTCACCCTGCTCGACGGCCTGGCGGGAGTGCGGGCCGCCACCGACACCGGAGCCGGCGCGCGGGCGGCCACGTCCGGCTTCTACACCGGCCTGATCGCCCAGCTGATCAACGTGGACTACGGCCTCAGCACCGTCGACGACACCGACCTGCGCCGCAGCTACGCCACGCTCAGCATGTTCAGCGTGGCGAAGGAGTCGGCCGCGCAGGAACGCATGCTGCTCAACGGCGTCTTCACGGCCGGCGCCTTCAAACCCGGCGAATTCGTCCAGTTCGTTTCGACGAGGTCCTCGCGCGACACCGCGCTGCTGGCCTTCAACCAGTACGGCAACCCGGCCGCCCTGGACGCGAAGAACCAGGTACTGAACACCGATGCCGGCCGCCAGGTAGCCGCGATGGAGCAGGCCGCGCTGGCCGTCACCGACGGGCGCCCGCTGAGCATCGACGCCACGTCGTGGTGGTCGGCGTCCGGCACCGTTCTCGACGCCCTGCAGAACGCCGGGCGGGCCATCGGCGCCTCGGCCCAGAACCGCGCCGAGGACCTCAAGCAAAAGGCCAGCATGCGGCTCAGCCTGCTGGCCGTGGTCGCCCTGCTGCTGCTGGCCGGCGCCGCCTACCTGGCGTTCGTCGCGTCCCGCGCGCTGGCCCGCCCGCTGGCCGCGCTGGCCGCCGAGGCACACCGGATCGCCGCCGACCAGCTCCCCCAGGCCGTGCACCGGGCCTCCTCGGGCACCGTCGACGACCCACCCGCACCGGTTCGGGTGGATCCCGGCGCCAGCAACGAGGTGCGGCAGGTGGCCGACGCGTTCGAGCGGGTGCAGGCCACCGCGTACGCCCTGGCCACCGAGCAGGCGCGGCTGCGCCGGGCCACCGCCGAATCGCTGGCCAACCTCGGCCGCCGCAATCAGAATCTGCTGCGCCGCCAGCTCGGGTTCATCACCAAGCTGGAGCGCGAGGAGTCCAACCCGGCCGGCCTGGCCAACCTGTTCGAGCTCGACCACCTGGCCACCCGCATGCGCCGCAACGCGGAAAGCCTGCTGGTGCTGGTCGGTGCGGCCAGCCCGCGGCAGTGGTCGGAGCCGCTGCCGATCACCGACGTGATCCGGGCCGCGATCAGCGAGGTCGAGGAATATCGCCGGGTCACCCTGCGCCGGGTCGACGACGCGCTGGTCTCGGGTTCCACGGTGGCCGGGGTGGCGCACATGCTGGCCGAGCTGATCGAGAACGGACTGGCCTTCTCCCCGCCCGACGTGGACGTCGAGATCCACGGCCGGGTGATCGGCGACGGCTACCTCATCGCGGTCAGCGACCAGGGCATCGGCATGCCGCCCGGCGAGATGGAGACCGCCAACCAGCGGCTGCGCGGCGAGGGCGACTTCATCACCGCGCCGGCCCGGTTCCTCGGCCACTTCGTGGTGGGCCGGCTGGCCGCCGAGACCGGCATCGGCGTGCAGCTCGCGCCGTCGCCGGTGACCGGGGTGACGGCCCGGCTGTCGCTGCCGGCGTCGATCCTGGTGGAACGCAAGACGGTCGCCGCCGCGGCGCCGACCCGCCGGCTGGCGGCCGCCCCCCGCGAGGACGTTCCGCTGCGCTCCAACACCATCGAGTACGTCGTGGTGGACGCCAAACCCGCGCGCCGGGCCGAGCCGGCGCCTGCGTCCGGGCCGGAACCCGACCGTACGCCCAATGGCCTGCGCCGCCGCACCCCGCGCGCCCGCCGCGAACCGGCCCCGGCCGCGGTAGCCGTGGCCGAACCACCGCCCGCTGCGGTGGAGGACACGCCGGAGGCGGTCCGGGCGCGGCTCAACGCGTTCCGCGACGGCGTGCTGCGAGCCGCCAGTTCCGAGAACGCGGGACGGCCGTGACCGGCCCGATGACAGGAAGAGCAGGAAGAGAAGGCATGAACGTCGACGCGTCGGCCGACCGGCACCAGTTCAACTGGCTGCTCGGCAACTTCGTTCACCAGACCGACGGCGTACGCGATGCCGTGGCCGTTTCGTCCGACGGTCTGCTGATCGCGGGTTCCGACGGGCTGAACCGGGCCGAGGCCGACCAGCTGGCCGCCATCGTGTCCAGTCTGGCCAGCCTGGCCCGCAGCGCGTCCCGCCGGTACGACTTCGACGGCCTGAAACTCATCATGATCGAGATGCGCCGGGGCTTCCTGCTGGTCTCGCAGATCTCCGGTGGGAGCGTTCTCGGGGTGGTGGCCGGCAGCGACTGCGATCTGGGCCTGGTCGGCTACGAGATCTCCATGCTGGCCGAGCGGTTCGGCGACCTGCTCACCCCGGCGCTGATCGCCGAATCCCGGCAGCACCTGCCGCGATGACCGATGAGCCGCGTGCCGGTCACCGGCCGCCGCCGTCGACGTACGACGAGGACCCGGTGGTGCGCCCGTTCATGCTCACCGGCGGGCGCACCCAGACGGTGCACGACGGGCTGCGCATCGAGACCCAGCTGCGGGCCGCCCCGGCCGCGCTGTCCGCGCCACTGCGGTTCGAGGCCCGGCGGATCGTCGAGCTGTGCCAGCAGCCGAGGTCGCTGGCCGACCTGTCGGCGGCCCTGCGGGCCCCGCTCGGCGTGGTCCGGGTGATCGCCGGTGACCTGATCACCGAGGGTTACCTGCGGATCGAACAGCAGCCGGCCGAACTCTCCATCAGTCTGATCGAAAGGATCCGGGATCGTGTCCGCGCGCTCTGACGTGGTGGCACCACCGATTGCCGTCAAGATTGTGATCAGCGGCGGTTTCGGGGTGGGCAAGACGACGTTCGTCGGGGCCATCTCCGAGATCGAGCCACTGGTCACCGAGGCGGAGCTGACCGAGGCCTCGATCGGGGTGGACGACACCTCGGCCGTGTCCGGCAAGACCACCACCACGGTGGCCCTCGACTTCGGCCGCATCACCCTCGACGACGCCCTGCTGCTCTACCTGTTCGGCACCCCCGGCCAGGACCGGTTCTCGTTCCTCTGGGACGACCTGGTCGACGGCGCCCTGGGCGCGATCGTGCTGATCGACACCCGCCGGGTGGAGGACTCGTTCCCGTCGATCGACTACTTCGAGGAGAACCGGATCCCGTTCATCGTCGGGGTGAACCGGTTCGACGGCGGCATGCGCTTCGACCTGCGCGAGATCCGCGACGCCCTCGGCGTCTCGGACGCGGTGCCGATTGTGGAGTGCGACGCCCGCGACCGCGTGTCGGTGAAGGACGTTCTGGTGGCGCTCACCGAGGAGGTACTGACCAGGCGGTTGGGGTAGGGCGTATGGGGGAACCGGCAGTGGCATTCCATCGATAGCCTGGCCACATGCGTTGCCCTCTGTGCGGCCTCGACAACAATCCGTCGGTGGGCGTCTGCGCCCGCTGCGGCGCGCCGCTCAACGGCACCCCACCCCCGCCCACCAACACCACCCAGTTCGCGCCGGGGTCGGCGTCGCCCGGCCCGATCGCGCCGCCGCCGACCCCGCAGTTCGCGCCGCCGCTGCCACCCGCGCCCAGGAGCGGCCCCAGCACCGGCGTCCTGCTCAGCCTGCTGGGCCTGGGCATGGTCGCGCTCCTCAGCCTGGCCCTGGTGGTGGTCATCGTCGCGCGCGGCCGCCCCGACAAGCCGGTGGCGGCGGCCCAGCCCACAGTCGCGCCGCCCGCCACCACCGCCGCCGCGGCGAAAGGATCGGCCCGCGACCAGGCCGCGGCGATCGACGCGCTGCTCGACCGCAGCGCCGCCAGCCGCGCCAAACTCAACAGCGCGATCGAACGGGTACAACGCTGCAAGGACGTGCCGGCCGCCCTGACCGACATGCGCACGGTCGGCGACGAACGCACCAAACAGATCGCCGACACCGAGGCCACCGACGTGTCCGCCCTGGACAACGGCGAGGCGGTCCGCTCCACCCTGCGGGCCGCCCTGGGCTTCGCCCTGGCCGCCGACGCCCATTTCGTCTCCTGGGCCGAGCCGGCCGCCACCGGCGACTGCAAGGACACCACCGCCCGAAACGCAGCCTGGCAGCGCGGACAGGCCTCCTCAAAACAGGCCCAGGGAGCAAAGAAACAGTTCATCGCGGTCTGGAACCCGATAGCCGGCCCGCTCGGCCTGGCCGAAAGATCAACCGACAAGATCTAGGCCCTTTTCCGTACGCGCCGGCCCACTCCCGTGGCACTCGGTCCCGGCAGCTGCCAACTCACCCTCCGCGCGCCCGCTGCGGGCGGGCCCGACCCCAAGCCCGGCGGCCCCCAGCCGGGCGGCCCCAACCCGACGGCCCCCAACCCGGCGGCCCAACCCGGCGGCCCCCGGCCGGGCAGCCCCAACCGGGCAGCCCAACCGGGCGGCCCAACCCGGCGGCCCAACCCGGCGGCCCCCGGCCGGGCAGCCCCAACCGGGCAGCCCAACCGGGCGGCCCAACAGGGCGGCCCAACCCGGCGGCCCCAACCGGCGGCCCTAGCCAGCAGGCCACCGATCATCGGCGAGCTGCGGTCTGGGTCTGACGTCGCGGTAATCGGATGTGCCGGGGCCGGTGGCCGGACGCGCGTCCCGCATCGCGGACCCACGATCTCGCCTTGCGGGCGACGCTCCCACATTCTGGCCGGAGCACCCCGACATACCGTTTATATCCGGCAGCGACGGGTCGGCCCGCGGCGAACTTGTCGATTTGACTACCCGTCTGCTGCTCTACCTTTCCAAGATCTGTGACTTGCCGGCGCGGAAGTCGGCGCGCCAAGCCGCACAACCTTCTGCACACCGGCCTGGAGTGTTTCGCACGCATTTAGGTAGTTCATTGGCGATTGCTGGCACGGTGATCGGATGTGCCGAGGCCGGCGGGCGGACGGGCGGGCCTTTCCCGTCGCGGGCCCGCGAGCCCGCCTCGTGGCCGACGCCAACACCAGTCCACCGACATACCGCATATTTCCGGCACCAACGGGCCTGTGACGCGCCGGCCGAGCCTCGTCCTGACCGCGGTAACAAACGTGCCGGGCGGGGTTGGGGTTGGGGGTCTGGATGCGCGAGAGGCGCTGCACGCGCCGGTGTTGTGCGGTGGTCGCGGGGTGGCGGCGGTCGGGTGTGGTTGCGGTTGTGGGCGGCGATGGCCGTACCGGCGAAGGGCTTTGATCTTGAAGCTTTTAGCGGTGTTCGCCGGAATTCAGCATCTCCAGGGTCTTGGCTACTCGCTGGGTGCGGGTGGCCTCGCGCTTCGCTTCGGTGATCCAGCGGACGAACTCCTTGCGGTGGGAGTAGGCCATCGCCTCGAAGGTGGTGCGGGCCTTGTCGTCGGTGGCCAGGGCGGCGGCCAAGTCGTCGGGGACCTCCACCGCGCGGAAGCCGTCCTCGGCGGCGATGTTCACCTCGTAGGCCGCGCCGATGGTCACGCCGGCCTGTTCGCGGGCCGCTCGGGCCAGGCCGATCATGTTCTCGCCGCCCATCCGGGCCAAGCGCAGCGGCAGGGTCACGCCATTGACGGTGACCCGCACGGGGAAGGCCTTGCGGCCGCCGCCCACCGCGGCGACCTGCTCGTCGGAGAGAACGAACGCGCCGGCCGGGCCGCGCGGTTCCAGCGTCAGGGTCAGTGTCTCGCTCATGGGCTCACGGTAGCGGTTCGGCTACGAGTTGATCATGAAGAGAGCCATCGAAATAACGATTGAGATACGGGGCAGCTTTTCGGCGGTCGAACAAGTACCGTCCCGGGTCGCTGAACCTGAAAAAAACCTGATTGGATCCTTATAGTGTCCCTCGACTCGCAGCTCCCCCCGCCTCCTCCTCCCGGCCAGGAGAACTACGCGGCGCCGGCCCCGCAGCAGCAGGGCACGAGCGGCCTGGCCATCGCCGGTCTGATCTTCGCGTTCGTCTTCGCCCCGATCGGCTTCATCCTCAGCCTGATCGGCGTCTTCAAGACCGGTGAGGGCAAGGCCAAGGGCCGCGGCCTGGCGGTTACCGGCCTCATCCTGTCCTCGCTGTTCGTCATCGGTGGCGTGGTCGGCATCATCATCGCCGTCACCGCGGTCTCCAACTCGACGGTCCTCGACCCGGGTTGCACCGCCGCCAAGGACACCATCATCAAGAGCGGCAGCGCGGCCGACGAGGCGTCGCTGCAGGCGACCGTCGACGGCCTCAACGCCGCCGCGGCCAAGGCCAAGCACGACGACGTCAAGGCGGCGACCCAGACGCTGGCCAACGACTACAAGGCGCTGCTCGACGCCGTGAAGACCGGCAACATGCCGGCCGGGCTCGAGGACAAGATCGGCACGGACGGCGCGGCGTTCGACACGCTCTGCACCATCGGTAGCTGACGTAGGACAGTGGACGGGCGGCACTCCGGTGCCGCCCGTTTTCTTTACACCGATCACTCAGATGTCGAGATGATCACGGATCATCGATACTCTCACTCCTCGTGGCTACCGAAGATCGCGCCCGATGGACGCTTGTGCTGGCCGTGGCCGTCAGCGTCCTGCTGCTGACCGGCACCGTGCTGTTCCTGCTCCGCGAGACGCGGTCGGTATCTACCACGCCGTCGGCGGCACTGCCGGGGCCCTGGCAGCCGCCCTCCGTGACGGCGACAGCGGCGGCGACCGTTGGCAGTGCGTCACCTCCGGCAGCGACCAGCACGAAACCGACGACCAGCCCCACTCCGACGACCCGGCCGACTTCCAAGCCCACGACCCCGCCGACGACGACGGCCCCGACGGGCGGGCCCAACCTGAGCCTCGACGCCTTCGCCGACGCGGACGGTTCCAGCAAGGCCGACGGCACCAGCTTCAACGACGTACGCGACGGCAAGCTGGACACCTTTTGGTCGCCGATCGGAACCACCGGGCGGGTCTCGGTCAAGTGGACCACGCCGGTGACCCTGTCCCGGGTGGTGATCCGGCAGGCGGCCGGCCCGATCCGGTCCTGGCGGCTGCGGAACCACGACAACGACGAGGTGCTGGCCACCGGCACGGCAGCCGGGACGATCACGTTCTCGCCGGTCGCCCTGCAGAAGATCGACTTCGAGATCCTCCTCGCGAGCGGCACTCCCCGGGTCACCGAGTTCCAGACGTTCGCCGAATGACGAGGGCATAAGCATCCGGCTATGAACCAATTGGAATGACATATTTCAATACCTGACGGCTGAGAATCGGCGAAACCCCCAGGCGTCAGGAGCCAGCGATGAGCCGTACCCTCCGGGTCTCTGCCCCTCTCGAACCGCCCGCACCGCTCGAAGCCCGCCCACGACGGTGGAAAATCGCGGTCGCCGTGGCGACCGCCCTGCTCGGCGGCGGCATCGCCGTCGTCGCGACGGCCGGGCCGGCCCAGGCCGCCACCGTCTCGCAGCCGCTGCGCACGATGGTCGCCAACCTGCCGGTCGCCACCGAGGTGCGCACCGGCTACGACCGGGACCTGTTCAACCTATGGATCGACGCCGACGGCGACGGCTGCAACACCCGCTACGAGGTGCTGATCGCCGAGGCCACCACCGCGCCGACGGTCGGCTCGGGGTGCAGCCTCACCGGCGGGAAGTGGCTCTCCTACTACGACGGCGCGACCTGGACCGACCCGTCGGATCTCGACATCGACCACATGGTGCCGCTGGCCGAGGCCTGGGACTCGGGGGCGCGGAACTGGACGGCGGCGCAGCGCGAGGCGTACGCGAACGACCTCGGTGACGCCCGCCCGCTGGTCGCGGTCACCGACAACGTCAACCAGTCCAAGAGCGACTCCGACCCGGCCGAGTGGATGCCGTCGCTGTCCAGCGTCTACTGCCGCTACATCACCGAATGGACGGCGACGAAAACCCGGTGGGGGCTCAGCGTCGACAGCGCCGAGAAGAGCTCTTTGACCTCGTACGCGGCGGCCTGCACCAACAGCACGGTGACCGTCACGACCGTGCTGGGCGGCGGCTCGACCGCAACCGCGACCACGACCGCCACCGCCACTGCTACGGCCACCGCCACTGCTACGGCCACCGCCACGTCGACGGCGGGCAGTTGCACGGCCACCAACGGCACCGACGTCACCATCCCCGACGCCGGCAGCGCGGTGACCAGCTCGATCACCATCTCCGGCTGCTCGCACTCGGCGGCCTCGAGCACCTCGTCGATCTACGTATACGTCGTCCACCCGTATCGCGGCGACGTCTCGGTCTGGCTCTACGCCCCGGACGGCACCTACTACATCCTCAAGTCGACGAGCACCTCGGACAGCACCGCGAACGTCAACACCACCTACACCGCGAACCTGTCGAGCGAGACGTCGAACGGCACCTGGACGCTCAGCGTGAAGGACGGCTACTCCGGCGACACCGGTTACCTCAACACCTGGACGCTCACGGTCTGACGCAAAAGCGCCGGCCGCCCTCCTTCGCGGAGGGCGGCCGGCGTTCAGCATCGTCAGGCGGTCGGGATGGTGTGGCCGTTCACCGCGAGCCACTGCTCGAAGGTCTGCAGCTCCGGGTTGAGCCGCCGGACCAGGCCGAGGTCGCGGACACCGGTGAAGTAGTCGTCGAACTCGGTGTAGTACTGCAGCATGTTGCCGGCCTCATCGGCGCCCGGGAAACCGAGCGCCCGGTAGGCGTCGTGGCTGAGTGGCCGGTAGACCACCGGCTCGCCGACGGCCCGGCCAAGGCCGGCCGCGATCTGCTCGCCGGTCAGGTGCTCCCCGGCGATGTGCACGGTCCGGCCGACAAATTCGCTGCCGGCTTTGAAGATGCCGTACGCCGTGCGGCCGATGTCGTCCACGGCGATTCCGGCCAGCCGGCTCTCCCCCATCGGCAGGGCCAGGGTGAGTACGCCGTTCGCGTCCCGGGTCGCGCCCCAGCCGGTGGCCAGGTTCTCCCAGTAGAACGTGGTGCGCAGGAACGTGGTGGGCACGCCCGCCGCGGTGAACAGGCTGTCCGCCTCGGCCTTCGCGTCGAAGTGCGGAACCTTGTACTTCTCCTGCAGCGTGGGCATCCGGTCGTCGTGGGCCGGGATGTGGTCGCGGGTGTCCTCGAGGGTCGACCAGACGACGTGCTTCAGGCCGGCCTGGCGGGCGGCGGCGGCCAGGTTGGTGGCCTCCTCCAGCTCCTTGTCGGCGGACATGTGCGCCCAGAAGTTGGTGACCAGGAACGCGCCGTAGGCACCGGCGAACGCCCGGGTCAGGCTCTGCTCGTCGTAGTTGTCGGCCTGCACCACCTCGGCGCCGAGCTTGACCAGCTCCTGCGCCCGGGGCGAGGTGGTATCCCGGGTCAGCGCACGCACCGCGTAACCGCCGTCGGGGTCGGCCAGGATCGCCTTGACCAGACCGCCACCCTGAGCTCCGGTAGCGCCGACGACCGCGATGACCTTCTTCTCGTTCATGACTTTCTGCTCCCTCTTTCCGGTTGTGATCGCTCCAACCTGGATCGAGGTCAATCTATTTCAGATTTGAAGAGACGTGCGTCTCAGGCCGCCTCGGACAGCTCGTGCCGGTCGAAGGACTCGCGCCAGATCGCCCAACTGGTCTGCGGGGCGTAGCGGCGGGCCTCGTGCATGGCCACCGTCGCGCGGCGGGTCAGTTCCTCGCGTTCCGTTCCGGCGGCCACCCCGATGCTGGCCGTCATGCCGGTGAGCCGGCCGGCCACCACCAGCGGGCCCACCTCGGCGGCCAGGGCGCCGGCTACGTCGTACGCCTGGGAAGCCGAACGCAGGTCCGGGAGAAGGACCGTCACGTCGCTGCCGCCGAACCGGACCGGCAGGTCCGGGAGGCCGGGCACGCGGCCGCGCACCGCCTCGGCGAAGGCCGCCCGGACCAGGTCCTGGTCGCCGTCGCCGGTCACGTCGATAACGAGCACCGCGCTGAACATGCCCACCTTCCGGGGTTGAGGAGCCCGTCATTTCGGTCGGCGCGGGGGCTGCATTAGGGGACCAATGGCCCTGGTCCGCAGGACGCGTGACTCGCGAGGCTGAGGAGCAAGGAGGCGACGACATGGGCTCATCGCGGGACGCCTGGCGCGGGTTCCGGGGCGACAGCTGGCGCGAGACGAGCTGATCGTCGGTTTGCAGACCTCCGCGCCGCGCGATCATGCCGGCCGGCGGGTTGCGGATGGTGCAGTCGGGCCTGGCGGCCTATGGCTACAGCCTCGACTCCACCGTGCGGACGATCTTCAGTCAGTACCGGAAGACCCACAACGACGGAGTCTTCGACGCGTACCCGGCCGACGTGCTCGCCGCCCGGCGCTCGCACCTGATCACCGGGCTGCCCGACGCCTACGGGCGCCGACTACCGCCGGGTCGCGCCTACCTGGCCGCGACCAAGGAGCAGAACGGCGCGGCCATGTTGCTGGGCCGCACCTCCACCTTCCCCTGGCCGGCATCCTCGACGGCTACACCGACGGCGGCGGCTTCCACCTCAACGTCAACGTGCTCGACCGGGCCACCCTGGAAGACGCGATGGCCCACCCGGAGCGGTACCCGCAGCTGACCGTCCGGGTCTCCGGCTACGCCGTCAACTTCGTGAAGCTGACCACCGAACAGCAGGCCGACGTCATCTCCCGCACCTTTCACGGCGCATTGTGATATTCGGCCTTCCGGTGACCGCCCCGTATCCGTAGCCTGCACGCCGTGGATCTTGCAGCACCGTCGCGACGGCCGACCCAGGTGACCGTTGCCTACGCTTTCCAAGTGGGCGTCGCCGCGGCGCTGCTCCTGTCGGTCCTCGCGGCCATCACCGGGGCGATCCACTACCTCAGCCTGATCAACGAGGCCGCCCGAGCGGTCGCCGACGCCGACCCGGACGACGTCAACGGTGAGCGCGCCTCCAGCGTGATCGGCGCGCTGGTGTCCGCGATCCCCACGCTGGCCGTCGCGGTGTGGCTCGGCTTCACGGCCCGCGGCCTGCACCGCGGCCACAACGTGTCGCGGATCCTGTCCGCGCTCGGGCTGGCCGCGCCGGTGCTGCTCGGCCTGCTCTCCTGCTGCGTCGGGGGTGCGTTCGCGGGCATCCTCGGCCTGACGCTGGCCGGCGGCGGCGAGTTCGACTCCGGCACCGACGACTACAGCGAGTTCGACTACGGCTCCGACTACGACTCGGCGTTCTACGACAAGCTGGACAGCCTTGACACCGGCGCGTTCTCCACCGTCGTCGGGGTTATCGGCAACGGCCTCTCCCTGCTCGCGCTGGGGCTCGCGGCCGCGGCCCTCATCCTGCTGTTCACCGGCCCGGCGAACCGCTTCTTCCGGCCGCAGGTGCCCGGCTTCCCGCCGCCCTTCGGGTACCCGCCGCCTTACGGCTACCCCCAGCCGTACGCGTATGGTCCGCCGATGTTCGCGGCGTCGCCGCCGTTCCCTCAAGCGCCACCATTCCCCCAGCCGCCGGCGTTCTACGGTCCGCCGGTGTTCCCCCAGCCCTCGCCCTACTCCGGGCCAGCGGCATTCCCCCAGCCTTCACCCTTCTACGGGCCGCCTCCGGCTTTGCCCGGATCCTGGGCCTACTCCGAGCCTCCGGTCTTCCCGGCAGCGCCGGATCCGGCAGCATCGGCGTCCTCGGACGAGCTGTCCAGTTCTGCGGCGCCGCCGGGTTCCCCTGCGCCGCCGGATTCCCCTACGCCGCCGGCGGGCGATCCGCCGACGGCTTGACGACACGCGGTCTGGGCGGGCCGGAGGTGCGGGGCTGCGTCGGTAGGGTGCTCGATGTGAAGCTGATCGAGGACATCGTCTCCGTGCCGGCGCCGGACTGCGAGATTCGGACCGCGGTGATCCGGCCGGTCGGCGACGGCGCGTGGCCGGGGCTGCTGCTCTACACCGACATCTTTCAGCTGACCGAGTCGTCGCTGCGGTCGGCGCGGCGGCTCGCCTCCGAGGGCTTCGTCGTCGTGGTGCCGGAGATCTACCCGCGCGGGCCGCTCGCCGGGGTGGCGCTCGAGTTCGACGACGCCGGCAAGCAGGCCGGGCTCGACGGCGCCGCCTCCACCACCGTCGCGCAGTTCGACTCCGACCGGGTCGCCGTCCTCGACTACATGCAGGGCCGGGCCGATATCACCACGCTGTTCGCGACCGGGTTCTGCATCGGCGGGCACCTCGCGTTCCGGGCCGCGTTCGACGAGCGGGTCACCGCCACCGTCTGCTTCTACCCGACCGGCCTGCAGAACGGCGCGGTGGGCGCCGACGCCGACGCGGGTTCGCTGGCCCGGGCCGCCGAGATCAACGGCCGGCTGATGATCGTGTTCGGGTCGCAGGATCCGCACGTGCCGGCCGACGCCCGCCTGCAGGTGATCTCCGCCCTCTACGCGGCCGGCCTCGACGACGTCGAGCTGCACCTCTACCAGGGCGGCGAGCACGCCTTCATGCGCGACGTCGGCGCCCGGCACGACCCGGCGCTGAGCGACCTGGCGTACGCGTCGGCCGCCTCGTTCCTGCGCGGCCGGTAGCTACTGGTCCATGCTGTTGCGGTAGCTCGCGTTGATCAGCTCGTTGAGGCGTTTACGCAGGTGACCCACGAGCGAGTCGTCCGGCATCGGCTCGTCCACCAGCAGCGTCCAGGCCAGCCGGGTGCCGAAGCCGCCGTCGCTCGTCAGGTCGAACCGGACCTGGGCGTCCGGGCGGCGCGGCCACAGCGAACTCCAGACCACCAGGTGCGGCTTCGCCGCCTCGAGCACCACCGGGCGCTGCTCGTCGGCGAGCAGCGTCAGCCAGGGCCGGGCCGGGTCCCGATCGGGCTCGGTGAGCGCCTCGAAGACGACGTGCGGAGGTGCCGGTTGGGTGCGCTTGCGATGCCCGGCCACGATCACAACGCTCAGACTAGTGAGCGGGCCGCCGATAGTTCTCAGGTGCTTGACATCCACGAGGTGATCGACCAGCGCGCCGTGACCACCGTCTTCCAGCCCCTGGTGGACCTGGCCGGCGGTGGCCTGCTCGGCTTCGAGGCGCTGACCCGAGGTCCGGCCGACACGCCCCTGCACACACCGGACGCCCTGTTCGCCGCCGCCCGCGCGGTGGGCCGGGAGACCGAGCTCGACTGGGTGTGCCGGGCGGTGGCGTTCCGCACGATCCTCGCGGCCGACCCCGACCCGGTGCTGACCTGGTTCGTCAACATGGAACCCGCGGCCTCCCGGGTGCCCTGCCCGGCCGACCTGGCAGGCGCGATCGAGGAGGCCCGGCAGCGGCTGCGGGTCGTCACGGAGGTCACCGAGCGCTCCATCGCGCACGACCCGGCCGGGCTGCTGGCCGCGACCACCAGCGTGCGGGCGGCCGGCTGGGGTGTCGCCCTCGACGACGTCGGCGCCGATCCCGGATCGCTCGCGCTGATGCCGTTCATCCACCCGGACGTCGTCAAGCTGGACATGCAGCTCCTGCGCGAGCCGGACGAACCGCACACCGCCCGGGTGGTGGCGGCGGTGAGTGCCTACGCGGAGGCCAGCGGCGCGGTGATCCTCGCCGAGGGCATCGAGACGGCCCGGCACGCCGAGCTGGCCCGCACCATGGGCGCGACCGTCGGGCAGGGCTGGCACCACGGCCGGCCCGGGCCGCTTCCCGCGCAGGTCCGGGCCGGCTCCCGGCTGCCGTTCATCAAGCCGCCAGGCCTCAGCATCGGTACGCCGTTCGACATCATCGGCGGGCGGCGGCCGGTCACCCGTACGACCAAAGGCCGGTTGATGTCGATGAGCCGTCACCTGGAGGCCCTGGCCGGGGACGGCAGCGAGCCGCCCGTTCTGCTCGCCTGTTTTCAGGAGGAGCGGCATTTCACGGCGGCCACGGCCGTGCGGTTCACCCGGATCGCCGCGAACAGCCCGCTGGTCGCCGCGCTCGGCACCGGCCTGGGCGACGAGCCCGCGCCGGGCGTGCACGGCACCGCTTTCGGGCCGGCCGACCCGCTGCGCGGCGAGTGGAACGTGATCGTGGTGGGCCCGCACCGGGCGGCCGCGCTGGTCGCCCGCGACGTCGGCGACACCGGCCCCGACCGGGAGCGGCGGTTCGACTTCGCCCTGACCCACGACCGCTCGCTGGTCCTGGAGGCCGCCCGGGCCCTGCTGCCCTGGCTCGCCCCGGCCGCTTCCGGCGGCCTGGTCAGCGCTGCTCCGTCAACCTTCGGGTGATCGCGGCGGGCCGGAATTCCTTGGCCGCTCGCCGGCTTTCTTCGAAGCTCCAGCGACCTGCAGGCACCCTCAGCGCGGCCGGATGTCCGGACCGTCGCCGCTGCCGTGCGCGGCCGGTGGCCGCGGCGGCTCGGGGAGAGTCCGGATCCGGGCCCGGAGCAGCACGGCCAGCCAGGGATAGCTCGACCCGATGTCGTCATGGTCCAGGGCTTCGACCTCGGCGGACAGGGCGGGGCCCCGGTCGTGCACGGCGCGGGCGTTCAGGGCCCGTTCGACCTGCCGGCGGAACTCGCCCGGATCCAGTTCCTCGGCGATGAGCGTCACCCCGGTATCGCGGGCCTCATCCGTGATGATTTCGGGAGCGTCGTCCAGCACGCTGCCCGGAACCAGCGTGATCAACACCGCCGCGTCGCAGTCATCGTGATCGACGTCAACGATGAAGCCGTGCGTGCGCCCGGCCCGTTCGAAGCCTCCCAGCAGCATCGACACCTCGCCGACCGGGTCGTGGTAGCGCCGGCAGAACCCCATCGTCACCGGCGCGGACAGCTCGTCGACCCACCCGGGAACGGCGACGCCGGTTTCGCGCAGGCGCCGGGCGGCTTCCCCCGCCCCGGCGCCATCGGCCACGGCATCGATGGCGAACAGCACCGCGACCGACTCCGCAGTGGACGACCGCACCAACGCCGGGACGATGCTGCCGGACAGCCCCTCGGCGAATTCTTCGCCGAACAGCGCACCGGCCGCCATCAGGTTCGCCCCGTACAGCTCGGCCTCCAGCGGATCCTCGGCCACGAGAAGTTCGCCGGCCTCGGCGGTCAGATCATCCAGAAAGACCACCGGATCAAACGCCGGCCCCGCACCCAAGCACTCCGGGCAGTCACAAGGCGCGGAAGCCGCCCCCACCGCCCGAACGACCCGCCCATCCCCCGGACGGGAGTTGGACTTCTTACGACGACGACTCACCGGACTCACCAATACATCGTGCCCGATCGCCCCCGCCGCCCCAACCACCTCACCCATCCGGTACGGATGCGTGAGGTGGCGCCTCCCGCACAAAAGGAACTCCCCGACACCACGGATCCGCGGGCGGAACAAACCTTGCGGCCGGGTGCATGCGGAATCTAGGCGTGGAGCGGCTCGGCGTCCGCCGCCCTCAGTGGAGCAATTGCCGGTTCGCCGAGGGTGACCACCCGGTCGACCTCGGCGGCGATGCCCAGGCGGTGGGTGATCAGCAGGACGGTGCGGTCGCCGGCGGCGGCCAGCAGATCGCGGGTCAGCGCAGCCGCCGTCTCGTCGTCGAGGTGCTCGGTGGGCTCGTCGAGGATCAGCACCTCGAAGCCCGCCAGCAACGCTCGCGCCAGCGCCAACCGGCGCCGCTCGCCGCCGGACAGCTCCATGCCGTGCTCCCCCACCGCCGTCTCCAGGCCGCGCGGCAGGCCGTCCACCCAGTCCCGCAGCCGGGCCTGAGCGAGGACTTCCCGCAGCTCGTCGCCGGTGGCGTCGGGGCGGGCGATCCGCAGGTTGGCGGCAATGGTGCTGTCGAACAGGTAGGCGTCCTCCGGCAGGTAGCCGACGATCTGCCGCACCCGGTCCGACGGAATGTCGCGCAGGTCCACCCCGTCCATGGTGATGCGCCCGGCAGTCGGGTCGAGGAAGCGCACGAGCAGCGCGGCAACCGTGCTCTTGCCGGACCCGCTCGGCCCGACCAGCGCAACCCGGTCCCCAGGCGCGAGGGTCAGGTCGAGGTCGTGCAGCACCGGCCGGCCCGGCACCCAGGCCGCGCCGACCCCGGCAAGCTCGAGGGTGTGCGGCCCCGCCGGCAGCGCCACCGCTGCGGGCTCGGAGACCGGGGAGACGGTGGCCAGCACCTCGGTGAGGCGGCGCATGGCGGCGCGGCACGCGGCGAAGCGCTGGGCCGCGGCCGGCAGCGTGCCCACCGTTTCGAAGACGGCGAGCGGGGTCAGCACGACGACCGCGAGCAGCTCCCCCTTCAGGTCGCCGGAACGCACCGCGACCGCGCCGGCGGCCAGGCCGACCAGCACGGACAGCCCGGTGGCCAGGGTGGTGACCGCAGCCGCGAGTCCGGCCATCACGCTGGACCTCCGCTCGGCCGCCCGCAGTTCGGCGCCGACCCGGGCGAGCCGGTCGAGGCGGTCGGCGGCCGCGCCGTACGCGATGAGATCCGGCAACCCGTGCAGCAGATCGGCCGCGCCGGTGGCGAGCTCGCCGCGCAGCGGAGCGAGCCGGCCGTCCGCCCGCCGCGCCGCCCGCGCCTGCAGCAGCGGCACCCCCACGCCGACCAGCAGGATGCCGCCGGCCAGGGTGAGGCCGGCGATCGGCGACATCGCGCCGATCAGCAGCACCGATCCGGCGCCCACCACGATCGCCACCGCGTACGGCAACAGCACCCGGGTGAGCAGATCGAGCACCGCGTCGACGTCGGCGGCGAGCCGCTGGGCCAGATCGGCCCGGCGGAAACCGGCGAGACCGGCCGGGGCCACCCGCGCGAGGTGCCGGAAAACCCGCACCCGCAGGCTACCGAGCGCCCGCAGGGCGGCGTCGTGACCGAAAAGCCGTTCCAGGTAGCGCAGCGCGCCCCGGCCGACCCCGAAGGCCCGCACCGCGACGATCGCCACCATCAGATGCAGGACGGGCGGATGCAGGGCGGCCCGCGAGATCAGCCACGCCGAGGTGGCCATCAGGCCGACCGCGCAGCCGGCGGCCAGGGCGCCGGCCAGAACCGCAACCCAAAATCCAGGACGGAGAAGACGAAGGTACGTCATTGAGCACCGACCGGGGTGAGATCCAGGACGCGCCCGGCGAGCGCGATGAGTTCGGGCCGGTGGGCGGCCATCAGGACCGTACGGCCGTGTGCCAGCCGCCGGATCGCCGCCATGACTCCCTCGGCCGTGGCCGCGTCGAGGTTGGCGGTCGGCTCGTCGAGCAGCACGATCGGCGCGTCCCGCAGGAACGCGCGGGCCAGGGCGAGACGCTGCCGCTGCCCGGCGGAGAGCCCGGCCCCGTCGTCACCCAGCACGGTCTCGTAGCCGGCCGGCATGTCGGCGATGAAGTGGTGCGCGCCGGCGAGGCGGGCGGCGGCTTTCACGTCGGCGTCGGCGGGGGCGCCGAGGGCGATGTTGTCGCGGATGGTCCCGGCGAACAGATAGGGCCGCTGCGGCACCCAGGCGATGCGCTCCCGCAGGTCCGATGCGGACAGCTCGGCCCCGCCGACAAGCACCCGCCCCTCCTCGAGGGCCGCAAAGCCCAGCAGAACGTTCAGCGCGGTCGACTTGCCGCACCCACTGGGCCCGGTCAGCGCAACGAACTCGCCGGCCTCGAAGGTCGCGGAAAGTCGAAGCGCATCCCGCTCGCGATAGCGAACCACCACGTCCTCAAAGCGAATCGCACCACCGGTCGCCCCGGCCGCTGAGGCCGGCGCAGCGGCCGGAGACGGCGACTCCAGGATGGCGAAGGCCTCTTCGGCGGCGGCCACGCCCTCGGCGGCCGCGTGGTACTGCGCTCCTACCTGGCGCAGCGGCAGATAAGCCTCGGGAGCCAGGATCAGCACCAGCAACGCGGTGGCCAGGTCGAGTTTGCCGTCGACCAGGCGCAGGCCGATGCCGACCGCGACCAGCGCCACCGACAGCGTGGCCAGCAGTTCCAGGACCAGCGAGGACAGGAACGCGATGCGCAGCGTGCGCATGGTGACCCGGCGCTGCTCGGCGCTGACCCGGCGGATGTTGTCGGCCTGCGCCGCGGCCCGCCCGAAGATCTTGAGAGTGGCCAGGCCGGCGACCACATCGAGGAAGTGGTGGCCGAGCCGGGCCAGCAGCCGGAACTGTTTGCGGTTGGCCGCCTCGGTGTGCAGGCCGACCAGGGCCATGAAGACCGGGATGAGCGGCAACGTGAGCACGATGGTGACGGTGGCCAGCAGGTCGGCCGGCAGCAGCCGGGCCAGCACCACGGCCGGGATCAGCGCGGCCAGCACGAGCTGCGGCAGGTAGCGAGCGAAGTACGCGTCGAGCGCGTCCAGCCCCCGGGTCACCAGCGCGATCATCTCGCCGGTCTTGACCCGGCCGGGCCCGAGCGCGGCCGCCCGGGCGAACAGCCGGCCGCGCAACTCGTCCTTGACCGACGCCGACGACCGGGCCGCCGCGGCCTCCTGCAGCCAGCTGAGGCCGGCCCGCCCGACGGTGACCGCGGCGAGCGCGATCAGCGTCGGGGTGAGGCCGTCGAGTGAAAGTTCATCCAGGAAGACCGCGGCGATGCCGTGCGCGAGAAGGGTCGCCTGGACGACGATCAGGACGGCCTGGGCCACGCCGAGAACGACGGTGGCCGCGAGGTAGGCCCGGCTGGCGCGGGCGTACCTCAGAAGCCGCGGGTCCAGGGGCTTCATACTGGGATCTTCTCCACCGTGAGGCGCTTGCGGAACACCCAGTAGGTCCAGCCCTGGTAGAGCAGCACGATCGGGGTGAAGAACACCGCCACCCAGGTCATCACCTTCAACGTGTACGGCGTGGAGGACGCGTTGTCGACGTTCAGGCTGTTCGCGGCGTCGAGCGACGACGGCATGACGTCCGGGAAGAGCGTCACGAACAGGCCGACCACCGCCAGCACCAGGGTGGCGCCGGTCGCGATGAACGCCCAGCCCTCGCGGCCCAGCCGGTTCGCGACGAGCGCGCCGACCAGGGCGAGCGCGGCCACCGCGAACAGCGCCACGCCGACCCCGTCGAAGTGCGCGATCGCGGTCCAGATCAGGAACGCGGCCGCGATCGCCACGGCCGGGATGCCGATCCGGGAGGCCAGGGCGTTGGCCCGCTGCCGCATCTCACCGTCGGTCTTGAGGGCCAGGAACACCGCTCCGTGCAGGGTGAACAGCACGAGAGTGGTCAGGCCGCCGAGCAACGAATACGGGTTGAGCAGGTTGAAGAAGCTGCCGACGTATTCGTGGTGCTCGTCCAGGCGTACCCCCCGGACGATGTTGCCGAAGGCAACTCCCCAGAGGATCGCCGGCAGCAGGCTGCCCACGAAGATCGACCAGTCCCACCGGGTCTTCCACTGCTCGCCGTCGCGCTTGCCGCGGTATTCGAAGGCGACCCCGCGGATGATCAGCGCCGCCAGGATGAGCAGCAGCGGCAGGTAGAAGCCGGAGAAGAGCGTGGCATACCACTCCGGGAAGGCGGCGAAGGTGGCGCCGCCGGCGACGATCAGCCACACCTCGTTGCCGTCCCAGACCGGGCCGATCGTGTTGATCAGCAGGCGGCGTTCCCGGTTGTCGCGGCCGAGGAACGGCAGCAGGATGCCGACGCCGAAGTCGAAGCCCTCGAGCAGGAAGTAGCCGGCCCAGAGGATGGTGATGAGTGCGAACCACACCGTGGTCAATTCCATGATCAGCAAACCTCCTTTCAGTACGCGAAGGCCAGCGGGCGGTCTTCGGCGTCCTCACCGGTGTCCGGTGGGATCTCGGGCGCGCCGGCCTTGGCGTATTTGACGAAGAGCCCGACCTCGATCACCGCGAGCACGCCGTAGAGCAGGGTGAGCCCGATGAACGAGGTGGCGACGGTGCCGGCCCCGACCGAGGGCGAGACGCTGTCGGAAGTCTTGAGAATTCCGAACACCGACCAGGGCTGCCGGCCCATCTCGGTGAAGATCCAGCCGAACGAGTTGGCGATCAGCGGCGCCCCGATGGAGAAGATGCCGGCGATCCAGAGCCAGCGGCTCCGCGGTGACCGCCCGCCCCGGGTGAACCAGAGCGCGGCCGCCGCGACCAGCATGGCGAGCCCGCCGAACCCGATCATCAGGCGGAACGACCAGTAGGTGACCGGGACGTAGGGCTTGTAGTTTCCGGCGCCGTACGCCTGTTCGTATTCCTTCTGGAGGTTGTTGATTCCTTCGACCTCGCCGTTCGGGCTGCCGGTCGCCATGAAGGAGAGCAGCGACGGAATGCGAACGCTGAACACTTCCTCGTCGCCGTTGAGCGAGCCGAGCGTGAAGATCGAGAAGCTGGCCGGCTTGGAACTGTCGTAGAGCGCCTCGGCGGCGGCCATCTTCATCGGCTGCTGCTCGGTCATCACCCGGGCCTGCAGGTCGCCGGTGATCAGCACACCGACCCCGGCGATCAGCACCACCCAGGCGCCGAGCTTGAGGCTGGGCCGGAAGACGTCTTCCTGGTTGCGCCGCTTGAGGTGCCAGGCGCTGACCGCGACCAGCACGGCGCCGGCGGTCAGCAGGCAGGCGGTGATGGTGTGCGGGAAGGTGACAAGGGTGGTCGAGTTGGTCAGCACGGCTCCGATGCTCTTCAGCTCGGCGCGGCCGCGGGCCTCGTTGATCTCGTAGCCCACCGGGTGCTGCATCCAGGAGTTGGCGGCCAGGATGAAGTAGGCCGAGAGAATCGTGCCGAGCGAGGCGAGCCAGATCGTCGCCAGGTGCAGCTTCTTCGGCAATTTGTCCCAGCCGAAGATCCACAGGCCGAGGAAGGTCGACTCGAGGAAGAAAGCGAGCAGGCCCTCAATTGCCAGCGGGGCCCCGAAGATGTCCCCGACAAAGCGCGAATAGTCGCTCCAGTTCATGCCGAACTGGAACTCCTGCACGATTCCGGTGACCACGCCGATCGCGAAGTTGATCAGGAACAACTTGCCCCAGAACTTCGTGGCCCGCAGGTAATGCTCCTTGCCGGTCCGCACCCAGGCGGTTTGCAGACCGGCAACCAGAACCGACATGCCGATGGTGATCGGCACGAAGAGAAAGTGGTAGACGGTAATGACCCCGAACTGCCATCGGGCCAGGTCTAGCGCGTCCACGAGCGGATCCTTTCAACAGATTCGCTCGTATCCTTTCGATCGGTGCGTCCCGTCGGGCAGGGCCAAAGGTCCTGTCAGCTTGACCGGTGATCGCCGAGCAGCCGGGTGGCCAGAACCGCGGCCTGGGTGCGTCGTTCCAGGCCGAGCTTCGCGAGCAGGCTGGACACGTAGTTCTTCACCGTCTTCTCGGCCAGGAACATCCGGGACGCGATCTCGCGGTTGGTCAGGCCCTCGGCGATGAACTCGAGGATCCGGCGCTCCTGGTCGGTCAGCCCGGCCAGCTCGCGCGGCGCCTCCACACCGTTGCGGATGCGCTCCAGGACCCGCTGCGTGATCGCCGGGTCGAGCAGCGACTGCCCCTCGGCGACCCGGCGCACCGCGTCGACCAGGTCGGTGCCGCGGATCTGCTTGAGCACATAACCGGAGGCGCCCGCCATGATCGCGGCGAACAGGGCCTCGTCGTCCTCGTAGGAAGTGAGGATCAAGCCCTTGATCGACGAGTCGATCGCCCGGACGTCGCGACACACGTCGATGCCGTTGCCGTCGGGCAGCCGGGCGTCCAGCACCGCGACGTCGGGACGCAGGGCCGGGATGCGCCGGGCGGCCTCCTGGGCCGAGCCGGACTCGCCGACGACCTCGATGTCGCCGTCCGCTTGCAGCAGGTCGACAAGGCCCCGGCGGACCACTTCGTGGTCGTCGAGCAGAAAGACTCTGATCATGACTCTTTCCTATCGGAAGTTATCCACAGGTTCCAAGTGCCGAAGGTCCCGACAGCCGCCGGGCCGCTAGCCTTTGCGGCATGTCGTCGGAACCGCCTTCGCTGGGGCTTGGCCCGCTCTCCAGGGTCCGCCTGGACGAACTATTGCATGAGATGCTCGACCGGGTCAGCGATGTCATGGCCAGCCGCGAACGACTTCGAGCGCTGCTCGACGCCGTCGTCGGCATCGGCACCGACCTCGACCTCCGCAGCACCCTGCAGCGCATCGTCGAGGCCGCCTGCGCGCTGGCCGGCGCCAAGTACGGCGCTCTCGGCGTGATCGGCGCCGACCGCAACGACCTGGTCGACTTCATCACCCACGGCATCGACCCGGCCACGCACGCCAAGATCGGCGACCTGCCGCACGGGCGCGGCGTGCTGGGCCTGCTCATCACCGACCCGCACCCGGTGCGACTGCCCGACATCACCAAACACCCCCAGTCGTACGGTTTTCCCGCGCACCACCCGCCGATGCACAGCTTCCTCGGCGTTCCGGTGCGCACCCGCGACCAGATCTTCGGCAACCTCTACCTGGCCGAGAAGAAGGGCGCCGCCGAGTTCAGCCAGGACGACGAGGAGATCGTGGTCGCGCTGGCCGCCGCGGCCGGGGTGGCCATCGACAACGCCCGGCTCTACGCGATCGCCCAGCGCCGGGAGCGCTGGCTGGCCGCCACCGCCGAGATCACCGGCGTGCTGCTCGGCGAGGTCCGCAGCAACGACGCGCTGCGCCTGATCGCCCGGCGCGCCCGCGAGGTCTCCGGCGCCGAGCTGGTCATGGTCCTGCTGCTGGACGAGGAGAACAGCCGCTACACCATCGAGGTGGCCGACGGCATGGAGCAGCTGGCCGGCCGGTCGGTCTCGGTCGACCCGGAGATCTCGGCCGAGCTGGGCACCGAGAAATACCGGATCGTGGAGGAGCTCTACGAGATCACCGAGTGGCCCGAGGTGGTGCCCTCGACCCGGGCGCTGGCCGCCCCGCTCACCACCGCCGAGGGTCTGCGCGGCGTGTTGATCGTCACCCAGCCGCCCGACCGGATCGTCGACGACGAGGAGGCCGCGATGCTCTCCACGTTCGCCGGCCAGGCCGCCCTGGTCCTGGAGCGGGCCCGCGCCCAGGAGGAGCGGGAGCAGTTCGTGGTCCTCGAGGACCGCGAGCGCATCGCCCGCGACCTGCACGACGTCGTCATCCAGCGACTGTTCGCCACCGGCATGCAGCTGCAGGGCGCGGTGCCGCACGCGGCCCGCCCGGAAGCGGTCAAACGGATCAACTCGGCCGTCGACGACCTGGACGCGACGATCCGCGACATCCGCCGGTCGATCTTCGAGCTGCGCACCCCGACCGGCCCGTCGCTGCGCACCGAGTTGCGCGAGGCGGTCGAGGCCGCGGCCGGCACGCTCGGTTTCCGCCCGGTGCTCGACACGGTCGGCCCGGTTGACAGCGCGATCCCCGACGACATCGTGCCCGAGCTGATGGCCGTGCTGCGCGAGGCCCTGTCCAACGTCGCCCGGCACGCCCAGGCCACCAGCGCCCGGGTCACCGTGCACGCCACCGGTGACGAGGTGGTGCTGCGCATCGAGGACAACGGCGTCGGCACCGACGTGATGCAGGCCCGCGGCGGCATCGTGAATATGATCGACCGCGCCGGTGACCTGGGCGGAGAGTTCGAGATCGGGCCCGGCCCGGGCGACGTCGGCACGGTGGCGACCTGGCGTGCGCCCATAACCGGCTGATCCGGGACCTTCGGCCCTGACCGGCGGGACCCAGCGCGCGGCACTGTGGTCACATGACAGCACTGGAAGACGCCGCCCGCGCCGCTCAGCACGCCCCCTCGGTCTTCAATACCCAACCGTGGTCGTGGCTGGTCACGGGCGACACCATGGAGCTGTTCGCCGACGTGAGCCGCCGGCTCGACACCGTCGACCGCGACGGCCGGCTCCTGCTGCTGAGCTGCGGTGCCGCCCTGCACCACGCCCGGGTCACGCTCGCCGCGGCCGGTCGCCCGGCCGTGGTCGAGCGCATCCCCGACCCGGCCCGGCCCGAGCTGCTGGCCCGGGTGCGGCTCGGCGAGCCGGCCGAGCCCGACCCCGAGGCCCTGCGCCTGGCCGACGCGATCACCATCCGGCGCACCGACCGGCGCGCGTTCGGCCCCCGGCCGGTCGACGAGCAGGAGCTGACCCAGCTGCGCCGGCTGGTCGAGGCCGAGGGCGCCTACCTGCACGTCGTGCGCCCCGAGCAACTCCCCGAGCTGGCCGTGACCGCCGAGCTGGCGGCCCGCGCCGAGCAGGCCGACCCGGCCTACCGCGCCGAGCTCGGCCGCTGGACCAGCCGCCCCGACTTCGCCGGTGACGGCGTGCCCGCCAGCACCGCGGTGCGCGACGAGCTGCGCCGGGTGCCGGTCCGCGACTTCGCCCCCGACGGCGACGCCGGCCTGGCCGCCGGCACCGAGCACGACCAGGGCGCGGCCTACGTGGTGCTGTTCGGCACCACCGACGAGCCCGCCGACCTGCTGCGCGGCGGGGAGGCGCTGTCCGCCCTGCTGCTGCGTGCCACCGCCGACGGCCTGTCCACCGCGCCGCTCAGCGACGCCATCGAGGTCGAGTGGCCCCGCAACCTGCTGCGCGGCATGCTCTCCGGCCTCGGCGACCCCTACCTCGTGGTCCGCCTCGGTTACCTGCCCGCCGACATCCCGCTGCCGCGCGCCCCACGCCGGGACCCGCGCGACGTCATCACCATCGTGGAGTGATCATGGACGCCTACAACGAGGCCGACCTGCATCTCGCGGCCGCGGCCGCCGTTCGCGCGCCGTCGCTGCACAACAGCCAGCCGTGGTTGTTCCGCCGGTCCGGCGGGGCGATCGAGATCCTGGCCGATCCGGCCCGCCGGTTACCGTCGGTCGACCGCACCGGCTGGGCGGCCCGCATCGCCTGCGGTGCCGCCACCTTCAACGCCCGGCTCGCGCTCGCCTCGGCCGGCCGACCGGCCGTCGTGCAGCTGCATCCCGACCCGCGTGAGCCGGGCCTGATCGCCCGGCTCACCCCGGCCGCGGAGCGCCCGCCGACCTACGCCGAGGTGGAGTTGTTCGACGCGATCCCGCGCCGGCACAGCAACCGCCAGCCGTTCTGGCCCGACCCGGTGCCGACCGACGTGCGGGTCCGGCTGCTCGAGGCGGCCCGTTCCGAGAGCAGCTGGCTGGCGCTGCTGGTCGGCACGGTCGCGGTGGCCGGCTTCTCCGAGATCGCCACCAGCGCCGACCGGGTGCTGCGCCGCGACACCGGCTACCAGGCCGAGATGGAGGCCTGGCGGCACGCGATCCCGGCCTACGCCCGGGCGCCGATGGCCGAACCGCAGGACATCCTGCCGCAGCGCTTCTTCAACGAGCGCCGCCGCGCTCCCGGCCACGACTACGAGCCGGAACCGCTGATCGGCATCCTCGGTGTGCCCGGCGACAGCTCGGCCGACCAGAGCAACGCCGGCCAGGCCATGCAAAAGGTCCTGCTCACCGCGACCGCGGCCGGCCTGGACACGTCGCTGATCAGCCAGCCGATCGAGGTGCCCACGGCCCGCGACCAGCTGCGCCGCGCCCTCGGCCGGCCCGGCCACCCGCAGATCGCCATCCGCTTCGGCTACGGCACCCCCGGCCACCCCACCCCGCGCCGCGAGATGTCCGAGGTCCTCACCGGCTTGGGGACTTTGGTCCCGGGCATTCCGGGAGCTTAGGCCCAGGTGGAAGGCCCCTACCGAGAGGAGAGTCAAGCCCAGAGAGATTGAAATCTAGGAGGAAGAAATGACCACCATCGGCCGGAACAACGCGGCCCACCTCGAACAGGTGGAAGCCCCCGGCGCCATGCTCACCAAGGCAGGCGCCCGTGTCCTAGCCGCCCTTCGGGTAGCCACCGGCTTCGTCTTCCTCTGGGCTTTCCTCGACAAGGCTTTCGGCTTCGGCTACTCCACCCCGTCCGCCAAGGCCTGGATCAACGGCGGCAGCCCCACCAAGGGCTTCCTCGCCAGCGTCGAGGCCGGCCCGCTCAAGGGCTTCTTTCACAGCATCGCCGGCACCCACTTCGCCAACTGGGCCTTCATGATCGGCATGCTGGGCCTCGGCCTGGCCCTGATCCTCGGCATCGGCCTGCGCGTCTCGGCCGTCGCCGGCACCCTGATGATGGCCTTCATGTGGCTGGCCGAGTGGCCGCTGGCCAGCGGCTCGTCCAACCCGCTCGTCGACTACCACGTCGTCTACGCCCTGGCCGCGATCGTCTTCGCCCTCACCTACGCCGGCCAGACCTGGGGCCTGGGCCGCATCTGGGCCAAACTCCCGATCGTCCAGAAGAACCGCTGGCTGATCTGACCACCGAACCCCAATGCCCTGCCGGCCTTCCGGCAGGGCATTCGCGTGCGCAGACCCATCCGGTACGCCGTGGAAGCCGCCGGTCAGCTCACGTGCTGGGCGATGACGCGGGCGCAGTCCAGCGATTCGGCGTGGGTGGTGTCGACCTCGACGTCGTACACGACGCCCTGGTGCACTTTCTCGGCCTGCCCAGCCGCCATCCCGGGCGGCCGGTCACCTCGGGCGAATTCCCGCGCGGCGGCGGCCTCCGGCGCACAGTGCACGCCGACCCACAGCACCTCCAGGCCCCGCAGATGGCCACGGAGGCGCTCCTGCGAGGTCCGGCCGCCGAGGAAGACGTCGTCGATGATGATCCGTGCGCCCGCTCGGGCCATCGCGGCCACACCCGTCGTCCAGGCGGTTTCGATCGCACGCCAGTCGTCCCCGAGGACGACCTCGCCGGCCTGCCCGAACGAGATGCCGGCACCGGACTCGAGAAGTGCGGGCGGCAGCCGGTCGACCAGATCGTCCACGCCCAGGTTGATCCACGGCTGCGGAAGGATCGCCTTCAGACAGCGGACGATGCCGGACTTCCCGGAACTGGACCCGCCGTTCACCACGATGACATCAGTGCCCATGCGCTGAGCTCGCCCCCAGAGATCGTGCGACCTGCCAGGCTAGTGGCTCGGCCGCCAGCCGGTTACCGAATATCGGCCGGACCCCCCGGTGCCGTGCCGAGGAATTCGACGGCCGCCGCCGCGCGCACCTGTTCACCAACGGCGTCGGCCAGCGCGTCGGTCACCCCGGCCGCGAGCCGGCCCAGCACGTCGGACGCGTCGGGGCGATCGAGGACGGTCGCGCGAATGCCGAACGTGACCAGCGGGGCCGGACCCTCGGCCGGCCGGCCGCCGATCCCCCACCGCCCGGCCGGGACGCCCACGAGCAGAACCTGCACGCTCTCCCGAATCCAGTCGCCGTAGACCGCGACGACGGCATCGGTGAGCCCGGCGATCAGCGCGGCCTCCCGACCGGCAAGATCGCTTTCCGGTGCATGCACGGTGAGATGAGGCATGCTGCCCTCCCCTAGGATGCCTTTGACGACAAATAACCTTTGACTTCAAAGCTATTCGGGAGGCCGCCGAGTGTCAACGCCCGACAAGCTGGACGACGCCGTGCGCGAGCTGATCATGCTGCTGCCCCGGCTGGTGGGCCGGGCCAAGCGCATCACCCCGCCCGCCCGGCTGGAGGGCCTCGACCTGGCCCCGCGTCACCGGTCGCTGCTGTCCCTGCTGCTGCTCGACGGCCCGCAGACGGTGTCGGAACTGGCCGCCCGCCTGGAGGTCGCCCCCACCACGGTGAGCCTGCTGATCGGCGACCTGAGCCGCAAGGACATCCTGGTCCGCCGCGAGGATGACGAGGATCGCCGCCGCCGGATCGTCGACATCGCCCCCGACGCCCGCGACGCGATCTCGCAGTGGCTGTCCCCGTTCGCCGAGGCCTGGCGCCGGGCCTTGGCCCCGCTCTCCCCCACCGAACGCCAGCTGATCGTCGACACCCTGCTGACCTACGAGGCCGCCGTCTCCGACACTTGACCGTGAGCGCTCACGGGGAATTCAGGCCGACTCGCGGCGCACCAGGGTGGTCGGCAGGACTCGGGAGGACGGGTGCCGGCCGGCTATCAGCTGCACCAGGACCTCGACCAGCTCGGCTGCCACCTGGGCGAGCGGCTGGCGGATGGTGGTCAGCGGGGGCATGGTCGCCGACGCGATCGCGGAGTCGTCGAAGCCGCCCACCAGCACGTCCCCGGGCACGCTGCGACCGGCCGCGTGCAACGCCTGCAGCGCCCCGACGGCCAGCAGGTCCGACGCCACGAAGACCGCGTCCAGGTCGGGATATCCGTGCAGCAAACGGTCCATCGCGGCCCGCCCGGCCTCGATGCTGTACGACTCGGCGCGAGCGATCGCGCCGTCCGGAACGGCCTCGCCCAGCACGTCGCGGAAGCCGGCCAGTCGTTCCGCCCCGCCGGGGGTGTCCGGTGGGCCGGCCACCGTGGCGAGCCGCCGGGCGCCGCGGTCCAGCAGGTACTGCGTCATCAGGCGGGCGCCGCCGCGGTCGTCGGCCGCCACGTACGGCATCAGCGGGCCGGCGGCGGGCACGCGACCGCAAATGACCACCGGCACCCCGGTCTCGTGCAGCGCGGCCGCCAACGGGTCGCCGTCGTGCATGGACACCAGCAGGACCCCGTCCACGTGGCCGCCCCGGGCGAAGTGCAGCACGCGTTCGCGCTCGTCGGCGTTGCCGGCCAGCATCAGCATCAGGCCCCGGCCCTGGGCGCCGAGCAGTGCCGTGCAGGTGCGCATCAGGCCGCCCAGCACCGGGTCCTCGAAGAGCCGGTCGGGCGGCTCGGACAGCACGAACGCGACCGCCCCGGACCGGCGGGTGACCAGGCTGCGGGCGCTCTCGTTGACCACGTAACCGGTCTGCCGCATCGCCTCCCGCACGGCCTCGAGGGACGCCGAGCTGACGTGGTTGGCACCGTTGAGCACCCGCGACACGGTGCCGCGGGAGACGCCGGCGATCTCGGCGACGTCCTCCATGGTGGGTCCGCGGCGCTGGGCCCGCCGGGCCGCACCGCGCGATTTCGGGTGGGCGGGCGCTTCGTCGGACATCGGTGCACGATAACGCGCCCTTGACAGGAAACGTAGCGCCGGGCACCGTGAGCGCTCACAGTCTCCTTCGGACCGAGGAGCTCCTCAATATGTCGTCGTCCTCCATCACCCGCCGCGGGCTGCTCGCCGGCGCCGGCGGCCTCGCGTTATCGACACTTCTGCCATCAGTTGCGCAAGCCCACGGAAGAGCAACCACCCTCTCCGTGCGCGGCGCCGACCTCTCCTTCCTCCCCCAGCTCGAAGAGGCCGGTGTCCGCTACCGCGACCTGGCCGGCCGGGTGCGCCCGGCCGAGCAGATCTTCGCCGCGGCCGGCGCCAGCTACATCCGCCTGCGCGTCTGGGTCGACCCGCCCGACGGTTACAGCGACAAGGCTCGCGCGCTCGCCCTGGCCCGACGGGCCAAGCGCGCCGGCCTGAAGATCCTGCTCGACCCGCACTACAGCGACTTCTGGGCCGACCCCGGAAAGCAGCCGATCCCGGCCGGCTGGCCCACCGACCTGCCCGGCCTGACCAAGAAGATCCGCTCCTACACCCGCGAGCTGGTGCGTGACTTCGCCCGGCAGGGCACGCCGATCGACATGATCCAGATCGGCAACGAGATCACCAACGGCATCCTGTGGCCGGTCGGGCAGCTCTACCTACCGGACGGCACCCAGCAGTGGCAGGCCTTCACCGACCTGCTCAAGGCCGGTCGCCAGGGCGCGCTGGAGGGCCAGCCGGACGCCAAGATCGTGCTGCACATCGACCGGGGCGGGAAGCTGGGCGACACCCGCTGGTTCTTCGACAACATCACCACCTACGAGGTGCCGTACGACATCCTCGGCCAGTCGTACTACCCGATGTGGCACGGCTCCTTGGCCGAGCTGCAGGCCAACCTGATCGACTCGGAGCAGCGCTACGACAAGCCGGTGCTGATCGCCGAGCTGGCCTACCCGTGGACGTTCGAGGACGGTGACGGCCGCGGCAACATCGTCGGGCCGGACTCGGTGCTGCCCGACGTGGACCGCTTCCCGGCGACGCCCGCCGGTCAGGCCGGGTTCTACGAGGCCGTGCGCGACGTTCTCAAGCAGGTGCCGGACGGGCGCGGGCTGGGCTTCCTGGCCTGGGAACCCGAGTGGATCCCGGGGGTGGGCTGGCAGCCGGGCGCGGAGGCGTCCAACGACAACCTGACCCAGTTCGACTTCACCGGCCGGGCCCTGCCCTCGATCCGGGCCTACCGGCGGCCGTAGCAACAGACGCCGGCGAGGATCACGCCAGATCCAGATCCGCGTAGATCGCGGCGTGATCCGAGCCGGCGTGCACGGCACTCGTCATGGACGAGTAGATCGGCCACAGCGTGCCCCGCCGGCCACCCCAGACCCCCTGGCGGAAGATCCCGCCCCCGGTGGTGACGGCCCACAGCGCCGGCGAGAGCAGGACGTAGTCGAGCTTGTTGCGAGCGGTGCAATACCCGTACGTGCCGGGTCTGCCGTTGTCGTCGAAGCCCGGATGGGCGGAGATGTCCCGCAGATCGCTGCCGGCCAGCAGCGGCCGCAGTGGTTCGCTGTCGGGTGTGTCGTTGAGGTCGCCGACCACGGCCACGTGCGCGATCCCGTCGGCCACCAGGTCCCGGTAGATGTCAGCCACCCGAGCCGCCTGACGGAACCGGATAGCGTCCGAGGCAACCTTCCCGCCGTACCCCTTGCTCTTGAAATGATTGACCAGGACGGCGACCTTGACCCCCGCCGGGGTTCGAAAGTGGTATTCCGCGCAGTCGCGGCTGAAGACCCGCCCGACGTGGTCCACGTCGTCGACGTGGCTGCGCTGCGCGACAAGCGGAAACCCGCGGCCGGCCAGCACACCCACGTCGATGCCGCGTTCGTCGTTGCCATCGACGACCATGACGTGCGGATAGCGCGGCCGCCCGTCCACCACCAGCCCGGCGTCGGCGAAACGCTTGAGCGCGAAGCGGCTCTCCGCCTCGATCACCCCGACGATGTCGGCGCCGACGTCCTCGAGCACCCGCGCGGTGTGGCTGAGCGCCAGTTCGTCGCAGCGGTCGGTGGTCAGCTCGACCCAGCCGATCCAGTCGGCCCGCCCGCCCGCGACGACCGTGACCTGCCCATCTCGCGAACGCCGCAGCAACCGGCCGCGATTTTGCCGCAGCCGGGCGAATTTCGCCTGGTCACCGCGCCGCAGGCCGAGTTTCCCGAGCTCGCGGAGGATCTCCCGCTGGACAGTTTCGGTGTAGACAACCTCTTCGAGCAAAGAGCAAATTCGCTGGTACGCCTCCAGCACCGGCCGTCCCGACGACCACGTGCGCTGGTCGAGGGCGCGGGCCCGGTTGAAGAGGTTCTCGACGTTGAACGCAGCGATCCGCATCGACTTCAGTTTTACTGCGCGGCGGCAATCACCCGGGTTAGCGCGGCGTGCAGAGTGCGTAAATCTTCGATCGGCAGGCCGAGCCGCTGCACCACGGCCGGCGGGATCTTCTCGGCCTCGGCGCGCAGCGCGCGGCCGGTGTCGGTGAGCGTGATGGCCAGGCTGCGCTCGTCGCCGGCCTTGCGCTCGCGGCGCAGGTAGCCGATCGCCTCCAGGCGCTTGAGCAGCGGCGACAGCGTGCCCGGGTCGAGCTGCAGCAGCTCGGAGAGGCGGCGCACGGAGACCGGCGCGTATTGCCAGAGGGCCAGCATCACCAGGTATTGCGGGTGGGTCAGGCCCATCGGCTCGAGCAGGGGGCGGTAGACGGCGACCACGCCGCGGGCCGCCACCGACAGCGCGAAGCAGACCTGCTCCTCCAGCGCGAGTGGATCCTCGTCACTCAAATGCCCGTCCCCCTTCAGTTCGACCCCATCCTACCGATAGTTTGTACACCAACGGTTGGTGCACAAACTATCGACTCGGAGGCCGTCATGGCGAAAAGCCGGTTCGCGCAGTGGTTCCGCAACACGTTTCACGACTGGATGTTTCGATCGTTGATCGGACCGGCCCAGACCCAGAATGCTGTGCAAGGCTGTGACCAGAGTGCCCGCGAGCAATGGAAACGCGATCTCGCCGCGCGCAAGCGCTACACCCAGGAGCAGCGCGAACGCCGTCGGCAGGAGCGTTCGATTTCTTAGAGTAATTGCACGGTCACTAATAGCGACTTTTTCGCATTCCTAAATGTCCAGAGTTCTAGCCTCCGAGTACTACGCACGTGCGCACTTGAGTTGGCCGAGAATCGGACAACAATCAACGCATGACGTACGGCAAGAAGGACCTGCCTTACCCTTACAGCCAGGACTTTTCCGGCATCGTCACCCGCGTGAAGGGTGTCCGGGAGTCCACCCGTGCCGCGCTCGTCAACTCACTGAAGGTCGCCTCCTACCTCAAGGCGGGGGCAAATCTGGTGGAACGAAACCTCGGAGCCCCCAAGGAGGTCGCCCCGAGGAGTGACGGACGCAAGGAGTACTGGTCGGGTCTGAACTTCTTGTCGGAGCGGGCGCTGTCCCGGGAGGTGGCCGAGTTGGAGCCGCCGTTCCTGCGCCAGCGCGGCACCGGCCCCTACCGGTCAACCTGGGCCAGCCACGACGACTACCTGAACGACCTGCTGGCCTTCCTGTTCCACGGCATGAACTACGACCCGCAGTACGGCGCCGAGCTGGAGACCCGCGGCGACTGGCTGGTCGACGACGACAGCTTCGTCGACGCCGTGCACCGCGCCGCCTTCCACGAGATCCTCGCGGTCTGCCGGATGCCGCTGTTCCGCCTGCAACTGGTCGTCTGCGCGACGGCCGACCGCAACGACGGCATCCACGACGCGATCGCCAACAACTACGCGGGCGCCCTCCAGCCCTGGATGAAGGTCTACGAGCAGACCATCGCCGCCCGCGGGTTCCGGTTGCGCCAGGGCATCACCCTGGAGCAGTTCACGAACATCCTGGCCGCGATGACCGAGGGTTTCGTGATCCGGCACCTCGGTGACCCGGCGGCCGGCGTGCTCGGCGACGGGGCCACCGACAACCTGGCCGGCATGGCGATCCTGGCCATGATGAACAGCTATCTCGAACCGGTTGATGAACCACCTGGCCCAACTCTTCGTGAACTGTTCGAAGGCGCAGCGCAACCGATCGAGCACGGGGAGTGACGACATGACGAGCACCACGGAACGGCCCGCACCCCGCGCGGCTAAACCTCCCTCCTGGTGGGAACGCCAGGGTGACCTGCTTATGCGGCGTCCGTTCAGCGAGTTCACGTTCACCCACATGAACTGGCTGATGCCGACCGAACGGGTCCAGCGGGGCGAGGTGCACCGGCCGCTCCCGGCCGACCCGCACCGGCTCGACCTGACCTACCGCTTCGAGGACACCGACCACACCCTCGCCGACCTGCATCGGCACACCAACACCACGGCGTTCGTGGTCATGCACCACGGCCGCGTCATCCACGAGTACTACCCGGGCATGTTCGCCGGCCCGCGGGTCCGCATGCAGCTCTTCTCGATCTCCAAGTCGGTCACGTCGCTCCTGGTCGGGATCGCCATGGCCGAGGGCCTCATCGACAGCCTGCACGACCGGGTCATCGACTACCGCAAGGACTTCCTCGGTTCGGCCTACGAAGAGGTCACGCTGGCCGAGCTGCTCACCATGACCAGCGGGGTCGGCGACCTCGAGGCCTGGGACGTGCCCGACAGCGACATCAAGCGCTTCGAGCAGGCCGCGATGGGCGGCGGCGACCTGGCCGAGGTGGTCAAGTCGGCGCGCCGCCGGGCTCCGGCCGGCGAGGCCTTCAACTACTCGACGCTCGACGCCCAGGTGCTGGGCTGGATCCTGGAGGCGGCCACCGGCACCACGCTGGCCGGTTACGCCGCCGACCGGCTGTGGCGCCACCTGGGCGCCGACCGGGATTCCTACTACTGGCTGACCCGGGCCCACCCGCGCACCGCGCTGGGCGCCGGCTCGTTCAACGCCACCGCCCGCGACGTGGCCCGCCTGGGCCTGCTGATGACCCACGACGGCGTGGTCGCGGGCCGCCAGGTGGTCCCGCGCGACTGGGTCCGCCGCAGCCGCGGCAGCGACCTCCCGCAGCTCGCGGTGGGCGCGCTCGGCCCCAGCGGTTACGCCCACTACGGGTACGCCAATCAGTGGTGGACCCTCGGCAGCTCCAGCTTCGACGCCTTCACGGCGTTGGGCGTCCACGGTCAGTACCTCTACGTAGACCCGTCAGCCGACATCGTCATCGTCAAGTGCAGCGCCTGGCCGACCCAGGACGACGAGCGCCGCGACCGCGAGACCATCGCCGCCCTGCGCCGCATCTCCGATCACTTCGCCTGCACCCGCTGACCCCTGGACCACACCTCCAGCAACACCACGTTGGCTCCGCCGTGCCCTTTTGCACCAGGAAGGGAGGGACAAACCGGTTCACGGCGGTAATTGCCCAGCCCCACCCAACGGCGACGGCATCCCATGCGCCGACCCCCCGTATGGGGTGCCGTCGCCCCACCACCAAAGCAACACCCACCACGGCGACCCAGCCGCGCAGTGACTCGGTCGCCCGGCGTTGAACCCAACCGCAGCCTGACACGCCGCCACGCCGGGCGACCGTCCTGTTCCGACCCATCCGTCAGCCGGCTTGCCCAGATCCGAGCAGGCGGGTGGGTCGTCCGACCCCCTCAGTGGGAAGAGCTGATTGCCGGCCGGCAACCTCGCGGCCGGCCGGCAATCTCCCCCACGGTCACCCGCTCGGGGGCCACTGAACTCGCGACGCCGACGACCTCCACGGTCACGGCCGACCCGCGGGATACCGTAAGGAATGCCGAAAATTGGGTACAAATCAGTCAGACTTGCCGCCACCATCGCCGCCGGAATGGCACTCACGGCGCCCGTGCCGGCCATCGCATCGCCGGCCGCGCCCGCCACGCCCGGAGCGCCCGCGGCGGCATCCGCGCCCGCTCTCACACCCGTGCCCCACACGCCCCGGCCGAGGCGACTGACCGCCGCGCTGCTGACCATCAAGGACCTGCCCGAGGGCTACCAGCCGCTGGTGGGCACCACCGGAACGTCGATGATGGGCGACATCAGCACCGACGCCGACATCTGCGACAAGCGCGTCGGCCCCACCGTCGGCATCCCCAAGTCGGAAACGGCGAACGCGGGGTTCAGCAAGAACGGCGGCCCGATGCTCTTCGAGAGCCTCACGGTCACCGGCCCCCGCACGGCGCACGCGCTGGTCGCCGGGCTGGCCTCCGCCCCGCGCCTCTGCCCGTCGATGCTCACCACCGTCCCGTCCTCCGGCCAGCAGGCCCGCCTGCGGATCCGCCCGCTGCGGGTCCCCCGCCTCGGCGACGCGGCCGCCGGGCTGGCCTTCTCGGTCACCTTCCCGGCCCTCAAACTGACCGTCCAGGGCAAGCTGATCACCGTGGCCCACCGCGACGTGGCCCTCACCATCATGGTGATCGGCGTCCCGGCGACCAGCCCGCGCGAGGCCAACGCCATCACCGCCGCCGCGGTCCGCAAGCTGCAGCGCATGCGCTGACCGGGGAAAGCCGCCGGGCCGCTCACAGCTCGCGCCGGAGCTGGGCCACCGCCTCGACCAGGCCGGGCCGCTGCTCGGCGGCCGCCTCGGCCAGTGGCTCGAGGGTGGCGATGGTGCTCTCCAGCACGAAACGCTGCGGCCGCAGACGAAGGAGCCCCTGCAGGGTCGCCAGTCCTCGCCCGCTCGCCGGTTCGGCCAGCAACTGAATCGTGGCGAGGTCGCAGTAGGCCCAGGGGTCCCGCTGGCGGAAAGTCTCGATCTGCGTGCGCACGATCGACTCCGCCTCGACCAGCTCCCGGCGGATGTCCAGGCCGCTGTCCGGGCCGCCGCTGTGCGGGCCGCCGCTGAGCGTGCCGGCGTCGAGCAGGACCCGGCCGGTCAGCCGGTTGATCCGGTTGTACGTGCTGGCGTCCTTAGTGCCCTCGAGGTCGCGTTCGTAGCCGAAGCCCTCGTCGTACGCCTCGATCGAGTTGGTGAGGTACGACCGGCGCTCGGCCCCCGGCGCCTTGAATCCCCGCCGCCGCCACGTGCCGCCGAGCAGTCCGTAGAGGTCGGCCAGCGCCGCCTTCACGCTCTCGTCGGTCGAGGCCGCCTCGTTCGCTACCGCGGCCCGGGCCTGGCCGATGGCGTCCCGCAGGATATCGATCGACTCCTGCCACTCCTCTTCGTCGCGGGCGCTCGTGGCGAGGGCCTTCGCGGAGATGACCCGCCGGAGGAGGCGGTCGGCGACCTCACTCATGCTCTGTCCGCTCCCTCTCGAAGTCCGCCAGTTGTCGAAGGTACCCGCGGACCTCCCGGCGAAGGCCGGCGTGGCGCGGCTCGCTCGAGCCCTTCAGCATCTCGAGAACCAGCGGTCCGAGCTCCATCAGCTCCTCCCGTAGCTCGTCCAGACCCGGGTCGTCCGCCTCGGCCCGGTGACGCAGGTAAAGCCACTGGGCGATGCGGTTCTCCTGGGCGGCCGCACTCAGGGCAGCGTCGAAGGCCGTATTGCCGGCGAACAGGATCATACGTTCCGGCAGGCGGATGGGATCGGCGCCGAGGATCTGCTCCGAGCGGCGGCGGTGCTGGTGGTCCGGACGGGACAGCGCCGAGTCGTGCTGCCACCGGTATGCCTCCTGCGCGGCCGAGAACGTGCCCGCCGACGGCAGCGTGGACACGTCGTTCACCTGGGGCGGGGACTCCGGCGAGGGAGTTGCCAGCCGGCCCGCCCAGTCGGCGAGGGCGAGCTGGACGACCTTCTTCTCGTGGAGCCGTTCCGGATCGTAGGCAACCGGCTGCAGGAGACGGACGAGCAGGCTCTTCTGCGAGGTGTCCGCGGAGTCCGGCTGGTCACTCACGTCGATGATGGACAGCGGATCCCGGTCGGAGCAGCCCAGCCGCACGCCCAGCTCGAAGAACACGTTGGGCCGCCAGTGCGACCAGTCGACGACACACTTGGACGCCCACCGGATCTCCTCGTAAAGGGCCTGACCGACCAGGCGCGGCGAACGCAGGTCGAGCATGCGCCGCGGTTCGGCCTTGGTCGCACCCTTGATCATCGAGTAGAACCGGTCGAAGGTCTTCTGGTAGTTGAATCCGTAGGGGCAGAGGACCAGGACGTTGTCCCGGTCCGAGGTCGCCCACGACTCCGGCCGCGGAACGCGCACCGCGTGGTAGGCGGGCAGGTCGAGATATGCCGGGTCGTTGGCCAGGCTGGCCGCGCCCTCGGCCAGCGCCTGGTGGATCCGCTTGTAGAAGGAGGAGTCCTGGGAGAACGGCACCAGCCGGGTCTCCTGGACGTTGAACGGCAACTCCTCGTCGGCCGGGGCCACCGGGTCGGCGCCGGTGCCGGAGACCGACACGGTGACCCCGCGCCGGAGCACCGACCGGATGCCGAGCAGCAGCATGACCGCCGGTTGGAAGAGCGTCACATCGGCCACCAGGTAGTCGGCCCGGGCCAGGGCCTCCACGGTCGCCACCCAGTTCCGGACCGAGCCGAGCGCCGACCGCACGTCGATCTCCACCGGTTCCGGGTGCAGGCCGGCGAAGGTCGTCGCGGATTCCCCGGCCAGCACGTTGGCGACCGTCGCCACCAGGTCGGCCGAGCCGCCCTCGCGGGTGAGGACCGCGCAGAACGGATCCTGCGGCAGGTCACCGAGGAAGGACGGCGTCAGGTGCGAGACGAAGCCGATGTCGGCGGCCAACTGGCTGATCGGCAGGCCGAACAGACCGTTGGCCAGACCCCGGCTGGCGTCGGTGATCAGGCCGATCAGCCCGCCGTGCGCGCCGTCCGCGAATATGGGGCTGCCGGACACTCCTCCCCAGCCTGATATCCGGCTCTCCAGCATGTGCTGGTCGAGACTCAGCGCGAGCAACGGCTGGCCCTGGCCCCCGCTGAGGCCGAGTGATCCGCTCAGCGGCAGCGTTTTCCAGTCCGGCGGGCCACCCGCATGCTGGTCCACCGCGATCGACGCGAAGCCGCTCGACCGCCACGGCCCGGAAGTGACCTCCGGCCGCAGTTCGGGCGGCTCCCAGTCGCCGAACGACCGGTCGGTTCGGAGAAGCTTGGCATCGACGTTGCCCGCGCCGGTCCAGACCACCGTCGCCGGAGACCACTTCTCCGCCCCGCCGGTCTCGCTGCGCACCTCGAAGCTGCTGTCCGAGGTGCCGACGTGCTTGGCGGTCAGCACCAGGCTGCCGGTCAGGAAATAACCCGTCGCGGTTTCCCGCTTCGATCCCTCGGCCTGGACCAGGGCGACCCGGCGCTCGTCGAAAGCTGACATCTCAGTCCCGCCGGACGGGCTCCCCGCCCACGGCACTCACCGTGAACTTCGTGCCGTCCCGGGTGACCGGACCGAGGCTGAGCGTGACCCGCTGGGTGCTGGCGTTGGACTTCTCGCCCTTCGCCCCGATGTTGATCACCCAGATCTTCAGGCCGCCCTCACCGCCCTTGGTGCCGGTGGTGGCGATCTCCACCTCCAACTGCACGTCGTTGACCTCGAACTGCAGGTCTTCGTCGCGGGCGCGCAGGGCAGCCACCTGCAATTCCGCACGCACCGCGTCGATCAGGTCGGCCAACGGGACGCCGGGGGTCGTATCCGCCATGGCAAGGACAGTAACGGCGGCGCGCAGCCCCGGAGTTCACACAGGACGGTGGCAAGAATTGGATGATCGGCCGCTGGCGGGCGGATTTCCGACAAGCACCAGAATGGAATTGACCATCGGCGTTAGCGTGAGCCATGCGTAGTGCGGACCTCAGCAGCGAGGTCGGTGGGGGCGCGCAGCGCGAGGCGATTGCCGCGGCGCCGGCTGGGGCCCTGCCGCAGTTCGGCGGTAACCGGGCGATCGCCGCCCTGATCGACGCCGCCAAAGACGTGGCGGTGGTGCTCACCGCGCCGCCCTCGCCGGCGCTCGACGATCCGTCGTTCAACCCGACCAGCCGGGCCCACGATCTGGTCCGGGCCGTCGACACCTCCGACTACGACCCGCGCTTCAAGCCCGGCACCTACCTCGAGGACGTCGAGGCCGAGCGCCGGAAGGTCGACTTCGCCACCGCGGTGGCGGCGCTGGACGGGCTCACCGCCAGTCAGGTGGTGCGGGTCGAGCAGATCTTCTACGAATTCGACAAGAGCAGCCTGCGGGACGGGCTGTTCGGGCTCGGCACCTCCGGGCGCAAGGCCGATCTGAAGCCCGACCAGGTCGTACACCTGCAGGCGCTGATGCGGGGCACCAAGCCCGAGCCGATCCCCCTGGAGGTGATGGCCGAGCTGCGCACCTACCCGCCGGAGATCGCCGGGCGGCTCAAGGCCGACCTGGAGAGGCGGGCCGACGCCGGGCCGGCCCTCAACCGGCACACCGCCGAGGCAGCCGAGCTGCACCGGCTGCTGGCCGGCGACCTCGACGAGGGCCGCCGGGAACGGGTCATGGCACTGCATCGCCGGTCCGGCGACGAGATCGACGCGATGGACGCGCTCTACGCCAAGGAGTTCGGGAAGGACACCCTCGCCGTCGACCTCAACCGGCGGCTCACCGGCCTGCAGGCGATGCGGATGACCGAGCTGCGCGAGGGCAACTTCGCACAGGCCGACGCGTGCGCGATCGAGGACAAACGGCGTCGGATCGAAGAACTCAACCAAGAGGACCAGCAGGGGTACGGCGTGGTCGCCGACGTCCTGCGGGAGCAGCGTAAGGAGAAGAAGCAGGAGCTGACCCGGGACATCCAGGGCATCCTCGAGCTCAACCGGCAGGAGGCGCTGGCCGACCCGTCGAAGAGCGCCGGCGTCGCGGTCGCCGAGCGATTCCAGAAAATTCTGGGGCCGACCCTCGGCGAGGAATTGAACCGCACGCTGGGCAAAGAGGACGCTGCGGTGATCAACGCGGCGATGGATCCGTGGAACAGCTCGGGCAGCGCCAACCTGATCCGGGCGGCCGCCGCCCAGTTGGTCGCCGACGAGAAGAACGGCAAGACCTCGTCGAAGCGGATCGCCGAGACGCTGGAGACGTTCCGCAAGCTGGCCCAGCACGATCTGATCGCGCAGGCACACGACCCGCAGGTGCCGCCCGCGCAGAAGCAGGCCCTGCTGGCCGACCTCGACGGCGCGGTGACCCGGCTGGCCCGGCGCTACATCGACGACTACCGCGCGGAGTACGCGAAGCTGACCGGCGGCCAGGGCCGCACCTACGACCAGATCGTGGCCGGCGCGTCCGACGCCGACGAGAAGTACCTCGGCGACCTCACCACCGGCGGCGGGCAGGCCGCCGACCTGGACGAGCTGGAACACGCGATGGGCAAGCGCGACGTCGGCCAGGTCAAGGCGATCCTCAAGCGGCAGCCCTCCGGCGAGCAGGTCGACGAGCTCGTCGCCGCTTACCAGCAGCGGCATCCGGAACGGGATCTGCGGCGGGAGCTGTTCGGCCGGGACGCCCTGGGCGCGACGGCGTCGCCCGAGCTGGCCCAGATCGGCAGCTCGATGCTGGTCAAGGGCGGCCTGGTCACCGGCCGGGACGCCGCCCAGGTGGCCGAGCAGCTGAGCAAGCCGGCGGCCGGCGCCGGCCCGGAGGCGGAGGCCCGCTGGCTCGCCCAGGGCGGCCGCACCGAATACGACGTGACCATGGACCACCGCGGCGCCACCGGGGTACTGCGCGAGATCGGCGACGACCCGGAGACCCAGCGCCTGCTGGAGCGGACCAAGTCCGATCTGGTGACGCTGGGCAAACAGGTCGAGGCGGAGAAGGACCCGGCCAAACGGGCCCGGCTGGTCGCCGAGATGCGGCGGCTGCGGGCCACCCTGACCGGCGACGCCGACGCGTACGAGAAGGACAACGCCCGAGTCCTCGGCCAGATCCAGTCGGCGCTGAGCTTCGCCGTCTCCATCGCCTTGGCCGTCGCGATCCCCGGCGGAGGGGCGACGCTCGCCGCGTTCCTGCAGACCACGGCGGTGAACATCGCCGCCACGGTGGCCTCCAACTTCGTGATCAAGATGGGTGACTACAGCCTCGCCGACCTCCGGGCCGACGTGCTGGGCGGCGCGCTCGGGGCCGGCGGCGCCAAGTTCGGCGAGGCGGTGATGGGCAAGGTCGCGGCGGCGGTGATGCGCCCGGCCGGCGAGGCCGCCGCCGAGGCGGCCGGCAAGCTGGGCGTGCAGACCGCGCTGGCCCACGAGGTGGGCGCGCTGGCCGCCGCCGGCGAGAAGGTGATCATCGAGGTCGAGGAGTTCGGCGTCCGCGCGGCGGCCGGCGAGGCCGCCACGATCGCCGTCCCCACGGCCTGGGAGATCGGCGCCCAGGAGGTGGGTGGTTTCTTCGGCGGGCTGTACGGCCCGAAAGTGCTCACCGGCGACTTCAGCCTGTCCGCCGAGGAGGTCCTGCAGGCGCTCGCCGGCACCCTGGCCGGCAAGGTTGCCCACCGCAACAAAGGTAAAGGTGCGACCGAGGAGCCGGCCCACCCCGGTGAGGAGGCGCCGCAACGGAAGCCCGGCGAGGGCGAGGCCGCCCCGCCGCCGATCGAGAGAGCGGTTTTCCATCCGGAGCCGGTGCTCAGCAACGCGGACGCGTTCGGGCCCCGCTCGCCGAAGGAGATGCTGCTGGACAGCGGCATCCCGCCGGCCAGCGCCAAGGGTTTCCAGGAGGTCGCCGACGCCTTCAACGTCGTGCTCAAGGTGCGGCCGACCAACACCGCCTCGCTGCCGGTCCTCGACGCCGGTGGCGTCGCCAAGCCCGAACTGATCAAGGCGAAGACCGTCAACCGCACCGACCAGCTGATTGGCGCGCCCGCCGACGGCCTCGGCAAGGTCGGCTTCTTCGACCCGAAGATGCCCAGCGCCCAGATTCTGGAGGTGCTGTCGCCGGGGGAACGGCAGGCGGTCGACCAACGCTTCAAACAACGAGCCGAGGAGTACGCCCATTACCGCGACGAATACGGAAAACTGCAGGCCGAGGGGCTGCTGAAGATGGCGGACGGCGTGCTGCAGATCGCCGACCCCAGGACCGGCGAGTTCCGGGACATCGGCGGCGACCACGACCTGTTCGAGATCACCAACGCCGACCCGAACGGCCCGCCGCTGCACCCGGACGTGCGCCGCGGCATCATCAACCAGCTGCGCTCGATGGGCATCAACGTCGAGCACGGCGACCACGCCGGCTGGAAGCACGACAGCCCGCAGACGCACGACCCGGCGGCCGACGCGAAGATCCGCGAGCAGCACGAGACGACCGAGCCGCTTGTCGCGTTCGTGCCGAAGTCCCAGCCTCGGCACGTGATGGCCGGCGACCCGGTGACCGGCCCCGCCCGTACCGAAGGAGTGGGTGACCGATTCCTCCCGGCCGCCACCGGCACGGTGATCGAGCCCGGCCCGGCCGGGCCGGAGCGCAGGCCCGGCGAGACCGACTTCTCGGTCGAGCCGAGGCCGACCACGGCCGAGGAGATAGCCGCGTCCCGGGAGCGCGAGCCGTCGGCGATGATGGGCCGTTCCACCGAGGCGCCGGCCGGGCTGGAGGTCGAGCCGGTCAACTACCGGATGGCGGTCGACCTGCACCGGCTGCGTCAGCAGTGGGCGGGCGTGAAGGAGGCGCACGACCGGGCGCGGATGCTGGTCCTGGGGGTGGCGATGAACGTCGAGCACACCGGTGTCCCGATACCCACGGTGCACGCGGTGACCGGCGAGAACTCCTACTTCCACCCCGATGTCTGGCTGATCGAGATCGGTCATCCGGCGATCGCGAACGACCACCCGACGACGGCCCAGTTCGCCGAGATGGCCGACCACGCGCGGCACGAGATGGAGCACGCGGTACTGGAGTTCCGGGTCGCCCGGCGGGAGGCCGCGCGCAGCGGCGAGACCGCGGAGGCCCTGTCCGCCCGGCTGGGGATCGCGGAGACGACCGCGAAGGCGGCGATCGCGGCCAACCAGGGCGGCTTCGAGGACATCGCGAACACTCCGCTCGACGCCCGGACGGCCGCGATCAACGAGAGCATCCGCGGCGACGGCGCCCGCGACCGGGCCGAGATCCTGGCCCGGCTGGAGGCGGCCGAGACCGCGCTCGAACAGGCCCGGGCCCGGGTCGACCGGGACGCGGCGACGGCGATCGACGAGGCCCTGGAGATCTACCACGAGGCGCACGAGGCCTACACCGGTCTGCCGGACGAGGCGCTCGCCTGGGACGCCGGCCGGCAGGTGCAGCTGGCGGTGCGGCAGCACCAGGACTTCCTGGGCCGGATGGAGGCGGCCGACAAGGCGCTGGGCGGGGCCAAGGAGGCCCTGGAGATCGCGAAGGAGAGCGGTGGCCCGGTGAAGAAGCTGCGCGATGCGGTGGGTGACGCCCAGAAGCGCATCGACGGCCTGCTGGCGGAGCTCGCCGACCGGACCGGGACGCCGCAGCCGTGACGACGTTTCCGGCCGCCGAGTGGACGGAACTGCTGACCGCGCTCTGCGCCGGCGACCCCGGCCGGGCCGGCACGCCCGGCTGGCTGCGCCGGATGACCTGGCAGCCGGTCACCGACGGCCTCGGCTTCGCGGTGCTGGAGCTGACCGACCCGGCGACCGTCCCGGCGGCCGCGTGGGAGCCGGTGTGCGGGCCGCTGCGGCCGGCCCCGCCGACCCGGCAGGGTCATGTCCTCACCGGACGGTTCGCCGCTCCCGGAACCGGCCACGCGGCGACCGTCACGCTGGTGACCGACCGTTCCCCGGCGGGGACCGCCGCAGCGGTGCGATCCGTGCGCATCCGGATCGAACCCGGCCGAGTTGCCTAGGTCACACAGCCCGGTTGACAAACGTGAGAGGCCGCCGACTAAGTTAGTGCCGCTTTGGAGCGCGGGGGATCTTCCTCGCGCGCGGATAGCTTTCGGGGGACAGAAGTGGGCGCCGCCTCATGACAATGCCGGACTCGACCGCACGCCTTCCGCAGCTGCCGCTTCTGGCCGGCCGCTCGGTGGCGCTGGTTCACGAGTGGTTCGGGGCCACCGGCGGCTCGGAGGCCGTCTTCCTGGCCATCGCCGACCTGCTGCCGCAGGCCGAGCGCCTGGTCCTGTGGGCCGACGAGGGGGTCGACACCGAGCGGCTGCGGCTGAACCAGTCCTGGATGTCGAACACCCCGCTGATCAAGAGCAAGGCCCTGGCCCTGCCCGCGATGCCGCTGGTCTGGCGCACCCTGTCCAACCACAAGTTCGACGTGGTCATCTCGTCGTCGCACGCGTTCGCGCACACCGTGAAGCTCGGCGATCCGGCGGAGACCCGGCACCTGAGCTACATCCACTCCCCCGCGCGCTACGTGTGGAGCCCCGACTTCGACGGGCGGGGCTCGCACCCGGCCCTCAAGGTGCCGCGCAAGGTGCTGCAGAAGGCCGACATCCGGCTCAGCAAGCACGTGCACGCGTACGCCGCGAACTCCCGCGAGGTGCAGGGCCGGATCCAGCGGTTCTGGAACCGCGACTCGGTGGTGATCAACCCACCGGTCGACGTGCGGTACTTCGCGGGCGCGCCCGCGCAGGATCAATATCAGTCCCGGGACTACCTGCTCGGCATCGGCCGCTGGATCCCGTACAAGAACTTCGACCTCATCATCGAGATCGCCGAGGCGGCCGGCATGCCGCTGGTCATCGCCGGCTCCGGCCCGGAGGAAGAACGCCTCCGGCAGCTGGCCGCCACCAAGCGGGTGCCCATCCACTTCGAGGTACGCCCCGAGCGCGACCGGCTGCGGCAGTTGTACTGGGGCGCCCGGGCGCTGCTGTTCCCGGCCCACGAGGACTTCGGCATCATCCCGGTCGAGGCCCAGGCCTGCGGCACCCCGGTGCTCGGGCTGCGCCGCGGCGGTCTACTGGAGACGGTCGTCGACGGCGAGACCGGCTTCCTGCTCGACGGCCTGGAGCCGGGGCCGTACGCACAGGCGATCCGCCGCCTGCCCGAACTCGACCCGAACCGGATCCAGTGGCACGCCAACTCCTTCTCCAGCGACCGGTTCGCCGACCGGATGGCCCGCTGGATCGACGACGAGACGCGCTGATCTGAGTCGTCAGGGCAACAAAAAATCGGCCGGGTCATCGACCCGGCCGATTTTCGTTGGTGCTCGGATTACTTCTCGACGCCCAGCTTCTCGATGGTCGCCGTGTCGTCCTTGCGGACCGCCTCGAACAACGCCTTGGCCTTCGTGGTGTCCGGCAGGACCACGCTCTGGTCGCCGACCCGGCCGGTGCCCTTGCTCGGGCTGGTGTAGAAGTTCAGGTTGTTGCTGCGCAGGTGCCGCAGCTGGGTGGCCATCGACAGCATGTTCAGGCCCTTGTCGACGCTGACCGTGTCGGTGGTGGCGTTGAGGAACGAGTTGATCCGCGACGGGCTGGACAGCGTGCCGCCCGACGACGCCTTGTCGAGGATCGCCTTGATCACCTGCTGCTGGTGGCGGATGCGGGCGAAGTCGCCGTCCTTGAACGCGTAGCGCTCGCGGGCGTAGTCGAGAGCCTCGGCGCCGTCCATCTTCTGGACGCCCTTGTCGAAGTGCCGGGTGTGGCTGGCACTGAGCGAGTGCGTCGAGGTGAACGACGTCTCCACGTCGACGGTGATGCCGCCGAGCGCGTCGACGACCTCCTTGAAGCCGGCGAAGTCGATAAGTGCCACGTGGTCGATGCGGACGTTGGTGTAGTCCTCGACGGTCTGCACCATCAGCGGGACGCCGCCCCACGCGTACGCCGCGTTGATCTTCGAGTCGACACCGCCGTGCTTGCCGTCCTGCGACTTGGGGATCGGCACCCACGAGTCACGCGGGATGGAGATCAGCTGCGCGGCGTCCTGCTTGCCGTTGAGGTGCAGCACGATGATGGTGTCGGACCGGGAGCCGCCTTCGTTCTCCGGGTCGCGGGTGTCGCTGCCGAGCAGCAGGAAGTTGGTGGCGTCCTTGGCGGCCGCGTCCTTCTGCGGCCGGCTGGCCTCCGGCACCTGGGTGAAGGCATCGACGCGCTGCACGTTCGACTCCACATTGTGCAGGTAGAGACCAGCACCGATGAGGCCGAGCCCAGCCAGGATGACCGGCACCAGAACGACGATCAGGATGATCTTCTTCCGGTTGCGCTTCTTGTGAGTCTTGGGACCCCCGCCAGGGATGTTCCCGTCGTTGCCCACGCCGCCGATCACCTCAGTGGCATCGCGGTCATAGGTCGGCTGTCTGGTCGGCATGGCTGAGATCGTACTGACCGGTGCAAGTCGCCACCGACCTTGAACAGCACATAAACAGCCGCAAAATGAAGTTGTGAGGAATTGCATCTCGTTACCCCGGCGAACCAATTGCGGGGATTCGACAGCAGATGACCACAATGCAAATGCCAACCAGTTTCAGGAAAAGGTATAAATAGGACACCAGCCATCGACCAACCGACCTGGTCCGGGGCCCGGGGTCGGGTGGCGCACATCCCACGGCGCCCTCTATCATTCCCCGTCGATCGCGGTATATGAGCCGCTTTCGTAACACGGGGGAACGCGATGGTGCAGACCGGCCCTACGTTTTCGGGACACTCCCCGAGACCGTCCGACGACGGGCCAGCCGACGTGCTCAGCGAACGAAACGAGTTCGACTGGTGGACGCCGACCGGTGAGCACGAGGCGATCGGGCCGATGGTGATTCCCGGCCCGAGGCGCAGCCCCGAGGAGACGAGCAAGCCCGACGACCCGCCGACCGAGCGTCTGGTCCTCCCCGGCGGCAACTCCCGCTCGACCGTCGTCCTGCCGTACATCCCGTCGGCCAAGGCGTCCCGCACCCGGCCGCTGCGCGCCTGGATGCTCGCCCTCCCGATCGACCTGGCCGCACTGCTGGCCCCGATCGCCTGGAACCAGCAGTACTGGAAGGGCGTCGCCTCGGTCGCGCTGCTGACCGTGTGCGCGTTCGCCATCGGCGGGCTCTACCGCGCCCGCCGGCACCTCAGCGTGCTCGACGAGCTCCCCTCGATCTACTTCCGGTTCCTGGCCGCGACCGCGGTGGCCGCCATCGTGATGGCCGGCCGGCACGGCTCGATCGACTACATCGACGGCTTCCTGCGGCTGGTCGCCGTCTCCGGCGCCCTGCTCCTACCGGCCCGCGCGATCAGCCGGCTCGCGGTGCTCTACGCCCGCCGCAAGCGCATCGTCGAGCACTCGGCCATCATCCTGGGCGGCGGTCCGATCGCCCTGGAGCTGGCCCGCCTGCTGCGCCGCTACCCGCAGTACGGCCTGCGCTTCGCCGGCTTCGTCGACGTGCCCTCGACCGCGCACAACAAGCGGGAGAGCATGCCGCTGGTCGGCGAGCCGGAGTCGCTCGAGGAACTGGTCCGCTACACCGAGTGCGACGTGGTCATCATCGCCGACATCGACTGCTCGGAAAATCGGCTGCTGCGCGCGGTCCGGGCGCCCGGACTGGCCCGCACCGACCTGTGGATGGTGCCGCGGCTGCGCGAGTTCCCGGGCTCGGTCGGCTCCCCCGACCACATCGGCGCCATCCCGGTGGTGCCGCTGCGCCGGCCCAACCTGTCCGGCCCGAAATGGGCGGTCAAGCGCAGCACCGACGTGTTCTTCTCCGGCCTCGCCCTGCTGCTGCTGTCGCCGATCCTGGCGTTCTGCGCGATCGGCACGCTGTTCGAGGGCGGCCGGGGCATCATCTTCAAGCAGCAGCGGATCGGCCGCTACGGCAAGCCGTTCAACGTGCTGAAGTTCCGCTCGATGCGGCCGGTCGACGACGCCGAGTCGCAGACCAACTGGAACATCGGCCACGACCCCCGGGTCGGCCCGTTCGGCAAGTTCATGCGGCGCACGTCCCTCGACGAGCTGCCGCAGCTGTGGAACATCCTGCGCGGCGACATGACCATCGTCGGCCCGCGGCCGGAGCGGCCGTACTTCGTCGACCGCTTCTCGGTCGACTACCCGGAGTACGCGATGCGCCACCGGGTGCCGGTCGGCCTGACCGGCCTGGCCCAGGTGAGTGGCCTGCGTGGGGACACCCCGATCTCCGACCGGGCCCGGTTCGACAACTACTACATCGAGAACTGGTCGCTCTGGCTCGATGTAAAGGTCATCCTCCGTACCGTCGGTGAGGTTTTCCGCGGCGGCGGCCGGTAACCGGTAAAGAAGCCCAACAGAAACGGGCCTGAGCGATCCGCTCAGGCCCGTTCCTGGTTCTGTGCTTAGCGGGACCGCCAGTAGGCCAGCGTGTCCGACAGCGTCTGTTCCAGCGGGATCTCGGGGACCCAGCCGGCGTCCAGCCGGATCTTGGTGGCGTCGCCGCGAAGATCCGGGACGTCGGCCGGCCGCATCCGGGCCGGGTCGGGTTCGGTGCGGATCTGCGCGTCCGAGGCGGTCAGCAGCAGGTCCAGGATCTCCTGCCCGGACCGGGACCGGCCGGTGCAGACGTTGTAGACCTCACCGATCGTGCCCTTGGCGGCCAGCTGGATGTAGGCCCGCACCACGTCCCGGACGTCGGTGAAGTCGCGCTTGGAGCTCAGGTTGCCGACCCGCAGCACCCCGCCGCCGTCGCGCTCCAGGTCGGCGATCTGCTTGGTGAGGTCGGCGACCAGGTAACCCGGCTGCTGACCCGGTCCGATGTGGTTGAACGGCCGGGCGATGACCGACTCGACACCGAGCTTCGCGTACATCGAGACCAGGTTCTCCTGGCCCACCTTGGCCACCGCGTACGGGCTCGGCAGGTCCAGCGGCGTGCTCTCGTCCAGCGGCAGCCGGGCGGCGTCGCTCATGCCGTAGATCTGACCGCTGCTGACCACCACTATGCGCGGCTTGATCCGCAGGGCCAGGCAGGCCTGGAACAGGTTGATCTGCATCGCCAGGGTGGACGTCACCGCCACCACCGGCTCCTTGAACGACAGCGCCGGTGAGGCGAAGGCGGCCAGGTGGAAGATGGTCTCCGGCCGCAGTTCGTCGAGCAGGGCCACCACCGCGTCGTAATCGGTGAGGTCGGTCTGCCGGATATGACCGTCCGCGCTTCCCGACAGCGAGGTCCCGTAGGCCTCCGCCTCACCCGACTGCCGCAGCGCCTCCATCAGGTGGGCGCCGGCGAACCCGGTGGCCCCGGTGACCAGCGCGGTCACTGCTGCGCACCGTACTTGTTGATCACGTCGAGAAGTCGTCGCGCGCTCTCGTCCCAGTTCGAGGACCGCGCGCGTTCGAGGCCCCGGCGGCGCAGCTCGGCGGCCAGCGCCGGGTCACCCAGGACCTTCTCCAGGTACATCACCAGGGAATCGACGTCGTACGCGTCGACCAGCACGCCGGCGTCGCCGACCACCTCGGGCAGCGACGAGTTGTTGGCCACGATCACCGGGGTGTTGCACGCCATCGCTTCCAGGGGCGGCATGCCGTACCCCTCGTAGAGCGACGGGTAGACGAACACGGTCGCCCCGCTGTACAGCGCCGGGAGGTCCTCGTCCGGGACGTACCCGGTGGTGATGATGTCCATGTGCTGCAGCTCGTCGAGCCGGTTCTTGATGTCCTGGTCGAGCCAGCCCTTACCGCCCGCGAGCACCAGCGAGTACTTCTCGCGCACCTCGGCCGGCAGCTTCGCGTACGCGTCCAGGATGCTGCGGATGTTCTTGCGCGGCTCGAGCGTCCCGGCGTACAGGATGTAGGCCTTTTTGATGTTGTATTTCGCGGCTACCGCGTTGATCTCGTTCGACGGGCGCGGGTAGAAGAAGCTGTGGTCGATGGCCGGGCTGACGATCGAGATCTTGTCCGGATCGGTTCCGTAGAACTCCACGATCTCACGCTTGGAGTTCTCCGAGATGGTCACGATGTGCTCGGACTTCTCGATGGTCAGCGGCACGTACCGGGTGAGGAACTCACGGTTGCGGCGGGCCACGTGCTCGGGGTGCAGCACGAAGGAGAGGTCGTAGATGATCGCGACCGCGCGGCTGCCCAGCGGGAGCGGGTAGCGCACGAAGTTGGGGAACAGGAACAGGTCGGGCTTGCTGCCCAGCATGACGTCGATCGGCGGCGACGTGACCTTGCGGACGACCGCGTTGAACATCTTCAGGTGCATGTACCGGATGAACCGGTAACTGAGCCGCGGCGACTCCGGGATCGGCCGGACGTCCGTGCCCTTGCCCAGGAAGGCGAACGAGAAGATCGTGTAGTGGTTCTCCGCGTCGAGCCGGAAAAGGGCTTCGAGCAGGTTCTTGGTGTACTGACCCACGCCGGTGCGCTGGCGGAAGAGGGGCGTCCCCTCGATGAACACTCTCAACGGCGCCACTGAACGGCCTCCAGGTAGATCTGGTGGGTTGCTTCCGCGGTTGCCCGCCAGGAGAACAGCGGCAGGCGCGCGTATCCCCGGGACGCCATCTCGGCCGCGAGTTCCGGCCGGGCCAGCAGTTCGGCGATCTTCTGCGCCAGGTCCCCGGCCGCGTGCGGGTCGAAGTACAGAGCCGCGTCGCCGTACACCTCGGGCAGGCAGGTCGCGGTCGAGGAGAGCACCGGCAGGCCCTGCGCCATCGCCTCCAGGCCCTGCAGCCCGAAGCCCTCGGACAGCGACGGGTAGACGTACATCGCGGAGTTCTTGTAGAGCCAGTTGAGCTGGCCGTCGCTGATGAAGCCGGGCAGGATGACCCGGTCGGCCACGTTCAGCGACTCGGCCAGCGCGAGCAGGCCCTCCTGGTACTCGCCGGTCTTGCCGGCCAGCACCAGCTTCACGTCCGGCCGGCTGCGCGACACGAGAGCCAGGGCCTCGATGAGCACCCGGACATTCTTGTACGGGAAGTAGTTGCCGACGTAGAAGATCAGCGAGTCCGACGCCGACACACCCTCGAGAGTCTCCTCCCGGGCCTCGGTCAGCTCGGCCGAGTCGGCGGCGATCCACACGGCCGTGACCTTGGCCGGGTCGAGACCGAAGCGTTCGATCAGCTGGTCCCGGACGTAACCGGTGTCCGTCACGATGCGCGTGGCGGTGGCCAGCTGCCGCTGGAAGATCAGCCGGAACGGCAGGCGCTTGGCCTTACCGGCCAAGCGCTTCGGCAGCGATCCCCGGCTGGTGTCGAAGTCCAGCAGGGTCAGGTCGTGGACCGTGACCACCTTGGTGCCCCGGTAGAGGGCGGCCGCGTTGGGGGTCACGAAGTGCACCACGTCCGGCGCCAGGTCGCGGAGAATCTTGGGCAGCGTGGTCTGCTCGGCCGGCGAGTACGGGTCGATGTTGCACTCGACCCGCCGGAAGTTGGCCTCCTGCGGCTTCCACCGCGCCCAGTCCTCCTGGCGCATCAGCACGATGTACTCGTTGCTGCGGTCGATCGCCTCCAGCCCCTCCAGCAGAGCGGCGGTGTACCGGCCGATGCCGGTCCAGGACAGCATGCGTCCGTCGATCACGATTCTCATGCGGTCTTCGAACCAGCCGATCCGAGGTTGAGGATTGCGGTCTCTTCCAGCGCCGGGTTGAGGATCACGGTCTCGGCCAGGTGCTCCGTGTTTCGGACCCGGACCTGCCGCTCGCGCATCAGCCGCGCTCCGGCGATCAGCAGCCCGATGACCACCCAGGTGCGCAGCAGCGAGAACGACTGGAAGAAGTTGGCCTCGACGGCCATGCCCACCACGGCGAACGCGTACGGGCTGGACGGATGGTCGAGCCGGGTCCGCACGACACCCCACAGCGCCCGCAGGATGAGCCAGAGAAGGGGCAGCGCCAGCAGGACGCCGACCAGACCCAGCTCGCTGAGGAAGGTCAGGTAGTCGTTGTTCACCGGCTGCAACGCGTTCGCCTCGGCCGGCGACGCGGTCGAGGCGCCGTCATGCAGCAGCAGGCGCACGTTGTTGAACCCGACGCCGGTGACCAGGTGCTCCTTGATGATGTCGACGGTCGCGGGCCAGAGCTCGTACCGGGTCTGGGCCGACGGGTCGTTCACGTCCATGGCGTGCCCGGTGAACGAGCCGACCACGCCCGGCTTCGTCGGCTCGGCCGCGGGGGTGGACGGTCCGGAGGAGGGCGACGACGCGTCCGGCGCGGCCGACGGGGCCGTCTCGGCCAGGCGGGCGTTGTGCTGGGCGCTGGCGAGCAGCAGCATCCCGGCCACCACCAGCAGGGTCAGCACGCCGTTGCGCACCAGGAAGAGCAGGGGACGCCAGGCCCGGCCGACGGCGATCAGCACGAGGACGGCCAGCCCCAGCCCCGCGATGGCGCCCCGGGACAGCGTGAGCAGGAACAGGGCGAGAGCCAGCACCAGCAGAACCTGCTCGAAGATCGAGGCCTTCCGGGTGCGCCAGTACCGCGTCAGCAGGATGCCGATCGGCAGGAACATCCAGTGACCCAGATAGAGCGGCTCCAGCGAGAACGACTGCACCCGCGGGAACGGGTAGGCGCCGGTCGAGCTGTTGTACTGCGGGAGCAGCTGCGTCCAGGACTGGGAGAGGCCGTAGGCGTCCCCGATGAACTGGAAGTAGCCGAGCGCGAGCACCACGACCAGCACCCACAGCACGACGTTCTCGAACATCTTGAGTTCGCGCTCGCGGATGTACTGGGCCAGCAGCCAGCCCCGCCCGAGGGCGAAGCAGAAGATCAACGACGCCAGGACCGCGACCTTGAAGTTGAACGCGGTCACGGCGGCCACCCCGACGGCCACGGCCAGCAGGCCGAACGCCAGCAGGATGCCGGAGCTGGGCCAGGCCCCGCCCTTGTTGCGGAGCCGCTCCCAGGCCATCACCAGACCGCGCTGCAACAGCAGGAGGAAGGCGAGCAGTTCCTGCGGTGCCAGCCCGCGGCTGTCGACGAGCGAGAGGTACGGGAAACTCGTCGCGACGTGCGGCACCCGGTCCCAGGACATGATGACCGCGGTGAGCACGAGACCGGCTACGAACAGTGCGTCGGAGATGATCGCCGACCGGGGGCGCCCCGTGGTTGGAACCGCCGAGCGCAGCTCTCGCACCATTGATGTCAACACTGCAGTCCAATCATCTCGCCGCGGCTCCACTGCGGCGCTGGGGCAGCGCCGCGCGCAGGACTTCCTTGTCCTGCTCGGTGAATCCGCGCAAGGCGTACAGGGCGATCACGTACACCAGGATGTAGACGGGCACGAGCCAGATGCTCCGGTAGAGGAACATGGCGCCGGCCATGACCGCGCTCGCCAGGATCGGACGCCACAGCACACGCCAGTACGGCAGCTCGAAGACGTGGCGGTTGATCATGATGGTGCCGATCACCAGCACGATCAGCTGCGTGGCCACGCTGGTGATCGCCGCTCCGGCCAGACCGAACTTCGGGATCAGCAGGAAGTTGACGGAAACGTTGAAGATCACGCTGAGCAACGCGATGTACGTGTTGAGCTGCGGCCGGGTGCTGGCGTGGAAGATATTGGCCGTGATGTGCGCGATGAACGTCGGAATGAGACTGAAGCTCATCAATTGCAGGACCAGAATGCTGTCCGGGTATTTGCTGCCGTAGAACAGCGTGATGACCGGGGCCGCCAACAACGACAGTCCGATCGCCAGCGGGAAGCACAGGTAGCTGAAATACCGGACCGCCCGCATGGTCAGCGCGTGCGCCGCGGCCTTGTCCGAGTGCAGCCGGGCCGACGTCGCCGGCAACAGCACACCGGCGAAGATGGCGGGCACGATCAGGAACAGTTCGAAGATTCGGTACGCGGCCGAATACTCACCGACCACATCGGTCGACTCGAACAATCCCAGAATCAGGGTGTCCACCCGGTAACTGATCGCCACCAGTACCGCCAGCGAGGCGAACGGCAGAGCCAGCTTCAGCAGATGGGTGTATTCCTGGTTGGACTCGGGCCAGCGGAAGCGGAAGAGCTTCCGATAGCTGTTGACCGCCTTCATGTACAGCGCATTGACGATGGTCAGGGCCGAGGTCATCGCGACGATGACCACGATGCCGTAGCCCAGCGCCAGCAGCAGCGCGCCCAGACCGGTGGTCAGGAACGCGATGCCGATCCGGCCGTAGGCGTCGTACTGCATGATCTCGTACCCGCGGAAGATCGACGACATGCTCGTCGTGTACGCGGTCGTGATCAGCGTCAGCGCGCTGAGGATGTACATCCAGGTGAGGTCGCTCGGCATCCGGGACACCAGCACGACCGCGATGATGGCCAGGCTCGAAAGGAAGCCCACCGCGACCTTGATGACCAGCATCCCGGACCCGATGCGATTGATCGACTGCGGCTCGGCCGCGATCAACTTGACGCCGAGGGTGCTGAAGCCGAAGTCCGTCAGGTTCGCGGCAATTGCCATAACCGACAGGACCAGCGCCTGCTTGCCGTACTCCCCGCTACCGAGCGTCCGCGCTACCAGAACCAGCTGAATGAGCAACGTCGCGCGGGCGACGAACTCGGCCACGTACAACGCGGCCGCGTTCTTCAGGATTCGCCGGTTCTGGCTCATGCGGCGATGTGGTGCAGGGCGGAGATGACGATTCCGCTGCTGAACATCGACCTCACCGAACGAGGCTGGTTGGCGGCACGAACTGCCGCGGAATCCGGGTGCTCTCGATCTGCAGGTCGTTCTCGACCATCATTTCCACGAGCTGCGGGAAAGAGACCTCGGGCTCCCAGCCCAGCACCTTCTTGGCCTTGGTCGGGTCGCCGTGCAGAAGGTCGACCTCGGCCGGGCGCATGAAGCGCGCGTCCTGCTTGACGTAGGGCTTCCAGTCCTCGATGCCGACCGCCGCGAAGGCGAGGTCGAGGAATTCGCCGATCGAGTGGGTCTCGCCGGTCGCCAGCACGTAGTCGTCCGGCTCGTCCTGCTGGAGCATGGCCCACATGCCGCGGACGTAGTCGCCGGCGAAGCCCCAGTCGCGCTTCGAGTCGAGGTTGCCGAGCGAGATGGAGTCCTGCAGGCCCAGCTTGATCCGGGCCACCGCGCTGGTGATCTTCCGGGTCACGAACTCGTGGCCACGACGAGGGGATTCGTGGTTGAACAGGATGCCGCAGGAGGCGTGCAGGTTGTACGACTCGCGGTAGTTGACGGTCATGTGGTGGGCGTACGCCTTCGCCACGCCGTACGGGCTGCGCGGGTGGAACGGGGTCAGCTCGGTCTGCGGGGTTTCCCGGACCTTGCCGAAGAGCTCGCTTGTCGACGCCTGGTAATAGCGGATGCGGCCCTTGCCCTCGTCCACGATACGGATCGCGTCGAGCAGGCGCAGTGCTCCTAGCCCGGTAATGTTTCCGGTGTGTTCCGGCTGCTTGAACGAGAACGCAACGAACGAAATGGCAGCAAGGTTGTAGACCTCGTCCGGCTGGCAGTAATTGACCGCCTCGACCAGTGAGGTCATGTCGCCCAGATCGCCTTCGAGCAGCTCAACGGCCGGCAGCAATTGCTCGACCATTTCCCGCTTGGGGTTGTTCTGCCCTCGGATCAATCCGAATACCTGGTATCCCTTACCGACCAGAAGCTCGGCGAGATAGAGCCCGTCCTGGCCCGTGATGCCGGTAATCAGGGCCCGCTTCTGCACTGGTGCCATCCCCGCTCGTTCTCCATCCGGTCAGTTCAATTGCTCGAATTCCCTGCTCCGCCATTCGCAGGGCAAGGCGCGGTCATGCTACGCGAAGTCTGTGCTCCCCTCTACCCGGGTCCGGAGCGCGATCCGGCCGCGAGTGAGCAGGACAACTCGGGCTGTAACGGGATGCGTCCCGAGCTGCCGCGAAGGCCGTCAGGTTCGCGCTACTCGTCCGTATTATTCGGTTTACGTATTTACTCGCGCGCATACCGAAACGACGACTCCGATCACCGGCGTGACCTCCCGACCTTTCGGCCGCGCCCGGTCCGACCCGATTCACCTTTGGGTGACAAACTTCACAATCCCGGCCCGAGCAGTTCACCTGCTGCTTCGACAGCGCCCCGACAGTACAAACATGTCCACGTTCAGGTTCGCATCCCTCGGCGACTCGGTGACGAGTGGCTATGGCGACCCGATGCCCGGCGGCAGTTGGCGCGGCTGGGCGGCGATCCTCGCCGAAAGTCTCGAACCCGCCCATTTCACCAACCTGGCGGTCAGCGGAGCACGGATCGCCGACGTCGCCGAGCAGCAGCTACCGGCGGCCCTCGAACTGCGCCCGACCCTGGCCTCGGTGCTGGTCGGCATGAACGACACGCTGCGCGGCGACTTCGACGCCGGGCAGCTGGGCGTCGTGCTGAGCGACACGGTGGCCGCGCTGACCGCGGCCGGGGCGACCGTGCTGACCGCGCGGCTGCCCGACCCGGGCCGGATGTTCGGCCTGCCGGCGATGATCGCCCGGCCGCTGGACCGCCGGATGACCGCCCTCAACGAGACCCTCGACCGGATCGCGGCCGAGCACGGCACGATCCACGTGGACCTGGCCGGCCGGCCCGAGGACACCTCGGTCTACGCGCGTAACAACTGGAGCGTGGACCGGCTGCACCCGAGCGAGCGCGGGCACCGGCTGATCGCGTTCCGGTTCGCGACCGCGCTGCGGGCCGCCGGTCACGTCGTGCCGGCCCTGCCCGGGCTGGCCGCGACCAACCCGGAGCCGACCCTCGCGGCCCGGGCGTGGTGGCTGGCCACCGAGGGCAACCGCTGGTTGCTGCGGCGGTCGACCGACCTGATGCCGGCCCTGGCCCGGATGGTGGCCGAGGAGTTCCGTGGCGGTCCCCACCGAATAGCGCCGATAATCACCGCTCCCCCGAATCGCAACTTGCGATAGAGTCACGGAACTTACGACCCGGGGGTTGAGCGATGACGAGCACCGAGACCACGACCGCCGACGCGGAGGCCGTGGCCGGCCGGGCGCTGTCCAACCCGGTCCTGACCGGCTTCCACCCGGATCCGTCGATCCTGCGGGTCGGCTCCGACTACTACATAGCCACGTCGACCTTCGAGTGGTTCCCGGGCGTGCGCCTGCACCACTCCACCAACCTGATCGACTGGCGGCCGCTGGGTGGCGCGCTCAACGAGACCCGGCTGCTCGACCTCACCGGCGCCGGCGACTCGGGCGGGGTGTGGGCGCCCAGCCTGACCTACGCGCACGGCCAGTTCCACCTGCTCTACACCGACGTCTCGACCTTCGCCGGCGGTTACTGGGACCCGCAGAACTATCTGGTCACCGCGGAAAGCCCGGAAGGGCCCTGGTCCGACCCGGTGGTGCTGCACGGCCGCGGTTTCGACGCGTCGCTGTTCCACGACGAGGACGGCGAGACCTACATGCTGTCGATGGTCGCCGACTGGCGCCCGGGCCGGAACCGCTTCGGCGGCATCTCGATCCAGCGCTACGACCGCGCCACCCAGAAACTGACCGGCGACGAGCAGATGATCTTCGAGGGCACCGAGGCGCGGGTCACCGAGGCGCCCAACCTCTACCGCAAGGACGGCTGGTATTACCTGGTGACCGCCGAGGGCGGCACCAGCTGGACGCACCAGGTCACCGTCGCCCGGTCGAAAGACCTCCTCGGGCCGTACGAGGCGGACCCGGCCGGCCCGCTGCTCACCTCCAACGGCCACCCCGAGCTGACCCTGCAGAAGGCCGGGCACGGCAGCCTGGTCGAGACCCCCGCCGGGCAGTGGTATTTGGCGCACCTGGTCGGCCGGCCGTACTCCACGCTCGGCCGCTGCGTGCTGGGCCGCGAATCGGCGATCCAGGAGGTCACCTGGACCGAGGACGGCTGGCCGCGGATCGCCGGCGGCGTCCCGGCCGACATCGTGCCGGCCCCGCTCGGCGTGACGGTTCCGGCCGAGCGGCCGGTGTCGACCGAGAATTTCGAGGACGACGACTTCGACGCCGAGAAGCTCGGCGTCAACTGGTCGACGCTGCGCCGGCCGGCCACCCCCGACTGGGTGTCGCTCACCGAGCGGCCGTCGCACCTGCGCATCTACGGCGGCCAGTCGCCGATGACCCGGCTGCGGCCGAGCCTGGTGGCCCGCCGGGTGACCGCGCGCCGGCTCACCTTCGACGCGGTGCTGGAGTTCCAGCCCCGCAACTACCGGCAGCTGGCCGGCATCACCGGCTACTACAACACCCGGAACTGGTACTACCTCTACGTCACGGCCGAGGACGACGGCACGCCGGTGCTGGGCATCCTGGCCTGCGACAGCGGCAAGGTCCGGGTGGTCCCGGACGTGCGCCGCGACCTGAGCGGGGTGTCCCGCTTGGCGCTGCGCCTGCGCTTCGACGGACCCGAGCTGACCTTCGCGTACGCGACTGAGCCCACCGACGAGCCGGAGTGGGAAGACCTCGGCCCGGCGTTCGACGCCACCACGCTGTCTGATGAGTACGCCGCGAGCGTCGCCGACGGCGAGCCCGAGGCGTGGGGGTTCACCGGGGCGTTCGTCGGCCTGTGGGTGCAGGACCTGGGGCGCGAGGGCGGTTTCGCCGACTTCGACCGCGCCACCTACAAGACCTCTGGGTGAAGAGGGGTGCCCGGGCTGGGCAGGGTGCGCCCGGCCCGGGCATTAAAAATCGTCAGGAAGCAGTGGCGGCCGCCGCCGCGCGACCCGCCTGGCGACCCGAGAACAGGCAACCGCCCAGGAACGTACCCTCCAAAGAGCGGTAACCATGCACCCCGCCGCCGCCGAACCCGGCGACCTCGCCGGCCGCGTAGAGGCCGGGGATGGGCGCCCCGGCGGCGTCCAGCACCTGCCCCTGCAGATTGGTCTGCAGGCCGCCGAGGGTCTTCCGGGTCAGGATGTTGAGGCGCACCGCGACCAGCGGCCCCTTGCTCGAGTCGAGCAGCTTGTGGGCGTCGGCGGTGCGGCTGAGCGAGTCCCCGATGTACGACAGCGCGTTGCGGATGCCCATCACCTGGGCGTCCTTGCTGTAGTTGTTGTCGATCTCCCGGTCCCGGGCGTCGATCTGCTTCTTCAGGTCGTCCAGGTTGATCTGGTTGGTGCCGGTGATCCGGTTCATCCCGGCGACCAGCTCGGGCAGCGTGTTGGCGACCACGAAGTCCTCGCCGTACTTCTCGAACTTCTGCACCGGCTCCGGCGTCTGCCAGATCCGGGACAGCAGCTGCCAGACGTTCTTGTTGGTCAGGTCCGGGTTCTGCTCGGAGCCGGAGAGCGCGAACTCGGCGTCCACGATGTCCTGGGTGGCGACGAACCACGAGTAGTCGTAGCCGGTCCCGGTGATCGTGCCGAGCGTGTGCAGGGTGTCGTAACCCGGGAAGTCGGGGGCGCTGAACCGCTTGCCGTTCGCGTCCAGCCACAGCGAGGACGGTCCGGGCAGGATCCGGATGCCGTGGTTGGGCCAGATCGGCGCGTAGTTGCGCAGGCCCTCGGTGTAGTGCCACATCCGGTCCGGGTTGACGATCCGGCCGCCGGCCGTCTGGGTGATCGCCAGCATCCGGCCGTCCACGTGGGCCGGCACGCCGGTGATCATCTTGGTCGGGGCCTTACCGAGCCGGGCCGGCCAGTTCTGCCGGATCAGGTCGTGGTTGGCGCCGATGCCGCCGGAGGTCACGATCACCACCGGGGCGCGCAGTTCGAAAGTGCCGACCGCGGTGCGCGAGCTGGGCGTTCCTCTCGCGGCGGTGCTGGGTTCGAGAATCGCTCCGCGTACGCCGGTGACCGCTCCCCCGGTTTTCACCACCTCGTCGACCCGGTGCCGGAACTTGAAGACCACCTTGCCGGCCGCGACTCCGGCCCGCACCTTCTTCTCGAACGGTTCCATCACGGCCGGCCCGGTGCCCCACGTCACGTGGAAGCGGGGCACCGAGTTGCCGTGTCCGGTGGCCAGTCCCCCGCCGCGCTCCGCCCAGCCGACGAGCGGGAACCACTGCACACCGAGACCGGACAGCCATGACCGTTTCTCCCCGGCCGCGAACTCCACGTACGCCCGCGCCCACTTCGCCGCCCAGTAGTCCTGGCCGGCCGGGTCGTCCACGCCGCGGTCGAACCCGGCCGTACCCTGCCAGTCCTGCCAGGCCAGGTCGAGCGAGTCCTTGATGCCCATCAGCCGCTGCTCGGCCGAGTCCACGAAGAACAGCCCGCCGAACGACCAGAACGCCTGCCCGCCGAGGCTGGCCTCCGGTTCCTGGTCGAGCAGCAGCACCTTGCGCCCGGCCGCGACCAGCTCGGACGTGGCGACCAGCCCGGCCAGGCCACCGCCGACCACGATCGCGTCGGCGTCGTAGGCGGCCGCGGCCCCGAAGGCGGGCGACGCGACCTGGGCGACGGCCGTCGCGGCCACCGCACCACCGGCTACCGCCAAGGCTCGACGACGACTGATACCTGACTCCATGTGCCCTCCCGGGGCCGGTGCGGTGACGTGGAGCACATGGAAACAGTTCGATCGATCGCGGCGATAGTCGCCGAGCGCCAAGCCTGAGCCGGATCGTTGTAGCGTCCGGACATGATCGTGAACTGGAGCGCCTCCGAGCTGTCAGCGGCAATTCGTCGCAAGGACGTCAGCTGCGTCGAGGTGATGACCGCCTATCTCGACCAGATCGAGCGCCTCAACCCCTCGGTGAACGCGATCGTCGCCCTGCAACCGCGCTCCACCCTGCTGGCTTCAGCCGGGGAAAAAGATCGAGGCGAGCCCAACGGCTGGATGCACGGCTTCCCCTTCGCGGTGAAGGATCTCGCCGACGCGGCCGGCCTGCCGACCAGCGCCGGCTTCTTCCGCGACCCGCCACCGGCCGCCGCCGACTCGCTGCACGTCGCCCGGATCCGCGCGGCCGGCGCCATCTTCATCGGCAAGACCAACGTGCCGGAGTTCGGGCTCGGCTCGCACACCTACAACAACGTCCACGGCACCACGCTCAACGCCTATGACCAGACCCGGACGGCCGGCGGCAGCAGCGGCGGCGCGGCGGTCGCGGTGGCGCTGCGGATGCTGCCGGTGGCCGACGGCAGCGATTTCATGGGCTCGCTGCGCAACCCGCCCGGCTGGAACAACGTGCTCGGCCTGCGCCCGTCGGTCGGCCGGGTGCCGAGCCTCGCCGACGAGGTCTTCGTGGCCCAGTCCGGCGTCGAGGGCCCGATCGCCCGCACCGCCGCGGACCTGGCCGCGCTGCTGCAGACCATGTCCGGCTACGACCCGCGCGCGCCGCTGTCCCTGCCGGACACCTCGTTCGCGTCGCTGGGCGATGTCCGCGGCCGCAAGGTGGCCTGGCTGGGCGATCTGGGCGGTTACCTGCCGATGGAACCTTCGGTGCTGCAGGTGACCCGGGCCGCGCTTGCCGACTTCGCCGGCCTGGGCATCACCGTGACCGAGACCCTCCCCGACTTCCCCGTGGAAGACCTCTGGCCGACGTGGCTCACGCTGCGACATTGGCTGGCGGGTTCCGACGCCCCCGCCCCCATCGAAACCCTGAAACCCGAGCTGGCGTACGAGTTGGAAGGCGCCCGTGGTCTGACCGCCCGCGAGGTGCTGGCCGGTTCGGTCCGGCGAAGCGCCCTCTACCAGGCGTTCCGCAAGCTCTTCGAAACGTACGACTACGCCGTCCTGCCCACCGCCCAGGTAATGCCGTTCGACGCGACCTTGCACTGGCCGTCCCACATCGGAGAGGCCGAGATGTCGTCCTACCACCGCTGGATGGAGGTCAGCACCCTGGCCACCCTGATCAATGCTCCCGCCCTGGCGATGCCGGCCGGCTTCAGCACCGACGGCCTCCCGATCGGCCTGCAGGTGATCGGCCGCAACCACGACGACCGCTCCCTGCTGGAGCTGGCCCAGGCCTGGGAGCGCCACACGAACTGGACCGACCGCACGCCGCCGCTGCTCGGCTAACGCACTCCGACGGTGTGGCCGGGGGCGATCGAAGCCTGTACGACCAGGGCGGCGGCGCCGATGCCGGCGGCGTCGCGCGGCTGGGCGGACAGTTCGACGACCACCTCGTGGCGGTGCCGGGCGTGGGCGGTCCCGGCCAGGTGGGTGCGCAGCCGGCGCGCGTAGATCGAGCCGGCCACGGCGACCCCGGGGCCGGTCAGCACGACGCGGCCGAGGTCGAGCAGGTTGACCATCGACGTCACCGCGACGGCCAGGTAGCCGGCGGCGGCGTCGAGCACCGCGAAGGCCTCGGCGTTGCCGCTGACCGCGGCCCGGGCGACGGTGTCGTAGGTGGCGCCGGCCAGCGCCGGGATGGCCCGGGCGGCCTCGACGGTGGCGGCCATCGAGGCGTACCGCTCGACGCAACCACGGTTGCCGCACGGGCACGGCCGGCCGTCGTACGCGATGGACAGGTGGCCGAGCTCGCCGGCGTCGAAGCTCGCGCCCCGGAACAGCGCGCCGCCGAAGACCAGGCCGGCGCCGATTCCCTGGGACAGGTAAACGCTTCCGAAGGCCTGTTCGCGGGAGACCCGGCGACTCCAGAATTCACCGAGCGCGGCCGCGGCCGCGTCATTCTCCACCAGGATCGGAATGCCCAAAATATCGGCCAGCGCCGAGCGCACCGGACCCCATTCCGGGGCGGTCGGCGCCACGATCGCGAGGCCTTCGACGCGGTCGCGGGGCAGGTCGAGACCGGCCGTGAACTCCTCGAACCGGCCGGCCAGGAACGTCTCCAGCGGACCGGGGCCGAGCGGGACCACCTCGCGGCCGACCACCCCGCCGGTGAGGTCGGCGGCCACGCAGGTGACCGTTTCCGGGCCGACCTGGAAACCGATGCCGAAACGGTTGGCCGGGCGGATCTCCAGCAGTTTCCGCGGCTTTCCGCGAATGGAGTCGACCGAGCCGGTCTCGTGGATGACGCCGTCGGCGATCAGGTCGCGGACGATGTTCGAGATCGACGCCTGGGTGAGGCCGGTCAGCTCGGCCAGCTCGACCCGGCTGATGGAGGTGGCCGACCGGATCACGTCGACGACGAGTGCCCGGCTGCCCGGCCCCGCTACCGGCGTTTCACGACGTGCCATGCCCGTACAGTATCGCTGGTGAATCGAGCGCAGCGCCGGGTCGGGCTCGTTCTCGCGCGCGCCGCGCGAGTGCTGGGCGAGGAGGCGTACTACCACGAGTTCCTCGACGGGCTCGAGCGCGTGCTCACCCCGGCCGGAGTCTCGGTGCTGGTCAAGGTGGTCACCGACCGGGCCGCCGAGGCCGAGACCTACGAGCGTTGGGCGACCCGGCAGGAGATCGACGGGGTGATCCTGGTCGACCTGGTGCCGGACGACGACCGGGTCGCGCTGGTCGGCCGGCTCGGCCTGCCCGCGGTGGTGCTCGGCGCCCCGTCGACCGCGTCCGGCCTGCCGACGGTGTGGACCGACGACGCCGGCTGGGCCCGGGAGGCGATCCGGTTCCTGGCCGAGCGCGGGCACGAGGTGATCGGGCACATCAGCGGGCCGCTCGCGTTCGCGCACACCCAGCTGCGCCGGGCCGGCGCCGACGAGGAGGCGGCGGCCCGCGGGGTGACGCTGCTGCGGGCCGGCGGCGACTACTCGTACGAGTCGGGGGCGGCCGCGACCACCGAGCTGCTGGCCGGGAAGCCGACCGCGATCGTCTGCGACAGCGACGTGATGGCGGTGGCCGCCCTGGACACCCTGCGCGGGCACGACCTGGCCGTGCCGGCCGACGTGTCGGTGGTGGCCTGGGACGACTCGGCGCTCTGCCAGCTGGCCGTGCCGGCCCTGTCGGCGATGAGCCACGACGTGAGCCGGATCGGCGAGCTGGCGGCGTCGGCCCTGCTCGACGCGATGGCCGGGGCCACCCCGGCCGTTTACGAGGCCCCCGCCGCCCACATCGTCGTGCGAGAAAGCACGCGCTAGGTTTTCGCAGGTCACAAGGCACCCAAACAAAACTCGCGAGTACTTAAATTATTAATCTAAGCTTGACATGACGGCAACAGCCGTCCCATGCTGGCCCGCAACCCCCACCCGAACGACAGACGGGCAACCGGCATGATCAATAGACGGCACCTCTTCGGCATGACCGCCGCACTCGCCCTGCTCGCCGGCTGCACCGGTGGTGCCGGCGACGACACCGAACAGAGCGGCGAGATCACCGGCGCCATCACGGTTCTGACCAACCGCACCGACCTGGTCGACACCGCCCTCCCGAAATACGCGAAGGCGTTCGAGGCGAAGCACCCGGGCACCAAGGTCAGCTTCGAGGGCGTCACCAACTACGAGGGCGACGTCACCACCCAGCTCAGCGGCGGCGACTACGGCGACGTGCTGCTGATCCCGAACACCGTCACGGTCGACCAGCTGTCGCAGTTCTTCGAGCCGCTCGGCAGCGTCGACTCGCTCAAGCCGAAGTTCCGGTTCACCGACGAGAAGGCGTACGACGGTCAGGTCTACGGACTGTCCGTCGGCGGCGTGGCCAGCGGCGTCGTCGTGAACAAGCGGATCTGGGCCGACGCCGGGATCACCGCTCCCCCGAAGACGCCCGAGGAGTTCCTGGCCGGCCTGCAGGCGATCAAGGCGAAGACCAAGGCCACGCCGTTCTACACCAACTACAAGGACGGCTGGCCGTTGAGCATCTTCAACAGCGAGCGGTCGATCCTCGACGACCCGGCGATCAACGAGAAGTTCCCGGCCGACCCGGCTCCCTGGCAGCCCGGGAAGATCCAGTACCTCACCGACGGGCTGTTGTACGACATCGTGCACGCCGGTCTCAGCGAGAAGGACCCGCTGACGACCAACTGGGAAGGCTCCAAGCCGATGATCGCGAGCGGCAAGGTCGCGACCATGCTCCTGGGGTCCTGGGCCATCCCGCAGATGAAGGCGGCCGGTTCGGCCCCCGACGACATCGCGTTCTGGCCGTTCCCGTACCAGACCGGCGGGAAGTTCTACTCGAGCATCCAGGGCGACTACAAGGCGGCCGTGGCCAAGACCTCCAAGAACAAGGCGACGGCCCGGGCCTTCCTGGACTTCTTCGTCACCGAGTCGGGCTTCGCCGCCGACCAGCAGGCCGTCCCGCCGGTCATCGGCCAGCCGCTGCCCAAGGCCCTGCAGGACTTCCAGAACACCGGCGTCGAGCTGATCGAACTGCCCGCGGCGACCACCAACGCCGGCAAGGAAGACCTGATCATCAAGGACTCCGAGATCGACCTGGGCGGCAACATCTACCGGCAGAAGCTTGTCGACATCGCCCGCGGCGCGGCCAAGGGCGACAAGGAGTCGTACTTCGCCGAGCTGAACAAGCGGTGGGCCGCATCCCAGGCCCGGGTCATGAAGTGAAGCCCTGGCTCTACGTCGCCCCGGCGCTGGCCCTGCTGATCACCTTCACGTACGTCCCGGTGGTGAACATGATCTGGTACAGCTTCCACTACTGGGACGGGCTGTCCACAGTCATGGCACCGGCCGGCTGGGACAACTACGTCCGGGTCTTCACCGACGAGCGCTACTGGCAGGTCTTCCGGGTCAGCCTGTACTACTTCGGAGCGTCGTTCGCGCAGATCACGATCGCCCTGTACTTCGCGACCGTGCTGTCGTTCAACACCCGGTTCCGCAACCTGTTCAAGGGCATCCTGTTCTTCCCGTACCTCCTGAACGGGGTCGCCGTCGGGTTCGTCTTCCTCTATCTCTTCCAGCCGGGCGGCACCCTGGACACCATCCTCGGCGGCCACACGCCGCTGTGGCTCGGCGATCCGGACGTCGCGAACTTCTCCCTGGCCGGCACGTCGGTGTGGCGGTTCACCGGGCTGAACTTCGTGCTCTTCCTGGGGGCGATCCAGTCGATCCCGGGCGAGATCTACGAGGCCGCGGAGATCGACGGCGCCAACCGGTGGCATCAGTTCCGGCACATCATCGCGCCCGGGATCCGCCGGATCATCAGCCTCTCGGTGATCCTGGCGATCTCCGGCAGCCTGAGCGTCTTCGAGATCCCGTTCATCATGACCGGCGGCGCCAACGACACCCGCACGTTCGTCATCCAGGCCTACGACACGGCATTCCAGTTCCGGCAGATCGGGCTGGCCTCGGCGATGGCCGTCGTCCTGTTGCTCATCGTGCTGGCGGTCACCTGGGTGCAGCGGCTGATCCTGCCCGACGAGGAGGTGGCGCTGTCGTGAAGAGCGTCCCCAAATACCTGTCGCTGGTCGTGGCGAGTGTGATCGTGCTGGTCCCGATGGTGGTGGTGCTGTTCGCGGCGTTCAAGACGCACGCCGAGTACAACTCGACCGGGCCGCTGACGCCGCCGCGGAACTGGCTCAACCTGGACAACTTCGCGACCGCCTGGACCAACGGGCACATGCTGCGCGGCTTCTGGAACACCACGATCATCCTGGCCGTCTCGCTGACCGGCACGGTATTCGTCGGGACTCTGGCGGCGTACGCCATCAGCCGTTTTGCCTTTGCCTTCAAGCGTCTTGTGCTCGGGTTGTTCCTGGTCGCCGCCCTGGTGCCCGGGGTGACCACGCAGGTCGCGACGTTCCAGATCGTCAAGTCGATGGGCCTGGTCAACAGCCTGTGGTCGGCGATCGTGCTCTTCCTCGGCACCGACATCGTCTCGATCTACATCTTCATCCAGTTCATGCAGTCGATCCCGAAGAGCCTCGATCAGGCCGCGATGATCGACGGCGCCGGCCGGTTCACCATCTACCGCCGGATCATCCTGCCGCTGATGCGCCCGGCCATCGCCACCGTCGTGATCATCAAGGGCATCGCGATCTACAACGAGTTCTACATCCCGTTCCTCTACCTGCGCTCGCCCGATCTGAGCGTCATCTCGACCGCGCTGTTCCGGTTCAAGGGCCCCTACGGCGCGCAGTGGGAGACGATCGCGGCCTGCACCATGATCGTCATCCTGCCGACCGTCGTGATCTTCCTGCTGCTCCAGCGCTTCATCTACAACGGCATCACCGCCGGAGCGACCAAATGAAAGGATCCGCGATGGATCTCGCCGGCGGTTGGACGCTGTCTGGCCCTGTCCGCACGGACGCCGAAGTTCCCGGCTGCGTGCACACCGACCTGCTGACCGCCGGGCTGATCCCCGACCCGTTCCTCGACGACAACGAGAACGCGGTCGCCTGGGTGGGCCGGGCCGATTGGACCTACACCCGGGACATCGCCTGGGACGGACCCCGGCCCGACCGCATCGACCTGGTCTTCGAAGGACTCGACACGGTCGCGGAGATCTCGCTCGGCGGGGTCACGCTGGGCGCGACCCGCAACATGCACCGAAGCTATCGCTTCGACATCACCGACTTCGTCGATGCCACCCCGCGGCCCCTCTCGGTGAAATTCACGTCCGCCTACACCGAAGCCGAGAGCGTACGGGCGGAGCTCGGTCCCCGCCCCAACGCGTATCCCGAGCCGTTCAACTTCGTCCGGAAGATGGCCTGCAGTTTCGGCTGGGACTGGGGTCCGACGCTGGTCACGGCCGGCATCTGGCGACCGGTGCGGCTCGAGGGGTGGAGCACGGCCCGGCTGCGGTCGGTGCGCGCGCTGACGACGTACGGAAATGGCAGTGGTTTCCTAGATCTTGATCTTGCCGTTGAGCGCACCCGGGACCGGGACCTGCGCGCCCGGATCCGGCTCGACGGCACCGAGATCGCCACCGTCCCGGTCCACGATGGCTCTTCCTTCAAGACCGAGATCCCCGGCGTCGTGCCCTGGAGCCCGGATGATCCGGCGCTGCATGACCTGAGCGTGGTGCTGCTCGACGGCGACGACGAGCTGGATCGGTGGGAGCGGCGGATCGGTTTCCGCACGGTCGAGATCGACACCACCGACGGCGCGTTCGTCTTCCACCTCAACGGCTCGCCGACGCTGATCAAGGGGGTCAACTGGATCCCGGACGACATCTTCCCGTCCCGGATGACCCGCGCCCGGTACGCGCGGCGACTCGGCGAGGCGGCCGCGGCCGGCGTCAATCTCGTGCGGGTCTGGGGTGGCGGCATCTACGAGAGCCGCGACTTCTACGAGGTGTGCGACGAACTCGGGCTGATGGTGTGGCAGGACTTCCTGTTCGCCTGCGCCTGCTATCCGGAGGAGGAACCGCTCTACTCCGAGGTGGTGGCCGAGGCGCGGGAGAACGTGGTCCGGCTGTCCTCGCACCCGAGCCTGGTGGCTTGGAACGGCAACAACGAAAACCTTTGGCTGTACGAGGCCGGCGGCTGGTCGTCGCAGCCGGGCGGCTCGTCTTCCTGGGGCTCTGGCTACTACCTGGACACTCTGCCGTCGATCATGGCCGAACTGGATCCTTCCCGGCCCTATATGGCCGGCAGTCCCTGGTCCGGGTCCTGGGAGCACGAGCCCAACTCGGTCGACCACGGCACGTTCCACTCCTGGGAGGTCTGGAACCGGGAGGACTACCTCCACTATCGCGACTCGGCGCCACGGTTCGTGGCCGAGTTCGGCTGGCAGGCGCCGCCCGCCTGGCGCACGTTGCGCGACGCGGTCTCCGACGAACCACTGCGGCCCGACTCCCCCGGCGTGCTGCACCACCAGAAGGCCGAGGACGGCAACGGCAAACTCGCGCGCGGGCTGGCCCCGCACTTCCCGCCGCCGACCTCGGCCGAGGCCTGGCACTACCTGACCCAGCTCAACCAGGTGCGGGCGGTCCGGACCGGCATCAGCCACTGGCGGTCGCACTGGCCGCACACCGCCGGCACGATCCTGTGGCAGCTCAACGACCTGTGGCCGGTCACGTCCTGGGCCGCGATCGACGGCGCCGGCCGCTACAAGCCCCTCTACTTCGAGTTGCGGCAGCTCTATGCGGCGCGGACGCTCTCGTTCCAGCCACGCTCGGGTGGGCTGGTCGTCGCGGTGGCCAACGACAGCGACGTCCCCTGGACCGGCCGGCTCAGCATCGAGCGAGTCGACCCCGTGCCAGACAATTCGGAAATGTCGGTCGAGGTCGCGCCGCGAACCGTGGTGTTGGTTCCGGTGCCGGGATCCCTCGCCGGATCCGCATCTCTCGTCGCCCGGCTCGACGGCGTCCGCGATCTCTGGTTCGCCGGGGACTTCTCGCCTGCCGACGCCGGGCTGACGGTCACCGCGGAACCCGTCGACGGCGGGCTCGACGTGCTCGTGCACGCCGCCGGCCTGGCCCGCGACCTGCTGCTGCAGCCGGACCGGATCCATCCCGAGGCCGTCGTCGACCGCGGGTTCGTGACGCTGCTGCCCGGCGAGTCGGCCACCTTCTCCGTTCGCGCCCCGGTCGAGCTCGATGCCGGCCTGGTCAAAGCCCCGTGGGTCCTCACCGATCTGGCGTCGGTCCTGCGGTCGTAAGGAAAGTCCGTCCCCCAACGGAGGTACGCATGAAAATCCCCCGACCGGCCCTTGCCGTCGGCGTCGTCGTGGCGCTGCTCGGTGCCGGCATGATCGCGCACGCCTCGACCGCCGAGGCGTTCGCGGCCACCCCCAAGGCCACCGTCCTCAACTACCTCAAGTCGATCACCGGCACGTCGATCGTCTCCGGGCAGCACAACAAGGAACCGGCCACCTCGCCCGGCCAGTACACCCAGCAGGTGCACGACATCACCGGGCAGTGGCCGGGCCTGTGGGGCGGCGACATGATGTTCCGCTCCGACGACATCGCCAACCGGCAGCGCGTGATCGACCAGGCCAAGACCGAGTGGCAGAACGGCTCGCTTGTCGCGCTGACCTGGCACGCCTGCTCCCCCACGGTCGGCCGCACCTGTGAGTTCGACGGCGGCGTCAAGACCGGCATCACCGCCGCCCAGTTCCAGCAGATCGTCACCGGCGGCACCGCGCTCAACACCACGTGGCGCAGCCGGATGGCCGAGGTGGTGCCGTACCTGAAGCAGCTCAAGGACGCCGGCATCCCGGTGCTGTGGCGCCCGTTCCACGAGATGAACGAGACGTGGAACTGGTGGGGCGGCCGCCCCGGCACCAACGGCGGCGCCAAGATCTACCAGCAGATGAAGGACTACTTCGACAGCCAGGGCCTGGACAACCTGATCTGGGTCTGGAACGTCCAGGACAACCCGGCCGGTGGCTGGTCGCAGTACTACCCCGGCAGCAACTACGTGGACGTAGTCTCCCTCGACGCCTGGTACAAGAACTACCCGTCCACCGCGGACTACCAGCAGATCCAGACGATCGCGGCGGGCAAGCCGATCGCGATAGCCGAGATGGGCAAGCTCCCGAACGCGTCCCTGCTGACCAGCCAGCCACGCTGGGCGTACTTCATGATCTGGTCCGAACAGCTACGAGGCAACAACACCAACGCCGAGATCCAGGCCGCGTACTTCCACGCCCGGGTACTGAACCAGGGCGAGGTCCACTTCTGACCCAAAGCCGCCCGGGACGAAGGTCCCGGGCGGCCCCCGACTGTCTGTCGAGGATCTGACTGGGTGCCCAGCCGCGGTTACCAGCAGGATGGCGAGGTGCGGAAATCCTCGCGGTCCTCGATGACGACGGTGGTCACGGCGCTGATGGCCGCAGCAGTGGCGACCACGGTGGCCGACGTATTCGGTCTGGATATCACGGCCGGAAACCTCTGGACCCCAGTCGCGCTGGCCGGCGCTACGGCTCTCATCGCGTTTGCACTCACCCCGGGCGAGCGTGGTCGGCAGCAACCCACGCCGTGGGATCTCGACGAGGCGACCGACCGGCTGGCCGATGCCGAACGCCGACGGATCGGGACCGACCGGCTCGGCCGGTACCAGGAGGCGAGCCTGGTCACGGCCCTCTGGCGCGATCCGTCGGGCCCACGTCCGCTCGAACTCCACGACGATCCGGCCGCCCAGATGGCAGATATCTTCCGGCACCTGTCCTCGCGGCGTCTGTGCATCGTCGGTGCCCCCGGCTCGGGAAAGTCGACGCTGGTACTGGCCCTCGTCGAGGGTCTGCTGCGCAACCGGCGCCCCGAGGATCCGGTGCCGGTGCTGCTGCCCCTGGCCGGCTGGGACCCGCGTTCGGAGCCGCCGGAGGCCTGGGTCAGCCGCCAACTCGCCGAGATGTTCCCGATGCTGGCCACGTCCGGCGAGCAGGCGGCGTCGATGCTGGTGTCGGACGGCCGGGTCCTGCCCGTGCTGGACGGCCTCGACGAGTTGCCGGCCGATCTGCGAAGCGCGGCTCTGGCCCGCCTGGCCGGCTCCCGGCTGGCCCGCCGCCCCTACGTGCTGACCAGCCGGACCGACGCGTTCGACCAGGCGGTGGAGTCGACCGCCTACCCACTGGACATCCCGATCATCGAGCTGCTCCCGGTCACCGCGCAGGTGGCCGTCGACTACCTGCACCGGCATCAGAGCGCGGACGACCGGCGCTGGGATCCGGTGCTGGCGGAACTGAACGCCGATCCGGACGGGCTGCTCGCCCAGGCGTTGTCCGCGCCCTGGGCGGCGTACGCCATTCGGAAGGCCTACTCGAGCCGTTCCACCGATCCGGCCGAACTGGTGGACTACGACCGGTTCCCGTCGGTGGCGGCGCTGGCAGGTCATCTGCTCGACGTCTGGCTCGACAGCCCGGTGCGTGGCCCCGACGTGGACCCGCACGGACGGCGGCGGGCGCGGTTCGAACCGGCCACGACCCGGCGTTCGCTGGCCTGGCTGGCCGATCATCTGCGGGACACCGGCCAATTGCAGGTCGCGTGGTGGGACCTGGGACAGGCGCTGCCCCGCCCATTCCGGGTGGGCACCTACTGGCCTTTCCTGGCCGCCCTGCTTCTGCTGCCCTTCGACCAGCGGGTCGCGGCGGCGGTCGGGTTCACGGCGGCCGTGCTGGTTCTCCTCGACCAGTCCCGCGGACCGGAACCGCGACAGCTGGCCCGGCCGGCGATCCGGCGAACGGCAGTCCGCAGCGCGGCCGGTCTCGGCTTCGCGGCCGCCCTGGCCACGCCGATCACGTTGCTGTACCGGCCGTCGCCGGTCAGCACGTCGTCGCTGGCGGTGGCCATGGTGCCGGTCCTGGTCGCGGTCCTGCTCTATGCGGTCGTGGACGGCGCCGCCGCGCCCGTCGCCGAGCCCGGTGGAACCTTCGCCGAGCAGCTTCGCCGGGACCGCCACGCCCTCTGGATCCGGAGCGCCGCGGCCGCGGTGGTGGCCGGCGCCTGGGCCTGGGCCATGGTGATGGAGACCGTCGGCTATCGGGTGCCGGCCGCCGCGGTGGCCGCCGCCGTCACCGCCGGGCTGGTGGTCGTGACCGGCAATGCCTCCGGGCGGTTCGCTGTCACCCGCGTCTGGCTGGCACTTCGCGGCCGGCTGCCCTGGCGGCTGATCACCTTCATCGGGCACGCCAACCACATCGGCGTGCTGCGGTCGGAGGCCGGGCACATCGAGTTCCGCTACGCGAGCCTGCAGGGCATGTTCGCCTCGACGCCGGCCGCCGGTCGCGGGCCGGCGATCGAACCGGATCTGGCCCGGGCGGTCGTCGAGGAGGTGTGCGTGCTGCCCGAGGTGGCGGTGCGGCTCGCCGCGGACGACTCGGCCCGGGGTGAGATCGAGGAGCGGGCCCGGGTGATCCTCGCCGAGCGGCCGGACGAGGTGCTCGGCCGGGGCCAGGAGGACCTGGTCCGCTACCGGCTGGCCCACGACCGGCTGGTGCAGGCGGTCGGCCGGCCGGGCTGGACCCGGCTCGCCCCGGCCTACCGGATCGTGGCCGGGCTGTCGCTGTCGCTTGTCGTTCTCGGGGCGGGGCTGCGGTTCCTGCCGCGCCTCGGATTCGTCGTGGTCGCGGGCGTGGCGCTGGTCGTCGCCGGTGTCCTTCTCACCCGGGCCTGGCGCCATCACCGGCGCCGATCCGGCTGGGCGAAGCGGGGTCCACGCTGGTGGGACGTGGCCTGGCCGGTGCTGGCCGCGATCGTCGCCGGGGCCGCCTTCGTCGTACCGGAAAAGCACGCGCACGGCCCGGAAGTCCTGGCCGCACTGTTCGTCGTGGCGGTGTGCTGGCCGCTGGCGATGGTGGCGGCGCTGCTGAGCCGGCCGCACGAGCGGGTGCTGCGGAGGCTGGCCGCCGACGACCCGGCCTACTGGCCGGACGCGCCCGGCACCGGGCAGCTGCGCACGGCCGCCGAGCAGGCCCGGCAGGACTGGATCACGGCGCTCGCCCGGCTCGGGGTGATGCCGCTGCTGCGGGACCAGCTGGCCGCGAACACCGGCCTGTTCAGCACCGTGCTGCCCCGGTTCGATCCCAGCCGGCTCGGCGGGGTCAGCCGGGTCGACCAGCTCGTCGAGACCGCGGCGACCCGGCAGCTGAGTCGCTACCTGCGGGATCTGAGCAGCATCAGCGTCGGGATCAGCGGGTCGCGCGGCGCCGGCAAGAGCACGGTGCTGCAGCGCTTCTGCACCGCCCAGTTCACCCGGACCGCGGAGGACCTGTTGCTGCTGGTGCCGGCGCCGACGGCGTACGACCGGCGGGAGTTCTTGATTCATCTTTTCGCGGAGATCTGCGAGCAGGTGGTGGGCGACGACGAGAGCGGCCGGGAACCGCGAAGGATGCTCGGCGCGGCGGTGCGGGCGTTGCCCGGGGTGCTCGTCGTCGGCGGTCTGGTCACGGCGTTGCTGGCCTGGGCCTGGCCCCGGGTCGTGTCGGCCGCGCAGCTGTTCACCATGGGACAGCGCACGGCGGTCATCGCCGGTGGGCTCGCCGCCACCGCTCTCGGCCTCGTCCTGGCGCTGCTGACCAGCCGGAGTGGAGACCGCAGCGCCCAACGATCGGCCACCACCCAGCAGATGGCCGCCGCTCAGCTGCGCCGGTTGCGCTATCAACTCAGCACCACGGCCATCCGCGGCGGCAAGATCGGGCTGCCGGCCGGCGCGGAGTTCAACGCCTCGGCGAACACCCAGCGGACCGAACTGCAGCGCAGTTACCCCGAGCTGGTGGCCGACTTCCGCGAACTGCTGCAACAGGTCGCCCTGGAACGGCGCAGCGTCGGCCGCCGGGTCATCATCGGGATCGACGAACTCGACAAGATCGCCTCGGCCGCCGACGCCGAACGCTTCCTCAACGACCTCAAGGTCATCTTCGGCATTCCCGGCTGCTACTTCCTGGTCGCCGTGTCCGACGACGCGCTGGTGGCGTTCGACCGGCGGGCCCTGGCCGTGCGCACCACCTTCGACAGTGCGTTCGACCAGATCATCTCGGTGCCGCCGCTGGCCCTCGACGAGGCGCGGGAGCTGCTGAGCCTGCGCGGGGTCCTGCTGCCCGAGCCGTACCTGTGGTTGTGTCACGCCCTGTCCGGTGGTTTGCCCCGGGACCTGCTCCGCTCGGTCCTGCAACTCGCCACGGTGTCCACCGACCCGAACGACGAGCTGCCGGACCTGGCCCGCAAGCTGATCGAGAGCGACGTCCGCTCGGTGCTGCGCGCGCAACTGCATCAGGCCGAGGTCGCGACCGACCCGGCCCGCCCGGCGGTGACCGCGTGGCTGGCACTGGGCGCCGACGGCCAGACGTCCGGCGCGGTCCTGGAACGGATGGTCGAGTCGGCCCCGGTCCTCGACAGCAAGAGCACGCTGACCCAGCTGGTCAGCCAATCGTGCGGCTACGCCCGCTATGCGGCGACGCTGGTCCAGACCTTCGCCGACGAGGCCACGGCCGCCGTCGACTGGCTGCGCGAGGGGCAGCACAGCACGAACATCGACCTGCTGGCCTCGGCCCGCGCGCAGCTGTCAATCAGCACGGATTCGGCGCTGACCCGGGTCGAGCGGTTCCGGGAGGAGGCACCGTTCCTCACCGCGTCGACGCCCGGCGACGGCCAGCTCCGGGTGAACGGCGCAACCGCTCCGCCGCACCTCAACTGATCTCAGGCCTCGCCGAGGACGTTCTGGACGCCGGCCACCGCGGCGCCTCGGGCCCAGTCGTTGAAGGTCAGGGGGGTGGTGACCACGTCCAGGACGCAGCGCTGGACCTCGTGCGGGCCGGGGCGCAGGCGGTCGGCTATCACCTCGGCCAGGGCGGGGGACGCGGTCAGCGCGGCGATGTCCTCGCCGGCCAGCACGATGCAGGTGGTCTGCAGGGCGCCGGCGAAAGTCGCCACCACGTGGCCGAGCGCGCGGGCGGCGGCGTCATCGAGACCGGCGCCGCGTTTTTGCAGGTCCTCGCGGTTGAGGTAGGCGGCGGCGCAGCCGGCGTGGCCCAGGGTGCAGCGCGGGCCCCGCGAGTCGATCGGTGAGTGGGCCAGCAGGTGCCCGTTGTCGATCAGCTGCTCCACCGCTATGCCCTCGCGGACCACGCCGAAGCCGAGGCCGGCGCCGACCGTGATGACGCCGAAGGTGGCGTGGGTGCGGCCGGCGCCGAACCACAGCTGTTCGCGGGCCAGGGCGGTGACGTCGTTGGTGACGATCACCGGCAGGCCGGTGCGCGCGCCGAGCGGGCCGGCCAGGTCGACCTCGCTCCAACCCAGGAAGGTGCCCTCGCGCACGACCGCACGGTCGGCCACCACGCCGCCGACGGCGACGCCGATGCCGTCCAGCGACGGGACCCGGCGGGCCAGCCTCGTGGTCAGCTGGGCCAGCACCCGGATGGCGGCCGGGACCGGCACGCCGCCGCCGGCATCCGGGCCGGGCAGCGCGGCCCGGGCGGTGGCCCGGACGTTGCCGAACATGTCGCAGACCACGCCGTACGCGGTGTCGGCGGTCAGTTTGAAGCCGGCCACGTGCCGGGCGCTGGGCACCGCGGTGAGGATCTGGCGCGGGCGGCCGATGGCCGTCTCCGGTTCCAGGGCCTCGGACGCCATGCCGCCGTCGACAAGCGCGCGGGCCAGCCGGGACATCGAGGCGTAGGAAAGTTTGAGCCGGTCGCCGAGGTCCTGGCGGGTCGCCGGGCCGTGGACCAGGAGGTGTCGCGTCACGGCGAGCTCCCCGGCGGACAAGGTCATGGAACCAGTCTACGAGTGACCCTTGTCACAGGGAGATCGGAGGCTTATTTTCAATCTGGTTGCAAATAAGTCGCCGACTGCGAGGAGGCAGCTCCCCATGGCGATCAGCACCGCTCCCCCACGCCCGCGCCGCCGGGACGACACCCGGCTGGCCATCGCGTTCATCGCACCCGCACTGATCGGCTTCCTCGTCTTCATGGTCTGGCCGACCCTGCGCGGCATCTATCTCAGCTTCACCAAGTTCAACCTGCTCACCCCGCCGGAGTTCAACGGCCTGGACAACTACGTCCGGATGGTCCAGGACCCGGTCTTCTGGAACTCGCTGAAGGTCACCGTCTACTACGTGTTCGTCAACATCGTCATCCAGACGGTGTTCGCGCTGGTCATCGCGGTGATGATGCAGCGGCTCACCAAGCGCACCTGGCTTCGCGGCGTCATCCTCACGCCGTACCTGGTGTCCAATGTGGTGGCCGCGATGGTGTTCCTGTGGATCCTCGACTACCAGCTCGGCATCGGTAACAAGGTGATCGAGATGATCGGGCTGGACCGCATCGCGTTCCTGTCCGACAGCGCCTGGGTGATCCCGACCATCGCGCTGATCAACGTGTGGCGGCACGTCGGTTACACCGCCCTGCTCATCTTCGCCGGGCTGCAGACCATTCCGGAGACGATGTACGAGGCCGGCCGGATGGACGGGGCCAGCGAGATCACCATGATGCGCCGGATCACCATTCCGCTGCTGCGGCCGATCCTGGCGCTGGTCCTGATCATCACGGTGGTCGGGTCGTTCCAGGTCTTCGACACCGTCGCGATCACCACCCGCGGCGGGCCGGTCGACTCGTCCCGGGTCCTGCAGTACTACATCTACGACATGGCGTTCGGGCGCTTCCAGTTCGGATACGCGTCGGCCATGTCGGTGGCCCTCCTGATCATTCTGGTGATCGTCACGTTCGTGCAGTACCGGCTGACCCGCGCCGAGTCGTCGGACCTGAGCTGAGGAGGAGGACGCCATGTCCACCACCACCACGCCGATCGCCGTACCGGCCGGCCGTACCGCCGAAGCCCCACCGCCGCGGCGACCGATCAACATCGGCCGTACCCTCGCCTGGGTCTTCATGGTTTTGGTTATCGTCGCCAGCCTGTTCCCGTTCTACTGGATGCTGCGCACGGCTCTGTCCAGCAACAACGCGCTCTACGCCGGGTCCGACAGCGTGCTGCCGGTGCAATTTTCCTGGGGTGGTTTCGAGCGGGTCTTCGGGCTGCAGACCGGGCAGGAGGCGATCGACGCCGGCGGCGCCGGGCAGCCGATCGCGTTCTGGCACTACCTGCTCAACTCGGTGATCGTGTCCACTCTGGTCACCGGCGGGCAGGTGTTCTTCTCGGCGATGGCCGCGTACGCCTTCGCCCGCCTGCAATGGCGGCACCGGGAGAAGGTCTTCGGGTTCTTCCTGGCCGGCCTGATGATCCCGGCGATCTTCACGCTGCTGCCGAACTTCGTGCTGATCAAGCAGTTGGGCCTGGTCGACACCCTGCTCGGGGTGGGGTTGCCGACCATGCTGATGACCCCGTTCGCGGTCTTCTTCCTGCGGCAGTTCTTCCTCGGCATCTCCCGTGAGGTGGAGGAAGCGGCGCTGGTCGAGGGCGCGTCGAAGGTGCGGGTCTTCTTCCGGCTGATCCTGCCGATGTCGTCGGCGCCGCTCGCCACCCTGGCGATCCTGACCTACATCACCTCGTGGAACGACTACTTCTGGCCGTTGATGGTCAGTTACACCGACCGGTCGCGGGTGCTCACCGTGGCGCTCGGGGTCTTCAAGTCGCAGACCCCGCAGACCGGGCCGGACTGGGCCGGGCTGATGGCCGCGACGCTGGTCGCGGCGCTCCCGATGCTCGTGCTGTTCCTGTTCTTCGCCAAGCGCATCGTCAATTCCATCGGCTTCAGCGGGATCAAGTGATGAGAAAGTTTGCGGCTTTTATGATGACAGCGCTTCTGGCCGGCTGCGGCTGGAGCGGCGCCGACGCCGCCACGTCAAGCGGCGGCGGAACCATCGAATACTGGCTGTGGGACTCCGGTCAGCAGCCCGGCTACCAGAAATGCGCCGACGAGTTCGCCGCCGCCAACCCCGGCCTGCGGGTGCACATCTCGCAGTACGGCTGGGACGTCTACTGGTCGAAACTGACCGCCGGCTTCATCGCCGACACCGCGCCCGACGTCTTCACCGACCACCTCGCCAAGTACGCCCAGTTCGTCGACCTCAAGGTGCTGCGCCCGCTGGACAACCTGGCCCCGACCAGCGACCTCGCCGACTCCGACTACCAGCCCGGCCTGGCCGAGCTCTGGAAAGGACAGGACGGCAAACGGTACGGCGCGCCGAAGGACTGGGACACCATCGCCATGTTCTACGACCGGGCCGAACTCAAGGACGCCGGCGTCGACCCGGCCTCGCTGAACACGCTGATCTGGAACCCCACCGACGGCGGCACGTTCGAGAAACTCGTCGCCCACCTGACGGTCGACACCAACGGCATCCGAGGCGACGAGGCCGGTTTCAATCCTCGTAGTATTCGCATCCACGGGCTGAGCTCGGAGGGTTCCGGCGGGGCCGGTTGGGGCCAGACCCAATGGTCGGCCTTCGCCGGAAGCGCCGGCTGGCAGGCCACCGACAAAAATCCCTGGGGTACGCGCTTCAACCTCGATTCCCCGGAACTGCAACAGACCCTGAACTGGTATTTCGGGCTGGCTCGTAAGGGATACATGCCGACCTACGAGGAGATCGGCGGCGCCAACGCGATCGGCACCGACAAGCAGATCCAGTCCGGCATCGCCGCGATGGGACTGAGCGGATCGTGGATGATCTCGACGTTCAGCAAGCTGACCGACGCGACCGGCGCGAAACTCGACATCGGCCTGGCACCCACCCCGATCGGCCCGAGCGGCAAGCGGGCGTCGATGTTCAACGGCCTCGCCGACTCGATAACCACACTCTCCAAGCACCCGGACAACGCCGCCAAGTGGGTCAAGTTCATGGCCGGCGCCCAGTGCCAGGACATCATCGGCCGCTCCGGGGTGGTGTTCCCGGCCCGGCCGGCGGCCACCGACCTGGCCATCGCCTACAACCGCGACGAACGCAAGCTCGACGTCACGCCGTTCACCGACCAGGTGAAGGACAAGACCACGTTCCTGTTCCCGGTCACCTCCAACGCCGCCGATATCCTCGCTCTGATGAACCCCCGGATGGACGCGGTCTACATCGGCAGTGCCCCGGTCTCCTCACTCACCGCGGTCAACGACCAGCTCAACAAGCTGTTCGAGGTCGCGCAGTGACGCCGCTGCACTGGCGGGCCGGCGGGGTCAGTCTGGTCCTGGACTGCACCCCGCCGCTGCTGCCCCGGGTGCTGCACTGGGGAGCCGACCTCGGCCCGGGCGACCTGTCCGGCCTGGTCGGTGCATCCGTCCCGCAGCAGGTCTCGAACAACATCGACGCCGTGATCCCGGTAAGTGTGCTGCCGGAACACTCGGTGGGCTGGGTCGGTACGCCCGGCCTGACCGGGCACCGGGACGGCACCGGGTTCTCCACCAGCTTCACCGCCGACGCGGCGACCGAGCCGTCCCCGCACCGCCTGGAGGTGACCGCGCACGACGCCGCGGTGGGATTGTCCCTGCTGCTCGAACTGGAGCTGCTGGAATCGGGGCTGGTGCGACAGCGGGTGTCGGTGACCGCAAAAACCCCGTTCACCCTCGACGGCCTGCTCCCCACCCTGCCGGTTCCGCTGGAAGCGACGGAGTTGCTCGACTTCACCGGGCGGCACCTGCGCGAGCGCAGCCCGCAGCGGCAGCCGTTCACGGTCGGCACGAGGCTGCGGGAGAACCGGCGCGGCCGCACCGGCGCCGACGCCTCGATCGTGCTGGCCGCCGGGACGGCCGGCTTCGGCTTCGCGAACGGCCAGGTGTGGGGCGTGCACGTGGCCTGGAGCGGCAACCACCGCGTTCTGGCCGAGCGCACCCCGAACGGGGATTCCCTGCTCGGCGGCGGCGAACTGCTGCTCTCCGGCGAGGTCCGGCTCGGGCCCGGCGACACCTATCGCAGCCCGTGGCTCTACGGCTCCTACGGCCGGGGGCTGGACGAACTGTCCGGGCGTTTCCATCGGCACCTGCGGGCCCGGCCCCGCTCGCCCCGGCCGGTCATCGTGAACACCTGGGAAGCCGTCTACTTCGACCATGACCTGGGCAAACTCACCGCGCTCGCGGACGCGGCGGCGGCCGTCGGGGCCGAGCGGTTCGTCCTCGACGACGGCTGGTTCCGGCATCGCCGGGACGACCACGCCGGGCTCGGCGACTGGTACGTCGACGAGACGGTCTGGCCGAAGGGCCTGCATCCGCTTGTCGACCACGTGCGCGGGCTGGGCCTGGAGTTCGGACTCTGGGTCGAGCCGGAGATGGTCAACCCCGACTCCGACCTGGCCCGGGCCCACCCCGAGTGGATCCTGGCGACCGGCGGCCGGCTGCCACCCGAGGCCCGTTACCAGCAGGTCCTCGACCTCGGGCACGCCGAGGCGTACGACTACATCCTCGGCCGGCTCGATGCCCTGCTGTCCGAGTACGACATCGCCTACCTCAAGTGGGACCACAACCGCGATCTCATCGACGCCGGCCATTCCCCCGCCGGCGAGGCCGGCATTCATAAGCAAACCCTGCAGCTGTACGCGCTGATCGACGAACTGCGGGCGCGGCATCCGGGCGTGGAGATCGAGTCCTGTTCGTCCGGCGGCTCCCGGGTCGACCTGGGCATCCTGGAACGCACCGACCGGGTCTGGTCGAGTGACTGCAACGACGCCCTGGAGCGGCAGTTCATCCAGCGCTGGACCGGCACCCTCCTGCCACCGGAGATGATCGGCGCGCACGTCGGCCCGACCGTCTCCCACACCACCGGCCGGGTGCACACCCTCGACTTCCGGGCCGGCACCGCACTGTTCGGCCACTTCGGCATCGAGTGGGACATCACCCGGGCCACCGACGAGGAGCGCGAGCGGCTGGCCGAGTGGGTGCGGCTCTACAAACAGCTGCGCGGGCTGCTGCACAGCGGCACAGTGGTGCGCTCGGACCACCCCGACCCGGCGCTGTGGGTGCACGGGGTGGTCGCGGCCGACCGGTCCGAAGCCGTCTACGCCCTGGTCGCGATGAGCACCGGGGTGTGGTCGCCACCCGGCCGGGTGCGGCTGCCCGGCCTGGACCCGGCGTCGGTCTACCGGGTCGCCCCGCTGCCGCCGGGGGACGTTTTCGAGGGGCCGGGCCGGAACCCGCTGCCCTGGTGGGGTTCCGGCGTTTCGATGACCGGGCGGATGCTGGCGGTCACCGGGGTTCAGGCGCCGGTGCTGTTTCCGGAACGGCTGGTGCTGCTGCGAGCATCGCGCTGACCTCGGCGGCGTCGACGTTCGCCCCGAAAACCGGGGTGCCGGGCTCCATCCGTACCCCCGCGGTCAGGGGCCCGGCCACGACGGGGTCGAAACCGAGCCGGTCGACCAGGACCGACACCTCGTCGGTCCGGTCGCCGGCGATCGCGATCGCCTTGCGGCCGGGCGCACCTTGCGGCCGGGCGCCCTCCTCGAGGTCGTGATAGCCCATGTGGTTGAACGCCTTGACGACCCGCGACTCGCTGAGGAACGCCTGCACCAGTTCGCTGGAGCGGGACAGGTCGTCGCGGACGCCGTCGACCTCCCACCAGTAGTTCATGGCGTCGACGACCAGCTTGCCGCGCAACTGCTCGGCCGGGATCGTGCGGTACTTGCCGAGCGGCAGCGCCAGGATCACGATGTCCGACCGCTCGGCCGCCTCGGCCGCGGTCACCACCTTCGCGCCGGGGGTGAGGACCTCGACGATGAGCCGGATCTTGGCGGGGTCGCCGGAACCGGCCATCAGAACCTCGTAGCCGGCGGCCAGCGCGAGCCGGGCCAGCACCGTGCCGACCTTGCCCGCGCCGAGAATGCCGATCGTGGTCATCTCAACCGGCCAGAATGTCGCGGACCATGGGCATCACCTTCGCGCCGAAGAGTTCGACCGCGCGCATCCGCGCGGCGGCCGGCTGGGCTCCGGCGCTGTAGATCAGATCGAAGCGGCCCACGCCGAGTTTGTCCACCGCGCGAGCGATCTTGCGGGCGACCGTCTCCGGCGAGCCGATGTACAGCGAGCCGTGCGCGACCTCGGACAGGAACTCCTCGCGGCGCAACGGCGGCCAGCCGCGCAGGGCGCCGATCCGGTCGCGCATCACCTTGTACGGGGCGTAGAACAGCTCTCTGGCCTCCTCGTCGGTGTCGGCGACGAAGCCGGGCGAGTGCATGCCGACCGGGTGGGCGGTGGTGCCGAGCTGCTCGGCGGCCCGGCGGTAGAGGTCGACGTAGGGGGCGAAGCGCGCCGGGTCACCGCCGATGATGGCCAGCATCATCGGCAGGCCGTAGCGCGCGGTGCGGACCACCGACTGGGGTGAGCCGCCGACGCCGACCCAGGTGGCCAGCCGGCCGGACTCGGTCTTCGGGAACACGTCGGCCTCGTCCAGGGCGGCCCGGGTGGTGCCGCTCCAGGTGACCGGCTTCTCGTCGAGGAGCTTCACGAACAGGTCGAGCTTCTCCTCGAACAGCACGTCGTAGTCGCTCATGTCGTACCCGAACAGCGGGAACGACTCGGTGAACGACCCGCGCCCGAGAATGACCTCGGCCCGGCCGTTGGACAGCGCGTCCACGGTCGCGAACCGCTGGAACACCCGGACCGGGTCGTCCGAGCTCAGCACGGTGACCCCGGAGGCCAGCCGGATGCGGTTGGTCTGCCCGGCGATGCCGGCCAGCACGGTCTCCGGGGTGGAGATCGAGTACTCCGGGCGGTGGTGCTCGCCGAGCGCGATCACGTCCACGCCGAGCTCGTCGGCGACCACCGCCTCGGCCACCACCTGACGGATCGCGGCGGCGTGCGAGCTGCCCTCCGGAACATCGCCGAAGGTGTCGAGGCCGAACTCCAGGTCTGTCATGTCACCCCTCCTATGATTGACACGTCAACCACAGGGGGTGGGAGTTTATGCCCGGGCCACGGAGACTGCCGTCACGTTCGGAACTGGACGTCTGGCGCGACTTCATCGAGACCACCGAGGTGCTGCGCACCCAGATCGGCGGCCGGCTGCAGCACGACACCGGCCTGTCGACCGGCGACTACAGCGTGCTGCTCGCCCTCAGCGAGGCCCCCGACCGGCGGCTGCGCTCCTCCGAGCTGGCCGCCGGCGTCGGCTGGGAACGCAGCCGGCTGTCCCATCACCTGGCCCGGATGGAACGCCGCGACCTGATCACCCGCGAGGGCCACGCCACCGACAGCCGTGGCGCGGTGGTGGTGCTGGCCCCGGCCGGCGCCGCCGCGTTCCAGGCCGCCACGGTCCCGCACCTGCGAGCGGTGCGCGAGCTCTTCGTCGACGCCCTCACCCCGGCCCAGCTGGCCGCGGCGGGAGAGATCGCCACGGCACTGCGCCGGCATTTAGACTCGTCCGCATGAAGGCCCCGAAAAAGTCGATCCTGTCGTACAAATCCGAGGGTTCCGTGCTCAGCCTCTGGTCGAACGGGTCGGTTCTGTCGATCGGGTCCACCGGGTCGGCGCTGTCGATCGGATCGATCGGGTCGTACGGGTCGATCCTGTCGATCGGGTCGTTCCTCAGCGTCGGGTCGGTGCTGTCGGCCGTGTCGATCGTGTCAGTGCTGGCCTGGCGCTCGCGCGGCGCTCTCCTCGCTTCCGGCGACCGTCACCGCCCAGCTCGAAAGTAAGCGCAGCGCGTCCGCGGCGGCCGTGCCCGGCTCGGCGCTGTACGCGGTGAGGGTCAGGCCCGGGTCGGCCGGCATCGGCATGGCCTCGAAGCCGAGCTCCAGGTAGCCCACCACCGGGTGCTGGAAATACTTCACCCCGGTCTGGTGCAGGCGCACGTTGTGCGCACCCCAGCGGGTGCGGAACTCGTCGCTGCGGGTGGCCAGCTCGCCGACCAGGTCGGTCAGTGCCCGGTCGTACGGGTCGCGGCCGGCCTCGGTGCGCAGCAGCGCGACAGTGGTGTTGGCGGCCTCGTCCCAGCCGGGGTAGAGCTGCTCGGCGCGCGGATCCAGGAAGCAGAAGCGGGCCAGGTTCACCGGGGTGGTCTCGAAGGCGTACGAGTAGAGGGCGCGCGCCAGCCGGTTGGCGGCGAGCACGTCGAGGCGGCCGTTGCGAACGAACGCCGGCGCGTCGGTCATCGCGTCCAGCAGGTGCTGGGTGGCCGGGCGGACCTGCTGTTTCCCGCCGGGCCGGCGCCGGCTGCGCGGCTGGGAGGCGGCGCGGGCCAGGTCGTACAGGTGGGAGCGCTCGGCCTCGTCCAGGCGCAACGCCCGGCTCAGGGCGTCCAGGACGCTGTCCGACACCCCTGACAGGTTGCCGCGTTCGAGGCGGGTGTAGTAGTCCGGGCTCACCCCGGCCAGCATCGCCACCTCGGCCCGGCGCAGCCCGGCGACCCGGCGGCTGCCCCCGAAATCCGGCAGACCGGCCTGCTCCGGGGTGATCCGGGCCCGCCGGGAGGCCAGGAACTCGCGAATGTCGTCCCGGTTGTCCACGTCACCCACGCTACTTTTCGCGGCGCGGCCGAAGGGGGCCCTGCCATTACCTGCTTCGCCAGGCACTCCCTGCTGCCCGATCCGCCCGCTTTCATGGGTGACATGCGACAGGCAATCATCTACGCCCCCGGCGACGTACGCGTCGAAGAGCGCGACCGCCCCACCATCCTCAAGCCCACCGACGCGATCCTGCGGGTGTCGGCCGCCTGCGTGTGCGGGTCGGACCTGTGGCCGTGGCGCGGCATCGAGCCGGTCGGCGACGCCCACCCGATGGGCCACGAGTACGCCGGGATCGTCGAGGAGGTCGGCGCCGAGGTCACCACGATCAGGCCGGGCCAGTTCGTGGTCGGGTCGTTCTTCGCCTCCGACAACACCTGCGAGATCTGCCAGGCCGGTTATCAGAGCCGCTGCGTGCACGCCGAGCTGGTCGGCGGCGCCCAGGGCGATTACCTGCGGGTGCCGCTCGCCGACGGCACCCTGGTGGCCACCCCCACGGTGCCCGACGCGGACCTGATCCCGTCCCTGCTGACCGCCTCGGACGTGCTCGGCACCGGCTGGTTCGGCGCGGTCGCCGCCCAGGCCGGCCCGGGTAAGACGGTCGCGGTGGTCGGCGACGGCGCGGTCGGCCTGCTCGCGGTCCTGGCCGCCAGGCAGCTGGGCGCCGACCGGATCATCGCGATGAGCCGGCACGCCTCCCGGCAGCGGCTGGCCCGCGAATTCGGCGCCACCGACATCGTCACCGAACGCGGCGACGAGGGCGTCGCCAAGATCAAAGAAATGACCGGCGGGTACGGCGCACACTCGGTCATCGAGGCGGTCGGCACCCAGGAGTCGATGATGCAGGCCATCCACTCCACCCGCCCCGGCGGACACGTCGGCTACGTCGGCGTCGGCCACGGGGTCGAGCTGCCCGGCCTGGAGTTGTTCTTCTCCGGGGTGCACCTGCACGGCGGCCCGGCCCCGGTGCGGCGCTTCCTGCCCGACCTGATCAACCGGATCCTCCACCGCGAGATCAACCCCGGCAAGGTCTTCGACCTGACCCTGCCGCTGGACGACGCGGCCGAGGGCTACCGCGCGATGGACGAACGCCGAGCGATCAAAACCCTGCTCACCATGAACGGATAAGCATGGAACTCAAGCCCGTAAGCCCCACGGTGAAGACCCCCGCCTCATGGTTCACCGGCGACGTCTACCTGACCCCGATCCACACCGGCGCCGGCCCGTCCCGGCTGACCGTCGGCCTGGTGCGATTCACCCCCGGAGCCCGCACCAACTGGCACGCACACGCGGTGGGCCAGACCCTGCACGTCACCGAGGGGGTCGGCCTGGTCGGCACCCGCGACGGCGAGGTCTTCCGGATCCACGCCGGCGAGACGGTGGTCTGCCCACCCGGCGAGGAACACTGGCACGGCGCCACCCCGGACACCTTCATGAGCCACCTGGCCATGGTCGAGGCCACCCCCGACGGCAGCGACCCCACCACCTGGCTGGCCCCGGTAACCGACGACGAGTACAAGACCGCCGACCAGACCTAGACACCTTTCGCGCTCGAGGCCGGGCGTTCCACACCCGCCATACCGATCGGCGCGCGCCGATTCCCAAAGAAACCAACCGCCCTCTCCCCCGACGGCCCGGCGTCCAAAAACCGGCCACTTTCGCCCAAAAAGAGCAAATCCCTTCTTCAGTACGCCCCGACCCACTCCCGTGGCACTCGGTCCCGGTAGGCGCAACTCACCCTCCGCGCGCCCGCCCCGGGCGGTCCCGACCCAAGACCTCAACCCCACCCCACCCCGCCAGCGGGTGCCGGCGCACCTCGCTGACCGGGACAAACATCAGCCTCTGGGGTGGGTGTTCGGTTGCGCGAGAGGCGCGGCACGCGCCGGTGTTGCAGGCCGCCGCGCGGTGGCGGCGGTCGGGGGTAAATGCGGTTGTCTACTGCGTCGCCCGTACCGGAAAGGGTTTCGTTTCTTGGGGCTCTGATTCTGAAAGGTGTCTAGCTCTAGCGGCTCAGAGCCAGCTCCGCGAAGCGGGCGGCTATGCGGCGGTGGGCGGCGGCGTCCGGGTGCAGGGCGTCCGGCAGCGGCAGCTCGGCGTGGTCGGCCTCGCCGTACAGGTCGAGGCCGTTGACGTAAAGCAGTTGGGGGTCGGTGGCTGCGCGCTCGGCGACGATCCGGGCCAGGTGCTCGCGGATCACCGTGAGGGTCAGCTTTCCGGCGGCCCGCTCGGCCGGGTCGCCGGTGGCCCGGAAGCGGATCCGGCCCTCGCGCAGCGCGTCCGGGTCGAAGGCGCCCGGGCCGGGCGTGTCCTCGTGGATCGGGCAGTAGATCGGCGAGGCGACCACCAGCGGCGTGTCCGGGTGGCCGTCCCGGATCGTGTCCAGGAAGCCGTGCACGGCCGGGACGAACGCGCGCAGCCGCATCACGTCGGTGTTCACCAGGTTGATGCCGATCTTCACGCTGAGCAGGTCGGCTGGGGTGTCCCGGATGGTGCGGGCGGTGAACGGGTCGAGCAGCGCGTTGCCGGACAGGCCCAGGTTGATCAGCTCGAGGCCGCTCTGCCGGGCGGCCAGGGCCGGCCAGGTGGAGGCCGGGCTGGCGGCGTTCGAGCCCTGGCTGATCGAGCTGCCGTGGTGCAGCCAGACCGGTCGCCGGGTCGCGGACGGTTCGATCGGGGCGTCGGCCCGCAGCGCCACCAGGTCGGCCGCCTCGGTGTGCGGGAGCCAGATCTCGACCTCCTTGGCGGTGGCCGGCAGGCCGGTGAACGCGATCGTGCCCGGCTCGCCCACCCGGTGCTCGATGGTGCCGGTGGTCATGTCGATGGTGTGCACGGTGCCGCCGGGGATGGTGGCCTGCGCGACCAGCTCGCCGTCGACGAGCAGGTCGTAGACGCCGTCCGGGCGGGGCGGGACGCCGCGGTAGGCCCAGCGGGTCGGCAGGGCATCCAGCTCGATCCCCGTGGCGGCGGTGCGGAAGACCAGGCGTACGCCCGAAGGTTGCGCCTCCACCATCTGCGGCTGGAAGTCGGGGGTCTGCGCGCGGGCCCAGGCCGGCAGCCGATGCGGCCGCAGGCCGCGCCCGATCCGCTCCACCTCGAGGGCGCCGCGCAGCAGGTCCGGAGTGATCTCGATGTCGTGCATGTGTCCCCTACTCATCGGGCCAGTGCCTCAGCAGTGCGTCCAGCGCGTCCATGGCACGCGACCAGGAGCGCTCCGAACTCGGCGAACTGTGGTCGAAGCCGCCGGCCAGCTCCAGGCTCACGTAACCGTGGAAGGTCGCGCCGAGAACGCGTACGGCATGGGTCTCCTCGGCCTCGGGCACGTCGTAGCCGCGCAGAATCGCCCTGATCATCTCGGTGTGCCGGAGTCCGGCACTGGCCGCGGCGGTCGCCGGGTCGAGCGGCATCCGGGCCGCGGCGTAGCGGCCGGGATGCGCGCGGGCGTAGTCGCGGTAGACGTTGCCGAGCGCGGTCAGCGCGTCCCGGCCGGACCGGCCGGCCAGCGCCACCAGACCTCGATCGGCCAGCTCGGCCAGAGCCAGCAGGGCGACCCGGGTCTTGAGGTCGTGCGTGCTCTTCACGTGCGAATAGAGGCTCGGCACCGACACCTCGAACCGGCGGGCCAGCGCCGACAGGCTGACCTGCTCGAACCCGGCTGCATCGGCCAGCTCGGCCGCGGCCTCGGCCAGTCGTTCCGCGGTAAGCCCCGCACGCGCCACACGCCACCTCCCCCAATTGCCTATGCTATCTAAGCAAAAACCTAAAGGCTTTAGGAAGGGTACGGATGCGCTTCGATGGCTGGATCGCCGGCCTAGGCACCGCCAGTGGCGTGCGGCTCGTGCTGGGGCATTGGCCGGGGTCGCCGTTCGGGCCGGTCAGCGACGTCATGATCGAGCACGCGAGCGGCCACCGGGAGCTGCTCGCGCCGACCGAGGAGCTGGCCCGGTTCGTCGCCGACACCTACTCCTTCGACCAGGTGCGAATCGTGCCGGTGACGGTCGAACGGTCCGGGCCGGAGTGGGCCGTCGCGGCCGGGCCGCTCAGCCTGCGATTCACCACCGGTGGGCGCGGAGCGCTGGGGTGGCTGCTGCGCGCGGTGCCGCCGGTCCTGGCCCGGCAACTTCCGTGGGTTCGGCTGATCGACGTGCCGGCCCGGCTGCTGACCGGCGTGCGCACCTACGGCAGTGCGGGGAACGGCCGCCGCGAGTGGTATGCCGTGCAGGACCTGCACCGGATCACCGCGGCCGGCGCGACGCTCGACGGCGTGGATCTGGGACCGCTCAGCGACGTCGACCCACCGGTGCGGTTCGGCTTCGGCTCGACGCCACGCTCCCCGTCCCTGGCCCGCATCACCACCACGGTCCGGGTGTCCGGGCGAATGGCCGGGAAGTGAGCACTGGTTGACCTTCCGGGTGAACAACGGATCACCGCAGAATCCGCCATCAGGGCGCACGCGTTGTCCCGTTTAGTTTCCGGGGGGAATTCCACATGGCTCACAGTCAGAACGGGTGGTCGGCCGGCACGCCGACCACGATCGGTGGTCTCGACAAGTCACCGGTACCGGGCACGAAGATCAAGCTGCCGCAGGGGGTGCGCAAGGGTGATGTGGCGACAGTGCTGCTCTACGTCGCCGAGCGGTTCCACCATTCCGTCGAGGCTCTGCACGCGGATCAGTGCTGGGGGTACAACTATCGCAAGGTCCGCGGCTCGGAGAGCACCCTCTCGAACCATGCCTCGGGCACCGCGATCGACCTCAACGCTCCGGCGCACCCGCTGGGCAAAGCCGGCACCTTCAACGCCAAGCAGGTCGCCGCGATCCGCAAGATCCTGGATTTCTGCGACGGGGCGGTGCGCTGGGGCGGCGACTATCGAACGCGTAAGGACGAGATGCACTTCGAGTTGATCAAGGACGCCTCCGACGTCGCCCTGATCGCCAAGAAGATCCACGTCGCGCGGGCCGACGCGGCGGCGCATGCCAAACTGGCCGAGACCAGCCTGCTCGACCCGGCAACGATCCGGCGCTGGCAGCAAATTATGCACACCCCGGCGGACGGGGCGATCCACGAGCCGTCGGATCTGGTCAAGGCTGTGCAGCGACACCTCAACAAGCACGGCGGCAAGCTGACCGTCGACGGCCTCGGCCTGGCTCGGGGCACGAAGACCAAGACCGTCGCGGCGCTGCAGAAATATCTCGGCATCCGAGCCACCGGGATCCTGCCCAAGGGCAAGTCGGCCACGGTCCTCACGCTCCAGAAGCGCCTCAACACCGGCACGTTCTGATCGCGACGGTCCGCTAGGCTGGACGCTTTCCCGGCCACTGTCGTGAGTGGATGGCGTTCCGCATGGATGTCGGCAGCGCGCTCGACCACCAACTCAGGAAGGCCCGCATGCGGGCCTTCCTCGGTCGCGCCCGGGAGCTGGCCGCTTTCCGGGCGGCCCTGGCCCGGCAACCCAGCTACACGGTGCTCTACCTGTACGGTCCGGGCGGCATCGGCAAATCCACGCTTCTGCAGCGCATCGCCGATGAGATCCCAGCCGTCTTTCTCGAGCCGGGCGCCGAACCGGGCACCGAACCAGCGCCGCTGATTCTGATCGACGGCCTCGACCGCCTCGACCGGCCGGCGGAATGGCTTCGCGAGAAGGTGCTGCCGACCGGCCCGGTGATCGTGGTAGCCGCTCGGCAGCCGCCCTCCGCACAGTGGCGCGCCGACCTTGGCTGGAACGACATCCTGCGGCCGCTGCCGCTGGGGCCGCTGACTCCCGCCGAGTCGGCCGCGCTGCTGCACACGCACCGGGTGCCGGCCGACCGGCACGCCGCAGTGCTGGCCTTCTGCTGCGGCAATCCGCTGGCGCTGCGGGTGGCCGCGCAGTTGGTCACCGGCGACCGCGACGCGACCGACGACGACATCTGCCGCGACGTCGCGGCGTCGATCGCCGACCAGTTGCTCGGCGACCTCCCGTCACCGGCCCATCGGCAGGCCGTGGAGGCAATCGCGCACGCCTGGCGGACCAACGAGGAGTTGCTGCGCGCCGCGCTCCCCGGTGAGGATGCCGCGACCCTGTTCAGCTGGCTGCGAGCTCAGCCGTTCACCGCGGCCGACGCCCGCGGCGTCTACCCGGTCGACGCGGTGCGCAACGTCGTGGAGGCCGACCTTCGGTGGCGCGACGAGAACCGCTTCGCGGCCATGCATACCAGGATCAAAACCCACTTGATCGTACGCGCGCGGACCGCTACCGGCAGCGCCGAGCTGCCCAACGCCGCCGACGTGATATTCGTGCAGCGCCACGAGAACCGCCTGTGGCCGTACTTCACCAGGCTCTACGGATTCGAGGTGACCGAGCACCCGTACGATCCGGCCGACCGGCCGCAGGTGCTGGAGATGGCGCGGGCGGCCGAGGGCCCGGAGAGCGCGGCCATCGCGGACTTCTGGCTCGGCCGGCAGCCAGCCGCGTTCCGGGTCTATCGCCGCGCCGGGAATCTGTGTGCTTTCGGCGCCCGGCTGCGGCTGAGCCGGCCCGACGACGACGAACTCGCCGCGGATCCGGTCGTCGCCACGGCCTGGGCCCGCACGCAGCGCGTCACGCCGCTGCGGCCGGGCGAACACCTGAACATTGCCCGGTTCAACGTCGAACCCGCGGCCTACTACCGGCCGTCCGAGGCGATGGACCTGATGCGGCTGCGCCTGGCCGCGACCATCATGTGTGAGGACGGCCTGGCCTGGTCGGTGATTCTGACCCCCGACCTGTTCTGGGCACCGACCATCGAGCGCAGCCACACCCGTGATGCCGGGCCGCCGATCACCGTCGGCGGCCGCGACTATTTCCTGTTCTCGCAGTGCTTCGGGGCGATGCCGATCACCGCCTGGTCGGACGTCGGCGTCGACCTGATGATGGAGCGCCGCCCCCGGTCGGTGCCCCGCGCGGCCTCGCCGTGGAACCGGGACGACTTCGACGAGGCGGTCCAGCAGGCATTGCGCTGCTGGCGGCGCACCGACGAACTCGCCGAAACCGACCTGACCCACAGCCGGCTGGCCCTCGAGGCGGGCAACGGCGACCCGGTGGCCGGTCTGCGCCGAGTCCTGGAAGCCGCGCTCGGGACACTCCGCGACGATCCCCGCCAGCAGCGGTACCACCGAGTCCTGCAGGTCACCTACCTCGACGGGGTGCCCAGCCAGCAGGCCGCCGCCGACCGCCTGCATCTGCCCTTCAGCACGTACCGCCGGCACCGGCAACGCGGCCTGACGGCCCTCTGCGACCTGCTCTGGAAGGTCGAGACGCACGGCATAGGAGTGCTTTCGTAACTAGGGTTTCGGGGCTTCGATCGCGGCCGCACCCGCCGCGGACGCCCGCAGTGAGGTGGCCGCGCCCGGGTCCTGGGCGGCGGTCGGCGGCTTGGCGCCGGTTGTTCGCAGGGAGACCAACCTGGAGAGTACGTCGAACCAGAACGGTGCCCCGAGCATCAGCAACAGTGCCGTGACCAGCCAGCCGGCGAGGTGCGACACGGTCCACGCGGCGTCGCTCCAGTGGGTGCCGTGCTCCCAGCCGACCGGCAGGCCGAGACCGGCGAGGTCCTGCACCGTTTCCACGTTCTTGGTTACCAGGCCGTCGCCGGTGGGGCTCTTCGCGGCGGCCTGCTCGGCGGCGTCCAGGGCGGCCTGCCGGACGGCCGGCTGCTGCCACAGGGTCTGGGCGGTGTGGAACGCGGACACGTTGCCGGCCACCGCCAGACCCAGCCCGACGACGAACAGCACGCCGGTGGCCCACCGCTTGTAGGCGCCGCTGAGCCGGCCCATCGTTTCGTCGTACCAGTTCTCCAGGGCGGCCTTCGCGTCCAGCGCCAGCGACTCGCCGTCGGTCTTGAAGTTCTTCAGGCGCTTGTTCACGCCCTCGACCGGCGTCTCGGTCAGCTTGTCGGTCAACTCGTCGATGGCGTCGGCGAACGAGCGGGCCGACAGGTAGGCGGGGCCGACGTCCTTGCGGAACCAGCGCCGGCCCTTGCTCGCCGCCATCTCCGCCGACTGGTAGATCGAGGTGCCCTTGAACAGCGTCAGGGCCTGCTTGGCGGCGTCGTCGAAGGTCGTGCTGCCGCTGAGCATCTGGCCGATCGTCTCTTCGAGGTCCTTCGCCCGCTTGCGCAGCAGCCGCGAGGTGCCCTCCACGATGGCCGAAGCCAGCGTGGCCACGACGAAGAAGACCAGGGCGAGCCCGATCGTGGTTTCCAGTGCCAGCGAGCCGAACATCCTGGGGAGGCTAGCGGTCTTAGTTGGAGAAGGCGAGGTACAGCAGGGCAGCCAAAGCGACCACCATCAGGAGGATGAGGCCGCCGACGATCAGGGTCACCGCGGTGCCGCCGCCGTCCTTCTCGTACGGGATGTCCTGCTTGTCGTCGGCCACGGTGGTTCCTCCTGCGTTAGTGGACGCGGGGAGGTTAACTACCAAGATCCATCAGGGGCGAGGCGTCATTCCGCAGCGCGAAACGCGTCACCGGACGTCATCGCGTGGTCGCGGTCAGGACGCTGCGGACCAGGCGGCCGGCCCGGTGCAGTTCGGGGCCGGGGTAACGCATCGTGGAGGCCAGCACGGCCAAGGCGCCGACCACCCGGCCACTGACGTGCACCGGCACCGCGGCGCCGGACATGCCGGGCAGGAACTCGCCGGACTGGATGGCGTAACCGCGCGCCCGGCTGGCCGCCACGTCGGCGGCCAGGGCGTCGGGGTCGACGATGGACGAGGTGGTGCGCGGGGTGAGCCGCAGTTTCGGCACGACCGAGGCCAGGCCGGACGGCGGCAACCCGGAGAGTACGGCCTTGGCCAGGCAACCGGTGGCGATCGCGTACCGGTGCCCGACCGCCGAGGTGGCCGCGGCCGGTTGCACCGGGTGCCGCTTGCCGATGATGAGCAGCGACAGCGACGACCAGTCGACCTCGGCGATCAGCACCGTCTCGCCGGTCATCCGGGCCAGCTCGTCGGCGGCCGGCCCGGCCCGGTGGGTGATCGCCGAACTCTCGGTGACCTGGCTGCCCAGCTCCAGCAGCCGCACCCCGAGCAGGTAGGCACCGTCCTCGTCCTGCCGCAGGAAACCGCGGTCGATCAGGGTGACGGCAAGCCGGCGGACGCTCGGGCGGGGCAGCCCGACCGCCTCGGCCAGCTCGGACAGGGTCAACCGGGGGTGCGCGGAACTGAACGCGCTGAGGATGTCCAGCGCGCGCCCGACCGACCGAACCTCCCCGGTCACAGCTTGCGGGCCACCGCCCCGTACGCGTCGATGTGCTCGACCTCGCCCGGTTCCGGCCGCCACGAGGTGATCTCGGTGAGGCCAGGCTCGATGATCTCGAAGCCCTCGAAGCAGGTCGCCAGCTCGGCCGGGCTGCGCAGAATGTACGGAACGCCGCCGCTCTCGGCCAGTTTCTCGGCGCCGGCCACCACCGCCGGGGTGGTGTCGGTGCCGTCCCACAGCACGACGAAGCTGCCGGGCGCGGTGGCGGCCATGATCGTGCGGACGATCCGGTGGATCTCGGCCACCTCGGGCTCGTAACCCATCACACCCATGAACATGACCGCGACCGGCTGCGAGAAGTCGATCGTCTCGGCCGCCTGCTCGAGGATCCCCTCGGGGTCGTGGTAGTCGGCCGGCACGTAGTTGGTGACGCCCTCGGCGGTGGTGCCGCGCAGCAGAGCGCGGGCGTGCACCAGCACCATCGGGTCGTTGTCGACGTAGACGATGCGCGACTCGGGGGCGATGTTCTGCGCGACCTCGTGCGTGTTCTGCATGGTGGGCAGGCCGGTGCCGACGTCGAGGAACTGGCGGATGCCGGCCTCGGCGGCCAGGTAGCGCACCACCCGGATCAGGAACTGCCGGGAGAACCGGGCCATCAGCGCGATCTCCGGGTAGACCCCGACGACCGCGTCACCGGCCGCGCGGTCGGCGGCGAAGTTGTCCTTGCCGCCCATCCAGTAATTCCAGATGCGCGCGGCATGCGGGATGTCAGCCTGGAGCTCTTTCGACAGGTCCTCGTCCGTCATGGCGCTCTTTCTATGCCACCGGCTAGATTTTGTCCAACAAGGACTCAGTGAACGCAGCGTACATATCCGGCGTCGGCCTTGCGGTAGTTGGTGTAGCCGTCGTCGTAGTTGAGCGCCCACCGCCGGGTGCGGTCGGGTGCGGCGGCGGTGGAAGTCCAGTACCAGCCGTTCTTCACCGTGTTTAGATATGCGTCTAGATCGATGGCGGGGGCCACCCGGGTCTCGTCGACGGTGGTGGAAAGTTCCCGCAGGGTGGGCAACCGCATCCCAAGATCGGCACACTGCGTGTCGGCCGCCGTCGCGGTCATGGTCGCCGACGACCCGCTGCGCTGCCAGGTGAGCCCGGTCGCCGGATCGGTCACCTGGTCGCCGGAGATTTCGTATTTCGGCCGCCCACCGCCCTCGCCGGACCGCACGCACCGAACCTGATACGACCCGGACTGATAGGCCCCGTTGGACGCCAGCCCCTCGTAGAAGTTGATGATCCAGGCACGCAGCGGCTCCTTGGTGACCGCCCACGGCGACGACGTCCAGAAGAACTGCGCCGGCGTGCCCGGGAATGCCGTCCTGTCGATCGCCGGCCCCGATCGCGACGGATCGACGATCGAGGTCAGCTCGATCCGGCTCGGCAGATGCCAGCCGCCACCGTCCAGGTCGAGCCCCGCGCAGTAGGTCTTCGCCTCGGTGAACGTGTGCGTCGCCGGCGCCACCGCCTTCTGCCACACCAGGCAGGTCGATTCGTCGCGGACGGTCCCATTGCCCAGGTCGGCGTAGTCGGGTGACGCCACCATCGGCCAGCTCGCCCAGATCCGATCCAGCCCCGCCCCGCAGCCGGCCGCCTTAACAGCGGCGACGGCCTTCTTCTTGGTGGCCTTCGAGGCAGTCGGCGAAGGCTTCGTCGGAGAGGGCGACGCTGGGAGGGATGGTGCCGGCTCCGCGACGAAGCTGGGCGCGGCCAGGATCTGGGCGGTCGGCTGCGGCTTCGCGTCCGGCATTCGGGCGTACGCGAACCCGCCGCCCACAAGCACCACCGCGGCCGCGACCGCCGCCACGAGCAACAGCCCGCCCTTGCGGGCCCGCCGGTCACTGCGTTCCCGCATCATTTTCCCCTTTCGGCCGGGCGAGGATAAATTGCTTTTCACCCCTCTGTCAAACGGCGGCCGAATAGACGGCAGGCAGATATAGCTTTTGCCGGGCCGGGCTAGCCACAGTCTCCTGACCTGCGGTTACGTGTGATTATCGCGGAGCTGGCCGACGTACGCAATTAAGATTTTCTTAAGGCCTTCGGGATTTTGTAATCACGCAACCAGGTGGCATTTATGCACGATCACAGCCTGGCGCCCTAAGGTAGGCAGCATGGAACTGTTCAGCGAGGAGCGCTCGGCCGAGGTGGTCGCCGCCAGCTTCGGCGAGGCCGCCGATCCGCGACTCCGGCACGTGATGACGTCGCTGGTCAGGCACCTGCACGCGTTCGTGAAAGACGTCGAGCTGACCGAGGCCGAGTGGGCCACCGCGATCGACTTCCTGACCCGCACCGGCCAGAAGAGCGACGCGTCCCGCCAGGAGTTCATCCTGCTCTCCGACGTGCTGGGCGTGTCGATGCTGGTCGAGACGGTCAACCATCGCGCCACCGGCGACTCGACCGAGTCGACCGTGCTCGGCCCGTTCCACGTCGTCGAGTCGCCGCCGCGCGAGGTGGGTGACTCGATCGCGCTCGACGACAAGGGCACCCCGTGCCTGGTGTCCGGCCAGGTCACCGGCCCGTCCGGGGAGCCGGTCGCGGGCGCGACGGTCGACGTGTGGCAGGCCAACGAGGACGGCTTCTACGACGTGCAGCAGCCCGGCATCCAGCCGGCGGGCAACCTGCGTGGCCTGTTCCACACCGATGCCGAGGGCCGCTTCTGGTTCCGCTCGGTGGTGCCCCGCTTCTACCCGATCCCGTCCGACGGCCCGGTCGGCGAGTTGCTGGCGGCCGCCGGCCGGCACCCCTATCGCCCCGCCCACCTGCACTTCATCGTCACCGCGGCGGGTTATCGCCCGGTGACCACGCACGTGTTCGTGGCCGGCAGCCCCTACCTCGACTCGGATGCCGTCTTCGGGGTCAAGGAAAGCCTGGTCCGCGACGTGCCCCTGGTCGACGATCCGGCCCGGGCGGCCACCGCGGGCCTGGACAACCCGTTCCGCGCACTGACCTTCGACATCGGATTGCTGCACTCATGATCGGCGGATTCGCCTACAGGGCGTTACCGATGCGGGTGGTGTTCGGGGCCGGCTCGCTGTCCTCGCTTCCCGCCGAGGTGACGGCGCTGGGCCTCCGCCGGGTGCTGGTGCTGTGCGGTCCCCGGCAGGAAGACACCGCCAAACTGATCGCGTCGTCGCTGGGCGACCGGGCCGTGGGCATTCTCCCCGAGGCGACGATGCACGTGCCGGCGGCGACCGCGTCCCGGGCCGTCGAGGTGGCGACCGCGCTGGGCGCCGACGGCTGCGTCGCGGTCGGCGGCGGCTCGTCGATCGGCCTGGGCAAGGCGGTCGCCAAGGAGTTGGGGCTGCCGGTGGTGGCGGTCCCGACGACGTATGCGGGTTCGGAGATGACCCCGGTCTGGGGCCTGACGTCAGACGGCGTGAAGCGCACCGGCCGCGACCCGCGAGTGCTCCCGGTGAGCGTCATCTACGACCCGACACTCACTGTCTCGATGCCCGCCGCGCTCTCGGTGACCAGCGGTTTCAACGCGATAGCCCACGCGGTGGAGGGCCTCTACGCCCCCGACGCCTCGCCGATCGTGTCGCTGATGGCCGAGGAAGGCGCCCGCTCCCTGGTGTCGGCGTTGCCCGGGGTGGTCGCCGACGGCAGCGACCTGACCGCGCGCACGGCGGCGTTCCATGGCGCGTGGTTGTGCGGCGCGGTGCTCGGCGCCACCACGATGTCCCTGCACCACAAGCTGTGCCACGCCCTGGGCGGCACGCTGGGCCTCCCGCACGCGGAAACCCACACCGTGGTGCTGCCGCACGTGCTGGCCTTCAACGCGCCGTTCGCCCCGGCCGCGGTCAGCGCGCTGAGCCGGGCTTTCGACACCACCGAGCCGGCCCGCTACCTGTGGGACCTGGCCGACAGCCTCGGCGCCCCCGGCTCCCTGTGCGAGCTGGGCATGTCCTTCGCCGACATCGACGAGATAGCCGACGCCGTCGTGGCCACGCCTTATGCCAACCCACGCCCGGTAACCCGCGACATCGTGGCGTCCCTGCTACGAGCCGCCTGGGAGGGCGCCCTCACCGAGTAACCGTCATGAGCGCCTGATTCAGGCGGATATCCGCACCTCGCGGGCCTTGCGCGTGATGTCGGCGGCGAAGTTGGGGGTCTCCTCCTCGCAGTGCCGCCGGATGAACAGCCCCAGCACGATCGTGCGCGCCAAGACCGCCAGTACGGGAGGCAGGATCACCTCGACGCGGCAGGCGAACGTGGCCGACGTTGCGGACTTGGGCGTGGTGGTGAGCGTCCATCGCACCGCGCCGGTCACCGGGACGAGATGGAACAGGAAGATGCGGCTCGCGGCCGAGTACATTTCGACGAACGACTTCTCCGCCCGCACGACCCGGTAGTGCTGGATGATGAGATTGCCGCCCACCGACTCGGTGTTGACCATGCCGCGGCCTTTTTCATCGGTGAACGTGCCCGCACCGTGGTGGCCTCGCGCACAGGCCTGATATTCGTCGTCGGAGAGGCCGAACAGCCAGTTCTCCAGGTCGATCTCGGGGTTGGGCAGTTCAACCGTCGCCAGTGCGGTGTGCTTGATGGTCATCGTGTTGCCCCTCGTCGATGGGGCCGGCGGCGGAAATCCGCACGCCCAGCTCGCACAGGCTCCGTCGAGGCACTTGATGACGACTGGATCGGGTCGTCCAGTGCCTGTCAATCAGCCGGGATCTACGTTGCCCGCCAAAGATTCCCCCTTCTTCGGCGAGGTGACACCCATGGCCCTGGACGAAGCCACGGCTCAGTTCTTGAAGCAACTGGGCGAGGCGGGCAGCAGCCCGCTGCACGAGTTGACCCTGACGGCGGCCCGCACCATGTACGCGCAGCTGCACAGCCTGTCCGGTCAGGGACCGCCGATGGCCCGCATCGCGGACGTCACCATCGAATCGGAGGACGGCGCCTCGATCCCGGCCCGCGTCCTGACCCCGACCACGACCCCGCGCGGCGTGATCGTGTACTACCACGGCGGCGGCTGGACCGTCGGCAGCATCGACGACGTCGACGCCGTGGGCCGGCACCTGGCCGAGCGCACGAACTGCACCGTCGTCCTGGTGGGCTACCGCCTCGCCCCCGAACACCCCTTCCCGGCCGCGTCCCGCGACGCCTACGCCGCCCTGTGCTGGGTCGCCGTGGCGCTGCCCGGACAGCCGATCGTCGTGGCCGGCGACAGCGCGGGCGGCAATCTCTCGGCCGTCGTGGCCCGGCGAACCCGGGACGACGGTGGCCCGGTCATCGACTTGCAGGTGCTCATCTACCCGGCCACCGACTGCGACCTGGACCGAGCCTCCTACCACGACCCGGCCAATCAGCTCCTGCTCGATCGGCACGCGATGGTCTGGTTCTGGGACCACTATGTGCCCGACCCGGCTCGGCGCGCGGACCCGGACGCCTCTCCCCTGCTGGCCGTGGACCTGTCGGGCTTGCCGCCCGCCGTGTTCGTGCTCCCGGAGCACGACGTGCTGAGTGAGGAGGGCGAAGCCTACGCCGAGCGGTTGCGTCAGGCCGGCGTGCCCGTCCAGCTCCAGCGGGCCGCCGGCCAGATGCACGCCTTCTTCCCTCTGGTCGGCGTGCTGCCGGGCAGTCTGGCCGCGCTCACCCGGGTCGCGGAGTCGATAGACGCGGCCCTGACCCGGCCCAAATGATGTACGTATTGCTAAGGTGCGATTGACGGTTGTTGGCCGACAGATCTGTCGCACCATCCGGGAGCCGGCGTGGCATCGCCCTTGCGCCTTCAGGTCCTTGGTCCGTTGCGGGTGTGGTGCGACGGTGTCGAGGTGGATGCCGGTCCCCGGCAACAGGCCTATCTGCTGGCCTTGCTGCTGGCCCGGGTGGGCAGCCCGGTCAGCACGAGCGAGCTGGTGGACCTGATCTGGGGCGACCAGGTCCCCAGCAGTGCGCTCAACGTCATCCACAAATACGTCGGTGTGTTGCGGCGACTGCTCGAGCCCGCGGTCCCCACCCGCACCCACGGTTCCTACCTGCTTCGCCGCGGAAACGCCTACCTGTTCACCGCGGCCCCCGGCACCCTGGATCTCGTCACCTTCCGGGAACTCGTCGAGACGGGCAAGGAGGCCCTCGCCGAGCAACGCCTGGACGTGGCGCTCGATCGCTATGTCGAAGCGCTCGGCCTCTGGCGGGGCCATGCGGGCGCCGGATTCACGCACCGGTCAACCGCGCTGCCGATCTTCGCCGCCCTCGACGACGAGTTCTACGCCGCGTGCACGGAAGCGGCCGAACTGGCCGTGTCGCTGCGCCGGCCGGTCCGGGTGCTGGCGGCGTTGCAACTGGCCGCATCGATGGCGCCGTTCCACGAACCTGTCCAGGCCGGCCTCATCGCCACCCTCGGGGCGGCGGGACGTCCGGCGGAGGCTCTGTCGTTGTTCCGCGAGGTCCGCGCCCGCCTTGCCGACGAGCTCGGTATCGACCCCGGCCCGGAGCTGCAAGCCGCGCACCTACGAGTGCTGTCGCAGCCCTCGATGTCGCCGGAGGTAGTGCGCACGGACACGCCAGGCCTGGTCGGCCGGGCCGAGGAACTCGCCCTGCTGCGGCGATCCGTCGAGATGGCATTCGCCGGCCACCCGGCGCTCCGCATCGTCGAAGGCGAGCCGGGCGTGGGCAAGACCCGGCTGGTGCAAGAGATCGCCACCGAAGCGAGCCGGCGTGGCGCGCTGGTCGTGTGGGGTTCATGTCTGGAGGGCGACGGAACACCTTCGATGTGGCCCTGGGAACAGACGCTCCGCCCGATTCTTGACAGCCTGCCCGCGCTGCTACGGGAGAAGTGGCTCGCCAGTGAGCTCGGCGGCCTCCTCGAATCGCGAGACGACGGTTATCCGATCGCGCCGGCGATTCCCGACAGCAGTGCGCAGTTCCGGCTGTTCGAGCAGGTCGTCACGGTCGTCGGGCAGGCCTCGGCGCTGCGGCCCGTGCTGCTGGTCGTCGATGACCTGCAGTGGGCCGATGCCGCCTCGCTCCAGCTGTTCGGCCACCTGGCGGGCCGCTTACCCGCCGGCACGGTGATCATCGGTGCGCTGCGCGATCGCGCACCCACCCCCGGCTCCAGCCTGTCGCGGGTGCTGGCGGAGGCCGGCCGGCTGCCCGGTCACCGCCGGATCCGGCTCGGCCCGCTCGGGTTGACCGAGGTGACCGAGCTCATCCGCCGCGAAACCGGCCACGATCCCGGTGCCGAGGTCGCCCGCGACGTCCATGCCCGCACCGCCGGTAACCCGTTCTTCGTCCAGGAGCTGTCCCGGCTGCTCGGCGACGGCGGCGCGGCAGCACTGGCCGGGGTGCCGCCCACGGTGCGAGACGTCGTCCGCGATCGGATGACCGGTCTCGACGACAGCGCTCACGGCCTGCTGCGCATCGCCGCGGTCATCGGCCGCGATGTGGACCTCGACCTGCTCGCCCGCGCGATCGGTGCCGACATCGCGGATTGCCTCGAACGCCTCGAACCGCTGCAGGCACTCGGTCTCCTGGAGACCAAACCGGAAGAACCGTTCTCCTGGCGCTTCGCCCACGACCTGGTCCGCGAGTCGGTCACCGAGACCACTGCCCGGCAGCAGGCCGTCCGGTTGCATTTGCGCGTCGCCGACGCCCTCGAACACATCCATGCGGACGACGAGTCCGTCGCCGAACGCCTCGCCTACCACCTGCGGGCCGCCGGCCCCCTGGCCGACCCGGGTCGCACCACCAAGGCACTGGCGCGCGCCGGTCGCCGCGCGGCGACCAAGCTCGCGTTCGCAGCCGCCTACCGGAACCTGGAATCGGCCGTCCAGATCGCTCGGGCGGCCGGGCGGCCGGAGCTGGAACTGTCCGTCCTGTCGCTGCACAATCTCCTCGCCGTCGAGCCCCCGGGATTTGGCGGCTCGACGTTCGATCTGCTGGAACGGGGCGCCTATCTGGCCGGCAAACTCGGCCGCGAGACGGCCGCTGCCGAGTTCCTCTTCTTCCGGATGACCGGGGCCTACGTCTCCACCGAGAAAGACCGTGGGATGTGGGCTCGCCGGCTGCATGAGCAGGGCCAGGCGTCCGCGGACCCGATCATCCAGGCGTACGGCCGGCAGGCCTGGGGCCTGTACCACTGGGACATCGGCGACATCGACACGGCGTATCAGTGTTTCAGCTGGCTGGCCCGTACCACCACGGACGGCGTTGCCTCGCTGCTCGCCAACTCGGCCGAGCCGCACCCGGGGCCGGCTCAGGAAAGCATGTACCACCTGGCCGGCCAGGTCGGGGGTGCCCCGATTCGACGCCGGCACGACCTCGGACGGTGGCGGATCCCGGATGAGTGGGTCGGCTATCTGGCCGTGATCACCGCGCTGCACGGCGATGTCGAGACGGCGCGGTCTCTGCTCGGCACGGTGTACCAGGCCGAGGGCGACCCGTTTGAGATGTCGGGCTGGACTCGTTACCAAACCATGGCCGCCTCGATGGCCGGTGACGCGGCCTGGGCGATGCACGCGACCGAACGGTGGGTCGCGGCCAGCGCCGACCTTCCCGGCGTCGCGCAGGAGGTCTATATCCGGCTGGACTGGCACTGGGCCCGCGCCCACACCGGCGACGACCCGGCCGGCAACGCGGCCGAGGCCGAACATCTCCTGGCCGAGACCCTGCGTGACCCGCCCCGGTGGGGCCTCGCCTACTGGTACGGACTGGTCGCCGAGATGTGGCTGACAGCGAGAATGCCCGACCGGGCCGCGACCGCCCTCGACCGGGCCGACCAGGCCGTCACGGCCCATGGCCAGCGCTACGCCGAAGGACTTCTCCTGCTGCTGCGCGCTCGCCTGCTGCACGCCCGCGGCGAACCCGTCGACGTGGTCCGAGCCGCCGCCGAGAAAGCCCGGGTCCGATCGAGCGAACGGGGGGCCCATCTCTTTGCCCGCCGGGCCGAGGAGTTCCTGGCCGATCTGGCGGCTCAGACCGGCGGAAGGGCACGTATCGGCAGGTGATGGGATGACTACGCCGCGGGTGCGCACTGGAGTTGGTGACTCGCAGTGGCCAAAGTACCGGGCATGCCGACAACACTTGCCGACCCGATTGAAGGCCGCGAAACCTGGCGGCCGGACGTGGAACTGATGCTGCGCAGTCTCCCGGCTCCGCACCAGGAGATCATTGTCGCGACGTATTTCGGCCGCCGGACGGCGCAGCAGGCGGCGGAACAGCTCGGCATCTCGCCGGTCGAGGCGAAGGCGCGGCTCTACGAGGCGATGCGCAGCCTGTCGGGGATGGTGGACACCCGCTGGCCTGGTCTGGCCGACCCGCCGGACACCGGAAATGTGACCCGCCGGATTTGGAAAACCACTCGAATGAATCTCGCGAAATGGCGGGCGTGAAACGCCGAACGGCGGCCCGCTGAAATCAGTCGAGCCGCCGTTCGGAAGAGTCTTGGTCAGACCGGGCGAATGTTCTCCGCCTGCAGGCCCTTCTGGCCCTGGGTGATGTCGAACTCCACCCGCTGGTTCTCCTCGAGGCTGCGGAAACCGCTCGACGCGATCGCGGAGAAGTGGGCGAAGACGTCGGCGCCGCCGTCGTCCTGGCTGATGAAGCCGAAGCCCTTGTCGGCGTTGAACCACTTCACGGTACCTGTAGCCATGTCTGCTCCCTAGCAGGCTGTTCGAGATCGCACTGTGCGATCTCTTGCCGCCGCGTTGAAAACCCGCGTCGAAAGCGACACGAAAACGAAAAAGCGCCCGCTGGGTTTCAGATAACCCCATCAGGCGCCGAAAACGTCTACGGTAATCAAAACTGCAACGAGGCCAACCGTAGCACAGAAACGCCGGTGTCCAGCCCTTCGGCCAAACTTCTCCAGCCGTCGTGTCGCCGGACCGGACAAAAGGCCTAAGGGAATACGGAGATCGCGGCGGCGGGGCATACCGCCGCGGCGTTCTCGACGGCGGGGCGTAGCTCGGGCGGCGGGGCCGGGTCCAGCAGGATCACCACGCCGTCGTCGTCGCGCTGGTCGAACACCTCCGGCGCGATCATCACGCACTGGCCGGCGCCGCAGCACGCGTCCTCGTCAACAGTGATCTCCATGGCAGTCCCCCAAAGGATTCAGACGGTCAGCAGGTCGGCGATCGCGTCGATCAGCAGGCGGCCGGTGCGTGGCCAGGAACCGGGCGCGGCGTGACCGGCGGCCAGGTCGCGCTCGTGGTCGGCGCAGGTGTGCACGATCAGATGGCCGATCATCTCGATGCGCGGGACGGCGGCCGGGGGCACCACCTCGAGCAGGACCTCCATCGCCCGGCTCATCGCGGGCGTCGAGGTGGCCGACCGCACGGCCACCGTGCGCAGGACCGGGTCGATCAGGATCTGCGCGGAACAGCGGGCGTACCAGCTCGGCGTGCCCAGCTCGGCCAGGTGCCGGGTGAGCGGCAGGACCACGCAGGCGATCCGGGCGCGGGGCGCGCCAGGGACCCCGTCCAGCATCCGCGCGCGGTAAAGATCCATCGGGACCGCGTGGGTACGGATGATCGCCGCGACCAGGTCGGCCTTGGTGCCGATGTGGTAGCCGACCGCCGAGTTGCTGCCCTGCCCGGCCGCCTCGGCGATCTGCCGGTTGGAGACGGCGTGCACCCCCCGCTCGGCGAACAACTTCTCCGCCGTACGCAGCAAAAGCGCTTGGGTCGCCGCGGCATCCGCCCGCACCCGCCGGCGCGGCGTAGCCGCGTCTACCACCGGACCGGCACCTCTTCGATGCCGCCGACCACCAGGCCCTCGCGGCGGCGCAGCGCGGCCGGCTCGACGTCGAGGCGCAGGCCGGGCAGCCGATCGAGCAGGACGCCGAGGACCGTCTGCAGTTCGACCCGGGCGAGGGCCTGGCCGAGGCAGGAGTGCGGGCCGGCGCCGAACGCGATGTGCGGGTTGGGACGGCGGTCGAGCACCATCTCGTCGGCGTCGGCGAACACGCAGCCGTCCCGGTTGGCCGAGGCCAGGTTGGTGATGACCGTGGTGCCGGCCGGCAGGGTCTCGCCGGCCACCTCGTACTGCTCGGAGACGTACCGCGGGATGCCGATGTTGGGGTTGGCGTCGAAGCGCAGCGCCTCCTCGACGGCCGACGGGATGAGACCGCGGTCGGCGAGCAGGGCCTCCCAGCGGGACCGGTCGGCCAGCAGCATCGCGACCATCTTGCCGATCATGTTGGCGGTGGTCTCGTGCCCGGCGACCAGCAGGCCCTGGGCGGTGATGATCAGCTCGACCTCGGTGAGCCGGCCGTCCTGCGCGTCGACGATCGTGGCCAGCTCGCTGAGCAGGTCGTCGCCGGGGTTATCCCGCTTGGCGAGCACGTGGGCGGCCATGAACTCGTGGAACTCGCGAGCCGCGGTGTCGAGTTCGTCCTGCTTGAACTTGGTGAGGTTGAGCATGGCGTCGGACCAGTGCGCGAACCGGTCGCGGTGGTCGGCGGGCACCCCGAGCAGCTCGCAGATGACGAAGACGGGCAGCGGGAAGCCGAGGGCGGAGACCAGGTCGACCGGCGGCTGGACCGCGGAGATCAGCTCGTGGGCGATCTCCTCGATGCGCGGGCGCAGCGCGTTGACCCGCTTGGCGGTGAACGAGCGGCTCATCATCCGCCGCCAGCGCAGGTGACCCTCGCCGCTGGTCATGTCGGTCACCAGGGAGGCCTCGTTGAACACGCCGCCGCTCTCCGAGTCGGCGATCCGGGCAGCGTCGGGCCGGCTCAGGTTGTGGGTGAAGCGGGGGTCGGCGAGCAGGGTGCGCACGTCCTCGTAGCGGGTGAGCAGCACGGTTTCGTCGCCGCTGGCCATCCGCACCCGGGAAACCGGGCACTCGTCGCGCAGCCGGGCCCACTCCGCGGGCGGCTCCAGGGCGCTGGGCTGGGTAAACGGATATTCCACTTCAACCTCCCGTGCTTGACACAGTGACGGTCCTCAATGGAACCTAAGTCAAGTGACTGATCAACAGCAACCCCGATCATCCAGGCCGCCGTTCATTCTTTCGGTCAGACCATTTCGGAATTGCCGCCCGGAGTCACTAAAAGCCAAATTTGTGTTGCTAGGAGATTTCCGAGGCGGCCTGCGATAGTCCCGGCATGGATCGCAAAAGGATTTTCGCCGCCGCTGCGATCGCGGCTCTCATTGCAGCCCTCGCCGGAACCCCGGCTCAAGCTTCGGCCAGCAAACCGGTCCAGGTCACGTTCACTTTCGACGACGGTGTCGCCGATCAGCTGCAGGGGCAACAACTACTGCAGAAGTACGGCATGACCGGCACGTTCTTCATCAATTCGGCACTGATCGGGCTGCCCGGATACATGACCCGCACCGATCTTGACGGGCTCAAGGCGGCCGGGCACGAGATCGGCGGGCACACCGCAACACATCAGAGTCTGACCAGCCTGACTCCGGCCGAACAGAATCGGCAGATCTGTCTCGACCGGAATACGCTGCTGTCCTGGGGATTCGCGGTGACGTCGTTCGCGTACCCATTTGTGGAATTCGATTCAACGACGAAGACGATCGTGCAGACGTGCGGATACAACTCGGCTCGCGCGGCCGGCGATTTAAGATCACCATTCAGCTGTACGGACTGTCCGGTCGCGGAAACCGTGCCGCCGCTGGACCGGTGGGAGATCCGCACCCCCGACGACGTCGAGAGCAATTGGACCCTCGCGCAGCTCAAGAGCGTGGTCACCCGGGCCGAGGTCACCGGCGGCTGGGTGCCGTTCAACCTGCACCACATCTGCGCGGGCACCGGCTGCCCGGCCGAGTCGATCTCGCCCACCATTCTCGACCAGTTCCTGGCCTGGCTGCAGCCGCGCTCCGCGCCCAGCATCCGCACCACCGTGCGGACCGTGCAGCAGGTGCTCGGCGGGGCGGTCAAACCCGCGGTGCCGCCGACCGCCGCGCCGGCGCCGGGTGCGCCGGGCGTCAACACGGTCCGCAATCCGTCGCTCGAGACCACCGACTGCTTCACCTCGGCCGGGTACGGCACGAACACCGTCACCACCACCCGGGTCAGCGACGCGCACACCGGATCGTGGGCGACCCAGATGAACATGACCAGCCGCACCGACGGTGACGCCAAGCTGATCCCGACCTTCGACCTCGGCCAGTGCTCGTCGCAGGTGGCGCAGGGCCGCACCTACCAGGTCGCCACCTGGTACAAGTCGACCGTCCCGGTCTTCTTCACGCTCTATCAGCGCAACGCGATCGGCCAGTGGAGCTACTGGACGCAGAGCCCGCGGTTCGCCGCCGCCAGCACCTGGACCAGGGCGACCTGGCTGAGCCCGGCGCCCCCGGCAACCGCGGTGGCGGCCAGTTTCGGCCTGGCCATCGACAGCGTCGGCACCCTGACCGTGGACGACTACGGCTTCGCCGACACCGTCGCCACGCCCGCCCCGGTCGGGGTGAACGCCCTGGTCAACCCGTCGCTGGAGACGCCCGGCGCGGACGGTTTCCCACAGTGCTGGACCGGCACCGGTTACGGCACCAACACTCCGGTGTGGACCCGGGTCACCGACGCGTTCGACGGCACGTACGCCCAACGCCTGGAACTGACCAGCCGCACCGACGGCGACGCCAAGCTGATCCCCGGCTGGGACTCGGGCAACTGCGCTCCGCTGGTGCTGACCGGCCACACGTACACGCTGAGCGTCGCCTACAAGTCCAGCGCGCCCACGTTCCTGACCCTCTATCGGCAGGACAGCGCCGGAACCTGGTCGTGGTGGACGCAGAGCCCGGCATTCGCGACCTCGGCCGCCTACACGACCGCGACCTGGACCACGCCGACCGTCCCGGCCGGCACCAAGGCGGTCACCTTCGGCCTGACTCTCGACAGCGTCGGGCAGGTGACCACCGACAAGTACTCGATGGTGGCGAACTAGAGCGGCTTGTTGAAGATCAAGAAGTCGCAGGGGCAAGCCAGATGGGGCGCCAGGGCCGGGTAGTCCTCGGCCAGATCGGTGACGCGCACGACGCGATATCCGGCCCTGGTGTACCACTCACGCAGGAACTGCTTGACCGGGTGCGTCCACTCCCGCGGAACCAGCAGTTCCACCTGCATGCTTTTCAGACCAAGATCAACAGCCCAGCCTTCGGCGTACGCCAACAGGTCCCGCCCGATGCCGGCGCCGCGCCGCTTCGGGTCGGCCACCAGCATGCCGGCCTCGCCCACACTCTCGTCCGCGGGCAGGCGGCAGACCCGGGCCACGCCGATGATCTGGCCGCCCTCGCGAGCGACCACCAACTCCCCCGCCGCGATAATTTTCGCGATCTCGGTGCCGTCGGTGCGGTCGGTCGGACCGGCCCACAGCCCCTCCTCGGCGACCGCGTAAACCTCGTTGACCAGGTCAGTAACGGTCGCCACCAATGCCACATCGGAGGCCAGGGACGGGGCGGCGATCGCGATCATGTCTTTCCCGACTTGAGGATGGTGGGCAGGTCGGCCGCCGCGGGGGCAGCCGCCGGAAGCGGTGGGCGGTCGACCGCGCGCAGGCCGTCGAGCAGCAGGGCCAGGTAGCGGCGCCACAGGTCGGCGGAGAGCTCGCGGCTCATCGTGAAGGCCGGGCCGAGCAGCGCGAAGATCGCCGCGATATCCTGCGGTGTCGCGTCGGCCCGGACCACCCCGGCGGTGTGCGCGCGGTCGAACAGGTCGGTGACCGCGACGATGATCTCCGGCCAGATGCGGGCCTGGGTCTCGTCGTCGCCGCGGCCGGTCAGCGCCTCGTAGAGGCCGCGGTCGCGGGCCTGGCGTTCGGCGTTGGCCTCGAAGAACGTGACCAGGGCCAGCCACGGGTCGGCGACGGTGAGGGCGTGCCGGGCGTCGACGACGATCTGCTCGGTGGCCCCGGCCAGGACCTCGGCGGCCAGCGCCTGTTTGTTCGGGAAGTGCCGGTAGGCGGTGCCGGTGCCGAGGCCGGCGTGCCGGGCGATGTCGTCGAGAGTGGCCCCGAAACCGCGCTCGGCGAAGACCTCGCGGGCGGCCTCGACCAGACGGGCCCGGTTGCGGGCCGAATCCTTGCGGACGCTCATGACCGGCTCATCGTAGCGGTCACCCCCTCGGCGAGGAGGCTGCGGGCGCAGTCGACCACCGTTTCGGCGGCCGGTCGCGGGTGCCAGTCCAGCATCGAGGCGGCCTTCGCGGTGCTGTGCCGGTTGCGGCGGCCCAGGGACACGGTGATGGCCCGCAGCGACGGGTCGGCGAGCGCGAATGCCCGTACGACGAAGTTGGGAAGCCGGCGGGTGGGCACCCGGCGGGCCGCATCGCCGAGGCCGGCGCGCAGCGCCTCGGCCATCTCCGACATCCAGGTGAACTCGCCGGTGCCCAGGAACCGCTGGCCGGCCGCCGCCGGCGCGAGCATCGCCCGGATGTGCAGGTCGGCCAGGTCGCGCACGTCGACGATCTCGAGGCCGATCCGGGGCGTGCCGGGCACGGCCCCGGTCAGCATCCGCCGGACGATCTCCACCGAGCCCACGTTGTCGCTGCTCAGGACGGGGCCGAGGACCGCGCCGGGCAGGATCGTGGTGAGCTCGGTGGGGCCGTCGTAGGCGGCCATGAAATCCCAGGCCGCCTTCTCGGCGACGGTCTTCGACCGCCGGTAGGGGCTCAGCGCGGGGTCGGCCGGGTCGGTCCAGAGGGTCTCGTCGGTCATTCCTTCCTCGGCGTACGACGAGGGGCTGGCCGCGTTGGCGGCCGAGGTCAGCACCACCCGGCGTACGCCCGCGGCGGTGGCCGCCCGCAGCACCCGCAGCGTGCCGTCCCGCGCCGGGCCGACGAGGTCCTCTTTGCCGTTCGCGAGGCCGAGCGGCGATGCCACGTGCAGCACGTAGTCCATGCCGGCAACCGCCGCGTCCCAGCCCTCGTCCTTCATCAGATCGGCGACGACGACCTCGCCGCCGGGCGTTTGGCCGGCTCTGCCGATGGCGCGGACCGTGGTGCGCACCTCATGCCCGCGGCGCAGCAGCTCGACGATGATCCAGCCGGCCACATAGCCGGTGCCGCCGGTGACGAGAACCTTCATGACTCGCTCCCCTCAGGCGGAGACAAGATCTCCGCTTTAGAAAAGCTAACACGAAGCGGAGACTCGGTCTCCGTCTTACGCTCGTGATCCGGTTCACCTGGCGGGGCCCTCAAGTTTTGAAAAAGGCGCTTAGGTTAGCCTCACCTCATGACAAGCGAGGCCGTGCTCACCGGCGCTGATCTGACGCTCGCCTACGACGGCCGGACCGTTGTGCACGGCGCCGGCATCGAGCTGCGGGCCGGCACCGTGGTGGCGCTCATCGGGCCGAACGGTTCGGGCAAGTCCACCCTGCTGCGTTCGCTGGCCCGGCTGCACACGCCGCAGTCCGGCACGGTGGACCTCGGCGGTGCGGACGCGTTCGTGCTGCGCCCCCGGGACTTCGCCCGGCGGGTCACCCTGCTCACCCAGTCCCGGCCCACGCCGGGCGGGGTGCGGGTGCGCGACGTCGTCGCCTATGGACGGCACCCGTACCGCGGGCGGTTCGGCGCCGGCGACCCGGACGGGCCGGCGCACGTGCAGCGGGCCATGGAGTTGACCGGGGTCGCCGAGATGGCCGACCGGGCCGTCGACGAGCTCTCCGGCGGCGAGCTGCAACGGGTCTGGCTGGCCACCTGCCTCGCCCAGGACACCACCGTGGTGCTGCTCGACGAGCCCACCACGTTCCTCGACCTGCGCTACCAGATCGAGACCCTGGACATCGTGCGCGACCTGGCCGACGAGCACGGCGTCGCGGTCGGGGTGGTGCTGCACGACCTCGACCAGGCCGCCGCCGTCGCCGACCACCTGGTGCTGCTGCAGCAGGGCGTCGTGCGGGCCACCGGCCGGCCCGCCGAGGTGCTCACCTCCGAACTGCTCACCGAGATCTACGGCCTGCGCATCGACGTCCACGTCGACGCCGACGGTCACGTCCGCACCCGGCCGGTCGGCCGGCATCACACCCGAAAGGTTTCCATCTAAATGGCCATTACCCGCCGCGCCTTCGCCACCTCGGCGGTCGCACTCACCGCGATGCTCATCGCGGCCTGCGGCACCACCGAGGACACCACCGACACCGCCGCCCCGGCGTCGTCGGCGCCGACCGGACCGGTCGACCTCACCGACGAGCGCGGCACCGTCCACCTGGACGCGCCCGCCAAGAACGTCGTCTCCCTCGAGTGGGGACTCACCGAGAACCTGGTCGCGCTCGGGGTGAAGCCGGTCGGCGAGGCCGACGTCAAGGGCTACAACGTGTGGGACACCAGCGCCCCGATCGACGCCTCCACCCCGGATGTCGGCCAGCGCGGCGAGCCCAGCCTCGACGCGATCATCGCGCTCGACCCGGACCTGGTCGTCACCACCACCGACCTGCCCGAGACGGTCATCGCGCAGCTCGTCAAGAAGGTGCCGGTGCTCGCGCTGCGCGGCTCCGACGGCACCGACCCGATCGGCTACATGCGCAAGACCGTCACCACGCTGGCCAAGGCCACCGGCACCGACGCGAAGGCCACCGAGCTGCTGGCCGGCTTCGACGCCAAGGTCGCGGCGGGCAAGGACGCGCTGGCCAAGGCCGGTAAGACCGGGGCGCCGTTCACCATGTCGGACGGCTGGGTCGACTCCGGCACCGTCTCGATCCGGATGTACACCCCCAACTCGTTCTTCGGCGGCATCGCCAAGGAACTGGGCCTGGAGAACCAGTGGACCACCGGCGGGGACAAGGACTACGGCCTGGCCACCACCGACGTCGAGGGCCTCACCAAGGTCACCAACGCGCAGAACACGTTCGTCTACGTGGCCAACAAGACCGACGGCGGCGACTTCACCGACAACCTCAAGAGCAACGCGGTGTGGAAGCAGCTCCCGTTCGTCACCGCCGGCAAGGTCAAGCGCATCCCCGACGGCATCTGGATGTTCGGCGGCCCGGCCTCGGCCAACGCCTACATCGATTCCCTCGTCACGGCACTGACCGCCTGACATGACCAGCACGATCGCCCCTCCGGCCCTTTCGAGAACCGAAAAGACCACGACGAAGACGTACGGCATCATCGGCGTCTTCGCCGGGGCGATCGTGCTGCTCGCCGTCCTGGCCGCGGTGCACCTCACCCAGGGCACCGCGAGCCTGGGCGTCGGGGAACTCCTGCGGGCGGTCTGGCCGTGGGCGCACGACGACAGCTCCCGCGACCAGGCGGTGGCCGTACTCGTAGCCAGCCGCCTCCCCCGTCTGGCCGCCGCCCTGCTGGTGGGTATTGCCGTCGGCGTCGCCGGCGGGGTCCTGCAATCGGTGGCCCGCAACCCCCTCGCCTCCCCCGACACCCTCGCCGTCAACGCCGGTGCCTACGTGTCGGTGGTGGCCGTCGCCGCGTTCGGCCTGTCCCTGCCGTTCTTCCTGAACGGCCTGGTCGCCTTCATCGGCGGCATGCTGGCGGCCGGCCTGGTGCTGCTGGTGGCCCGGGGCGGCGCGGCCGGCCCGACCCGGCTGGTGCTGGCCGGTTCGGCGGTGGCGCTCGCCCTGAACGCGCTCACCACCGTGCTGCTGATGCTGTTCCAGCAGAACACCGTCGGCCTGTTCGCGTGGGGCAGCGGCACCACCGTCCAGTCCGGATCGCACCAGGTCACCATGGCCGCGCCGATCATCGCGCTGGGCCTGGTCGCCACCCTGTTCCTGGCCCACCGGCTCGACGTGCTCGCGCTCGGCGACGACCCGGCCCGGGTGCTCGGGGTGGACGTACGCCGTACCCGGGCCGTCGCGGTGACCCTCGCCGTGCTGCTCGCCGCGATCTCGGTGACCGTCGCCGGCCCGATCGGCTTCGCCGGCCTGTGCGCTCCGGTGATCGCCAAGCTGATCGCCCGCCGGGTCCCCGGCCTCGGCTCCCACCTGCTGCTTCTGCCCTTCGCCGGCCTGGCCGGCGCCCTCATCGTGACCGGCGCCGACGTGCTGATGCGCCTGATCCTGCCGCCCGACCGGGCCATCTCGGTGCCCACCGGCGTGGTCACCACCCTGGCCGGCGCGGTCGTGCTGGTCTGGCTGGCCCGCCGCCTGCGCGACGGCGGCCCCGCCGGGGTTCCCGCCCGCGGCGGCCACGGCTCGGTGCGCTCCCGCGGCTGGATCATCGGCGTCAGCGCGGTGCTGGTGGTGGCCCTCCTGGCCGCGTTCGTGGCGGCGTTGCTGCTCGGCGACCGCATCGTGCTGCTCGGCGACGTGGCCAACTGGGTGCAGGGCAACTCCGGCCGTACCGTCAGCTTCGTGCTCGACCAGCGCTGGCCGCGAGTGCTGGCCGCCGTGCTCGGCGGCGCCGCGCTGGCCCTGGCCGGCGGCATCGTGCAGGCCGTCTGCCGCAACGCCCTGGCCGAACCCAGCCTGCTCGGCATCACCCCCGGCGCCGGCGTGGGCGCGGTAGCCGTGGTCATGCTGCTGCCCGGCCTCAGCGTCTGGCCGGTGGTGGGCGCCGCCACCGCGGCCGCGCTGGGCACGTTCGCCCTGGTCTACTGGCTGGCCTCGGGCCGCGGCCCGGCGTCGGACCGGATCGTCCTGATCGGCGTCGGGGTCAGCGCCGCCGCCACCGCCATCACCACGCTGGTCGTCGTCCTGGTCTCCCCCTGGAACGTCAACACCGCCCTGACCTGGCTGGCCGGCTCCACCTACGGCCGCACCATCGGGCAGGTCGTGCCGGTGGCGCTGGCCCTGGTCGTGGGCCTGCCGCTGGCCCTGGCCGGAGCCCGCACGCTCGACCTGGTCGCCCTGGACGAGGACGTGCCGCGGGTGCTTGGGGTGCCGCTCGGCCGGGCCCGGCTCGGTTTCCTCGCCCTGGCCGCGGTGCTTACGGCGGCAGCGGCGGTCGCGGTGGGTGCGCTGGCCTTCGTCGGCCTGGTCGCGCCGCACGCGGCGCGGGCCCTGGTAGGCGCCCGGCACAGCCGGGCCCTGCCGGTGGCGGTCGGCTTGGGCGCCCTGCTGGTAAGCGTCGCCGACACCCTGGGCCGTACGGTCATCGCGCCCTCGCAACTGGCGGCCGGCCTGGTAACGGCCCTGATCGGCGCCCCCTACTTCGTCTGGCTCCTCTACCGAAGCCGCTCCACCGCCTAGCCGCCCGCCCCCATCCGCCCCGACGAGCCGTCGGCGCCCACCGCATCACCCGCGACTTCCCTCAGCCCTGGCCGACGTGATATCTCGCGGATTTCGTAAATGTCCGGCAGAGGGCGCGGCGCCGACCGGCGCCGCAGACGGCACAGCACGAAACGCCAGATCGGCGTGGCGCGGCAGGCCGCGTGGCGCGGCAGGCGGCGCGGCGCGGCAGGCGGCGCGGCGCGGCAGGCGGCGCGGCAGGCGGCGCGGCAGGCGGCGCGGGCCCGGCCCCGGCCAATGCCCGCCGGGCTACCAGATGGTGAACGCCGCTCTCGGATTCTGGCCCGACTTCGCGCATTGCGGGCCTAGTCCCGCTTTTCGGACATCGCTTCCATCTTCTGGGCCAGAACCACCCGAAATACCCGGCATGCCGCTTATATCTCTGGGCGGAGTCCGACTCACCTCGACATTGTCGAGTTAGCTACCCGTCTGTTGACGCAGCTTTCCAAGATCTACGTTTTTGGGCACCGCACTACGAAAAGAACGACGTGCGGACCTCCCAGAATCATCGCAAAGCGCGCATTGCGGGAACGGCCGGGCCGGCGCGGACGACGGGCCCGCTCGGACAGCGGGCCGGCGTTAGCCGGGGGTTTGGGGTCGGGACCGCCCGGGGCGGGCGCGCGGAGGGTGAGTCTCGCCTGGCTGGACTGGTGGCACGGGACTGTTTGTAGGCCGTATTTGGAAAAGGCGTAAGCGACACGCCTGGCTGTCGCCTCTTGGTTAGCAGGCTGCGCCGGTCAAGGCGCCCTTTTGGAGGGTTACGTTTTCGCCGGTCAGGCGGATTCGCAGGCCGTCGGGGAGGACCTCTACGCCGGCGTATGTCAGGCCGGGCGGGAGTTTCTGCAGGTCGTATGTGGTCTCCTGGGGTGCCACCTGGGCCAGGACGTTGGTGGCCGGGAAGCGCACGCCGAACATTTCGATCTGGTCCGGGGAGATGTCCAAGGTGCTGTCCTTGATTACCGGTTTGCCGTAAAGGACGACCGGGGTGTCCTTTCCGGAGCCGCCCGTCGCCGTTGCGGTCAGCAGGCCACCCTCCGCGCCGAACAGCGTCGGGTTTCCGGGGGGCTGCTTCAGGACCGTGAACGGCTGGGTCGTCACGCCGGAAATCACCACCTTGATGCCCTGGGGATCTACCGTCACCGAGCGGTAGGTAACGCCGGACGGCAAGGTTGGCAAGGTCTGCTTCAGGTCGTCCTGGTTGATCTGGCTCAGGACCAGTTTGCCCAGCGTGCTGTCGGGCTTGTGGTCGGCGCCGAGGATGTGGACCAACTTGGGCACCAGGGTCAGCGTGCCGGGGCCCAGCACGGGCTGGGTGTGGATGGTCAGGGGGACGCCGATCGCGGTGGTGTTGATGCCCAGCAGGCCGTTTGCCGCGGTGTAGGAGACGGTGCGGCCACCTACGTCCGTGGGCAGGGTGTTCAGGGCCGTCGTCGAGACGCCGCCGATCTGGATGTGCACGCCGTCGGTGCGTGGGGTGATCGACTGGTAGCGGACGCCGTCCGGCAGGGGTGGTAGCTGCTGGCTGCGCACGCCGCCGGCCAGGTCGCCCACCTGGGACGCGGGCAGGGACTTGCCGAAGATCTCCAGGCGTTGCGGGACCGACTGCGCCGTCTCGCCGCGCAGGCGCATCTTCATGAACAGCTTTGCCTGCACGTTGTCGGCGGCTGCGGCCGGCATCGTCACATCGACCGAGAGGCCGCCGTCACCGGCCTTGTGGAAGGTGCGTTTCGGAGTGCCCGCCGGGGTTGGCAGGTAGCCGAAGTTTACCGTGATCGCGGCGTCCATGCTGCCCACATGGGTGCCGCCGGAGGGTTGAGTTACGTCGCGCATGGTGGCGGTGAAGCGGGCGTGCGGGACGCCGCTCAGCGTGGCGTCGGGGACGATCAGCTTCACCTCGGTCAGGCGCTTGTGCAGCGCCTGCGGGACCAGCGGGCCGCCGCCCACGGTCACCTCGGTGCCGGCCGCGGCCGCGCCGGAGCAGGAGACCTGGCTGCTGACCTGCTTGACGATCCGGTCGCGGATGATGTCGTCGAGGATCGGTACCGGGACGGCGTAGGCGAGCATGCCGGCCGCCAGCAGCAGTACGCCGCCGGTGGCGGCGGCCGCGACCCACTTGAAGCGCGGGCCGCGCGCGAGGTGCAGGGGCCGGTGGTTATCGGCCCGGCTTTCGGTCTCCACCACGGTCATGCTGTTGTTTACGTGCCGGTAACCTCTCCGGGTTCACTGACAAGAACCTTTTCGGCACGCGGCGCGACTGAACCGGCTGAGGAGGGCAGATGACCGACGAGTTGTTGATCGTCCGCTGCCGGCTCGGGGAACGCGCGGCCTTCGCCGAGCTGGTCCGGGCCTGGCACGACCCGGTGTGGAACTACGTGCGCCGGATGCTGGGGCCGGACCGGGCCGAGGACGTCGTGCAGGAGGTGTGGCTGGCGGTGTTCCGCGGGCTGCCGAAACTGAACGATCCGGCCCGGTTCGCGCCGTGGCTGTTCACCATCGCCCGCCGCCAGGTGACCGACCTGCTGCGCGCGTCCTACCGGCTCCCGGAACCCGAGGCGCCGGTCGAGGACACCGCCGACCTCATTGTGGACCGCGCGGTGCTCGGCGAGCTGCTGGCCGCCGTTCCGGTCCGCGAGCGCGAGGTGCTGATCCTGTTCTACCTGCAGGATCTGACCCTGCAGACGTGTGCCGAGATCTGCGCGGTCCCGGTCGGCACGATCAAGTCCCGGCTGAACCGGGGACGCCGGTTGCTGCGCGAGGAAGTCGCCCGGAAGGGGTTCACCCGATGACGCCCGACGAGATTCTGGCCCGGCTGGAGGCTCCGCTGTCGCTGCGCCGCCGGCTCGGCTACCTGGCGGTGCTGCTGGCCGGCCTCGGCGGCGCACTGCTGACCGGGACCCTCTGGGCGACCGAACCGGCCCTGCCGGGCCGCACGGCCGCCGCGTTCGGGCTGCTCACCACGGTGGGTCTGGGCTGGGCCGGTTACGGCGGGTGGGCACTTACCCGGCGCGCCCCGCTGTACGCCCGGGACCGGGTGATCGCCGCCTGGATCGCGCTGGCCGCCTGGCTGGCCGGCGGGGCGGGGGTGGCCGCACTGGCCGCCACCCGCGGGTCGTTCCCGGCCGGGATGGCCGTCGTCGTAGCCGTGCTGGGTGCCGCCGCGGCCGTGAACCTGGTCGTGGCCCACCGCCGGCGGGCGGCACTCCGGCGACTGCGGGGGTAAGAAATTACCGACAATTCACCCTTACGGGGGTCTCCGGTCGCCGGCCCCGGGACCGGAACCGGTCCCGGGCCGACGAGTGGAGCGCATCAGAACGGCGCTGGACCGCGACCGGCGAGCGACATCAGGACCTGCGTGGCCAGGAGTTTGCGGACGCCCGTGACGGCGACCTCGCCCACCTGGTCATAGGGCAGTTCCAGGGACAGCCCGTCGCCCGCGTCGCGGACCTCGGCGCTGACTTGATCCGGACGGAACGTACCGCCCCAGCCGTCGATACCGCCGCGCTGGTTGGTGCTGAGCGAGGCCATGCCGGATACGCGTGTGCCGTCGACGAGGGTCAGCCTCGCCGGACCGGAATAGGTCGTCATAGTCGTCAACGGTATCCGGCTCGCTCAGGTGCGCGCGGTCCGGATCTCGCCTGCGTGATGCTGAGCCACCCCGGTGGCCACTCCGGCCACCAGGAGCACCGCCAGGAAGGCGAGCAGGACCGGCGGTCGAAGATCAGCCAACAAAAGTCCGAGAGCCAGGGGTACGCCGAGGCCGGGCCACAGCAACGCCGGGCGCACCTGCCGGGACAGCCCGGCCTGGATCACCGTGGCACTGAACAGGTATCCGGCGACCCCGGCCGCGAGCACGCCTCGCGTTCCGGCCGACAGGTGATCCTCGGCGCCGTGCAGGATGGCGTGCTCCAGCCCCACCGCCACCGCGGCCAGGCTGATCGCGACCGGCAGGTGCGCGTACACGTAGAAGTCGTGCACGCCCTGCCTGGTCCGGTCGTGGCCCTCCTCCAGCAGCCGGCGTTTCGCCGCGCCGCCGGACAGGTCGAAGTACGACCACCAGAGCGCCGCGGTGGCCACGAACGCGAACACCGCGGTGACGACGACCCCGCCCTTCCAGGCACCGTCGTGCACACCGGTAACGGCGGCCGCCACCGACTCCCCCAGCACCAGGATCACGAACAGGCCGAAGCGTTCCGGCAGATGTTCCATGTGCAGCGGCAGGGCGTCCTCGAGCCGGGCCGACAGGGTCGGTCCCAGCAGGTCCACCGCGACCCCCACGCCCCACAGCACGTACTTGGCCGGGCCCGGCACGGCCAGCGAGACCAGCCAGAAGGCGGCTCCGGCGGTGTGCCCGATCAGGTAGGGCCGCATGGTCGGCCGGGCGTCCGGCACGTGCCACCAGGCCCGCAGGTAGCCGGCGACCAGCACGAACCGCAGCAGCACGTACGACAGGGTGAACCAGGCCCCGCCGAGCTCGTCGATCGACGCCGCCATCCCGATCACGGCGGCCATGCCCACCAGCATGAGCAGCCGGAACACCGCGTCGTCGGTGTCGAACCGGTTCGCGTACAGGGCGCTGCTGGCCCAGGCCCACCACCCCACCGCGACCACCGCCGCGAAGGTCAGCCCGCCCACCCAGGTCTCGTCCTTGGCCAGCAGGTCGGCGCACCGGGCGACGAACAGCACGAAGGCCAGGTCGAAGAAGAGCTCCAGCCGGGTGGCTGACCGATTCGTATCCTGGTTGAGGTCCGGCGGCCGGACGATCTCCCGCTCTTCCGCGTCTTCCCGATCAAGTTCGGCGATCTCGTCCGGCGTGGCACCCATGACTGCGACAGTGCCCACCGCGGCCCCGCTTGATGTCAGCGGGCGACGGTGACCTTCACCCCGCCGGAGAGCAGCGAGTCGTGCAGCTCCAGGCTGGTCAGCCTGGTCGCCTTCGGGACGTCGAAGACGAGCTTGCCCTCGACCCGGTCGCCGGGGCTGAGCTTCTTCAGAAACGTCTGGGTGTCGTGGTTGGCATAGACGCCGGCGATCTCGTCGTTGCCGTACTCGGTGCCGGCCGCGTCGAACGCCTTCTGCCAGCGGCCGAGGAAGTACTGCGACTCGTCGGCGATGTTGCGCACCGACAGGCTGACCACGCAGTACTTGCCCTTCGCGGTCTTCTCCAGGTGTTCCAGCCCGACCTTGGTGCGGGAGCAGTCCACCCGGGAGACCACGAACTCGAACTTGCCGTCCCGCACCGGGTCGCCGACCCCGGGCGGCGGAGGTGTGGTCGGGGCCTTTTTCGTGGCCTTTGTCGTGGCCGCCGGCCCGGCGACGGCGGCCGGTTCCTTGCTTCCGTAACGCTGGGCGGCCAGGCCGGCCAGGAACAGCACGGCCACCGCGCCGACCGCGAACAGGACAGCGAGCAGCGGGTTGAGCGGAGCCCTACGGTCGTGCGCCATGTCTTAACTGTCGAACAGCGAGCCGGGCGAAGCCACCGATTTCGCCTGATCAGCGTGACCCTCCACCTGATCGGACAAGCGACGCGCACGGCTCGCTAGGCTCGTCGGTATGACGACCCTTGCCAGCCGCACCACCTCGGTTCTGCGCAGTGAGCACGACACTCTCGCGAGCCTGGTTCCGACACTCACCGACGAGCAGCTCACCGGCCCGTCCGGCGCGTCCGACTGGACCGTCGCCGACGTGCTGTCGCACCTGGGCAGCGGCGCCGAGATCTCGCTCGCCGGTTTCCGCGCGGCCCTCGGCGAGGCCGAGGTGCCGGGCGACGGCTTCAACCAGAGCGTGTGGGACCGCTGGAACGCGCTCAGCCCGCAGGACCAGGCCGCCGGCTGGGTGCGGTCCGACGAGGCGCTGGTCGCGGCGTTCGAGGCGGTGCCCGAGTCGCGGCACGACGAGCTGCCGGTCAAGCTCGGCTTCCTGCCCGAGCCGCTGCCGTTCGCCTCGTTCCTGGCGATGCGGCTCAGCGAGGTCGTCCAGCACGGCTGGGACGTGCGGGCCGGCATCGACCCGGCCGCCGCGCTCACCGAGCCGGCCGCGCAGCTGCTCGCCGAGCACCTCAGCGGCGGGATCGGCTTCATGCTCGGCTTCATCGGCAAGCCCGCGGAGGCGCGCGAGCACGCGGTGGTCGAGATCGCCAAGACGCCGTACCGCATCGTGCTCGACGACGCGGCCCGGCTCACCACCGAGACCCTCCCGGCCACCGCGACGTTCAGCGGCCCGCTGGAGTCGGCGGCCCGGCTCGTCTACGGCCGGCTCGGCGAGCGGTTCACCCCGGCCGGCGTCGAGGTGTCCGGCAACATCACGCTCGCCGAGCTACGCGCGGCGTTCCCTGGCTTCTGAGAAACGCTCGGCGAGCATGGCGCAGAACAGCGCGCCCTGCTCGATCGCGTCGTCCAGCGCGACGTGGGTGTGCGGGGCATCGTCGAACCACGACCGCGGCATGGAGCGCTTCGCGGTCGCCCGGTAGTCGGTGCCCAGCAACGCCATCGCGTAGGTCTTGATGTCCAGCGCCGAGTGCGAGAACGGGCTGGACCCGGCAAACCGGATCAGATACCAGTACACGAACATGAAGTCGTACGCCGCCGGGTAGCCGACGAACACCGGCTTGCCCGGCAGCCCTTCAAGCCACTCGCGGTAGCGGATCATCGCGGCGGCCGGCTCCTCCTGGTCCGCCCGGCAGGCCGCCCAGGCCTCCGGCTGGGTCGCCCACCAGGCCATGGTGTCCGGGTTACCCTCGGCGCCGGGCAGCGTGACCAGGTTGGCGCTGAACGTGCCGACCAGCTCCTTGCCCGCGGTGAACGCCGCCGAGGCAAAGCTCAGCATCGAGTGCGGCCCGGGAATCGGCCCATCGGCCTCAACGTCGGTGCTGACATAGATCTCCGGTCGCGCCACCCCCGAACCGTAGCCATCCGGGCGGTCCGCTCGCGCTTCATTTTCGGCCTACCCTCTTCGCATGATTCGCAGTGGTCGATGGTTCGCGCTCGGTGTCGTGGCCGCCACCTACGCGGTGGCCGGGCTGGCCGCCTGGGCCGTCGCCGCTGCCACGCCCGGGCACCCGCTCGCCCGCACCCTCGGCGCCGATCTGGTCGCCACCGTCGTGGTATTCGCGGCCAGCCTGGTCGTCGGCAACGCCAGCCTCTACGACCCGTACTGGAGTGTTGCGCCGCCGGTGGTCGTGTCGGCCTGGGTGCTGTGGCGGGACGACCTCAACGGGCGGCAAGTTGTCGTGGTCGCGCTCGTGCTCATCTGGGCGGTGCGGCTGACCGGCAACTGGGTGCGGTCGTGGCGCGGGCTGGAGCACGAGGACTGGCGTTACGTGCAGATGCGCGAGCAACGACCGCCCTGGCTGCCGTGGTGGCTGGTCAACCTGGCCGGCATCCAGCTGATGCCGACGCTCGTGGTCTTCGCCGGGCTGCTCGCGGTCTGGCCCGCGGTGACCGTCACCGACCGGCCGCTAGGCTGGCTGGACGCCCTGGCCGTGCTGGTGACCGGCGGTGCCGTACTGATCGAAGCGGTCGCGGACCGGCAGATGCACCGCTTCACCGCGGACCCGGCCAACCGCGGCCGGATAATCGACCGCGGGTTGTGGCGCTACTCGCGTCACCCCAACTACCTCGGCGAGATCGGCTTCTGGTGGGGATTGTGGCTGTTCGGCCTGGCCGCCGCGCCGAGCTGGTGGTGGACCATGGCCGGGCCGATCGTGATGGTGCTGCTCTTCGCGCTGGTGAGCGTGCCGCTGATGGACCGCCGTTCCCTCGCCCGCCGTCCGGCCTACGCCGAGCACATGCTCCGCGTCCCGGCCCTGCTCCCCCGGCCCTGGCGTCAACGCGGCGTCAACAACGGCGACGCGAGCGTCCCAGAGCCGTGAACGACCCTGTCCGCCCCGCACCGCGCCGGGTGATCGTGGCCAGGTGACTGATGAGCAGGTGATCGTCGGCGTTTCGCCGTCCCTGGCGGGACTCGCGGCATTGCGGTGGGCGCTCGGTGAGGCGCGCCGCCGGCAGGTGCCTCTGTTGGCCGTACGGGCCTGGCAGCTCGATTTCGGACCCCGGGCCCGGCCCACCTGGGAGTTCGAACGGGCCACCGCCGAGGACGCCCGGACCCTGGCTCACGGGGCGTTCCGGCTGGCCGGCGAGTCGGCCGACGACGTGGTGATCCGGGTGCCACGCGGGCTCGCCGCGACCGCGCTGCGCGACTACGCCCACCCGCACGACCTGCTGGTTCTGGGAGCCGGGCGGAGCCGCTGGCTCGGCGGGCCGGTGGTGCGCGCCGCCGTGCGCGGTGCGCCCTGCCCGGTGATCGTGGTGCCGCCGCCGGAGCTGACCCTCCACGGCCGCCGGGCCGGTCGCCGCCTGCACCGGGAGGTGAGCGACGCCCTCAGCCGGCTCCCCCGCCCCGGCGAGCCGGAAAAGCGGCCAGGCTGGGCCGAGAACGGCCCAGCCTGGCACGAGAAGTGACCGGGGTCAGCGCAGCGCGTACGCCCGGATCACGGTCTGCGACACCGTGTTGCCCTTGGTGTCGGTGGAGGCCACGCGCAGCGACGCGAAGCCGGCCTTGCGCGGGTGGTTGACCGTCGCCACCCGGTGGTTGCCGGAGCCGCGCACGTCGGCCCGGTGCCACGTCTTGCCGTCGTCGTACGAGACCTCGACCTTGACCGACTTCGCGGTCCCGGCGGTCGAGCCGGGCTGCTGCTCGACGGTCACCGGGATCTCGAAGCGGCGACCGGCGGCCGTCGCGTTGTGGTCGTCCAGGTTCGGGCTGAACCGGACCGTGGACAGGGCCAGCCGCTGGTAGCCCTCCGCCGGGGCGTGGCCGGACTTGAACGTCCAGGTCCCGCTGACCGAGGTGGAGAACAGGTGCGGCGCACTGCGGGTGGCCGACACCTCCAGGCGGTACTTCGCGGTGGCGGCCGGCAGGTCGTACTCGCCGCCCTCACCGATCTTGGTGCTGCCCTGGTAGAGCGCCGACGTGTAGGTGTCGGTGGTGGAGAAGCCGGGGTGGCCGGCTCCGTCACCGAACAGCGACGGGTACGCACTGAGGTGGTCGCCCTGCCGGGACACCCAGTCGCCGATCCACAGCGGCTGGGTCACGTTCGGCCCGAAGACCGCCGTGTTCCAGGCCTGGTGGTACGTGCGGCCGGCCCGCACCGGGGTGGCCCCGCCGATCTGCTCGCTGATCAGCTCCGGCCAGTCCTCGCCGACGGCAGGCAGCTGCTGCATGAAGTCGGGCTGCCACGGCGCCTCGGTGCTGAGGTACTCGGTGCGGTGGAACGGCAGGGAGAACGGCAGCGCCACGAACCAGCCGCCGCTGTTCTCGCTGTACTTGGCGAAGTTGCCCTTGGTGCCCTCGGCACCGGTGGCGGACACCGCGTAGTCGGCCTTGACCGTGGCCAGGTCCCGCAGGCGCGGGGTCTTGGTCAGGCCGTTGAACATCTTGCCGGGCTGGAAGTACGCCAGGTCGGTGGTCCACGGGCTGTTCCGGAAGGTGCCGTCGGCGCCCGGGTCGGCGAACGACCCGTTCACGCTGGCCACGAAGAAGTCCTTGGACACCGGGGTGGCCGGGGCCGCGGACAGCTGGTCGAAGGTCAGGCCGAGGGCGCTCGCCCCGATACCCCAGTCCGCGCCGGTCCAGTCCGCGTTGACCGCGGCCAGGACGGTACCCGCGTTGGCCTGCGGGGCCTTGACGTTGACCGGCTTGGCCAGCCGGCCGTCGAACGAGATCGTGCTCGCCTTGTCGACGACGAACTCGGTGATGGTCAGCATCGCGGTCGACTCGGCCTCGGCGTTGTTGATCCAGACGAACGCGCCGTAGCGGCCCTTGGGCAACCGGACGGTCTCCGAGCCCTGCGCCTGGTAGACGTCGAAGCTCTGGAAGGTGTCCAGGTTGAACAGGCCCGCGTAGTGGTCGAGCGACGGCGTACCGTCCGGGTTGGTGGTGTTGACGACGACGTCGTAGCTCTCGACCTCGCGGTCGACGCCGAGCGGCGTGGTGACCTTGAGGTCGCCGGCCGTCGCCACCAGGTAACCGCTGAGCAGGCCGTCGGACAGCGACGGCGAGCTGGTGTCGGCGGTGACCGTGGTGGAAGCCGTGCCGCCGGCCGGAACGGTCAGCGTCGAGGCGGCCACCGTGAACGGCGCGGCCGGGGCGGACAGCGCCAGGGTGACCGCGGCCGTACCCGAGTTGCGGTAGGTGATGGTCTTGGTCACCGGCTGGTCGTCACCGTGCGGCCAGATCGCCAGGCCGAAGCTGAGGCTGCCCTCGTCGGCGCTGACCGTCTGGGTGATCTCCCGGGCCACGTCGACCCGGCCGGCACCCTGTTCGAAGGCGTTGAAGCCGTCGATCGTCTTGGCCGAGCCCATCAGGGTGTTCTTGCGCAGCTTCGACGACCAGGCCGGGTGCTCCTGGGTCAGGATCGCGGCCGCGCCGGCCACGTGCGGGGTGGCCATCGAGGTGCCGGAGAGCGCCACGTACCCGTCGACCGGGGCCGGGTCGCCGATGAAGCCGTTCTTGGCCTTGGCCGCCACGATGTCCACGCCGGGCGCGGTGATGTCCGGCTTGATGGCGTGGTCGCCGACCCGGGGGCCGGTGCTGGAGAAGTAGGCCAGCTGGTCGTCCCGGTCGACGGCGCCGACCGCGAGCGCCGAGTCGGCGGTGGACGGCGAACCGGCCGAGTTCGGGCCGGCGTTGCCGGACGCGATCACGAACAGCGTGTTGTACTGCGCGGTCAGGTCGTTGACCGCCTGCTCGAGCGGGTCGATCTCGGGGGTGTCGCCACCGCCGAGGCTCATGTTGATCACCGGCGCGCGCTCGGCCGCCCAGGCCATGCCGGCCAGGATCGCCGAGTCGTCACAGAACTCGGTCTCGCAGACCTTGCCGATGAGCAGCTTGGCGCCGGGAGCGACGCCCTTGTAACGGCCGCCCGACGCCGCACCGGAGCCGGCGATGATCGAGGCGACGTGGGTGCCGTGCCCGACCTCGTCGTCGGCGGTCGCGGTGGTGGTGAAGTTCTCCGCGGCGACGATCTTCCCGGCCAGGTCGGGGTGGGTGGCGTCGATACCGGTGTCGAGGATGGCGACCGTGACCCCGGTGCCGTCGTAACCAGCCTGCCAGGCGGTGGGCGCGCCGATCTGCGGCACGCTGTGGTCGAGGCTGACCTTGCGCTTGCCGTCCAGCCAGACCCGCTGCACGCCCGGCTTGAGCGAGCGCGCGGTGGCCGAACCGCTGGTCAGGGACGACCAGAGGGTGGCCCGCTCCTCGAGGTTGGCCCGCGCGGCCAGGGTGCCGACCTGCGCGATGTCGCGGGTGACCCGCGCGCCACCGGCGGAGAGCGCGCTCCGTGCGCCGGTCGCGCTGTTCTTCGGGTACGAGATGAGCAGGCGCAGGTCGCCACCGCCCTGGGCGGCGAGCTCGGAGATGTCGAACAGGCGCTTGTCGAGGCGGCCGGCACGCAGGAGCGCGAGCGCGTCGGTCGGGATGACGTAGCGGTGACCCTTGATCGTCTGGGTCAGGAAGCGGACCTTGCTGCGGCCCGGTCCGGGCTGGACGGTCGCGCCTTTGCCGTGCGTGGTGACCCGGTCGCCGGTGAGCAGCGTGACCGAGATGGGCTTCTGTGCTGTCGGCGTTCCGGTGGTCGTGGACGGTGCGGCTGCCGCCGGTGCCTGCAAGCCCCCGATGACCAGGGCTGAGGTGAGCAGTACGGCGGACAGTCTTCGTCGACGCATCTGGGTGCCTCCCCGTGCCGGGACCGTCCCGGCTCCGGGATAGACACTGGCAAATCCGCGCAACCTGACAAACGTCATATCGAGAAAACGTTTTCCTTCGAAGCGCTTCGATCCATTGACGGGCCCGACCGGTCCTCCGTAACGTGGCCGAAATCCCCGGGTGTCATCGCGATCGATGAGGTGGCTCGAATTGAGAAAAGCTTTTCCGGTTATCACTCTTCTGGGTCTGCTCGTCGTCGCACCGGCGTCAGCGGCCTCGGCGGCGACCCCGGCACCGGTGGTCGCCTACACCTTCGACGCCGATGACGTCGCCGGCGGCGTGATCGCCGACTCGTCCGGCCACGGCCTCGACGGCACGCTGGTCAACGGATCCACCGCGGCCTTCGTGGACGGTGCCCTCCAACTCCCCGGGGGCGGCCCGACCTCGAACGGCGCGTACGTCACGCTGCCCAAGGCCATCCTCGACGGCCGCACCGACCTGACCCTGTCGCTGCGGGTCAAGTGGGACGCCAGCGCCACGCCCTGGCAGTGGATCTACGCGCTCGGCAAGGACACCACCAGCCGGCTGTTCACCACGCCGTACAGCGGGGACGGCAAGCTGCTGACCGGGCTGGCGGCCAACGTCGCCGGGGCCGGCACCGAGGTGATCGGCTCGGCCGCGCTGCCCGGCAACGCCTGGAAGACCGTCACCGTCACCCTCGACACGACGGCCGGGCGGCTCACCACCTACCTGGACGGGGCCGCTGTCTCGTCGTCCGCGACCACCGCCACCGCGGGCGGCCTGATCGACGCCGGCACCACCTCGTCCGGCTTCATCGGTAAGTCGTTCTACGCCGACCCGCTGTTCGACGGCGCGATCGACGACTTCCGGGTCTGGGACACCGCGCTGACCGCGGCGCAGGTGGCCGCGGAGGTGGGCACGACGCCCACGGTTACCGGGATCGCGCAGACCGCGTTCACCGTCGGCACCACGATCGGCACCGCGCCGAAGCTGCCGGCGAGCGTTCGCGGGACGTTCTCCGACGGCTACGACCGGGACGTGCCTATCACCTGGGCCGCCGTCGACCCGTCGCAGTACGCCCAGCGCGGCACGTTCACCGTGACCGGCACGGCCGCCGGGACCGCCGTCACCGCGACGGTCACCGTCATCCGCGAGGGCGAGATGACCATCGACCTCGGCAAGAGCACCGGGAAGTTCCACGGTGGTGCGGCCGGGTCGCTCTACGGGCTGTACGGCGAGGGTGTGCCGACCAACAACCTGATCGAGGGGATGAACCTGCGGACGGTGTCGACCAAGGCGCAGGACGGGCCGCAGCACCCGGGGGCGGACGCGCTCGAGGTGGTCAAGCCGCTCGCCGACAGCACCGACGGGGACGTCTACATCTACATGACCGACATCCACCGCGGCTTCCCGTACCAGTGGCCGGGCAGCACACCGGCCGAGAAGCTGTCGCTGTTCGAGCAGAAGATCGCCGTACAGGTGGATCAGGTGTTGAAGTTGCCCTTGAAATACCAGGACAACATCGTGTTTGTGCCGTTCAACGAGCCCGAGGGCAACATGTTCGGGACCGGCGAGTGGAGCTACAACGGGGTGTCGTGGCTGACCGATCCGGCCGACTATTTCCGGGCCTGGGACGAGGTCTACCACCTGATCAAGGGCAAGATCCCGGCCGCGCGGATCGCCGGTCCCAACACCAGCATCCTGTTCGACCAGGTCAAGGGCTTCCTCCAGCACGCTTCATCGGCCGGAACACTGCCCGACGTGATCACCTGGCACGAGCTGAGCCACCCCGAGGCCGTGCGCGAGAGTGTTGCTGAATACAGAACTTGGGAAGCGGAAGTTCTGCCCGGGAAACACCTTCCGATCAACATCAATGAGTACGCGTTCAACTACCACACCTCGGTGCCCGGGCAGATGATCCAGTGGATCTCGGCGATCGAGGAGTCCAAGGTCGACGCGGACATCGCGTACTGGAACATCGACGGCAACATCTCCGACTCGGCCGTGCAGGCCAACCGGGGCAACGGCCAGTGGTGGCTGTTCAACGCGTACGGGCAGCTGACCGGCGACACCGTCGCGGTCACCCCGCCGTACCCGGGCCAGAACTACACGCTGCAGGGCGTGGCCACCCTGGACAAGAGCAAGCAGCAGGCGCGGGCGATCATCGGTGGCGCGGCCGGCAGCAGCTACCTGCAGTTCACCAACGTGCCCGCGTCCTTCGGCCGGAAGGTGCACGCCTCGGTGCGGGAAATCCCGTGGACCGGCCAGATCGGCGACTCGGCCCAGCCCCTTGTCGTCGCCGAGAAGAACGTGCCGGTGAGCGGCGGGACGGCGGTCGTGGAGCTGTCCGGGCTGAGCGAGTCCTCGGCGTACGAAATCGTGCTGTCCCCGGGGTCCTCGCCCACCGCCGCGGCGGAAAGGTGGCAGGCCTCCTACGAGGCTGAGGCGGCAACCTACACCGGCGATGGCTACAGCAAGAACGGGCCCGAGGGCTCGACCGCCGACGTGTCGAAGTTCTACACCTCCGGCGGCTTTGACGTGGGGGGCCTGCGCACCGGCAGCGACGGCGTGCTGTCCTTCGACGTCGACGTGCCCACCACCGGCCGCTACGACCTGTCGGTCTTCGCCAACTCGCTGAACACCTACCCGCTGGTGCAGGAGCAGGGGCCGACAAACGTGTTCCTGCGCGTCGACGGCGCCGCCGAGCAGGAACTGTTCCTGCCGCTCGGCTACAAGTGGGTGGTCTGGGACCACACCGACACCACCGTCCAGCTCACCGCCGGCAAGCACACCATCGCCCTGGCCGCCCGCAGTCTCGACGGCACGAAGGCGACCAAGGGCGACGTGATCCTCGACCGGATCACCCTGTCCCAGCCCCGGCCGGCCACCTCCACCTACGAGGCCGAACTGGCGACGCTCACCAAGGGGCTGCCGCGGGCCGGTGGGGTCGCGCTCGCCCGCGGCGGCACCGCGACCTTCTGGGTCTACTCCAAGGCGGATGCCGAGGCCACGCTCGACCTGCGGGTCAAGGCGGGTAAGGCGAAGCTGACCGTCAACGGGCTGGAGGTGGGTTCGGGCCGGGTGGCGGTATCGCTGTCCGGCGGCGTCAACAAGGTCACCGCGATCGGCCCGGCTTTCATCGACCGGCTGGATGTCACGTCGACCGTTTCGCATCTGCCGACCACCGTGGTCGAGGCGGAGAGTGGGACCGGCGGGACGGTCACCGCGAAGAGCCTGGCCAGTGGCGGCCAGGCGGTCACCGGCATCAGCGGCGCGAACACCCTGACCGTCACGGTGCCGGCCGCCCAGGCCGGCACGTACGCCCTGCGGATCCGGTACGCCAACCCCGAGCAGGCCGAGGCCACCCACTACAACCCCGACCCGCTCGCCCGGCACGCCGACCTCACGATCAACGGCGGTACGGCCAAGCGGGTGCTGTTCCCGCACAGCTTCCACGACAACAACTTCTGGGAGCTCACCGTCCCGGTCCAGCTCCGCAAGGGCAGCAACACGATCCGGTTCTCCTCGGCCGAACTGCCCAACTTCGACGGCACCACGTACGCGTCGAACGTGTGGCCGGGCATCCTGCTCCGCTCGGCGAATGCGCCGCTCCTCGATCGGCTGACGCTCGTTCCCTACCGCAAGCAGCTCCGCTGAACACGTAGGGTGCTTGTCAGTCCCACGGATTGGGGAGTGATGTGACGGTTTCGTTTGAAGATCTCCTGTTCTTCGACTGCTATGTGGATCAGGTCGGCCCGAGCGAGGACGGTTCGATCGCGATCCTGTTGTCCGACGTCAACGGAGAGTTCACCCAGGTCTGGTTCGGGGTGCTCGAAAACATCCGCCCGGCGGTGTTGCAGACCGCGCTGGCCGCCGTGCAGAACAACCTGACCTGCCGGGTCGCGCTGACCGGGACGGAAGAGAACAGCGAGCTCTACCGCATCCACGCCATCAACGCCGCGGCGAAGGGCGGCCGCGGCCGGTACTGATCGGGCGAGTCCCCCGGCGGCGAGCCGCCGGGGGACTATCTTGGCGGGGACGCCCATCACGAGGGGATTACCGCCATGGCGAAGATCATCTCTACCCTGTTCATCTCGGCCGACGGGGTGGCCGAGATCGACCCGGACTGGCACTTCCCGTACTTCGACGAGAACATGGGCCGCGCGGTCGGCGAGGACTACGAAACCGCCGACGTGCTGCTGATCGGGCGCGAGACCTACGACAGCTTCGCCGGCGCGTGGCCCGGCCGCGAGGAGGCCGGCGGCGAGGACGCGGGCTTCGCCAAGCAGCTCGGCGACATCCGCAAGGTGGTCGTCTCCCGGCAGCCGCTGGAGTTCACCTGGCGCAGCTCCGAGCTGATCGACGGTGACCTGGTCGCGGCGGCGGCCGCGCTCAAGGCCGACCCCGGCATCAAGGGCATCCTCATCCCCGGCTCGATCTCGGTGGTGCAGCAGCTGCTCGCGGCCGGCCTGATCGACGAGCTGCGGCTGCTGGTGCACCCGGTCGCCGCCCGCAAGGGCCGCCGTCTGTTCGACGACGGCGACACGCCCTATCACCTCGAGGTGGCCGCCACCGAGGCGTTCCCGACCGGTGTCATCCGGGTGATCTACACCCCGGCCGAGACCCCGGCCAAGGTCCAGTACGACGAGGTCAAAGACCTGACTCCCGGCAACGAGTAACACAACCGAAACCGTCGCCGTTGATCCTGCACCGATGAGTCGGCGCGGGCACATCATCGTCTGCGGGCTCGACGACGTCGGGCTGCGCACGGTCGAACAACTTCACCTCGCCGGTGTCCAGGTGGTCGTGGTCGAGGACGACGCCGACCCGCGGTTGGTCCGGGTGGTACGCGGCTGGGGCGTACCTATCGTGGTCGGCAGCCCCCGGCTGATCGAGACGCTGGACGAGGCCGGCCTGGCCGGCGCGGTCGCGGTGATCTGCGTGCTCGCCGACGACCTGCACACCATCGAGGCGGCCCTGCTGACCCGGGAGCACCGGCCCGACCTGCGGATCGTGGTGCAGCTGCGCAACCCCGCGGTCGGCCGGGCCCTGTCCGCCCTGTCGATCGCGGTGCTGGACGTGGCCGGCCTGTCCGCGCCGTCGCTGGTCGAGTCCTGCCTCGGCACCGGCACCCACGAGCTGGACCTGGACGGCCACCCGTTCGTGGCCACCCAGGTGGTGGCCGAGGCCGGCGGCCGGCTGCGCGCGCAGTTCGGGTCGCTGGCCCCGCTGGCGGTGACCGCCGCCGACGGCGGCGAGATGGTGGTCTGCCCCGGACGGGACCACCGGGTCCGCCCCGGCGACCTGGTCACCCTGTTCGGCACCGCCGCCGAACTGGCCGAGGCCGGCCTCCGCAGCCGCACCAGCGGCCCCACACCGGCCCGACCCGACCGATGGCACATGCTCCGCTCACTCCCGGCCGCGGTCGACCGCCGCCTGGCGTACGTCTTCGGCGGTCTCCTTCTTCTGGCCACCGCCGCGGTGGTCGTGCTGCGCCTGAACTACCAGGAACCGGACGGCACCCGGATGAGCGTCCTGGACGCCGCCTACTTCACCGTCGAGACGATCGCCACGGTCGGCTTCGGCGACTTCAACTTCCGCAGCCAGCAGCCCTGGCTGCGCCTGTTCGCGATCGCCCTGATGATCTGCGGCGTACTGCTGGCCACCACGTTCTTCGCCCTGCTCACCAACACGCTGGTCACCATCCGGATCGAGGAGGCGCTGGGCAACCGCCGCCTCAAACAGCTGACCGCCCACGTGGTGGTGATCGGCCTGGGCTCGGTCGGCGTGCGCGTGGTGGAACGCCTGGCCGCGACCGGCACGGACGTGGTGGTCATCGAACGCGACGAGAACAGCCGCTACGCCGCCCAGGTCCGAGACAGCGGCATTCCCGTCATCTTCGGCGACGCCACCCTCCCGCAGACCCTGCACCGGGTGCAGCTGGCGAGTGCCCGCGCGGTAGCCGTCCTGACCAGCGACGACCTGGTAAACCTGGAAACCGGCCTGGCCCTGCGCGACCAACTGGGCGACCGCTACGCCCAGGTCCCGGTGGTACTGCGCCTGTTCGACCGCACCCTGGCCACCACGGTGGACCGCAATTTCGGCCTGGGCCAGGCCCGCTCCACCGCCGCGCTGGCCGCACCGTGGTTCGTGGGCGCGGCTCTGGGCCTGGACGTGATCTCCACGTTCTACGTAGGCGCACAGTTGATGCTGGTAGGCCGCCTGACGGTAGCCCCCGGCGGCGGCCTGGACGGCCTGGCCATGCAGGACCTCTCGGCCCGAACCCGAGTGGTGGCAATCAGCCGAGCCACCGCCGGCACCCTGGAACATCCCCCACGCCGAGACACCAGATTCGCCGCCGGCGACCGCGCCTACCTGATAGGCCCCTACGAGGAGCTACTCCAGGTCCTACGCCGAGACACCCTCTCCCCCACCGGCCTAACCCATTAACCCTTTGCCTGTACGGCCATCGCCGCCCACAACCGCAACTACTCCCGACCGCCGCCACCCCGCGGCCACCGTGCAACCCCGGCGCGTGCCGCGCCTATCGCGCAACGAACCCCCACCCCTTGCTCTGCTCACGCACGCGCAAGGGCGTTTTGAGGGCTTTGTGCGACTTTCCGCACCGCCCTCCGCGTCGCGCTCCGCGCCAGCAAGTCGAGAGAAACTTTCTCTTGCCTCTGAAGTGAGGAGCGGGGTCGGAGCCCCTTCAGATGGCAGGGCGTTTTGCGGCTTTCGCCTCTCTCGTTCCGGCCAGATTGCGAGTCCGGGTTTCTCCGTCGCTCCGGCTCACCGACCTTGAAGGCTTACCGCTCGGAGCAAACAGGAACTCCGCAAGATCGCCCGCTTACCCGGGGTGCGCAGAGCAGCGCGTATTGGTGAGCAGAGCAAAGCCTCGGGTTTGGGTGTTCGGTTGCGCGAGCGGCGCGGCACGCGCCGGTGTTGCACCCTGGTCGCGCGGTGGCTGCGGTCGGGGGTAGTTGCGGTTGTCTACGGCGTCGCCCGTACCGGCAAAGGGTTTGATTGTCCGGAAAGGGCTTAGCTGGTGAAACCGCCGTCTACGTTGAGCGTTGCGCCGGTGATGTAGCGGGCTTCGGGGGTGGCCAGGAAGGCTACGGCGGCGGCGATGTCGGCTGGGGCGGCGTAATGGCCCAGGGCGGTGAAAGCGCTTATCGCCTCGGCGTTGGGGCCGTCGGCCGGGTTGGCGTCGGTGTCGGTCGGGCCCGGATTTACCAGGTTTACCGTTACGGCGCGCGGGCCGAGCTCGCGGCTCAAGGCCTTGGTCAGGCCGATCAGGGCGGTCTTGCTCATCGAGTACAGCGAGAAGCCCGGGAAGATCGCGCGCTCGGCCATGTTGCTGCCGATGTTGATGATCCGGCCACCGGCCGGCAGGTGCCGGACCGCCGCCTGGGACGCCACGAACGGCGCCCGGATGTTCACCGCCACGGTCTGCTCGACGTCCGCCGCGGTCAGCTGCTCGACCGGGCCGAGCAGGAAGGCGCCGGCGTTGTTGACCAGAATGTCGAGGCGCCCGCGGTCCGCCGCGACGCCGTCCACCGCGGCCGTGACCGCCGCCGGGTCGGCGCTGTCGGCGCGGACCGCGGTTGCCCGGCCGCCGTCGCGCCGGATGCGATCGGCGAGCGCGTCGGCCCGCTCCCGGTCGCTGCGGTAGGTCAGGGTGACGTCGGCGCCCATCGCGGCCAGCCGGGACGCGACCGCCGCGCCGATGCCCCGGCTTCCGCCGGTGACCAGTGCGACCTTGCCGTCCAATGTGTTTTCCATGGGACGAGCCTGGCGTGGACCGGCCTGCCGGTCTGGCGGTGATCGGACGTCTACTTCGGCAGGCGTTCGGCGATGGCGTGCAGGTCCACCTCCGGGTCGGGGTGGCCGTCCCGGCCGAAAACGATCAATTGCACCTTGCGGAGGTGGCGGCCGATGTCCTCGTTGAGGATCGAGCGCAGCGCCATCAAATTGAACAGCAGGGCCACCGAAACCGGCATGCCGCCGTGGCCCGCGCCCAATACCGGCATGACCAATTCGGTGCGCCGATTGGCGTTCATGGTCTCGATGATTCCCTGCAGCGCGGCATAGAGAAAATGCGGTTCGGCGCGCAGACCGGTGCCGATCCGTTCGGTGGTGGCCGACACCAGGATCACGGCCGGCGAATAACCGTTGATCTGGATCGCCTGGCCGACGCCGTAACTGTCGTCGACCCGGCGTTCGGCCCGGGCGACGCGCTGGACCGGGCGGTCGGCCAGGGTCTTGCGGACGTCGTCGATGAAGCGCTCGATCTGCTCGCCGAAGGCGGCCTGCACGAACGCGCCCAGCGAACTGCGGGTGTCGCGCAGGCAGGCGTCGTCGAAGTACTCGTTGGCCGGCAGGGCGACGACGGTGGCCGCGCTGTCGGTCCGGTGGTCTTCGATCCGGCCGAACGTCACCTCGACGTCGGCCCGGCCGATCCGCAGCGAGACCTGGTCGTGGCCGCCGGCCGGATCCCGGTCGGTCGGCAGGTTGGCGAGAAGTCGTTCCAGGTCACCGCTCATCCGCCGCATGGCCCGATCGAGCCGCGACTCGGACACCGGTTCGGTGACGCGGCGGCCGCGCACCCGGAGGATCTGCTCGCGGATCTGGTTGCAGGCCGACGCCACCGCAGGCCTGGGCTCCCGATCGACCCGCTCCGCGTCGTACCCGGCGCTGGCGAGGCCGGCCAGATCGCTCGGCAGGTGCGCCGCCGAGCCGCGCGGGACCAGCATGAAGGTGCGCTCCCGGCCGAGCCGGCCGATGAACATGCCCAACTCGAACAGCACGTTGTCGCGAACGCCCGGCCGCTCCGACCCTCTACTCACGACGATGTCGTCGGGCTTCAGCACGAAGATCCCGGCATCCGACGAATCGAGCACCTCGAGCAGGTTTTCAAGATTCGCCAGGGTGAGCTGAAAAACGTCCTGATTCCACACGGTGACGTCAAAGTCCCCGTCCAACTCCTGCTGGACGGCCCGGCTCACCCGGAGGCCTTCCGAGGAACTGCCGATAAAGATGCGCTGTTTCATGAACAACTCCCCACACCACGGCGCAGCGCCCACCATAACCGCCGCCGGTAGGGGATCTGCACTTCTCCCGGGGCTCATTCCGGGAGAAGTGCAAATCACTGGTTAGCAGACCTTGCGGAACTGGGCACTCTGGACGTTCGCCTTGACCTGGCCGGAGCCGGCGGTGCCGCTGTTGGAGGCGTAGGCGAACAGCTTGATGTGCACCTCGGTCTCGGTGTCGAGGATCAGGAAGGTGGAGATGGCCAGGGTCGGGTCCTGGGTCAGGGTGGCGCTGTCCGACTTGGGGATCATCACGCCGCCGGCGGTGACGTTGTTGGTGAAGCTCGAGTTGATCTCGGCGCCCTTGACCACGGTCATCGTGCCGGTCAGGAAGACGCCGGACGGCAGCCAGGTGTCGGTGTTGTTGAAGCCGGTGAAGCCGCCGATGACGCGGGCGTCATAGGTGCCGGCCGGCAGGGTCACGCTGCCGAAGTCGGTGGCGCCGGCCGGGGACGCGGCCCGGATGCTGCCGCCGACCTGGGTCAGCGTCTTGGTGCTGGGCGCGATCGTGGAGATGGTCGCGGTGCAGGTCGGCGCGGGCGGGGTCACCGTCGGCGTGGTGTACGACTGCAGCTGCAGGGTGAACTTGGTCCGGGCCGAGCTGTAGACGGAAAGCCGCCCCCGGCTGTCCAGCGGGACGGTGGCCGTGCCGGTCACGTTCTGGCCCCGCCGGTAACTGACGGTCGGGCTGCCGGGCCGGGTGCCGGTGGTGTAGACGGTCAGGACGCCCGAGGACGACGGGTTGACGCTGCTGAGCTTGACGACCGCGCCGGTGGCGTTGGCCGGCACCGCGGTGCCCGAGAAGGTGCGGCCGGCGACCTGGATCGCGGTGGCGTCACCGCTGCTCAGCGAGGCACCGGGCGGGGCGACGATGTACGGGTTCGACGGCGTGGGCGTGGTGTCCGCGTTGGCGATGCCCACGGCGGCAACACCGCCACCTGCGACGACGGCCACGACAGTGGCGGCGAGAGCGTAGCGCTTCACGTTCATGGGGGGTCAACCTCTTCCGGAATCGCACGAGCCGATCGGCCCGCGTCACCGTGAACAACGCGCGCCTAGCTGGCCCGGACTCGGGTCGCCTCCCCCATACGGTTCTTAAACCTCGACGTGTGAGCCCATGATTACCGTGTGATCACGCGGTAAAGCGAAGTGCTCGGCCGCGTCGGCGGTGATGTACGAAGTGGCGATGAACAGGCGTTTCCGCCACAGGGCCATGGTCGGTTCGTCGCCCCGGCGCAGGGTGATCTTGGAGAGAAAATAGGACGCGTCTTCCAGGTCCAGACGGCCCTCGGTCGTGGCCGGGTCGATCAGGCGCAGCGCCGCGGGTACGTCCTGGGTGTCGGCGTAACCGAAGCGCATGGTCACGAACATGATGCCGTCGTCGTCGTAACCGAGATCGTCCACCGAGACCCGTTCGGCGGCCGGCACCCGCGGCACCACCTGGGTCTCGATCGAGATGATCAGGACGTGTTCGTGCCGGACGTGGTTGTGCTCGACGTTGGCGCGCATGGCCAGCGGGGTGGTCTGCATGCCCCGGTTCAGGAACACCGCGGTTCCGGTCACCCGGGCGATCCGGCCGTCGTCGGAGCGCAGCTGCTCGACGAACTCCGGCAGGGAACCCTCACGCTTCTTGCGCTCGGCCGTGACGATCGCGCGGCCCCGCTGCCAGGTGGTCATCACGGTGAACGCGGTGACCCCGATCAGCAGCGGCAGCCAGGCGCCGTGCAGCAGCTTGGTCAGGTTGGCCGCCACGAACAGCAGGTCGATCGAGACCAGCACGCCCGCGCCCGCCGCGATCAGCCACGGCGGGATGGTCCAGCGCCATTGGGCGATGTAGAAGAACAGCAGGGTGGTGATGGTGATCGTGCCGGTCACGGCCATCCCGAAGGCGTACGCCAGGGCGGCCGAACTACGGAACGCGAAGACCAGGGTGAGCACCGAGACCAGCAGCAGCCAGTTGATGAACGGCACGTAGATCTGGCCGATCGCCGACTCGCTGGTGTGGGTGACCCGCAGCCGCGGCAGGTAACCGAGCTGGGCGGCCTGCGAGGTCACCGAGAACGCGCCGGTGATCACGGCCTGCGAGGCGATCACCGTGGCGGCGGTGGCCAGCAGCACCAGGGGCAGCCGCAGCCAGTCGGGCGCCAGCAGGAAGAACGGGCCGCTGATCTGGCTCGGGTCGTCGATGATCAGGGCGCCCTGGCCGAGGTAGCTGAGCACACAGGCGGGAAACACCAGGAACAGCCAGCCGCGGGTGATGGACCGGCGGCCGAAGTGGCCCATGTCCGCGTACAGGGCTTCGGCGCCGGTCACCGAGAGCACGATGGCGGCCAGCGCGAAGAACGCGATGCCGAAGTGCCCGGCCAGGAAGCTCACCGCGTACGTCGGGGAGAGCGCCTTGAGGATGGCGGGCTCGCGGGCGATGCCCGCGATGCCGAGGATGCCGATCGCACCGAACCAGGTGATCATGATCGGCCCGAAGACCTTGCCGATGGTGGCGGTCCCCCGCCGCTGCACCAGGAACAGCGCCACGATGATCACCGCGGTGATCGGCACCACCGCCTCGTCCAGCGACGGCTGGACGATTTTCAAACCCTCGACCGCGGAGAGTACGGAGATAGCCGGCGTGATCATGCTGTCGCCGAAGAACAGCGCCGCCCCGAAGATGCCGAGTCCCGCCAGCCACATGGCCCGTTTGCCGCCGTACCGGGTGCCGGACTGGCGGATCAGGGTGATCAGCGCCATCACGCCACCCTCGCCGTCGTTGTCGGCCCGCATGGCCAGCAGGACGTACGACACCGTCACGATGATCATGACGGACCAGAAGATCAGCGAGACGACGCCGTACACGTTGTCGGTGCTGACCGGGACCGGGTGCGGGTCGTCCGGGTTGAAGACGGTCTGCAGGGTGTAGATCGGGCTGGTCCCGATGTCGCCGAAGACCACGCCGAGGGCGCCGACCACGACGGCGAGCCGCACGCTGTCGTGCGGACCGGTATGCGCCACGGCTCCTCCTCGGCCCGAATGTCACCAGAACGGACATTACGGGCCGAGGGCGAGCTATAACCGGGAAATCAGCGGTGACGCTGGGTGGTGGCGGCGAGAGTCGAGGCCTGCGCCCCGGCCGGAGCGGGCCACGGGTTGACGGTCCAGTCCGGGTGACCCGGCATCGGCGGGGTTTTGGTGCCGTAGAGCCAGTCGGTCAGGAACGCCGTCAGGTTCTGGCCGGACACCTGCGAGGCGAGCCGGATGAAGTCGCCGGTGGAGGCCGACTTGTCCTTGTAGCGGCTCACCCAGGTGCGCTCGATCTGGGCGAACTTCGCGGCGCCGACCTTCTGCTGGAGGGCGTAGAGGACGAGCGCTCCCCCGTCGTACACGTTGGGGTTGAAGACGTCCCAGATCACGTCGGCCTTGAGCGGCGCAGCGGTCGGGCCGTAACGGGCCCGCCGCTCGTCGCCCCGGGCGTAGATCGCCTTGTACAGGTCGGTGAGGTTGTCGACGCCGGCGTAGTCGGGCAGGACACCGGTCTCGAGCGCGTACTCGTACTCGTACCAGGTGGCGTGGCCCTCGTTCTGCCAGACGTCACTCCACTCGTACGGCGCGACGCTGTCGCCGAACCACATGTGGGCCAGCTCGTGCGCGCCGACCGGGTTGAGCACGAACTCCGGCAGGCTGTACCACCAGGTGTCGAACAGCGACAGCGTCTGGGTCTCCAGCGCGAAGCCGAGCGTGGCGTCGATGACAAGCGTCCCGTAGTTCTCGAACGGGTATTTGCCGACCTTGCTCTGCATGAAGCGGATCTCGTTGACCTCGTCGGCCGCCTTCGGCAGAAGTTCGTCGGCCAGGCGGCGCGGCACCACGTCCCGGACCGGCACCCCGTCGACCGTGCCCCGGCTGAACGTGACGAAGTCACCGACCGCGACCTGGATCAGCTCGCTGGCCATCGGGTGGTTCTCCCGGTAGACCGAGACGACCTTGCCGTTCTTCTGCCGGGTGCTGACCTGCACGCCGTTGGCCGTGCCGGTCCAGCCCACCGGGTTGGTGATCCGGATCGTATAGGTGGCCTTGTCGCGCGGGTGGTCGTTGTTCGGGAAGAGCCCGTGCGCCTCGTCGGGCTGGGCGGCCACGATGGTGCCGTCCGGGGTCTTCACGAAGCCGGCCGGCGAGTCGGCGTTGGCCTCGATCGGCGTGGCCTTGAAGCCGGCCACCCGGACGGTGAACTTCCGGTGCGCCGGCAGCGCCTTCTTCGGCGTGATGACCAGCTCTTCGCCGGAGCGGACGAAGGCGGCGCGCTTGCCGTTCACCCAGACCTGGCCGACGGCGTCGCCGCTGAAGTCGAGGTCGAAGCGGGAGAGGTATTGCGTGGCGACCGCCGTGATGGTCACGTCGCCGGTGACCTGCTGAGCGGGGTCCTTCTGCGGATAGGTCAGCGAAAGGTCATAGTTCTGTACGTCGTAGCCCCCGTTGCCGAGCAGCGGGTACAGCCGGTCGCCGAGGCCGGCCGCGCCGGGAGTCGGACGATGCCCCGAGGCGGACGCGGGGCCGGCGGTGCTCACCACAACGCCGGCGAGGCTCAGGATCGTCGCCGATCCGAGCGCCACCAGGCGTGTTGGGACGTTACCCAATTCAGCTCTCATGGCGGCCGAGCGTAACAATATATCTAGATCTTTAAGTACCGCTTTTCGGTCGACCACCGTCGATGATCAGAGGGGCGGTGCCCCCCACTTCCGCTGAGCCTCCCCCTCTGGTTCAGCGGTGGCACCGCCCCCGGCTTGCCTATTCAGACTCCCCTGGGTAAGGAGCGCGAGCCAGGGCGGAAACCGGTACTTCATCGGTACTTTCAGCGCTGCGGGCGGTGCCGGAGAACGCAGTCGCCGCACGTGCCGCCACCCGGAATCCGGTAGTAGAGGCAGCAGTTGTTCCTGGTCAGCGCCCGTCCCCGGAGGGTGCCGGTGCCGGCCAGCGGCGGCAACGCGAGCATCCCGGCCAGCAGAGTGCCGGCCCGGTCGCCGGCCGCCGGATCGACTCTGCTGATCATCGCGGTGGCGCCGGCCAGCGCCGAGGTGACATTCCCCCACAAAACTTGGGGCGACAGGCGGAAACGGGTGCGGCAGGTGGTCAGGACCGGCTCCAGGATCGCCTCGACGGCGATCCCCCGGAGGGCCTCCGGCGAGGCGGGCACGGTCGCGCTCATTACGCCGTACGCCAAGGGAAGCGGTCCCGCCGGCACCGGCCGCCACCACAGCGTGGTTCTGCCGGCCACCGGCAGGTGGCCGGTCAGGGCGGCCGCGCCGAGCAGCGGGGAGAGCACCCGCGCGGCGTAACCGAGGAACGCGACCGACGCGACCACCCGCTCCGGCACCGCTTGTTCGGCGAGCCCGCCCATGGTCGCGAGAGCCGTCCGGGCAGCGGCGACCCGCTCGGCCAGCACGGCCGGTTCCGCCAGATCGGACCAGCGGTGCCAATCGGACAGATCGTCGACCTGTTCCCAGGCGAAGTACGGGCCCAGTTGGGCGGCCCGGGCCAGCGCCGTCCCCGCGTCGACTCCGCTCACCGCTCGAGGGTAGTGGACCAGGATCGGAACTTGACCGGAACTTTGGGTGTTGACCCTTGTTATCCCGCAAGTGACCACACCTGCGACCATTGCTGGACGTCGATGACGATTCTCGTGGGGAGTTCCGTGTTCGCTGACCTGGTGCGCGCTCACCGTCGGCGACTCGGCATGACCCAGGAAGACCTGGCCGAACGGGCCGGCGTCAGCGTGCGCAGCGTCGGCAAGTGGGAGGCCGGCAAGATCGCGGCGCCCCGGATGTGGACGATGCGGCTGCTCGCCGACGCGTTCCGGCTCGAGGGTGACGACCGGGAACGCTTCCTGCGCTCGGCCGCCGAGCCGGCCGTCCGCAGCACCGAGATCATCCCGGCCCAGCTGCCGTCCGACCCGTCCGGCTTCACCGGCCGCGACCAGGAACTCACCCGGCTCGACGAACTGCTGGCCGGCCCCGACCAGGCGGCCCGCGGCGTGATCATCTCGGCGGTGTCCGGCACCGCCGGGGTCGGCAAGACCACCCTGGCCATCCGCTGGGCGCACCGGGTGCGCGAGCGTTTCCCGGACGGCCAGCTCTACGTGAACCTGCGCGGCTTCGGCCCGGTCGGCCCGCCGCTGCCGGCCACCGAGGCCCTGCGCGGGCTGCTCGACGGGCTCGGCGTCGCCCCGCAGCGGATCCCGGCCGACCTGGAAGCGCGCGCCGCCCTGTACCGCAGCGCGCTGGCCGGGCAGCGGATGCTGATCCTGCTCGACAACGCCGGCGACGCCGAACAGGTGCGCCCCCTGCTGCCCGGCGTGCCCGGCTCGGTGGCCATCGTGACCAGCCGCGACCGGCTGGCCGGGCTGGCCGTCGCCGACGGCGCCCAGCTGCTGCTGCTCGACGTGCTCGACGCCCCCGCCGCCCGCGAGCTGCTGGCCCGGCGGATCGGCGCCGACCGGGTGCGGGCCGAGCCGCGCGCCGTCGACGACATCGTGCGGTCCTGCGCCCGGCTCCCTCTCGCCCTCGCCATCGCGGCCGCGCGGGCCGCCGCCAACCCGCAGTTCCCGCTCACCGCCATCGCCGCCGAGCTGCGCGAGGCCCGGACCCGGCTGGACGTACTGGCCGGCCCCGACCCGGCCACCGACGTACGCGGCGTCTTCTCCTGGTCCTATCGCAAGCTCGGCCCGGACGCGGCCCGGCTGTTCCGGCTGTCCGCCCTGCATCCGACGCCGGTGGCCGGCGCTCCGGCGCTGGCCAGCCTGGCCGGCCTGCCGGCCCGGCGCGTCCGGCCGGCGCTGCAGGAACTGGTCGCGGCCAACCTGGTCTCCGAACAACTACCCGGCCGGTACGGCTGCCACGACCTGCTCCGCGACTACGCCCGCGACCTGGCCGAGGAGATCGACTCGCCGGCCGAGCGGGAGGCGGCCACCCGGCGGTTGATCGACCACTACCTGCAGACCGCCCTCAGCGCCGACCAGTGCCTCAAGGCGTCGCGCAACCTCAGCGGCCGCCGTCCCACCGACGTCACCCCCGGCGCGGTCCCGGAGTCGTTCGGCGACGGCGTGCTCGCGCTGGCCTGGTTCTCGGCCGAGCAGCCGGCCCTGCGCGCCTGCGCCGACCTGGCCGTGGCCGCCGGGCTGGACACCAAGGCCTGGTGGATGGCCTGGGCGGTGCTCACCTACCTGGAGCGCCGGTGGGACCGGCGCAACTGGGTGACCTGGCAGATGCTCGCGGTCGCGGCGGCCGGGCGGGCCGGTGACATGCTGCTGCAGGCGGTCAGCCACTACAACGTCGGGTACGCGCATGCCGAACTCGGCGATCTCGGCCAGGGCCGGGCGCACCTGACCACGGCGCTCGCCCTCTACCGGGAACTCGGCAACGTCACCGGCATGGCCGACGTACACCTGAATTTGGGCATTGTCGCCCGCCGGGAGGGCCGCTATGCGGAAGCGTTGCAGGAGGGCGGGCGGGCCCTGGAATTGTCCCGGTCGGACGGTGACCGGGTCGGCGAGGCGCGGGCGATGAACAACATCGGCTGGTGCTATCTGACGATGGGTGACAACCGGCAGGCCCTCGACTACTGCCGGCGGGCCGTCACCGTGCACGAGGCGGCCGGCAACCGGATGGGCGCGGCCCACTCCTGGGACAGCGTCGGGATGGCCCACTTCCGCCTCGGCGAGCTCGCCGAGGCGGCGGCCTGCTACCGGCGGGCGGCGAACGCGTTCCGCGACGAGCACGACCAGCAATATCAAGCGATCGTCCTGGCCCACCTGGGTGACGCCGAGGAAGCGGGCGGCCGGCACCGGGCGGCCCGCGAGGCCTGGCGCAACTCCCTCGCGATCCTCACCGAGCTGGACCATCCGGACGCCGACGAGGTGCGGGCCAAGCTGACCGCGCGCGAGGTGCAGTCCCGGGCCGGTTGATCCGCTCTGCTTGGATCAACGGCATGGAATGGGTCGAAACGGTTGCGCTGCCAGGGCGCCGGGTGGTGTCGTCACGCGAGCTGACCGGCGGATACAGCAACCACAACGTCCTGCTCACGATGGACGACGGAAGCCGGTTCGTCCTGCGGCGGTATCTCGGGACCAACCGGTGCGCGGTGGAGGTGGCCCTCGCATCGCGGCTGCGCGGGGTGGTGCCGGTGCCCGAGGTGGTGGCCTTCTCCCCCTCCGACGGGCTGGTGCTCTCCGTTTTTGTGGACGGGCAGCCGCCGACTTCTGGCTACTCCGTCGGGGAGACGCTCGCCCGGATCGGGTCGGTGTCGTTTGACCTGCCTGGCTTCTTCGACTCCTCGCTCTCGCCGGACGGGGTCGAGCCGATCGGTGGGCTGGACGCGTTCGTCGAACGCTGCCTGCGCACCGGAAACGCGGTCGGCTATCTCAGCGACGTCGAACAGCGCTCGTTACTGCGACTCGCGTCCTCTTCGGACATTTCCGGATTGTCGGGCAGTCACCAGCTCGTGCACGCCGACTACAACCCGAAGAACCTGCTCGCCTCCGGGGACCGGGTCGTGGCCGTCCTGGACTGGGAGTTCGCGTTCAGCAGCTCGCCGCTCTTCGACGTCGGCAACATGCTGCGCTTCCCGCAGCCGGCCGGGTTCGCCGACGACTTCCTGCGTGGCTTCCGGGACGGCGGCGGCGACCTGCCCGCCGACTGGCGGGAGCTCAGCCAGGCCCTCGACCTGTACTCGCTGGCCGACTTCCTGACCCGGCCGGTCGAGCACCGGTACTTCGGGCGGGCCGTCACCCGGATCCGTGAGCTGGTGCGGTGAGGCGCCCGTACCCGCTGGTCCTGGTTTTTCTGCTGGCCGGATGCACCCAGGCCGGGCCGATTCCCCTGCCGTCGCCATCCGCCTCCGTCTCTGTTTCCGCCGCGCCCACCTGCCCGGCCGACGGCCTGCGCGTGGAACTCGGCACCGGCGACGCGGCGGCCGGGCTGCGCGTTCTCGACTTCTTCCTGGTCAACTGCGGGACGGCGGCGGCCAAGGTCAACGGCTATCCGGGCGTACGCCTCCTCGACGAGCAGCGCCGGAACGTGTCGGTGAACATCCTGCAGGGCACCTACGTGATCACCGGGCCGGTTCCGGACTGGAACAAACCGCCGCGCGAGGTGGTGCTCAAGCCGGGCGAGCGGGTCACGGCCGTCGTCGCCTGGCGGAGTACGTATGACAACCTCGCCGCGCCGCCGGTCAACGCCGCCTTCCTGGAGATCACCCCGACCGCCGGCGGGACCGCCCAGGTGCTCACCCCGCGCAGCGACATCGACCTGGGCAGCACCGGCCGCATCGGGGTGAGCTCCTGGCAGCCTATATTGGGCCGCTGAACTGGGATTCGGCGTACCGCTTCCGGGCCTGTTCGTCGCGATCGGAGCGCAGGAATTCCGTCCAGGCCTGGTGTTCGTGGGCCACCGCGCCGAATTCCCAGACGCACATCACGCCGCGGTGGGTGGTCTGCGGCATCAGGGCGAACGGCCCGTCGTCCTTCACGTAGACGGTCTCCCACATCTCGTTGTTGCCGCGCCAGGAGCAGACCAGCAGCAGGTGGACGTGTTCGCCGCTGAGGTGGTGGATGACGAACCCGATCTCCCCGATGTCGGCGATCTCCTCGGTGAGGAACGCTCTCGCCTCCCCTGAATCGATGCTCTGATCCGCGCGGCACACCTGATACCACTTCAGGTAGACGCCGGGCAGCACGAGCGGCGGCCCCGGCGTGATGACCTTGGTGATGTGGCGGTAATCGGCGTCGACGGTCATGCGCGGGTGAACTCCATGATCCAGTTGGACTCCCAGCTCTGCCCGCCGTCGGCCGAGAACTCCTGCTCCCAGCGGGCCTCGGTGGGCGTGATGCCGGACCAGATGAAGTGCGCCCGGATCGGCTTCCCGTCGTGGGTGTCGTCGCCGTAGAAGTCGCCGCGGCCGTCGGCGAACGTGCCCACCACCGGCGGGAAGAGCAGCCCGGACGTGCTGTTCGCCCAGTACAGCGACCATTCCTTCCGCTCGGTGTCGAACAGCCGCAGGGTGAAGCCGCGGCTGCCGAGCGTCGGAAAGTCGATCTCGTCGACGTTCCCACCGCCGCCGAAGATCGGCCGAGAGGTCGACGTGCCCGGGAAGCTGACCCACTCGTCGCCGCCGGCGAACAGCGTGGTCAAGCGGCGGCTGGCCACGTTCCACGAGCCGATCAAGAAGTCGAAATCGTTCATGCCGCAGATCCTGACGGGCTACCCCTGACAGCTTCTGTCAGTGGTCTGGCAGACTTCCGGAGGTGCGGGCCAGCCGACTGCTCTCCCTGCTGCTGTTGCTGCAGAACCGCGGCCGGATGAGTGCCGCCCGGCTGGCCACCGAGTTGGGCGTCACCAGCCGCACCATCTACCGCGACGTCGAGGCCCTGGCCGCCGCGGGCGTGCCGATCTACGCCGAGCCCGGCCCCACCGGCGGCTACCAGCTGATGGACGGCTACCGCACCAGGCTGACCGGCCTGACCGCCGACGAGGCCGAGTCGCTGTTTCTCACCGGCATGCCCCAGCCCGCCGCCGAGCTGGGCCTGGGCGCCCAGGTGGCCGCGGCCGAGCTGAAGCTGATGGCGGCGCTGCCGACCCCGTACCGGGAGGCGTCACTGCGGATCCGGCAGCGGTTCCACCTGGACGCCCCCGACTGGTACCGCGAGCCGGACGCGGTGCCGCACCTGCTGGCCGCGGCCGAGGCCCTCTGGCAGGACCGGGTGATCGAGGTCCGCTACCGCCGGTGGGCGCCCCGCCCCGGCGAGGTGACCCGCCGGCTGCAGCCGCTGGGCCTGGTCCTCAAGGCCGGGATTTGGTACCTGGTGGCGGCCGGCCCCCGCACCTACCGGGTGTCGTCCATCGTCGAGCTGCGCCCGCTGCCGGAGACCTTCACCCGCCCGGACGACTTCGACCTGGCCACCTTCTGGCAGGGCAACGTCGAACGCTACGAGCAGGCCGACACGGCCGAGGCCGCAGTCATCCGCCTCAGCCCGGCCGGGCTGGCCGCGCTGCCCGGCATCATCGGCCCGAAGGCCGCCCGGCAGGCGCAGAACAATTGCCAACCCCCCGACGCGTACGGCTGGCAGCAGACCACCATCCCCATGGAGAGCGTGCCCCACGCAGCCGCGATGCTGCTCCGCCTCGGCCCTGATGTGCAGGTCTTGGCGCCCGAGCCACTGGTCGCCCAGCTGACCGCCACGGTGCGCGCGATGGCCCGCCTCTACCCCGGGTAGTTCTTCTCCTCGTCGCGGTCCAGCGCCTCGTCGCGGTCCAGCGCCTCGTCGCGGTCCAGCGCCTCGTGGCGATCCAGCGCCTCGTGGCGATCCAGCGCCTCGTTGCGGGCCAGCGCCTCGTTGCGGGCCAGCGTGAAGGCGGCGAGCGCGGCGATGTCGCCGTCCAGGAACGGGAAGCGCGGGACCGGCGCCGGCGCCTCGGCGGCGGCCTGCACGTCGGCCAGCACGTCCGGGCCGGGGTGGTCCAGCAGTTGGGCCAGGGCGATCGCGGCGGCCCAGCGTTCGGCCAGGTTCTCGGCGTTCTTCCACCGGTCGGTAAGGGCCGCTTCGAGCGCCGGATCGTCCGTGCCGCGGGCGCAGATGCCGGCCGCTACCGCGGCGGTCGCAGCCACGATCGGATCCGCGCCGCCGATCAGCGAGATCAGCGCCGGCACCACCGTCGCGGCCTCCTCCGGGAAGTACGCCAGCAACTGCGCGGCGTAGAGCCGGGTGCCGGGGTCTTCCGCGAACAATGCCGCGACATAGACCGGCACGCCGGCCCGGACCGCGTCGTAGGCCTCGATGTCCCAGCGCTCGGCCTGCCGGTCATCCTCAACGTCCGAGAACAACGCCCGAAATTCCCGGGCCGCAAGCTCCTCCGGGTCAGCGGCCGCAGCAACCCAGGCCTCTTCCTCCGCCTCCAGCTCCTCGACGGTCAAGGCCGCCTTACGCGCCGCCTCACGCCGCAGATGTACGAAGTCCGGCCGCTCATCGAGGGTGAACTCCTCCTCACCAAGGGCGATCTGCAGCAGCACCTGGCAGGCAGCGAACCGGTCCGGAGCTTCCTGGTCGGCCACCACGTCGATGAGGAACGGAACGGCCGCGGCCGACGCCGGCGACCGAGAGCCCTGGTGGACAAGCAGCTCAGACAGGTCCTCGTAGGCACGTCGCCGCCGCCGCTGGTCGCTGGACCAGATCGCCTTCAGGCCCGCCGGAACCTCTTTGGCCCGGCCGAACACCCCCAGCGAGGCCCAGTCAACGGCCTTAACTTCGCCACGGCGCTCAGGCATGCCGGGACCATACCAACGGGCTGAGGGCAGTCGCCCCCTAACCCGTCGTCAACTAATCCACGTCGCCGCTCATAAGGCGCTTCCAGCTCTCCTTCTGCGCCGGATCCAGATCAAGCGACGGGAAGTCGGCCAGGTAACGATGGGCGAAGGAGACGACGTCCCGCAGAGATAGGTCTCGCAGCCGGTCGAAATCACGACGAGAAACATCCAGCGTGAAGCTGTGTTTGGAACGGTCCTCGAGCACAACCATGACCCAGCATCGGTAAACCGCCCCTTCTTCGAGGCCAAAGATCGTCATCACTACGTCGGAGACACGGTCCCGATGCTCCCGAAGCCAGTCCGGGCGGCCGTTGGCGCTCCACCGCCCGGATGCCACTCAGTAAGCCGCTCCAAATCCCGCACAGACAAAACCTTGATGTCTCCACGCGATCGCCCTCCGTAAACCGCAACCGAAGGCCACCTAACCCGACGACGCCCGGGAAACATGCCCATTTCGAACCACCATTACGAAATACGCGGCGAATTCCCTGCGGTGAGCCTCAAAACGCTCGCGACCAGTATCGAGGACATCCAAACGCGTTGGTTGCAGGTCAGGGTGAAGCTGCGGTCGGCCGCCTTGCCGAAGGTTTTGTAGCCGATGCGGGAGATCGGCACCGCCGGGGCCGGGGTGCCCCTTCGGCTCGCCGGGCCGTTGCTCGGTTCGGCTGACCCGGGCAGTGTCGGCCGGTATCGAGCTGCGAGAGCGACTCGAAGTCCTCGCCGACGCTGCCTCCTGAATCGGGTCAGGCCACGCCGAAGACTGTTCCTGGGGTTAGGAGCTGGCGGTCGTCGAAGTCGAACTCCAGGTTGTCGCGCACCTCGACCACGCCGGCTACCTGGCGGGTCAGGCGGTCGGCCATGTCGGCTGTCGACCAGCGGCCGACTCGGCCGGTCAGGGTCACCACGCCCCCGGTCACCTCGACGGTTACGTTTTCGGCCTCCTCGGCCAGGAAGACGGCCACCACGCCGTTTACCACGTCGGTGCGGATCTCGTCGTCGGGGCGCAGGTGCACCTTCAGGACGTCGCCTCGGGTGACTATGCCGACCAGGCGGCCCAGGTCGTCTACGACCGGGAGGCGTTTGACATGCTCGGCGTCCATCAGCCGGGCCGCCGCCGCCAGTGACGTGCCGACCAGCGCCAGGACCGGTGGGCTGCTCATCAGGTCGGCGGCCGTGCCGGCTCGTGCCTTGGCCCGCTCGCCGCGCCGGCGGCGGTTGTCGAACAGCCGCGGGGACTCTTCGCCGGCATATTCGATCTTGCGGAGCAGGTCGGCCTCCGAGACCACGCCCTGCACCCGCTGGAACGCGTCCACCACCGGGACCGCGCTGAATCGGTGGGCGATCAGCAGGTCGACCAGGGAACGGTAGGAGGCGGTCAGCTCCACCGACACGACCGCCTGGGTCATCACGTCGTCAACTTTCCAGGTCCTCATTACAGCCTCCTTGCTGCTCACCTCCACGTTAGGAGCGAGAGGTCCGGCGGGTCAGGGCCATTGGTCCCGCAGCGAGGAAACGGGCATCCGGGCCTGGCCAGAAGAGCTGCCGCGGAGGAGGGTTCGGCAGGTGTCCACTGCCAACCAGCTGCACACGGATCTGTTGCACCGGATGCTCGTGGCCCGTCATTTCGCTGAGCGCGGGGTGGCCGTACCCGTGCTGGAAGATCTTGACTTTGTCATTGACCTTGGCGAGGAAGCGGTGCTGATCGGGTTGTCGGCGGCGCTCGCGCACACCGATGCGCTGGTCCGAGACCCTGCAAAGGTCGATCTTGCCGCCGTTCCCGGATCGCTGGTCGTCTGCGTTCGAAAGCTCCCGGGGCGACTTCCCGTGTCGTTCCGGCCGGCCTCAGAGGGCACCGCAATGGAGTCGGGCGCGGGCGAGTCGGTCGACGGGCTTGACGTCGAGGCCGTGCTGGCCTGCGCCGGCCGGGCCGCGAGGGCGGTGCGCGCCGACGGCGGCGTTCGGTGGATGGACCTCGATGTTTCCGGGGCGGTGGATCCGATCGAGATTCTGACGGTACGGATGCGGGCCGCTCACGAGCTCGACGACAACGCCCTGCTGGCCATCGACCGGCATGCGACCCGGCAGGTGCTCGCGGCTCTGCAGTAGAGGGTCGATCGGCCCTGCCGGGCGGCTCCGGGGCGGTGGATCGTGAGGGCATGACGCTGATCTTGCTGCTTATCGCCCTACCCACCCTGTTCCTGCTGGCCGGACTGATCGTCAGCCAGATCCAGCGCAGCGAGCTGAACCCGGACGAGCCTGATCGGGCACATGTCTGAGCGACTCGATCAGGCGCGTTCGGTCAGACCGCGACGTCGATGTAGACGCGGTCGGACAGTTCGGCGACGTTGAACCTCTGCTTGCCGCTGACGCCCAGCGCGATCGTCACATAGCCCTCGTAGTCGCCGACGACGGCGTAGGCCATGATGCCGGCGAGGCCGGTGCGATGGATGCCGCTCACCGTCGGGGTGCCGTCGTCCCGGTGCGCCTGGGCCGGGTGCAGGACGATCTGAATGAAGGCGTACCCGGGCATGGTCACCTTGTCGCCGGAGCCGTCACGGCGTACTTCGGTCACGTACTTGGCCGAGTAACCGGGGAGGGCGCCGGGAATGTCCAGCACCAGGCGGTCGAAGCCGTCCTTGTGCCCGGCATAGCGAATCCCGGTGATCACCGGAACCGGCGGGACGGGCGGCGTGTGCTTGACCGTGTAGGGCCCCGTCCCCCAGGGGGAGGTGGCCGGAGCCGCGACCTGGCGCGCCTCCGTCGTGTGTGGTGTGGTGGTGGCCGGCGCGCTGGTAGCGGCCGCACGGGGAGTGGCGTGACCGCAACCGCCGACAAGGGCGAGAGCGGTAAGAAAGATCAGTGCTTTGGTTCCCTTCATGGCCGTGGCCTCCGTCAATGTTGCAGCGTGAGACCACGCTAGGCGCTCCCCATCTCGTTGTAGTCCCGGTTTCGTGCCGTCCCGGACACTCAGCGTGAGGGCGCGAAGGACCAAACGTAGGCCAGTGCCGCGTTCAGCGCCGCCCGGAGCGGGCGGGTGTCCCGCCAGGTCTGACTGAGGAGCGTCCCGCCCTGCAGGGCGGTGAGCAGGGCGAGCGACAACTCGTCCAGGTCGGCGTCGGCGCGCAGCTCGCCGCGGTCCCGCATGGCGAGCAGGCTGGACTGCAGCAGCGACTGCCAGCGCAGGAACCCGTTGCTGAGGTCCTCGCGCGACTGCTCGTCAGTCGCGCCGAGTTCGCCCGCCAGGGAGCCGAGCGTGCATTCCCCGCGGCGACCTCGGCCGCGCCGGTCGGGGCGGCCTACGGCGCGTCGAAGGCGGCGGTGGAGCTGCTCACCCGCTCCTGGGCCACCGAGTTCGGGGCGGCCGGCGTGCGGGTCAACGGCGTCTCGCCCGGCCCGGTCCGCACCGCCGGGACCGAGCAGATGCTGGGCGAGAACGTCGAGGTCCTCGGCCAGGCCAACATCCGCGGCCAGGTCGGCGAACCCGAGGAGATCGCCGAGGTCGTCCTGTTCCTGGTGGACGACCGCAGCAGCTACATCAACGGCACGGTGGTGGTGGCCAACGGCGGCGAACGCAGCGCGCTTCCGGGCTGAGCCGGTCAGGCCAGGTAACGGCCGCCGTTGGCGCTCAGCGACTGGCCGGTGACGTAACCGGCCTCCTCGGAGGCCAGGTAGGCCACGGCGTACGCGATGTCCTCGGGTTTTCCGGCCCTTTTCATCGGCATGGTGGCGGCCACCGCGTCGACGTCGACCGGGCCCTCGCGCACCAGCGGGGTGTCGACGAAGCCCGGCGGCACGTGGTTGACGGTGATGCCCTTCCCGGCATACTCGATGGCCAGCGCCTTGGTCAGGCCGACCACGCCGCCCTTGGACGACACGTAGTGGGCCATCGCGGGCGCGCCGGTCTGCGCGGACGACGACGAGATGTTGATGATGCGGCCCCAGCCGGCGGTCAGCATGTCCGGCACGAGTTCGCGGGTGACCAGGAACGGGCCCTTGAGGTTGATCCGGATCAGCCGGTCCCAGGACTCCTCGGTGATGCTGGTGAACGGCTCGTACGCGCTGGTCCCGGCGTTGTTGACCAGGATCGTCACCGAGCCGAGCTCGTCCCGGGTGCGCACCGCGGCCCGGGCCACATCGGTGGCGTCGGCCGCGTCGCCGGCCACCGCGATGGCCCGGCCACCCGCGTCGGCGATCTCGGCCGCGGTCTGTTTCGCGGTCTGCCCGTCCAGGTCCCAGACCGCGACGGCGGCCCCCTGCCGGGCCAGCACCAGGGCGATGGCCTTACCGATCCCCCGGCCGCCGCCGGTGACGACCGCGACCTTCCCGTCCAATGACATGACGACTCCTCAGCGGGTGAGCGCGGCCCGGGCCGCGGTGCGGGCCGCCGTGGCGGCGGGGAAGCCGGCGTAACCGGCGGCGTGGTAGATGACCTCGGCGATCTCGTCCTCGGTCAGCCCGTTGGTGAGCCCGACCCGCACGTGGGTCTTGAGCTCGGCCTCGGCGCCGAGCGCGATGAGCAGGCTGATCGTGACCAGGCTGCGGTCGCGAGGGCTGAGGCCGGGCCGGGCCCAGAGCGAGCCCCAGACGCTGGTGAGGCCGATGTCGACGAGTTCGCCGGCGAAACCGCCGTCGTTCAGGTCGAGGTCGTCGCCGTCGGGGAAGACGCCGGGCAGCGCGGCACGCATCGCCGCGAGACCGGTGGCGCGCAGGTCGTTGGTGGTCACGTCACGAAAGTTAGACCAATCGGTCGGTACAAGCAACGGTTCCGAAACAAACTCCGAAGCCTTAGAGTGCCGCTAGACCGACCGGTCGAAACAATAGGAGGCGCACATGAGCGAAATCGACGTTCTGGTCGTCGGGGCCGGGGTCACCGGCATCTACCAGCTGTACCGGGCCCGGGAGGCCGGCTTCTCGGCCCGCCTGCTCGAGGCCGGTGACGGTGTCGGCGGCACCTGGTTCTGGAACCGTTACCCCGAGGCGCGCTTCGACTCGGAGAGCTACACCTACGGCTACCTGTTCTCCCAGGAGTTGTGGGAGGAGTGGGAGTGGTCGGAGCAGTTCGCCGGCCAGCCCGAGATCGAGCGCTACTTCAACCACGTCGCCGACCGGTTCGACCTGCGGAAAGACATGGTCTTCGACGCCAAGGTGACCTCGGCGGTGTTCGACGAGTCGGCCGCGATCTGGACCGTGCGCACCGAGGACGGCACCGAACACCGGGCCCGGTTCGTGGTCGCTGCGACCGGCATCCTCTCGGTGCCGTTCATCCCGGCGATCCCCGGCCGCGACGACTTCCGGGGCGCGCAGTACCACACCGGACGCTGGCCGACGACGCCGATCGACTTCACCGGCCTGCGGGTCGCGCAGATCGGCACCGGCTCCAGCGGGGTGCAGATCGTGCCGGCCATCGCCGGGGACGTAGCCGCGCTGACCGTTTTCCAGAAGGTCGCCGACTGGGCCACGCCGCTGAACAACCGGCCGATCACCGACGAGGAGCAGGCCGATCTCAAGGCCCGCTACGAGTCCATCCGGGACACGCTGAACACCTCGCCGAGCGGCTTCCTGCACGAGCTTCCCTCCCGCCGGGGTGCCGAGGAGAGCGCCGAGCAGCGCCGTGAGTTCTACGAGAAGCTGTGGAACGGCCCCGGCTTCACCAAGCTCAGCCAGACCTATCTCGACATGACCACCGATCCGGCGATCAACGCCGAGTGGTGCGCGTTCATCGCCGAGAAGGTGCGCGCCATCGTCACCGATCCAGCCACGGCCGAACGCCTGCTGCCCAAGGACCACGGCTACGGCGGCCGTCGCCCGCCGTTCGTGACCGGTTACTACGAGGCCTTCAACAACCCGGCCGTCGATCTCGTCGACCTCAACGAGACCCCGATCATCAAAATCACCAGCAACGGCATAGAGACCACCGCGGGCGTACGCGAATACGACGTGATCATCTGGGCGACCGGGTACGACTTCGGTACCGGCGCGCTGAACCGCCTCGGCGTGCGTGGCCGGGACGGGCTGGCCCTGGAGAAGCACTGGGCGGACGGGCCGCAGACGTTTCTCGGCATCATGACGGCCGGCTTCCCGAACTTCTTCTTCCCGGGCGGCCCGCACGGCGCGCTCGGCAACAACCCGCGCTACTCCGGCGACCAGGTCGATTTCGTCATCGACGCGCTGGTCCGCACCCGCGCGCAAGGCAACCGGACGATCGAGGTGACGCCGGAGGCGGAGAAGGAGTGGACCGACCTGATGGACGGCAGCAGCAACCACTCCTCGTTCTTGACCAGCAGCTACTTCTACGGCGCCAACATCCCCGGCAAGCCGGTGAAGCAGCTGCTCAACCCGACCGGCCGGTGGAACCTGCAGCAGATGATCGCCGGGGTCACCGCCGACGACTACGCGGCCTTCCGGTTCGCGTGACCGCTGATCGGAGCCGGGCCACGATGGCCCGGCTCCGATGACGCTCAGAGGATCGTGGTGACCCGCCGCTCGAACAGCCACGAGTCCCCGTGCCGGCGCAGCGTGTCGTCGTAACGGCCGATCAGCTGCAACGCCCAGCCCTCGGCGCCGCGCTGGAAGAAGGCGAGGTCACTGACCGCGGTCGCCTCGTCCGGGCCGGCCGGGGTGATCACCGTGTTGGCCACCAGGTGCAGTTGCGGCGCGGCCGGCACCAGCGCGGCGTACCCGGCCTGGAGTTCCTCCTGCCCCGCGAAGGTGCCCAGTCCGACGATCTCGGAGACCCCGCCGGGGGCGAACAACGCAACCACCTCGGCCGTACGCCCGGCGTCCAGCGCATGCGCGTACCCAGAGACAGCCGCACCGATCGACGTAGCCATCGCCCCTCCTAAGCCTGGTAGGTGGTGATGCGGCGCTGAAAGCGCCAGCCGTCGCCGTCGTCGCGCAGCGTGTCGTCGTAGCGACCGACCACCAGCGGCTGCCAGCCGGCCTCGCCGCGCTGGAAGAAGACGACGTCGCTGACCGCGGTCGCCGCGCCGTCCGCGCCGACCGTGATCACGGTGTTGCCGACCAGGTGTTTCTGCGGCTGGGCCGGCGCCCAGCCGGCGAACGCGGCCCGCAGCGCGTCGTGCCCGATGACCGGGTCCATGCCCGGGATCTCCAGCACCGCGTCCTTGCCGTACAGGGCCACCACCTCGTCGGTGCGGCCGGCGTCCTGCGCCTGGGTGTGCGCGCCGAGCAATGCGCGCACGGCGGCCTCGACAGATTCGCTCATCGTTCCTCCACGTCCCGTTGTTGACCAGGCCGCGAGTCTATTGACCGATCGGTACAAACGGCAATAGCATCGGCGACCAGCGGTTACGTGCGGGAAAGGGAGACGAAACAATGACGAAGCGTTGGCAGCAGCGGCCCCCCGGCTCCACGTGGGGCGACTGGGGCGATGACGACGAGCTCGGCCGGATCAACCTGCTCACCCCGGAGAAGGTGCTGCAGGGCGTCCGCGAGGTCACCGACGGCGTCACCTTCAGCCTGAGCCTGCCGCTCGACTATCCCGGCGGCACCTCCCTCAACCAGCGGCGCTATCCGCCGATCCTGCGCCCGACCGAGGACCTGGAACACAAGCAGGACGTCTTCTACAACGTGGTGGCCAGCCAGCAGATCGCCCCGGTGCTCACCGACGTCTGGTCGGACGATGTGGTCACCCTCTGGCTGCAGTACTCGACGCAATGGGACGCCCTCGCCCACCAGGGCGCCGAGTTCGACGCCGACGGTGACGGCGTGGCCGAGCCGATCTACTACAACGGCTACCGGCCCGGCATCGACATCATCGGCCCGCAGGAGGACGCCAAGGGCGACGGCAGCGGCAGCCTCAGCTTCGCCAAGCACCTCGGCCTCGAGCACATGGCCGAGCACGGCGTGCAGGGCCGCGGTGTCCTGATCGACCTGGCCCACCACCTGGGCACCGCCTGGCAGCCGGTCAACCTGGCCACGCTCCAGGAGATCATGGCGGCCGACAAGGTGGTGGTCGAGCCGGGCGACATGCTGCTGCTGCGCACCGGCTTCGCCGAGCAGATCCTGGCCTGGGAGAAGAACCCCGACCCGGTCGCCATCCAGGCCTACGCGCCCTATCTCGACGGCCACGACCCGGCGCTGCTGGAGTGGATCGCCGAGTCGCAGATCTCGGCGCTGGTCGCCGACAACTACGCCGTCGAGGGCCTCGACGGACACCAGGACCCGGAACCGCACACCCTGCTGCCGATCCATAATCTGTGCCTGTTCAAGCTCGGCGTGCCGCTCGGCGAGCTCTGGTACCTGGAGAAGCTGGCCGGCTGGCTGCGCGCGCACGACCGCAGCCGCTTCCTGCTCACCGCTCCCCCGCTCAACCTGCCCGGCACCCAGGGCAGCCCGCTGACCCCGGTCGCCACGGTCTGACCAGCTCCGGCCCGCCTCGCGTCGCGGGGCGGGCCCGGCTGATCGTGTAACGTGGCCCCGATGTCACCCACGGCTTCGAAGAACGAGGAGAAGCCCTCGACGCGGCGCGCGCGCGGCAAGACCGAGCGCTACTGGCGCATGCGCGACCAGGTCATCGACATCGCCGTCGAGCTGTTCTCGAAGAACGGTTACGCCAGCACCGGGGTCGCCGACATCGGCGAGGCCGCCGGCCTGGCCCGCGGGGCGCTCTACTACTACATCAAGTCCAAGGAAGCGCTGCTCGCCGAGATCCACGACCGCGTCATGGATCCGCTGCTCAAGGAGGCCGCGGCGATCGCCGCCCTCGACCTGAGCTTCCCGGCACGCCTGCGGCTGATGTCCGAGTCGCTGCTCTGGCAGGTCATCAACCGGCACGACCACGTGTGGGTGTTCCTGCATGAATACCGCCAGCTGGAGGGCGAGTTCCGCACCCTGTTCAAGGCGAAGCGGGACACCTTCGAGCAGAGCATCCAGGCCGTCCTGGAGCAGGGTCAGCGCGAAGGGCTGCTGCGCCCGCTCGACCTGGAACTGACCAAGCTGACGTTCCTCAACATGCACAACTACACGTACCAGTGGGTCGCCACCAAGGACGTGAAGGTCGAGGACCTCTCCGGCCTGTACTGCGAGATCTTCCTGAACGGCATCCTGACCAGCCCCGCCACCCAGGACTCCGCCTCGGCGGAGCTGGAGCACGGCCGAGCCGTACTCCAGTCCCTGCGCGACGCGCCGGCGGTCAGCCGAACTGATGCCTGAGGAAAGATCCAGACCAGGCAAGAAGATCTGACGGTACGTAGTAGCCGGTCTCGTCGTTGATGGTGGACCAGTTGGCGGCCACGTCCTCGATCGACGGTGCGCCCTTGTCGTGCAGGTAGCCCTCGGTCGAGCCGAGGAAGACGCGGGCGAAGCGGCCGGCGCCGGCCGTGTAGATCTCGCCGCTCACCGGGCAGCTCTCGTGGGCCAGGTAGGCCGCCATCGGGGCCACCGCGTCCGGCGGCATGACCGACGGGCCGGCGTCGCCCTGCAGGTTCTCCGCCTCGCCACCGGCCATCCGGGTCTGCGCGGCCGGCGCGATCAGGTTGACCTTGATGCCGTGCGGTTCGCCGGCCACCTTGGCGCTGCGGGCCAGGCCGACCACACCGGCTTTGGCGGCCGCGTAGCCGAGGTTGTTGTCCAGGCCGAAGATGCCGCTCGAGGTGGTCAGCACCGCGCGGCCGTAACCCTGCTCGACGAAGTGCGGCCAGGCCGCCCGCAGCACGGTGAACGTGCCGATCAGGTGGACGGCCAGGTGCCGTTCGAGGTTGTCCAGGTCGGCCTCGGGCAGGCCGGCCCAGCGGATGATGCCGGCGTTGGCGACCACCGCGTCGATCCGGCCGAAGTGTTCGAGGGCGGTGCCGACGATCGCCTCGCCGCCCTCGGTGGTGGACACGTCGTGGGTGTCGGCGACGGCGGTGCCGCCGGCCGCGACGATCTCGTCGACCACGGCCTGGGCCGGGCCGGTGTCGGTGCCGTCGCCCTCCATCGACCCGCCGAGGTCGTTGACCACGACCTTGGCGCCCCGCTGGGCGAGCAACCGGGCGTAGGCGCGGCCGATACCGCGGCCGGCCCCGGTGACCACCGCGACGCGTCCTTCGAAACTGAGCTCGCTCATGCGCGACTCCTTTGAGATGAGGGTGCGCACGACATTAGACCGATCGGTCGATACAGACAAGAAACAACTGGTCAACGGCCTTGAAACGTGGCCCGGCGGGGGCCATTGGCGACGAAACTGCGCAGGCCGGCGCGGGCGTCCGCGCTCGCGAAACAGGTGGCGATCAGGTCGGCCTCCAGGGCCAGCCCGGCCTCGATCGGCAGGTCGGCGTCGATCGCCTGCTTCGCGTAGCGCAGCGCGAGCGGGCCCCGTGCGAAGCCCAGACCCTGCTCCACCGCCGCACCGAAGGCGTCGTCGACCACCCGATCGACCAGGCCGATAGCCAGGGCCTCGTCGGCCGGCACCGGGCGGCCGGTGAGGATCAGGTCCTTGGCGCGGGCCGCCCCGACCGCCCGGCGCAGGCGCTGCGTGCCGCCGGAGCCTGGGATGATCCCGAGGGTGATCTCGGGCAGCCCGAACACGGCACTGCGCCCGGCGATCCGGAAGTCGGCGGCCAGCGCGAGCTCGCAGCCGCCGCCCAGCGCGTAGCCGTCGATCGCGGCGACGGTGATCTGCGGCGCGGTTGCCAGGGCCTGGAACGCGCCCTGCAGCACCCGGTTACGCCGATCGAAGTCGGCCGGGCTCAGGTCGATCAGCTCGGTGACGTCGGCGCCGGCCGCGAAGTGCCGGGGCCCGCCGGTGAGCACCACGGCCCGGTACGGCGAGCCGTCGTCGTGCAGGCCGGCCGCCACCGCGGCGAGGTCGTCCCACATGGACTGGTCGAGCGCGTTGACCGGCGGGCGGTCGAGCCGCAGGACGCCGAGGCGGGGGTCGGCGGGGTGCGGTTCGAGCCGTACCCGGGCCGGATTCGAGGGACTGGTCACTGTTCCGCACCTCCTGGTTGGCGCTATGCTGCGGCCAAGAATGTACCGACCGGTCTACACATTGAAACACCCGGGAGTGCCGATGGACTTCACCCTCACCGAACTCGAGCGCGACCTGCTCGACCTGGGCCGCACCTACGCCGAGCGGGAGATCGCGCCGATCGCGGCGCAGGCCTGGCACGAGGAGCGCTGCCCCACCGACGTGCTGCGCGGCCTCGGCGAACTCGGCCTGCTCGGGCTGCTCGTGCCGGAGAAGTGGGGTGGCATCGACGCCTCGACCGTCGGTTACGTCGCGCTGCTGGAGGCCCTCGCCGCGGTCGACCCGTCGGTCGCCGCCGCCTGGCAGGCGCACTCGACCATCGGCACCATGCCGCTGCTGCTGTTCGGCTCGGACGACCAGCGCGAGCGGTGGCTGCGCCCGCTGGCCGAGGGCCGGCAGCTGGCCGCGTTCGGGCTGACCGAGCCGTCGGCCGGCTCCGACGTGCGGTCGCTGCGAACCAAGGCGACCCGGGCGGCCGGCGGCTGGGTGCTCAACGGGCAGAAGGCGTTCATCTCCAACGCCGGCACCGACATGAGCTTCGGGGTCACCGTGCTGGCCCGGCTGGCCGACGGTGGCTTCGGCAGCTTCATCGTCGAGCGCGGCGCCACCGGCTACACCGAGGGCCCCAAGCTGCGCGGCATCGGCTGGCACGGCCTGGACACCCGGGACCTGTTCTTCGACGACGTGTTCGTCCCGGACGACCAGGTGGTCGGCGAGCCCGGCAAGGGCCTCGGGCAGTTCCTCAGCGCCCTGGAGGTGGGCCGGATCTCGGTGGCGGCGCTGGCACTGGGCACCGCGCAGGGCGCCCTGAACCTGGCCCTGGAGTACGCCGGGCAGCGCGAGCAGTTCGGCGCGAAGCTCTCCAGCTTCCAGGCCATCCAGTTCAAGCTGGCCGACATGGCGACCCAGATCGAGGCCGCTCGCTGGCTGACCTACTACGCGGCCTCCCTGCGGGACGCCGGTAAACCCTTCAAGAAGGAGGCGGCGATGGCCAAGCTCCAGGCCAGTCGGGTGGCCACCGCGGTGACCAGCGAGGCGGTGCAGATCTTCGGCGGCACCGGTTACATGCTGGAGAGCCCGGTCGCCCGCTTCTACTGCGACGCCAAGGTCCTGGAGATCGGCGAGGGCACCAACGAGATCCAGCACCTGGTGATCGCCCGCGAACTGGGCTGCGCATGAGCGACCTGGCCGGCCGGCGGGTGGTCATCACCGGCGCCGGGCGTGGGATCGGCCGGGTTCTCGCCGCCGCGTTCGACGCCGCGGGCGCCCAACTCGCCCTGGTGGCCCGCGGCGAGACCGCGCTCAAGGAGGTGGCCGAGGGTCTGCACGGCGACCCGCTGATCTGCCCGGGCGACGTCCGCGACGCCGCGTTCAACGACGGGGTGGCGGCCGACATGGTCGAGCGGTTCGGTGGGGTGGACGTGTGGATCTGCAACGCCGGGGTGTCGCCCGAGTTCGCGGACGCCACCGAGACCTCCCCGGAGACCTGGCGGGAGATCGTCGACACCAACCTGACCGGGGCGTTCCTGGGCGCCCGGGCCGGAGCCGCGGTGATGGGCGCGGGCGGCCGGATCATCGTGACCGGCTCGGTTCTCGGGCACCGGCCGCGCGGCGGGCTGGCCGCCTACTCGGCGTCCAAGAGCGGGGCGCACTCGCTGGTCGCCGCGATGGCGCAGGAGCTCGGGCCGCGCGGCATCACGGTCAACGCGGTCGCGCTCGGCTGGTTCGAAACGGGGGTGGGCACGCACTGGCGGCGCGACGCCGAGCGGTCCACCGCGATCGCCGAGCACACCGCGCTCGGCCGCTGGGGCACCCCGGACGACCTGCCCGGCGTGTTCCTGTTCCTGGCCTCGGCCGGCTCGGCCTACGTGACCGGGGCGACGCTCACCGTCGACGGGGGGTACTCGTTGTTATGAAGGGACAGACCATGCTCGCGGCCGTCTGGCACGGTGCCAAGGACGTACGCGTCGAAGAAGTGGCCGCGCCGGGCGCACCGCGCCCCGGCGAGGTCGTCGTCGCGGTCGACCTCGCGTGTATTTGCGCCTCTGACCTGGCCGAATACCGCGACGGCCCGCACGTCATCCCGGTCCGCCGGCCGCACCGGCTGACCGGCCGCACCGCCCCGGTGATCCTCGGCCACGAGTTCGTCGGCCGGGTCCTGGAGGCGGGCGACTCCGGCCTGACCGCCGGTGACCGGGTGTGCGGCGACGCCTGCCTGCGCTGCGGCGTCTGCTTCTGGTGCCGGCGCGGCGAGTACAACATCTGCGAGTCCGGCGGGTCGATCGGCCTGCACACCGACGGTGCGTTCGCCCGCTACCTGACCGTTCCCGGCTACACCCTGCACCGGGTGCCGGACGCGGTGGACGACCGCGCCGCCGCGATCGTCGAACCGCTCGCGGTCGGCCTGCACGGCCTGCGCCGCGGCCGGTTCGAGGCCGGCGAGACGGTCACCGTTGTCGGCTTCGGCATGGTCGGCGCCGCGGTCACCCTCCTCGCGGCGGCCATCGGCGCCGGCCGGGTCATCGTCGTCGAGGCCGCCCCCGACCGAGCCGAGGCGGCCCGCCAGGCCGGCGCGACCGACGTGCTCGCCCCGGGCGACACCCTGCGCGGCGCGGTGCGGGAGCTGACCGAGGGCCGGGGCTCCGACCTGGTGCTCGACTGCACCGGCCGGGCCGACGTGCTGCCGGTCAGCGTCGAGCTGTCCCGGCGCGGCGGCCGGGTGGTCGTCTGCGGACTCGCCCACGAACCGTCGGCGATCCGCGCCGACCGGCTGGTCTACTTCGAGCGGGAGGTGATCGGCTCGCTCGGCTACCGGTACGACCACGAGGCGGTCCTGCGCCTGCTGGCCAGCGGGCGCCTGGACGTGAGCCGGCTGTTCGCGCCGGCCATCCGCCTCGAGGACATCGTCACCGACGGCTTCGAGGCCACCAACACCAGCAAGCTTCGGATACCGGTCGCGATAGGAGAGGCGTGAGCATGTTCAACCTTGCCGGGGTGCTGGATCGGAATGCCGACCGAGCGCCCGACGCCGACGCGGTCATCTTCCGCGACACCCACCTGACCCACCGGCAGCTGCACGCGCGGGTCAACGCGCTCGCCGCCGCCCTGCGCGAGCAGGGCATCGGTAAGGGCGACGTGGTGGCGATCCTGCTCAGCAACCGGCCCGAGTTCCTGGAGGCGGCGCTGGCCGCCAACCGGCTCGGCGCCGCGTTCCTGCCGCTCAACACCCGGCTCGCCAAACCCGAGCTGGACTACATCCTCGGGCACGCCGGGGCCGGCGTGGTGGTCACCGAGGACGCCTTCGCGGCCGCGGTCGGCCGGGCCACGATCCAGGTCGGCGACGAGTACGAAGCACTGGTCACCGCCCACCACGGCGAGATCGTGCCGGCCGTCGACGTCGCCGAGACCGACGTGCACCGGCTGATGTACACCTCCGGGACGACCGCGCACCCCAAGGGTGTGCCGATCACCTACCGGAACTTCTACTGGAAGACCATCGCGCACGTCGCCGAGTTCGGGCTCACCCAGGCCGACTCGACCGCCATGGTCGGCCCGCTCTACCACGTCGGCGCGTTCGACCTGCCCGGCATCGGCACCTGGTGGGTCGGCGGCAGCCTGATCATCGTGCCCAAGTTCGACGTGCCCGACCTGCTGGCCACCATCGTCCGGGAACGGCCCACCAACATCTGGCTCGCCCCGGCCATGGTCAACGCGATCCTGCAGGAGCCGCGGCTGGCCGAGTTCGACACCACGAGCGTCCGGTTCGTCATCGGCGGCGGCGAAAAGATGCCCCTCACGCTTATCGAACGCCTGCTGGCCGCGTTTCCCTCGGCCCGATTCGCCGACGCGTACGGGCTGACCGAAACCGTCTCCGGCGACACCTTCCTGGACCAGGCGCACACCCTGTCGAAAATCGGTTCGGTCGGTAAACCGGTGGTCAACCTGGAGGTCCGGATCACCGGCCTGGACGACCAGCCGGTCGAGCCGGGCCGGTCCGGCGAGATCCTGCTGCGCGGCCCCAAGGTGGTCGGCGGCTACTGGAACGACCCGCAGTCCACGGCGGCGGCGTTCACCACCGACGGCTGGTTCCGCACCGGCGACGTCGGGCACCTGGACGCCGACGGCTACCTCTACATCGACGACCGCAAGAAGGACATGATCGTGTCCGGCGGGGAGAACGTGTCGGCCACCGAGGTCGAACGGGTCCTCTACGAGCACGACGCCGTCCTCGAGGTGGCCGTGGTCGCGCTGCCCGATCCGAAGTGGGGTGAGGTGCCCCGGGCGTTCGTGGTGCTCAAACCGGGCCGCGAGCACACCGCCGAGGACCTGATCGCGCACTGCCGGGAACGGCTGGCCCGGTACAAGGCGCCCAAGCAGATCACCTTCCTCGACGAGCTGCCGCGCAACCCGTCCGGCAAGATCCTCAAGCGCGTCCTGCGGGAACGCCCGTCGGCCACCGGCGAGCGCCCGCCCCTGCCGACCGAGCAACTGCTGGAGGCGTACCGCCGGATTGTTTTGATCCGAGAATTTGAATCGCGGATCTCGGCGCTGTACCGCAACAGCGAGATCCCCGGCTTCGTGCACCTGTCGATCGGGCAGGAGGCCTCGGCGGTCGGCGCCTGCTGGCCGCTGACCCCGGCCGACGTGATCACCTCGAATCACCGCGGGCACGGGCATGTGCTGGCCAAGGGCCTCGACCCGGAGAGCATGATGGCCGAGCTGTTCGGCCGGTCCACCGGCAGCAACCGAGGGCTCGGCGGCTCGATGCACATGGCCGACCCGGGCCTGGGCATCTTCGGCGCGAACGGCATCGTGGCGGCCGGCGTCCCGATCGCCGACGGCGCCGCGCTGGCCGGCCGGCTGCGCGGCGAACAGAATGTCGCGGTCGCGTTCTTCGGCGACGGTGCCGTCGCCCAGGGCGCCTTCCACGAGGCCGCCAACCTGGCCTCGCTGTGGAAGCTGCCGGTGGTGCTGTTCTGCGAGAACAACGGCTACGCCGAGTTCTCCCCCGCCGCCGACCAGCACCCGGTCGACCTCGCGACCCGCGCCGCCGGGTACGGCCTCGAGTACGTCACCGTCGACGGCAACGACGTCGAGGCCGTCATCGCGGTGATGACCGACGTGGTCGAACGGATCCGCGGCGGCTCCGGGCCGGTCTTCGTGGAGGCGCTCACCTACCGCTGGCACGGTCACTACGAGGGCGACCCGGAGCGCTACCGGTCCAAGGACGAGCGGGAGGAGTGGCGGGCCGACCGGGACCCGCGCGTACTCACCCGGACCCGGCTGCTGGAACGCGGCCTCGGCGCCGGCGTGCTCGACTCGATCGACGCCGAGATCCGGGCCCGCATCGACGCGGCGGTCGAGACGGCCCGGCAGGCGCCGCTGCCGTCGCCGTCGGTCTCGGCCACCTCGCTGTATGCCCCACGGCCGGTGATCGCCGAGCCGGACTGGTCGAGCACCGAGGTGTTCCGCACCATGGACGCCGTGCGCCTGGCCCTGGAGCACGAGCTGGAGGCCGACCCGGACGTGTTCGTGGCCGGCATCGACGTCGGCAAGGGCGGCAACGTCTTCGCGCTCACCCGCAACCTGTACGAGCGCTGGCCGGACCGGCTGCTGGACACCCCGATCTCGGAGACCGCGGTGATGGGTCTCGGCGTAGGCGCGGCGATGGCCGGACTGCGCCCGGTGGTCGAGCTGATGTACCTGGACTTCCTGGGCGTCTGCTTCGACCAGATCTACAACCAGGCCGCCAAGATGCGGTTCATGACCGGCGGCCGGGCGCCGATGGCGCTGACCATCCGCACCCAGTTCGGGGCGGGCCGCTCCTCGGGCAGCCAGCACTCGCAGAGCCTGGAAGCCCTGCTGGCGCACATCCCCGGCCTGACCGTGGTGATGCCGTCCACCCCGGCCGACACGTACGGCCTGCTGCGGGCCGCGATCCGCGACCCCAACCCGGTCGTCTTCATCGAAAACCGGCTGCTGTACGGCCAGAAGGGCCCGAAGCCACCGGCCGACCATCTCATCCCGCTCGGCAAGGCCAAGATCGTGCGGCCCGGCCGGGACGTGACAGTGGTGAGCGTGTCCCGGATGGTCCACGAGAGCGTCGCGGCGGCCGAGGCCCTGTCCGCTAAGGGGATCGAGGCCGAGGTCATCGACCTGCGCACGGTCGCGCCCCTGGACACCGCGACGATCCTGGAGTCGCTGTCGCGCACCGGGCGACTACTGATCGCGCACGAGGCGGTCACCGACTTCGGCATCGGCGCGGAGATCGCCGCGGTCGCCGCCTCGGAAGGCTTCGGCAACCTGGTCGCGCCGATCACCCGGGTGGGTGCGGCCGCGACTCCCGCCCCGTACGCCCCGAATTTGGAACAGGAGTGGCTGCCGGACCGGCACGACATAGAGCAGGCCATCGAAAAGCTCGTCCGGCTCTAGAAACGGAACGGGCCCCGGCGATTTCGCCGGGGCCCGTTCTTTCAGTCTTTTATGTGGATCGCCAGGGCGGGACAGACCGCCGCGGCCGTGCGCACCTCTTCGGCCAGTTCGTCCGGTGGGTTGTCGGTGAGCAGGACGACGATGCCGTCCTCGTCCCGCTGGTCGAAAACGTCCATGGCGGCGGACACGCAGTTCCCGGCCGCGACACACTTGTCCTGCTCGACGGCGACCTTCATGCCGGCTCTCCTAGGGTGATCTCGGCCCGGCGCAACCGGGCCTGCTTGGGCATGTTCCAGCCGAGGACGCCGGTGACCCGGCCGGCCTCGCGGTAGACGGCGACGAAGCGCCGGGCGGCCGGGTCGCCCTCGACGACCTGGACTTCCGCGGCGGCCGGGAGAACCCCGTACATCTGCAGCTTCGCGTCGAACTGGTCGGTCCAGAAATAAGGGATCGGGGTGTACGCGGCGGGGTCACCCAGGATCGCGCCGGCCACCGCGATGGCCTGCTCGGTGACGTTGGTGCGGTTCTCCAGGCGCACCCGGCGGCCGAGTCCCTCGTGCTGCCAGCGGGCGACGTCACCGACCGCCCAGACGCCCTCGGCGGCCCGGCAGCGGGCGTCGCAGACCACCCCGTTGTCGAGTTCCAGGCCGCTGCCGGCCAGCCAGTCGGTGGTCGGGATCGCACCGATCGCGACCACCACGACCTCGGCCGGCAGCACCTCGCCGGTGGCCAGCCGCACCCCGGTGACCCGGCCGGCGGCGTGTTCGAGGCCGGCGACGCCGCTGCCCAGCCGCAGTCGCACGCCGCGCTCCTCGTGGAGTTCTTTCAGGAGGCCGGAGATCAGCGGTCCCACCTGCAGCGCCATCGGCGCGGCGAGCGGCCCGGCCAGGGTCACGTCCAGGCCCAGGGTGCGCGCGGTGGCGGCGATCTCGGAGCCGAGCACGCCCTCCCCCACGACCACGAGGCGGCCGCCGGAGAGGAGGTCCTTGCGCAGCGCCAGGGCGTCGTCGAGGGTGCGCAGCACGTGCACGCCGGCCAGGCCGTCCTGTTCGGGCAGTCGCCGCGGGCGCACCCCGGTCGCGATCACCACCGCGTCGGCCCGCACGTCCCGGCCGGACCGGGTGCGCACGGTCCGGCTCGCCGGATCGAGCCCGGTCGCGTGCTCGCCGAGCCGGAGGTCGAGGTCGAGCCCGGACAGGTGCTCCTCGGTGCGCAGCGCGGCCCGCTCGGGTTCCCAGGTGCCGGACAGCACCTGCTTGGAGAGCGGCGGCCGATCGTACGGCGGGTGCAGTTCGTCGCCGAGGACCGTGATCCGGCCCGGGAAACCCTTGCGGCGCAACGCCTCCGCGGTGGACAGGCCGGCCGCCGAGGCGCCGACCACCAGCACGTCTCTCCTGCTCCGAAGCATGCTCCGAAGTTAGACCAATCGGTCGGTACAAGCAACGCGCCGGAAACCTTGAGTTGTACCGACCGATTGGTCTAATCTCCGCTGAGACCTGGACCACAGCCCCCGATCGTTCAGCGAAGGAGCGGCTATGACCGAGCTCCCCGAATTCCCGACCCCGCGCGACGGCAAGTGCCCGTTCGCACCCCCACCCGGCCTGCTGGCGCTGCACGACCCCGAGCGGCCCGTCCAGCGGGTGCGCACCTGGGACGGCACCACGCCCTGGCTGATCACCAGCCACGCCACCCAGCGGCAGGTGATGACCGACCCGCGGCTCAGCGCCGACATCGGCACCCCCGGTTACCCGCACACCACCGCGGCCATGAAGGAACACGCGGCGCACATCCAGCCGTCCATCAACAACACCGACGGCGACGAGCACGCCCGCTGGCGGCGCATGCTGACCAGCTCGTTCACCCGCAACCGGATGGCCAAGCTGCGGCCCGCCATCCAGTCGATCACCGACGAGCTGATCGACAAGCTCCTCGCCGGGCCGAAACCCGCCGACCTCAACGAGGCGCTGTCCCTCGCCCTGCCCTCGCTGATGATCTGCGAGCTGCTCGGCGTGCCCTACGAGGACCACGGGTTCTTCCAGGAGCACGCCGGCGCCACCAACGCCCGCTACCTGACCGCCGAGCAGTCCGCGGCCAGCACGGCCGAGCTGCGCGCGTACATCGCCGTGCTCATCGAGAAGAAGATGCGCGAGCCCGGCGAGGACGTGCTCACCGACCTGGCCACCCGGGTGCAGTCCGGCGAGATCACGATGGCCGAGGCCGCGCCGCTCGGGCACATCCTGCTGGTCGCCGGGCACGACACCAGCGCCAACATGATCACCCTGAGCACCGCGCTGCTGCTGCGCGACACCGACCAGCTCGCGCTGCTGCGGGAACACTCCGACGACCCCAAGGTGGTGGCCGGGGCGGTCGAGGAGTTGCTGCGCTACCTGACCATCCCGCACCTGCTGGCCCGCCGGGTCGCGGTCGAGGACATCGAGATCGGCGGCGAGACCGTCCGGGCCGGCGAGGGGGTCATCGCGTCGCTGCCCGCGGCCAACTGGGACCCGGACGCCTTCCCCGAGCCGGAACGACTCGACCTCACCCGGCCGGCCGCGCACCACCACGCGTTCGGCTGGGGGCCGCACCAGTGCGTCGGGCAGCAGCTGGCCCGGGTGGAACTGCAGGTCGTCTTCAGCACGCTGTTCCGCCGCATCCCGACCCTGCAACTGGCGGTCGGCTTCGACGAGCTGAAATTCAAAGAGGACTCCCAGGCGTACGGGATCTACGAGTTGCCGGTGACCTGGTGACCACGGTCGTCGGGGCTCCCGCTCTGCCCCGGGTCAGCCGGCGGTTCATCACCGCGCTGGTGCTCGCCACGGTCGGCGTCTCGATGGCCTACGTGACGCCGATGGGTTACTCCCTCGCCCTGCGGCTCGCCGACATCGCGCCCGGCCACGACGAGTACCTCGGGTACATCAACAGTGCCGGCGCGGTCGCGTACATCCTGTCGGCGCCCCTGCTCGGCGCGTTCAGCGACCGGACCCGATCACCACTCGGCCGGCGCCGCCCGTACCTCCTGGGCGGCGCGGCCGTCGGGGTCCTCGCCCTGATCGTCCTGGCCCTGGCCGGCAACATCGCGATGCTCACCGTCGGCTGGATGCTGGCGATGCTCGGCTGGGCCAACGCGCTCGGCGCGCTCAACAACCTGATGGCCGACCGGCTCCCGATGGCCCAGCGGGGCCGGGTCGCCGGACTCACCGGCTTCGCCAACATGGCCGCGCCGGTCATCGGCATCGTCATCGTCGGCGCGGTCAGCTCCAACAACGTCCTGCTGTTCCTGATCCCCGGCGCCATCGGCGTACTCACGGTGATCTTCCTGCTCCGCAGCCTCGGCCCGGCCGACGACCGCCCGGCGCCACCGGACGCCGAGCGGCCCAGCCTGCGCGCGGTTGTCGCCGCCTACCGGTTCAGCCCGCGCGCCTTTCCCGACTTCGCCTGGAACTGGGCCGGCCGGTTCGTGTTCTTCGCCGGCCTGAGCCTGAACACCACGTTCATCGCCTTCTTCTACGCCCAGCGGCTCGGCCTCACCGTCGAGGACGCGGCCGGCAGCGTGGCCCTGATCGCCGGGGTCAGCATCATCGCCACCATGGCCGGCGCGATCGGCGGCGGCTACCTCACCGACCGGCTCGGCCGCCGCAAGATCTTCGTCGTCGGCAGCGCGGTGATCTTCCTGGTCAGCGGCGTGGTCTCGGCACTGTTCGCGCACGACGTGCCACTTCTCATGCTCGGCAACCTGCTGGCGTCGCTCGGCATGGGCGGCTTCTCCTCGGTCGACCAGGCCATCGTCCTGGACATCCTGCCGCACCGGGAGACCGACGCCGGCCGCTTCATGGCCATCATGCAGCTGGCCCAGCAGATCCCCGGCGTCCTGGCGCCACTCGCGGCGCCGCTGCTGCTGACCGCCGGCGTAGCCGGCGACACCAAGAACTACACCCTGCTCTACCTGGTAGGCGGCTCTCTCACCCTGGTCGGCGGCTTGTTCATCCAGTTCGGCGTACGGGCAGTCCGCTAGCGCCCCTCGACTAGCGTGGCTGCGCGTGACCCACGACGGCCCCGACATCACCTCGGACCTGGTCCGGGCGCTGGTTCGCGACCAGCACCCGGACCTCGCCGATCGCCCGGTCCGGCTGGGCGCCCGCGGCTGGGACAACCAGGTCTGGCGGCTCGGCGACGACCTGGCCGTCCGGCTTCCCTGGGCGACCGAGGCCGCCGACGACCTGCTCCGCAAGGAGCATGCTTGGTTGCCGTCGCTGGCCCCGCGGCTTCCCCTGCCGGTTCCCGTCCCGCTGCGGTTCGGCGAGCCGTCGGCCCGGTTCGCCCGGCCCTGGCTGATCACCACCTGGGTTCCCGGCACCCCCGCCGACCAGGCCCCGGTCACCCGCGGCGCCGAGGCGGCCACCGCCCTCGCTGCTTTCCTGACCGCCCTGCACCAGCCTGCCCCGCCCGACGCGCCGATCGGCAGCGACCGCGGCGGGCCGCTGGCCGACCGGGCCGAGGCCTTCGCCGGCGGGGTCGCCGCCACCGCCGAGCGCGGCCTGATCCCCGACCCGGACGCGGTCCTGGCCGTCTGGCACGACGCGGTCACCGCGCCCACCTGGACCGGCCCGCCCATCTGGATCCACGCCGACATGCACCCGGCCAACGTCGTCACCGTCGACGGCACCCTCGGCGGCGTGATCGACTTCGGCGCCCTCTGCGCCGGCGACCCGGCCTACGACCTCTCCGCCGCCTGGCTGCTGCTGCCGGACGACACCGCCGACCGGTTCTACGCGGCCTACCGACCGACGGCGGACGCGGCCACCCGGCGGCGGGCCCGGGGCTGGGCCATGGCTCGAGCGCTGAGCGGCATCCTCATCGGCGACGCCGGCCGGCAAGGCCGCCCCGGCGGCAAAGAGAGCTGGGCCGCACCCGCCCACGCCGCCCTGCAGCGCCTCATCGCCACGGATTCACCTCGGAGTGCCACCGCCCGGCCGCACTGACCTGGCCGGCCTCATCGCCACGACCCCCCACAGCGTGCCACCGTCCAGCGGTGCCACGGATTCCTCGCTGCGTGCCACACCCGGCCACGCTGACCTGCTCTGTTCCCCACGATCGCCGACCGCGAAGCAGCGCACCGAGTGGAGACGGTCGTCCGGGTGACCAGCGCCGCCACAATCGCTGCTGCTGGACTGGCTCGCCGCGGCCCGGCCTCCTCAGGTCATGCTCTCCGTCGCCCGCGGATGATGACGGCCTGCGGCTTGTCGAGTTGGCTGAGGTCGGTGCGCGGGTCGGCGTCGAACACCACTGCGTCGGCCGGGGCGCCGTCCACCAGGCCGGGCAGTCCCAGGTAGGCCCGGGCGCTCCAGGACGCGGCGGCCAGCGCCGTATGCGGGGACAGGCCGGCCGCCACCAGTGACCGGATCTCCAGGGCGATGCCGCCGTGCGGCCGGGTGTCGGTGCCGGCCAGCACGGTGACCCCGGCTTCGACTGCCGCGGCGGTCAGCCCCGCGTGCGCGCTGGCACCCGGCGCGTACCAGCTTCGCTTGCTGCGTTCCGGATCGGCGTTGATCTGTGCCAGGGCGCCGGTGATCGCCGCCAGCGTCGGGGTCAGCGCGGTGCCCTGCGCGGCCATCCGGGGCAGCAGCGCCGGGTCCAGGCCCATGCCGTGCTCGATGGAGTCCACGCCGGCCTCGACCGCGACCGCCCCACCGGCCGAGTGCTGTGAGTGCACCGCGAGGCGCCCACCGACGGCGTGCACCTGCCGGACCGCCTCCCGCAGCACGTCCACCGGCACGACGGGGTCGCTCAGCTTCCAGTCGATGACCACTTTGGCCCATCCGGTCCGCGCGGCCTGTTCGGCCGCGACGGCGGGCAGGTCGGCGTGCTCGGGCCGGCGTCCCCACCCGTCCATGAACTGCCCGTGCTGAGCGATCCACGGCCCGGCGTGAAAGGCGCGTGGGCTGTCCTCGGCCTGCCCGAACCAGTCGGGCGGGTCACCGGCCAGGCCGGGCGCCCGGATGAGCGTGACGCCCGAGTCCAGATGCGCCTGAAGATCGGCCTTCAGAACCCCGGCATCCAGCGGCTGACCGGGCGCCTCGGCTCCCGGGTGGGTGTGTGCGTCGACGAGTCCGGGCAGGATCCAGCCCTCGGCGACAAGCTCAGCCCCCGGCACCGGATCCGATGTCCACCGGTCCCCATCGGCATACAGATCAACCGGTTCCCCGTCGGGAAGCCCGAACCCGCGAACCCGCAACACCGCCACTACGGAACCCCCGTACCGAATGCCATCCACGCGGATGGATGACCAGCATGCCACCTTCGGGCTCCCGGATAGGCTCCCGCTCCATGGCGAGCCGAATCGGTGACATCATCGTCGACTGCAGCGATCCGGAGTTGCTTGCGAGCTTCTGGTCCGAGGTCCTGGGCTACCGGATCTTCGCCCGGGACGAGACCGGGGTGGCGATCCGCGGCGCGACGACCAGCCCGGACATCCTGTTCATCATCGTCAGCGAGCCGAAGGCGACTAAGAACCGCCTGCACTTCGACGTGTGCCCCACCGACCGCGGCCAGGACGAGGAACTCTTGCGGTTGCTCGGTCTAGGCGCCAAACGGTCGAGCATCACCGGCAGCGGCTCCTGGGTGGTCCTGGAAGATCCGGAAGGAAACGAGTTCTGCCTGATGTCCAAGCAGATCCCCGCCGAACCGACCCCGTTCCACGACGCGTAGTCGCAGCGTCCGCCGGCCGGTGCTCAGCCGGCCGGTACTCGGCCGACCGGCCCTCGGCCGACTTTCGAGACCTCGACACGTCGTGGGCACGCCAGCCGAGCAGACTGATGTGCGTCGCTCCGAGTCGAAGGCGGTGCACGCCGGAGCCGAGCCTGCGCCCGGCGGTCGTCAGTCGATCGACGTGCGGAGGGCGCCGCGTCGGCGGTTCTCAGTTCTATGGACGAGGGCCGAGAGGGCGCTGAACCGCCCTCGGCGGAGGGGATGCCCGGCGCGGCTGTGGCGACCTTCGTAACCACGCAGGTCGGACGGCTGGACCAGACGCTCGAGCTCAACTGTCGAAGTCATAGGCGGAAACCTATGAACTGGCCACCGTCCCCCGCTTGAGTCGCCGTACTCAACCGTGCCTGAGCACGGGCCCGCGCGCACGCCAGCCACCTCCGCTTCCCGGTAGGGAATGGCCTATTTGATTCGTCAGGCAACTGATTCAATTGGCTCCGGATGGCCTCCGCGATTTGGCATGATCCAATGTTAGCGGCGCGGGTCGGGGCGCGAGAAAATATAGGCATGCGATACCAGCAGCTTCAGCTATTCACCCGAGACACAACGGCTGCGCTGCGGGACCGCACAAAAGCGCGTAACTATTCGCCCGAGAAAGACGAGTTCCGCCGTGACCACACGCGTCGGCGGCAGTGGTGGCTCCCCCGCCGTTACGCGTGGAAGCGGTGCCGCTCGCAGGGCTGCTCGCGGGAGTGCGGCGAGCTGGGGCTGCACGATGAGGCCGACGCGGTCCCGCCGTTGATCTGGCCGGAGGAGGCGACCTGCCTGCAGCGGCCGTCACCCGCGATGCTCAGCCGCGCTGTTCCGGCCGACCATGCCGTTTCGGCGGGTGGTGAGCAGTTGCCCGGCCGGTCCTTCCCATCCAGCCAGGTGGCATCCCCGGGCCGGATGGAAACGGTGGCGTGCCCCGCCCCCGCACACCAGGCGGATACACCTGCTCGAACTGACCCCGCGCAAGCGAAAGACGCTGCTCAGGCCAGAGCCGGAGCCGAGCCTGAGCGGCAGACCGAGACCGGTCGGCAAGCTGAGGTCGACCCGCAGGCCGAGGTCAGGCCGCAGGTGGCGGCCGGGCAGCAGGTGGCGACC
>NZ_BOMY01000052.1 GCF_016862435.1 Paractinoplanes tereljensis
AAGCGACAAGCTGAGGCCGGCCCGCAGGCTGAGGTCGGCCCGCACGTGGCGGCCGGGCGGCAAGCTGAGGCCGGCCCGCAGGCTGAGGTCGGGCCGCGGGTCCGCTCGCCGGGCGATGCGGGCCGCGTCGGCGATGCAGGCCGCGTCGAGTCGGCGCGCCAGATCGAATCGCCCCGCCTCGGCGAACCGGCCCGGGACGGCGACCACACTCAGCCGTTCGATGGCATCGCACGGCTCGGGGCCAGCTGCCGGCTTGCGCGCGAGGCCGGTCGGCCGCAACGCTGCCGGCGGCATCGCCGGCTCACCGGCGGCGGCCGTCCTACCGCCAGGGGCCCGCCACGGCTGGTGTCAGGACGCATCGGCCGAGCACTTCGTTGAAGCTGGAAATATGGTTGTAGAAACGCCGGTTTCCTGCACTACCGAATGGGATTTGCCATTCCAAAACAATGGAGAAAATCCGTCCGCTGGAGAAGGAAAGCACGGGGATATATTGCCTCATGCGTAGCGTCGCTGCGCTTTCGCGGATGTAGGGGAATCCGAGCGCTTTGAGTGCCCTGCATCCTTGAAGGTGAGTGGGTCAAAGCGTCGCCGCGCACTCAGCTCGACCTGGTCGGGTGTCTGCCGTCGGTAGGGGTGCGCACCGTTTCGCGTGAGTATTCCGAACCGGGGCGACCTTGTCGGCGAAGCCATCACCAGGTGCACTCGTCCTCCTGCGGCAGAATTTGGGCTCGTCTGCAAAGCCCGGGGCCGCGCTCCCTGGCCGCGCTGTAGGGCCCCGCTGTAGGGCCCCGCTGTAGGGCCCCGCTGTCGAGCCTCGCTCCCGGGACTCGCTCCCGGGACTCGCTCCCGGGACTCGCTCCCGGGACTCGCTCCCGGGACTCGCTCCCGGGACTCGCTCCCGGGACT
>NZ_BOMY01000053.1 GCF_016862435.1 Paractinoplanes tereljensis
CGCTCCCGGGACTCGCTCCCGGGACTCGCTCCCGGGACTCGCTCCCGGGACTCGCTCCCGGGACTCGCTCCCGGGACTCGCTCCCGGGACTCGCGAACGCGCGCGAGGGCGCGCGGTTCGGTTGGGGTTGCCTGGCTTTCGCTCGTCGCTATCTGGGGAACGCTTGGGACAGGCGGTGGATGGCCTCGTCCATCTGGTCTGGTGGGGACGCGGCGTAAGTCAGGCGCAGGTGGGGGGACGGTGGCTCGGCGGGGAACCATGGGCGGCCGGGGAAGACGATCACGCCTTGGGCCGCTGCCGCTGCGGCCACCGCTACGTCGTCGGTGCCGTCTGGAAGACGGGGCCATAGGTGCAGGCCGCCCCGTGGGATCGACGGCGGCAACAGTTCCGGCAGGTGGCGGGTCAGGGCTGACAGCAAGGCCTCTCGGCGGGTGCGTAGCGCGGTGCGTAGGTGGCGCAGGTGGCGGGGCCACGCCGGCGCCGTCACGAACTCCACCGTTGCCTGCTGCAGTGGGCCGGCCACGAAGAAGTCGTCCAGCAGGCGGGCTGCTCGCAAGCGGGCTCCGGCTGGGCCTCGGGCACCGATTGCCGCTATGCGCAGGCCGGGGGCGGCCGACTTGGTCAGGGAGCGCAGGTAGATGACGTGGCCGTCGGGATCGTCGGCGGCCAAGGGCGGCGGGGGGTCGCCGTCGATGGTCAGGTCTCGGGCGTAATCGTCCTCGATCAGGAAGGCGCCGGCCTCGCGCACCGCCTCGGCCACCGCCTCGCGGCGGTTCGTCGCCAAGGTGGCGCCGGACGGGTTGGCGTGCAGCGGCTGGCAGTAGAAGAGCCGGGCCCGGGTGCGGGCGAACGCAGCCGCCAGCTGGTCGGGCAACACTCCGTCGGCATCCGCGGGAACCGGCACGACGCGCAAACCGGCGGCCCGGCCGGCGGCCAGCGCGCCCAGGTAGGTGGGTGACTCGACCAACAGGGTGTCGCCGGGGGTGGTCAGTGCGCGCAGCGCCGACGACAGCGCGGCCTGGCCGCCGGGGCAGATGACCATGTCGCCGGCGTGCAAGCCGGTGCCGGACTGCTGGGCGAACCAGGCTCGCAGGTCCTCGCGGCCCTCGACCGGGCCCCGCTGCCAGGTGGCCGGCTGCCGGGCCGCCCGGGCCAGCGCGGCACCCAGCGCGGCGGCCGGCTGCAGGTCGGCGTCCAGGTAACCGCCGGAGAGCGGGATCGCACCAACCGGCGGTAACGCCAGTAACGCTGCCATGTCGGCGTCGCCAGCCGGCGCGGCACCCAGGGCCACTGTCTGCCAGGACAGGTCGGGCGTGGCGACCGGCCGAGAAGACAGCGCAGCCACGAACGTGCCCCGGCCCGGCCGGGTCTCGATCACGCCCTGCGCAGCCAAGACCTGCAGGGCCGCGGCCACCGTGACCGGGGACGCCTGATGCCGGGCGGTCAGCTCGCGCACCGAGGGCAGTCGGGTGCCGGGCGCCAGGCCGCCGGCCAGCCGCCGTAGATCTTGGATAACGCGAGCGGCTGCGATACCGTCATTCATGAGAAGCAAGAGTAACGCTATCGCGCCCCCGGCAGTAACGGGCGGTCTCGCCCTCGGCGCGCTGGGCGTGCTCGCGTTCAGCATGTCGCTGCCGATGACCCGGGTCGCCGTTCAGCAGCTCGATCCCTGGTTCGTCGCCTTCGGGCGGGCGGTGGGGGCGGCCGTGCTGGCCTGGATCTACCTTCGTGGCACCGGCGCACCCCGGCCTACTCCGCGCCAGGCAAGAAGGCTGCTGACCGTCGCGCTCGGGGTCGTCGTCGGGTTTCCGCTGTTCACGTCGCTCGCGCTGACCGGGGAAACCGCGGCGCACGGCGCGGTCGTGGTCACCGTGCTGCCGGCGATGACGGCGATCTTCGCGGTGGTGCGAGCGGGGGAACGGCCACCGCCGGTGTTCTGGGTCGCCGGGGCGGCGGGACTGGCGGTCGTCCTGACCTTCCTGATCACCACCGGCGCGGTGCACGGGAAACTCGATGTCAACGACCTCTATCTGCTGGTCGCGGTGGTGCTGTGCGGGCTGGGGTACGCCGAGGGTGGCGCGTTGGCCCGGGAACTGGGCGGTGCCCGTACGATCTGCTGGGCTTTGATCCTCTCGCTGCCCGCCACCCTGCCGATCACCGTGGCCGCCGCCTGGATCCGCCCGCCGCAGGCGTCCGGCGAAGCCTGGGCCGCCTTCGGCTACCTCACCGTGATCTCGATGTTCCTGGGGTTCTTCGCCTGGTACGCGGGCCTGGCCCGGGGCGGCATCGCCAAGGTCGGGCAGATCCAGCTGGCCCAGCCGATCCTCACCCTGATCTGGTCGGCACTGCTGCTCGGCGAGTCGGTCACCCCGGCCACGATCGGCGCGGCCGTGGTGGTGCTGGCCTGCGTGGTACTGATCCAACGGGCCCGCAGCTAGCGCTTAAGGTTGTGCCGGCGGTGGGTGAGCTTCTCGGCGACCGCCGCCGGCACCACCCGGCGCAGGGCGAACACGAACGGCGCGTTACTGCCCACGGCGTACCGCTGCCTCGGATTTTTGGCCTCGATGGCCTTGACGATCACCTCGGCGACCTTCTCGGCGGAGATGCCGGCCTTCTCGTTGCGGTCGAGGGCGGCCAGCATCGTCTCGAACTCGCGCCGGTGCGGCGAATCGGCGGCGATGTATTTGGTGCGGCGTTCGCTGATGCCGGTGTTGATCGAGCCGGGTTCGACGGTGGTCAAGCCGACGCCGAACGGCGAGAATTCGTGCCGGGCGCCGTTGCTGAAGCCCTTCAGCGCGGCCTTGGTGGCCACATAGGACGATCGGTAGGCGAGCGGGAACGACGCCAGCATCGACCCGACCATCACCACCCGGCCGTAACCGCGCTCGCGCATCCCGGGCAGCGCCAGCTGGGCGAGCCGCACCGGCCCGAGCACGTTGACCTGGAACAACCGCCGCAGCGCGTCCGGCGGCAGCTCCTCGAACGGCCCGGACTGACTCTCGCCCGCGTTGTTGACCAGGATGTCGATCGTCGCCAGCCGTTCGCGCAGGGCCTCCACCGAAGCCTCGTCGGCGAGATCGAGCTGGAGCAGGCCGGAATCGCCGGGCGTGCGGCTGGTGCCGAAAACGCGATAGCCGCGCGCGGTCAGCAGTGCCGCCGTCGCCTTCCCGATGCCCGACGATGCGCCGGTGACCAGCGCGGTGCGTTCCATGCCGGCACCCTACCGGCGGATCAATGCCTCGGTGACCTCGGCGCGGTGGTCGGTCCACCATCGCAGATAGCGCCGGCGCCGGGCGGCGACCTCGGCATGCCGGCCGGGCGGCCAGACCTCGGTGGCCAGGGACCACCACCTGCGGTGGGCGGCATCTTCAAGATCAAAGTCCGAGACCGATACATGTACGCGGTACCCGCGCGCAAACGCAGCGATCCGGTCCAGATCGGTGCCGAAGGTGATCGTCGCCGTCCGCACGACCTCGAGCCCGTAGGTCCGCACCCCGAGCCGGTCCCAGTCCAGCACGCTGATCACCCGGCCGTCCTCGACCAGCAGGTTGAATGGCTGCAGATCGCCGTGCGTCCACCCGGCCGGCCCGACCTCGCCCGCGGTCGGCGGACGTTCGCCGGCCAGCGCCTCCGGGATCGGCGCCGGCGTGTCGAGGATCCGGGCCGGGGCCGGCGGGCAGGCCTGCGCCAGCGCGAGATGCATCCGCCCGACGAGATCCCCGAACGCCTCCGGATCGAGCTCGCCGTCGACGGGATGGTGGCCGGGCAGCCAGTCGAAGACCGTGTACCAGTCGTCGCCGAGGCGCAGCAGCATCTCGCCGTCGCGGGTCACCCGGGCGAGCGGAACGCGAATGCCGAGCTCCGCCATCCGCGGCAGAACCCGCTGCACCGACCGAATTTGATCGGGTGTCGCGTCCTGGATCAGCTTGACCGCGAACGTGCCGGCCTCGGTGACCAGCGACCAGTTCAGGTTCATGATCCCGGCGGTGGCCCGCCGGAAGTCGAGAACGGACCCGAGCCCGAACTCCCGGGCGACTTCGGCGGCGACATCCACCCCACCATCAAACTACGCTGTGGACCGGGAGGTCCACGGTGCGTGATCAAGTGGGGTTGGCCCGGTTCACTGCCATTTCCGTGCTCGTCACGGCGGGTGTCTATCTCGGACTGTACGGGTTCGCGGCCGGCAGCCGGACCTTCGTCGTGCTGGGCATCGCCGCGTTCGTGATCGCCGTTACCGGTCTGGCGCTGCGCACGTTCTGGTGGTCGCGCCTGCACCGGCAGCGGGCGTGGATCCGGGGCACGGCCGAGGTGCTCACCGTGTCGCCACCCCCGCCGACCGGCGTGGTCGGGCGCTGCGAGCTGACCGTGATCCTGGCGGCGCCGGGCCTGGCCACCAGCGAGGTCGCGGTCCGGGACCGGCGGGCGCCGGTGCGGTCCTGGCCGGAACCGGGCGACGCGCTGCCGGTACACGTCGACGTCGACGACCTCCGCCGGGTGCGGGTGCGCTGGGACGAGTTCGTGAAGCAGCCGGAAGAGCTCGTCGATCCGCTGCTGCCGCGCTTCGACGATCCTCCGCCGCCCTGGCCGGACTACCCCGGGCCGGACGGCCCGGCGTTCACCGACGAGGAACTGAACGCGCTGTCCGCCACCGAGTCGGAGTACCTTCCACCCCGCCGGGTGCTGCCGCTGGAGGACGAGCCGAGCCTGCTGGTCGCCCGCTACCTCTTCCCGACCGAGCGCTATCGCGGCGAGTGGCGGCGACACTGGGTGTGGATCTTCAACCGATACGTCCTGGCGCTCGGCCTCGCGGTGGCCGGCGAGATCCTGGTCCGGCGATACGTCGCGGACGACTACCGGACGGCCGCCCGGGCCGGGGTGGCCGTGCTGGGTGGCCTGCTCAGCCTGCGGGCGCTGATCGCACACTGGTTCAGCCGGTTCGTGCTCACCGGCACCCGGGTGCTGCTGGTCGAGGGCGTGCTGCGCCGGCGGGTCTCGACCGTTCCGCTGCCGCACGCCACCGAGCTGCGCTACGTGCAGTCCCTGCCGGGGCGGCTGTTCAACTACGCCGATTTCGTCTTCGAGCGGGCCCGGTTCTTCAGCCCGATCCGGCGGGTCAGCGCCCTGCCCAACCCGAACGAGCTGTTCCTGCGGGTGGCCGAGGAGGTGTACGACCCGGGCGCGGTCGAGGCCCGGCTGCGCAGTTACGGCGAGGAGTCCTACTGATCCCAGAAGCCCGCGTGCACCTCGGTGGCGCCGGCCAGCGGGACCGGGCCGTCGACGGCGATCTCCCGGCCGCCCCGGGCGAAGACCTCCCGGCTGGGCAGCCGCAGCGGCGGCACGCCCTCCTCTTCCTCGACCATCCCGGCCAGGTCGGCCTCGGAGAGCGCGAACACCATCCGGCCGATCCCGGACCAGTAGATCGCCCCGGCGCACATCGCGCACGGCTCGGTGCTGGTGTACAGCACGCTGCCGGTCAGGGTTTCCCGATCAAGAGCACCGGCCAGGCGTACGAGATTGGTCTCCGCGTGCCCGGTCGGATCGGCCTGGGTGACCACGCTGTTGCGGGCCTCCAGCACCCGGCCGTCGGCGGTGACCAGCAGCGCCCCGAACGGATGATCGCCGCGGTTGCGCGCCTCCCAGGCGAGCGCCACCGCGCGCTCGAGATGCTCCCGGTCAATCTCCGTGACAGCCATGCGGACAGCCTAGGGGCTGCGAGACTGGTTGTTGATCACGCGGGAAGGGTGTCGATGTCAAGCGAGGGCAGTACCAGGGCCGTGCTGACGGCGCTGACCGCGAACCTGGCGATCGGGGTGGCCAAGTTCGTCGCGGCGGCGATCACCGGTTCGGCGTCGATGCTGGCCGAGGGTGTGCACTCGGTGGCCGACTCGGCCAACCAGGTGCTCCTGCTGATCGGCGGCCGCCGGGCCAAGCGCCCGGCCTCGGTCCTGCACCCGTTCGGGTACGCCCGGGAACGGTACGTCTACGCGTTCCTGGTCGCGATCATCCTGTTCAGCCTCGGTGGCCTGTACGCCGTCTACGAGGGCTACCACAAGATCAAGGACCCGCATCCGCTGGAATCCCCGCTGGTCGCGGTGATCGTGCTGGTGTTCGCCGCGGCGCTGGAGGGCTATGCGTTGCGCACCGCGGTCGGCGAGGCGAACCGCACCCGGGGCAAGCGGGACTGGCTGGCCTTCATCCGCCGCACCCGCAACCCGGAGTTGCCGGTGATCCTGCTGGAGGACAGCGGCGCCCTGTTCGGCCTGCTGTTCGCCCTGGTCGGGGTCGTGCTGAGCGTGCTGACCGGCAACGGCGTCTACGACGGCATCGCCACCCTCTGCATCGGCCTGCTGCTGATCTTCGTGGCCGTGCTGCTGGCCACCGAGACCAAGAGCCTGATCATCGGCGAGTCCGCGGTTCCGGAGCAGGTGGCCGCGATCGAGAAGGCGCTGCTCGCCTCGCCCGGCGTGGACCGGGTGATCCACCTGCGCACGATGCACCTGGGCCCGGACGAACTGCTGCTGGCCGCGAAGATCGCGGTCGGCGCGCACGACGAGGGCCGGGAGATCGCCGCCACCATCGACGACGCCGAGGCGCGGGTGCGCACGGCGGTCCCCTCGGCCAAGGTGATCTACCTCGAACCCGACATATACCACCCAGACTCCGTTTAATCTGGCTTTATGTTCCGAAATGGCGTAAAAGCGACAATTATTGCCGTAATGGTTATCGGTGCCGCCAACCCGGCGGCGGCCGCGCCTCCCGACCCGCTGAAGTGGCTGCACTCCGCCCTGCTCACCGTCGAGGACCTGCCGCCCGGCTACGAGTCGGCCGACGAGTGGTCCGACCTGGTCCGGCCGGGCGAACCCGACCCCAGCATCTGCGTCGATCCGATCGCCGTCGGCAGCGTCGTCACCCGGCCGGGCATCACCGCGCACACCGCGTTCTTCGGGACCAAGGGCGGGCCGCTGCTCTACGAGATCCTGATCGCGGCCGGCCCGGCCAAGGCCCGCGCCCTGGTCGCCGAGGTGGCCGCCGCACCCCGGCGGTGCCCGGTCGTGCAGCTCGGGGACCTCTCGCTCACGGTGAAGCGCACGGGTGCGCCGGAGGTCGGCGAGCGTGCTTCCGCCGTACTCCTGGAAACCGGGACCGAACCGCCGATCCGGACCCGCCTGATCGTCTTCGCCAAAGGCGAAGTTACCGCCATCCTGATGGCCGTCGGCGTCGAGGACGCCGGGTTGCGCGGCATGCACACCATTGCCCTCACGGCGGCCGGAAAGCTGGCCCGCGCGAATTAACCTGTCACGACATCCACTCTGCCGGACATGGACGGGACGTGACCTCCGCGACCGCACACGAGGACCGATTCCGGCGGATCTATGCCGGCAACTTCGAACAGCTCCTGGCGTACGCCCTGCGACGGGTCGATCAACCGGCCGACGCGGCCGACGTGGTGGCGGAGACCTTCCTCGTCGCCTGGCGGCGCCATCGGGAAATTCCCGACGGCGCCGAGGCGCGCCTCTGGCTCTACGGGGTGGCCCGGCGGGTGCTTTCCAACCATCTTCGTGGTGGGGTGCGCCGGGAGCGATTAGGGGTACGCCTCCGTCAGCGCCTGTCCGCGGCGGTGACCCCCGACCCGAGCTCCGAGGTGTCCGATCGGCTGACCGTGCGGGCCGCCCTGGCCCGCCTCGGCGACCTGGACCGTGAGGTGCTGATGCTCACCGCCTGGGAGGGTCTCGAACCGCGCGAGGCGGCGGCGGTGCTGGAGGTGAGCCCGGCGGTGGTGCGCACCCGGCTGTCCCGGGCCCGGGCGCGGCTCCGGGAATTCGTCGGTGACGATCCCGGGCCGCCCGGACATGTATTCGACGTCCTGGCAACACCCGTCCCGAAGGAGGGCAGATGACCGACGAACAACTGGACCGGATGGTCCGCGACGCCGACCCTTACCGGCCCGAGGTCATCGGGCAACTCGACGGGGCCGGGCAGACCCTGATCGAGGAGATCATGTCCGAACCTATCGCCACCCGCAGTCTCCGGCGCCGGCTCGTCACGGCCGTGGCCGCGGCCGCGGTTCTCATCACCGCGCTCGGTGTCTCCGTGGCCCTGCGCAACCACCCCGGCGGCCCCGACCGGCAGCAGGCGCTGCCGGTGACCTCGTCGCCATCCACCGCGAAGGCCGCGGGGACATACTCGCAGCTGGTGCTCCGGGCCGCGGAACAGAACCCGCGCCTGCTCATCGAGGAGGCCGGCTGGAAGGCCACCACCGTCTACGGTTTCACCGAGGACACCGGCACGATCGCCTTCACCAAGGGCGCCCTGCAGCTGGAGTTCAACTGGTACCCGGCCAACACCTACCCGGGTTACTACGAGAGCCGGCTGAAGGTCAGCAAGCCGGAGGCGGCAACCGTCGCCGGGCTGCCGGGCTTCCGGTTCAAGTACAGCGACAGCGACTGGGCGATTCAGCTGAAGCCCAAGGACAGCACGTTCGTCGAGTTGCGCACGGGGGGCAATTGGACGCGGGCCCGGTTCGACGAGGTCGTGGCCACCATCGTGCGGGCCGACGTGCCCACCTGGCTGGCGGCCCTCCCGCCGGAGATCGTCACGCCGGGCAAGGCCGACGAGGCCGCCGACAAGGTCCTCGCGGACATCCCGCTGCCGCCGAAGTTCGACAAGGCCAAGCTGGCCGGCCTCGGCGTCAACGACCCGTACCAGTTCACCGCCGGGGTCACCTCGGCCGTGGGCTGCGGCTGGATCGAGGAGTTCCTGCGGGCCAAGACGGCCGGTGACCAGGCCGCCATGAAGAAGGCCACCGACGCGCTGAGCAGCAGCCACAACTGGAAGGCCCTCAAGGCTCTGGTGGACGAGGGCGACTGGGCCGAGGCGTTCTGGGAGCTCGCCGACAAGGTCGCGACCGGCACCGTGCCCGACGGTTACAAGGACTGGATCGGCTGTAAGTAGACCGACCGGGGGCGGTGGCACGGTTCGTGCCACCGCCCGTTCGGTCATCCGCCGACCGGGAGCCATTCGTCGTGGTCGGTGAAATCGACCGGCTTGAGGCCGTCGGCGATCTGCCGCACGGTCTCGGCCGGCAGGCCGCTGAACCGGCCCTCCACGTCGATGAAGTAGTCACCCGCCACGATCGTGCAGGAGGCGGTGGCCGGGTAGCAGTGCAGCCCGTCCTTGCCGCGGATCTCGCCGTTCTTCGGCTTGCCCCGCATGACCAGGATCTCCACGCCGTTGAGCCGGATGTCGACCGGCTTGGCCAGCTGGGAGGTCGGCAGCGGCCCGGCGTACAGGAAGGTCTCGGAGACGATGTTGCTGTACTTCGTGGTGTTCTCCTCGGCCGACACCGTCTGCCAGCCGGCCGGCACGAACGTCATCCGGTACGGCACCCGGATCTGGTGACTGCGGCCCGGCTTGATCGCCTCGGCGATCCGGATCGCCTCGTCGACCGACGACGAGCGGTCGGCCGGCCGCGGCACGTAGGCGGCCCAGGCGTCCGGCGCGTACCGCCAGGCCAGCGCCACACGCACCGAGCCGTCCGGCACGGTGGTCATCATCCGCCCGACGCCCTCCTTGCCGCCGACGGTGACCGCGAAGGCCGGCCCGAAGGTGACGCCGGATTCCTCGGAGCCCAGCGTGCCCGGGTCGAAGATGCCGGGCTGGTAGAAGGTGACCGCGCCGTCGGTCAGCGGATACTTGCGGCCCTGGTCGTCCTCCCAGGTGTCGCCGTCGCGGTAGACCGGCAGCTCCTGGTAGCCGGAGGTGACCTGGGTGACCGGCCCGATCCGGTCGGCGCCGACCCGGTACTCGCCGAACACGGTGCTGAAGGCATCTTTTTCCGGTGTGAACGAGGCGGCCGGGACCGTCTCGGTCGGCCGCAGGCTCACTCCGGCCCCGACCGCGGCGATGGCCACGACCGCCGCCGCACCGGCCGCTGCCGCCCGCCGCTGCCGCCGCATCCGCCGGGCCCGGGCGATGATGTCATCGGTGCTGATGCGCGCCGGCGGTGGCGTTGGCCGGGCCGAATCCAGCACGTCGCGGACGTGATAGACCATTGTCGTTCCCTTCGGTGTGCATGAGGATGTCTTCGGCCGCCAGCACCGTGCGCAGCGTGTCCAGCCCGCGCGAGCATTGACTCTTGACGGTTCCGGCGCGGCAGCCCAGGATCTCGGCCGTCTCGTCGACGCTGAGGCCCTCGAGGAACCTCAGCACCAGGACGGCCCGTTGCCGGGGCGGCACCTTGCGCAACGCGGCCTGCAACCGCAACTTCTCGTCGACATCCCCGGACAGGTCGGGCCCAGGCCGGTCGGGCAGCGCATCCCCGGCCGAACTCTCCCGCCGCCACGGCCGCCGTTTCTCCCCGATCGCCGCCCGCACCACCATCGTGCGGACGTAGGCGTCCGGCGCGGACACCTTGTTCCAGCGCAGGTAGAGCCGCGCCAGCGCACCGGCCACGGCATCCTCGGCGGCCTGCCAGTCCCCACAGGTCAGATAGGCCAGCACACGCAGCGGCTCGAACCGAACCCGGACGAACTCCCGAAAACTGTCGTCGTCTTCGGCATCCACTAGGCAGTGCCCCTTCGTCGAGAGCTCTTCGTCGAGAGTCAGAGGCGCGCGGGACTGCCGCAGGTTGCACCGATCGCGAAAGTATCTTGCCTAGGCCAGTCGGCGGCGACGGGCGGGGACCGTCCGCTCCTGCGGGTCGGCCGGGCCCTGGGTGCGCGCGTCCACCGCGGCCAGGTGGTCGCGCAGCGTCAGGTGCAGGAACTCGTAACCGCCGGCCGCCCGGCGCATCACGATGCGCTCGTCGGCGTGCACCATGAAGGCCCCGAGGCGGCGTGGGAGCAGGCCGAAGGCCAGTGCCCAGAGGGACGCGGCCCGGTGGACCAGCCACGGCTGCAGGTTGGCCGACGCCGCGCCCCAGGTTGCGCCGATGGCGGGGGCGATCGCGAGAATTGACGCCCGCTGGGCCCACTCCGAGGATACGAACAGTCCGGTGACCAGGTAGGTGAGCACCGGGATCGAGGCCATGCCGGCGAGCACGATCAGTTGGGTGCGCAGCGTGCGCCGGGCGGCGGAGCGGTTCTCGTCCTCGCGGCGCACCACGAGCCGGGGCACGGCCGAGGCCGCGATGCCGCCGATCAGGCCGAGCAGCACACCGGGTATCAGACCGGCCAGCAGGCCGACCGGTCCGGCGCCGAGACCGATGAAGATGCCGAGCACGATGCCGCCGACCGTGCCGTACCCGAGTCCGGTCAGGATGTTCTCCGGCGCGAAGTCCCAGCCGACGGCCAATTCGCCATATCCCCATCGGGCGGCCAGGTAGAAGCCGAGAGCCAGGATGATCACCACCACGAACAGCGCGGCCAGGCCGCCGCTGTGCCGGTGGGCCACCCCGGCGGTGAGGTAGACCAGGCCGGCGACGGTGGCGGCCAGCCAGAGGACACCCAGCACGGTACGCAGGGCGAAGGCGTGCACCTCGGGCAGCCATTTGGCATCGATGTGCTCGAGCCGGAACTCCATCCGCCCGGCCCGGCGCATTCCGGCGGCCATCCGGGTCAGCCAGTGGTAGGTGCGGTCGGGCGGGAAGCGCGGGTTGCCGGTGCTGGAACCGGTCGGGTCCCGCCGGCGGTTCAGCATCAGGTCCACGTACTGCGACCAGAGGTGTTCGAGCCGTTCGGAGCCGGTGCCCTCGAGCAGCCCCCGGTCGGGCACCCGGCCGCGGTAGGTCAGCACGGCGATGGCCAGGTGCAGCGTGTTGCTGAACAGCTCGGCCAGCTGCGGGTCGTGGACGCATACCAGGCGCAGCGGTTCCAGCTCGGGACCGGCCGCGGTCAGATAGGCGTCGACCGTTTCGTAGGCGAGGGGCTGGATCTCCACGGCCGCGCCGAAGTTCAGTTTGTAGCCCAGCTCGTCGTAGTCCTCGGAGCGGCAGGTCACGACCATGCCGAACGAGAACGCGGCCCGCAGGTGCGCGATGGTGCGCACACAGCGCAGCCGGGCCCGGTCGTCCTGGATCTCGTCGAGGCCGTCGAGCAGCACCACCACCGGCGGCCGCGCGGCGATCAGCCATTCGTAGGCGTCCCGTTTGGGCACCAGGTAGCGCCGGGAGATCTCCCGGGCCATCCAGTCGACGGCGTCGAGCATCGCGTCGGCGGACGCCTTCTCCGAGGCGGCCAGATCACCTCCCCTGAGCTTGCTGGTGTCGAGCGCGCCGGGTTCCAGTGCCCACCGGCCGGCCGACAGCGGCAGGATCACCGGGACCGGGTCGCCCGCCCGGCGGTCCGACCGGTCGAGCAGGTGCTCGGCCAGGTGCAGCATCTCGGTGCTCTTGCCGGAGCCGGGCGCGCCCAGGATCACCAGCCGCCCGGCCGTGCGGCTCTCCGCGAACACGTGGCTGAGGTGGATGCCGCGCGGGAGGGTGATGTCGTCCAGATCCTCGATCAGATGCAGCGGGTGGTGCAGGGCGCTGCCCCGCCCGGTGAAGTTGAGTTCGACCGGGACGAGGTTCTCCAGCGACCGGGCAAGCACCCGGTCGATCCACACCTCGCGCATCTGACGGCGCAGTTCCCGCAGCGACGGTTCGGTGTTGCGCCACCGCCGCGGCTCGCTGCCGGGCAGTTCCCGGGCCGGCGCGATCGGCCGGGTCAGCAGGAAGAGCAGGATCGCCAGCAGTACCACCAGACCGGCGGCCACCGCCGGGTTGGTCTTCATCCAGCCCTGGAACGGCAGTGGGTGGTCGGCCATCCAGTCGCCGAGCGGGGCGAAGTAGACGGTGGTCAGGGCGCCCATCACGGTCACGACGACGGCCGAGCCGCGCGCCGGGCGCAGAATTACCCGCAAACGCTGTCGTATCACTGGAATCCGCCGCATCCCCCACATAGCGTTGGCGGAATAGTAACTGTCAGTCATCGATGGGCGCACCGGCCGTTCGGGCACTCGGCCGCGCCCGACGAGAGGCGGGATTAGTTCCTTCGGAGGGTCGCGTCCGGGTGCCATGACTACGCTGTGGACATGACGGCACCGCGGATTCGGGATGTCGCCGCGGCGGCCGGGGTCTCTTATCAGACCGTGTCGCGGGTGATCAATGACTCGCCCAACGTGCGGCCGGAGACTCGGCAACTTGTTGTCGAGGTGATGGAGCGGCTGCACTATCGGCCGAACCGGGCGGCGCGGGCGCTCGGGCTCGGGCGGGCCCGCGCTATCACCGTGGTCACCGCCAACACCACGCTGTACGGCTACGCCAGCCTGCTGCAAGGCGTCGAGGAGGCCGGGCGGCAACTGGGCCTGGCCGTCGGGGTGCGGGTGGTGGAGTCCGACTCGGCGGCCGACGTCAAGCACGCGGTCGAGTACGTCAGTGACCCCACCGCGGGCAGCGTGGTGGTGGTCGCGTTCGATCCGGCCGGGGCCGGCGTGCTGCGGCTGCTGCCCGAGGACGTGCCGGTGGTGGCCGCCACCGAGGCCGGTGGGCTGCCGGGCAGCACCCGCCGGATGATTTTCCTGGATGAGCGGCAGGCCGCTGCCGACGCGACCCGGCATCTGCTCGGGCTCGGGCACCGCACCGTGCATCACGTGGCGATTCCGTCCGAGGCGCCGGCGGCCGCGCGGCAGGCCGGCTGGCGGGACGCGCTCGCCGAGGCACGAGCCCCGATTCCCGAGGTGGTGGCGGCCGGCTGGGATTCGCGGTCGGCCTATCTGGCCGGGCAGCGGCTGGCCCGGCAGACCGACGTGACCGCGATCCTCTGCGGCAACGACGACACCGCTTTAGCCGTACGCCGGGCTTTGTTCGAGGAAGGCCGGGACGTTCCCGGGGCCGTGAGCATCGTCGGGTTTGACGACGTGCCGGGGGCCGCCTACTGGACGCCGGCGCTCACCACGGTGCGGATGGACTTCGTGGCGCTGGGCCGGGCGTGCGTGGCCGCGCTGGCCGACGCGCCGGAGGCACCGCTCGAGGCACCCCGGCTGATCCTGCGCGAGTCGACCGCACCACCTCCCTAACAAAAAACACCTCCGTAACAAAACCGTAACGAGGCCTTCTCCAACACTGGTGTGACCGGTCACACTCATGCCCACGGATGTGACCGGTCACATAGATGGAGGTCCATGGTGAAGAGACAGTTGGCCGTTATCGCCACGGCGACTCTGGTGGGTGCGCTCGCCGCCGCCCCGGCTCAGGCGGCCGCCTCGCAGCTGGTCGTCGACCTGGCCACGAGCACCGGCGCGCTGCGCTACGGCGCCACCGGCTTCCTCTACGGGCTCGGCGACGAGGGCATTCCCAACGAGACCATGCTGGCCGCGCTCAAGCCGCAGGTCACCGCGCAGAAGGCACCAGACGGGCTGCAGCACCCGAACGGCGACGCGCTGAAGATCGCGCCGATGTTCAAGCGGGCCGGCGGCCGCGACATCCAGATCTACCTGCAGGACGTCTACCAGCAGTGGCCGTACGAGAACCTCGGCATCGCCGACTACCTGGCCAAGGTCGACACGATCACCCGCAAGGTGATCGCCGACCCGTACCGCAGCTCGTACGTGTACGTGCCGTTCAACGAGCCCGACGGCATCTGGTACTCGGGCAACCTGAATGGCCTGCTCGCGGACTGGAAAACGGTGTTCCAGAAGATCCGATCGATCGACTCCACGGCGCGGATCGCCGGGCCCAACTTCGCCTCCTACCGCTCGGCCGACCTGCGCACGTTCCTCACCTACGCGAAGGCCAACGGCGTCCTGCCCGACGTGATGACCTGGCACGAGCTGGGCAACGACTTCTATTCGAACTGGCAGGACCACTACAACGACTACCGGGCCATCGAAACCAGCCTGGGCGTGAGCGCCCGGCCGATCACCATCAACGAGTACGGGCGGTCCTCCGGCGACCTCGGCGTGCCCGGCAACCTGGTGCAGTTCGTGGCGAAGTTCGAGGCCAGCAAGGTGGACGGCTGCCTCGCCTACTGGACCACCGCGGGCGGCCTCAACGACCTGGTCACCCACAACAACCAGGCGACCGGCGGCTGGTGGCTCTACAAGTGGTACGGCGAGCTGACCGGCAACACGGTCGCGGTCACTCCCCCGTCGGCCGGCGGTTCGCTGCAGGGCCTGGCGGCGCTCGACGCGACCAAGAAGCAGGCTCGGGTGATCTTCGGCGGCAACAACCCGTCGTCCGGCACCTACGACACCAACGTCCTGGTCAAGGGCCTGCCGTCCTACCTGGGCACGACCGTGCACGCGACGGTCTGGGGCATCGACAACACCGGCCTCAACGCGTCGGCCGCTCCCTACCTGGTCAAGGAGGGCGACTTCACCGCCGCCGGCGGGCAGGTCACGGTGCCGCTGACCGGCCTCAAGGGCGCGTCCGCGTACCAGATCATCGTCACCCCGAACACCGACGCCTCGGCCGCGGTGGCGAACCGCTACGAGGCCGAATATGCCGCCCTGGGCGGCACGGCCAAGGTCACCTACGGGACCAACACCGGCTACGCCGGGACCTACTTCACCGAGGGGTACGGGGCCAGCAGTACCGCCTCCACGAAGTTTGTCGTCTCCGTCCCGTCGGACGGTTACTACAACCTGAGCCTGCGTTACTCGGCCGGTCCCTACACCGGTGCGCCGACCGACCGGTCGCTGCGGATCAAGCTCAACGGCACCGACCTGGCGACGCCCACCCTGCCCGGCACGGCCGACTGGAACACCTGGAAGACGGCCACCACGAAGGTCTTCCTGCCGGCCGGGATCAGCCGCGTCGAGTACAACGCCTACGCGACCGACGACCGCGACGCGGTGAACCTCGACTACCTGGAGGTCGCCGCGACGAGCGGGACGGTCACCGCGTACGAGGCGGAAAGCGCGACGAACACCCTCGCCGGCACCGCCGTGGTGGTCAGCGACACCGCGGCCACCGGCGGCAAATATGTCGGCTGGATCGGCGCCGGCAGCGCCAACACGCTGCGCTTCAACGGCGTGGCCGCGGCCACCGCCGGGCGCTATCGCATGGTCGTCGGCTACGCCAACGGCGAGCTCGGCTCCGGGGCAACCAACTACAACAGCAACATCGTCGACCGGTACGCCGAGATCAGCGTGAACGACGGCACGGCCAAGAAGGTGTTCTTCCGCAACACGCTCGGCTGGTCCAACTACTGGACCACGGTCGTCGACGTCGACCTGGCCGCCGGCGCCAACACGATCACTTTCGGCAACGCGTCGACCGGCTTCGCGCCGAACATCGACCGGATCCAGATCGCCGCACCAGTCGGCTGACAGGAGCACCAGTGAGGTTGGACATCGACCTGCCGTCCGGCGGCCCGGCCGCGATCGCGGGCCAGCCGATCGTCGAGGTGCTGGCGGCCGGCTTCGGCCGGGCCCACGTCTCGCAGCGCAGCGTGCGCACGGCGATCGGCCACGGCATGCGGCTGCTCGGCCGCTCGGAATCCAGCGACGGCAGCTGGCACGAGCAGCACATCGACCAGCGTGACGAGGCCAGCGGGCTGCGCAGCCGCACCACCGTCCGCACGACCGGTGACACCACGGCCTGGCAGGTCCGGACCACGGTGACCAACGACGGCGCCGAGCCGATCCTCCTGCTGAGCGTGACGTCGCTCGCGCTCGGGTTACCCCCGGTCGACGGGCTCGACCTGGTGTCGGGCGACGGTGAGTGGCTCGGTGAAGGGCGCTGGACACGGCGGGCGCTGCGCGATGGGCTCGTCCCCGACCTCAACCTGCCGATGCACGGGCAGGACGGGCGGGGGCGGGTCGCGCGGGTCGGCACCGGCACCTGGTCGACCGGCACCCACCAGCCGAGCGGGGCGCTTGCCGACCGGGCGGGCGGCGGGGCGTGGCTGTGGCAGATCGAGCACAACGGGCCCTGGCGGTGGGAGGTCGGTGAGCGGCTCGGCGGCGCCTACCTGGCGCTGCTCGGGCCGACCGACCTCGACCACCAGTGGCAGCAGCGGCTCGAACCGGGCGAGTCGTTCACCACCGTGCCGGTGTCGGTCGCCTACTCCCCCGACGGGTTCGACCAGGCGGTCGCGGCGATGACCGCGCACCGCCGGGCCCTGCGGCGGCCGCACCCCGACCGGGACGCGCTGCCGGTGGTGTTCAACGACTACATGAACACGCTGATGGGCGACCCCACCACGGCCAAGCTGCTGCCGCTCATCGACGCCGCCGCCGACGCCGGGGCCGAGGTGTTCTGCGTGGACGCCGGCTGGTACGACAACGACGCCGCCTGGTGGGACAGCGTCGGCGAGTGGCAGCCGTCGCAGACCCGGTTCCCGCGCGGCCTCGAGGAGGTCATCGCCCGGATCCGGCAGCGGGGCCTGGTGGCCGGGCTGTGGCTGGAGCCCGAGGTGATCGGGGTGCGCAGCCCGATGCAGGACAAGCTGCCGCCGGCCGCGTTCCTGCAGCGCGGCGGGGTGCGGCTGGTCGAGCACGGCCGCTACCACCTGGACCTGCGGCACCCGGCCGCGGTCGCGCATCTCGACGAGGTGGTCGACCGGCTGGTCGAGCAGCTCGGGGTCGGCTATTTCAAGCTCGACTACAACATCGACCCGGGCACCGGCACCGACCTGGACGCGGACAGCCCCGGGGCCGGCCTGCTCGGGCACAACCGGGCGCACCTCGACTGGCTCGACCGGGTGCTCGACCGGCATCCCGGCCTGATCCTGGAGAACTGCGCCTCCGGCGGGATGCGCGCCGACTACGCGCTGCTCGCCCGACTGCAGCTGCAGTCGACGAGCGACCAGCAGGACTGGCGGCACTACCCGCCGATCGCGGCGTCCGCTCCCCTGTCGATCCTGCCCGAGCAGGCGGCCAGCTGGGCCTACCCCCAGCCCGAGATGACCGCCGAGGAGGCCGCGTTCACCCTGGTCACCGGCCTGGCCGGCCGCCTCTACCTGTCCGGCCGCCTGGACGGCATGACCCCGGCGCAACACCAGCACGTGCTGGACGCCGTCGAGACATACCGAGATATCCGGCACGACCTCGCGCGAGCCGTGCCGAGCTGGCCGCACGGCCTGCCCGGCTGGGACGACACCTGGCTGAGCCTGGCGTTGCGGTCCGCCGGCGCCGACACCTACCTCGCGGTGTGGCGGCGCGGCGGCGACGCGACCAGCACGCTGCGCCTCGACCACCTGCGCGGCCGGCCCATCGCGGTCGACGTGCTCTTCCCGCGCCACCTTCCGGCCTGGACCCACTCCTGGGATGCGGCGGCCGGAACCCTCACCCTCACCGCGACCGGCGGCGCATCGCATGCCGCCCGGCTCTTCCGGATTACCCCGACCGAAGGATCACGATGAAACGAATAATCGGTGCCTCTCTCCTTGCCCTGCTCGCCCTCGCCGGCTGCAGCGACCCCGGGACCTCCTCCGGCGACACGGCCCCGGCGGCCTGGCCCGCCCCGGACACCAAGCTGGACGGGGTGAAACTCACCATCTGGGCCGCGCAGAACAGCAACACCGTGCCGGCCAAGGTTATCGAGGGATTCCAGAAGACGACCGGCGCCACCGTTCAGGTCGTCACCATTCCCGACCCCTATGAGCAGGGCATTCAGACCAAGGTCGCGACCGGCGACAAGCCGGATATCGCGTTCTGGCAGCCGACCGCGTCGATGCTCACCGCGCTCAATGCGAAAGCCAATCTGCAGCCGCTCACCGACGCGCCCTGGCTGGACAAACTCGATCCCTCGCTGAAGGACATCACCGGCATTCTCGACGGCACCCGCTATGCGGCGCTCATCACCAGCCCGGCGGTGGAGGGCGTCTATTACAACAAGGAGGTCTTCGCGGCCAACGGGATCACGGCCACGCCGAAGAACTTCGACGAGATGCTCACCGTGGCCCGGGCGCTGAAAGCCAAGAACGTCACCCCGTTCCACGAGATGGGCGCCGACCGCTGGGCGACTCAGTGGTGGGTGCAGGTGCAGCTGGCCGACGCGGCCAAGAGCGGGCTGTGGGATCGCATCAACACCGGCAAGGAGAAGTTCACCGACCCGACCGTGCTCGGCGCCATCACCAAATACCAGGCGCTGATCAAGGAGGGGCTGTTCAACACCGACATCAAAACCGCCAAATTCGAGGATCAGGGTACGGCGTTGCTCGGCGGAAAAGCGGCGATGGTCGTACAGGTCAATTCGTTCTTCGGGCAGTTGCAGGCGAAGGCCGACACCGCGGCGCTGGACCAGAAGATCGGCTTCTTCCCGATCGCGCCGTCCGGCAACGTGGGCACGTTCATCCCGGACCAGTCGAACGCGCTCGTCGCGTTCAAGACCGGCGACGCCAAGCGGGAAGCGGCCGCCCGGCAGCTCCTGGCCTACTGGATGGGACCGGGCTACCAGGATTTCGTGACCGATCGGAACACCGTGTCGCTGGAGTCCGCGGTGGCCAGCCCGGCCGGGGTGCCGAAAGCGCTGCAGGACGTGCACGCGTCGCTGCCCACCTCGGTGGGATCGATGCAGGCCCTCGCGGTCGCCAACCCGGACCTCTACATCAACCTGGCCGACATGATTGCCGGGACGATGACTCCGGAACAGGTCGCCAAGGCCACTCAGGACCAATTCGCGCAGCTGGCCAAGGCGGCCGGAGCCGGCGGCTTCTGACCCATGGCGGTAAGTGTCGAAACACCGGCCCGGGTGCGCGTCCCCCGCGCATCCGGGCCGGCCCCGCGGGTCATCCGGCGGCGTACGCATCCGATGTGGTTCCTGTTTCCCGCGTACGCCGTCCTGGTCGTCTTCTTCGTGTTGCCGACGCTGTTCAACTTCGTGTACGCGTTCACCGACTGGTCCGGGTTCAAGAGCGCCATCAATCCGGTCGGCTTCGACAACTTCACCGCCCTGGTGTCGGACGGGACACTGTTCCGGTCATTGCGGATCACGCTGATCTACGCCGTACTCGTCGCGGTCTTTCAAAATGCCTTTGGTTTTGGCCTGGCCGTTCTGCTCGAACGGGACACCGTGGTCAATCGGATCGCCCGGACGTTCTTTCTGGTGCCGGTGCTGATGTCGGCGCTCGCGGTCGGCTACATCTTCCAGGCGATGCTCAAGCCGACCGGCTGGCTCGCCGACACCACCTGGACGCTGCTGGTGGTGTCGCTGATCCACGCCTGGAAATGGATGGGACTGTCGATGCTGATCTATCTGGCCGGGTTGAAAACCGTGCCGGAGGACGTGATGGAGGCGGCCCGGATCGACGGCGCGTCCCGCTGGCGAACCTTCTGGACAATTCGGGCGCCGCTGCTCGCGCCGGCCGTGACATTCACGGTGGCGACCGCGCTGCTGGGCTCGATGAACGGCTTCGACATCGTGCAGGCGACCACCGGCGGCGGGCCAGCCCGCACCACCGAGATCCTCAATATCTTCATCTACCGGACCTTCGGGCAGGGCCTGTTCGCCCAGGCCACGACCATGAGTCTGGTGCTGTTCCTGCTGGTGGCGCTGCTCGCGTTTCCCGTTATCTACCTGCTCCGGAAGCGGGAGGAGATCCTGTGAGCGACCATCCTCTCTGGCGGCGGCTGCAACCCTTCGTCGCCGTACTCCTGGTGGTGGGGTTGATCGGGGCTCCGCTGTGGCTTGTCGTGGTCACCGCCGGGAAGTCGCAGGGCGAGGCCGTCGACCCGAACTTCTCGCTGCCCTCGCATTGGCAGTTGCTCGACAACCTGCGGCAGGTGTGGGTCGATGCGGACGTGCCGGCGGCGTTCCTCGGCAGCATGCTGATCGTGGTGCCGACGGTCGTGCTGGTCCTGATTCTCGGGTCGATGGCGGCCTGGGTGCTCGCTCGGCGCACGTCCAAGTTGATGGCCGTGCTCTACGCGGTCGGGATCAGCGGCATCATCCTGCCGCCGGCCGTGGTGACGGTGGTCCTGCTGCTGCGGCAGCTGGGGCTGGCCGGCACCGCGATCGGAATGATCTGCGTCTACCTCGGCATCTACCTGTCCACGGTGATCTTCTTCGTGACCGGTTTCGTCCGCACCATCCCCGAGTCGCTGGAGGAGGCCGCCCAGATAGATGGCGCCGGCCCGATGCTGGTCTTCCGCCGCATCGTGCTGCCGCTGCTGCGCCCGGTGCTGGCCACCGCCACGATCCTGATCTGCCTGTACGTATGGAACGACGTGTTCTACGCGTTCTTCGTGGTCGGCGGCCGCCTGGACACCCTGCCCCTGAACCTGTTCCGGGTCGCGAGCGCGGGCCTCTACCTGAACAATTGGCACCTGATCTTCGCCTACGTGATCCTGATGAGCCTCCCGCTGATAGCCCTCTTCGCGGTAGCCCAGCGAAAGATAATCGCCGGCATAACCGGAGGCGCAGTGAAGTGAACCCCAGACCCACCCGTCCCCCGAGCCGACCACCACCAGCGCCCCGGCCTAGCGTCACCCACCGAAGGCGCGGGTGCGCAGCTGGGCGCGCGATTGCCCACGACCCACGACCCCACAGCACCGGTACCTCCGGCCGATGAGCCAGGCGGTCTGCGCGCGAGGCCGGCCGATGCCTCCAGCGCGACCAGCGCCAGCGGAGCCACCGGAGCCACCGGAGCCACCGGAGCCACCGGCCATGCTCGCGGCCTCCCGCATGCTGGTCCACCGCTCTCGAATCCTGGACCGGCTCCCGCATTGCGGGCTCGGTCCTGCTTTGTGGACAGCAGTTCCACCTCTTGAGCCGCACCCAAGCAAAAGGACATGACATGCCGCATGTGTCCGCGACCGGCTTTCAACGCGCCCCAGATCTTGTGGATTTCACCCCCCGCTCGTTGCGCTACCTCTTCAAGATCTGAGACCGGCCCGCGTCTGGCCGGACCCGCGTCTGGCCGGCCGGAGCCGGGGTCAGGCCCAGGGCCGGGACCGGGGACCGGGGACCGGGGACCGGGGACCGGGGACCGGGGACCGGGGACCAGGGACCAGGGACCAGGACCCGGACCGGGCCCCGGCCGGGCGGGCCGGGCGCTTGGGGCGGCGTTGGGGCGGGCCCGCCCGGCGGGGGCGCGCGGAGGGCGAGTTTCGCTCAGCGGAACCGTGTGGCACGGGACTGGTCCGCGGCCGAATCGGATTAAGAGCGTGGGCGGACGACGCTGGCCTAGGTGCGCCAGGCTTTTATGCGGGAGGCGGCGCGGGTGGCCAGGGTTTGCGTGTCGGTCTTTTCGGCTGAGCCGGACTCCCAGCCGGTGTTGCTCAGGAAAGCGATCGTGTCGCCCTGCCGGATGGCTGCCCAGAACAGGCTGTGCACCTGGCCCTCTACCGGCTCGCCGGCGTCGTCGGTGGCTGGGCGGGTGCGTTCGATCAGGACCGAGTCTTCGCCGGCGCCCTCTACCGGGCCGCGCAGGGAGTTTTTCAGGGTTACGCCTGAGTCGGCCTTCTCGGTGGGGCAACCCTCTACGGCCTTGCGCAGGGACGTCATGAACTTGGTGGCGCCGTCGTTCTTGAAGACGATCACGTCCTCGTAGACGGCGGCCTTCGGGGTTGAGCCCTCGGGGGCGTCCTCGCTGGCGAACAGGAGCAGCTGGGTCGCGCGTACGCCGACCTGGTCCTTCTGTTCGTAGCTGTTCTTGCAGAAGGCCGGTAGGGGCTGATCGCCGGCACCCAGGCGGTTGGGTTTCTCCTTGGCCTGGCCGGGGGCGTCTACCACCTGCAGGAAGGCGATGGCCGGGATCGAGTCCGGGATCGCTTTGGCCGTCGGGCTTGCTCCTGCGGCCGAGGTGGACGACGGCAAAGCAGCGGCGGACGGGGAGGTTGGGGCGGCCGCCTGGTTGGTCGGTTCGCTGCCGGAACAGCCCCCGACGATCAGCGCCGCTACTCCGCCGACAAGCCAGTTCGCCGCGTGGCGAGCATTTACCATCGTCAACCTTCCGTAGTTGGTGAGGGCATTCTGGCTGATGCTGTCGATCTCGCTACCCGGTTTTGCCGGGCGTGGCGTTTATCCGGGAGTTGGCGGTCAGCACGTCTACCGTGGCGGCGATCAGGGCTACCAGGACGAAGCCGATGGTCACCCACAGGGACATCCGGAAGGCTGCCTCCCAGTCGCCGTGCGCGGCCAGGCGGTTGAAGAAGACCGAGCCGACCGCGGCGATGCCGATCGCGGTGCCGATGCGCTGGCCGGTCTGCAGTACCGCGCCCGCGCTGCCGGCCCCGCTCACCGGGACCTCGGCCAGGGTGAGGGTCTGGTTCGGGCTGATCACCAGGCCGCTGCCCAGGCCCGCGATCAGCAGTGGGAACGCGGCCGCCCAGCCGCCGCCGTGGCCGGGTACCAGGTGCAGGGCCAGGACCGTGCCGGCCAGGCCGGCCGCTACCAGGATCAGGCCGGTCACCACCAGCTGGCGGCCGTAGCGGTTGACCAGGCGGCCGCCGATCGCGGACGCGGCCGCCGAGCCCAGCGCGAAGGGGGTGATGGCCAGGCCGGCCTCCAGGGCGGAATAGTGCAGGCCGCTCTGCAGCAGCAGCGTGTAGGTGAAGAAGATCGAGGTGAAGCCGGCGAAGTAGAACAGGCCGATGAAGGCGCCGAGTCCGTAGGACTTTCGCCGGAAAAGCGACAAATCGACGAGCGGCGTGCCCTGATGGCGTCGCTCCCATTGGACAAATCCCGCGAAAAGCGCAACAGCGGCGATGACCAGGAGCCACTTGGCGGGACCGTGCCACTCTCGCTCCTGGACCAGTGGCAGGAGCAGCAGGATCACGCCGGTGCCGAGCAGGGCCACGCCGACCGGGTCCAGGGTTTCGCGCTCTCGCTCCTCCGGTGGGCGGGCCGGGATCCAGCGCATGCCCAGGATGATCGCGGCGATGCCGATCGGCACGTTGATGTAGAAGATCCAGCGCCAGCCCTCGGCCGCGCCGAAGACCTGGATCAGCAGGCCGCCGAGCAGCGGGCCGACCGCGGTGGAGATGCCGATCGTGGCGCCCAGCAGGCCGAACGGGCGGCCCCGCTCCTTCGGCTCGAACAGCTGCTGGATCAGGCCGGACACCTGCGGGTTGACCACGCCGGCGGCGGCGCCCTGGACCAGCCTCGCGATCACCAGCCAGGTCGGGCCGGTGGCCAGGCCGGCCGCCGCGCTGGCCACGGTGAAGACGGCCAGGCCGGCGATGAAGACGTTGCGGCGGCCGCGGGCGTCGCCGAACCGGCCGGCCGGAACCAGCAGCAGGCCGAAGGTGAGCGCGTAGCCGGACAGCACCCACTGCAGCTCGCTGGAGCTCAGGCCGAGGTCGGCCCGGATCGACGGCAGCGCGACGTTGACGATGCTCACGTCGAGCAAGGTCATGAACCCGGCCACCAGGGCTACCGTCATCGCGTGCCAGCGGTTCGTCACGGCGGTGGCCTTTCCCTGCGGGTACGGCTACAAACCCTGGATGTGGGCGGCGGCACGGGCGTGCCGGGCCAGGATGTCCTCTTGGTTGGCGGCGGCCAGGACACCGTCCTCCACCAGGATCGATCCGGCCACCACAGTGTGCCGGGCCGCGGACGGGCCGCAGCGCAGCCACGCCTCGACCGGGTCGGTCAGAGCGCCGGCGAAGGCGATCCCGGTCAGCGGCCAGACCACCAGGTCGCCCACGGCACCCACGGTCAGCTCGCCGAGCTCGCCCTGCCGGCCGAGACAGGCCGCGCCACCGCGGGTGGCCATGTCGAGGACCTCGCGGGCGGTCATCCCGGTCGGCCCGCGGCGCTGGCGGCCCAGCAGCAGGGCGGTCCGGGCCTCCAGCCACAGCGACGCCGAGTCGGTCGACGCCGAGCCGTCGCAGCCCAGCCCGACCGGCACCCCGGCCTCCCGGAACTCGCGGACCGGCGCGAACCCGCCGCCGCCGATCAGCATGTTCGAGCTCGGGCAGTGCGCCACCCCGACGCCGGCCGCGCCGAGCCGGTCGATCTCGGGCGGGCTCGGGTAGATGCAGTGCGCCACCCAGCTGCGCGAGCTGAGCCAGCCCACCTCCTCGAACTGCTCGATCGGGCGGCGGCCGAACCGCTCCATGCAGTAGGTGTCCTCGTCCGGGTCCTCGGCCAGGTGGGTGTGCAGCCGCACGTCGAGGCGCTCGGCCAGCTCGGCAGCCCGTTTCATCAGGTCGGGGCTGACGCTGAACGGGGAGCAGGGGGCGATCGCCACCCGGACCATCGCGCCCCAGGACGGGTCGTGGTGCTTCTTCACCAGGCGTTCGCAGTCGGCCAGGATCTCGTCCTCGTCCTGCACCACCTCGTCGGGCGGGAGGCCGCCGTCCTTGCGGGAGACGCTCATCGAGCCCCGGGTCGGGTGGAACCGCATGCCCACCTCGCGGGCCGCGGTGATCTCGGCCGACCAGAGGTCGCCGCCGCCCTTGGGTGCGACGTAGAGGTGGTCGGTGGTGGTCGTGCAGCCGCCGAGGGCCAGCTCGGCCAGGCCGACCCAGGCCGACAGGTAGGAGGCTTCCTCGTCGAGGCGGCTCCACAGCGGGTAGAGGCCGGTGAGCCATTCGAAGAGGGTGCCGTTGACGACCGGCCGGTAGGACCGGGTCAGGTTCTGATAGATGTGGTGATGCGTGTTGATCAGGCCCGGCGTGACCAGACAGCCGCCGGCGTCGAGGGTTCTGGTAGCCGAAGGTGGCGGGTCGGCCGGGCCGCCGACCGCGCTGACCAGCCCATTGGTGACGGCCACCCAGCCGCCGGCGATCTCCCGCCCGGCGTCGTCGCAGGTAGCGACCAGCAGAGCATTCCGAATGAGCAGGTCAGCGTGTTGATCCATCCGGCCAATCTCGCATCCGCGCGTTACAAAAAGAGCAATCGGCTACCGCAACGCTCCGAAGACGCCTCCGGCCACTGCGGCCCCGATCGCCGCTCCGACCAGCACCTGCGCGGTCGTGTGGTCACGCAGGCGCACGCGGGACCAGCCGACGGCTGCCGCCACCGCGCCGGTCAGCAGGAGCCACGGGCCGAAGACCATGGTCAGCACCACCGTGGTCGCCGCGGCCACCCCGGAGTGGATGCTCGACTTCCAGAAGTGGTTGATGCCGGTGGCGATCACCCCGCCGGCCAGCGACGCCACAATCAGCGCGGTCACCTCGCGCGGCGCATGGAAGATCAACAGCAGAAGAACCCCGACCGTCACCGAGGCCAGGCCGAACAGCAACGGCCTGGTCCGCTGCTCGCGGACCCCGATGTGGTGGTCGCTCAGGGTGCCTCCGCGCACGCCTTTCAAGATCATGGCGTACGGGATGACCGCACAGAAAACGCTGGCCAGCAGCCCCCACAGCAATCCCCGGGTAACCGACGAGCCCGACTGCGCGCCGACCACCAGGGGCAGCAGGCCGGCCAGCACGGCCGGGGCGAAGACCTCGGTCAGCCCGCGTGCCAAGGTGTCTCCGGTGTTTCGCATCGGTCACATCCTGCCTTCCCTGCGGACGCTTCTCGTGTTGAAATGAAGATCTTCGATCCGCGTTGGGCTGCGATGCGTATCACTGGTGAACCGTGGCAGACACGCCCGGCGAGTGGAGGTGCCGCGGTGTCCGGTCAGGCGGGCAACACCGATGATCGGGGCTGGTTCCAGGCGGTGAACGAGCCCACCCAAACCATGCCCACCGTCCCGCGGCAGCCGCCGCCGGTGGTGGTGGCCCGGGCGGTCATCGTCTACCAGGAGAAACCGCGCCGGCCCTGGCGGCTGTGGGCGTTCACGGCGGTGCTTGTCGCGCTGACCATCGGCGTCGTGCTGGGCCAGACGGTGGCGTTCGAGCCCACCTACCGCTCGACCGCCAACGCGCAGACCCCCACCCCGGCCGACGTCATCCAGTCGCTGCCGGCGAGTGCCGCGGCCTGGCCGGACGACGCGCACCGGCTCTCCGCCCCGCTCGGCACGATCAAGACCCGCACCCTCGAGGTGTCCGGCACGTCGGCGGTGCTGCACGTGCGCAGCGCCGACCTGGGCGACAAGCTCTTCGACGTGGCGACGATCGACCGCAGCGCGGTCCCCCGCCTGGAGGATTCCAAGGCCGGCGCCAAGGTCGAGCTGATCAAGACCGGCGAGGCCGGCACGGTGGGCGCCGAGATCCAGCTCAACGCCAAGGTGGCCTGGACCCTCAAGCTGACCGGCGGCACCTCGGAGCAGAACGTCGACATGCAGGCCGGCGGGGCCGCGGCGATCACGCTGGCCGGCGGCACCGCGCACGCGGTGCTCCAACTGCCACCCCCGACCGGCACGGTCCGTCTGTCGGTGGCGGGTCCGATCGGAGAGCTGAGCGTACGCCGTAAGACCGGCACGCCGATCCGGGTGAAGCTGGCCGGCGGGGCGCAGGCGGCCACCGTGGACGGCAAGGCCCGGGGCGAAGTGAAGCCCGGAACGCTGAGCTCGACCGACTACAAGACCGCGAAGAACCGCTACGACGTCTCCGTGACCGGCAAGGTCTCGGCGGTGCTGACCGAGACGTTCTAGCTCAGTCTTCAGTCCGGTCAAGGGCGGCGGCGGGGCGGTCGGACGGGGGATCCTCACCGGTCAGGCCGTCGATCGCCTCGCGGAACAGGTCGGCGTGGCCGACGTGCCGGGCGTACTCGTCGTGCAGGTCGGCGACGATCCGCCGCAGGTTGGGATGGTTGCCGTCGCCGTCGCTGGTGAACTTGGCCGGCTGATCGAGCCCGCCCTCGGCGAGGGCCGCCGCCATGGCCGCCCGCGACCGGACGACGGCGTCCCGCCACAGCCGGTAGAGCACCTCCGGTGAATCCTCGGCGGCCGACCGCCACACCCAGGTGGGGTCGCCGGGGTCGGCGTCGGAGAGCGGCGGGCCGGGCGGCCGCCCGCTGAAGTCGATCGTGTACCGCTCCTCGACCAGGGCCAGGTGCTTGATCAGCCCGCCCAGCGTCATGGTCGACGGCGGGTGCGCCCGGCCCAGCGCCTCGGCGTCGAGCCCGCCGGCCTTCCAGGCGAAGGTCTCGCGCGACCGGTCCAATACGTACAGCAGCATCTCTTGCTCGCCGGCGGTCAGCGACGGCTCCGGGACGGTCATGGCGATCAGGTTATGCCGATCCGGCCCGGGGTACCGCCCCGGCATGGAACTAGGACCGGGTGAACCGGCAGCGGGACCGTGGCGGGTCGAGCCGGTGGAGGTGTTCGCCCGCACGCTGGCCGAGGCGGCGGGCAACCCGACCGGCCGCCCCCGCATCATCGCCGTGGACGGTCGCGGTGGCGGCGGCAAGACCGCCCTGGCCGACCGGCTCAGCCACCACCTGGGCCCGGCGGCCGTGGTGCACTCCGACGACGTCGCGTGGGGGCACGCCCGTTTCGGCTGGGACGACCTGATGATCACCGGCGTCCTGGAACCGCTGCGCGCCGGCTACCCGATCCACTACCGCCCGCCGGGTTGGCCCCCAGAGCGACCCGGCCACCTGAACGCGCCGGCCGGCCTGGCGACCGTGCTGATCGAGGGCGTCGGGGTGTCCCGCCGATCGCTCGCGCCACTGGTCGACGTCGCGGTCTGGATCCAGTCCGACTACGTCGAGGCCAAGCAGCGCGGCGTACGCCGCGACCTGGCCGACCTGGGCCGCACCCCGGCGGAGGCGGACCGCCTCTGGGACGAGTGGGAGGCCGAGGAGGTGCCGTTCCTCGAGGAGGACCAGCCCTGGCTGCGGGCCCACGTCATCGTCGGCACCGCCTCGTCGCTCCCGCACGACCCGGACACCGAGGTGGTCGTGGCCGAGCAGGGTCAGCGGGCCAGCCAGCCGCCGTCGACCGGGAGGACCGTGCCGTGAATGTAGGCGGCCGCGTCGGAGGCCAGGAAGACGACCGCGCCGGCCAGGTCGGCCGGGGTGCCCCAGCGGGCGGCCGGAATGCGGTCGAGGATGGCGGCCGAACGGGCCGGGTCGTCGCGTAGCGCGGCCGTGTTGTCGGTGGCCATGTAGCCGGGAGCGACCGCGTTGACGTTCACGCCGTGCGCGGCCCACTCGTTGGCCAGGGCCTTGGTCAGGCCGACCACCGCGTGCTTGGCTGCCGCGTAGGCCGGGACCCGGATGCCGCCCTGGAAGGACAGCATCGACGCGACGTTGATGATCTTCCCGCCGAAACCGCCGCCCGGCCGGTCCAGCATGACCCGGCCGGCCGCCTGGGACAGGTGCCAGACCGCGTTCAGGTCGACGGTGAGCACGTCGTTCCAGTCCTCGGCGGTGACCGCGGTGGCGTCGTCGCGGCGGATGATGCCGGCGTTGTTGACCAGGATGTCGAGCCGGCCCAGCTCGTCGACCACGGTCCGCACGGCCGCCGACAGCTCGGCCGGGGTGGCCGTGGCCAGGTCGCACGGCACGTGCAGGGCGGCCCCGGCGGCGCCGCTGCGGCCGAGGACGGCCACCTCGGCGCCGGCCTCGGCCAGGGCGGTCGCGCACCCCAGGCCGAGGCCACGGTTGCCGCCGGTGACCACGGCGACCCGCCCGTCCAGCCGGAAGCTGTCCAGGATCATCCTCAGTGCCCCAGGTCGCGCAGCATCGGCACGGTCCGGCCCACCCAGGAGAGGTTGACGTCCTCGAAGGCGCCCTGGGTGCGTTGCGTGCCGGCCAGGAACCACAGGTAGTAGGTGGTGTAGCCGGGCGCGCTGGCCACCGTGTGGTAACCGGACGGCATCATCTGCACGGCGTGGTCGCGAGCCGTGTAGTTCTCCTCGTACCCGTCGTCGGTGTAGACCCGGGAGATCCCGAAGCCGTCGCCGGGCGACACCCGGAAGTAGTACATCTCCTCGTGCTGGGCCTCGCCGGGCAGGTCGTCGACGGCGTGCCGGTGCGGCGGGAACGTGCTCCAGTTCCCGGACGGGGTGTAGGTCTCCCCTACGATCAGCCGCCGGGCCGGAAGGTCGGGCTGGGCGATCTCGGTGAGGATCTGGTGGAAGGTGCGCCCGAAGTTGGCGGCACCCCACCGGCCGGCGGCCACCTGCGGCGGCGCGATGACGTACGGCGGCACGTCCAGGTCGCTGGGCGCGCTGGGCAGGGCGATCTCGACGTTTCCGACGGCCGTGATCGCGTACGCCGTACCGGCCGGAATGTAGACCGAGTGCGGCTTGCCGCCGAAGACGTTGGGGCGACCACCGACGGCCTCGAATTTCTCGGCGCCGACGGTGAACGAGGCGGTCCCGCCGAGGATGACCGCGAGGATCTCCCGGTCGCCGGACTCGCCGGACCAGGACTCCCCGGCCGACAACCGCAGCAGCTGGAAGTCGAGCAGGTCGCAGGGGTTGACCGGCAGTTCGTTGAGGCCGGGCGCGGACGGGATCGTGCAGTGGTACCTGTAGTCCATGGGTCTCCTCACCAGTGATCGGCCCAGTCGGGGCGGGTGACGCGGGTGAGGGCCTCCAGGTAGAAGTAGTCGCCCCAGAGATTCCCCTCGTCCACACCCACCCCCTTGGGCTTGTCGTAGACGCCGTGCAGGATCAGCGCGTTCGAGTCCGGCTGCGCGGCCGTCGAGTAGTGGTCGATGAGCGAGGCGAGGATCCGCCCGGCCGCCGCGCGGTAGCGGTCCCCGCCCAGGGTGAGCAGCCCGCACACGGCGATCGCGGCGGCCGAGCTGTCCCGCTCCTCGCCGCTGCCATCGGAGAACACCAGATCCCAGTACGGGACGTCGTCGGCCGGCAGCCGGCTGAGGAACCGTTCCGCGCAGCGGTGGGCGGCGTCCAGCAGCGTCGGGTCGCCGGTGTGCCGGTGGTTGAGCGCGAAACCGTAGATGCCCCAGGCCTGGCCGCGCGCCCAGCAGGACTCGTCGGAGTTGCCCTGCTCGGTCTCGCCGCGCAGCGGTTCCCCGGTCGCCGGGTCCCAGTAGAAGGTGTGGAACGTGGTGCCGTCCGGCCGCAGGATGTGGTCGCGCAGCTGGGTGGCGTGCCGGCGGGCGATGTCCGCGTAACGCGGGTCCCCGGTGATCTCCGACGCCCAGAACAGCAGTGGCGTGTTCATCAGGCTGTCGATGATGGTCCGGCCCTGCTGGCGGGGGTCGGTCATGTCGCCCCAGGCCTGGATGATCCCGGCCGGTTCGAGCACCCGGGTGAGCAGGTGGTCGGCGGCGGCCAGGGCGGCGTCCCGGGCCACCGTGTCGCCGGCCAGCCGCCACGGCACCACGCAGGAGAGCGTGTAGAGGAAGCCCAGGTCGTGGGTGTCCACGTCGGACAGCGTGGCGATCCGGTCGGCGAAGCTCGGCACGTGGCCGGCGGCGGCCCGCGCATAGGACTCCTCGCCGGTCAGCTCGTGGGCGAGCCACACCATCCCCGGCCAGAAGCTGGTGGTCCAGCCGATGTTGCCGGGCCGCTCGGCGTACCGCCCGCCGGCCGTGGTGTCCCCGGGGTAGCCGGTGCCGAACGCGGCGATGTTCTCGTCGATCGTGCGCAGCGCGGCCGCGATAGCAGGACTGTGGCGCACGTCAGTGGCCGTCATACGACTCCTCGGGTTACAGGCAGCACTGCGGTCAGGGAAAAGCGGCTGCCGGACCACACCAGGTAGAGCAGCGGGGCGGCGGCCAGGCCCAGCGCGATCGCCGGCCGGGTCGAGAGCAGCACCTCGAACAGACCGAGCACGACCAGCGAGAACAGCGTCAGATACCAGTGCCGGACGGCGAGGAACAGGCTTACCCGGGCCGCGTCGCGCAGCCGGACCGTCGGTCGCTCGGACAGCACCACCAGGGCCAGCACCGTCGTGGCCAGCACCAGCACGATCGCGACCGCCAGCAGCGGAATGACCAGCGCGCCCACCGGCCGCCCCCACACGAAGCGGATGTCGGCGCCGAGCACGACGACGGTCGCGGTGGCGGCCGCGACCAGGGCCAAAGAACGGCGCGCCGAGGCGCGCCACACCCGCGTGAAGGTCCGGGCCACGTCGATGTCGCGATCGGCCGAGTACGCGGCGAGCACCGCGAACGCGCCGCACACCCCCGGACCGGCCAGTGGGGTGAGCAGCGCCAGCAGCGGCCAGGACCGGCCCGGGTCGGTGGTCATCAGCAGCACCACCAGCGGCGCGCAGGAGAGCGCGAGCAGCAGGTTCGTCATCAGTCCCAGATAGGCGAGGTCGAAGAAGCGCTTGATCACGGCCTCACCCCTTCAGCCCGGTGCTGGCGATGCCCTCGACGAAGTAGCGCTGGCCGAGCAGGAAGATGACCGCGATCGGCAGCACCGACAGCACCGAGCCCGTCATGATCAGCGCGTACTCGGCGTTATAGGTGTTCACGAAGGTCTTGAGGCCGATCTGGATCGTCCACAGGTCGCGGCTGCGCAGGTAGATCAGCGGTCCCATGTAGTCGTTCCAGGTCGTGACCAGGGTGAGCAGCGACAGGCTGGCCAGCGCGGGCACCGACAGCGGCAGCATGATCCGGCGGTAGATGCCGTACTCGCTCATGCCGTCGATCCGGGCCGCGTCCAGCAGTTCGTCGGGGATCGACTCGTAGTACTGCTTCATCAGGAACACGCCGAACGCGCCGAACGCCTGCAGCGCGATGATCGACCACCGGGTGTCCGACAGGTGCAGCTTCGAGAACAGGATGAACTGCGGGATCATGTAGGACTGCCAGGGCACGGCGAGGGTGCCGAGGTAGGCCAGGAACAGCACGTTGCGGCCCGGGAAACGGATCTTGGCGAAGCCGTACGCGGCGAAGCTGCCGGTCAGCACCTGCAGGAAGGTGACCGCGACCGACAGGATCAGGGTGTTGACCAGCCACGTCGTCATGTCCGACTTCTGCCAGATGTCGAGGTAGTTGCGCCAGACGACCGGGTCGGGCAGCCACTGCACCGGGATCGTGTAGACGTCGTTGTTCGCCTTCAGCGACGACATCAGCATCCAGTAGAACGGCAGCAGAATGGCGGCGGCCGCGACGATCAGGGCCGCGTAGCCGAGAAAGCGGATCGGGCGGCGACTGCGACGCGGAGGCGGATCGAGCGAGAGCCGGCGGTCCAGCACCGGCGCTTCCAGGAGGGTCATGAGTCGCTCCCCCGCCGGTTGATCAGGAACTGGACGACGGTGACCACGAAGCAGATCAGGAACAGCGCGATCGAGATCGTGGACGCGTAACCGAACTGGTTCTCCACGAAGCCCTTCTGGTAGATGTACTGCGACAGCACCAGGGTGGACTGGCCGGGCCCGCCGTTGGTCATCACCAGGATCACGTCGAAGACCTTGAAGCTGCCGATGGTGAGCATCACGACCACGAAGAACGTGGTCGGCCGCAGCCCGGGCAGCGTCACCGCCCGGAACCGCTGCCAGGAGTTGGCCCCGTCCACCTTTGCCGCCTCGTACAGCTGGGCCGGAATGGTTTGTAATCCGGCCAGGAACAGCAGCATGTAATAACCCATCTCGCGCCAGGTCCCCACGATGATCACCGACGGCATCGACCAGTCGGCGGACGTGGTCCAGCCCGGCGGATTCGCCACGCCGACGCCGCGCAGGAACGCGTTGATCGGCCCGTATCCCGGGCTGAACAGCATGTTCCACACCTGGGCCAGCGCCACGATCGAGGTGATGTAGGGGAAGAAGGCGACGGTCCGGAAGAACGCCACCCCGCGCAGCCGCTGGTTGAGCAGCAGCGCCAGAGCCAGCGCGGCGACCAGGGTGAGCGGGATGTGGAAGACCGTGTAGTAGAGGGTGTTGCGCAGGGCGGTCCGGAAGCTGGCGTCGTGCAGCATCTGCCGGACGTTCTCCAACCCCGTCCACTCGGCGCCGCCGAACACGTTCCAGCTGGTGAACGCGTAGTAGAAGAGCAGCGCGACCGGCACCAGGGTGAGCACGACGAAGCCGGCGAAGTTGGGCAGCAGGAACGACCAGCCGATCGCCGTGTTGCGCAACACCTGCCGGCCTCGCCTGCGGCGGGCCAACGGCAGAGAGGTCATGTCAAGCTCCCGGGTGGTTTCGATGCCGCGGGCGTACGGCGTGAGCACACGCCCGCGGCACCGGCGTCGCTACTTGTTGAGGACCTCGTTCTTGGCCCGGTCCTGCGCCTCGGTGATCGCCGCGTCCACGCCCTTGCTGCCGGACATGACCGCGGTGTGCAGGTCGGACAGGATGTTCTGCAGCGCGGCGGTGTACTTGGAGACCGGGTTCTCCGGTTTCGTGTCGTGCTTGGTGAAGGCGAACTTCGACAGGTCGTCCTGCGGCACGCCCTGGAGCTGGAAGAACGTGTCCTTGACCGCTTCCGTGTCAGCCGGCGTGATGCCGATGCCCGCTAGCGCCTTGGCGCCGTCCGGCCCCGCCGCGTACTGAAGGAAGGCCTTGGCAGTTGCCTCTTTGCCCTTGCCGATCTTGGGGTTGATGCCGAGGCCGGTCGGGTCGCCGAAGGTGACCGGCGTGGCGTTCGGCCCGGTCGTGCTCTTGTCGAGCTGCGGCGCGGGTGCGAAGCCCCAGTCGAACTTGTCGGCGTCGCCCGAGCCCTGCTGCTTGAGCAGGGTGGCGACGTACCAGGAGCCCATCACCATCATCGCGGCCTGCTGCTTGCCGAACTGGGCCTGGTAGGTGAGGTTGTTGGTGGTGGCGTCGCCGAACTTCACCTGCGCGCCCGCGTTCTGCAGGGCGAGCACCCGGTCGTAGTACGGCTTGAGGTAACCGAAGTTGCCGCTCTCGATGCTGGCGCCCTGGGTCTGGGCGAGCGCGAAGCCCTGCACTGTCGACTGCCAGATGTGCTCGTAGTCGCCCTTGGGGCCGCCGAGCTTCGCGGTCAGCTCCTTCGACGCGGTGGCGTAGTCGTCCCAGGTCCAGGTGCCGTCCGGAATCTTCACCCCGGCCTTGGCGAACAGCGTCTTGTTGTAATAGAGGACCCAGGAGTCCTGCCGGTACGGGATCGCATAGGTCTTGCCGTCGGCCTGGTAGTTGGCGATGCCGCCGACCTTGTCGCCGAGGGCCGCGGCCACATCGGACACGTCGACCAGCTGCTTGCCGTTCTGGTAGGTGTAGAAGTTCTTCAGGGTCTTCTGCGCGTAGATGTCCGGGGCCTTGCCGGCGGCGAGGTCGGCGACCATCTGGGTGTCGTAGTTGGCCGCGTCGTACTCCTTGAGCTCCACCGTGACGTCGGGGTGCGTCGCGTGGAAGCCGTCGGCCAGGGTCTTGAACTCGGGGGTGGTGGCGAAGCTCCACCCGGCGAGGGTGAGCGTCTGCGGCCCACCGGCCGATCCCTCATCGTCATCGCCGCTGCTGCAGCCGGCCAGGACCAACGAGATCGCCGCGGTGGCGCCGAGGACGGCCGCGAGTGAGCGTTTCATCCTTACTCCTTGGTTAGCGGGGTGCGGGTGGTAACGCCGTCCGGCCAGGTGGCCCGGACCTCCCACCCGTGGTCTATTTCGGCCGTCGCGGTCGGCGGGGCCGGGTCACGCGAGAGCCCGACGAGCGCCGCGACCCACTCCCCCGGTCCGACCGGCCAGTCGAGCCAGGGCACGGTCGTCGCACCAAGCGGCCCGTCGTGGGCTTCCACCCCACCGTTAGCGCCACCAACGTTCGTCGCCCTAACGTTCGTCTCACGAACGTTGGCCTCACGAACGTTCGTCTCACTAACGTTGGCGACCCTAACGTTCGTCTCACGAACGTTAGGGCGACTAACGTTTGTGCCGCTAACGTTCGGGGCGCTTATCAGTGGGATCAGGTGGGAGTGCAGGTCGGCTGTTACCGGCCAGCCGCCCATCCGCAGCGTGCCCGCTCGGTCGGTGTGCGCCAGGCGGATCTCCCACGGGCCGCGCACCAGGGAGAACACGGTGATCTCGCCGGCCTCGACCGACTGGCCGAGCCGGCCGCTGCCGTGGTCGCGCTGGTCGGGGATCGGGGTGTTCCAGTGCGCGACGCCGGTCGAGCCGGCCACGCCGACCTCGCCGTCGATGCGGACGTCCAGCGTGCGAAACCCGGTGCGATGTGAGCGGCGGCCGCTGTCGTCGACAAGCACCACCGACTGGTCGAGAGGTTCGGTCCAGCCGCTCTCGTCGAGGATCGGGAACGTCGCGGTGGAGTAGCCGATCCGGGCGTACAGCGGGGAATCTCCGGTGGTAGCGCCCTCGACGTCGTGATCGGTGCCGTGGTTGATCACCCGTACGATGCCGTCAGCCTTTGATCCGGAGATCAGCCACCCGGGGGCCCGGACCGCTCGCAGCACGTCTCCGGTTTCGATCGGAAGCGGCTCGGCCGGCGCGGTCCACACCGGATGGCCGGCCGGCAGGGCGACGCCGAGCATGCCCTTGCTGGCCCAGTAGGGCGAGCCCGGCCCGGAGTAGGACTGGGCGATCCGCGGCCACCGGCCATGCCAGCCGATGGACAGCAGGCCGTCGGCGTCCGGGGCGCCGTGGTCGGCGAAGTGGTGGACGATCCGGTCGGCGGCGTGCCGCAGCGCGCCCGGCGACGTCGACGGAACCCCGGCCAGGGCACCGGCCCAGAACGGCGCGGCCGCGGCGAACCGGTAGGTGAGGCTGCGGCCCTGGATCAGCGGCGAGCCGTCCGCGCCGACCAGGGTGATCGCGTCCCGCAGGTACCGGTCAAGGTCGGCGATGTCCCGGTCACGGCGGGAGTCGGCCAGGTCGCTCGCCCCGGCCATCCGCGCCCACAGGATCGGATAGAGGTGCAGCGCCCAGCCGGTGTAGTGGTCGTAGGCCCGGCTCGGACCGTCGGCGAGCCAGCCGCCGGAACGGCGGAAGCTGTCGTGGGCACGCAGGTCGTCGACCATCTCGGTGCCCGACCAGGGGCCGCCGACCGAGCGCAGGAAGGTCTGCACAACCAGCCGGAACCACACCCAGTTGATCTGCGGGTAGGTGTCGTCGCCGACCGCCGGGGACAGGTAGTCGACGACCTGCTCCTGCACTTGGGGAGTCAGTCGGTCCCAGATCCAGGGCCGGGTCAGGTCGAGGATCAGGGCGATCGAGGCGGCCTCGACCTTGGCCTGGCCGTGCTCGTCTAGCCGGGTCCAGCGTTCCTCATCGGGCGCCTTCGGGTCGGTGCCGGCGGCGAGACCCGCCGCGTACCACTCGGCGAGTTCGTCGAGGCCTCGGCCTCGCTCCCCGGCAATCCGAAAACCGGCGAGCAGAAACGTACGGGCGAAGCCCTCCAGCCCGTCGACGGAGCGACCGAAACCGCCCTCGGTCCCGGGCACGTTGATCAGGGCGTGGCCGGGTGAGGCGTGCCGCCGGGCGGCGGTGAGCATCCGGTCGGCGAGGGCCAGCCAGTCGTCGCGGGAGTGGTTCTCGGGCACGCGTCACCGTCCGATGTGCTCGGCAGCTTCGGGGTTTATGGCGGGTTTCCGGGAAGTAAAACGCTCAGATTCAATCATGTCAACGCCATGTTCATCCTGAATGGAATCCAAAGTGCTCTGATACGATCACGATCGATCACAGTGGAGGCGTGATGGCCGATCTCCTGCTCCCCCCGGCGCAGTCACTGCCGGTGCTGGATGTCGCCTTGTTCGACGCGCCGACGATTCGCGGCCTCACCGAGCGGGCCGCCGACGATCGCGCCAGGCCGTGGCCGACGCTGCTGGCCAGCGGTTACGCCCGCTACTTCCGGGACGGTGACCGCGACGCGTACGAGCAACTGCTCTGGGAGCGAACCGACCGCCTGACCCGGACGGCCGTGCTGGCGGCCGCCACCCGGGACCCCGCATGGATCGACGCCGCCGCCGACGGGGTGCTGCTGTTCTGCGAGCAGAGCACCTGGTGCTGGCCGGCCCACGACGACTCGCACGCGCGGCACGGTTCGGTGCTGCCCACGGTCACGTCGCCCTACCTCGACCTCGGGGCCGGCGAGGTGGCGATGCAGCTCGCCTGGATCGACCATCTGCTCGGCCCGCTCTTCGACACCGCGATGCCCGGCCTGCGGGCCCGCATCCGCTACGAGGTCGACCGGCGCGTCCTGACCCCGTTCGAGACCCGGCGCGACTGGCACTGGCTGGCCGAGCCGCTGAGCAACTGGAGCCCGTGGATCCACGGAAACGTCCTGGTGGCGGCCCTGCGCCTGGTCGACGACACCGCCCGGCGCGACCGCCTGGTCCGGCTGATCGCCGACGGCCTCGACCGCTACGCGGCCTCGCTGCCGCCCGACGGCGCCATCGACGAGGGATATTCCTATTGGTGGAACGGCGCCTGCCGGCTGCTGGAGGCATACGACCTGCTGGCGTACGCGAGTAACGGCGCCCTGGGCGACGCAACCGCCTGGCCGGCCCTGCGCGAGACGGTGGCGTTCCCGCACCGCCTGCACCTGGGCGGCAACTGGTACGTGAACCACGCCGACGGCTGGGCCCGCCCACCCCTGTCCCAGCCCTGGCACGCCCTGCACCGAGCGGCCCGCCTATTCGGCGACCGAGAGGCCGAAGCCCACGCCGCCGCCCACCGCAACCCGTCCGCCCCGGTGCTGGACGAGTCCCAGGGCCTGGGCCGCCTGCTAACAGCCCTGACCGACCCAGCGTGGCAGGCCGCAGCCCACCCACCCACAGCGAGCCCCGCGCCCACACCGGGTCTCACGCCCACACCCATACCCGCGGACGCGGACGCGGACGCGGACGCGGACGCGGACGCGCCGAACGCTCCGGATCTTGTGGAGTTCCCGCAAGGAGTGAGCACCAACTCCACAAGATCGCGGCAAACGCCGACGCCCGCCCTCACCTCCAACCCCAACCCCCGCGATCTTGGCGAAAGCGCGTTCGGAACGGACACCAGCTCCACAAGATCGCGGCTGACGCCGACGCCTGCCGCCGCGCCGGCACCACCACCCCCCGACCTTGCGGAACAACCGCTCGCAGCTGATACCAACCCCACAAGATCGCGGCAATCGTCGACGCCCACCCTCACCTCCAACCCCAACCCCCGCGATCTTGGCGAAAGCGCGTTCGGAACGGACACCAGCTCCACAAGATCGCGGCTGACGCCGACGCCTGCCGCCGCGCCGGCGCCGTCAACTCCCGACCTTGCGGAACAACCGCTCGGAGCGAACACGAACCCCACAAGATCGCAGCGGCCGCCGGCGCCAACGCCCAGCCTCCGCGATCTTGGCGAGAACGCGCTCGGAACTGACACCAACCCCACAAGATCGCAGCAATCGGCGCAACCCACCGCCGCGCCGGCGCCGGCCACCCCCGACCTTGCGGAACAACCGCTCGGAGCAGACGCCAACCCCACAAGATCGCAGCAATCGGCGCAACCCACCGCCGCGCCGGCGCCGGCCACCCCCGACCTTGCGGAACAACCGCTCGGAGCAAACGCCAACCCCACAAGATCGCGTGAGTCGGCGGTGGGGCGGGGTGTGGGGGTGGACGTGTGGTTTCCGTCTACGCAAGTGCTGGTCAGGCGGGGTGGGCGGGTTGCGCTGGCCGTTAAGGGTGGGCATAACGGGGAGAACCACAACCACAATGACGTTGGGAGCGTCATTGTGGCGCTTGGTGGGGTGCCGGTGGTTGTGGATCCTGGGCGGCCTACCTATACGCGGGAGACGTTCGGGGCGGATCGGTATTCGATCTGGACCATGCGTAGCTCCTGGCACAACACTCCGACGATCCTCGGGCTGGAGCAGCTCGACGGGCGGGAGTACGCCGCTGCCGACGTACGGGTTGGGGACGGTGGGATTTCTCTGGAGCTTTCCCACGCGTACGGCATGGGAGGCAGTTGGCGGCGGACCGCCTCGCTGGACCACGACGTGGTTCTTGTGCGTGATGAGTGGGAGCTCGGTGGGGGCGGGACTAGTTTGATCCACTATGTCCTGGCCGGATCAGTTTCGGTCGGGGACGGGTTTGCCGAGGTTGTCGCGCTGGAGTCGGCGGGGCGCTTGATCTTGTCTTGGGAGCCGGCGGTAACCTGCGCCGTCACCGTGCGCGAGCTGGACGATCCGATGCTGGGTGACGTCTGGGGCGAGCGCCTGACCAGGCTCGACATCGACGTCACCGGTCTCGGGCCGAGCGGTAGCCTCGAACTGACCGTTAAGGAGCAGCGGTGAGCACCTCAGACAAGCGTGGGCCACTCCAGGTGGCCCGGCGCGCCCGGCTGCTCGAGGCGCTGCAACGCGACGGCGTGCTGCGCATCTCCGACCTCACCGACGCACTTGGCGCGGCCGCCGTCACGATTCGTCGCGACATCGCTCAGATGGCGTCGGAAGGCCTGGTCAAGCGGGTGCATGGCGGGGTGGCGCTGCCGTCGGCCTCGGTGGAAGAAGCGGTGGAGGGCGGCGGCGAGTCGATCGGGATGCTGGTGCCGTCGCTCGACTACTACTACCCGAGCGTGGCGCAGGGGGCCGAGGAGGCCGCCCGCGAGTTGGACATGCGGATCGTGCTGCGTGGCTCGTCGTACGAGTCGGAGGATGACCTTCCGCAGCTCAGCCGGCTGGTTGAGCAGGGCGCGGAGGCGCTGATCGTGGTGCCCCGGATGGATGCGCCGACCTCGGCCCGCACCATCGAGTGGCTCAACGACCTGGACATCCCGGTGGTGCTGCTGGAACGTACGGCCACCGGCGGGGTGCACCACGAGTACCTCGAGTCGGTGGTGACCGATCATGCCCTCGGCGCCGCGATGGCGGTGCGGCATCTGACCGCTCTCGGACATACCCGGGTGGGGGCGGTGCTCGCCGAGCACAGTCCGACCACGCCGCACATCCGGCGCGGGTGGCTCGAGGCGCTGACCGGGGCGGCCACGGTGGACGCGCTCGTGCCGGACGCCCGGCTGCCCGCCTGCGCCGCCGCGCTGGATGCGGCGCTCGACCGGTGTCGGGAGACCGGGACCACCGCCCTGCTGGTACATGCCGACGCCGAGGCGATCGCCCTGGTTCAGCGGTGTGAGCAGCGCGGACTCGTGGTGCCGCGGGATCTTTCGATCGTCGCGTACGACGATGAGGTGGCCGGGTTGTTCTCGCCGGCGCTGACCGCGGTGCGACCGCCGCGCCGGTCGATCGGCCGGGCCGCGGTGCGGCTGGTCGCCGATCGACTGGCCGATCCGGAGCGGCCGACCCACCGGGTCGTGATAAGCCCATCATTGACCGTGCGAGCCTCCACGGCGGCCCCGACCGCGGCCTGAGCGAACTCCAACCGCAGGCTTGAGCGGTTAAGAAAGCTCCTTATGGGAGCGCTCACATTGAGGCACATCGAATCAGCCGTTCGGTGGATGCGTCGATCGACATCGATACGACAGCGTGCTTGGCGGACAAGCAAAGCCCACATCCACGGGGGAGTGTTCGGTGCGCGTGTCGAGACGATTCAGGCTGCTCTGCCATGCCCTGATCGCGGCGTTGATCGCCGCTTACCTGGTTTCCTTCCCGATCTCACCAGCCGTAGCGGCGCCGGTCGCGGCGCCCGGTGCTGGACCGGTTAACCGCCCGCTGCCGGCTACGGCAACCGCCAACCATGGTCTTCCGGCCGGCGTATCCGCCCCACCGGAGCCACCCGCCACGTCGACCGACGGCGCAAAGCCGCGGGTGCCGACGGCGGCCGAGAAGGCGAAGCGGAAGACATCCCTGGCCCCGACCTCGGCGCCGATCGCGCGCCCCGGCTTCCTGCTCGGCGACACCTCACTCGTCGTCTACTGGGACGCCGAGGTCAACACCGGTGACCCCAACTCGTGGGGCCGCTGGTTCGCCACGGTAACCGACGTCGAGACCGGCGCCGAGCAGCGCAGCAAAGAGCTGAAACAGTCCGACCTGGCCTACTGCTTCTCCCCCGCCGAGCTCTGCCGCAGCTTCGGCGCGGCCGACGGCTGGGTGCTCGACGAGGCCCGCACCTACACCGTCACGGTCACCGAGATCGCCGCCGACGGCACCGAGCAGACCAGCCCGCCGTCCGCCGCCGCGCACCCGCGCAAGGTCGACGACGTCCCCACCGTCGCGGCCGGGCAGGTCGTCGGCTGCGGCTGCAGCACGGTGCTCGGCCCGACGGTCACCGCGCAGGCCCTGCGCGGCGCCACCGTCAACACCGCAACCGGCAACTACCTGCGGGTCGAGCGGGACTTCACGATGGCCTCCTACGGCATCCCGTTCAACCACGCCCGCTACTACTCGTCGGCCAACACCAACGCCGGCATGTTCGGGGCGGGCTGGAGCTCGTCGTACGACATCCGGATCGTCGCGGCCGACAACAGCGCGGTCCGGGTCCGGGCCGAGGACGGTTCCGAGGCGGTCTACCTGCTGCAGTCCGACGGCAGCTACCAGGCGCCGGCCGGCATCCGCTCGGCGCTGACCCGGGACGGCACCGGCTGGAAGCTGGTCCCGCCGGACAAGCGGGTGCTCAGCTTCGACGCCGCCGGCCGGCTGCTGTCCATCAAGAACGCCCGCGGCCTCGGCATCACCCTGGCGTACTCGAGTGCCGGCCCACTGAGCACGGTGACCGACGCGAGCGGCCGGATCGTACGGTTCGAATTCCGCTCTGATCTCCGCTTGATCACCAAGATCATCCTGCCGGACGGCCGGTCCACCCAGTTCGACTACCAGGACGGCCGGCTGCTCAAGACGCAGGACCCGCGCAACTACGTGACCAGTTACGCGTACGACGCGGGCGGCCGGCTCAGCGAGATCACCGACGCCCGCGGCGCCAAGCTGATCCGCAACACCTACAACGCCGACGGCCGGGTCACCCAGCAGCTCGACCCGGAGGGCGGCACGACCACCTTCGACTGGAAGCCGGCCACCCAGATCGCCACCACGGTCGACCCGGACGGCGTCACGATCAAGGACGGTTACAAGAACAACGTCCTGCTGTACAGCCAGAACGGCAACAACGACACGGTCAACCACCGCTACACCGGCAAGCTGAACAAGAACCTGGTGGTCGACCCGAAGGGCAACCAGGAAGTCACCAAGTTCGACGACGCCGGCAACCCGGTCTCCAGGACCGCGCCGGAACCGTTCGCGTTCACCTCGGTCAACACCTTCGACGGCAACAGCAACGTGACCGCGGTCAAGGACGGCCGCGGCAACACCTGGTCGTACACGTACAACCAGTTCAACGAGATGACCTCGCAGAAGGACCCGAAACAGGGCACCGGCTACGAGTACACCTACGACAGCAAAGGCCAACTGGCCACCCGCAAGGACGCCAGAGGCAAAACCACAAAATACGAATACGACGCGTACGGCGACCGCACCGCGGAAGTGGCGCCGACCGGACGTCGCACCGAGATGGTCTACGACGGCACCGGGCGCCTGACCTCGGTGGTCGACCCGCGCGGCACGGTCGCCGGCGGCAACAAGGACGCCTACCGCACCCGGTACACGTACGACCAGATGAACCAGCTCACCGAGACGTACGAGCCCGGCGAGGCGCAGCCGACCCGGACCACGTACGACGAACTGGGCAACGTCGTCGTGCAGACCGACCCGCTGTCGAACTCGAGCCGGTACACCTATGACCGGGCGAGCCGGCTGGTCGAGGTCAAGGACCCGATCGGGAACGTCACCGCCACCACGTACTCGGCCGGCGGGCGACGCACCTCGGAGACCGACGGGGAGGGCAACAGGTCCAGCTGGACCTACGACGCCAACGGCCGGGTGGCCACCGAGACCTCGCCCCGCGGCAACGTCGCCGGCGCCGACAAGAACCTGTTCACCGCGGTCTTCCACTACGACTACAACGGCAACCTGATCCGCACCGACCGGCCGTACGGCACGGCCGGGCAGCGGGTCGAGGTGGACACCGCGTTCGACGCGCTGGACCGGCCGACCGAGCAGGGTGACCAGTTCAAGAACGGCACCAAGGTCGGCTACGACAACAACGGCAACGTCGTCTCGATGACCAACGAGCGCGGCGAGAAGCTGGAGAACTTCTACGACGAGGCGAACCGGCGCACCGGCAGTGCCGGGCCGGCCGCCGGCGCCGCCGCGATCGAGTACGACGACGCCGGCAACGTCATCAAGCAGACCAGCCCGACCGGCGGCACGACCACCACGTCCTACGACGACGACGGGCGGGTCGTGGCGGTCACCGAGCCGCGCGGCAACGTCGCCGGTGCCGACCCGGCCGACTACACCACGAAGTACGCCTACGACCAGGCCGGCAACCCGACCACGGTGACCGACCCGCTCGGCAACGCCACCGCGGCGAGTTACGACGCGATCAACCGGCTCACCGCGACCACCGACGCCAACGGCCGGATCAGCCGGTACGGCTACGACGCCGCGGACCGGCTCACCTCGGTGACCGGGCCGGACGCACCGGGCGGACAGTCGCTGGTCTACGGCTACAACGCCGGTGGCCAGGTGATCAAGCGGACCGACCCGCTCGGCCGCACGTCGTCGCTCGAGTACGACCGGGCCGGGCGCAAGACGGTCTCCACCGACGCGCTCGGCCGGCGCCGCGAGTACGTCTACGACGCCGACTCCAACCTGGTCGAGGAGGTCACCGCCCGGATCGTCGAGCTGGGCCGCCCCGACCCGAACCGGCCGGCCCGGACGATCTTCTACGCCTACGACAACCTCGGCCGGCTGATCAACAAGCAGCTGGGTGCCGGCGGCACCACCTACTCGTACGGCTACGACGCCAAGAACCGGGTGGTCAGTGCGGCCGACCCGACCGGCGTGATCAGCTACGACTACGACGTGACCGACCGGCTCAACTCGGTCACCCGGGGCAGCGAGGTCTTCAAGTACGACTACGACAGCTCCGACCGCGTCACCACCCGGACCTACCCGGACGGCACCACGATCGGCGCCGAGTACGACGAGGGTGACCGGATCACCAGCCTGACCGCGAACCGCGGCGGCACCAGCGCGAACTACGGGTTCAGCTACGACGTCGCCGACCACCTGACCGGGATCGACTACCCGGCGGCCACCGGCATCGACGAGAGCCGCACCTTCGACCGGGCCGGGCGGATGACCCGGATCGCGGCTACCAAGGGCGACACCACACTGTCCGCGTTCGACCTGACCCTGGACAAGGTCGGCAACCCCACCAAGATCCTCAAAACCACGGGCGAGCCCGGCCAGCCGACGATCACCGAGGCGACCGCATACACCTACGACGCGGCGAACCGGCTCACCGCCGAGTGCTACGGGGCGCAGTCCTGCTCCGGTGCTTCGGCGTCCCGCAACGACTACACGTACGACCTGGTCGGCAACCGCACCACGATGAAGCGGGTCGCCACCGGCGAGAACACCACCACGGCGTACGGCTACGACGGCGCCGACCAGCTCACCACCGAGACGGTCACCGGCAGCCGGACCAGCACCCGGACCTTCGCCTACGACCTCGAGGGCAACCAGACGCAGGCCGGGACCGACCGGTTCACGTTCGCCCTCGACCACACCATGACGTCGTCGACGAACAGCGGCAACACCACCAACTACGCGTACGACGCGGTCGGCAACCGCATCTCGGCCACCTCCGGGGCGGTGACCCAGACGTGGAGCTGGGACGTCAACGCGAACCGGCCGCTGCTGGCCCAGGAACAGCAGACCGGCGCCGCCGCCCGGGACTACCTCTACGACCCGACCGGACAGCCGCTCGCCCTGCTGTCCTCCGACGGCGCCCACTCCTACCTGCGAGACTGGCTCGGCGGGGTCTCGGCGGTCGTCTCGCCGACCGGTGCCGCCGAATGGGAGTACGCGTACGACGCCTTCGGCGGGGACCGCGGCACCACCAAGAAGGCCGGCGACGCGCCGGACAACCCGTTCCAGTACGCCGGGACCTATCAGGACACCAGCCAGGGCGACCGGTACGCGATGGGGGCACGCAGTTACGACCCGTCCACCGGCCGGTTCGCCTCGGCCGACCCGGTCGCCCAGCCGCAGAGCGATCAGGCGGTGTCGACGTACTCGTACACCAACGCCCGGCCGACCGTCCTGACCGACCCGACCGGCCAGGACCCGGACGGGATGGCCGACACCTACTCCGACTACTACCGGGCGATGGCGTGCGCGAACTATCCGCCCGCCTGCGCGGCCACCACCGACGCCAACACCGCGGCCGCCGGTGAGGGCGAAGAAGCGGTCGACAACCCGGACTGGCTGAACTCGAAGAAGATCGTGGACGAGGCCGAGGGCTTCGTGAAGCAGATCGGCGACGAGATCGTCAATCTGATCCTCGACCTGGTCGGCTTCAACGACGCGAAGGCCTGCATCACCGAGGGCGACATCCTGGCCTGCGTCAGCACCGCGCTGCAGGCCGTGCCCTGGGGCAAGATGTTCAAGGCGGCCAAGGTCGCGATCAAGGCGGTCGGGGTCGGCCGCCGGCTGATCGACGCGTACAGCCGGCTGAAATCGGCGAAGAACGCGCTGTCGTCGATCCCGCGGTACATCAAGAAGGCCACCCAGACCGCCGGGGAGGCGGCCGACTCCAAGAGATACGCGGACGAGGCGGCGAAGGCGGCCAAGGGCGCCAAGGACGCCGGCGGAAAGGCGAAAGCCACCTCGCAGAAGGCCGCCGACAATGCCAAGAAGGCGAAACAGAAGGAATCCCCGACCGGGGAGAGCTGCAAGGCCGCGGCCGGAAACGCGTCCCGGCTGGCGCAGAACTCCTTCGCCGCCGGCACTCCCGTGCTGCTGGCCGACGGCAGCACCAAGCCGATCGAGAAGGTGGAGGCGGGCGACACCGTCCGGGCCACCGAGCCGTCGGCCGCGCTGACCGAGCCGGCCCAGGTAACCGCCACGGTCGTCGGCACCGGCGACAAGTCGCTGGTGGACGTCACGGTGGCCGGCTCCGGGGTGGTCACCGCCACGGCCGGGCACAAGTTCTACAGCCTGACCCGCGACGACTGGGTGCCGGCCGCCGAACTGAAGCCCGGTGAGACCCTGCGCGACGACCGCGGCGGGAAGATCACCGTCGCCCGTACGGCCGAGCGCAGCGCCACCACGACCGTCTACAACCTGACGGTCAGCCGCGAACACACCTACTACGTGCTGGCCGGCGCCGACCCGGTGCTGGTGCACAACTGCGGCGACGGTGTCGACCACCGGGGCAACCCGTGCAGCTGTAGGATCGGCGAGGGCAACTGGCGCGGCCGATTCCAGGCTGACCTGGCCAAACAGGGCAAGCCACGGATGCCGCAAGACTGGGACGCGCACCACGCGGTCCCGCAGTACTACCGCGATCACCCCGAGTTCGAAGACTTCGACTTCGACTCCCCGGCCAACATCCGCGGTGTCCAGGGGTCGCATGCCGGCCCGGGAAACAACATCCATCAGCTGATCACGAACGAGTGGACAGCCTTCCAGAAAGCCGCGCCGAACGCCTCGCGATCGTCGATCGAGATGTTCGCCTGGCACATAGATGTGAAGTACGGAAAGTTCTTCTGGTAACCACGCGTCGGAGGTAACCACCATGAATGGGATCGCGGACTGGAAGGCGGACGTCCGCGCCGAGCTGGAACGGCTCGGGGCGGGGTTCGAGGAACGGTTCGGCTACCCATTCGGCGCGGACGAGAACTTCGTCAGCGAGCCCGAGACCGGCGGGAGCGACACCACGCTCCCGCCGGCCCTGGCCGCGTTCTACGCCGAGGTCGGCGCGGTCTCCCTGCCCGACGTCCACAACGGCTACTTCATCCACCCCGCGAGCCGCATCCCGATGTCGGCCGAGTGGGGCCTGCCGGTCCGAGCCGAGGTGGACGACATAGGCGAGGTCGTCACCTTCGGCACCGACGGCAGCGGCGGCTTCTTCAGCCTCGCGCCGGCCGACGGCTCGGTCTACCACCTGCCGTCCGGCGAACTGCTGAACGGCATCTACCGAGGCGGCCTAGGCGCCCCCCAGCGAGTAGCCAAGGACTTCCCCGAGTTCCTCGACCGCCTACTGGCCGTGCTACGCGAGTTCACCGCCGACGGCCAGACCTCCGGCCTGTGACGGTGGTCCCCGGAGCGGCCGCCGACCTTCACCAACAGTCCCTCGCCGTCGCACGGAGTCGTGGCAATCGCTCGAGCGAGCGCATCGGGATCGCCCGCACCAGGCTGGAACTGGGTGACCCGGCGGCGGCACTCGCCCTGGCCAACGCCGCGCGAGCCCTGCCGTACCCGAGGCGGTCGCTCTGAATTCGAGAGAAAGCGTCGACCTCTCCGGGGTGCCCGCGAGCCGGGCGCTGGTCGCCTTTGCTGGTGCCTGCGGGCAGCGTGCGGCCGGGTTGTGGACGCCGGCCGAGGACCCCCGGATCGCGGCTCTGCTGCGCGACACGCTGGAGTTGATCTGGCGGTGCGCCGAGGCCGACACGCCGGCACCGGCGCAGGCCGAGGCGCCACTCCTGGCCGAGGTCGACGAGGACGCCGACTTCGGCGAGTTCCACCTGGCGCGGGAGGACGCGATCATCACGGTCGCCTGGGCCGCGGCCACGGCGGCCGCACTCGGCGACGACGAAACGGTCCGGACCCGGGCGGCCTCCGCGGCGCGGGCGGAGATCCGCATCCTGGACGCCGCCGCCGACGCCCTGATCACGCGCGAACTCGCCTGGCAGCGCGACGACGCGGCCGACCTGGCCATCGCCGTGCCGTTCGCCACGGTCCGCAGCCGGGCCGCTGTCGCGGCCACGCTGCTCCGGTCCGGCGTGACGACCGGCGACTGTTCCGCCCAGCCGCCCGCCCTCGACGAGCCCTTCCTCTTCTGAGATGGACTTCGCCGACTTCCGGGAGATAGTCGAAGAGACGCGGGCCGCGCACGCGAGCAAGGGATATCCGCCCGAGATCCGGCTCCTGGACGAGGTGCGGGCCGACGACGATGACATCGCCGCGGCCGAGGCGGAACTCGGCCTCCGTTTCCCCGAGAAGTACCGGCAGGTGATGACGACCTACGGCGGTGGCATGTTCGGCTTCATCGATCTGCTTGCGGTCCGCGACGGCCTGCTCCGGGAGAACACCGGGGCGTACGCCGTAGCCGGATTCGTGTCGGTCGCGCCGGTCGGCAGCGGTGACATGTGGGGCTTCGCCGTCCACGACGGCCGCTGCGAGGAGACGGTGAGCATGCACCTCCACGACATCGGTGAGGTCGTCTTCGCGGCGACGGACTTCCTCGAGTTCGTCGCCACCCGCGGCCTCCGGCGCTCCTGAATTCATGGCCGTGCTGAGCCTCCAGTTCCACGCCGATCGCGGCGAGATCGCCCAGCTGGCCGGCCGCTGGGTCAACCAGCTGGGCCTCTGGCTCGCCGCCGAGGAACTGGGCCCGGTCTACCGCAGTTCGCTGCTGGCGGCCGGGCACATCGACGGCGAACTGAGGTTGCCCGGCTCCGTGCACCGGCTCCTGCTGAGCTTCGAAGAAATAGATCTCGACGGCTCCGGGCCGTTCGGCCTGGTCGGCAGAAATCCGGATGCGCTGACCATCCTGCTGGGCGGCCAATCCACCTCGGAACTTGGCCTGTCCATTCTGCAGGCGAACACGGACGACCAGAGATCGCTGCTCGCATGGCGCCGGATCCGCCGGTCGATGACGACCTCGTTCCGCCACGGCGCACGGGTCGTCAACTCGTGGACCGGGGCGAGGGGAACCGTGCGCGACCACTATTTCTCGCCGGCCGCGAAGACCCTCTACGACAGCGGCGTGCGGATGATCGGCCTGAACGACGTACTGTCCTACGAATTCGATTGACCGGTCAGGCCACGGTCACGGTGATCGTGTGCAGGCCGGTGGCGCCGCTGGGGAACGGGGTCGCTCGGGCTGCGGTCTGTGCGGCTCCCGTCTTGTCGGTGGCTCGGACCGACAAGGAATGCGGGCCTGACGTGGCCTTCCAGGAGAAGCGCCACTGCACCCAGGTGTCGATGGACGGGACCGGGAGCAGTTCGGCTGGGTTCCAGTCGCCGCCGTCCACGCTGATCTCCACCGCCTTGATGCCTCGGCGCTGGGCCCAGGCCACGCCGGCCACCGTCACCGGGCCCGCCTCGGGGCGGGCGAACGGCTTTGGCTTGTCGATGCGCGAAGCCGTCTTCACCGGGCCGTCGGCCGCCCAGCCTCGCTCCACCCAGTACGCGTCGAACTTGGCGAACGTGGTCAGCTCTAGCTCGGTCAGCCACTTGCAGGCTCCCGCGTAGCCGTACAGGCCGGGGGTCAGCATGCGGACCGGGAAGCCGTGCTCGAGCGGCAAGGGTTCGCCGTTCATGCCTACCACCAGCATGGTGTCGCGGCCGTCCAGGGCGGTCGCGGTGGGCGTGCCGATGGTCATGCCCTCGGCTGAGCGGGCCACGATCTGGTCGGCGCCAGGCCGGACGCCGGCCTCGGCCAACAACGACGCGAGGGGTACGCCCAGCCACTTCGCGGTGCCGATGTACGGACCGCCTACCTCGTTGGACACGCAGTTCAGGGTCATCACCCGCTCGACCAGCGGGCGTCGCAGCAGGTCCTCGAACGACAGTCGCATCTCGTTGCCGACCATCCCGTGGATCCGCAGTTCCCAGGTGTCGGGGTTGATCCTAGGAACGGTCAGCGCGGTGTCGACCCGGTAGAAGTCGCCGTTCCCGGTGACGAACCCCGGATCGACGCCGGCCGGCACCGGCTTCCCGGCGTCGGCCGCCGCCGGCAGCCTGATGTCGGCCCGGGACCGGGCCGCGGCCCCGCCGCGAACCCGCTTCACCCCGGTCGCGCCCGCCTCGGCGACGGCGGCCCCGACCGCCACCAGCGCCGCCGCCGCGAGGAACTTCCGCCGGTCAAAGCTGCTGACCGGCTGAGCTTCACTGACCGGAGCGACCGGAGCCACCGGTGCTGTTCCGAGGCGCCTCAGCAACCACCACAGGGTCAGGCCGGCTACTGCCGCTCCGAGCAGGGAGGGGACCACGTCGAAAGGTGTTCCGGTGGGACGCGCCAGGGCGGCGGCCGCGGCGGCCGCGCCCAGCACCGCTGCTCCGATCACCACCGCTAGGCGGTGACCGCGGCCCAGGATGCCGGTTACCGCGGCCAGCAGCGCTACTGCCACCACCACGCCGGTCAGCAGGGCGGGCTTGTCGTTGGTGCCCAATTCCCGTACGGCTAATTCTTTGATGGGGGTGGGGGTTGCGTCGATCACCGCGCCGCCCACCGCGACCAAGGGTCCGGCCTCGGGCCGGGTTGCGGCCGCGAGAAGTTCCGCGACCGCAACCCCGAAGCCCGCGGCGATGATTCCGGCGACCGCGCCCGGAAGCGCGTGCCGCAGCCGCGCGGAAGCGCGACGGATCAGTGCGTCCTGCTTCAGGCCGATTCCCGCCCGGCCGGAGCCCATCAGCCTGGTGCCCATCAGCTCTTCGGCATCAGGACGGAGTCGATGATGTAGACGTTGGCGTTGGCGGTCTGGACGTTGCCGCAGATCACCGAGGCGTCGCCGTTGACCTTGAAGTCCTCGCCGCTGCCGGCGACCGTGACGTCGCCACCCTGCAGGGTCTTGTGGGTGCCGGCCAGGTCGGCGGGGGTGAGCTTTCCGGAGACCACGTGGTAGGTCAGGATGCTGGTCAGGGTCTTCTTGTCGGCCAGGACCTTCTTCAGGTCGGCCGCCGGGATCTTGTTGAACGCGTCGTTGGTCGGTGCGAAGACGGTGATGCCGTCGGCCGAGTTGAGCGAGTCGACCAGGCCGGCCTGCTTGACCGCGCTGACCAGGGTGGACAGCAGCGGGTTGCCGGAGGCGGCGGTGGCCACCGGGACCTGGGCCATCGACTCGAAGCTGCCCTTGTTCGTCGGGTCGGTCGGGACGGCGGCGCAGCCCGTTCCGAAGTTGACCATGGAGTCGGCCGCGGCCGCGGACGACGGGGCCATGGTGGGCGCCGCCGTGGTGGTGGTCGGCGCCGCCGCCGTGTCGTCCGAGGAATCGTCGCTGCCACAGGCGGCCAGGGAGACCGAGAAGGCGAGGGCGGCGGCGACTGCGGTGAGCTTCATTGCACGCATGGTGTATTCCTCCATCATTGGGGGCGAACACCAGTAATTCGGAGCGAAGCTCACCGCGGATAGGTGGAACCTCAAGTTAATTTCAGATCGGCGATCATCGGGGTCGTGGGCTGCGGCGATCCCTGCGGCGGTTCCACCGTGACACCGACGTCGGAGGCGCCGGGCATGCCCTCGACGATCTGCACGATCGCCGACTGGCCGGGCACGAGCACCCCGGCCGATTCGGCCTTGTTGTCGCGGACCGTCCACAGCTGATAGACCCGGCCGCCGGCCGGGGCCGCGTCGGCCGCCAGCACGATCACGCCCGCGTTGTGCAGCCGCGACATGGCCACCGTCACCCGGCCGCCGCTGTCCAGGGTCTGCTCTTTCACGGTCAGGTCGGGCGCGGCGAGCAGGGCCTGGATACGCGCCTCGGCCGCTCGGGCCGCCACGGCGTCAGCGTGCTCACTGCGTACCCGCTGCTCCTGAATGACCGCGACCGACGCGCCCACCGCGACCACCGCGGCCGCCACCGCCGTCAGCCGCCGCCAGCGGGAGGTCGCCGGCCGGGCCGGCGCCGAAGCCGGAGCGGGCGGCGGCAGCTGGCGGGTGGCGGAGATCGCCGCGAGAATGTTCGTCCGCAGCTGCGGCGGCGGCACCGACCAGGTGCCGTCGGCCAGCCGGGCGGCCGTCGCCCGCAGTTCGTCGGCCTCGGTCCGGCACTCCGTGCACTCGCGCAGGTGACGTTCGAACGCCGCGCGTTCGAGGTCGTCCACCGCGTCCAGCACATATGCCCCGAGCAGGGTGTGAATCTCGGCAGTCATGCCCCTACCCCCAGACAGTCGCGCAACCTGATCAGTCCATCTCTCATTCGTGCCTTGACGGTCGGCAGCGACGCGCCGACCAACTCGGCCACCTGGGGATACGAGTTGCCCTGGTAGTAGGCCAGGACGACGGCCTGGCGCTGCAGTTCGGTGAGGTCGTCCAGGCAGTGCCGGACCTGCTGGCGTTCCAGCCGGCCGGCCACCTCGTCGGCGACCGCGTCGTACGGCGTGTCGATCGACGAGCTGCCGGAGCGGAACGTCCGGTCGGCCGCCGACTGCTCGGACCGCACCCGGTCGACCGCCCGGCGGTGCGCGATCGTGAACACCCACGAGGTCGCCGAGCCACGGGCCCGGTCGAACCGGGCGGCCGTCCGCCACACCTCGACAAGCACCTCCTGGGCGACCTCCTCGGCCTGCCCGGGGTCGCGCAGGACCCGCCGGATCAGGCCGTAGACCCGCGGCGCGACCAGGTCGTAAAGCCGTGCGAAGGCCTTTTCGTCGCCCAGTGCCACCGCACCGAGCAGGTCAGCCTCGGTCGGGCTGTCGGGAACAGCCTGCAGCCGGCGGCTCGCGCTGTGCTCGGTCATGTGCTCCATCCTCCGCGAGGGATCGGTCCCGCTCACGGTGATTCGGAGCCGTACTGCCTGCGGATAGGTGCCATCACTCGGGAGTGAGGTAGGCAATGAGATTGGCATCCATCTATACAAGCTGGTGAGCTGAGGGGAACAGTCCCCCACTTGCGGAGGTCGTTCATGAGACGACGCAGCACGGCGGCCCTGGCCATCGCCATTCTCGGGGCCACCGCCACCCTGGCGGGCGCCGGGCCGGCCGGAGCGGAATCGGTCGCCGAACCGGCGCCGGCCCAATTCGAGGTGTACGACGTACGCACGGCCGCCCAGCTGGACCGGATCGCCCGGGTCGGCGCCGCCATCGACGACGTGGAGCACCAGGTGGTCACGGTCACCGCGACCGACACCGAGGTGCGCACCCTGCGCCGGCAGGGCTTCATCGTGCAGCCGATCCTGCAGACGTTCGACTTCCCGTCCTCGGACGCGGCGTACCACAACTACGCCGAGACGATCACCGAGGTGAACAACATCGTCGCGAAGTACCCGGCGATCGCCAGCAAGAAGGTGCTCGGCAAGTCGTACGAGGGCCGGGACATCGTGGCGGTGAAGATCTCCGACAACGTCGGCACCGACGAGGCCGAGCCGGAGGTGCTGTACGACGCCAACCACCACGCCCGCGAGCACCTGACCGTCGAGATGGCGGTCTACCTGCTGCACCTGTTCGCCGACAACTACACCAGCGACGCGCGGATCAAGAGCATCGTCGACTCGCGGGAGATCTGGATCGTGCCGACCGTCAACCCGGACGGCTCCGAGTACGACGTGGCCACCGGCGCGTACCGGTCGTGGCGCAAGAACCGGCAGCCGAACAGCGGCTCGTCGGCGGTCGGCACCGACCTGAACCGTAACTACAGCTACCAGTGGGGCTGCTGCGGCGGTTCGTCCGGCAGCACGTCCTCGGCCACCTACCGGGGCCCGTCCGCGTTCTCCGCCCCGGAAACCAAGGTCATCCGCGATTTCGTGAACAGCCGGGTGGTCGGCGGGGTGCAGCAGATCAAGGTCAACATGGACTTCCACACGTACTCCGAGCTGATCCTCTGGCCCTACGGCTACACCACCTCGGCGAGCGGGACCGGGATGACCGCCGACGACGCTCGCGCCCTGCAGACGCTGGGTGAGCAGATGGCGGACACGAACGGTTACACCCCGGAACAGTCGAGCGACCTCTACATCACCGACGGCGACTCGCTGGACTGGATGTGGGGCAACTACAAGATCTTCGCCTACACGTTCGAGATGTACCCGACCAGCGCCGGACAGGGCGGTTTCTATCCGCCGGCCAGCGTGATCAACCGGGAGACGGCCCGCAACAAGGAGGCCGCGCTGATCCTGGCCGAGGTGGCCGACTGCCCGTACAAGGTGATCAACAAGACCTGCTGAGGATGAGGGCCGGGGTGGGCGGGACCTCCCACCCCGGCCCGCGGGTTCAGGACTGGGTGCGGCTCCACTGCTGGTTGGTGCCGGTGCCGCAGGTGTACTGCTGGATGTCGGCGCCGTCGGCGGTGTTGGCGCTGACCACGTCCAGGCACTTGCCGCTGTGCCGGGCCTTGAGCTGGTAGTACGAGCCGGTGGCGAGCCACTGCCACTGCTGGTTGGTGCCGCTGCCGCAGGTGTACTGGATGATGTTGCCGCCGTCGGCGGTCGAGGCGGAGGCCACGTCGAGGCACTTGTTACTGGTCTGGTTGACGATCCGGAAGTAGCCGCCGCCGGCGTCCTGGAACTCCCACTTCTGGTTGCCGCCGCCGTTCCACGCGTACTGCTTGACCTCGGCGCTGTTCGCCGTCGAGGCGCTGACCACGTCCATCACCTTGCCGCTGTTGCGGTTGGTGATCCGGTAGTAGGTGGCGGCGTTGCCGGTGATTGTGCCGGTGGCGGTGTCGATGGTGATCGTCGGGTACCAGGACAGGCTCATGCTGGTGGCACTCGGGAAGGCGATCGGGAGCCAGACGTACGAGGAGTCGTTGACCGGGCCGCCCCACGCGCCGGCCCAGCGGTCGCCCAGGTAGAGGTAGCTGGTCGTGGAGGTGCCCTGCACCGGGAGCACGTAGGTGGGCTGGGAGCTGAACGTGGTCGAGTCGCCCACGTTGGTCCAGCCGCTCCACGGGCCGGAGGTGCTGGTGGCGGTGGCGTACTGGGCCTGGTTGGGGCTCCAGCCGGTCGCCGCGGACGTCAGCATGAAGTAGGTGCTGCCCCGTTTGAACAGGGCCGGCGCTTCACGATGTCCGCCCGGCCAGAAATTTCCGACGACCGCCGCGATGCCGGTGTAGTCGGCGGTCAGGCGGTAGATCATCAGGTCGTAGTTCTCGTTGGCCGCCGAGATCATGTACGCGGTGCCGTTGTCATTGAAGAGGGTGATGTCCCGCGACATGTACGTGTTCTGCGGGCGGAAACTGCCCTGGTACGTGTACGCACCGTCGACCGTGGACGAGACCGCCACCGCCGCCCGGGCCTGGCTGTAGTCGGTCGCGCTCTCCTTGTGCATCCACATCACGTACTGGCCGGTGGAGGCGTTGTAGATGACCTTCGGCCGCTCGATGTTGGCTGACGCCAGCTCCGAGGCCGACGACTGGGTCAGCACGTTGCCGCGGAACTCCCACGTGCGAAGGTCGGTGGACCGATAGGCCGAGACCGCCCGGAACGTGTTGTCGGCGTTGCGGTTCTCGCCGAACCAGTAGTAGTAGGAGCCCACCTTCAGCACTCCCCCGCCGTGCGCCTGCACGATCGCCCCGGAGGTGTCGGTGAACTGGGTTCCGTTGGTGATGGTGACCGGCGCCGCCTGAGCGGGCGCCGCGAAGACGGTCAGGATGAGCGCCGCCCCAAGCGTTACTAGTCGCCATTTCATGCCCCGTTCGTAGTCGAGCCGCCCGCGGGAAAGCCACGATCCGTTCACGAACGAAACCACTCGAACATCGTTGACCATCTATGCACGCGGCGCTATGTTAACGTTCACGAAACAATTCGGGAGCGCGCGATGGCCCTCTTTCAGGTGCAACGGCACGACCGCCTGATGAGCGAGCTGCAGCAGCACGGCGCCGTCCGGGTCAGCGAGCTGGCCCGCGACCTCGGGGTCAGCGAGCTGACCATCCGCCGCGACATCGCCGCCCTGGCCGCCCGCAACCTGGTCACCCGGGTGCACGGCGGCGCGACCCTGCCGTCCCGGTCCCGCCCGGCCGGCCGGCCCCTGGCTTCTAAAACCCTGACGGTCGGCATGGTGGTCCCGTCCCTCGACTTCTACTGGCCGCCCATCGTGGGCGGTGCGCGGGCCGCCGCAGCCGCCCTCGGCGTCACCGTCCAGCTGCGCGGCTCCACCTACGACCCGGACGAGGACCGGCGGCAGATCGGCCGACTCATCGAGGCCGGCGAGGTGCGCGGCCTGCTGCTCGCGCCCAGCCTGGCCGACGACGACGCGATGATCGACTGGATCGGCCGGCTGCCGGTGCCGGCCGTCCTGGTGGAACGGCAGCCACGCCGGTGGACGTCGGCGTCCCGGCAGGTCGACTGGGTGCGTAGCGATCACTCCCTGGGCCTGGAGATCGCCCTGCACCACCTGCACGAGAACGGCCACCACCGGATCGGGCTGCTGGTGTCGCGGGGCAGCCCGACCTCCGCCTATCTCGTGGACGGCTGGCCGGGCGCCGCGCCGATCCTCCTCGATGATCCGCCCGATCGCCAGGCCATCCGGGCCTTGCTCGCGCGGCGCGACACCACCGCCCTCATCGTGCACAGCGACCCGCACGCGATGGCGGTCGCCCAGGTCTGCGCCGAGGAGGGCATCCGGATCCCGGAGGACCTGGCACTGATCTCCTACGACGACGAGATCGCGCACCTCGGCGAGCCGCCGCTGACCGCGGTGCGCCCGCCCAAGAACCACGTCGGGCGGCTGGCCGTGGAGCTGATCGTGTCCCGGCTGCTCGACGGGGACCGGCGGCCGGCCCGCGGCATGCTCGTCGCCCCGGAGTTGGTGGTGCGGCAGTCCTCGTTCGGTTCTGAACGGTTCGGACTGTCTCGGTTCGGTTCGTAGCTTTCCCCGGCGGCGAAGCGCTCCCATGGCACCCGTGAAGACACTGCGGAAAGCCACCATCCTCGTCCTGGTCGCGGCCGGTCTGACCGTGCCCGCCGCCACCCCCGCGGTCGCCGCCACCTCCGGCTTCCGCGGCGTCAACTGGGCCGACCAGCGCGACAACTTCGTCGACGACATCCTGGTGCTGGGCGGCCTGTCGAGCAGCGACAGTTACGCGACCACGCAGGCCAAGGCCAACGGGATCCTCACCGGCTTCGTCAACAACCTGGAGGCCAACACGATCCGGATGCCGGTGAACTACCCGACCGTGTCCGGGTCGTACTGGAACTCGTACACCGGGGCGATCGACGCCGCCACCGCCAAGGGCCTCAAGGTCATCCTGAGTTACTGGGAGGCGGCGAGCTCGCGCAACGGGAGCATCGACAACACCACCCAGTTCTGGTCGATGTGGCAGACGATCGTGACCAAGTACTCGTCGAACGCGAACGTCTACTTCGAGCCGATGAACGAGCCGTACGCGTACAGCGACACCGACTGGAAGAACATCGCCGCGCAGTGGCTCGCCAACTACTCCGGCGTCCCGCGCGGGCGGGTGATCATCAGCGGGGCCGGTTACAACCAGCGGCTGACCACGATCGGCAGCGACACCCGCTTCGACGGCACGCTCATCTCCCGGCACACCTACCAGTTCTTCGACTCCAGCCGCACCACCGAGGACTCCTGGCGGGAGTCACTGCGCACCAGCGTGGGCGCGTACAAGGACCGGGTTCTGATCACCGAGTTCGGCGCGCCGATGACCGACGGCCGCAACTACAACGCGCCTACGACAAGCGACAGCTTCGTCGCGTTCATCCGGGGCACGGCCGCCGAGGCGCGGGCCGAGGGGCTCGGCACCGTCTACTGGCCCGGTGTCCGGATCGCCGACCCGTACCGCCTGCAGGAGATCACCGGCAGCGGCACCAGCCTGGGCCTGTCCACCACCAACGCCTCCGGCCGCGACCAGCTGCGCTACTCGTGGGGCCTGGACGGCGGCGGCAACGCGGTGCTCGCCCACTACCGGGTCACCAACCGCAACAGCGGAAAGGTGATGGACCTGGTCAGTGCCTCCCTGGCCAACAGCGCCGAGGTCAAGCAGTACGCCTACAACGGCGGCCTCAACCAGAAGTGGGCGTTCGAGGACCTCGGCACCGGCTATGTGCGGGTGGTCAACCAGAACAGCGGCAAATGCCTCGACGTCGCCTCCGCCTCCACCGCCGACGGCGCCAACGTCGTCCAGTACACCTGCGGCAGCGGCACGAACCAGCAGTGGCAGTGGGTCGCCTCCGGCTCCTACTTCCTGCTCAAGGCCCGGCACAGCGGCAAGTGCCTGGACGTGGTCAGCTCGTCGACGGCCGACGGCGGCGACATCTCGCAGTACACCTGCAACGGCGGCACCAACCAGCAGTGGACCAGGACAGCCTCGTGACGTAAGCTGCCCGGCGATATGATCATGCCGCTGCGTCCTGGCGACCCCACCCGGCTCGGCGTCTACGACCTGCTCGACCGGCTGGGTCAGGGTGGGATGGGTACGGTCTTCCGCGGCCGCGCCGCGGACGGGTCGATGGTCGCCATCAAGATGGTGCGGCCGGAGTTCGCCGACGACCCGGAGTTCCGGGGCCGGTTCCGCAGCGAGGTCAACCGGGCCCGGCAGGTGCCGCCCTTCTCCACCGCCGCGGTGCTGGATGCCGATCCCGAGCACACCCCGCCCTACCTGGTGGTCGAGTTCGTCGACGGCCCGTCCCTCACCGAGCTGGTACGCGACCGGGGTCCGCTGTCGGGCCCCGGTCTGCAGAGTGTGGCGGTCGGCATCGCCACCGCGCTCAGCGCCATTCACGGCGCCGGGGTGATCCATCGTGACCTCAAGCCGGGCAACGTGCTTGTCGCGATGGGTGGCATCAAGGTGATCGACTTCGGCATCGCCCGCGCCTTCGAGACGACAAGCCGGCACACCCGGACCGATCAGATGGTCGGCACGGTCGACTACATGGCGCCGGAACGCTTCGATCCCTCGTACGGCGAGGAGGTGACCTCGGCGGCGGACGTCTTCGCCTGGGGCGCGGTGGTGACCTATGCGGCGACCGGTCGCACCCCGTTCGCCGGCGAGTCCCCGACGGCGACCGCCATGCGCATCCTCACCCAGCCGCCGGATACCTCGGGATTGCCCGCGCCGCTGCGCGGTCTCGTGGAGGCGGCCCTGGCCAAGCATCCCGGGCAGCGTCCGACCGCCCGCCAGTTGCTCGACGCCTTGCTGGGCGGCCAGCCGACGGCGCCCGTCCCGATCCCGCCGCCGGACGACCCCGCCGACGTGGCACCGCCGGCGAAGAAGTTGCGCCGCTTCACCGCGGTCCTCGCGACCCTCGCCGTGCTGCTGGGCGGCGGACTCTACGGGGCGCACCGGCTCAATATGGCCGCCGACGACCCCTCCAGCCCGGCCGCACAGGCGTCGCCGGTGGACGGGCTCACCGCGATCCTGGCCGGTGACCGGCGGTTCTCGATCCAGCTCAGCACCGCCAACCGGTACCTGATGCTCGACCGCGGCGGCGAGGAACTCGAGCTCTCCGACGGCACCGGTTCCCGGTCGCAGTTCGTCCTCGAACCGGTGGGCGTCGAATACCTGATCCGGTCGCTGGGCAACGAGGGCTACGCCGCGCCGCAGACCTGTCTCGGCGTGCGGCTCATCCCGGACGAGCACGCCGCGCCGGTGGTGGGTGCGACCTGCAACCCGACCAAGGGCACCCTGTTCTCGCTGGCCGCCACCGGCGACAAGGACGGCCGGGGACGCCCCACCTACAGCATCCGCAACGCGTACGGCTGGGTGCAGTGGGACACCGACGCCAAGCGATCCGACGTGACCGAGGTCGGCGAGCCCCAGTTCGCCGACAAATACACCCTCGTCGATCGCGGCGAAGATGTACCCGTCACCTCGCCGTCGCCGCCGTCGCCGGCCGCACCGACGACGGCCGGCCCGAAGCTCGTCGACGCGAATGTGTCCGCGCTGAAGAGCTACGCGATCGACCTCGGCGTCCCGGTAGTCATCACCACGTCCCTCGATGCCGGCGCCGAATACCACCTGGATGCGCACCCGGACGGGACCGTGGACTTCACCGGGACGGCCGTCACCGAGACCACCCGGATGACCTTGAAGCCCGCCAAGGTCCGCAAACGTACGAACGACAACCAGAACCACGTCATCATCGTCGCGTCGCCTGCGGCCGGCACCTCAGGACCGGAGTCCTGCGTCACCGACGAACGCAAAGGCATCCTCCGGATGCAGCCCTGCCGCCCGGGAGACGTCACTCAGTCCTGGCACCTGATCCCGGCCGGCGACTCCGGTCTGTTCGAACTGACCGGGGCACACACCGCCGTCCAGGTGGACCGGGGACAGATCGTGGAAGACGGTGGGTGGGCCGCCTTCCAGACGGAGGCGGTCGGCTCCTAGTCGCAGTGCTCGAAGGCGCTGTCGTAGGAGGCGTCGCCGATCGAGCCGCCCCACTTCACGCACACCGCGTCGGCCTTGGCCTTCACCGGCCCCGCGTAGTACTCGAAGCTGCCGCTGTCGGTCACCCGCTCGGCTCCCTCGACCTCCAGATAGGCAGCGGTGCCGGTCGCCGTACCGACGTCGGTGGCCTTGAGGGTGACCGTGCAGTTCTTCAGGTTCTTCACGTTGTAGAGCAGGTAGACCCGGCCGAGCAGGATGCCGTCCGCGCTGTTCAGCGGCGCCTGGTCGATCACCACGAAGGCGGTGCCGCAGACCGCTCGCGGCGTGTAGGGATTGGTGACGGGATCCGAGGTCGCCGTCTGCGACGGCTCCGGCGCCGGATCTCCGGGGTTGGTCACGGTGGGTTCCGCGCCCACCGGCACCGTCGTGGTCGGTCCGACCCCGGCCGAGGTACGGGCGGAAGCACCCGTTTCCGGGCCGGCCGACGGTCCTGGTCGTCCACTCGAGTTGGTGGGCAGGGCGATCGGTTTCTGCTCCCCGGGACCGCCACCGACGCCGAGGTCGGGAATGTCGATCCGGTTGGCGCCGGGCGGCTGCCCCTGTGCGGGAGTCGGTCCCTTTCGCACGGCGAACACGATGCCCAGCCCGGCGGCGGCCAGCAGCACCGCCGACGCCAGCACCAGCGCAATCCTGCGCCGGCCGCCCTCCCTTGGGGTTACCCCAGCAGGACCCGCCGGGCCATGGCCGGCCGGGCCGTTCGGGGGTGAGCCATGGGCCGCCGGGGCGGCGACACCGCCGACGCGAACGGCCGGGGCGGTGTTGATGGGCGCGATGCTGATGGGCGCGCTGCTCGTGGGCGCGGGCGAGACGGGCGGGTCGACCGCTGCCGAGCCGGCGGCGTAGATCGGGGCGCGGCGGGACGGGCCCTGGCCGGTCAGGGCGACCCGGGCCGCGGCGGCGAACGCGGCGGCGCTCTGGTGGCGGCGGGTCGGGTCTTTCTCCAGGGCGCGCAGCACCACGGCCGCCACCTGTGGGGGCACGTCGACCGGCAGGGTGGGCGGGTCGGCCACGATCAGCTGGGCGATCACCTGCAGCGGGTTGTCGCCGACGTAGGGCGGGCGGCCCATCAGGCAGGTGTAGGCGACGGCGCCCAGTGCGTACACATCGGTGGCTGGGGTTATGGGTTTGCCTTCGGCCTGTTCGGGGGCCATGTAGTGGGCCGAGCCCATCACCACGTTGGTGCCGGTCAGGCCGGCGCCGGTGGTCGAGCGGGCCACCCCGAAGTCGACGAGCACGATCGCGCCGCCCGGCCGGACCAGCAGGTTGCTCGGTTTCACGTCGCGGTGGATGATGCCGGCCTCGTGCGCGGCCTGCAGCGCGCCGGCCACCTGCCCGACCACCTCGACGGTCTCGGCCGCGGTCAGCCTGCCGGCCGTTTCGACCCGCTTCGCGAGGGAGGTGCCCTCGATGAACTCCATGACCAGGTAGTCGAGGCCGGCGCCGTCCTCGCCGAAGTCGTAGACCTGGACGATGCCGGGGTGGCGCAGCGACGCCATCATCCGGGCCTCGGTGCGGAAGCGGGCGATGAACCCGGTGTCGGCGGCCAGGCCGGGCAGCAGCACCTTGACCGCGACCGGCCGGTGCAGCAGCCGGTCGGTGCCGCGCCAGACCTCGCCCATGCCGCCGGCGGCGATCCGCTCGGTCAGTTCGTAGCGCTCGCTGAGCACGGCTCCGGGGGACAGCACCCGGTCATGGTACTGGCCGATGCTGTCACCCGGGCCTTTCGCTTTGACGACTCTCTTTTACGACACCAGTGGCTTGAGTGCCTCGCCGGCCGCGGCGACCGCGCCGGGCACATGCCCGTTGCGGATCATGTTGATGGTCAGGCCGGTGATGCCGGGCTCGATCACGTCCTGGTGGATCTGCTCGGCGATCTGGGCCTGGGTGCCGATGAAGACCCGGCTGTGCCGCTCCGGCGGGATGCTGTCCAGGATCTTCTTGGCCTCATCTTCCGAGTCGGCCACCACGGTCATGGCCAGGTAGCTGGTGGCCAGGGTGGCCGGGTCGCGGCCGGCCTCCTCGCAGCGCTGCCGGAGCACGGCCACCTTCTGCGGGATGTCGGCCCGGTCGCAGATGATGTTCATGTGGTCGGCGAACCGGGCGGCCAGCCGGAACGTCTTCTTCTCCCCCGCGCCGCCCAGCATGATCGGGATCTGCGAGCGGTAACGCGGGTTGTTCATCGCGTTTTCCACCTTGTACCACTTACCGGTCAGCGTGGGGTTCTCCCCGCGCAGCATCGGGGCGATGATGTCGAGCGCCTCCTCGAGCCGCTCGAAGCGGTCGGTGAAGGTGCCGAATTCCCACCCGAAGTCGTTGTGCTCCCGCTCGAACCAGCCGGCGCCGATGCCCAGGATGGCCCGCCCGTGCGACACCATGTCGAGCGTGGTGACGGTCTTGGCCAGCATCGGCGGGTTGCGGTAGGTGTTGCCGGTGACCAGGGTCGACAGCTGGATGGTCTCGGTGGCGGTGGCCAGCGCGCCCAGCGTCGTGTACGCCTCCAGCATCGGCTGGTCGGGGGTGCCGATGCCGGGCAGCTGGTAGAAGTGGTCCATCACCAGCACGGTGTCGAAACCGGACGCCTCCGCCTCTCGGGCCTGTGCGATCACGGTGTCGAAGAGGCGCTCGACCGGCGTGTCCGGGTAGGTGAAGTTCGGGATCTGATATCCCAGGCGAATCGTCATACCGCCAGGCTTACCACTCAAATCAGTAGGTGGCACGGCCTCCGCTGATGTCGTAGACCGCGCCGGTGGAAAAGGTGACCCGGTCCGAGCAGAGCCAGGCGATCAACTCGGCGACCTCGGCGGGCTGCCCGACCCGGCGCATCGGGATGAGACCGGTGATGTGGGCGAGAGCGTCGGGGCCGGTGTCGGCGTTCATCGGGGTCTCGATGACGGCCGGGGCGATCGCGTTGGCGAGCACGCCGGTGGTGGCCAACTCCTTGCCGAGCGACTTGGTGAGGGCGATGACCGCGGCCTTGGAGGCGGAGTAGGGCGACATGTTCGGGTTGCCGTCCTTGCCGGCCATGCTGGCGATGTTGACGATCCGCCCCCAGCCCCGCTCGATCATCCCGGGGACGAAGGCCTGGCAGGTGTTGAAGGTGCCGCGCACGTTGACCGCGAAGGTGTGCTCCCAGCCGTCGAGCGGCACCTCCCAGAGCGGCGCGTTGGGGCCGACGATCCCGGCCGAGTTGACCAGGATGTCGACCGGGCCAGCCTCGGCCGCGGCCTGCCTGATCGCGTCGGGGTCGGTGACATCGGCCCGCAGGTCGGCGCCGTCCGCGAGGTCGAGGGTGAGCACCTTGACGCCGTCGGCGGCGAGCCGGTCGGTCACCGCCGCACCGATGCCGCTGCGGCCGCCGGTGACGATCGCGGTGCGCATCAGTGCGACTCCCGGGAGACCTGCGAGCCGCTGGAGCCGATCAGGAAGTCGCAGTCGGCGCCGGTGCTGGCCGGTCCGACCGTGTCGACGTAGAGCTTCTCCCACCCTCGGGTCGGTGCCGCGTAGGCCGCGACCGCCTCGGCCGAGGGTTGCCGGGCGGCCAACTCGTCGTCGGGCAGGTCGACGTCGAGGCGGCGTTTCGCCACGTCGAGCACGATGATGTCGCCGGTGCGCACCTTGGCCAGCGGTCCACCGGCGGCCGCCTCCGGGGTCACGTGCAGGACCACCGTGCCGTACGCGGTGCCGCTCATCCGGCCGTCGCAGATGCGCACCATGTCGCGCACGCCGGCCTCCAGCAGTTTCTTCGGCAGTGGGGTGTTGGAGACCTCGGGCATGCCCGGGTAGCCCTTGGGCCCGCAGCCGCGCAGGATCAGCACGGAGTCGGCGGTGACCTCCAGGTCGGGATCGTCGAGCCGGGCGTGCAGATCTTCGATCGAGTCGAACACGACGGCCGGCCCCCGGTGCGAGAGCAGTTCCGGCGAGGCCGCGGCCGGTTTGATCACCGCGCCGCCCGGGGCGAGGTTGCCGTAGAGCACCGCGATGCCGGCCTCGGGTTGCAGCGGCTCGGCCCGGGCCCGGATGACCTCCCGGTCGTAGACCCGGGCGTCGTCGAGGTAGTCGACAAGCGGGCGCCCGGTGACCGTGATCGCGGCCGGGTCGAGCAGGTCGCGCACCTCGTTGAGGACGGCGTGCAGGCCGCCGGCCCGGTAGAGGTCGTCCATCAGGAAGCGGCCGGCCGGTTGCAGGTCGACAAGCAGCGGCACGCCCGAGCCGACCCGGTCGAAGTCGTCCTGGGTCAACTCGATGCCGAGCCGCCCGGCGATGGCCAGCAGGTGCACGACCGCGTTGGTGGAGCCGCCGATCGCGGCCAGGGTGACGATCGCGTTGAGGAAGCTCGCCCGGGTCAGCACCTGGCTGGGCCGCCGGTCCTCGTCCACCAGGTCGACGGCCAGCACGCCGGTGGCGTGGGCGGCCTCCAGCAGGCGGCTGTCGGGGGCCGGGGTGCCGGCGATGCCGGGCAGGGTCATGCCCAGCGCCTCGGCGAGCAGGCCCATCGTCGAGGCGGTGCCCATCGTGTTGCAGTGGCCGCGGCTGCGGATCATCGAGGACTCGGAGCGGCGGAACTCGGCGGCGCTGAGTGTGCCGGCCCGCACCTCCTCGGACAGCTGCCAGACGCCGGTGCCGCAGCCGAGCGGGACGCCCCGGAAGGTGCCGGTGAGCATCGGCCCGCCCGGCACCACCACGGCCGGGATGTCGACCGAGGCGGCGGCCATCAGCAGCGCCGGGATGGTCTTGTCGCAGCCGCCGAGCAGCACCACGCCGTCGATCGGGTTGGCCCGCAGCATCTCCTCGATGGCCATCGCGGCCATGTTGCGCCAGAGCATCGCGGTCGGTTTGACAAGCGTCTCGCCCAGCGACACCACCGGCAGGTTGAGCGCGATGCCGCCGGCCGCGTGGATGCCGTCGGCGACGCTGCGGGACACCTCGTTGAGGTGCGCGTTGCACGGGGTCAGGTCGGAGGCGGTGTTGGCCATCGCGATGTGCGGTCGCTCGCCGTCGAACGCGTCGGCGGGCAGGCCGCGGCGCATCCAGGCGCGGTGGATGTAGCTGTTGCGGTCATCGCCGCCGTACCACCCGGAACTTCGCCGCTCGGCCATGGTTCGGACGGTAATCCTCTTCGCGGGTTGAAGATAGCGGTTTCATTTTGTCGGAACGGAGGTCTAGCATCCGGAAACATGACCGACCCCGACAGCCGCCTGGTGGGCGCCGACCGTGTCTTGGCCGTGCTGGCCGAGCTGGCCCGGCACGCCGACGGCGTCGGCCTGGAAGACATCGCCCGCGCCATGGACAGCCCGAAACCCACCGTCCACCGATGTCTGGCCGCGCTGCGCCGGGCGGGTTTCGCGACCCAGGACGGCTATGGGCGATATGTTCTGGGCGACGAGTTCCTGCATCTGGCGTTCGCGCACCACGAGGCTCGTCCCGATCATGTGCGGGTGCTGCCGGTGCTGCGGACGCTGTGCGAGCGATACGGCGAGACCGTGCACTACGCGACGCTGGACGGACGATTCGTGGTCTACCGGTCGAAACTCGATCCGCCCACCGGCGCGGTCCGGCTCACCTCGGTGATCGGCGGCCGCAACCTGGCGCACACCACGGCCGTGGGCAAGCTGCTGCTCTCCGGGGTGCTGCTGACCGAGGAAGCGGTGCACGCGTGGGTCGGTGACACCGAGCTGGGCACCCCGACCACCCGCTCGGTCGCCACCGCCGGCCAGCTGTGGGACGAGTTGCGCATCACCCGCGAGCGCGGCTTCGGCACCGACGACCAGGAGAACGAGCCGGGCGTGAACTGCCTGGCCGTCCCGGCCTACCTGACCTCGCCGACCGTGCCGAGCGGCGCGATCAGCATCAGCGGTCTCACCTACCGCACCCCGATCGAGAAACTGGTCGCCGATGTGCCCGCGATCCTCGCGATCGTGGCCGGAACGGAGCTCCCGTGACCACCACGCTGGATGTCACCCCGATCAGCACCGACCGTTACGAGCTGGGCGAGGGCCCGCTCTGGGACCCGGAGCGGCAGCGGCTGCTCTGGGTCGACATCCTGGCCGGGAAGGTGTTCGCCGGCCGTCTCGAGCCGTTCGAGGTGACCGACACCTGGTCGTTCGACGACCTCGCCACCGCGGTCGCCGTCGCCGCCGACGGTTCCCTCCTGGTGGCCGAGCGCGAAACTCTGACGCGGGTCGATCTGGCGGGCGGGCGCACTCCGGTGGCCCGCGTGCTCCCGGCCGGCTGCGGCAGCCGCCTCAACGACGGCGCGGTCGACCCGTCCGGGCGTTTCCTGGTCGGCAGCATGGCCCTCGACGGCCGCACCGGCGAGGAGGTCCTGGTCCGCCTGGAGAACGGCGACTGCACCACGCTCGACGACGACCTCACGCTGTCCAACGGGCTCGCCTGGACCCCGGACGGATACGGGCTTTACAGCATCGACTCGGTGGCCCAGGCGGTCCGGGTCCGCGACTACCCCGACGGCGAGCGCAACGACCTGCTCACGATCACCGGCGGGCTGCCCGACGGCATGTGCACCGACCGCGACGGCAACCTGTGGATCGCGGTGCACGGCGGTGGCCGGGTCGAGTGCCGCAGCCCCGGCGGCACCCTGTTCGGCGTCATCGAGCTCCCCGCGCCCCGGCCCACCAGCGTCGCGTTCGCCGGGCCCGGCCTCGACATCCTGGTCATCACCACCGCCACCGAGGGCATGTCCCCCGACGACCTGGCGGCCCACCCCGACTCGGGCCGCATCTTCACCGCCCGGGTCGGCGTGACCGGTCTGCCCACCCCGTACTGGAATCCCGCCCTCTAAATCGGAGACCTCGTGTATCTCATGCGTGTCGGCGCCCCCGGTGCCGAAAAGCCCGTCGTACGCGTCGACGACACCTTCTACGTCGACGTGTCCGACCTGGTGACCGACTTCGACGAGTTCTTCTTCGGCAGCGGCGGGATCGCCTCGCTGGCCGGGCCGGTCGCCGAGCGGATCGCGGCCGGGGAGACCGAGTCCTTCGGCGACCAGCGGATCGGGGCGCCGATCGCCCGGCCGCACCAGATCCTCTGCATCGGCCTGAACTACCGCGACCACGCCGCCGAGACCGGGCAGGCCGTACCGGACGAGCCGATCCTGTTCACCAAGTCGCCCAACACCCTGATCGGGCCGAACGACGACATCCGCATCCCGCGCGGCTCCACCAAACCCGACTGGGAGGTGGAGCTGGGCATCGTGATCGGCAGCCGCACCTCCTACCTCGACTCGCCCGCCGACGCGCGCGCCGCGATCGCCGGTTACGTGCTGGTCAACGACGTCAGCGAGCGCGCCTTCCAGATGGAACGCGGCGGGCAGTGGAGCAAGGGCAAGAGCGCCGAGACGTTCAACCCGGCCGGGCCGTGGCTGGCCACCCCCGACGAGATCCCGGACGTGCTCGACCTCGGCATGACCCTGGACGTGAACGGCGTGCGCCGGCAGACCGGCAACACCAAGACGATGATCTTCGACCCGTACTTCATCGTTCATTACCTGAGCCAGTTCCTGGTGCTCGAGCCCGGCGACCTGATCAACACCGGCACCCCGCCCGGCGTCGGCATGGGCTTCCAGCCGCAGGTGTGGCTGGCCGCCGGCGACGTGGTAGAGCTGTCCATCGACCGGCTCGGCACCGCCCGCCAGAACGTGATCGGCCCCCGCTGATGCGAGCGCTCGTCCTCACCGGCCCCGGCAAGGCCGAGGTGCTCGACGTGCCGGCCCCGACCCCGGCCGAGGGCCAGGTGGTGGTGGACGTCGAGCGGGTCGGCGTGTGCGGCACCGACATGGAGCTGTTCAGCGGCGAGATGAGCTACCTGCACACCGGGGCGTCGTCCTACCCGCTGCGGCCCGGCCACGAGTGGTGCGGCACGGTGACGGCGGTCGGAGCCGGGGTCGACAAGAGCTGGGCGGGCCGCCGGGTCACCGGCGACACGATGATCGGTTGCGGTCACTGCCGGCGCTGCCTGCAGGGCCGGCACTGGGTCTGTGAGCAGCGGTTCGAGCTGGGCATCCGGGACGGCCTGCCCGGGGCGCTGGCCGAGCAGGTGGCGGTGCCGGCCGGCTACCTGCACGCGCTGCCCGACACGGTCGACGCGACGCTCGGCGCGATGGTCGAGCCGGGCGGCAACGCCCTGCGCTGCGTCGAGGCCGCCCAAATCGGTCCGGGCGAACGGCTGCTGGTGCTCGGCACCGGGACGATCGGGCTGCTGGTCGCCCTGTTCGCCCGGGCCCGCGGCGCCGAGGTGCACCTGGTCGGCCTCGACCTGGCGCTGCCGAAATCGCTGGGCTTCGAGCAGTCGTGGACCCGGGAGACGCTGCCCGACCTGCCGTGGGACGGGATCGTCGACGCGTCCACCGGTGCCGAGATGCCGGCCTTCGCGCTCGACCGGGTCGAGCCCGGCCGCCGGGTCGTCTACATCGGACTGTCCGTGCCGCCCAGCCTGATCGACACCCGAGATCTGGTGCTCAAGGACGTCACCGCGGTCGGCATCCTGGGCGCGTCGGCCGGGCTGGCCGGGGCCATCGAGGCGTACGCCAGCGGCGCGGTCGACCCCCGCCCGCTGGTCGCCGCCACCGTCGGCCTGGCCGACATCGTGGACGTCTTCGCCGGCCGGCGCCCGCCGGGTGCCGGCCCCAAGGTGCACGCCGACCCGCGTTCGTAGCCGTTCGCCGTTCGCGGTCGCATTTCGCGTTCCCGGCCGCATTTCTAGGAGCAAAACATGAGCGAATTCGACGGACTCACCGCGATCGTCACCGGCGGTGCCTCCGGGATCGGGCTGGCCACCGCCACCCTGCTGGCCGCCCGCGGTGCCCGGGTGGCCTGCCTCGACCTCAACCCGAAGGTGGAGCCGCCGCTGATCGGCATCCTCGCCGACGTCACCGACGACCGCTCGGTCCGGGCCGCCGTGCTGTCCGCCGCCGACGCGCTGGGCGGCATCGACCTGCTGATCAACAACGCCGGGATCGGCGCCCAGGGCACGGTCGAGGACAACGACGACGACGAGTGGGCCCGGGTCTTCGACGTCAACGTGCAGGGCATGGTGCGCACCACCCGGGCCGCGCTGCCCTACCTGCGGCGCTCGTCGCACGCCGCGATCGTCAACGTGTCGTCGATCGCGGCCACCGCCGGGCTGCCGCAGCGGGCGCTCTACTCCGCGACCAAGGGCGCGGTGCTGTCGCTGACCCTGGCCATGGCAGCCGACCACCTGGCCGACGGCGTGCGGGTCAACTGCGTGAACCCCGGCACCGCCGACACCCCGTGGGTCGGCCGCCTGCTGGCCAAGGCCGCCGACCCGGAGGCCGAGCGGGCCGCCCTGGAAGCCCGCCAGCCAACCGGCCGCCTGGTAAGCGCGGACGAGGTAGCGGCGGCAATCGCCTACCTGGCCGGCCCACTCGCGTCAGCCACCACCGGCACCTCACTAGCGGTGGACGGCGGCATGCAGGGCCTGCGGCTGCGCCCCCGCACGTAGGCCCCGCACCAAATTCGACCGCCGGCGCGGCAGGCCGGGAGGCTGGGCTGGGCCGGGCCGGGCCGGGCTGGGGCGGGGCGGCCGGGGCCGTCACACTCGGCGGTGGTGCCGCTGGGGGCATCGGCGTTGCTGTCATCATGGCGCGGTGTGGCTCTCCCTGTTCGGGTCCCTGAGTGCTCGCGTGTCCGGCGTCGAGCTTTCGCTCGGGCCGCCGCAGCAGCGGGCCATGCTGGCATTGCTGCTGGCCCGGTGCGGCACGCCGGTCTCGCCGGATGACCTGGTCGCCGCGCTGTGGCCGGGCGGGACCGCGCCCGCGTCGGCGGCCGGGATCGTGCACCGGTACGCCAGTGGGCTGCGGCGGGCCCTCGAACCGGGGATGCCGGCTCGGGCGCCGAGCCGGTGGATCGTCCGGTCCAGCGCCGGCTACGCCCTGATCGCCGACGCCGAGTCGGCCGATGTGGCCCGGCTGCGCGCGCTGCATGTGCCCGGCGCCTCGCTGGACGAACTGCTGGAGGCGTGTGCGCTGACCGCTGAGCCGGTCGACCCGGGCCTCGCGGTGCGGTCCCACCCATGGCTGCAGGCGTTGGAGGCGGAACGGTCGGCCGTGCTGATCGCGGCCGCCGACCTGGCCCTGCCGTCGGGGCAGACGTCGCGGGTGGTGCCGCTGCTGCGGGCGTTCGCCCCGCCGGACACCGCGATCACCACCCGGCTGGCCCGGGCCCTCGAACCGGCCACCCGGCCGGCTCAGCTCCCGGCCGATCCGGGGGTGTTCGCCGGGCGGTCCCGGGAGCTGGCGCAACTGGCGGCCGGGCCGGCGCCGGTCACGGTGATCACCGGGGTCGGCGGAGCCGGCAAGACCACCCTCGCGGTCCGGTGGGCGCACCGGCTCGCCTCGGAACACCCCGACGGGCAACTTTTCGTCAACCTCAACGGCTTCGACCCGGTGCGGCCGCCGGTCGACGCGGCCACCGCGCTGCACGGATTCCTCGAGGCGCTCGGCGTCCCGGCTCCGTCCATTCCGGCCGGTCTGCCGGCCCGGACCGATCAATTCCGGTCACTGGTGGCTGGGCGGCGGATGCTGATCCTGATCGACAACGCCCGGTACGCCGCCGACGTGCGGCTGCTGCTGCCCGACTCGGCCGGGGTGACCGTGCTGGTCACCAGCCGGCACCCGCTGACCGAGCTGGCCGGGCGCCGGGTCGAGCTGGGCGTGTTCGACACCGGGGAAGCGCGCGAACTGCTGGCCGCCCGGATCGGGGCCGCGCGGGTGGCGGCCGCCCCGGACGCGGTCGACGACCTCGTCCGGCAGTGCGGCGGGCTCGCCCTCGCGCTGGCCATCGTGGCCGCCCGGGCCGCGGTGAACCCGCGGTTCGACCTGGCCGCGCTGGCCGAGGAGATCACCGCCCGGCGGCTCGACGGCTTCGACGTGGACGCGCCCGGCGCCGACCTGCGGGCCACCTTCACCTCCTCCTACCGGATGCTGAGCCCGGCCGCCGCCCGCCTGTTCCGCCTCCTGCCGATGCTGCCCGGCCCCGACTTCGCCGCCCCAGCCACCGTCGCCCTGGCCGGCCACCCGGCCGAGACGGCGGCGGCCCTGGCCGAACTTGTTGACGCTCAGCTGGTTACCACGCCGCGGCCTGGGCGCTATGGGCTGCATGACCTGATCCGCGAATACGCGGACGAACTGGCCGAGCCCGGGCGGGTGGAGGCGCTGCGCCGGGCCCTTGACCACTGCCTGCGCAGCGCGGTTGCCGGGCGGAACCTGCTGTCGCCGCAGCGGGCGCCCGTGCCGCTGCCGGCGCTCTCCCCCGGGGTCGTGCCGCTGGCCTTTCCGGCGCGGGCCGATGTCACCGCCTGGTATGCCGACGAGCGTCCGGTGCTGGCCGACGCCGTGCAGGTCGCCCACCGGCACCGGCTCGATCGGCACGCCGCCGCGCTCGCCTGGGCGAGCGCCACCTTTCACAGCATCAACGGGCACTGGCACGACCTGCTCGTCGCGCACCGGACGGGACTGGCCAGTGCTCTGCGCGCCGGGGACCGGTGGTGGGCCGCCGTCCTGCACCGCTACCTCGGCCGGGCGCTTGTCGCGTTCGACGACTTCGCCGGGGCGGAACACCACCGGCACGAGGCGCTGCGGCTGTTCGAGGAGCTCGGGGACCGGCGGTGGACCGCTCACTCGCTGATCTCGATCGCCAGCGATCGGGCCAACCGCTCCGAGCTGCTCTCCGCGGCCGAGCTGGATGAGGTGATCGGCCTGTACCTGCGGGCCCGGGAGCTGTACCGGGAGGCCCGGGAGCTGAACCCGGGCGAGGGCGGGCCGGACGAGGCGACGGTTCTGCTGCACGTCGGCTGGCTGCTGAACCATCATTCGGACCGGCTGCCCGAGGCCGTCGGCCACCTGCGTCAGTCGCTCGCGCTGCTGAGCGACACCGACGAGGTCAACCTGCGGGCCAACGCCGGTGGTTACCTGGGTCAGTCGCTGGCGCTGCTCGGCGACTACGACGAGGCCATCGCGGTCTTCCATGCCGCCGACCGGGACTGGGCCGACCTGGGCGAGCGCTTCTACCGGGCCGAGGTGCAGACTCAGCTGGGCGTCTGCCTGTGGAAGACCGGGTCGCCGGACGCGGCTCTGGTCGCCTGGGAGCACGCCACCGACCTGCTCGACGGCGTGGTCCTGGCGGTCGCCGACACCCTCCGTACCCGCCTGGATGGTTTCCGGAAAGACCCGGAAAGCGCCACCATCCATCCGGCGGCCTGACGGATGATCGGATCGAACCGGCTCGGATGATCCGCCCGCATCACGATGTTGGTCGGACAGCGGACAGTGGCCGCCGCGGCACCGGAGCAAGGTGCGCCCGTGACCTCCGAGCGCGAACTTCCGTGGTGGCTGGCCTGGCCGATGGTGCTTCTCGGCGCGGTGGCCAGCATCGTGATGGGCGAGGCCGCCGGCCTGCTCAACCGGTTGCAGCTGGCGGGGCAGCCGCACTACGGCGCCGGGTCGCTGACCGGCTGGCCGGGGCTGCCCTGGGCGCACCGGGAGATCACCGCGGCGATCACCGCCTGGTCCGACCGGACGGCCGCGCCCGGCCTGCGTGACCAGGCGCTGCTCTGGGTGCACGTCTACCTCGTCGCGGACCTGGTGTTCATCGCGGCCTACGGGACGCTGCTGATCGCCGCGCTGCTGACCACCCGGTACAACTGGGCCGCGATTCGGCGGCTGGTGCTGCCGGTGGCCGTACTCGACCTGGCCGAAACGCTCTGGACCTGGCTGGTCGTGGGTGACCTGGGCGGGGCGCCGAACGGCGCCGCCGCGACCGTGCTTGCCGTCCTCACCGCACTCAAGTGGGTGGCGCTGGCCATCGCGGTCGGCGCGGTGCTGCTGAAGTGGCTCACCCCGGAGCCGGGGCCGCAACCGCCGGGCAAGGGACCGCGGATCTGGCGCCGGCATCGCGTGCAGATGGTCGCGGTGGCGCTGCTGTTCCTGGTGTTCGCCGCCCCGCTGCACGGGCCCCTCGATCAGATCCAGGACATCGTCCGGGCCTGGCTGCAGAAGGGTTTCCCGCTCGGCGCGGTGGCCGGCCCGCTGGCCGGCACCGTGCTGCTGTGCGTCGCGCTGTGGGTGGCCGGCCGCTGGGCACTTCTCGACGGGGTCGACGAGGGATCGGAACGCGAGCACGAGCAGTGGCGGCCGTCGCTGATCGCGGGCGGGATCGTCGCCGGCCTCTGCCTCGTGCTCTGGCTCGTGCCCGGCATCGACATGGGCCTCAACCTGCTCGGGGTCGCCCTGCTGCTGGTCGCCGCCGGCGGGGCGAGCTACCTGGTCACGACGTACGGCTCGGAGTTGTGGCTTTTCAAGCCGTCGAAGACGGCATCCGACCGCGGCCCGGAACAGCTCGACCGGCCCGGTGACGACTGGGCCCGGGTCCGCTACGTCGGCCGGCTGCTGGCCGTGGCGCCGCTGGTCGCCCTCGGGATGTTGCTGGTCCGGGCGTTCAGCGGGATGGCCATGGTGCCCCGCGATGTCCTGCCGCTGCACGACTCCGCCGTCGACCAGGAGGTCACCACCGGCGACATCTGGGTGTGGCTGATCGTCGGCGGTCTGCTGGTGGCGGCGGTGGCCCCGCTGGCCGCCTGGGGCATCGCCACGGCGGAGAAACGCTGGCTCGACCGGGAGAACACAACGAAGGCCCAGGTACGGGTGCCGAACGTGGTCGGCATCGTCGTTCTGGTGATCGGCGTGGCCGCCACGGTCGCCGGGACGCTTGATCCCCGGTGGACGGGCCAGGTGCTGCGGGTGATCGGGCTGATCGCGACGCTGGGGGCCACCCTGGTGATCGCGTTCGGCTGGATGCAGCGCCGGGTCGAGCTGCACCGGCCCGCTCCGGTGTTCCGCCGGCTGGACCGCACGCCGGTGCTGATTCTCAGCATCGCCGCGCTGATGATCGCCGCCCAGTTCGACGCCGGCCGCTACCACGCCGTCCATGTCGGCGAGGGTGACCACACCTCCCCGCCGGCCGGTAACGCGCTCGATGCGAGCTTCCGGAGCTGGCTGGGGGCGGTGCGGGACGGCTGCCTGCCCGCTGCCGGGGCGACCGCCGGCGGCCGGCCGGCGGTTCCGCTCGTGCTGGTCGCCGCGCCCGGCGGCGGGGCCCGCGCCGCCTACTGGACGGCCGCCGCCCTGGACGATCTCACCAACCCGGAGCTGCAGAAAGCCGCCGTCCGCCGGGCCGATCCGAACGGGACCGGCGTCGCCTGCGGGGAGCGGGCGCTCTTCGCGATCAGCGGGGTGTCCGGCGGCAGCGTGGGCGCGGCCGCATGGGCCGTCGCCAAGTACGGCGCCACCACGGCCGGGGTGCCGACCAACTCGGAACTGGTCACCGGGGCCAAGTCGGTGTCCGCCCTGATCCAGGAGGATCCGCTGGCCGCGGGCCTGGCGGCCGGCCTCTACCGGGACTTCCCGCGCATCCTGCATGGCGTCGACGGCTACCGCGACCACTTGATGCCCGACCGGGCCCGCACCATCGAGGAGGGCTGGGAGCACGAGAACCCGGCGATGGCCGCCGACATGATGACGATGGCGCCGGCCGGGCAGCCGTGGCGTCCGCTGCTGATGTTCAACGGCACCGCGGTGGAGACCGGCTGCCGGGTGGTGGTCGGGCCGATCCCGGCGGCGGTCACCGCCCACCAGCCGGCCGAGAAGCTGAAGAGCTGCCGGGCGGCGGCCGGGCCGACCACCGCCGGCAGGTCGGGCCTGTTCGCGGTGGGTGCGCTGGACGCCCGCGACTACCTGGGCCGGCAGACCGGCGACGGCTGCGAGACCGCCGACGACGCCACCTTCCGGCTGTCCACGGCCGCGTTGCTGTCGGCTCGGTTCCCGTACATCACTCCGACTGGATCTTTGGTCTTCTGCCCGGAGGGCGGGGGTGTTTCCAAGACCTTCGACGTGGACGGCGGGTACCTGGAGAACAACGGCATCGCGCTCGCCCTGGACCTGTGGCGAGCGCTGGAACCCATGGTGGCCGAGCACAACCGCACGGCGTCCGGCACCGATCCGCTGGTCGCGCCGATGCTCGTCGTGCTGGACAACCACTACCAGAGCGCGGGTGCGGCGCAGGCGGCCGACCGGCCGGTCGAGTTGGTCGCCCCGGTGACCGCCTACCTGGCCCCGCGCCAGGCCCAGACCGACCCGATCATGTTGCAGGACGCCCTGATGGAGCTGTCCGGACCGCTGCCCGGGCTGGCGCAGGGTCAGCTGCGGGTCGGGCGGAACGCCTGCGCCGACAGCCGGGTCTTCCGGGTGGCGCCGAACGTCCATCCCGGCGTGGAGGCCCCGCTGGGCTGGGTGCTCTCCCGGCCGTCGCAGCAGGACCTGCGCTCGGAGCTGGACAAACAGGTGGTCCTCGGTGACCTGTGCCGGACCGCCTCGGATCCGGTGGCCGGCGACGATGACGCGACCACCCCGGCGACCGGCACGGTTCCCGCGCTGGAACCCGGCCAGATGGCGCCGGCCCTGCAGATGATGGGCGGCGCGCTCAACGTTCCTTAGTCGACCGGGCCGAGGATGCCGGCCAGCGCGCGCAGGGCGTAGAAGCGGCGCGAGCGCACCGTGCCCTCCGGGACGTTCAGGCGTTCGGCCAGCTCGCGCGGGGTGACGTCGTTGTAGTAGAGCTCGACAAGCACCTCGCGATGCTGCTCGCCCAGTGCGGACAGCGCCGTGCGCACCGAGCGGACGTTGGCGATCTGCTCGGCGTGGTCCGAGACGGACGGGATCTCCTGGTACTCGGCCACCGCGGCCCGGGCGTTGCGCACCTGGCGCTTGCGGGTCGCGTCGATGAACACCCGACGGGCCACCGTGAACAGCCACGGCCGGGCCAGGTCCGGGGTCACCGGCACGGTGTCCATGTTCCGCCACGCCTTCAGCATGGTGTCCTGCAGCAGGTCGTCCGCGAGATGCCGCTCCCCCATCGTCAGCCGCATCAGGTAACGGCGCAACGGCTCCCCGTGTGCCGCGTGCAACTCCCGCATTCGATCAAAGTCGGTCGATACCGGCGCTGTCGTCAAGTGTTTCTCCCCCCATCGCCGGGCGGAAGCCTAGGAAGAACCCTCTGATCAACCTCTGACCGAAATCTGAACGGCGCGGTGATAGTCACAGTCCTGTCAGGACCCATCGAATTGAAACAGTGCGATGGAATACTCACGGTGATCAAGGAGGCGACGTTGGAACCTGGGGCGACGAACGTCGCGCTGGCGGTGCTCGGGCCGGTACGGGCCTGGCGCGGCGGCACGGAACTGCAGGTAGGCGGCCCGCAGCGACGGGCCGGCCTGGCGTTGCTGCTGGCCGGTGATGGTGAACCGGTTCATCTGGATGTCTTCTTCGAGGCACTGTGGCGGGGCGACCCACCGGCCTCGGCGGCCAACGTCGTGCATCGGTTGATCAGTGCTCTTCGTCACGCTCTGGAGCCGTCCAAGGTGGCTCGCGAGGCCGGATCGCTCATCGCGAGGGTCCCTGGCGGCTACCGGCTGGCCACCACCCCGGAAACTCTCGACCTCACCTGGTTCCGGGCCTCGGTGCGCCGGGCCCGGATCCTCGCGGTGGCCGGCGAGCAGGGTCGCGCCATCGACGCGTACGCCAAGGGTCTGCATCTCTGGCAGGGGCCGGCCGCGGCCGGCCTCGATCCGGGCGTCCGCGCCCACCCGCAGATCGCCGCCCTCGACCGGGAGTGGGCCGAGGTGGCCCGGGTGGCCGCCGACCTGGCGCTGTCGGCCGGCCGCGCCGAGCGGGTCCTGCCGGTGGTGGCCCGGGCCGCGCACGCCCACCCGCTCGACGAGTCGCTGCAGGCCCGGCACGTGCTGCTGCTGTCGGCGAGCGGCCGGCGGGCGGCTGCCCTGGACACGTACGCCGAGGTCCGCCGCCGCCTCGCCGACGAACTCGGCCTGGACCCGGGTGAGGAGTTGCGGGCCGCCCAGCGCGAGGTGCTGATCGCCGCGTCCGCCCCGCCGCCCCGCAAGCGCACCCCCGCGCAGATCCCGGCCGCGCTGCCCGGCTTCACCGGCCGGGCCGTCGAGCTGGCCGCAATCGGCGAGGCCGCCGAGCCGGGCGGGTCGATGCCGGTGATCGCGGTCAGTGGGATGGCCGGCGCCGGCAAGACCGCCCTCGCGGTGCAGTGGGCGCACACCGCCGCCGACACCTACCCGGACGGTCAGCTCTACGCCGACCTGCGCGGATTCGGGCCGGCCGAGCCGCTGCCGCCGGCCGACGCGCTGCGCGACTTCCTCAGCGCCCTCGGCGTCCGCGAACCGGAGATGCCGGCCGGCCTGGACGGCCGCGCGACCCTGTTCCGCAGCCTGCTCTCCGGCCGCCGGGTGCTGGTGCTGCTGGACAACGCCCGGGACGCCGCCCAGGTGCGGCCGCTGCTGCCCGGCTCGCCCGGCTGCCTGGCCCTGGTGACCAGCCGCAACCCGATGACCGCCCTGGTCGCGGCGGCCGGCGCCCGGGTGGTGCGACTCGACCCGATGACCGCCGGCGACGCCCGCGACCTGCTCACCGCCCGGATCGGCAAGGCCCGGGTGGACGGCGAGCCGACCGCCGCCCGGGAACTCGTGCACGCCTGCGGCCGGTTGCCGCTGGCCCTGGCGATCACGGCGGCCCGCGCGGCCGTGCACCGCTCGATGCGGCTCGCCGAGTTGGCCGCCGACGTCACCGGGCACGGCCTGGACGCGTTCACCGAGGCCGGCGAGGACCTGCGTACCGTCTTCTCCTGGTCCTACCGCACCCTGCCGGCGCCGTCGGCCCGGCTGTTCCGGCTGCTGGCGCCGCACCGCGGCGCCGAGATCACCGTCCCGCTGGCCGCGTCGGCGGCCGGGGTGACCGAGCGCGAGGCCCGCACCCTGCTGCGCGACCTGACCGGCGCACACCTGCTCAGCGAACGCCAGCCCGGCCGCTACACGATGCACCCGCTGCTGCGGCTGTACGGCGCCGAGCTGGAGCCGTCACGCGACGACCTCGTCGCGGCGGTAGGCCCGCCCGGCCTCGTCGACCCCGGGCGCTTCGGCGGCCTCGGCCCGCTCGGCTGACCCGGCCGCGACGGCCTGCAGCCGAGCCAGCACCCGGTCGGTGCCGGGCCGTCCCGGCCCGGTGTCGCAGAGCAGCACCCGACCCTCGTCGACGCCGAGCACCACGAACCGGGTGGCCGGCGGGAACAGCGCGGCCGGCTCGTCCCCGCCGAGCTTCCCGAGCCGCCGCGCGCTGACCGACCAGATGACGAACTCGGTGCAGCCCGCGCTCGGCTTGCCGGCACTCAGATGCACGTCGAGAAAGCCGGGTTCGACCAGCTCGGCGCCGGTCCGGTAGGCCGCGGTCTGCTCGGCGGTGAGCCGCCCGGTGCGGTAGACCGGCCCGAGCACCGCGGGCATAGCCTTCAGTCCGTAGGCGGCACCACGCGCGACAACCGCGGCGTCGTCCGCCCCGCGCCCGGTCCGCAGCGCCTTGTTGACCTGCTCGCGTTCCCCCGCGCAGTAGGCCCGCAGCGCGACCAGCCCCGCCACCAGCTCCACCGAGTCAGAGGCGGCGCGCAGCCCGGGTTGCTCGGCCAGCGTCCGGACCACCACCCGGGCATGCGTGTCGTAGCGCCCGGACAACACCGTGCGCAGCCGGGGCCGGTCATCGGCGGTCCAGTCGCTGGCGCTGATCCACAGCGGCCGCCCAACGCTCGGCCTCGGCGCGAGCACCGGCTCCGGCGCGATTGCCGCCTCGACCACCGCGTCGGTTCCGCTTCCCGCCTCGGTCGCGCTTCCCGCCTGCGTGGCGCTTTCCGCCTGGGTTCCGCCTTCCGCGTCGGTTCCGCTTTCCGCCTGGGACCCGCTTTCCGGCCCGGCCTGCGCCTCCGGCGCATCGCCGACAGCCAACGCGGCCACATTTTCCCCAGGCCCGGGCGCCGCGCCTTCCGCCTCCGCCGCAACAGCTTCCACCAGCCGAGGTACGGGTACGGGCACCGCAACCGCCCCCGCCTCCGCCGTCGGATGAGGCGTGAGCAGCGCAATCATCGCGGCGCTGACCGGTTCCGGCCGCCGAGCCACCACCGCGACGGCTGGCTTCCGAGCCGCCCCCGAGTCCCCGGCGGGCTTTCGCCCCGCCTCATCCGCCACCGACGGCGCCTGGTCCGGCACCTCCGCCGGATTCCGCACCTGCTCCAAGCCGTCCGCCACCGACCGCGCCTCGTCCGAGGCCTGCACCGGATTCCGCACCTGCTCCAAGCCATCCGCCACCGACCGCGCCTCGTCCGAGGCTTGCGCCGGATTCCGCACCTGCTCCAAGCGATCCGCCGACGACCGTGCTGGAGCCGGCGCCTCCGCAGGATTTCGCGCCTGGTCCGATGCCTGCGTGGGATTCCGCGTTTGGTCTGAGCCGTCCGCCGCGCCATCCGACTGATCCGAATCAGGCGACGGCTTCTGCGCCCGGTCCGGGCCAGGCGCGAGCTTCTGCGTTTGGTCCAGGGTCTCGGCCGCGCGCTGGGCCTGATACGGCCCCTCGGCCGGGCCCTGCGCACGATCCAGGCCACCCGTCGGAATCGGAATGATCGACGGAACCGGCGACTTGGTCGGGGCCGCAGCCGACGCCGGTCCGGCGGTGGGGGCCGACAGCGGCACCGGCGCCTCTTGGGGCGGCGGAGCCGCCTGCTTCCCGCGCTTCGGCAGACGGAGAGCGACCGAGTTCGCGGGGCTGAGAGTCGGCACCGCCACCGGTCGCGGCGTCTCCACCGTGGGCGCTTCGCCGAGCGCGGGCGCCGCGCCGGCGCCCACACCGCGCGCAGCCCGGCCTCGGCGCTCCGGGGCGGGCCGGACCTCAACGGTAGGCGAATCCGCAAGCCGAGGCGCCGTGGGCGGGGAGCCAGTCGCCCTAGGACCGGCCGCCCCAGGACCGCCCAGCCCAGGACCGTCCAGCCCAGGACCGCCCAGCCCAGGACCGCCCGCCCCAGGAGCGCCCGCCCCAGGAGCCGCATAACCGGGACCGCCCAACCCAGGCGCCGCGGAACCAGGAGCGGCTGTGGCTGGGGCGGCGGAGATCGGCGCGGGGGAAACGGGGGCGGCGGAGGCTGGGGCGGCGGAGATCTGGGGGTGGTTTTCGGGGGTTTCGGGGACCGGGAGGATGGGGCCCAGGGGGTCGGGGTCGGGGTTCCCGGGGGTCCAGCAGAGGAAGTCGGTGGTGGTGGTCAGGACGCCGCTCCAGCTGACCGACATCTCGCCCGCCGGGCTCACCACCGGGACGCCGAGGGCGTCGGCCAGTTCGGCCAGCAATTTCGGCTGGTCGGGCAGGCCGTGGCCGAACACGACGACCGAGCCGACCGGGCCGGTGGGGCCGGACAGCCGGGCGGTCAGCAGCTCGGCGAACGGGGCCGCCGGGTAGGGCAGGCCGGCCACCAGGAAGCCCTCCGGGCCGGCGTCCACCTCGATCAGCGGGCCGGCCAGGGCGCGGCCCGAGCCGACCGGGGACGGCACGGTGGCGAACGTCCAGCCGCCGGCCGTGCGGATGCCGCGGTGCACGGGAATGGTCGGGGTCGGCCGCAGCACCACCGGGCCGGCCGAGGACGGAGGCAGGCCGTCCCAGGGGTCCTCGTAGACCGAGGTGCCGTCGGGGCTGCAGGTCACCCAGCGCGCCGGGCCGGTGCCGTCGTAGAGCGGGCCCAGCGGCACGGTCACCGGCACCCGGAGCTGTTCGGCCAGGCCGTGGGCGGCGTTCACCGCGCGTACGCCGCTGGCGATGTCGCCGCCCAGCAGAACCAGGCGCACGCCGGGCGAGCCCGGGAAGTGGTCGGTGACGATGGCCGGCAGGACGGCGAACAGGCCGGGGTTCGCGTTGGCGGCGGCCGTGCAGACCACCACGGCCGGGCCGGGCGGCAGCGCGGTGGCGAAGTCCCGCCCGGCGTCCGGGGGCTCGCCCTCGGCGCGCACGACGACGGTCGCGCCGACGTTGCGGGCCAGGAGCGCCGGGGGCCGGGCGGGGGCGGTCACGACGGCACCGCCACCGCTACGTCCTGCGGGAGCAGGGTGCGCAGGTCGTCGACAGTGGAATTGCCGGAGGCCCGCAGCCGGCGGGACTGGCGGGTGATGACTTCTTCGAGCACCTGACGGGCGTACCGTCCATTGCCGAAGGCCTTTCCGCGCGGGACCGACTCGAAATGGTCTCGCAGCGCCTGCAGGGTGTTTCCGGCGCATTCGTAACCGGAGCCGCGGGCCAGGTTCTCGAAGATGGCCACCAGGTCGTCGGCGGAGTAATTGGCGAAGTGGATCCGGCGGGTGAAGCGGGACTGCAGGCCGACGTTGGCGGCCAGGAAGCGACTCATGTCGTCCTCGTAACCGGCCGCGATGACCACCACGTCGTCACGGTGGTCCTCCATCAGCTTCATCAGGGTTTCGATGGCCTCCCGGCCGAAGTCCTGGCCTCCACCGGCCGGGGCCAGAGTGTAGGCCTCGTCGATGAACAGCACGCCGCCGAGCGCCCGTTCGAAGACCTCCCGGGTGCGCTGCGCGGTGTGCCCGATGTACTCGCCGACCAGGTCGGCGCGGGCGGCCTCGATCAGCTGGCCGCGAGGCAGGGCGCCGAGCGCGGCCAGAATCTCGCCGTAGAGGCGGGCCACCGTGGTCTTACCGGTGCCGGGCGGGCCGGAGAAGACCAGGTGGCGGGAGACCGAGGCGGCGGGCAGGCCGGCCCGGACCCGGGCGCGGGTGGTCTCGAGCAGGTCGATGAGCTCGGCGACCTCGCGTTTCACCTCGGACAGGCCGATCATCCCGTGCAGACGTTCGAGCAGCCGGTCGACGGTGGCCGACCGCTTGTCGTCGGCAGCGGCGGTGGGCTTGGTGATGCCGAGGTCGTCGGGGAGCAGCTGGGCGAGCTCGATGCCGGACGACGACGAGGACTGGGCGAGCCGGAACGCCTGCCGGCCGATCATCTCCTCGAAGACCTGCCGGGCGACCCGGGCGTTGCCGAAGTGCGCGTTGCGCGGGATGCCGTCGAAATGCTCGGACAGTGCGGTGCGGGTCTCGTACTCGAGGCTGTAGTGGTGGGTGCTGCACATCCGCTCGACGATGGTGACCAGCTCGGCGGTGGAGTAGCTCTCGAACTCGATGGTCTTGGCGAACCGGGAGGCGAGACCCGGGTTGCTGGCCATGAACGTCTTCATCTGGTCGGAGTAACCGGCGACGATCACGACCACCTCGTCGCGGTGGTCCTCCATCAGCTTGACCAGGGTGTCGATGGCCTCGCGGCCGAAGTCGTGGCCGTTACCCCCGTCGATCGGGGCGAGCGTGTAGGCCTCGTCGATGAACAGCACGCCACCGATCGCGGCCTGGAACTTCTCGGTGGTCTTCACCGCGGTGCCGCCGACGTGCTCGGCCACCAGGTCGGCGCGGGCCGCCTCGATGAGCTGCCCGCCCGGCATCACCTTCAGGGCGGCCAGGATCTCGCCGTACAGGCGGGCCACGGTGGTCTTACCGGTGCCGGGGGCGCCGGCGAACACCATGTGCCGGCTCATCGGGGGCAGCGGCAGCCCGGCCGCGGCCCGGCGCTGGCTGACCCGGTGCAGGCCGACCAGGGTGGCCACCTCGCGCTTCACCCCGGCCAGGCCGACCAGCGCGTCGAGCTGGGCGAGCAGCGGCGCGGCGGTGTCATCCCCGGCCGGTTCGGCGGCCGGGGCAGCTGCCGGGGCGGCGGCCTCGACCGCTTTTGGCCGTACGGAGGTGCCGGTCACCTGGACGTCCGGGCCGGCCTCGTTGACCACCGCATCGGCACCGTTGTCGAGCAGTTCGCAGCCGAGCACCCGGCCACGGGAACCGGGCGCGAACCGCACCGGCGGCCCGGAGCAGTCGTGGATGCGGGAGTTGCGCACGGTCAGCTCACCGCCGGCCAGCGCGAGCAGCCCGGCGACACTGGCGCCGCTGATGTCGGCGGCGGTAACGACCGCTTGGGCGCGCGCTCCCACCCGTACCCCCCAAGGCGCACCCTCGATGCGTGCCTCGTCCGCGATGAGCTCGGCCCCGTCGGTGGCCTCGAGGCCGGTCGCGAAGCGGCCGCCGCGCACCTTGGCCCGCGCCTCGCCCTCGGCCCGGACCGACCCGCTCGCGGTCACCCCGGTGAGTTCGACCCGGGCGCTGCCGTGCGCCAGCACCGATTCCAGTTCCACCTCGGTGAACGTGCCACGCGATTCCTCGCCGAGGTCGACGCCGCCGCTCCGGCCACCGGTCAGCCGCAGTACGGCGGTGCCGGCGACGGTGGCGCCGGGCGTCCGGCAGGCGGACGCCTCGACGACGGCCTGGGCCGCGACGAACAGGCCGTGCCCGGCCACCTCGACGATCGTGCAGTTCCGCAGCACGGTCTTGGCGCCCCCGGCGGCGACGAAGCCGTGCCCGGCCGCGCCCCGGACCGTGCAGTCCTCGAACGCGGGTGTGCCCTCGACGACCGCGATCCCGGCGCCGCCGGTGTCGTGCACCGTGGTGCCGGTCAGGATCGGGGATCCGCCGTCCTCGACGACCATGCCAGGCCCGTCGACCGGCCCGATGTCGCAGCCGTCGAGCCGGGCCCGGCCGCCGGTGGACAGCACGCCGACCCCGCGCACGTCGCTGATCGCGCAGCCGGTCAGCGCCGGGGTGGCGGTGCCGGCCAGCACGACGCCGGTGGTGGCGATGTCCTGCACGATGGTGTTCTCGACGCGGCCGGTGGTGTTGCCCTCGACGAGCAGGCCGGCCCCGGCCGGGGCGGTGAGCCGGCAGCCGGTGAGGTCGAGGACGCCGCCGCGGGCGTGCAGGGCCACCACACCGCGGCCGGCGATGTCGCAGTCGGCGAGCTTGAGAGTGCCGCCGGCCAGCTGCACGGCCGGCAGCTGCGGGCTGCCGCCGGCGAAGGCCAGGCCGCGTACGGCGGCGGTGCCCCGGGAGACGAACGCGGCGACCTGCTCGCCGCCGTCCACGGTGACCGTGCCGCGCCCGTCCTCGGCGACCAGCTGCACGTCGTGCCCGACGGTCAGCTGCTCGCGGTAGGTGCCGGGCTGCACGAGCACGGTGGCACCGGGCCCGGCGTCGGCCAGCGCCGCCGAGATGCTCGAGTAGCAGCCGGGCTCGGTCTGCGACACCGTGAGGACCTTCATATGAGGTCTACGGCCAGCCCCGTCCGATTGTTCACGCCGGTTTGCTCACCGCGGCGAGCGCGCGGTGCAGGGCGGCCGGTCCGACCGGCGGGACGGCGTAACCGGCGGCCGCGATGTGCTGCAGGAGCGACGGGTCGGGGGCGAAGCGGTGCCGGTCCAGGTAGTGCCGGGTGCCCTCGGACCACACCCAGGTGCCGTCGGTGCGCAGGTCCATCGGCACCGACTCGGTGCCGTCCACCACGTCCTCGATCAGCACGGTGGTGACAAGTAGCCGCGGCGCGGCGGCCAGGTAACCGAGGACCCGGTCCCGGTCGGGACCGTCGAGGTGGGTGCCGTCCTCGTCGAACAGCTCGGCGAACTGGATCTCCGGGGCCGGGGCGGCCGTCCACAGCAGGGCGCTGTAGGCGAGGGCGGCCTTCTCCCGGCCGTCCAGGTCGTCCGGCTCGGCGAAGGCGATCACCTGGTCGCCGAGCGCGATGCGCGGGCCCTGCACCAGATAGACGCGGCGCGGCTGCGGCCCGGCCAGCCAGGTGCGCCACAGGGCACGGGCGCCGGCCGCCTCGGCGGCCGCGATCGCCACCCGATCGGTGTCGTCCAGATCGGCCGTCCCGATCAGGTCGAGGCAGTGCGGTGCCCCGGCCGGCGCGTCCGGGGTGACGGTGTAGGGACTACGCATCTGCTCTCCTGAACGGGAAACCGGGGGCGCCGGGGATGATCCGGCGCGGTCCGCGGTCGCGGGCGTCCTGCTGGGCGAACTGGAGGGCGAGGGCGTCGGCCAGTCCTTCGGCGTCCGCCTTGGCGTCCAGGTAGGCCCGCTGGGCGTCGCGCGTCGCATCGAGGGCGGCCTGGTGGCGGGTCCGGGCCGCGGTCTCCGCGGCCGAGCCGGGCGCGGCCGCGCGCAGCTGCTCGGCCGCCAGCCGGATTTCCTCGCCGGCAGCGATCCAGGTGTTGCGCAGGCCGAGCACGGTGTCCCAGGCGTCCAGGACCGGCTGGGTGCCGGGCTGGCCGAGCCAGCCCTCGGCCCGGGCCACCTCCTCGGGCAGCTCGACCTCGATGGACTGCGGCACGATCCGGTGCCCGGCGCCCGGGCCGTCCGGGTCGTCGTGGTCGCTCACCACGTGCCGTTCCTCGACGGTGATCGTGAAGACCATCGCCCGGCCGCCGCCGCGCTTGGTGTTCGAGCCGGTGGCGACCTGGGACTTGCCGACCTGGGCGCCACCGGTGTCCGGGCCGAACCGGACCGCCGTGCCCAGGCCCTGCTGCGGCAGCGTGGTCACCCCGGTGGTGGCGGTCGGCACGCCGGCCTGCAGGCCGGTGCGGGACTGCTCGGCGGCCACCTGTTCGCCGGACCGGGTGTGCTGCTGCGGCGTCTCCACCTTGTCGTCGTCGACGACCCGCATCAGGGCGGGCCGGCCGAGTCGCGCGTACCGGGTGAGGGTGGCCCGGAACCGCGGCATCCGGGACGGCCCGGTCAACTCCGCGGACAGCCCGCCGTCCAGGATCGACGGGTAGTTGGCCTTGGAGAACTCGGGGCTGCTGAGGCCGTGCACCAGCGCCGGGATCTGCGAGCGGGAGCCACGGACCGGGTCGGTGATCATCTCGCCGCGCCACGAGCGGGCCACATGGTCGCCGATGGCTTCGCGCGACGCGGCCGCCGCGGCGACCGCACCCGGATAGGCCGTGACGGCGGCCTGCGGCGGCAGCTGCCAGGTTCCGCCGTTCTGCCACTGCCGCAGGGCGGCCGCGGTGGTGCCGGCGCGGTCGAGACGGGCGGCCGCGGCGGGCCTCGGCGGGGCCGGCGGCGGGGTGGCCCGGGTGGCCGACTCCGGGATCCGCAGCCGGATCGGGACGGTCGTGTGGACCGGGGTGCCGCCGGGCACGTCGACGGTGAGCGTGAGGGTGGCCTCGTAGGCGGCGAGCGGCCCGGTGCTGACCACCATCCGGTCGCTGTTGGTGGCCTGCCCGGTGATCCGGGTGGCGCTCCACTGGTTGCCGTGGGTGACGGCGGGCTGCACGCCGATCGCGCCGGCCTTCGGTGCGTCCGGCACCCCGCCCGGCCCGTACGTCGCGGTGGTGTCCCACCCGGCGGCCTTGGTCCTGCTGGCCGACGTGCCGTACTGGGCGTTGGCCCGGTACTCGACCTCGATCTTGTCCTTGGTGATGTCGGCCAGCCGCAGGTTGCTGAGCCGGCCGGTAACCGTCACGTCGGCGCCGTCGGCCGTCTTGACCAGGCCGAGTGTCCAGCCGACCCGTTCCCGGCGGAACAGCCGGGTGGCGGCGCCGTGGGACAGGACGCTGTCGATGAAGCCCATCAGGCCGGCCCGGCTGAGCATCTGCCGGACCCGGGTCTCGTTGCCGAACTCATCCTCGACCCCGTCGCCGGGCAGCAGGCCCTGCTCCCGCAGCTGATCGGCGACCTGCTGGTAGATGCCGGGGTCGCCGAGATCGTCGACGTAGGCGCGGCCCAGGTCGCCACCCTCGGCGCCGGGCACCGGCAGGTGCCAGGTGTGCGGCGCACCGGGGTCCGGCGCGACCAGGCTCGGCGGTTCCGGGAAGTTCCGGTCGAGCCAGCCCTGGTCGACCAGCGGCGACCGGGCCGGGCCGGCCGGGTGCTGCTGGTTCCACTGCGCGATCCGGCGGTTGGCGGACCGGATCTCGTGCACCGGCACGGCGAGGACCATGGCGCTGGTGGCGGGCACGATCCGGTGCTTGCGGTGCGGGGTGCCGGAGAGATAGCCGGGCGTGCCGGACCAGGTGCTGCTGCCGTTGAGGTGCCAGTTGCCGTCGACCCGCAGCAGGACGACGTCGGTCTTCTGTTTGACGTTACGTTCGATGCCGCCGCTGCGGCTCTCGGCCGACCCCTGGCCCAGCAGCCCGCGCAGGGTGGCGCCGAGGCCGGCGCTGCCGGCGTACCGGCCGTCGCGATGGCCGACGCCGGCCGAGACCCGCAGCGCCGCCAGGAAGGCGCGCGCCTTGCCCCAGCCGAGCGGGTAGTTGGCCTGGCTGGCCATCTCGGTCTCCCAGCCCTTGGCCGCGGTGGGCGTGTAACCGGTGGGCTCGAACGCGACGTGCAGGGTGCCGAGGTCGTTGGCGAACACCCCGGCGCCGGTCATGGTGCCGGTCCCCTGCCCGTCGCCGAGGATGCCGCCGAGCCGGCCCTCCACGAACTCGGGGGTGAAGAACGAGTCAACGGTCTCCCGGGGGACCGCGCCGGGCAGGGTCAGCATGTCGCCGCCGGGAAGGCTGCGCATCAGGCGCAGCGCCTCGTCGCGCAGGCCGCGCATCGGGCCGAGATTCACCAGATGGGTACGGGTCGGCAGCATCGGGTCGGCGGGCCGAGGGCTCCGGCCGTCCCCGGTCCGGACCTGGCCGAGCCGGTGGGCGGACGGCTGGGTCATCTCGTTCTTCGCGACCCAGATCCGGGACATCCAGACCGTCATGGTGCCGTTGCCGAGGTGGACCTCGTGCTCGCCGAGCCGCACCTCGGCGCCGCCGCCGGCCCGGGGCACCGCCGAGCGGGCCGGCCCGGGGTGGGTCAGGCCGAGGCTGAGCGCCCGCCAGGTGCTGTTCAGCCGGCTGTGCCGGCGCACCGTAGCGATGTAGGAGATGTCCATCTCGAACTGGTCGGCGGACGGCTGGCCGTCCTTGCTCTCCGGGCTGGCGGTGACCGCCTGCTGGGTGAGCTGGGGGCCGCTGACCATCCGGTTGCCGCTGGAGATGCCCACGGTGCCGTCGACACCGGCGAAGCCCCGGCCGGTCGGGTCGGGGGCCGGTCGCCGCCGGTCGAAGCCCACCCCGACGCCGGCGTTCGCCTCCCGGCTGATTGCGAGCTGCTGGGTGCCGCGGTCGGCCTGGATGTCGGTCTGCCGCAGCGAGACCGTGGTGGACTGGCCGGTGTGCCGGGCGGCGGTCCGCTCGGCGCGCAGGGTGACGGTGACGTACCGGTTCCGCCAGCCGCCGTGCCGCTTGAGCCGCACGCTGATGCCGGTGTCGAGCAGGCTGTCGGCGAAGGCCCGGATGGCCGGCACGGAAAGCGCGCTCGCCAGGTCCTCGTGCTTGTTGCGGGCCTTCATCAGGTCCTTGAGGCTGCGCAGCGAGTCGACCGAGGCGAGCCCGTCGGGCTGGAAGCCGGGGAACTGCCGGAGCAGCTCGCGGATCTGGTCGAGGGTGGTGTCGAGGTTGGTGATGCCGGCGACGGTGGCGTCGCCGAGCGACTCGGTGAGCATCCGGGCGTTCGCCGCGACCGGCAGAGCCTGCCCGGCCGGCACCGGGCCCATCGGGTTGACCCCGGCCCGCAGGTAGACCGGCGCGGTGTCGGTGGCCGTGTGCCGGACGCCGTCGACCTGCAGGCTGAAGGTTACGGCGTACGCCCGCAGCTCGTTCTCGCCCGCGTGCACGTTGGTGCGCCGGCGTCCGCCGGAGCCGCCACCGAGCGCGGTCTGCTCCCGCCGGGTGGTCACCGAGATCTCGCCGGTGGCCCGCACCGGAGCGCCGCCGGCCAGCCCGCCGAGCAGGCCGCCCTGCACGCCGAGGCCGGCCGCGGCGGCCGCGGTGCCACCGTGCTCGGCGGTGATCACGCCCTGCGTGCTGTCCCGCAGCACGACCTGTTTGGCCGGGGTCCGGGCCTGCACGGTGTACTGCGCGAACTCGGCCCGCAGGGTGATCGGCCCGACCGCGGTGTTGGTCTCCTCGTTCCACAGGGCGGGGATGCGCAGGCCGGTGACGAACTCCTCGAAGTTGGACTCGACGCTGCGGTCGCTGAGGATGCGGATCAGTTCCGCGCGGCTGGCCGACCCCGGCCGCAGCAGCCCGGGCGGCAGGTGCCGCTCGGCCAGGTCCCACAGTTCCCGGGCGACCGCGGACTCGACGTGGAACGTCTCGGGCAGCGTCCGGGCCGGTTGCGGCGTGGCGGCATGCTGCTGGGTGCTCAACTCGAAGCTGGGCACCAGCAGGTGCGCGTCGGTCTGCGCGCTGCGGGTGACCGGGGTGACGACCCCGGGCGTGTGCAGCTCGATGTCGTAGACGACCCGGGTCCGGATCCGGTCGGCACCGACGTTCTCCATCCGGGACTGCCGGTGGGTGACGATCGACCGGGCCGCGGTCATCGCCCGGATGAAACGGCGGAAGGTGCCCTGGATGGTGAGGCCGGCCCCGGCCAGCTGGCCGCCGGCCGGGTCGGACAGGCCGGCCGAGAGCGACGGGTCGAGGCCCTCCTGCACGGTCTTCGACATCTCCCGGGTGGAGGTCGACACCGCGTGTTTGTCGATCTTGATCTTCTGGCCGGTCGAGCCGGGCGGCGCCGCCTCCTTCTCCAGCCGGGTCAGCCGCGCGGTGATGCGCAGCTCGCGGTGCTCGCCGTTCACCTTGATCGGGAAACGGCCACCGGAGCCGGTGAGCCCGGCCAGGTCGTAGCGCACGGCCCGGTGCACGGCGTCGAGCCCGCGCACCCGGCCCGCCCCGACCAGCCCGTCGACGGCGGCGATGACCGCGGCCGGGTCGTCGATGGTGTCCACCTCGGCCGCACCGAGCGAGTGGCCGTCGCGCAGGTAGGGCAGCAGGTCGGAGGCGACCTGCGCCTTCTGGCCGGCGGCCGGGCCGTAGGCGTCGAAGCCGGTCCGGGTGTGCCGGATGTGCACCTGGTGCGGGCGGTCCGGGTTGGCCGAGCCGGTGTTGGCCGGGTTGGTGTGGTCGTCCAGCACCACGTCGATGCCGAGCGCCGCGGCGACCTGCCCGACGCCGATCGGCGCGCCGGCCGGGAACTCCGGTTGCTGCCGCAGTTCCGCACCGGTCCGGCCGTGGGCCCAGCCGGGCAGCCGGATGCCCTGGTGCCGGGCGCCGGACAGGATCGCGTCGAGCAGTTGGTCGGGGCCGGGCGGGACGGCGACGACCGGGCGCCGGCGGATCTGTTCGACCCGCTGCTGAGCGGCCCGGTCGAGCGGCATCCCGACCAGGGTGGCGAGGGCGGTGGCGGTCTGGTCGGTGGCCGGGTTGGCGAGGGCCTGCTGCCAGGCCGCGAAGTACCGGCCGATGACGCCGTCCGGGCGGGACTCGGCCCGGAACACCGCGAGGTGGCCGTGGTCGCCGCCGTTCTGCAGTTCGGCCGAGGCGTCCTGCAGCAGTTGCCGGGCGGTGTCGTGGTCGGTGTTGCCGCGGAGGCTGTCGGGTTCGTGGGCCCACGGCCGGGTCTCCCCGTTGGGCCGCACCGACACCGCGGGCCGGCCGTCGGCCAGGGTCTCCTGCCAGGTGCCGGCGCCCTCGGTGACGACCAACTGGGCCCGGCGGCGCAGCGCGGTCATCTCCGCGCTGGTCAGCTTGCCGAGGGTGACCACCCCGTCGGCGAAGCCGGGCGTCCCGCCGACCCGCACGACGACCGTCTCGCGGGTGGCGCTCTGCTTGATCCGCCGGATCGCGTCGGCGTGCGGGGGTGTGCCGTCCACCTCGCCGACCTTGACGTCGCCGTAATAGACGAGCACCACATCGACGTCGCCGGCGATGTCCGGCGCGTCCGGGACCTGGTCGGAGAGCACCTTGCTCGCGGCCGGCAGGTCGGCCGGCTCGGACCGCCGGTAGACCGGCACCACGCCCGGGGTCACCGCGTCGAGCGGGGTCTGACTGCCGTCGGCCCGGCGGATCTGCCGGGGCAGCTTGTCCCACAGGAACGGCTGCAGCACCACGATGTCGGAGCGCTTGCCACCGCCGGCCGCATCCAGCGTCGGATACCAGGCGGCGAGCGGGTCGGCCGGGGCCGTCGAGGCGTCCGAGGTGTCGAAGGCCGGGAACAGGGTCAGGATGTTCTCGCCGTCGACCGGCGGGAAGTCGGTGAGGGTGAACGTGTCGTTGTCGGCCCCGCGGTTCTCGATGTCGGCCCGGAACTTCTCCCGGGCCTCCGCGCCGCTCATCTCGGTGATCCGGGAGTCCTGGTAGCGCGGGTCGGCGGTGCCGGGCGCGTTCGTCCAGCGGGCGACCTTCCACTGCTGCTCAAGCGTCGGCATACCGGGCCAACTGGGCTCGGTGTCGACAAGCCGCTCGGTGGTGGGGCGGGGTCGCATCTCGACCTCGAGGCCGCCGATCCGGCCGGTCCAGGGGCGGTGATACATGTCGTAGGAGGCGACCGGATGGTTCAGCTCGGTGGCCCGGCCGAACCGGGGCGCGTAGAAGGCCGTCTTGTTGGCCGCGTAGGTGAGCACCACCTTGCCGCGATATCCGGTGGCGGCCAGCCCTTCCAGGGCGGAGACCACACCGGCCTGGTGGCCGTACCCGGCGGAGCCACCGTCGATGACGTGCACGACGTCGTAGGCCTGCCGCAGCGCCCGCCCGACCACTGTCGGTTCCGGTGCCGCGCCGGTGACCGGCGGCGCCTGGGTGGTCAGGTCCGCTCGCGGCACCTCGATCGCGGGGATCGGCGCCGGCCGCCGGAAACCCGTCGGCATCGGCGGCGGGGGCGGCGGCGGTGCGCCGTGGCCCACATAGAAAGACCCCAGGTCGGCGGCCTCACCGGTCAGGTGCGCGGTCGGAATCAAACTGATGGAGTACGGCGTAAAGCTCGTGTCCGCCGCCCGGCCGGTCTGGCCATCCAGGAACACCACCCCGTCGGCGTGGTGCACCACGTTGAACACGTGCCCGACCGCACTCTCGGCGGTGCGCACCACCACCAGCCCGCGAGCACCGACCGGCGCCCCGGCCAGCCGCTGCCGGATGTCGGCGAAGTCGCGCACCGCGATCGCCGGCGCACCCTGGTAGTGGAGAAGGTCGGCGGCCGGGTTGGCCGCCGACGGCGGGGCCTGGAAGCCCTCCCCCTCGGCCAGCGCGATGTCGGTGGTGATCGCGGTCAGCACGCAGTTGGTGGTGAACTCGCCGCCCTGCGCCCGGTACGGGTTGACGGCCGGCAGCCACGGATAGTCCCGGGCGATGATCGGGTCGTCGACGACCTCCGGCGCGGGCTGCAGTTCGCCGGCGAGCAGGTCGGGCTGGGCCGCTACCCAGGCGGCGTCGTGCGCCTGCCGTTCCGGGGTCGGCACGCCCTGCTCGCGGGCGGCGATGTCCCGGGCCAGCCGGTCGGAGGCCAGCTCCGCGGTCTGCTTGGCCTGCAGGTAGGCCTCCTGCGCGGCGACCGCGGCGGCCCGGTTGCCGCCGGCCCGCCAGGTCTCGGCGGCGGCGAGCCAGGTGTCCCGCAGCGGCAGCACCGCCTCCCAGAGGGCGACCACCGCGGCGGTGCCCGGCTCCTTGAGCCACCCCAGGGTTTCGGCGATCTCCTCGGGCACCTGGATCTCGACCGCGGGCAGCCGCACCTGGGTGCCGATGCCGGCGCCGTCCGGCTGGTCGTGGTTGCGCACCACGTAGCGTTCCTGGGTGCCGGCGGTGAACACCATGGTCCGGCCGCTGCGCTTGACGTTGGAGCCGGTGACGACCTGCGACTTGGTGACGTCGGCGCTGCCCGCGTCCGGTCCGATCCGGCCGGCGCCGGCCAGGCCCTGCCGGGGTGCCGGGTTCAGGCCGCTGGTCGCGGTGGGCGCGTCGAGTCGCAGTCCGGTGGTGGACGACTCGGCGGCGGTGGTGTCGCCGGTGTAACCGGTCTGCCGGGGCCGTTCCACCTTGTCGTCGGCGACGATCCGGGTCAGCGCGGGCCGGCCGAGCCGGGCGTAACGCGACAGCGTGGCCCGGAAGCGGGGCAGCAGCGACGGGCCGGTCACCTCGGCGGTCAGGCCACCGCCGGTGACCACCGGGTAGTTCGGCTTGGTGAACTCGGGGCTGCTCAGGTCGTGCACCATGGCCGGGATCTGCGACCGGGAGCCGGTGACCGGGTTCTCGCTGTTGAAGTCGGCCCGGGTCGACGCGTCCACGTAGGCGTGCAGGGCCACGCTCGCGGCCTGGGCGGCCGTGGCCGAGCCGGGGTACGAGGTCACCACCGCCTCGGGCGGCAGGGCGAGGCCGCCCTGTTGCCAGTGCGACAGGTAGGTGGGCAGGGTGTCGCGCATCGGGAGGCGGGTGGCCGGCTTGGCCGGTTCCGGGGTGGCCGGCGGGGCGGTGCGGGTGGCCGATTCGGGTAGGCGCAGGCGGACGTCGACGGTCCGGGTCACCGATTTGCCGCCGGGGATCTCGACGGTGAGTTTCAGCTTGGCGGTGAAGACGGCGAGCGGGCCGGCCACGGCCACCACCCGGTCGCCGGTGAGGGCCTGACCGGCGGCCCGGGTGGCGTTCCACTGGTGACCGTGGGCCAGGGCCGGGGCCACCGCGATCGTTCCGGCGTGCGGGGCCTGCGGCACCCCGCCCGGGCCGTAGGTGGCGGCCGTCTCCACCGCGATGCCACGGGTGTCGGTGGTGACCGTGGTGTGTACGGCGTTGGCCTTGTACTCGACCTCGCCCGGCTCCTTGGTGATCTCGTCGAGCTTCAGGTCGCTGAGCTCGCCGCGGACCTTCACGTCGACACCGTCGGCCACCGTGACCGCGCCGAGCGTCCAGGACACCGGCTTACGGCGCAGCAGCCGGGTGCCGGCGCTGTCGGCGAGCACGCTGTCCATGAAGGACATCAGGCCGGGCCGGCCCAGGGTGCGCCGGACCCGGGCGGCGTTGCCGAATTCGTCCTGGACCGGGTCGCCCAGGGTCACGCCCACCTTGCCGAGCTCGGCCGCGACGTCGTCGTAGAGGCCGGGGTCGGCCATGTCGTCGACCCAGGCCCGGCCGAGGTCGCCGCGGCCGGTGGACGGCAGCGAGGTCTGCCAGCCGGGTGCGCCGTCGGCCGGGGTGACGTGCAGGGTCGGCGGCTTCGGGAACTTCTCGTCCAGCCAGGCCGGGTCGACGAGTTCGGGCAGCCGCTGGCTCTTGCCCGGGTTCTTGTTGAACTCGCGGATCCGCTCGTTGGCCATCCGCAGGTCGCGGACGGGCACGGCGAGGACCATGGCGTCCTGCACCGGCACCACCCGGCGCTGCCGGTTCGGGGTGCCGGAGAGATAACCGGGGTTGCCGGACCAGTTGGTGCTCGCGGACAGGTGCCATTCGCCGTGCACCCGCAGCAGGACGACGTCACCCTTCTGCTTGACCGTGCGCTCGATCCCGCCCGTACGCGCCTCGGAGGATCCCTCTCCCCATAGCGCACGAATTCCGCCGGTGAGGCCGGCAAAGCCGGCGTAGCCGCCGTCGCGGTGGCCGAGGGTGGCCGCCGCGCGGCCGCCGAAGAAGCGATTCTTGGCCTTCGACCAGGCCAGCGGGTACGAGGCGGACTGCCCGATCTCGGTGTCCCAGCCCTTGGCCGCGATCGGTTCGTAGCGCAGCGGCCGGAAGCCGATCGCGAGGGAGCCGAGGTCGTTGGTGAAGACCCCGGCCCCGGCCAGGGTTCCGGTGCCCTGTCCGGCGCCGAGCATGGTGCCGAGGCGGGCCTCGGCGAACTCGGGGGTGAAGAACGCGTCGATGGTCTCCCGGGAGATGGTGCCGGGCAGGCTCAGCACGTCGCCGCCGGGCATCGTGGACAGCAGATCCAGGGCGCGGTCCTGCAGACCGCGCAACGGACCAAGACCGATCAGATGGGTACGGGTGGGGAGCAGCGGGTCGGCCAGGATCTCGCGGGGGCTGCGACTGTCGTCGTGGTTGCCGAGCGAGTGCCCGGACTTCTCGTGGATCTTGTTGGTCTCGGCCCACAGGTGCGACGTCCACACCTTCATCGTCCCGGTGCCGACCGTCGAGGTCTCCCGGTCGGCCTTGGTGACGACCGCGCCCTTGTCGTTGAGCACCGCCCAGGTCGCCGCGCTGGGCCGGGTGAGGCCGAGGCTGAGCGTCCGCCAGGTCATGTTGAGCCGGGTGTGCTGGCGCACCTCGGCCTCGTAGGTGACGTCCACGGTGAACTCGTCGGCGGTGATCGTGCCGGCCTTGCCCTCGGGGCTGGCGGTGACCGCCTGCGCGCCGAGCTGCGGGCCGCTGACCATCCGCCGTCCGCTGGACACCCCGCCGCGCAGGTCGGCACCGAGGTCGGCGGCCGCGTACGGGTCGGGGGCGGCCCGCCGGCGGCCGAGCCCGGCGCCGGCCGAGACGTTCACGTCCCGGCTGATCGCCAACTGCTGGGTGCCGCGGTCGGCCTGGATGTCGGACTGCCGCAGCGAGACGCTGTCCGACTGCCCGGTGTGCTTGGCGCCGGTGCGGACCGCCCGCAGGGTCACCGACACGTACCGGTTGTGGCCGCCGCCGCGCCGCTTGAGCTGCACAGTGATGCCGATGTCGACAAGGCTGTCGGCGAACGCCCGGACGGCCGGCACACCCAGTGCGGTGCGCAGCCCCTCGTGCTTGCGACGGGCCTTCATCAGCTCGCTGAGGGTCTGCAGCGAGTCGGTGGAGGCGAGCCCGTCGGCGACGAACCCGGGGAACGCGCCGAGCAGCTTCTCGACCTGGTCGAGCGCCTTGTCGAGCCCGGTGATCTCGGCGACGGTGGCGTCGCCGAGCGACTCGGTGAGCAGCCGGGCGCCGGGTGCCACGGTCTTCTCGTCGGCGGCCGGCACGGCCTTCATCGGGTCGACCCCGGCCCGCAGGTAGACGGCCGAGGGGGTGGTGGAGGTGACCGGCGCGGCCGAGCCGACCTTGATCGTCCAGGTGACCGGGTAGGAGCGCAGTTCGTTCTCGCCGGAGTGCTGGACGGTGCGCCGCCGGGCGCCCGAGCCGCCGCCGAGGGTGGCCTGCTCGCGCTTGCCGGACACGGCGATCTCGGCGGTGGCCCGGACCGGGGCCTTGCCCCCGGCGAGTCCGCCGAGCATGCCGCCCTGCGCGGCCACCCCGGCGTTGTGCACGGCGGTGCCGCTGTGCTCGGCGGCCACCTGGCCCTGGCTGCTGTCGCGCAGTACCACCTGTTTGGCCGGGGTGCGAGCGAGGACGTCGTGGCCGGTCGAGCCGGCGGTGATGGTGATCGGACCGACCGCCCGGCCGGTCTCCTCGTTCCACAGCGCGGGAATCCGCAGGCCGTGCACGAACTCGTCGAGGTTGGCCTCGACGCCGCGGTCGCTGAGCACCCGGATCAGCTCGGCCCGGCTGGCCGAGCCGACCTTGAACAGCCCGCGCGGCAGCTGGTTCTGGGCCAGCTCCCACAGCTCGGGGGCGACCACCGCCTCGACGTGGTACGCCGTCGGCATGGTCTGCGGGGACAGTCCGGCCGGGCGGAAGTGCCGGGTCGCGGTGTCCAGGTCGAAGGCCGGCACGAACAGGTGCGCGGTGGCCTGCACCGGCGGCGCGCTGCGGTCCGGGATGCCCGGGCCGGCCAGCTCGACGGTGTAGGTGACCCGGGCGGTGACCCGCTCGGCGACCGGGTCCATCCGGGCCTGCCGGTGGGTGACCACCTGCTTGGCCGCGGACAGCGCCCGGACGAACCGGCGGAACGTGCCCTGCAGGGTCAGGCCGGCGCCGAACAGCTGGCCGCCGGCCGGGTCGGACAGGCCGGCCGAGACCGCCGGGTCGGTGCCCTCGCTGACCGTCTTGGACATCTCCCGGGTGCTGGTGGACGCCGCGTGCTTGTCCACCTTGACCTTCTGGCCGGTGGTGCCGGCCGGTTCGGCCTCGTGCTCGAGCTGGTCGAGGACCGCGGTGATCCGCAGCTCGCGGGGCTTGCCGTCGATCTCGATCGGGAACCGGCCGCCGCTGCCGGTGAGGCCGAGCAGGTCGCCCTGTCCCCCGCCGTCGCCGCGCAGCACCTGCTTGACCGCGTCGAGGCCGCGCACCCGCCGGGTGCCGACCAGGGTGTCGACGGCCGCCAGCACCTGGTCGAGGCCGTCGATCCGGTGCACCTCGGCGGCGCCGAGCGCCTTGCCGTCGCGCAGGTAGGGCAGGCCGTCCGAGGCGACCTGCGGCTTCTGGCCGGGCCGCGGGCCGAGCCCCTGGTAACCGGTCGCGGTGCGCCGGATGAAGACCTTGGGCTTGCCCGGGTTGGTGGACACGGTGTTGGCCGGGTCGACCTGGTCGTCCACGATCAGGTCGAAGTCCGTGAGCCGGACTCCCTGGGCCGCGGCGCTCGCCCGGATCGCCTCGCCCCGGGGGTCGGGGCCGGGCGGCCCGGCGATGACCGGGCGGCTGCGGGCGTCGGCGGCGAGCTGCTGCCCGGCCGCGGTGAGCGGCATCCGGACCACGGTGGCGAGGGCGGTGGCGGTCTGGTCGGTGGCCGGCGCGGCGAGGGCCTCCTGCCAAGCCGCGAAGTACTTACCGATGACGCCGTCGGGGCCGGACTCGGCGCGGAAGACGGCCAGGTGTCCGTTGTCGGTGTTGTCATGCAGGTCGGCCGAGGCGTCCTGGAGGAGCTGACGGGCGGTGTCGTGGGCGGTGTTGCCGCGGATGGCGGCCGGCTCGTGCGCCCACGGCCGGGTGTCACCGTCGGGCCGGACCGACACCGTGGGCCGGCCGTCGGCCAGGGTCTCCTGCCAGGTGCCGGCGCCCTCGGTGACGACCAGCTGGGCGCGGCGGCGCAGCGCGGTCATCTCCGCGCTGGTCAGCTTGCCGAGGGTGACCACGTCGCCGGCAACACCGGGTGTCCCGCCGACCCGCACGATGACGGTCGGGCGGGTGCTGCTCTGCTTGATCCGCCGGATCGCGTCGGCGTGCGCGGGCGTGCCGCCGGGTTCGCCCGGCGTGATGTCGCCGTAGTAGACGAGCACCACGTCGACGGCGCCTTCGCCTTCGACGGAGATGTCCGGGGCGTTCGGGACCTGGTCGGTGAGCACCTTGCCGGCCGACGGCAGGTCGGCCGGCTCGGACCGCCGGTAGGCCGGGACCACGCCCGGGGTGACGGTGTCGAGCGCGACGTCGGTGCCGTCCGCGCGGCGGATCTGCCGGGGCAGCTTGTCCCACAGGAACGGTTGCAGCACCACGATGTCGGAGCGCTTGCCGCCGCCGGCCGCGTCCAAGGTCGGGTACCAGGCGGCCAGCGGATCGGCCGGCGCGTTCGGGTCGTCCCAGGTGTCGAACGCCGGGAACAGGGTCAGGATGTTCTCGCCCTCGACCTCCGGGAAGTCGGTGAGCGAGAACGCGTCCGCGTCGGCGCCGCGCTTCTCGATGCCGGCCCGGAACTCCTGTTGCGCCTCGGCGCCGCTCTTCTCGGTGATCCGGGAGTCCTGGTAGCGCGGGTCGGCGGTGCCGGGCGCGTTCGTCCAGCGGGCGACCTTCCACTGCTGTTCGAGCGTGGGCATGCCGGGCCAGCTGGGCTCGGTGTCGACAAGCTTGCTGCCGGTGGGCCTCGGTCGCATCTCGACCTCGAGGCCACCGATCCGGCCGGTCCAGGGGCGGTGATACATGTCGTAGGAGGCGACCGGGTCGTTCAGCTCGGCGGCCCGGCCGAACCGGGGCGCGTAGAACGCCGTCTTGTTGGCCGCGTAGGTGAGCACCACCTTGCCGCGGTAACCGGTGGCGGCCAGCCCCTCCAGGGCCGAGACGACACCGGCTTGATGGCCGTAGCCGGACGAGCCGCCGTCGATGACGTGCACGGTGTCGTAGGTGTTCGCCAGCGCCTGCCCGACCACGGTCGGCGCCGGACCGGTGCCCGGGGGTGCCTGGGTGGTCAGGTCCGCCCGCGGCACCTCGATCGCGGGGATCGGTGCCGGCCGCCGGAAACCCGTCGGCATCGGCGGCGGGGGCGGCGGCGGCCCCGGATTCCCATGGCCCACATAGAAAGACCCCAGGTCGGCGGCCTCACCGGTCAGGTGCGCGGTCGGAATCAAACTGACCGAGTACGGCGTGAAGCTGGTGTCCGCCGCCCGGCCGGTCTGGCCGTCCAGGAACACGACACCGTCGGCGTTGTGCACCACGTTGAACACGTGCCCGACCGACCGCTCCCGGTCCCGCACCACGACCAGGCCGCGGGCACCCACCGGCGCCTGCGCGACCCGTTCCCGGATGTCGGCGAAGTCGCGCACCGCGATCGCCGGCCGCCCCTTGTAGTTGAGCAGGTCGGCGGCCGGGTTGGCGCGCGACGGCGGCGCCTGGAAGCCCTCGCCCTCGGCCAGCGCGATGTCGGTGGTGATCGCGGTCAGCACGCAGTTGGTGGTGAACTCGCCACCCCGGTTCCGGTACGGGTTGACCGCCGGCAGCCACGGATAGTCCCGGGCGATGATCGGGTCGTCGGGCGAGACCGGCGCATCGACGGCGGCCGCCGGCCGGGTCAACTGTCCGGCGAGCAGGTCCTGCTGCCCGGCCGGAAGCGCGGACCGGGCCGCGCCCCAGGCGGCCGAATGGGTCTGCTCTTCCGGGGTCGGCACCGGAACGCCCTGCCGCTGGACTCCCTCGATGACCCGGGCGCGCAGGTCCTGGGTCCAGAGCACGGCCTGGTCGCCGATCAGCTGCCGGGCCTGGTTCGCCGACGCCGCGACGATCAGGTCGACCACCGTCTTCCCGGCGGCCTCGGGGTCGTCGGCGATCGGTTCGATGGTGTATTCCCACTGGAAGTTCAGCTGCTCGAAAAGCGAGTCCAGGTCGGTCTGCAGTTTGGCGAGGTTGCCGTCCCGGCCACCCTGGTCGGCCACGGTGACCGAGGCGGCGATCTGGTTGCGGAAGAACGTGACCCACTGCTCCTCGGCCGGGAAGTTCTCCGGGGTGGCCACGCCGGTGCCGTCCTTGCGGGTCACCACCAGGCCGGCGTTGCCCCACGGCAGGCCGTCACCGGCCGGCACCCGGGTCAGCCAGTCCGCGCCGCCGTCCAGGGCCGTCCCGCCGAGCTGCCCGGACGCGAAGTTGCCGATCCAGTGGCCGTCGCGGTCGAGCAGGTTGGTGACCGTGCTCAGTGCCGTGGACGCCCCGTTGAACGCCTCGCCGAGCCACGAGTCCTTCTCCATCACCAGGTCGAAGGTCCGGTTGCCGTTCGCCGTCAGGAACGGGTCGTACCGGGAGTGATGGAAGTCGACGGCGAAGACGATCTCGCCGGTGGCGGTGTTCCGGACCTCGTAGCGGAAGCCCTCCTGCGGCCCGGGCCAGGGCCCGTCGACGATCTCGAAACCGTCCCGGAGGTACGGCTTCATGTTGCGGAGCAGGTCGCCGCGCTTCTTCTCGAGGTCCTCGGCCACCGCCTCCGGGGTCTCCGCCGCCACGTCGACGCTGACGAAGACCATGTGCTTGGCCGTGGTGGTGGCCAGCGGGTGGTCGATGTCGGCGTCGGCACCGAAATAGAGCAGCGTGTCGCCGGGCAGGTTCAGGTCGCGCACCGCCGTGACGCCGGCTCGTTTCTCGGCGGTGATCAGGTCCGAGTGCCAGTTCGCGACGGCTTCGCGCTTCACCCAGCTGCGGCTGGGCCAGGGGTCGCCGAGCGGCACGAACCGGACGCTCTGCGGGTCGACCGGTAGCACCGCCTCGCGGCCGGTCTGCCCGTCCAGGTAGATGACGCCCTCGTTGTCGTGCACCACGTTGAAGACGTGCGCGAAGTCGTTGTCGTTCTCCTTGACCACGACCAGGCCTCGCCCGCCGGGTTCCAGGGTGCGGGTGATGACGTCGAAGCCACTGACCGGGCGGGGCGCCTGGCCCGCGTAGTTCTCCAGGTAGTCGATCGGCACGGCCTCGGACACCGGCGCCTGGTGCGGTTCGCCGGTAGCGAGCGAGATGTCGGTGGCGATCGCGGCGAGCACGCAGTTCGTACTCGCCTCGGACAGCGATCCGTGCAGCGGGTTGACCAGCGGCAGCCAGCCGTAACCGCGCCGGGCGATCGCGTTGTCCGGGTCGGTCACGGCCGGCTCGACCTTGCTGTAGTCGAACCCGGCGACCAGTTCCGCCTTGCCCTTGCCTTTGCCCTTGCCGGTCGCCGGCTGCGGCTGGGGCGCCGGGTGGGCCGTGGCGAACTCCGCGATGGCCGTCTGGGTGGCGAGGGCGAGCTGCACCAGCGGGGTCGCCGCCGAGCCGTTCTTCCGGAAGTACTCGAACACCTCGGGCGCGTGCGTCCGCAGGTGCGGGCCCACCTTCCGCTTGGCCGCCTTCTGGAGCTGCGCGTTCTCCGCGGTGGTCTCGGCGAGCCAGGCGGTGACCTCGTCGGCGGTGAGCGCGCTCGCCGACCGGTCGAGCGGGGCGAACGCGATGTCGGCCAGCTGGCTCATGTGCTGCGCGGTGAAACCGCTGAGGTCGAGGTGCTGCGCGGCGAACCGGTTGACCTGATTGAGCCAGGTGCTGCGGTGGGCGTGGCTCTGCACCGGCGACGCCAGCTTGACAAGGTCGTTGACGGCGTCTACGCCGGACGTGACCCGGCCGCCGTCGGTGACCAGCGAGACCGACGAGTCGTAGACCGGTGTGGCGCCGTAACGCTGCCGGCTGACCGACTCGACGATCGATCGGCCCTCCTGGTCGCCGATGCCGAACGTGGCGTCCTTCTCCAGGGCCCGCCCCGGGACCCGCAGGAACGTGTTCGGTTCCGGGAAGTAGACGCTGCGCGGGTCGACGCTCGCCATCGCCTGCCGGACCTGCTGGTCGAGCACGGTGGCCGGGTGTCCCTCGAGGCTGCCGTTGGCCTTCGGGGTGTGGTAGCCGCCGGACATCACCTCCGGCCAGCCCTCCTGCGTGTACTTGGCGGCGAACGCCTCGTACACCGTCTGGCCCTTCTGGGTCTTCAGCGAGACCACGTCGGCGTCGCCGGTGTGCAGGTAGACCTCGCCGTCGCCGCGCAACGTCTCGATCAGGCGGACGGTCTCCTCGTGCTTGGCGAGGTGTTCGCGCAGTTCGCCGTACGGAATCGATTTCTGGTCGATGGTGAAGGTGCCGAACTGGTTGCCGGGGATCGACCACTTCATCGGCACGATCACGACCGGGATGCGCGGCTGGTAGGTGCCGAGGTCGCGCAACTCCTTGCGGACCCGGGCCAGGTCCGCGGCCACGTCCGGGCCGTTGATGCCGATGACCAGGGCGAAGTTGCTGTCCTTGACCGAGTTCGGGCCGGCGACGTCCCGCTCGTACAGCTGGATCAGTTCCTTGAGCGTACGCGGCCGATCGCCCGGTTTCGGGGCGGCCGGGTGGAACGGGACGGTGGCGATGAAGGTCGGCGCGCCGTCGGTGGACTCCCGCAGCACCGGCGGGCCGAGCCGGATCGGGACGGTGTTGGGGTCCAGCCGGGTGACGTCGGCGCGCGGCATGTCCCCGGCGACCAGCAGGTCCTCGACCGGGGCGGCCGGCACCGTCTCGGCCGTGCCGGTGAGCGGCACGAACCGTACGCTCTCCGGGTTGTCCGGCAGGCGGGCCTCGCGGCCGGTCTGACCGTCCAGGTAGATGACGCCGCGGTCGTCGTGGACGGCGTTGAAGACGTGCGCGTAGTCGTTGCCGTTCTCCCGCACGACGACCAGGCCGCGGGCGCCCGGGCCCTCCTGCTCCAGCGCACGGGTGATGGTGTCGATCCCGGCCACCGGGCGCGGCGGGCGGCCGGCGTAGTTGCGCAGGAAGCCCAGCGGGTTGGGGGCGGTCGGTGGCGCCTGGTGCGGGTCGCCGGTGGCCAGCGACATGTCGGTGGCGATCGCGGTCAGCACACAGTTCGTGCTCGCCTCGGCCAGGGTCCCGTGATACGGGTTGACCAGCGACAGCCAGCCGTAACCACGCTGGTGCAGCTCGTCGCCCGGGTCCGGCGGGGGCGGAGTGACCTTGGTGAAGCCGGCACCCAGGCCCTCCCGGTCGCGGAACTTGGCGATCGCGGTCTGTGTCCCGTACGCGATCTGCAGCAGCGGCACCACCCCGTTGCCGAGGCCGTCGAACACGGCCTTCCGCTCGCCGAGGTCCTCCATCGCGTCCTGGATGATCTTCTGCCGCCGGGCCCGGCCGGCCGGGTCGGATTTGCCCGGCGGGTTGCGCCACAGCGTCAGGTCGGCCTCGGTGAACTTCGGCGCCTGGTCCGATTTCGCGGTCGCGAACGCGATCTCGGTGAGGACGGCGCGCGCCCGGGCCGTGTACGGCGTGGCCGGCGTGCCCAGCTTCAGGTGCTCGGTGGCGAACTGGTCGATCTGGTTGCCCCAGGTCTTCTCGTTCGCGTGGCTCTGGGCCGGCTCGGCCAGCTTGGCCAGCGTTGCGTCGACCGACAGGCTCGGGCCGGTGACCCGGCCGCCGTCGGTGAGGATCGCCATCGACGAGTCGTAGACCGGCTTGGTGCCGCGGGCTGCGCTCAGCGACTCGGCGATCCGGCGGCCCTCGCCCGCGCCGTTGCCGAACGAGACGCCCGGTTCGAGCTTGGACTGGAAGTCGGCGACCCGCAGGAACGTGTTCGGCTCCGGGTAGTAGACGCTGCGGCCGTCCACGACGGCCATCGCCTGGCGGACCGCCTGATCCAGCACGGTCGCCGGGTGCGGGTCGTGGCTGCCGTTGGCCTTCGGCGTGTGATAGCCGCCGGACGCCACGTCCGGCCAGCTCCCGCCCTCCTTCGGCGCCCAGGTCGCGGTGAACTTGTCGTAGACGGTCTTGTTGTCCTGGGTGAGCAGTGACGCCACGTCGGCGTCGCCGGTGTGCAGGTAGACCTGGCCGCCGTCGTCACCGCGCATCGCGTCGGCCAGGCGGGCGGTCTCCTCGTGGGTGGCGATCTGCTGGCGCAGCTCCCCGTACGGGATGGTCTTCTGGTCGATGACGAAGGTGCCGAACGGCTTGCCGGGGATCTCCCAGGTCATCGGGACGACCGTGACCGGGAAGCCGGGGTCGTAGTTGGCCAGGGTGGCCAGCTCGGCGGTGATCTTCTGCCGCTCGGTCGTGGTCTTCGGCCCGTTGATCCCGATGACCAGGGCGAAGTTCGGCCGGGTGGATTGCGATTGGGCCAGGTCGGCGGCGTACTTGTCGATCAGCTCGCGGATGGTTCGCGGCGGGCGCTCGCCCTGCACCTGATCGTCCCGGTGGTATGGCACGGTGGCGATGAACGACGGGCGGAACGGGTCGGTCGAGGCGACCGGGTCCGGACCGATCCTTACCGGCTGGCCGAACTTCTCGACCTTGGCCGGGTTCTGCCCGGCTACCAGGATGTTGTCCTCGGGATCGGCGAACACCGTCGGGATGGCCAGATCCTCGGTGGCCGGCGCCGCCGCCGGGGCCAGGAGGCCGGCGGTGTCGCGCTGCGGCCCGAGCGTCGCGGCGGTGGCCTGGGCGCGCTGCTCGACCGGCGTGGGCTGGGCCGCCGGGTTGGTCGACGAGGACGCGGTGGTGCTGCCGGCGGTGGTGGCCGCCGTCGACGCGGTGGTGGCCGCCGTCGACGCGGTGGTGGCGGCCGCCGACGTTGTGGTGGCGGCCGAGCTGACCGCGCTGGGCGCGGAGGCGGTGGTTGCGGCCGGCGCGGCCGCGCCGGTGGCGCTGCCAACCGAGATGGGCGCGGCCGGCGCGACGGCATTGCTGACCCCGGAGGGTACGGCCGGGCCGGTGACACTGCTGCCCGCGGAGGTTACGGCCGGAGCAGTCGCGCTGGTGACCGCGGAGGGTGCGGCTGGGCCGGTAGCCGTGGTGGGGGCGGCCGGGCCGGTCGGTGCCGTCGTGTTCGCGGCGGCGACCGGCTGAACGCTTACCGGGGTGGTCGTTGTCTGCTGCGGCGCGGGTGCCGACTCGTGGACCGCCGGGCTGGTCGTCGCGGTGTTCGGCGAGGTAACGGTGGCGGTCTGGGTCTGGGTGTGGGTGTCCGAGTGCACGGCCGGGTCGTTCGCGCCGGTGACCGTCGTGTGCTGCGTGCCGGTCGTCGTGGTGGTGCCGGTCGTCGTGGTGGTGCTGGTGGTGACGGTGGCCGGCGCATCCCCGGAGCCGGTCTCGGTGGTCACCGGGGTGACCGTCGTGCTGGGCGGGCTCTTGACGAAGCCGTTCTGGTCAAGGACCTCGTCGGGGGCCTTGTACTGCGGCCCGTACTTCTCGCCGAGGTTGGTGCCGATGTGCGTGCCACCCTGGCTGACCACCCCGGAGACCAGTCCGGAAACGGCCGCACCCCAGTCGACGTCCCAGCCCTCCCCCTGCGAGACGCTGTAGAGCCCCTCGGTCAGATATTCGGTGAGGGCCTCGTGGATCCCGTCGTGCACATAGGACCCCACCGTGACCGGATCGCGCCGGAAGTAGACATCGCCGGTCGCCTCGTCCACCCGGAAATTCCGGTCGGGGGCAGGCGTGGGCGTGGGTTCCGGCGTAGGCGTGGGGGTCGGCTTGGGCGAAGGCGTCGGGGTAGGGGTCGGCGAGTTGGTGGGCACGTCCGGGGTGGGCTTCGGCTTGGGCTTGGGGGTGAAGCGCCGCGCCACGTTCCCGAGCAGGTGCCCGAGACCGCCGAGGGTGAGCCCGACCGCCGCCCCGAGCGCGCCGACCGCCGCCGCCTGGCGTACCAGATCGGGGTCGATGTGATCGCGGGTGCCCATCGCGATCTGGATCCGCTGGACGATCAGATCCATCAGCACCTGCATGGTGACCCCGATGACCGCCGCCGTCACCACCGAGGTGATGATCTTGCGGAGCAGCGTCTTCATCAGGAAGTTCATGATGATCCGGCCGCGGACCAGGGTCTGCAGCGCGGCGGCCGGGTTGAAGAACGCGAAGGCCACCGCGACCATGAACTCGATCATCAGCTCGATCAGGCAGGCGATGATCATCAGCTTGGCGTACTGGACCTGGGTGCCCAGATCCTTGTGGTTCTCGCCGAGCCGGTGCATGTACTTCGAGGCCGTGGTCAGGTAACCCGGGTTGTCGTTGACGTACTCCTGCATCGACTCGACGAACGCCTGCTGGGCCGCGCCCTCCACCCCGGCGCTGACCGTGTGCAAACCCTGGGCCAGCACCGGAATCGAGTCCGCGATGCCCTGTGCGGCACCCACGTAGGCCTCGGCCAGCCCGAACAATCGATCCTCATTGGACACCGGGAAGTCCTCGCCGGCCAGCACCTTGAGGAAGCGGTGCAGATCGTCGGACGCCTCGATGGCCATACGCGGGTGCCTCTCAGTGAATGACGGTGCCGGAGCCCGTGGCGAAGGTGGCGGACTCGGCCGCCGCACCCTCGACCGCGGCGATCCGCTGGGACATGTCGAAGACCCGGGAGGTGTCCCCGGTGGTGACCTCGGTGAGTCCCTTGAGCAGGTAGGTGGCCTGGTCGCGGTTCGGGTCGACGGCCGCCTGGACCGCCTCGTCGAGGTCGCCACGGGTGTGGTCGAGCACCGGCAGATGCTGCGCACTCTCGTACTCGAACCGCTGCTTGACCTGGGTCATGTGCTCGACGAACGGCCCGAAGGCGTCCTTGCGCAGCTGGTCGAAGTCGGCGCCGAAGGTGGAGCTCACGGCGCACCGTCGGTGTACTTGAGGGCGTCGTTGAGGATGCCGTCGAAGTCGACCCGGCCCTCCATCATGTCCCGCAGCGGCAGGCTGTCCGGCAGGATCGACTGGAACGACGCGACCGTCTTGGCCATCGCCTCGTCCCGGGCCGTCTCCATCGTCTCGACCAGCAGCGCGGCCAGTTCCGGCCCGGCCATCGTGCGGTAACCGCTGGTCAGGAACTTGATGCCGGTGACCGCGCCGCGGGCGTCGACGGTGACGGTCAGCGCCCGGTTCTTCGACGTCACCGTGGTGCTGGTGCCGGCGAGCTCGGACTGGACGTCCTCGAGGGCGAGGCGCTGCCGCTCCATCTCGGCGTACGCCTGCTCGATCTGATTGTGCAGGGGGCTGGACATGCGACTCCTTCGCTAGGTCAGGCGCGGCCGCGCTGGCGCGGTTGGGTGGTCGGGGCGTACGGCGAACCGGGGCGCTGCTGCGGCTGGGCGCCGGGCCGCTGCTGCTGTTGCGGCTGCACGGCCTCGCGGCCGACGACGGCCGGGGAGACATCCGGGTCGGTGCCCCAGATCTCCTCGTCCTCGGCGAGCCAGGTGGAGCGTTCCCGCTCGTCCTCCTTGCCCTTGCCGCCACCCATGCCGCCCATGCCACCCATCGGCGGCATCATCGGCATGCCGCTCGATCCGGCCGAGGTGCCGGCGGCCGAGCCGGCCGCCCCGGCCGCGCCGAGCAGGTCGCTGCCGGCGGCGAAGTCGCTTGTCGGCACGAGCCCGGCGCCGTCCAGCCCGGTCGGGCTGTAGGCGGAGTCGTCGGCGCCGGCGAGTCCGTCGAACGCGCCGATGCCCCCGCCGCCCTTGCTCGATCCGGCACCCAGGCCACCGAAGCCGCCGCTGCCGCCGCCCAGGCCGCTGAGACCACCGAGACCACCGAGAGCGCCCAGACCGCCGAGCGAGCTGAGGCTGGGCAGCCCGGCCGGGTCGAACGCGCTGCTGGAGCCGGTGGTGGACAGATCGGGCAGACCCGAGAACGGGTCGGTACTGCCGGAGTTGCTGCTGCTGAAGGCGGGCAGGTCGGCGAACGGGTCGCTGCTGCTGTTGAAGGCGTCGCTGCTGTCCGGCAGACCGCCGAACGGGTCGTCAGCGCCGCCGAACGCGTCGCTGCCGTCCGGCAGGTCGGCGAAGGGGTCGCCGCTGCCGCCGGACCCGTCGGACGCGTCCGGCAGACCGGCGAACGGGTCCTCCCCGCCTCCGCCGCTGCCGCTGCCGTCGCCGAAGAGGTCGTTGGGGTTGAAGTCGTTGCCGCCGGTCGGGTCGTTGCCCTCCCCGGTGCCGTTGCCCGGTTCGTCGACGAAGTCGGTGATGCTGTGCCGCAGCCGGTCGGAGACGTCGTTGAAGGTCGTGACGAGCGCCGTGGCGTAGGGCGCGAGCATCGCGTCGACCGACTGGAGCTGTGCCTTCCAGCGTTCCTTGACGATCTGGTCGAGGGTGGACCAGTCGGCCGCCGTCTCCAGCTCGACCGGCGGGTGGAAGACGACACCCTCCGCGTCGACAAGCACGTACTTGAACGGCGCGGGGTGTGCGACGTGCGTGTTCTTCTGGATCGTGAGGTACCAGATGTTGCTCATCCAGATGCTCGACACGACTGCCTTGATCAGCTCGGTCGGGTCGATCTTCTTGGCGAACCAGTCGCGCACCGTATCGGCGTACGCCTCGGACAGGCCTTTGATCTTTGATGGGATGGTGCTGTAGAAGAGGTCCGGCAACGAGATGTTGTCGGCGGTCGGCGCGCTGCCGGCCCGGGCCATGCTCGCCGGGGCGATGTCCTCGTGCAGGTCGTGCATGTCGCCGTGCAGGTTGTGCAGCCGCCAGATGAAGGCGTCGGTGCCGCTGCCCCGGTTGCCGTTGTAGTCGCCGTACATGCTGGAGATCGTCGAGTTGATCGACGTGCCCTGCTTCTCGATCTCCTTCTTGACGTCGAACAGCAGCTGGCCGAAGGTCCGGAACGTGGTGGCGTCCAGGGTGGAGTTGCCGTCCGCGCTGATCTCGCCGTGCAGCCCCGTGATGGTGTCGTGGAACTTGTCCCACAGCGCCTTCGCGTTGTCGGCCTGGTCCCAGAACAGCAGCTTGCCCTGCACGTCGGTGAAGGTGCTGCCGTAGTAGTCGCTGTAGGTGGTGAGGCGGCCGAGAGCGAGGTTGTACCAGTCCGGGTGCTCGACGCTGACCGGCTTCCAGTACTTCGACGGATCGGCGGTGTGGAAGAAGTGGTCGCTGTCCTTCCAACTGGCGTCGAACTTGAACCACGTCTTGGCCGCGACCTGCTCGCGCCCCCAGGACGGCGCGGCGCCGTTCTCGAAGCCGTAGATCTCGGTCATGATCCGCTCCAGCGTCCAGTTGCTGGAGTTGTTGTCGTCGCTGCTCCCAGCCCGCCCCACCGCTCAGCCTTCCGAGGAGTCCGACGTCGCCGGCGTGTCGGCCCGCGTCGTTACCGCACCGAACTGACTGGCCTCGACCTGGTTGAGGTTCTCCACCCGCTCGGCCTTGGCCAGCGCGACGCCCAGCTTGGTGTCGAGGTCGTCGGTGTTGGTGACGAACCGGTCGACCCGGGTCTGCACCTGCCCGCCCAGCCGCTTGGCCGCGGCATGCAGGCGCACGCCCGCCTTGAACGTCGGCGAACCGCTCAGCACGTTCACGTTGGTGAGTGGCTGGCTGGTGCCGTCGGCGCCACCACCGGCGACGTCCTTGAAGGACTGGCCCATGTCCTGCAGCCAGGTCTGCAGACCCACCATCTCGTCCCGGTCGATCGAGTAGTCGGCGTTCGGCATGCCCGGTCTCCTCAGCCGTAGAAGTTCTGCGCGCTGGCCTGGTCGGCCTGCACGTAGTCGTTGTGGATCTGCTCCAGCTTCTGGCGGCCCAGGGCGAGCGCGTTGTTCATGTTGGTGGCGGCCTCGTCCCACTTGAGCTTGGCCTCACCGAACGCGGCCACCGACATGCCGGAGTTGGTGTTGCTGAACCGGGCGACCTCGGCCTCGAGGTTGTCCAGGGTGGCGCGGATCTTCTTGGTGGCGGCGTCGAGCTCGTCACCGCTCTCGAGCATCGAGTTGTGGTGGACGGAAAAGCCGGAAAGTTCGAACGACATGGGTCTGCTCCTCGGTTTTTTGGAAACTCAGATCCAGGACGCGACCTGGGTGTTGCTCTGCTCGACGCTCTGGCTGCGCTGGTGGTAGTCGGTGGTGCCGGAGTGCAGGCCCTCGAGCGCGGACTTGACCTTGGCGAGCTCCTGCAGCCAGGACGCGACGGCGTTGCGGTAGTTGTTCGAGGCCTCGCCGCTCCAGTGGGTGGCCAGGTAGGTGGCGGCGGACTCGACCGCGTTACCGACGTCGCTGCAGTTCTGGATGGCGTCCTCCATCGCGGTCATGATCGCCGCGTTGGCCTCGTAATTGGTAGTCAACGGCTCGGTCACAGGTGGCTCCTCATCAGATTGCGGCCGGATCGAGCACCGGCCCGGTAGGCAGGACATCAAGCAGTTCCGGCGGGATACCGGCGGCTGCGGCGGGTGCGTAGCCGAGCGCCGTCGCGACGCCGGCCCCGGCGAGGGGGTATTTCACGCCCGCGTCGGTGAGCAAGTAGTAGGAACCGCCCGGGGCGTCCCCGGCGCGAGCCGCCCGGACCAGGCCGCCGGCGCCGGCCGCGACGTGCACGGCGGCCGCCGTCCTGGTGGTGCGGCTGATCCCGGGAGCGTCCCGGACCACGTCCGACGGTCCGATCGCCGGGTCGCCGCCGACCAGCGCGAAGCCGCCGCCGGGCAGCCATTGGGCGCACCACGCGTTCCGGTCCTGCACCGCCCGGGGCAGGGTGGCCGGCAGGTCGGCGAAGTAGGCACCGGACTTCGAGAGCGGCATCTGGGCGACCTCGCCCGGACCGATCTCGGTCGGGGCGTCGGCCGCCGACGACGACATGATGGCGAAGCCGGTGGCAGTCAGCGGGCTGAGGCCGTCGGCCACCTGGACGTAGTAGCGGTCGGGGCTGCCGGCCACCTTCGCCACGTAGAGGCGACCGGCCGGGGCCGGCACGGCGATCTGCGGGCCGGCCGGGACCAGGTCGAGCCAGCTCGCGGCGACCGGGACCGGGTCCTGGTCGAAGCCGAGCGCGCGGGCGATCCGGTCGTCGGCGATCCGCCGCCGGTAACCGCCGATCAGCAGGTAGGTGTCGCCGTTCGAGCTGACCGTCATGGCCTCGTCGGGACCGGCCGGCACGCCCGCCGACGGTCCGATCTCGGCGGTCACCAGCTGCCCGCGCTGGCAGACCGTCCACGGCACGCCGGCCAGGGCGCCGGCCTTGGGCAGGGTTTCCGGGGCGCCGACGATGCCGTACGGCTGGCCGTGCGGCACACCGGACAGCGACTTCGCGGACACCGACACGACCTTCGGGTCGGCGCCGAGCCGCATCCGGATGCTTGTGTAGTTGAGCACCGGCCAGAGCCGGTCCTGCACGTACAGGTAGCGGCTGCCGGTCTCCTTCTCGACGATCAGCACGCCGGGCTGCCGCCAGCTGCTGGAGCCGCCGGGTTTGAAGAAGCCGTAGGCGGCGAAACCGACCACCACGATGGCCGCCACCAGAATCCCGGAGACGGCCCCGGTGATGGTGCGGCGGGACGGGTTCTCCAGGCCGTCCGGCTCGCCGGCGACGAGGGCGGAGTTGAGCCGGCCCAGCACGTACGACTGGGCCTGCACCTGATCACGTCGGGACTGCACGGCTCAGCCCCCGAGCGCCCGGGCGAACCCGTACACGCCGAGCACCGCGAGCAGGACCGGGACCATCGCGACCGTGGTGAGCAGCTGGAGGATGTCGCCGACCCGCCCCCAGTACGGCATCAGCCGGCGGCCGGGCACCTTGCGGCCGAGCACGATCACCACCACCGCCAGGGCCAGCACCAGGGGCACGGCCAGCAGCCGCCATTCCACCGCCGCCAGCGCATATCCGGCCAGGGTCACCAGGCCCGCCGCGGCCGGCACCGCCTGAGCCAGCCGGTGCCACGCGCTGGTCATCGTCCGCGCCGCGGTCAGCCGGGCGGCCGCCGTCACCAGCACCAGTGCCGCCGGAGCCCAGCCGGATTCCCGGGCCAGGAGCACGAGCGACACCGCGACCGGCACCGCGAGCCCGGCGTAGAGGGCGGTCATGTACCGGTCGGTGCGCGCGGCGCCGTGCAGCACCTGCTCGCTCGGTTCCGGGTCGATGTCCTGCTGCAGGTGCTCGGGCTGGGTGGGCAGCGGGGTGAGGCGCTGCCCGGCGAGCCGGAAGGCGGTCAGCGGCACCATCACCGCGAGCAGTGTGCCGGCCACCGCGACGAGCCCGGGGGCGCTGAGCCCGGTGAAGGCCTCGACCGCCGCCCCACCCGCGATCAGCAGCACCGAGGCGAGGAAACCGGCGACGACCGGGCCGCCCCAGCCGACCGCGGCCGCGGTCACCACGGCCACCGCGCCGGCCGTGACCGACGCCGCGAACAGGGCCGGCCCGCCGAAGGACCCGGGCAGGATCAGTCCGGCGAGCGCGCCGAAGCCGATGCCGGCCACCGCGATGATCGCCGCGGCCTGCCGCTCCCCCGCCATCCGGCCGGCCGCGGCCGCCCCGATCACGCAGATCACCGCGGCCACCGCGGCGGTGATCGCGCGGGGCAGCTCCGGGCCGGGCAGCGCGACCGCGACCAGGCCGACCGGCAGCAGCAGGGCCAGCGCGGCCCAGGCCGCCCAGTGGCCCATCTCCGGCCGCCACAGCCCCGACCGGGACCGGCTGCCGGCCGCGATGCCGTCGATCAGGTCGTCGAACGACACCGGCGGGATCTGCTCCGACCGCGGCCGCAGATGCACCGTGTCGCCGTCGCGCAGGCCCAGGTCGGTCACCGACGAGTCCTCGTCCAGCGGCGACTCACCGAGCCGCTGCAGCACCCAGCCGCCGTGCGCCAGGCCGGTGTCGGCCAGGTCCTCGCCGAGGTGGTGCAGCAGGGCCGGCAACAGGTCGGCCAGCACGACCCCGGCCGGCACGGCCAGTTCGATCTGCCGGTCCGGCCCGCACACCACCAACCGGCAGGTTTCGCCGGTATTCACGACTGTCACGCCCTGTTCGACGCGCGACGTGTCGAGGTTGTTCAGAACTTTCTTGCGCGACCGGTGAAGGCCTGCCCCCTCTCGGCCGTTCATAGAGCATGGCCACCGTGTTGTTCCGCCGCCCTGCCCGGCGAGTAGGACCGGAGATGCCCTCCGGTGAGATCAGCCTGCAGGAGCCGCCCGAGCTGCCCGAGGCGCAGTCCGGCGGCATGCGCAGCGCAATGATGTTCCTGCCGATGGCACTGATGTCCGGCGTGATGGTGCTGATGTTCGCGGGCGGTTCGCGCGGCATCACCACCTATCTGATGGCCGGCATGATGGTCGTCGCAATGGGCGGCATGATGATCGGCCAGGTCGCGTTCAGCGGCACCGACCGCAAGAAGAAGCTGGGCGGCGACCGGCGCGACTACCTGCGCTATCTGGCCCAGCACCGCAAGCGCGTGCGCCGGCACATCAACCAGCAGCGAGATGCCTCGCTGTGGCGCCATCCGGCGCCCGATTCGCTGTGGTCGCTGGCCATGACCTCGCGCCGCTGGGAGCGGCGGCCCACCCATCCGGATTTTCTGGAGGTACGGGTGGGGACCGGCACGCAACGACTGGCGGTACGCATCGCGCCGATCCAGACCCGCCCGATCGAGGACCTCGAGCCCCTCGCGGCGAAGTCGCTGCGCCGGTTCGTGAAGGCCTACAGCACCATCGCCGACCAGCCGGTCGCGCTTTACCTGCCCGGTTTCGCGCAGGTCCGGGCGACCGGTGACCCTTCGGCCGTGCGGGCCGTGTTCCGCTCGGTGCTGGCCCAGGTGATGACGCTGCACGCGCCCGAGGAGGTGCGGCTCGCGCTGTGCGTGGACGGTCCCGGCGCCGAGGCCTGGGAGTGGGCCAAGTGGCTGCCGCACGTGCACGGCGACGGCGGGCTGCTGGTCGGCGACGCGATCGACGCGATCGAGCGGGCGCTCGGCGATGACTTCATCGCCCGGCCCCGGCACGAGGCGGGCGCCCAGGTGACCCGCGAGGAGCCGTACGTCATCGTGGTCCGCGACGGCGGCCGGGTGCCCAACGGCGCCCGGTTCGCCTCCACCGGCTACCGCAACGCGGTCCTGGTCGACCTGGACGGCGACGTCAGCAACCCGGTCAAGGGCCAGCTCTGCCTGGAGATCGACGGCGACGAGATCGCCATGCTGCAGCCCGACCGGCTCGGCCAGCAGACCCGCTCGCACCTGGCCTCCCCCGACGCGCTGAGCCTGCCGCGCAGCCGGGCCCTGGCCCGCCTGCTCGCCCCCTACCGGCTGTCGCTGGCCACCGAGGCCGCCCCCGAGCCGACAAGCGTGGATGTCAGCCTGCCGACGCTGCTCGGCCTCACCGACCCGGCCAACCTCGACCTGGCCAAGCTGTGGACGCCGGCCGCGCAGGCCGACCGGCTGCGGGTGCCGATCGGCGTCGACACCACCGGCACCCCGATCGACCTGGACATCAAGGAATCGGCGCTGGGCGGGATGGGCCCGCACGGCATGCTGATCGGCGCCACCGGCTCCGGCAAGAGCGAGCTGCTGCGCACGATCGTGCTGGCGATGGCGGCCACCCACTCGTCCGAGACGCTCAACTTCATCCTTGTCGACTTCAAGGGCGGCGCCACCTTCCTCGGTCTGGAGAGCCTGCCGCACACCTCGGCGCTGATCACCAACCTGGCCGATGAGGCCGCCCTGGTCGGCCGGATGCGCGAGGCGCTGCACGGCGAGCTGGTGCGGCGGCAGGAGCTGCTGCGGGCCGCCGGTGGGTACGCGTCGGTGCTCGAGTACGAACGGGCCCGCACCACCGGGGCCGGGCTGGACCCGCTGCCCAACCTGTTCATCGTGGTCGACGAGTTCAGCGAGCTGCTGGCCGCGCACCGCGAGTTCATCGACCTGTTCGTGATGATCGGCCGGCTCGGCCGGTCGCTCGGCGTACACCTGCTGCTGGCCTCGCAGCGCGTCGACGACGGCCGGATGGGCCAGCTGGAGACCCACCTGTCCTACCGGATCGGGCTGCGCACCTTCTCCGCGATGGAGTCGCGCACGGTGATCGGCGTGCCCGACGCCTATGAGCTGCCGCCCATCCCGGGCAGCGGTTACATCCGCACCGACGTGACCACCCTGATCCGGTTCAAGGCCGCGTACGTCTCCGGCGCGTACCGCAAGAAGGCCGTTCGCGTCCGTCAGGACGTGGTGCGACAGCAGGTCGCGCCGTTCTCCCTGGCCGCGCCTTTGGAAAACGTTGAGCCGGTCCTGGTAGAACCCGAGGTGGAGGACGACGAACCGACCGCCTCGATGCTGGAGGTCATCGTCGACCAGCTGGTCGACAAGGGGCCGCCGGCCCACCAGGTGTGGCTGCCGCCGCTGGAGGACTCCCCCACCCTCGACCAGCTGCTGCCCGCGCTGCAGCCCGACCCGGTCCGCGGCCTGTCCGCCGACGGCTGGCTCGGCAGCGGGAAGCTGACCGTGCCGCTCGGTTACGTCGACAAGCCGTTCGACCAGGCCCGCGACCTGCTCACGGTGGACCTGTCCGGGGTCGGCGGGCACCTCGGCATCGCCGGTCGCCCGCAGAGCGGCAAGAGCACCCTGCTGCGCACCGTGATCTGCTCGCTCGCGCTCACCCACAGCCCGGCCGAGGTGCAGTTCTACTGCCTCGACTTCGGTGGCGGCACGCTCGCCTCGATCGCCGGGCTGCCGCACGTCGGCAGCGTGGCCGGCCGGCTCGACACCGACAAGGTGAGCCGGACGATCGCCGAGATCAACGCGCTGATCGCGGTGCGGGAGCGCAAGTTCGCGGCGCTCGGCGTCGATTCGATGGCCGCGTACCGGCGGCTGCGGGCCGACGGGGTGGTCGACGACGACCCGTACGGCGACGTGTTCCTGGTCGTCGACGGCTGGTTCACGCTGCGCCAGGAGTTCGAGGCGGTCGACGCGGTCGTCCGCACCATCACCGCCCGTGGCCTCAACTTCGGCGTGCACGTGCTGCTCACCGCGAACCGGTGGGCCGAGGTGCACCACGGCATGCGCGACCAGATCGGCGCCAAGCTGGAGCTGCGGCTCGGCGACGCGATCGACTCGGCCATCGACCTGCGGGCCGCGGCCACCGTGCCGGAGCAGCCCGGCCGGGGGCTCACCCCGGCCAAGCTGCACTTCCTGGCCGGGCTGCCGCGGATCGACGGGTTCTCCGACGACACCACCATCTCCGAGGCCGCCCGGGAACTGGCCGCGATGGCCGCCGACTTCTGGACCGGCCCGCCCGCTCCGGCCGTGCGCACCCTGCCGCCGGTGCTGCCGGCCGCCGAACTTCCGGCCGCGAAGGACGACGTGCAGATCGCGCTCGGCATCGACGAGGAGCGGATGCTGCCGGTCTGGCACAACTTCGCCGAGGTGCCGCACCTGACCGCGCTCGGCGACAGCGAGAGCGGCAAGTCCAACCTGCTGCGCCACCTGGCCCGGCAGATCACCGCCCGGTACACGCCGAAGGAGGCCCGCATCATGATCGTGGACTTCCGCCGGCAGCTGTTCGACTCGGTACCGGCCGAATACCGGCTCGGCTACTCGGTGTCGGTGGACGCGGCCAAGGCCACCGTCGCGGACGCGCTGGCCGGGCTCAAGACCCGGATCCCCGGGCCGGACATCACGCCCGAGCAGCTGCGGGCCCGGGACTGGTGGACCGGGCCGCGGCTGTTCGTGCTTGTCGACGACTACGACCTGCTGGCCGGGCTGGACAGCCCGCTGCAGCCGCTCATCCCGTACCTCGCGCAGGGCGCCGACATCGGCTTCCACCTGGTGCTCACCCGGGGCGCGGCGAACGTGATGCGGATGTCGTCCGACCCGCTGATCCGGCGCCTGCAGGAGACCAACAGCCCCGATGTGGCGCTGTCCTGCCCGCCCTCGGAGGGCAGCCTGCTGGGCGGGGTGCGCGGCCGGCATCTGCCGCCGGGGCGGGCGCTGCTGTGCACTCGCCGCGGGGCCCGGCTGATCCAGACCGCGTTCAGCGACCCTTCGGCGCCGGTGGCCAGCCGGCTCGACGCCGCCGCGACTGTCTGATCCAGGCGAGGGCGGCGACCGCTACGGCGGCCGCCGCCACGGCACCGGCCGCGACCAGGGCCGCGATCCTCGGTGCGGCCGGGGTTTCCGGTTCCGCCGGCAGAGCCAGTCTCTCCCGCTGCATGGGTACGGGGCTGGGCTCGCCGGCGGTCGTGGCCACCGCGGCGTACGGGTCAACTGCCCCGAAGCCGTGGGTGGCCGCGTCGGATGCCCGTACCGGATGCTCCGCCGTGGTCTCCAACCGGTGCCGCACCTGATCCGCCGAGAGTTGGGGCCGGGCGGACCGCAGCAGCGCTGCGGTGCCGGCCGTGTACGCGGCCGCCACCGCCGTCCCACCGACCTGATAGTGACCGCTGCCGACCGGGGCGATGCCGAAACCGGCGGCCGGGGCTAGCAGGTCGACCCCGGCGGTGGCGGGGGCGGCCACGGTGGCCTTGCCGTCCGGGGCCTCGCCGTTGACCGCGAGCACGCTCTCGTAGGCGGCCGGGTACCAGACCGGGTTCTCCTTGTCGGCCGAGATCGGGGCGATCACCACGGCGTCGGCGGCCTCGGCCGCCTGGACCGCGTCGCGCAACTCGTCGTCCGGGGTGGTGACCCCGGTACCCAGCATGATGATCTTCGCGTTTCCGGCCAGCGCGGTCTGGATGCCGGCGGCCAGGCCCTGGGCGGTCGGCTTGCCGTCGTCGCCGACGATCCGCACCGGCAGGATCCCGGCGGCCGGAGCGATCCCGACCACCGGCGAACCGTCCACCGGGCGGGCCGCGATCAGCCCGGCCAGCGCGGTTCCCCGGCCTCGGCAGTCGGTGTCGTCCCCGGTGTGCACCGCGCCGGACAGCGCCGGGGCGGCCGCGCTGACCCCGGTGTCCAGCACCGCGACCAGCACGCCGCCGCCGTTGCTCTGGGTCCAGACCGACCGGGCGTCCATCCGTAGCTGACCCCAGGACGCGTTTTCCGCCGTCACCGGGGACGGGCCGGCGCATTCCGAGGTCGGCAGGGATGGTGGCTCGTTACCGGCGGCGGCCAGCAGCGAGAGCGCGAGCATCGTCTTCCACACACCTGGTCTACGGGGGTGGGGCCCGGTTTGTTCAGGGCTTGCGGCCGACCGCGCAGTACTGGTCGATGATCGCTTCGTCCTTTTCCGGCTTTTCTGGCCGCCACTGCGTCACCGACACCACGCCCGGGTCGATCAGTTCCAGGCCGGCGAACAGCTTGGCGATGCGTTCCGGGCTGCGCAGGTGGTACTTCGGTTCGGCGGAGAGGTTCCAGATGCGGGTGGCCTCGCGGTTGTCCTCGGTGGTGTCGCCACCGTCGTACATCGCGAAGTAGCTGCCGCTGGGAAGCGGGGCCAGGAGCCGGTCGATCAGCTCTTTGGCTTCCTCGTCGCTCTCGACGTGGCCGAGCACGCCCATGACCAGAACCGCGGTGGGCTCGTCGAGATCGAGCGTCTTGCCGGCCTCCTGCAAGATCTTTTCCGGCTCGTGCAGGTCGGCGTGCAGATAAGTAGTCGCACCCTCGGGAGTGCTGGTCAGCAGCTGCTGGGCGTGCTCCTGGACCAGCGGGTCGTTGTCCACGTAGACAATCCGGGCATTTGGCGCCGCCGCCTGGGCCACCTCGTGCGTATTGCCGGCCGTCGGAAGCCCGGTCCCGATGTCCAGGAACTGCCGGATGCCTTGCTCAGCGGCGAGAAACCGGACAACCCGCACCAGGTAGTCCCGGGACAGCCGGGCACTGACCGCCAGGGCCGGCAGCGATTGCAGAATCTGGTCCCCCACCGCCCGATCGGCCGCGAAGTTGTCGGTGCCACCGAGCAGGTAGTTCCAGATCCGCGCGGTAAGCGGCACGCCGTTGTCCACCGTCATCCCCTACCTCCATTGTGGAATTTCTTCACCTTAGCCTTGCACGCTGTACGGTGATCGTCATGGACGGCGACACCACCGCCAGGCTGGCAGTTCTCATCGACGCCGACAACGCGCCGCCCGGCATCGCGCCCGCGCTCCTGGCCGAGATCGCCAAGTACGGCACGGCGAACGTGAAACGCGCCTACGGCGACTGGACCGGCACGTCGCTGCGCGGCTGGAAGGAACAGCTGCTGGCCCAGTCGATCCAGCCGATCCAGCAGTTCGCCTACACCACCGGCAAGAACGCCACCGACTCGGCGCTGATCATCGACGCCATGGACCTGCTTTACACCACCAGGTTCGACGGTTTCTGCCTGGTCTCCAGCGACAGCGACTTCACCCGGCTGGCGGCCCGCATCCGCGAGTCCGGCCTGATCGTCTACGGCTTCGGCGAACGCAAGACCCCCAAGCCGTTCGTCTCGGCCTGCGACAAGTTCATCTACACCGAAAACCTGCAGAGCCCCACCGTCCCACCGGCCGCCGAGCCAAAGTCCCTGGCCTCGGTGACGACAATGCTCCGAGACGCCGTCCAGGCCGCCTCCGACGACGACGGCTGGGCCCCCCTGGCCTACGTAGGCAACATCATCGTGAAGCAGCGCCCCGACTTCGACCCCCGCACGTACGGCTACAACAAGCTCTCCGACCTGGTGAAGGCAACAGCGTTGTTCACGACCGAGCGCCGCGCCGTCGGCGACGGCAAGCCGAACGTCCTGTACGTCCGGGCCAGCTGAGTACACCGGCTCACGGCAGGCATTTCATGCCGGGGATGCCGACCGAGAGCTCGGCCCCCGAGCCGCTCAGCACCGTGACCGAGTTGATGTCGCCGGTGTAGGCCACCTCGGCCGCGGTCTCGCAGATCCGCCGGCCGCCGACGGTGTCGTCGTCGCCCAGGCCCGTGTCGACCGTGACGTTGGTGCACTGCCCGTTCACCGTGACAGTGCGCACGTCGGAGCTGGTCAGGTGCTTCTGGACCGTCGCCGCCGCGTCATCGCAGCCGGCGATGCCGGAACTCGCCTCGGGGGCGGCGGGGTTTCCCTCAGGGGCGGAGTGTTTTGTCTCAGGGGCGGCGCCGGAACATCCGGACAGCACGGCGACCGCGAGGATCAGCGCGAGTTTCGGCATGGTGCGAGGGCGAGAGGTCACGGCGTTCGGCTCCGATCAGAGGGGCGGTGCGATACGGGAGTTTCAGCGGTGATCAGCCAGAGCCCGGCGGGCAACCGATAGCCCGTACCGGCCTCGCGGAACCGCTCGAGCAGGCGGGCCGCCCCGGCGCGGGCCGAGGCCCGGGCGGCCGGCCCGGAGTCCCGATAAGCCGCACCGGCCGGGCCCACCTCGATCAGCCACTCGGCAATGCCGCCGGGGTCGTCCGGTGCCGCGAGCACGACGTCGTGCGGGTGGACGGCGACGTCGGTGAAGCCGGCCGCGGCGAACAGGCGGGTCACCCGGGCCGGATCGGCGAAGGCGAACGGCCCCGGCTCGTCGCCGATCGGCAACGGCGGCATCGGTCCCAGGTGGGGCGCCGCGCCGAGCATGGCTGCGGGCAGCCACGGGTTCACCGCACCGTCCCGGAACACGGTCGCGGCCAGTCGTCCGCCCGGGCGTAGCGAGCGCCGGATCGTTGCCAGTCCGGCCGCCGGATCGGCGAGCAGCATCAGGGTCATCCGGGAGTAGGCGGCGTCGAACGGAGCCCCGGGCACGCGGTCGAGGACCTCGATGTCGCCGACCACGAACCGCAGCCCCGGGCCGGCCGCCGCGGCGAACCGGGCCTGCGCCGCCGCCACCATCGCCGCGGCGAGGTCGAGCCCCACGGCGCGGCCGGACGGCGCCACCACCCTCGCGATCTCGGCGGTGGTGCCGCCGCAGCCGCAGCCGACGTCGAGCACCCACTCCCCCGGTCGCGGCCGCAGCCGGTCGAGCGCCACGGCGCCGAGCGGCCGGCCGATCTCGTCCTGGCGGTCGGCGTGCCGGGCCCACCCCGGCGCCGCCCGCGCCCAGAAGGCGGCACCGCGGGCGCGCAGAGCGAGGTTGCCGGGCATCAGAACGGCATTTCCGCGCCGTCGACGCTTGCCGACCGGAACGAGGCGGCCTTGGCCGGGTCGAAGCCTTCCTCCTGGGCGGCCAGGCCGGCCGCCCGGACCAGGCGTTCTGACTGGAACCGGCGGAACGCCGCCTCGTCCGCCCAGATGTTGATGATCCGCCAGCCCTCCTCCGACGGGCCGGCCACGTGCGCCAGCAGGCCCGGCGGCCGGTCCGGGCCGAGGTGTTTCTCGACCTGGCGGTACTCCCGCTCGCTGACTGCGGGCATGTCCTGAACGACGCCGAACGGCATGGCGGCCACCTCTCGCGCAAATTCGATAGAGTAAAGCTCTATCTAATATTGCACTACGCTGCCCGGGTGACTGTCAATCGGCGGTACGTCTCGCCGCGGCGCCAGGAACAGGCTCGGCAGACCCGGCGAGCGATCCTCGACGCCGCGGCCAAACTGTTCGTGGACCCCGGTTACGCCGCCACCCCGCTCACCGCCGTGGCCGCCGAGGCCGGCGTCGCCGTGCAGACGGTGTACGCGGTGTTCGGCAACAAGCGCCAGCTGCTCTCCGACCTCGTCGATGTCACCCTGGCCGGGGACGACGAGCCGGTCGCGCTGCCGGACCGGGCGTTCGTGGCCGAGATCCGGGCGCTGACCGGCCTGCGGGCGAAGCTCGCCCGATTCGCCCGGCATCTCACCGAGACGCATGCCCGGCAGGTCCACGTGATGCTGGCGCTCGCCGGGGCGGCGACCGCCGACGCCGACGCGGCGGCGATCTGGCGCAAGAATCTCGAGGAACGCCGGCGCGGCATGCTGATGTTCGCCGCCGACCTGGCGGCGACCGGTGAGGTGCGGGTGAGTGCGGGCCGGGCGGCCGACGCGCTGTGGCTCGCCCAGGACATCCGCAACTACGACTGGCTGGTCGTCCAGCAGGGCTGGTCGGCCGAGCAGTTCCAACAGTGGTACGTGGACAGCGTCGCGGCGGTTCTCGGCGCCCCCGACCTCAACGCTTCCTGATCAGCGTCACCCCGTCGCGGACCGCGAGCATTACCGACTCGACCCGGTCGTCGTGGACGACGGTTTCGTTGAGCTCTACGACGGCGAAGTGGCCCGGTCGTTCGGGGTTGAGCACGTGGCCGTCCTGCAGGACGTTGTCGATGACCAGCAGTCCGCCCGGGCGCAGGCGCGGGACCAGGGCTTCGTAGTACTGCGGGTAGCCGACCTTGTCGGCGTCGAGGAACGCGAAGTCGATGACCGGGTCGGCGGGCAGCGCCTGCAGGGTTTCGATGGCGGGGGCGATCCGCAGGTCGATGCGCTCGTCGACGCCGGCCCGCTGCCAATACTTACAGGCCAGTGCGGTCCACTCCTCGGACACGTCGCACGCGAGCAACCGGCCGCCGCCGGTCAGGCCCCGGGCGATGCAGAGGGCCGAGTAGCCGGTGAAGACGCCCACCTCGACCGCGTACGCCGCGCCGGTGAGCTGCACCAGCATGGTCAGCAGCCGGCCCTCGTCGGCCGACACCTGCATGCCGGCGGCGTCGGGGAACAGGGCGGTCGTCTCGGCCGCGAGGTCGCGCAGGATGTCGTCGGCGGGCGTGCAGTGGGCTTGAAGATAACTGTCAATGTCTGTCACGCCCCAAGCGTCGACCATTCTCGACGCTTGGGCAACCCCTTTTACTTGAAAAAGTGACGACGATCCTCGACAGTTGGCCGATGCGCGACGAACAGGTGCTCAGCGAGACCAGCCAGTTCAAGGCGCTCGGTCATCCGCTGCGGCACCGCATGCTGGTGGCGCTGCGGCAGCGGCCGGCGACGTTCGCCCAGCTCGCGGCGGCGCTCGGCGCGACCAAGGGCACCATCGGCTACCACGTCAAGATCCTGGAGCAGGCCGGTCTGCTCCGGGTGGCCTACGTCCGGCGGGTCCGGGGCGGCACCGAGCAGTACTACGAGCCGACCAGCCCGCGGCTGCGGATCGCCGGCGACGCTCCGGTCGGGGGCGAGTTCCTGGTCAAGGCCGCGCTGAACGAGATGCTCCCGCCCGAGGAGGGGGAGCCCGAAACGACCGTCCTGCGGCACGTACGGCTGACCACCGCCCAGGCCAGTGCCCTGGTCGCGAGGCTGGAAGAGCTGGGCGACGAGGTCCCCGACCACCCGGCCGGCCGGCCGTACGGCGTACTGCTCAGCCTCTATCGGGCCGACATCCCCGCCCTGCCCGCGGATTGAGTACGGTCGGCGGCATGGACATCATCGCCGTCGGCAGCGGCAAGGGCGGCGTGGGTAAGACGAGCGTCGCCGTCGCGATCGGCCGCGAGCTGGCCCGGGCCGGCCGCCGCATCGGCCTGGTCGACGCCGACATCTCCGGCCCCGACGTGCCGCGCATGCTGGGCCTGCGCCGCGACGTCCCGGCCAAGACGATCACCCTGGCCTCCTGGGGCGGTCCGAAGCTGGAGGCGATGGAGGTGGACGGCCTCAAGGTGGCGTCCGCGGGCTTCCTGATGGCCGGCCGCCAGGGCCTCGCCCTCGGGTCCGATCTGGGCGACCTGATGCTCGGCCGGCTGATCCGGGAGACGAAGTGGGGCGATGTCGAAGCCCTGATCGTGGACCTTCCGCCCGGCATCAACTTCACCCAGCAGGGCGTGCTCTCCGGCGCCGGCCGGGTGACGACGATCCTGGTGGTGACCCCGGCCGAGGTCTCCCACCTGGACACCGGCCGCGCGCTGAGCACCCTGCGCCAGGTGCGGACGCCGGTACTGGGCGGGGTGGAGAACATGGCGTACTTCGAGTGCCCCTGCTGCGGCGAGCGGACCGAACTGCACGAGCCGGCGCCGGACGATCGCACCATCTGGGCGGACGGCGTCGAGCGCCTGGCCCGGCTCCCGTTCCGCCCCGGCGCGGAGATCGCCGCGGCCGACCTCGCCCCGGTGCTCGCGGCGGTGACCGCACACCTCGCCCTATGACACCGGCGCCGCGCGGAGCCCCTATGACACCGGCGCCGCGCGGAGCACGGTGAGGTAGCGGCGGGCCACCCGGTCACCCTCGCGGGTGCGGACACGCTCGGCGACCGCGTCGAGCAGGGGCTCGCGCACCGAGGGATCGAGCCGCCGATAGATCGACGTCGAGCGCAGATGATCGGCGACGCCGGCGCCGTCGAACCACTGAACCGTCGAATACCAGCGCACCACCGTGTCCTTGAACGGGCCGCCCAGCCCTTCGACGCTCTCCGCCCGCGCTTCCTCCTCCAGCGGCGGGTGCCCCCAGTCCGGATTGCCCGGGGAGAAGCGTTCGTGCAGGTCGGCCGTGGCGGCGTACATCTCGGGCTCGTTCGGTCGTCGATAGACGATGTGGTTTAACAAGGCCATCCAGCCGCCGGGTTTCAGCACGTCACCGGCTCGCTGCCAGCCGACCGCGGGGTCGACCCAGTGCCACGACGAGGCGGCGACGAGCGCGTCGAAGCGGCGGCCACGGTCGTCCCACTCCTCGAAGGTGGCGTTCTCGATCGGCACGCCGGGCAGTCGCCGGCGGGCGACCGCGGCCATCTCGGCGCCCGGTTCGACGGCGGTCACCGCGTAGCCGAGGCCGAGCAGCGAGCGGGTGGCCTGTCCCGTTCCACAGCCGACCTCCAGCACCGACGACCCGGCACGCAGGCCGGCAAGGGAAGCCAGGTCGGCGAAGAGCTCGGGCGGGTATCCCGGCCGGACCCGGTCGTAGAGCTCCGGCACCTCGTTGAACACCCGGCCGAGTTCGGTCATCCCGACATCCTGCCACGGACGGAGATTTCCAATGTGTTGTCCAACTATTGCGTTCCTGTGACGATTCTTGTCACGATGACCGTCGATCCGATCCCCGAATCCCCCACCGGATCGACAGGAGTCCCCATGCCCCTCACTCGTCGTACCCTGCTGGCCGCGGCCGCCCTCTCGCCGCTTGCCACAGCCGGAAAAGCCGCCGCCGCATCCCCCGCCGGCGACGTCGTCGGCAAGATCAGCGTCGGCTATCAGGGCTGGTTCGCCTGCCCCGGCGACAGCGCCCCGATCGGCGGCTGGTGGCACTGGAGCCGCGACCGCTTCCAGCCGCCCTCCCCGGCCAACACCACGATCGTGTCCTGGCCGGACACCAGCGACTACACGCACATCTACCCCACCGCCTACCCCAACCTCGGCGACGGCCGCCCGGCCAATCTGTTCTCCTCCTACGACCAGCAGACCGTGGACACCCACTTCGGCTGGATGCGCACCTACGGCATCGACACCGCCGCGCTGCAGCGCTTCAACCCGGTCGGCGACGAGGGCCCGACCCGCGACGCGATGGCGCAGAAGGTAAGAACGGCCGCCGAGGCGACCGGCCGCAAGTTCTACGTGATGTACGACGTGAGCGGCTGGACGAACATGCAGTCCGAGCTGAAGACGGACTGGACCACGAAAATGTCCGCGCACACCGCGTCGTCCGCCTACGCCCGGCAGAACGGCAAGCCGGTCGTCTGCGTGTGGGGTTTCGGCTTCAACGACGACAACCACGCCTTCACCGCGGCCGCCTGCCTCGACGTCATCACCTGGCTGAAGGCCCAGGGCTGCTACGTGATCGGCGGAGTGCCCACCTACTGGCGGGAGGGCAAGAACGACAGCCGAACCGGCTACCTCGACGTCTACCACGCATTCAACATGATCTCGCCGTGGATGGTCGGCCGCACCGGCGACCTGGACGGCCTCGACTGGTTCTACACCAACGTCAACACCCCCGACCAGGCCGACTGCAACACCCACGGCATCGATTACCAGCCATGCGTACTTCCCGGCGACCTGTCGGCCGGCCACCGGAGGCACGGCGACTTCTATTGGCGCAGCCTCTACAACATGGTCCGGCTGGGCGCCCAAGGCCTCTACGTGTCCATGTTCGACGAGTTCAACGAGGGCAACCAGATAGCCAAGACCGCCGAGACGTCCGCCGCGGTCCCGGCCGGCACCGGCATCCGCGCCCTGGACGAGGACGGCACGGCCTGCTCCGCCGACTATTATCTGCGCCTGACCACCGACGGCGGCCGGATGCTCAAAGGTCAAATTCCCCTTTCGGCCGTACGCCCAACGCAGCCGACCGTTGGCACCCCCACCGGTGACCTGGCCGGCGGCCGCACGGCAACCGCGTCCAGCGCCAACGGCCCCTACCCCGCCTCCAACGCCGTCGACAGCAGCACCGCGACCTACTGGGAGTCCAGCGGCGCGCTACCGCAGTGGTTCCAGGTGGACCTGGGCGCCGCGTACCCGGTGAACCGCCTGGTCCTGCGCTTGCCGTCCGGCTGGGAACGGCGTACCCAAACCATCAGCGTCCAGGACGGCACCACCCTGGCCACCCTCGCCGGCGCCGTCGGCCTGGTCTTCGATCCCAGCGCAAGCAACGCGGTGACCGTCACCCTCCCCGGCACTCCGGTCCGAAATCTCCGGCTGGCGTTCGCGGCCAACACCGGCTGGCCGGCTGCCCAGCTGGCCCAACTCCAGGCGTACGCCGAAAGCACGCCCCCGGTTACCGACCAGGCCCGCGCCAAATCCACGACAGCCAGCGGTTATGTGCAGTCCTACGCCCCCGGCAACGTGGTGGACGGCGACCCCGCCTCCTACTGGGAAAGCACGAACAACGCGTTCCCCCAGTGGGTCCAGGTGGACCTGGGCGCCACGGTCACGGTCGGCCGTCTGGTCCTGCGCATCCCGCCGTCCTGGGGCGCCCGAACCCAGACCCTGGCAATAACCGCAAGCACGAACGGTTCCACCTTCACCACGCTGGCCGCCGCCGCCACCCGCACCTTCGACCCAGGATCCGGCAACGCGGCGGTTATCTCCGTAACCCCCACCCAGACCCGTTACGTGCGAGTCACCGTCACCGCAAACACGGCCTGGCCGGCCGCCCAGCTATCCACGCTGGAGTTCTACCCGGGCTGACACCCGTCCGCATGATCGTGCCCGGTTGCCGCGCCAACCGGTGTCCACCCAGGCGAAGGTGATGGCGGCCCCACCACCAACCACGAACGGACCTCGATGCTCCGCACCACCGCCGCCGTCACGGTCGCCGCCGCTCTGATCGCCGCCCCGGCCCAGGCTGCCCTGCCGAAGCCGGCCAAGTACCAGAACTGCGCCGCCCTGAACGCCGTCTACAAACACGGCGTGGCCAAGGCCGGTGCGGCCGACAAGGTAAGCAGCGGCAAGCCGGTGACCACGTTCCTGGTCTACCCCGACACCTACGCGAAGAACACCCACCTGGACCGGGACAAGGACGGCGTGGCCTGCGAAAAGAAGTAGAGCCCGCCGCGCTAGTCGCGGCCCTGCCAGGTGGTTATGCACGCCTCGTTGCCCTCGGGGTCGGCCAGGACCCAGAAGGCGGGCGAGTGTGCGTCGGAGACGATTCGGCCGCCGGCGGCCAGGGCGGCCAGGATGCGGCCGGGGGCCTCGTCGTGGGGCACGCAGATGTCCAGGTGGATGCGGTTGCGCTGCGGGCGTGGGTGGCCCATCTGCTGGAACCAGACCGGCAAGGTCGGCTCGTCGAGGAGGGCCTCCCAGAACGGCCGCACCGCCGGGATGTCCATCGCGTCGATGGCCAGCTCGACGGCCTGGAGCGGCCGCGGCTCGGTCCGTAGCCCGAGTTCGCGCACCGCGACGGTGATCCGGTAGGCCAGTTCGACATCGCGGTCGGTCACCGCCGCGATGTCCCGCGAGCGCAGGGCGAGCACGACCCGGTCCGGGCGTACGTCGGCCTGCAGGTGCCCGTCGACATCGTCCCCGCACGCCGCCACCACCCGGACCGCCTCGGCCCACGACGTGACCCGCACCGAGGTGCGCAACGTGCCCAGCAGGAACCGCCACCCCAGATCGAAGACCGCCACCGACGCCTCTCGCCGGCTCAGCACCCGCGTCATGCGACGGCACCTATCCTGCGCCGCTCGAGTCCGTCGAGCAGCAGGTCCAGGGCGAACGCGAACTCGGCGTCGTCGTCACACGGGCCGAGTGCCCCGGTGTGCGAGGCCGCCGCGGCCAGTTCGGCCACGTGCGGCATGGCCTTCGCCCATTCGTCCGGCACCGGCGCTCCGTCCCCGTTGTCATCGAAAAGGTCCTGGCTGAAGCCGAGAATCCGGCTGCCCAGCAGGTGAATCGCATGATGCCCGAGATCGACCGAGCAGCCGCCGCCGCGCATGATCGCGAGAACCCGCTCGATGTGCAGCAGCACCGCCGGCGTCGGGTTGTCCCGCTCCTCGATGACCCGCGCCGCCCAGGGATGCCGCAGCATCGTCCCCCGCGCCCGCATGATCAGGGCCCGCAACTGTTCGGTCCACGGCCCCGCGGCCGCCGGCTGGTCGCCGGCGGCGATCTCGGTGGCTACCGCGTCGGTCATGGCGGCCAGCAGGGTGTCCTTGTCTCGGACGTGGTAGTAGATCGACATTGCGTCCACGCCCAGGTGCTGGGCCAGCCGCCGCATGCTGAAGCCGGCCAGGCCGTCCCGGTCGGCCAGGTCGATGGCGGCGGCCACGATGCCTTCCCGGCTTAGGCGGCTGTTGGGGCGGACCGCGGAGCGTTCGTCGGAGCGTCGGGGCACGAGCGAAATCCTACTTGCTGCCCTACGCCGTAGGGTCTAACCTACGGCGTAGACCTACACCGTAGGAGGAAGCGATGCCCAAGCTCCCACCCCGATGGTTTATCCGCGGCGCCTGGAAGGCCCACCGAGGTCTGATCCGGGTGACCGGCCTCGCCGATCCGAAGCCCGGCGGCAAATTCGGCTACCTCCGTCTGCACACGACCGGCCGGCGCTCCGGCCAGCCCCGGGCGGTGATCCTCGGCTACATCGAGGACGGCGACGCCCTGGTGACCCTGGCCATGAACGGCTGGGACCGGGCCGACCCGGCCTGGTGGCTCAACCTCCAAGCCGACCCGCGCGCCACCGTCGACCTGACCGGCGGCTCCCACCCGGTGACCGCCCACGAGGCCACCGGCCCCGAGCGAGCCCGGCTGTGGTCGGCCCTGCACGACTACACCGGCTACGGCGACCTGGACGCGTTCGCCACCCAGCGCGGGCGCGAGACCCCGGTCGTCGTCCTTGCCCGCCCCTGACACCTCGGCGAATGAGGATTAGGGCGGGCGAAATTGGAGATCAGGTGGGGATGAGCCGATCCGAAATTGCCTTGCGGGCGATCGGGCAGGCCGCGCTCGGCGGCGTCCTGCTCACCGCCGGCGCCGGGCACCTGACCACCCAGCGCAAGGAATTCCAGGCGCAGGTGCCCTCGTGGTTCCCGGTCGACCCGGACAAGGTGGTGGTCGTGTCCGGGTTCGCCGAGCTCGCGCTGGGGGCGGCGCTGCTGGCCACCTGGCGGCAGCCGGCCCGCCGGCTCCTCGGGAACGCGGTCGCCGGATTCTTCGTCGGGGTCTTCCCGGGCAACATCGCCCAGTTCCTCGAACGCAAGGACGGCTTCGGCCTCGACACCGACCGCAAGCGCGCACTGCGCCTGCTCGGCCAGCCCGCCCTGGTGGCCTGGGCCCTGGCCGCCACCCGCCCGCACTGACGGGGTGGTGGCATCATCTGCGGGTGGCCACGGTTCGGGTTGAGACGTTCGTGCAGCTTTCCGCGGGGCTGGTCTGGGAAGCTGTCGCCGACGTCGGGGCGGTTCACGTCCGGCTGCTGCCGGGGCGGGTGGCGGACGCTCGGATCGAGGGTGACACCCGGATTCTGACCATGCCGGACGGGTCGGAGGTTCGGGAGCTCATCGTTTCCGTCGACGATGGGCTGCGGCGGCTGTCCTATGCGGTGGTCAGTGGGCCGAAGATGGCGATCACCTTTCACCACGCCTCGTTTCAGGTGTTCGAGGACGGGGACGGCAGTCGGCTCGTCTGGGTGACCGATGTGCTTCCGCACTCCATGGCGCCGGGCGTGCTGGCCCGGACCGAGCGGGGCATCGCCGAGATGCGCCAGGTTCTCGAAGCCGGCTGAATCACTCCCAGGTCTTGGCGTTGGCCGCGAAGATCTCCGGGTCGCTGTGCAGCGGGATCACACACACGATGTGGCCGCCGGGCACACGCAGGATGCGGCAGTCCAGCCAGCGGTTGAGCTCCACCGCGCCCAGCGCCAGCAGACGGGCCGTTTCGGCGTCCACGTCGTCGGTTTCCAGGTCCAGGTGGTAGCGGGCCTGGTCGTCCACCGCCTGCACGCCGACCGTCAGGCCGGTCAGGATGCCGGGCAGGGAGGTGAATTGTTCCTCGCCGGGCACCGGATTGGCGGGCACGCCCAGCGCGGCCGACCAGAAGGCCGCCGCTTTCTTGGCCTCGTCGGTGGGGACGTCGATCAGCAGAGTGGACAACCGGCTCCGATGCATCAACACAGGGTATTTGCCACGCACGCAGAATGAAGGGCCAGGGCCAGCGTTAGCTGGGCCCCGGCCCGCCCCCGGCGGGAGCTGCGGCGCGCAACCACCCACCCAGGCACGACATCCTGATCTTGATCTTCAGCTGAGGAATTCCGTGATCAGGTCGACTACGCGGTCCAGGTCGGCGGCATCCGGCAGGTGGTAGCGGCCGTCCAGCGGCACCAGGCGGGCGTTGGGGAGGCCGCCCGCCAGTTGCCGGCCGCCGTCGAACGGGATCACCCGGTCGCCGCGGTAATGCAGGACCAGCGCGGGTGCGGTGATCTTCGGGAGCAAACCGGCGGTGTCCACGTCGTAGGCCGCCTCCAGGTAGCCGGCCGCGATGTCGCGGTCGGCGGAGTCGCGCAGCACCTCGGCCAGGTGGCGGGCGGCGGCCTCGCCGGCGCCGGGGCGGAAGAGGTCGGCGAACAGCTTCGAGCCCAGGCCCCAGTGCGTGCGGACCATGGCGACCAGGGCGGCGTTCAGGTCGGGGCGGCGGAAGGTCGCCGGGCCGTCGGCGTAGGTGCCGACGAAGACCAGCCGGTCGACCAGCGAAGGGTGGGCGGCGGCCAGGGCGACCGCGACCGGACCGGCCTCCGACATGGCCAGCAGGTTCACCGGCGTGTCCATCCCGGAGAGCACCGCGTGCAGTTCGGTCACCGCTGCGGCCAGACCGAAATCGGTCACCGGGCCGCGGGACAGGCCGGTGCCCTGCCGGTCGTAGATGGTGATCTTGTGCCCGGCCACCAGGCGTTGCAGCAGGCTGGAGCGGGGGTCGCGGCCGGCCGCGACCACGTCGATCGAGGTCACCCAGCCGGGCAGCGCGACCAGCGGCGGTCCGGAACCCAGGCTTGCCGTCGCGATGGTCCGATCGCCGGCCTTCACCGAAAAGGTCTTGAGGCCGGCCAGCGGAGGCGCGTGGTGGACCGGCTCCTGGCGCAGGATCCGCAGCTGGGTCTCGCGGATGGCGGCCGACGGTTCCAGCCCCAGCTCCTCGGCGAGCAGGCGGACATATTGCCGGTAAGCGTCCAGCGCGTCGGCCTGCCGGCCCAGCGCGAAGAGGGTGCGCAACAGAAGGTCGCGGGCCGCCTCGCGGAGCGGGTGTTCGGCCACGAAGGCCTCGAGCCGGGGCAGCGAGCGGGCCGCCTGACCGGTTTCGAGCAGGGCCTCGTGCCACTGCTCGGTGGCCTGCAGCCGGGCCTCGTCGAGCCGGATCGCCTCCAGCCGGGCGATCTCGGTGTCGGCGGGGCCGGCGTAGGCGGGGCCGTGCCACAGGGCGAGGGCCTCGCCGAGCAGCCGTTCCCGGGTTGCCGGGTCGTCTTTAAAAGCTGAAGCGACGAGCTGGTCGAAACGGTCCGCGTCGGTTTCCGCGCGCAGCACGTAACCGGGCGGTTCGGTGATCAGCGCGAGGCCGGGCAGCGTGCGCCGCAGCCGGGAAACCTGGCTGTGCAGGGCCGCAACGGGATCGGCCGGCTGCGCGTCGCCCCAGATCAGCTCGGCCAGCAGGTCGGCCGGGACGACCCGACCGGCCCGGGCCAGCAGCGCGGCGAGCAGGGACCGCTGCCGGTCGCCGAGCGGGATCGGGGTGCCGTCGGCGGTCTCCGCCCGCACCGCGCCCAGCACCCGCAACCGCATCGGTCCATCGTGTCACCGCCGGGCGACCCCGGCGATCTGCGGGTTGATCGGCAGCAGCACCGAGGCCATCCGGTAGCGATCCACCTCGACCTCGAAACCGCAGGCCCGCAGCATGGTCTCGGTGTCCCGGCCGACGTCGCAGCCCTCGAAGAGCCACTTCCAGGGCCGGGCCACCAGGCGCTGGACCGCGGAGTACCCGGCATGGTCGCCGGCCCGGACGTGCTCCAGGAAGATCAGCCGCCCACCCGGCCGGAGGATCCGGCCGATCTCCCGGATCGCCGCCACCGGGTCCGGCACGCTGCACAGCACCAGCGTGCTGACCACCGCGTCCACGCTCGCGTTCGGGAAGTCCATCCGCTCCGCGCCTTCGGCCCGGAGATCCAATTCGATATCCCGGCGGCGGGCTTCCGCTTTCAAAGGCCCATGCATGTACGGGTTGGGCTCGATCGCCACCAACCGGGTCCCGGGCTTGTAGAACCGAAGGTTGGCACCGGTGCCCGGCCCGATCTCGACCACCGTGGGCGGCAGGTCGGCGAACAGTTCCCGCTTGCGCGGGCCGAGCAGCCGCCCGCCGTAGTTGTCGAGGCCGCGCAGCACGACGGCGTTGATCCTGCCCCGCACGGGGTTGCCCTTCATAGTCGTCATGCCGGAAGCGTGCGCGCGGCCGCTGTCATCCCACTGTCATCGCCAGCCGCCGGGGTCCACGCCGCCCGGGATGGCCGAGGCGGGTGCGTAGGGCTGCCGGGTGAAGACGAAGGTGCCCAGGTCGAAGTGGGTCACCTGGCCGGAGTCGTCGCGAACCAGGCGCAGGCGTTCGCCGTTGAAGTAGTCGCCGGTGCCGATCCACTCGCCGTCGCCGGCCGGGCGCAGCCGGACCCGGCGGGTGCTGGAGAGCGAGGCCAGTTCCAGCCAGCCACCGGCGGCGGGCCTAAGCGAATAGGGTGCCGGACCCCAGTACCAGGGGCCGGCCAGGTCGAGCAGGGCCGGATCCAGATCGGGCAGTGGGGTCCACGGGGCCGGGATGCGCGGCTCGCGGTCGGCGACGATGGTCAGCAGGTCGGCGGCCACCCCGCCGACCGGCACGCCGGCCGTGGTGTTGGTCAGCAGCACCGCGGCCACGTCGTCGCCGGGGCTGGTCCAGACGGTGGCGGCGAAGCCGGGCATGCCGCCGGTGTGGCCGGACAGCAGCCGGTCGCCGCGCCGCAGGAGCTGCATGCCCAGGCCGTAGCTGCTGTTCCAGCCGTCGGCTTCGGGGGCGCCGTACGGCGTACGCATCTGGGCCAGGGAATCGGCGCCGAGCACCCGGTCGTCGCCGTGCAGCAGGAACTGGGCGAAGCGCGCCAGGTCGTCGGCGGTGGACCAGATCTGGCCGGCCGGTCCCATCGGGCCGGTGTCGGTGAGCGGCTCGGGCAGCAGCACGTCGGCCCACGGGTGCACCGACCAGCCGAGCGCGTGCGGGGCGGTCGGCAACAGCGTGGTGCGATGCAGGCCGAGCGGTTCGAGGATCTCGCGGCGCAGCACCGTGCCCCAGTCCGCGCCGCGCAGGTGCGCGACCAGGGCGCCGAGCAGCGCGAACCCGGGATTGGAGTAGTGGTGCAGCCCGCGCATGGACGGCACGTCGGTGCCGAGGAGTTCGGTGCGGGCGGTGCCGTCGGTGCGTTCCCACCACGGGCCGGGCGGCTCGGAAGCCAGTCCGGCGGTGTGCGCGAGCAGGTCGCGGATCTTCGCGTCGCCGTCGCCGGGCAGGTGGGCGCCGATGGGGTCATCGAGGGAGATCAAGCCCTCGTCGCGCAGGCGCAGCACCAGCACGGTCACGAAGGTCTTGCTGATCGAGCCGATCCGGTACTGCACGTCGCGGCCGGTGTCGCTCCCCCGGCTGTCCAGCCACACCGACCCGCCGTCGCGCACCACCGCGGCGACGATCGACGGGGCCCGGCCCTGGACCTGGGCGGTGGCGAGGCGGTACAGGAGGGCACGGCGGGTTTCCGGGAGCAGTTCAGCCATTCCGGCAACCTATCGGCTCAGACCCGGGCGCTGTATCCATATTTGTGCAGCATCGGCAGCGCCAGCGCGGTCGCGGTCAGCCGGGGGCGGAGCTGCTGTTCGGCGCGCCAGCGGTTGTCCGGCCGCACCGCGATCTCACCGCTGCGAAAGCGGCTCGGGTTGCCGGCGATGGTGTGGTTGGGCTTGAGCAGCACGGTGTTCTCGCTGACGAACGGGCCGTCGGCCGGCTCCACGCCGGTCATGGCGAGGACTTCCTCGATGGTGTCCTGCGGGCGGCCGGCGAAGTCCTCGTAGCGCAGCCGGGTGTGCCGGTCCGGGAAGGCCCGGGTGAGCCGCTCGGTGATGGCGTTGCGGACCAGCCAGTGCATGGTGCTGGCGGTGGGCCGCAGTCCGGAGTCGGCCCGCATCCAGGAGTGGGTCACCGCGCGCGGGTCGCGGACCATGTGCAGCAGGTAGGGCACGGTGCCGGGCATCCGGGTGAGCAGGGCGGCCCCGGACGGCACCTTGGACGAGTCGACGATCAGTTCGGCGCCGGTGACGTCGGCGATCGCCTGGTAGAGCTTCGCATAGATCTCCAGGTACTCCTCGGCCTCGGCGGTGAGGGTGCCGTCGGCGAGGTGCTGGGTGTGGCGTACCCGGATGGCCTTCTTCTGCAGTTCGACGACGTGGGCCGGGTCGGGCAGCCGGTCGGCGAAGGCCAGCGACAGGATGTTCTTCCAGGTGGTGCACTGGGTGAACTTCACGCCACAGCCGCACTTGCGGCCGACGATCAGGCCGCGGTGCCACAGGTAGAACAGCTCTCCGGTGGAGAAGACGTTCTTGTACGAGTTGAAGATGTTGTCGACGATCGTGGTCCCGCTGCGTCCCCACCCGGCGATATACAAGATCTTCACCATAGGCGAGCATGTTGACCAACAAGGTTAAGTATCGGCTCAGAGCGGGCTGTCCAGAGGCTTTGAAGGCAGCAGGCCGAGTTGGACCAGGTCGTCGACCGGTTCCAGCACGCTGCACGTGCCGAACGAGGTGAAGACCCGGCGGGTCGCCTCGGCCTGGTCCGGGGTCAGGGCGCGGACGGCGGCGGCCAGGCCCGGGCCGTAACCGGCTTCGAGGTGGCCCTCGGCGACGATCACCGATTCGCCGTCGGCCAGGGCGGACGCGGCCAGCAGCACGTTGAGGAAGCCGTGGTGCTCGAAGCCGGTGACCGGGTCGAGATGCCGGATGGCGTGGTGCAGGCCGGCCGTGCACTTGAGCGCGATGTTCCGGTGGACGCAGGCGGCCATCGTGTCGGCCAGTTCGACCGCGGTCGGGAACAGGTCGGCGCGCAGGCCGCCGGTGCGCAGCTTGGCCCGGTAGCGGGTGCCGGCCAGCACATCCAGGACGTGCCGGGTGTCCCAGCCGATCTCGATGAAGGCCGGCAGGTGCGGGGGCAGCACGTCGTCGAGGATCTTCACGGCGTCGCGGGCGTCGGGGGCGGTGGTCACGACCGGGATCTCGACCGCCGCGAGGCGTACGCCGGGATGGTCGGGGATGCCCGCGATTCCGTTGGGGGCGACGATGACCGACACGTCGATCGGGGACTGCTCCGACGCGTACGGGAAAAGCTGCGTAAGCCTGGTCGCCGGGATGACGAAGGGTCCGACCAGGTCCGCGAAGCGGGAGCGCAGCGACCGATGAGCCGGGACGGCCTCGGCCATCGGCGCGTTGCCGGGCGGGAAGAGCGCGGCGTCGTCGAAGAGGCGGTCGAAGATCATGCTGGGCCCCGGCCGGACCAGGACCAGGCATAGCGGCCGTCGTCGGAGGCGAGGCCGGCCTCGCCGAGGCCGAGCGGGCGGAATGTGTCGACCATGACCGCGGTCTCGTCGAAGAATTCGGCGCCCAGGGAGCGTTCGACCGCGCCCGGCTGCGGGCCGTGCGAGTGCCCGCCCGGGTGCAGCGAGATCGAGCCCTTGCCGATGCCGGAGCCCTTGCGGGCCTCGTAGTCGCCGTCGACGTAGAACATGACCTCGTCGGAGTCGACGTTCGAGTGGTAGTAGGGCACCGGGATGGCGAGGGGATGGTAGTCGACCTTGCGGGGCAGGAAGTTGCAGATGACGAAGTTGGCGCCCTCGAAGACCTGGTGGACCGGCGGTGGTTGGTGGACGCGCCCGGTGATCGGCTCGAAGTCCTTGAGGTTGAACGCGTACGGGTAGAGGCAGCCGTCCCAGCCGACCACGTCGAACGGGTGCTCGGGGACGACGTGGATCGTGCCGGCGAGGCCGTTCTCGCCGCGGTGCTTCACGTAGATCTCGACGTCCGTTCCCTCTGCGAGCAGCGTTTTTTGTGGGCCTCGAAGATCACGCTCGCAGTAGGGGCTGTGCTCCAGGAACTGGCCGTACCGGGAGAGGTAGCGCTTCGGCGGGGCGATGTGCGAGTTGGCCTCGATCGCGTAGGTGCGCAGTGGCTCGCCTTCTTGCGGCAGCCAGCGATGTGTCGTCATGCGCGGGATGATCACGTAGTCGCCGGGGCCGACCTCCAGGGCGCCGAAGGTCGTTTCGACGGTCGCGCTGCCGCGCTCCACAAAGACACATTCGTCGCCGACGGCATTGCGGTACAACGGCGAGGGCAGACCCGAGACCGCGTACGAGATGCGCACATCCGCATTGCCCAGGACGAGCCGCCGTCCGGTGACCGCGTCGACCGCCTTCCACTCCTCACCGGTGAACAGGTCGTGCAGCTTCAGGTGCCGGGGAATCAGCGGGGAGTTCGCGGTGACGGTCTGGTCGGGCAGCTCCCACGGGCGGGCATCGACAAGCGCCGACGGGATCCCCCGGTGGTAGACCAGCGACGAGTCCGACGAGAAGCCCTCCTCGCCGACCAGTTCCTCGGCGTAGAGGCCGCCGTCGGGGCGGCGGTGCTGGGTGTGCCGCTTGGGTGGGATCGAGCCGACCTGCCGGTAGAACGTCATCGCGGTGCCTCCCGGGAACGTGGCCGCTCCGCCTCGTGAGCGGAACGGCCGCCGGACCCGGACGTTACAAGCCCGTTTCGTGACACACAAGAATCACCGCCATACCGGGCGTATCGGGGCGGGTAGACCGGTCTCCTCCTCGCAGCGGGCCAGGATCTCCTCGATGCCCGGGCCCATGTCGAAGACCGGCAACGCCCCGTCTCTTCTTGATCGCTGCTGATCACGCAGCGCCGTGGTCTCCTGCTCCTGGACTTCGCCCTTTTCGGTCACCCGGACGCCGTACCTCAGCGCCCCTTCCGCCGTGACCAGGCCGCGCCGGACCTCCTTCGCGACCAGCTCCGGGTCCCGCTCCAGCGGGTCACCCCAGCCGCCGCCACCCCAGGTGACGAAGTGCAGCACGTCGCCGGGGTGGACCGGCACGTCGTGGCACTTGCTGGGCAGCACCTCCCGCTCCCCCGAGGCCCGGTCGATCCACTTACGGCCGCGGGCGCCGGGCGTGCCGCCGTTGACTCCCCACGGGTACATCAGCCAGCGGTCGTCGTGGATCGCGATGGTGCCCGGTTCCAGGAAGCGGTAGGCGACGTCGACGCCGTTGCCGCCGCGGTGCAGGCCGGCACCGCCGGTGTCGGCGACCGTCTCCCACTTCTCGATCCGCAGCGGGTAGTAGGACTCGAGGAACTCGCACGGAATGTTGACGAAGCTCGGCCACAGCGAGTGACCGTCGGGGCCGTCGCCGAGTGGCCGGCCCGGGATGCCGCCGAAGCCGATCGAGTAGAGCTGGAACCACTCGCCCTTGCGGTCGCCGCCGGAGTAGTTCCCCGAGTACATGAAGTGCGGTGACGAGGAGAAGCCGGCCGCGTTGAGCAGGGCCGGGTTGGTCTGCCCGAGCAGGCCGCCGAACAGGTCGAAAACCCGGCCGATGCCGTGGTTGCGGGCGTTGAGGGCGGCCGGGTGCTTCGGTTTCCAGTACGAGCCGTCCGGGATGGTCACGTCGACAAGCGGGTAGAAGCCGTCGTTCCAGAGGATCTGCGGGTCGGCCACGGTGATCATGTAGATGCCGAAGAACATCCGGGCCAGGTTCTCGTTCAGGTAGTAGTTGACCGGGCCGATCGCCTGCGGCGACGACCCGGTGAAGTCCAGGTGCACCCGGTCGCCGGTGCGGGTCAGCGACAGCTTCAACTCGTACGGGCCGTAGCCCACCCCGTCGTCGCAGATGTAATCGGTGAACGAAAGCGTGCGGCCCTCGGCGAAGACCACGTGCAGCAGCGTCTTCATCGCGTCGTAGTTGCGCTGCAGCAGGGCGTCCAGCGCCGACAGGTAGGTGTCGACGCCGAACCGGGCGCACATCTCGGTGACCCGTTTCGCGGCGGTGCGGCAGGCGGCGACCAGGCCGTTGAGGTCGGCCCGGTTCCAGTCGGGCACCCGCACCTGGTTGAGGATGATGCGCAGCGCGTCCTCGTTGAGCTTGCCCCCGGCGTACAGCTTGAAGGGCGGAATGACCACGCCCTCCTCGTAGATGGTCTTGGCGTCGGTCGGCATCGACGACGGGGTTTTGCCGCCGACGTCGGACATGTGGCCGAACATCGACGCCCAGCCGACCACTCGTCCTTCGGTGAAGATCGGCAGCACCACCAGCCAGTCGTTGGCGTGGCTGATCGCGGCACCGCAGGAGTACGGGTCGGAGGTCAGCAGGACGTCGCCCTCGCCGATGTCGCCCTCGAAACCGGCCAGGAAGTCGGGGATGGACAGGCCGAACTGGCCGACCACCATCTTGCCGCTCGGGTCGGCGATCAGCGGGAACTCGTCGTGCTGCTCGCGGATGCCGGGGCTGAGCGCGGTGCGGAAGAGCACCTCGTCCATCTCGTAGCGGGCGTTGCGCAGGCCGTTCTCGACCAGGTCCAGGGTTACCGGGTCGACGTCGACCGGCTCCAGCGGGGTGGTGTTGGGTTCGACGATGCGGGCCATCGGTCAGGCCTCCTTCGACGTCGGGCGGATGAGGAGGCTGCCGCCGTCGTCCGTGGTCGCGGCGTGGCCGGGGAGGATCAGGGTGGTCGAGTCCATCTCGGTGACGATCGCGGGGCCGGTGATGACGTTGCCGGCTTTGAGCTTGAGCCGGTCGTAGAGGGCGGCGTCGACGTAGTGGCCGTCGACGTAGATGGGGGTTTCGCCGGTGCGGGCGGGTTGTGGGTCCGGGTCGCCCTTTTCCAGATGGATCGGAGCCACGCGCGGCCGGGGGCCGGTCACCGTGGCACGGGCGTTTACCAGCTCGTGGTCCACGTTGAGGGTGAAGGAGAACAGTCGCTCGTGCTCGGTGTCGAAGCGGGTTGCCAGGCCGGTGAGACCCTCGCTCAGCTCGAAGGTCACGGGCAGCTCGTTGCCTTGGCCGACAAATCGGATATCAGCGGAATAGGCGATATGCTCAGGGGTGATGCCCTGCGCTTTCAGACGGTCGGAGGCGGCCGTCGCCAGCTCCTCGAAGATCGTCGCCAGTTCCGTGTCCGACAAATCACCCAGCTTGCGCAAAACGGTCCGGGCCGACTCGTCGCGAGCGGAGGTGGTCGCGTCGCCGAGCGCGCACAGCACACCCGGCGACGGCGGGACGATCACCGGCCAGGCGCCGGTCAGCCGGCCGAGCGCGTTGGCGTGCAACGGGCCGGCGCCGCCGAAGGCGACCAGGGCGAAGTCGCGCGGGTCGAACCCCTGCTGCACGCTGACCAGCCGCAGGCCGCCGAGCATGTTCTCGTTGACGATGTCGATGATGCCGGCGGCCGCCTTCTCGGCGCTCTCCAGGCCCATCGCGTCGGCGATCGTCTGCACCGCGGCGCGGGCGGCGTCCCGGTCCAGGGTGATCTCGCCGCCGGCCAGGGCGGACGGGAGGTAGCCGAGCACCACGTTGGCGTCGGTCACGGTGGGTGCGGTGCCGCCCTTGCCGTAGGCGGCCGGGCCCGGCTCGGCGCCCGCCGACTGCGGGCCGACCCGCAACGCGCGGGTCAGCTCGGGCACGTGGGCGATCGACCCGCCGCCGGCGCCGACCGTGCGGACGTCCACCGCGGAGGCCCGGACCGTGAGGTCACCGACCTTGGTCTCCCGGCCGATGCGCGCCTGCCCGCCCTGCACCAGCGCGACGTCGGTCGAGGTGCCGCCCATGTCGAAGGTCAACAGCTCGGTGTGGCCGGACTGCTCGGCCACCCAGACCGCGCCGGTGACCCCGCCGGCCGGTCCGGACAGCAGCATGGTGACCGGGGCCGCGATGGCCGCGTCGGCGCTGGCGAGGCCGCCGTCGCTGCGCAGGATGGACAGTCCGGCCGGAACCCCCTCCGCCTTCAGCTTGGCGCTCAGGTTGGCGACGTAGCGGGCGACCTGGGGCTGGACGTAACCGTTGGCAACGGTGGTCAGCGCGCGTTCATACTCCCGCATTTCCGGCAGAACGACGGAGGACAACGAGACCTCGACACCGGGCAGTTCCTCCCGCGCCAGCTCCAGGAGGCGCCGCTCGTGTTTGTCGTTCGCGAAGGCGTTGATCAACGAGATGGCGAGAGCCTCGACGCCGTGGAGTTTTCGCAGGGCCTGCCGGGCCTTCTCCTCGTCCAGCGGTGTGATCACCGTGCCGTCGCTGCCGATCCGCTCCGGCACCTCGACCGTATCTTCCAAGTCGGCCAGAGGTTCCGGCTTGGGCCAGATGATCCAGCCGGCCAGGCCGCCCGGGACGAACGAGCGGGCGATCTGCAAGACCTGCCGGAAACCCTCGGTGGTCACCAGGCCGACCGTGGCGCCCTTGCCCTCGAGGATCGCGTTGGTGGCGACCGTGGTGCCGTGCAGCACGTGGGCGACGGCCGAGCGGTCGATGCCGGCCTCGGCGCACACCTTGTCGATGCCGTGCAGCACGCCCACTGACTGATCGCTCGGCGTCGAGGCGGTCTTGGCCCGCCACGTCGAACCGGTTTCCTCGTCGACCAGCAGCACGTCGGTAAACGTGCCGCCCACATCCACGCCGAGTCGATAGGACATCTCACTCCTTAGATGATCTTGGTTTGGCGCAGACGCGCGCGCTCCGTTTCGTCGAGGCCGAGAAGGCCGCCGTAGATCTCGTCGTTGTGCTGCCCCAGCTCGGGGCCGGCGGTCCGCACCGCGCCCGGGGTCTCGCTGAGCCGGGGGGTGGCGTTCTGCATCGGGATCTCGTCCACCGTGACGATCGCTTCCCGCGCCTGGAAGTGCGGGTCGGCGAACATGTCCTTGGCCCGGAAGATCCGCCCGGCCGGGACGCCCGCCTGGTGCAGAATGGACAAAAGCTCCTCGGCGGACTTTTTAACCGTCCATTTGGCGATCAGACCGTCGAGCTCCTCCATCGCGGCGCCGCGAGCTTCGTGCGTTGCATATCGGGCATCGCTGGACAATTCTGGCTCGCCCATTGCGGTGGCCAGCCGCCCGAAAACGCTGTCCTGATTGGCGGCGATCAGGATCAGATCCCCGTCGCCGGTCGGATAGACGTTGCTGGGCGACACGTTCGGCAGCACCGCCCCGGTGCGTTCGCGCTGGTAACCGGCCACCGCCCACTCCGGCAGCAGCGATTCCATCATCGCCAGGACGGCCTCGTAGATCGCCGAGTCGACCACCTGCCCACGCCCGGTCCGGGTGCGGTTGTGCACCGCGACAAGCGTCCCGATGGTGGCGTAGGTGGCCGCGAGCGAGTCGCCCAGCGAGATCCCCGCTCGCACCGGTGCCCGATCCGGATCCCCCATCACGTAGCGGATCCCGCCCATCGCCTCGCCGATCGAGCCGAACCCGGCCCGGCTGGCATACGGCCCGGTCTGCCCGTAACCGGTCACCCGGGTGACGATCAGCCCCGGGTTGGTCTCCCACAGCTCGGCCGGGCCTATCCCCCAGCGCTCCAGGGTGCCGGGCCGGAAGTTCTCCACCACGATGTCGGCGGTGTCGATCAGCTTGCGGATCAGCGCCTGCCCCTCGGGCTGCCGCAGATCGCAGGTCACCGACTTCTTGTTGCGGGCGACAACCGGCCACCACAGCGATTTGCCGTGCGGTTTCTCCCGCCCCCACTGCCGCATCGGATCGCCGCGACCAGGGTCTTCCACCTTGATCACCTCGGCGCCGAAGTCGCCGAGCAGTTGCCCGCAGAACGGCCCGGCCAGCAGCTGACCGAACTCGACCACCCGCAGGTCGTCCAGGGGAAGGGTCACAGCGGACCTCCGATCATGGTGGCCCGCGCGTTGTAGAGGTGTGCGCGCATGACCGCTTCCGCCCAGTCGCCGTCACCGGCTCGCGCGGCCGCCACCATCTCCACGTGATGGTTGAGGCTGCGGTGCATCGCGTCGGGCGTGTAGTCGGCGAAGTTCTGGTGCACCACCGCCGCGTGGGTGACGGCTTTCAGGGCGCCGGCCAGCGGCAACGACCCGGCCGCGTCGATGAACATCCCGTGAAACCGCCGGTTGAGGTCGACCAGCCGATCCAGGCTCCGATTCTGGATCATCGCCTCCGCCAGTTCGTCCAGTTGGTCCAGTTGGTCGGAGTGCAGCCGGGGCACCGCCTGACGCACCGCATAGGGCTCCAGCCGCAACCTCAGCTCGAAGATCTCGCGCAGCTGCTCCTCGCTCCAGGTCGCGACGCGGGCGCCGCGATGCGGCGTCAGCTCGACGAGACCCTCGGCGGCAAGTCTGGACAAAGCCTCCCGAACCGGCGTTCGGCTGACCGACAACCGGACGGCCAGCTCGGCCTCGCCGAGGCGGGTGCCGGACGCGATGGCACCAGACATGATCTCGTCCCGTAGGGACTGGGTGACCTGCTCCGCTGCCGGTCGCACGGGGCCTCCTCGCGCCGATTGCATGCAATCCTTGCCCCGCCCCCGTCGTTTCCGCAAGATCCTCGCGAGGTTCTCAGCAAGTTTGCATACAACCCGCCCGTCAAGATTTTTGTCGTACGCCCCCGCTAACGTTCCGGCCCATGCGGAGCTTCGAGTTCGTCGAGGGCACATCGGCGAAATTCTGGGAAATCTGGCGCGACGGCGTCGAGGTGACGGTCCGATTCGGCCGGGTCGGCACGACCGGCCAGACCAAGACCAAAACCTTCGCCGACGACGGGCTTGCGGCGGTGCACGAGGGCAAGCTGATCGCCGAGAAGACCAAGAAGGGGTACGCGGAGGTCAGTCCCACAACCGCAGCCGTCCCCGTCCCGCCTTCGTCGCCGGCGCCGGCTCTCACGACACCCGCGCCGGTTGCCGCGCCGCCGGCCCCGGCGTCGGCCGCCGCTCCCGCGCCTCCCGCCGCTCCCGCTGCTCCCGCGCCCGTCGCTTCGGTGCCGGTCGCTTCGCCGCCGGCCGATGAGGACACGTTCGTCGTCCCCACCGCCTGGTATCGCTATCGGTGCGCCCGCCGGGGCAGCGTCGGCCTCGGGAAGTTCAAGCCCGACGCCAAGGCCCGCGCGATCGTCGACGAGGAGCTCAAGCGGGTCCCCAACCAGGTGAAACGCGTCCTCGAGTCGGCCGGCACCGACCCGCTGATCCGCCAGGCCGGGCTGGCCTGGCTCGCCGGCGACCCCACCGCCGCGCCGGTCGGCGCGGCCGCGGCGGCGATCGCCTCGGCGCTCGGCCGGTGGAACGACGAGAATCGGATGACCGCGTTCGCCGACGTGTGGATCGCCGAGCGCGGCCTGCCGTTCGCGGTCGAGGCCGCCGTCGAGGTGATGGCCCTGAAGATCACCGAGCACGGCTCCTTCCACCGCCCCAACAACCCCGATTTCATGGTCCGGCCGATGCGTCTGGGCGAGGAGCGGCAGGGCTGGCGACCCGACGTGCCGCTGGTCATCGCGCTGCAGGTCCGCGAGGCACTGGCGGCCGCCTCCGACGACGACTACGCCGCGGCGGTCACGTTCCTGGCCGACTACCGCGCCGCCCACCCCTACCTGCGGCTCGCCACCTCGGTCCTCGCCCCCGACCAGGCCGAGTGGGTGGCGGCCGACCTGGCCGACGCCGAGGCCGCCGCCAGCGGCTACCGTGGCGTGGCTCTGGTCACCGCGGCCACCACCCGGGCGCAGGCGGTTACCCTCGCGTCGCTGGTGCACACCTATTCGGTGGTCAGCCAGCGCACCCTGCTCAACACGCTCGCCGAGGGGGTCGGCCCGGCCTGCGCCCCGGCCCTGTTCCACTGGTTCGACGACGACCGCGGCGCCGACGGCCAGCGCCGGTTGCTCGCGGTGCTCGCCGCGCTCCCCGGCGACGAGGTGATGACCGGCCTGATCGAGCGGGTCGACGTGAAATACGTGATGCCCGCCCTGCTGGAGGCCGTCGACCGCTTCCCGGCGCGTGGCCTGCGCCTGCTGGCCGAGGCCGGCGACAAGCGCGACGTGGCCGACCTGCTGCGCGCGCACGTCCTCGCGCACCTCGACCTGCTCGACACGGTCCGCCCCGAGCTGAGCCCCGACGCGGCGGCCCGCATCGACGCGATCGCCGCCCGCGCGTCCAGCCTCGCGGTCGCCGACCCGGCCGCCGTGCCGCCGCTGCTGGCCAGCCCGCCGTGGGAGCGGCGCACCAAGGCCGCCAAGCCGATCGTCATCCCCGGCCTGACCTGCTCCGACCCGGCGACGATCGAGTGGCTGCCGGGCGAGCGGGACACCTGGGCGCAGACCCCGGTCGAGCGCTACGGCCGCGACGACGAGGACTGGGTGCAACTGGCCAAGCGGATCGTGACCGGCCGCGCGAACTGGTACGAGCCGGTCCGCTTCTTCGCCCAGGCACCCGAGCTGATCGCCCGCCCGGCCCTCGGCTACTGGAAACCCACCCAGATCTACGACTCCGGCACCTGGATGCGGGTGATCACCGCCCGCTTCGAGCTGGACGCCCTGAAACCCATGCTCTACATGGCCGGCAAGACACCCACCGAGATCGCCGCGGCTTTCCTGCCCTACTCGTCGCCCGCGATCGCGGTGCACATGGCCGACTGGCTGTCCCGGCTCAAGAGCGTGCGCCGCACCGCGATGACCTGGCTGCTGCGGCACGCCACCTCGGCGTCCCGGGCGCTGATCCCGCCCGCGCTCGACAAGGCCGGCCCGGCCCGCCGCCAGGCCGAACGCGCGCTGCTGATCCTGCACACCAACGGCCACTCCGAGGCGGTCCGGGCCGCGGCCGCCTCCTACGGCCCCACGGTCGAAGCCGCGATCGAGACCCTCCTGGCCACCGACCCGCTCACGGTTCTGCCGGCCAAGCTCCCACCCGCGCCGTCCTGGGCTGTTCCCGGGCTGCTGCCCCCGGTTCCACTGCGCGACAACGGCGGCAGCCTGCCGGGCGACGCGGTCGCCAACCTGCTGACCGTCCTGGCCCTGTCCAAGCTCGACGATCCCTATGCGGGCGTCGAGGTGGTCAAGCCGGCGTTCGACCCGGCCGGGCTGGCCGAGTTCGCGTGGGGGGTGTTCCAGCGCTGGCAGGCCGCCGGTTCCAACTCCAAGGAGAGCTGGGTGCTCGACGCGCTCGGCCTGATCGGCGACGACGAGACGGTCCGCCGGCTCACCCCGCTGATCCTGGCCTGGCCCGGCGAGGGCGGGCACGCCAAGGCGGTCACCGGCGTCAACGTGCTGGCCGCCATCGGCAGCGACGTGGCCCTGATGCACCTGCACGGCATCGCCCAGCGGGCCAAGTTCAAGGGCCTCAAGGCGGCCGCCAACCAGAAGATGGACGAGGTCGCGGCCGCGCTGGGGCTGAGCGCCGAGCAGCTGGCCGACCGGCTGGTGCCCGACTTCGGCCTGGACGCCGACGGCAGCCTGCGCCTCGACTACGGCCCCCGCCAGTTCGTGGTCGGCTTCGACGAGCAGCTGCGTCCCTATGTGACGGACGCGGCCGGCAAGCACCTGAAGGCGCTGCCCAAGCCGGGTGCCCGCGACGACGCCGCGCTCGGTGAGGCCGCCTACAAGCAGTTCGCGGCGTTGAAGAAGGACGTCCGCACGGTCGCCGCCGACCAGATCCGCCGCCTCGAACGAGCCATGGTCACCGGCCGCCGCTGGTCCGGCACCGAGTTCCGCCAGCTGTTCGTGGGCCACCCGCTGCTCTGGCACATCGTCCGCCGCCTGGTCTGGGGCGGCTACGACGAAACCGGAAACCTGGTCGGCGCGATCCGGGTCGCCGAGGACCGCACCTTCTCCACCGTGGACGACGACGAGACCACCATCGCCGACGACGCCGTGATCGGGGTCGCCCACCCGCTGCAGCTGGCCGGCGAGCTCGCCACCTGGTCGGAGCTGTTCGCCGACTACGAGATCCTGCAGCCGTTCCCCCAACTGAGCCGGGAGACGTTCGCGCTCACCCCGGCCGAGGCCACCGCGAGCCGGCTGACCCGCTTCGAGGGCATCGAGCTGGCCACCACCAAGGTGCTGGGCCTGGAACGGCGCGGCTGGCGGCGGGACGACCCGATGGACGGCGGCGTGCAGGGCGCCATCGAGCTGAAACTGGGCCCGAGCCTGGAGGTGACGGTCGAACTCGACCCCGGCATCGTGGTCGGCATGCCCACCGAGTTCCCCGAACAGAAGCTGACCGGCGTCTACCTGCACGACGGCAGCTACAGCGTCTGGGGCCGCTCCGACAGCGGCCTGGTCCCGCTGGGCAAACTCGACCCGGTGGCCGCCTCGGAAATCATCCGCGACCTGACCGAAATCACGGCGTGAGGCCTCCCATGATTGTTGATGTCACCGAACCTGCCGACTCCGTTCAGCGGCCGCCGGCCGAGGTCCGGTTCGCCGACGAGCTGGCCCGGCTGCGCGCGGCCGACACCGCGGCCCGCCCACCGGGCTGGCACCTGAGCGTCCAGGCCGCCCGCCGTTTCGTGGTCGGCGACCCGGCGCTCGGCGTGAGCCAGAAGTTCGTCGGCGACCCGTCGCTGATCGACCGCGCCCTGATCACCCTGGCCACCAGCCGCGGCCTGATGCTGGTCGGCGAGCCCGGCACCGCGAAGTCCCTGCTGTCGGAGCTGCTCGCGGCCGCGGTCAGCGGCGACTCCACGCTGACCATCCAGGGCGGCGCCGCCACCACGGAAGACCAGATCCGCTACTCGTGGAACTACGCGCTGCTGGTGGCCGAGGGCCCGTCGACGCGTTCGCTGGTCCCGGCCCCGCTGCTGCGCGGCATGGGTGAGGGCCGCACGGTCCGCTTCGAGGAGATCACCCGCTGCCCGCTGGAGGTGCAGGACTGCCTGCTGTCCCCGCTGTCCGACCGGGTCCTGACCATCCCCGAGCTGACCGGCGCCGAAGCGATGGTGTTCGCCCGGGACGGCTTCAACATCATCGCCACCGCGAACACCCGCGACCGGGGCGTCAACGACATGAGCTCGGCCCTCAAGCGCCGGTTCAACTTCGAGACGGTCTTCCCGATCGCCGACCTGCGCACCGAGCTGGCCCTGGTGACCGACGAGGCGGCCAAGCTGCTGCGCCGCTCCGGGGTGACCGCCGAGCCACGCCGGGACGTCCTGGAGGTGCTGGTCACCACGTTCCGCGAGCTGCGCACCGGCGAAACCGCGCGGGGCGACTCGATGGACCGGTTGTCGGCGGTGATGAGCACGGCCGAGGCGGTGTCGGTGGCGCACGCGGTCGGCCTGCGCGGCTGGTTCCTGCGCGGCGAGGCCGGCACCGCCGAGGACGTGGTGGCCTGCCTGGCCGGCACCGCCGCCAAGGACAGCCCCGAAGATCTCGCCAAGCTGCGCCGCTACCTGGCCCAGCAGGTCACCTGGCGGGACGGCGACCAGTGGCAGGCCCTGCACCGGGCCCGGCACCTGCTCCCCGGCTGAGCCATGCCGGTCACGTTCATCGGGGTCCGCCACCACAGCCCCGCCTGCGCCCGCCTGGTGGCGGACACCATCGACACCCTGCGGCCCGCCTACGTCCTGATCGAGGGCCCGGCCGACTTCAACCCCCGGCTGGACGAGCTGCGGCTGGGCCACGACCTGCCGGTGGCCATCTTCAGCAGCTACCGCGACGACGACCGCCGGCACGCGTCGTGGGCCCCGCTGTGCGACTACTCCCCCGAGTGGACGGCCCTGACCCAGGCGGCCAGGGTCGGCGCCGAGTCCCGCTTCATCGACCTGCCGGCCTGGCATCCGGCCTTCGCCGGCCGCACCAACCGTTATGCCGACGCCGAACTGCGCTACGCCGACGTGATGACCCGCCTGTGCCGGTCGTTCGGCGTAGACAACGTGGACGCCCTGTGGGACCACCTGTTCGAGATAGCCCCCACGGATGACCTGCCCATCCGCCTGAACACCTACTTCGACCTGGTCCGCGGCGACGCCGACCCCGGCGAGACCGACCAGGCCCGCGAGTCGTACATGGCCTCCTGGGTGGCCGCCGCCGAAGCAGCGGCCGGCGACCGCCCGGTCGTCGTGGTGACCGGCGGCTTCCACCGCCCCGCCCTGGTCGCCGCCCACAACGTCTCCGCTATCGGCGATGTGGTGTGGCCGGCGGTGCCGGCCATGCCGGACGGGGCGATCGGCGGGAGCTTCCTCGTTCCCTATTCGTTCCGGCGGCTCGACGCGTTCGACGGCTACCAGTCCGGCATGCCGTCGCCCGGCTACTACCAGGAACTCTGGGAATCCGGGGTGGACGGGGCGGCCCGGCATCTGGTCGAAGCCGTGGCCACCCGGCTGCGCGAGCGCAAGCAGCCGGTGTCGACGGCCGACCTGATCGCCGCGCACGCCACCGCCGACGGGTTGGCCGCCGTGCGCGGGCATCTCCGGCCGGGCCGCACCGACGTACTCGACGGGCTGGCGTCGGCGCTGGTGAACGAGGCTCTCGACGTACCCCTGCCGTGGTCGTCGCGGGGGATGCTCGGGGCCGGAAGCCATCCGGTCGTGGTCGAGATGGTCGCCGCGCTCAGCGGCACGCGCGTCGGGCGCCTGCATCCCGCGACGCCCGCGCCCCCGCTCGTGCACGACCTCGACGCCGAGCTGGCCCGGGCCGATCTGGACGGCAGTGCCGATCTCGACCTCGACCTGACCCGCCAGCCGGACCGGCGGCGCAGCCGGGTGCTGCACCGGGTGCGGTTGCTGGGCGTGCCCGGTTTCCGGCGCGACTCCGGCCCGGCCACCGGCCTGGAACCGGTGCTACGCGAACGCTGGACCCTGCGCCCCACCGCGGAACGGCTGACCGCGGTGATCGAGGCCGGCGCCTACGGTGCCACGCTCCTCGACGCCGCCGCGGCCGTCCTGGCCGACCGCGCCACTCAGGCCGGCCGCGACGTGGACGCCCTGGCCACGGTGCTGTTCGACGCCGCCCAGGCCGGCATCACCGACATCTCGGCGCGCACGCTGTCCGACATCGAGGCGTCCGTGGGTTCCGCGCCCGACCTGGGCCCGCTGGGCCGCATGCTGGCCGTGGTCCTGACCATGTGGCGGCACGGCCACCTCTTCGACACCACCCACAGCACCACCCTGGGCACGGTGATAGCCGCCGCGGTCCGGCGAGTGCTCTGGCTGGCCGAGGGCATCCGCGGCGGCGACGCCCCCGCCGACCCCGGCCGCATAGCCGCCCTGGCCGCCTGCCGAGACGCCCTGCACCACGCCGAACACCAGCTCGCCCTGGACCGCCCGGCTGCCCTCGAGGTCGCCGCCCGCCTCGCGGCCGACGACGACGTCCCACCCGACCTGCGCGGAGCCGCCTTCGGCTTCCGCTGGGCCTTGGCCCCGTCGGACAACGGCCTGCCCGGCGATGCCGGCGACCGGGGGCGGTCCGAGGGCACGCTTGATCCGGTGCGGGCGGTTCGTGGGGCGTTCGTGCCTCGGTCGGCCGGGGACTGGCTGGCTGGGCTGTTCGCGCTCGCGCGGGAAGAGGTGCTGCACCACGCCGAGGTGGTGGGGCTGCTCGACGAGCTGATGTCGGGGCTGTCCGCCGAGGACTTCCTGGTGGCGCTGCCGGCGCTGCGGCAGGCGTTCGAGTACTTCCCGCCCCGGGAGCGGGAGACCATCGCGGGGCGGGTGCTGGCCCGGCGCGGGCTCGGCGGGACCGGGCGGCAGCTGCTGCGCGGCGGGCTCGACCCGGCCGTGGTGGCCGCCGGGATGCTGCTGGACGACCTGGTGGACGCCGCCCTGCGGCGGGAAGGGCTGATCGCGTGACGGATCCGGACCTGGAGCGCTGGCGGCTCGTGCTCGGCGAACCGGCGTCGGCGGCCGGGCAACTCAGCCCCGAGGCGGCCCGGCGGGACGCCGCCCTCGACTGGCTGTACGGCCGCGACGGCGAGCATGACCGGCGCGACGTGCGGCGCGGCGGCGGGCGGTCCGGCGGGGACGGCCCGTCCGCGCTGACCACGGTCGACTGGCTCGACGACATCAACCAGCTCTTCCCGAAGGAGACGGTCGAGCGGTTGCAGCGCGATGCCATCGAACGGTACGAGATCACCGACATCGTCACCGACCCCGAGGTGCTGCGCACCGTCGAGCCCAACCCGGCCCTGCTGCGCGCGGTCCTGCAGACCAAGCACCTGATGAACCCCGAGGTGCTGCGCCTGGCCCGGCGCATCGTCGAGGCCGTGGTGCGCGACCTGATGGCACGGATGGCCACCGAGGTGCGGGCCGCGTTCACCGGCACCCGGGCCCGCAAGCCGAGCCGCTGGAAGCAGGCCCGCGACTTCGACGTGAAACGCACCCTGCGCGGCAACCTCGGCCACTACCGCCCCGACGAGCAGCGGCTCTACATCGAGACACCGCATTTCTTCTCCCGCAGCCGCAAACACGTCGAGCAGTGGCAGCTGATCCTGCTGGTCGACCAGTCCGGCTCGATGGTCGACTCGGTCATCCATTCCGCGGTGACCGCGGCCTGCCTGTGGGGCCTGCCCGGAGTGCGCACCCACCTGGTCGCCTTCGACACGGCCGTGGTCGACCTGACCCGCGACGTGGACGACCCGGTGGAACTGCTGATGAAGGTCCAGCTGGGCGGCGGCACCGACATCGGCCGGGCGGTCCGCTACGCCGCCGGCCTGATCGAGCAGCCACGCCGCGCCATCGTCGCGGTGGTCAGCGACTTCTACGAGGGCGGTTCGGAGTCGGCGCTGGTCCGCGCGGTCCGCGACCTGGTCGAGCAGGGCACCAAGGTGCTGGGCCTGGCCGCCCTGGACGAACAGGCCAACCCCTCCTACGACCGCGAGATGGCCCAGCGCCTGGCCGACGTGGGCGCCGCGGTAGGCGCGATGACCCCCGGCCAGTTGGCCGAGTTCGTAGCCGAGCAGGTGACCCGATGAGACCCGACCTGCTGGCCCTGACCCCCGAGACCCTGGCCGAACTAACCAACCGTGGCCTGGTCAAGCGGGCCACCCGCGAGGCCGATCGAGAGCCTCCGGCCCTGTCCGAGGACCCCGACGGCACGGTCCACGCCACCGCCCCCGACGGCACCACGACGTCCCTGCCCACCGGCGGCCTGGAGGCCGGAAAGTGCAGCTGCGCGGCCCCCGGCGTCTGCCGGCACGTGATCGCGCTGGTCCTCGCCTACCAGCAGCAGCACAATGCCGCCTCCGCCACGGCGGCCGGACAGGCCGAACGGTCCGAAGCGGCCGGAACGAGCAGATCGCTGCACCCGGCGGGCGAGGCGGAGGCGGCCGGATCACCGGAAGACGAGACGGAGCCGGAAGCCGGCCCGCACGCCGTCGGGGGCGGCGCGGGCGAAGCCGCAGCCGATCCTCAGCGCGCGACCTCCGCCGGCCTTGAATCCGCACCCGGCCCGGATGCCAATTCGACAAGATCGCCCGAGGCCGGGTGGTCGCCCGGGGAGTTCAGCGACGTGCAGCTCGCCGCACGGATCGGGGAACGCGGGGTCACCGCGGCCCGGCGGGTCGAGCGGGCCGGCTATGTGGCCCGGGTGCATCGCGGCCGGCCCGGCGACCCGGTGCCGACCGTCGAGTTGCCTACCGCCACCGTGCGGTTCCTGGTGCCGCGCGACCTGGGCTTCGCCCGGACCGACGCGGTCGCGGGCGTCCGGGACGACGTCATCGCGCTGGCGGTGTGGGCGTTCCGGGCCGCCGACGAGCAGGCACCCGGCCGGCCCGACGTTCAGGTGCAGGTCGGCGGCCGGGCCACGGTTTCGGGCGGGCCAGGTCTGGACCGGGCCGTCGCGCTCGCCGGGCTGGTCCTCCGGGAGGGTGCCGTCCACCTGGGAGCAGGCATCGGCGCCGAGGTCGCCTCGGTGCGGCGGGAACTCGAGGCCGGGCGGATGCGTTGGCCGCTGCTCGCCGTGGACGACCTGATCGGCCAGCTCGACGCCTATCGGGACCGAAGCGCCCGCTACCGCCCGGACGCCTTGGCCGACCACGTCGCCGAACTCTTCGCCCGGCACCGAGCGGTGACCGGCAGCAGCGGCCGCGAACCAGGCGGCAACGACGGCAGCGGCCGCGGGGGCGGGGCCAGTCTGGTTTCGCGGGTGCTGGGCACTGATGAGGCGTCGGAGACTCCGCTACGGCGGGCTCGGCTGGACGGGCTTGGGGCTCGGGTTTCGGTGGTTGGTGAGGAGCGGGTTGTCGAGGTGTTCCTGGCGCATGCGGACAGTGCGACCGTGCTGGTGCTGCGACGGGCGTACGAGACCGAGGATGTCGGGCCTCGTCTGGGCGAACGCCGCGTCGCCGGGGTGACCATCCGGGCGCTCGCGTCCGGGGCCGTGGTCACCGAGTCGGCGTCGCGCAGCGCCAGCCGCACCGTGCGGCTGGGTGCCCGGCGGCTGAGCCGCACCGAGGCGATGGCGTCCCGTGGGTCGTGGCAGCACCTGCCGCGCACGCTGATCGCGAGCGATCTGGCCGTTCTCGCCGCCGAGCTGGACGCCCTGCCACCGCGGCCGATCCGCGCCCGGGTGGAGGCCGAGTTGGTGCGCGTGGTGCCGATCGCCGAGGTGCTGTCACTCAGCTACGCGCCGGGGGCGCAGCGGCTCGACGCCGTCGTCGCCGACGCCCAGGGCACCACGGCGACGATCACCGCTACCCACGCGGCCTGCGCCCCTGGCCGGCTGGACGCGGTGGCCGAGGCGCTGAGCGGGGAGGCCCGGTATGTCGCGGGCAGCGTCCGCCGGGGTGGCGGGGGCGTGCTCATCGACCCGATCGGCTTCGCGGTGGGCGACGGCGTACTGGTGCCCGATCTGGCCCCGGCCGGGCACGGCACGGGCCCGCCGCGGCCGGCGGACGCGGCGGCCGACCCGCTCGGCCACGCGCTGGACGAGGCGCTGACCCTGCTGGCCGAGGTGGCCCACCGCGGCCTGCTGCACACCCCGCCGACCATGCCCGGCCGGTTGCGGGCCGCCGCCGACCACCTCGGCCGCGCCGGCCTGCGCCGCGCTGCCGAGTCCACGAAGGTCCTGGCCGACCGGCTCGGGCCCGACCCCGGCGATGAGGCGGCAAACGCCTGGGTCGATGCCTACCTGCGGGTCTCCGTCACGTCCGAGCTCCGCCCCTAGGACGAAGGGGCGGCGCCGGGCCAGCATGGCGTTGTCACCGATTCGCCGGGAGATACTCTGCTCGGCATGCGCGTTCCGGGTTGGCTTGATGACACGCGGACCTCGTACGACACCGTGGCGGTCAGTTACGCCGATCTGCTGCGGGACTCGCTGGCGGGCGAGCCGTTCCAGCGCGGGATCCTGGCGCTGTTCGCCGAGTGGGTTCGCGGCGCGGGGAACGGGCCGGTCGCCGACGTGGGCTGCGGGCCAGGCCGGCTCACCGGTTACCTGCACGGCATCGGCCTGGACGCGTTCGGCGTCGACCTCTCGCCCGCGATGATCGAGGTGGCGCGGCGCGATCATCCGGGCTTGCGGTTCGAGGTCGGGTCGATGACGGCTCTCGACCTGGCCGATGGCAGCCTGACCGGGCTGCTCGCCTGGTTCTCGCTGATCCACGTGCCGGATGAGGACGTGCCGACCGTGCTCGCCGAGTTCTTCCGGGTCCTGCAGCCGGGCGGAGTGCTCCTGGCCGGCTTCCACGCCGGCGAGGGCAGCAAGCTCAAAACCGAGGGCTACGGCGGACACCAGATGAACGTCTACGTCCACCGCCGCTCGCCCGCTCGGGTGGCGAGCTGGCTGCAAGAGGCCGGCTTCACCGTGGAGGCCGAGATGGCCCACCACCCGGCCCCGGACGTAGAAGGTGGCTTCGTTTTCGCCCACCGGTAGTCAGAGGAGGGCGGCCAGGCGATGCACCGCTGGGTTGGTGGTGGCGGTGGGGTAGGCCAGGGCTATGTCTACCGTGGGGATGGGGTCGGTGAAGCGGCGCAGGCGGACTCCGGGGACCTTTAACGACCGGGCTCGGCCTGCTGGGACCGCTGCTATCAGGGTGCCCTCCGCCACCGCGCGCAGTAGCTGTTCGTCGTCGGGCTCGTGGCGGGACAGGGTGAAGCCGCCGGCCGGCCAGATCTGGGCGATGGTTCGGTCGAACATGCCGGGGCCGTTCTCTCGGGGCCACATCACGGCCGGCAGGCCGGCTATCGCCGGGCGGGGGATGCGGCGGCGGGTGGCCAGCGGATGCGCGGCGGGTACGGCCAGCAAGAGCTCCTCGCTGTCCACGTGCAGGCAGGTCAGGGTCGGCTCGTCGACCGGTGGGCGGATGAACGCGGCGTCTACCGCGCCGGCGCGCAGGGCCTCCACGTTGGGGGTGGTCCAGCCCGTGGACGGCAGGACCTCCACCTGGGGATACGCCGCCCGGAACCGGGCCACCAACGCGTCCACCCGGCCGCCTCGGGCCGAGCGGGTGTAGGCCAGGCGCAGCGTGCCCTGCGCGGCGGCGGCGATCCGGGCGGCCGCGGCGTCCACCTCGGCCAGCAGGCGGTCGGTCTCGGCGGCCACCCGCGCGCCGACCGGGGTGAGGGTGCAACCGCGAGGGTGCCGCTCGACCAGGGGCGTGCCCAACTGCCGTTCCAGGGCCTGGATCTGCTGGCTCAGCGCGGGCTGGGTCAGGTGCAGCCGGGCGGCGGCCCGGGTGAAGTGCAGCTCGGCCACCAGCACCTGGAACGACCTCAGCCGGTCCAGGTCGATTCCCGCCAGCCGCGCCCCCTCCGACCGGGCCGTCGTCGCGAACGCGGGCCGCAACCGTTCCATCCCCGCATCATAAGCGTGGCTTATCGCCGGGCACGGAAGACCAATTGGCCGGCCAATGAACACCCCGGCAGGATCGAGGGCATGACGGACGTGATCGTGGTGGGCGGCGGGGTGATCGGGCTGACCGCGGCCATCCGGCTGCTGGAACGCGGCCACACCGTGACCGTGTGGTCGGCCGACGACCCGCTGGACACCGTGTCGGCGGTGGCGGCGGCCGCCTGGTACCCGACCCGCATCGATGGGAATCCGCAGGTCGCGCGGTGGTCGGTGGCTACCTACCGGGAGTTCCGGCGGCAGCTCGACGACGGCGTGCCGGGGCTGCTGCTGCGGCCGACCCGCAACCTGCTTCGCGACCCGATCGCGGAACTGCCCTGGTGGGCGGGGGCGGCCGACGGCGTACGGCTGCGGGACGGCTCCCACCCGTACGCGCAAGAATTGCACTTCCTGGCGCCCCTCGCCGAGATGGGCATCTATCTGCCCTGGCTGGCCCGCCGGATCGAGGAGGCCGGAGGCCGGATCGAGCGGCGGCGGGTGACCAGCCTGGCCGACGCGGACGCGGAGGTGGTGGTCAACGCGACCGGGCTGGCCGCCCGGGAGCTGGCCGGGGATCCGGCGGTGCATCCGGCACGCGGGCACATCGTGCTGGTCGAGAACCCGGGCATCAGCGAGGCGGTGCGGGATTCGGCGGGCGGCGCCTACGTGCATCCGCGGTCGGCGGACGTGGTGCTGGGTGGCACGTTCGAGGTGGGGCGCGGCGATTTCGCGCCGGATCCGGCGCAGGCGGCGGCGATCGTCGAACGCTGCGTCGCGCTGGTGCCGGAGCTGGCCGGGGCGCAGATCCTCGGCGAGCGGATCGGCCTGCGGCCTTCCCGTCACGGTGGGCCGCGGGTCGAGGTCTCCGGCAAGATCATTCACGCGTACGGGCATGGCGGCGCCGGGATGACGCTGTCGTGGGGTTGCGCCGACGAGGTCGCCGACCTGGTCAGCGCAGCACTGCCGCCAGCAGGTCGTCGACGTACCGGGCGGTGATCGGCTGCCGGGTCAGGATCCGGTAGATCATGGCGCCGAGCAGCGTCTCGGCCACCACCTCGCCGCCGGGCAGCCGCGCGGCCAGCGCGGCGGCGGTCGGCCGAGCTGGACGGCCCGAGCGGCGACCACATGCGCACCGCCCTGGCGATGTCCGCGGCTGGGCGGATCGGCACCCCGGCCGACATCGCGGCCGCCGCGGCCTTCCTGCTCGGCCCGGACGCCTCCTACATCACCGGCACCGACCTGCTGGTCAACGGCGGCGTGACGGCATCCGGCGGCCTCGCGCGGCGCTAGAACGCGGCGCCAAACGCGGCGCTGAACCCGGCACCAAACGCGGCGCTGAACCCGGTGCCGCGTCGCTGAACCCGGCGCCAAACGCGGCGCTGAAACGCGGCGGCCGATTCCCGCCAGACTTCGCGCGGCGCGGGCGCGAGCATCGAGGGTATGAATTTTGTTGTCTCACCCATCTCCGCCGCCTGGCTGGCGACCGTGCGCCGGGATCTCGTCGACGACGCCGGGGACCGGTTCGAACCTTTCATCGCCGAAGAGGGCGGCGCGCAGCTGCGGTGCTGCCTGCGCAACGCCGAGACCGGGGAACGCCTGGCCCTGGTCGCCTACCGGCCGGCCGGGACGGCCGGCGCCTACCGGGAGATCGGCCCGGTCTTCGTGCACGCCGATCCCTGCGACGGCTACCGGGAACCCGGCCAGTACCCGGCCGGGTTCCGCGAGCGCAAGCAGGTGCTGCGCGCCTACGACGAGGCCGGGCGGATCGCCGACGCGATCATGGTCGAGGGGCCCGGTGCGGAGGCCGGCATCCGGCAGTTGCTGGAGCGCCCGGAGGTGGCCACCGTGCACAGCCGCGCCGTCCTGTACGGCTGCTTCAGCTTCGCGATCGACCGCGCTTAACCTGGCCGCGCGCAGCCTGGCCGCGCGCAGCCTGGCCGCGCGCAGCCTGGCCGCGCCTAGCCTGGCCGCGCCTAGCCTGGCCGCGCCTAGCCTGGCCGCGCCTAGCCTGGCCGCGCCTAGCCTGGCCGCGCTTAGCCTGGCCCTGGCAGTCCTACGAAAACCGGTCGACTGCCTGAGCGGCCGTCCGCCGCGCACGATCGGAGCATGACAAACACCGTTCTGATCACCGGGCCGACCCGGGGCCTGGGCCGCGCCGCCACCCTCGCGATGGCGGGCCGGCCGCCGGCCGAACGCCCCGACCTGCTGCTGGTCGGCCGGGCCGGGAAAGCGCTGACCGAGGTCGCCGCCGAAGCGCGTGCACGCGGCGCGACGGTGCACGAGGTCGGCGCCGACCTGGCCCGGCTCGCCGACGTGCGGGCCGCCGCGGTCGCCGTGCGGGAACTGCTCGACAGCGGGGCGGTGCGGCCGCTCGGGGCCCTGGTCGCCAACGCCGGGGCGATGTCGACCGACACCCGCACCGCGTCGGCCGACGGCTACGAGATGACCTTCGCGGTCAACTATATGGCGCACGCCCAGCTCATCGGGGATCTGCTCGGGGCGTTCACCTCGCCCGGCCGGATCGTGCTGCTCGGCTCCAACACCTACAGCGCCAACTTCTGGCGGCGGCTGCTGAGCGTGCCCGAGGCACAGTGGCGCGACCCGGTGGAGATCGCCCGGCCGGCGACCGGCGCGGAGAACCCGGGCTTCAAGTCCAGCGGGATCGCCTACTCCACCGCGAAGCTGGCGATCCTGTACTACGCCCACGAGCTGCAGCGTCAGGTCGGCGCCGGGCTCAACGTGTCGGTGTACGAGCCGGGCTGGATGCCGGGCACCGCGCTCAGCCGGGGCGCCCCGGCGTTCGCCCAGGCGATGGGCCGCGGCCTGGGCCGGCTGCCCGGGGTGGCCACGCCGGAGCGGTCCGGGCCGGTCCTGGCCTCGGTCGCCCTCGACGACCGGTGGGCGCACCTGCGCGACGGCGCGTTCGTGGTGCGCGACAAGGTGGTCGAGGTCCAGCCGGTAGCCCACGACCGCGACCGCGAACGCCGCCTGTGGGCGGCCACCGCGGAACTGCTGACCGGAAGCACCAGCCCGCAGCAGAGGTGAGCCCGCAGCTGCCCTCAGCGGAAGCGGCAGCAGCGCCGGCGCGGCAGCCCGCAGCCCCAACCCAGCCGCAGCCCCAACCCAGCCGCAGCCCCAACCCAGCCGCAGCCCCAACCCAGCCGCAGCCCCGGGCCCAGCCGCGGCCCCAGCCCAAGCCCAAGCCGCAGCCGCAGCCGCAGCCGCAGTGAGCTAAGCGGCCCACCTCATCCGAGGAGCACCCGGCCGGGCCCACAAAACAACAAAACAACCCGGCCACGAGCGCCGGGCCCGATCGAGGTGAGCTACGCGGTCTCCCGCCACTGGGCGGCGGGCGTCAGGTGTACCGGCGCCGGGCGCTCCGCGGTCGTGGTCAGCTCGATGCGGCGGCCCTCGGCGGCGGAGCGCAGCAGGGACGTCATCGCCTCCAGGACGTGCAACGCCAGCTCGCCGGAGGCGCGGGGCTCAGGGGACAGGACCATGTCGAGCACGCCGATGCCTCGGGCCGCGTCCACGTAACCGGCCATCGGGTCGAGGGTGCGCCAGTCGTCGGCGCCCAGCTCGAACAGGCGGACGTCGCCGTCGAAGCGGTTGGGGTCGGGGACCGCGAGGGTGCCGGTCTCGCCGTGCACCTCGATCGGGGCGGCCGTGGTGCGGACCGCGTCGAAGCTGGTGGTGATGGTGGACAGCGCGCCGTTCGCGTGGTGCAGCACGCCGGTGACGTGGGTGTCGACCTCGACCGGGACCGTGCTGCCCGCGCGCGGGCCGGAACCGATCACCCGGGTGTCGCGCAGACGGGAGGCGGCGCCGGTCACCGCGGTGATCGGGCCGAGCAGGTGGACCAGGGCGGACAGGTAATAGGGCCCCATGTCCAGCAGTGGGCCGCCGCCGGGCAGGTAGTAGAAGTCGGGGTTCGGGTGCCAGCGCTCGTGACCGGGGGTGGCCATCACCGCCACCGCGGAGATCGGGCGCCCGATCAGGCCCGCGTCGACGGCCGCACGGGCGGTCTGCAGGCCGGTGCCGAGCACGGTGTCGGGCGCGCAGCCGACGGTCACCTCGAAGGCGGAAGCTTGCGCGAGCAGGGCACGCGCGGCGGGCAGGTCGGCGGCGAGCGGCTTCTCGCCGTACACCCGCTTGTGATTGGCGATGGCGGCCAGCGCGACCGGAGCATGGGCCGCGGGCACCGTCAGGTTGAGAATGGTGTCGACCTGGGGGTCCTGCAGCAGTTCGTCGACCGGCAGGGCGCGACAGCCGGCAATGCCGGCGGCGACCGACGCCGCCCGCGCGGCGTCGATGTCGGCGACCGCCGCGATGGTCACGGCCGGATGGTCGGTCAGCGTCGAGAGGTACGCCCCGGAGATGTAACCGGCTCCTACGACGCCGATGCGGTGCGGGCGGCCCACAGCATGCCCCTCTCGACGATGGTCCGCACGTTCAGGTTCTCGAGGACGTCGAGGCTGTGCCCGGGGGTGGTCACCACGATCCGGCCGTCGCCCCACTGCCTGGTCCAGACGGCCGGGGAGACGATCGGTCGATGCCACGGATGCCACGGTCGCACCGGGTGGGTGGTGGTGGCGAGCACGTCGATCAGGTCGTCGTGCAGCACCCAGTACTGCTCGGTGGTCAGCTCGAAGTCGTCGATGCCGGTCGTGATCGGGTGTTCGCGGCCCAGCGAGGTCATGGTAACCGCGTGGGACAGAAAATTGTCCGTTTCATCCCCGCCGCACTCCCCCGGCTCCTTGCTGGGGTGCGTCGCGAACTGGCCGCCGACCAGCTGCAGATAGTCGGCGGAGTCGCGGAACGAGTCGGCGATGCCGCCGTGCCAGCCGGCGAAACCGGTGCCGGCCGCGACCGCCGCCCGCAGCCCGGCGACCTCGTCGCGCTCGATCTTCGACATGGTCACGCACTGCACGATCAGGTCGGTCTCCGACATGACCGCGGCGTCGGCGTAGACCGAGGTCGACTCCTCGACGCGCACCTCGAAGCCGCTCTTGCCGAGGAACGGCACGAACAGGTCGGTCGCCTCGACCGGCCGGTGCCCTTCCCATCCCCCGCGAACCACCAAAGCCTTCATCCCGTTAGGCCTATCAGATCGGGACGCCCCACGCCCACCAAAAGGCGCGAAGACATAGACAAGCCTCGATTTCAGGACTAGCTTCCCGAGGAAAGCGCTTGCCTACCCTCCACCGAGTAGGAGAGACACCCTAATGAAACGTGCCAAAACTCTGACCGCCGTCGCCGCCCTCGTCCTGGTCGGCTCCACCGCCGCCGTGGCGAGGGCGGCCACCGAGCCGGCCGCGGCGCCCACCGCCGCCGACGCGACAAGCACCACCGAGAACCTCGACCGCGGCCTGATCAGCCTCCGGGCCGGCGCCGGCAACTTCCTGTCCTGGCGGTTGCTGAAGTCCGACCCGGCCGGCGTGACGTTCGACGTCTACCGCGACAACACCAAGATCACCACGACCGGTGAAACGAACTTCACCGACGCCGGGGCAAAGAAAGGCGCGGCCTACACGGTTCGGCCGACCGGCGCCTCCACTCTCGCAGCGGCGGCCCCGACCGTGGCGCTCGCGGCCGCCTACCAGGACGTGCCGATCCAGATTCCGGCCGGTGGCACCACCCCGGACGGCGTCGCCTACACGTACTCCGCCAACGACGCCTCCGTGGGCGACCTCGACGGCGACGGCTCCTACGAGATCGTCCTCAAGTGGGATCCGTCCAACGCCAAGGACAACTCGCAGTCCGGCTACACCGGCAACGTGTTCATCGACGCGTACAAGCTCAACGGCACCCGGCTGTGGCGCATCGACCTCGGCCGCAACATCCGGGCCGGCGCGCACTACACCCAGTTCCAGGTGTTCGACTACGACGGCGACGGCAAGGCCGAGGTCGCCACGAAGACCGCCGACGGCACCAAGGACGGCACCGGCGTGGTCATCGGCAGCTCGACCGCCGACTACCGCAACTCGTCGGGCTACGTCCTGTCCGGCCCCGAGTACCTGACCGTGTTCAACGGCCAGACCGGCAAGGCGGCGGCCACCGTCGACTACGTGGTCGCGCGCGGCACGGTCAGCGCGTGGGGCGACTCCTACGGCAACCGGGTCGACCGCTTCCTGGCCGGCACGGCGTACATCAACGGGTCCTATCCGTCGCTGATAACCGCGCGCGGTTATTACACGAGAAGCACGATCGTGGCCTGGGACTTCCGCAACGGCGCCCTCACCCGCAAGTGGACCTTCGACAGCAACTCGTCCACCAACGGGTCGGCCTGGACCGGCCAGGGCAACCACCAGCTCTCCATCGCCGACGTCGATTCCGACGGCAAGGACGAGATCCTGTACGGGGCGATGGCCATCGACGACAACGGCGCCGGCCTGTGGGTGAACGGTCAGGGTCACGGCGACGCGTACCACGTCGGCAACCTGATCCCGAGCCGCGCCGGCCTGGAGATCTTCAAGGTCGACGAGGGCACCACCAAGCTGGCCGCCTGGATGGCCGACGCCCGCACCGGCGCGATCATCTGGTCCAACGCGTCCTGCGGCTGCGACAACGGCCGCGGCGTCTCGGACGACATCTACGCCGGCAGCCCCGGCGCCGAGTCCTGGTCGTCCGGCGTGTCCGGCCTGTTCAGCTCGACCGGCGCGAACATCGGCCGCAAGCCGTCCAGCACCAACTTCGTGATCTGGTGGGACGGTGACGCCCAGCGCGAGCTGCTCGACGCCACCCACATCGACAAGTACGGCACCAGCGCCGACACCCGGCTGCTCACGGCCAGCGACGTGCACTCGAACAACAGCACCAAGGCGACCCCGTCGCTGCAGGCCGACATCCTCGGCGACTGGCGCGAGGAGGTCATCTGGCCGACCACCAACAACACCGCCCTGCGGATCTACTCGACGACCGATGCGACGAGCATCTCGCACGTGTCGCTGATGCAGGACCGGATGTACCGGGAGGCGGTGGCCTGGCAGAACACCGCCTACAACCAGCCGCCGCACCCGAGCTTCGCCCTCGGATAGCCGATCGGATGAGGGGATGCCGCCACCCGTCCGTGGCGGTATCCCCTGTTTGCGGCATTCATCGGATTCGCATCCGTAGGCGACTATCAGGACGTGAAACGGCGGCGCATTCTCGGGTTGGTACTCACCGTGGCCACCGTGATGTTCGCCGCCGAACCCACCGCCGACGCGGTCGAGGGTCCGGGCTACGACCTGCACGCCAACATCGCCTACGCGCCGGCGTCCCCCGCCGGCAGCCACGGCCACCTGCTCGACCTCTACATCCCGCGCCAGCCCGGCCCGAAACGAAGGCCGGTCCTCATCGCGATGGGCGGCAGCGGCTGGCACGGCGACGACGGCAAGGCGTACGCGGCCCAGCTCGCCCCCTTCTTCACCCGAGCCGACTACGTGGTCGCCGGCGTCTCCACCCGATCGAGCTCCCAGGCGAAGTTCCCGGCCCAGCTCTACGACGTGAAGGCGGCGATCCGCTGGCTGCGGGCGAACGCCGCGACCTACGGCATGGACCCCCGCCGGATCGCCGTGATGGGCGACTCCTCCGGCGGCTGGACCGCCGCGATGGCCGGGGTGACCGGCCACGACCCCGCGCTGGAGGGCAACGTCGGGGTGACCGGCCCGCCCAGCGACGTGCAGGCGGTGGTCGACCTCTACGGCCCCACCGACTTCCTGCAGATGGACGCGCACATGCTGCCCGGGGCGTGTGACGGCTTCAACCGCTCGTTCGGCCTGACCGAGTGCCACGCCGACCCACGCTCGCCGGAGTCGGCACTGCTCGGAAGTCCCATCAAAACCCGACCGGACCTGGTCAAATTCGCAAGCCCCATCCCGTACGCGTCAAAGCACTCCCCGCCCTTTTTGATCGCCCAGGGTGAGCACGACGGCCTGGTCCCGATCGACCAGAGCGACCGTTTGTTCGCGGCCCTGAGCGCCGCGGGCGCCCCGGCGACGTATTACTTGGTGCCGGGAGCCGGCCACGACAAGCGCATCGTCTCCCCGTCCCAGCCCGTAGCGATCGTCCGGCACACGCCCGGCGCCTCTCGCCCCGGAACCCGCCCCACGCTGAAGACGATCCGGGCTTTCCTGCACCACGCCCTCGCCCACCGCTGATCGCCCCGCCGCGCGGCTGGTTACGGCCGTCGCATCTCACTTGGCGTCCTAGGAGGCTAGTTCACTATTTCTAAAGCGAACGTTCGTTCTTGACAGGCCGCACCCCTCGCCCTATCGTTCAAAACGAACGCTCATTCTCTTTTAGGAGTCGCCATGTCATCGGCCACCGCCGCCAAGGCGTCAACCTCGCCGTGGACCCACGTCGCGGGTGTCGTCGCCCTCCTGTCCATCGTCATCAGCCTCCTGGTCACGGCCTTCGCCTGGCCCGCCGCGCGTTCCGCGGTGCACGACATCCCGATCGCCGTGGCCGGCCCCGCCGCCGCCACCGCCCAGGTCACCGCCGCCCTCGAACAGCGCCTCCCCGGCGGCTTCGACATCACCCCGGTCGCCGACACGGCCGCCGCCGAAGCAGCGATCAACAACCGCGAGGTGTACGGCGCGATCGACCTCTCCACCGGCAAACCCCAGGTCCTGACCGCCTCCGCGGCAAGCCCCGTGGTCGCCCAGACCCTGCAGGGCATCGCCACCGCGCTGTCCCAGGCGTCGTCCGGCACCGAGGCCGCCGTGCTGGTCCGCGACCTGGCCCCACTCCCCGCCGACGACCCGCGCGGCGCCGGCCTGGCCGCCGGAGCGCTACCGCTGGTGATCGGCGGCATGATCGCCGCAGTGGTGCTGACCCTGCGCATCCGCGGCACCCTGCGGCGGGTGACCGGCGCCGCGGTCTACGCCGTGATCGGCGGTTCGGCGATGGCCGCGATCCTGCAGTTCGGGCTGGGCTCGATCGACGGCACCTACGCCCTGAACGCCGGCGTGATGGCCCTGTCCCTGGCCGCGACCTCATTGACCCTGCTGGGCCTGGAGTCCCTGCTGGGCTTCGCCGGCTTCGGCCTGGGCGCCGCCGTGATCTTCCTGCTCGGCAACCCGCTGAGCGGCGCCGCGAGCGCCCCCGAGATGCTGCCCGGCTGGTCCGGCGAGCTGGGCCAGCTGTTGCCCCCGGGCGCGGCCTTCAACCTGCTCCGCTCGGCCGCGTTCTTCGACGGCGCCGGCGCGACCCGCCCGCTGATCGTCCTGCTGAGCTGGCTGACCTTCGGCCTGCTGCTCTGCGCCGCCAGCGCCCTGCGCCCGTCCCGCCGTCGCTCCACCTCGCCGGCCCCCGAGCCTGAGGCCATCCCCGAGCCCGCCCTCGCCTGAGCTCCCGCCGGCTGCCGCCCTCCTCACCCCGGGGAGGGCGGCAGCATCCGCCCGGTGCCGTAAGGCGCGGCACGGAGGGTGACCCCGCCGGGAGCGGGCGTGCCGGGCAGGCCCGCCCGGCGGGGGCGCGCGGAGGGTGAGTCCCGCCCAGCGATACCGAGTGGCCGGGACTGGTCGCGCCGCGTACGGAAAAAAGAAGCGCAAGGGAACCACCGGGCCGCGCCGGGATTGCACCCGGCTCGCAACCGGGGCCGCCTGTACTTGTTGGATGCGGGTGGATCGGGGCGTGCGTTCGCAGCTCGATCCTGTCCTCGTCGCGCTGGTCGGCCTCGGCCTGCTTCTGGTGCCGTGGTTTCTGCTGGCGCCGGGCGTCGGCACCGCCTTGTGGGTCATTCAGACCGGTATCGACCTGTTCACCGTTTATCTCGCCTGGCGGCTCTATCGGCTTCCGGGGGTCAATCGGTATGCCCGGCGGTTCTGGGCGGCGGTGGTCGCCGGGATGGGCAGCAGTGCTGTCGCCGACACCTTTCAGACCGTGCTGGTCGCCGGTGGGCGGTCGCCCAGTGACATCAGCGTGGTGCAGACCTGCTTCGTGATTCTCGGCATGGTCATCGTGGTGATCACGATGCTGTGTCATCCGATCGGCGGGGTTGGCGGGGTGGGGCGGCAGCGGCTTCGGCTGTGGCTGGACGCGGCCACCGTGCTCACCGCGGTTGCCGTGTTCCTCTGGTATTTCCTGCTCGCGGGGCAGTTCCGGGACGGGCGCACCGCCGACCGGCTGTCGGCGGCCGCTACCACCGCGGTGATGATGCTTGTCACGTTTGCCCTGATCAAGCTGCTGTTCAGCGCCAACGCCCCATTTCAGCAGCTGCCGGGGGTGATCGGGGCGCTCGGGGTGACCGGCACCGCGATCGCGGCACCGCTGGCCGCCCTGGTGATGGAGCGGTCCGACGATCGGATCATGTACCTGGCGCAGCTGCTGCCGTGCCTGCTCATTCCGATCAGCCTGCGCCTGCAGGAGATCTTCAACCGGCGCAACATCGACGTGCCGGTCGCGGCCCGGGAGAAACGCTTCAGCCGGGTGCCGTACGCGGCGGTGGCCGGCACCCAGCTTCTGCTGGTGCTGGCTCTGCCGGCGGTGCACGCCGACCTGAAGATCTGGGGCGTCGCGGTCGGCGTGCTGCTCAGCACCGGTCTGGTGCTGGCCCGGCAGCAGGCCGCGTTCCAGGACAACGAGCGCCTGCTCGCCGAGATCAGCCGACGGGACGAGTGGCAGAACGCCCTCGCTCAGCACGCCTCCGACACCACCATCGTCACCGACGGCAGCCAGCGGGTGCTGTACGCAAGCCCGTCCGCGGTGCGGCTGCTCGGGCTGAAGGAGGGCGACGAGACCGGGCTGGACCTGGGCGGGCGCCTGCACCCGGAGGACATGGCGGTCGCCGCCCAGCTGCTGGCCGAGATGACGTCAACGGCCGGCACCGCCAGTGCCGAGATGCGGATGCTGCACACCGACGGCAGTTACCACTGGACCCACCTGATCGGCACCGACCTGCTGGCCAACCCGAACATCCGCGGCCTGGTCTGGAACGGCCGGGACGTCACCGACGCCCGCCGCCTGCAGGACGAGCTGCGCCACCAGGCCACCCACGACGTGCTCACCGGGCTGGCCAACCGCTTCCTGCTCCAGCAGCGGGTGCTGACCGCCGACACCGGCCGGCCGATCAGCTTCCTGGTCATCGACCTGGACGGGTTCAAACAGGTCAACGACGTGCACGGCCACCACGCCGGGGACCAGGTGCTGATCACCGTGGCCGACCGGCTCACCGACCTGGTCGGCGACTCCGGGACCGTGGCCCGGCTGGGCGGCGACGAGTTCGCCGTGGTGCTGCCGGACGCCTCCCCCGCGCAGGCCGCGACGCTCGCCGAGACGATCGGCCGGATCGTGGCGGAACCGATCCCGGTGACCGGGGCGGTGGTCACCGTGGGTGCGAGCGTGGGGGCCTCGACGGGTACGCCGGCCGACACCGAACGCATGCTCCGGGAGGCCGACGACGCCATGTACCGGTCAAAGCAGGCCCGTCGCGGGCTGGTCGGGCACCACCGTTAGGCCGGACCGGGCGACGATCTCCTGCAGTGCGGCGACATGCGCGGCGAACGCGGCCTGACCGGCCGGGGTGAGCCGCACCGAGGTGCGCGGCCGCTTGCCGACGAACGCCTTGCGGATGCCGACATAACCGGCCTCCTCGAGGGTGGTCAGCTGCTTGGACAGGGCCGAGTCGGACAGGCCGACGGTGTCGCGCAGATATTTGAAATCGGCCCAGTCGGTGGCGGCCAGCAGGCTGACCAGCGACAGCCGCGTCGGCGCGTGGATCAGGTCGTCGAACTGGGCGGTCACCGGGAGCCCGCCAGCGGCCGGGAGAGCATGACGCGGCGCAGGTAGGACATCAGCAGCGGACCGCCGGCGGCCAGCCCGATCGCGACCGGCACGCAGCCGATGGTGGCCGGCCAGCCCGCCCCGGCCGCCTCCAGCAGCAGGCCGAGCCCGACCCCGGCGGCCACCAGCACCAGGGTGAACCCGGCGATGGCCAGGGCACCGCGAGCGCCGATCAGCGACGGCCGGACCTGCACCCGGCCCCGGCGCACCACGGCCAGGATCAGGCCGGCCAGGCCGAGCGCGTAGACGACGCTGCCGACGGCGACGAACACCGGGCGGGCGCTTTCGACGGCGGCCACGAACATCACCATCAGGCCGCCGATGGCGACCCAGAACCATGCGGGTACGAGGTTGGCGCCGACCACCTGCTCGCGGCGGATGCGGATCTCGGCCAGGGCCAGTTCGGCGTCGATGGGTGGAATGGTCATTACTTCCCCCTCAGGACTGTACTTTCCCGCTAGGAAAGTACCAGTTCACTTTCCCATTAGGCAAGTACTGGCTCAGTGGACCCCTTTTCAGGGGTACAAAGTCCCTACTGCCGCCGATCCGGGCGGGGGACTCTCTTCGAGGGCTCGATCCACCGCCGAGCCACGACCACATGGGGATGTGCGCGATGAGCACAACACAGCAGCGCGGCCTGATGTTGACCTTGGCAACGGTCGGGTTCGCCGTTAACTTCTGGGCCTGGGCGCTGCTCAGCCCGCTCGCCGTGAAGTTCACGGCGGCCCTGCATCTGAGTTCGTTCCAGCAGGCCCTGCTGGTGGCCGTGCCGGTCGTGGTCGGCTCCGTGGGCCGCATTCCGGTCGGCGCGCTGACCGACAAGTTCGGCGGCCGTGTGATGTTCCCGCTGGTGTCGGTCGCGACCATCGTCCCGGTGCTGTTCCTCGGTCTGGTCGGGCACGGCTCGCTGGCCGCGCTGCTGATCGGCGGCTTCTTCCTCGGCATCGGCGGCACCGCGTTCGCGGTCGGCGTCCCGTTCGTCAACGCCTGGTTCCCGCCGGAGAAGCGCGGCACCGCGGTCGGCATCTTCGGCGCCGGCATGGGCGGCACCGCGATCAGCGCGCTCACCACGGTGAAGCTGGTCGACGCGGGCACCACCGCCACCCCGTTCGTGCTGACCGCGATCGTCCTCGCCGTCTACGCCGTGGTGTCCTACCTGGTGCTGCGGGACGCCCCCGGCCGGCCGGTGCCCACCGCCTCGCTGTCGGAGCGGCTCGCGTCGACCCTGCGGTTGAAGATCACCTGGCAGGCGTCGGCGCTGTACGCGGTGGCCTTCGGCGGCTACGTCGCGTTCTCGGTCTACCTGCCGTCCTACCTGAAGACCGCCTACGGCCTGACCCAGTCCGACGCCGCCAACCGGATGGCCGGTTTCGTGGTCCTCGCCGTGATCATGCGGCCGGTGGGCGGCTGGCTCTCCGACCGGGTGCCGGCGACCCGGGTCCTCGGCTACGCCCTCGCCGTGGTGGTCGCCGGGGCGGTCGTCCAGTCGTTCACGCCGCCGCTGGCCCCGCTCGGCACCCTCGCGTTCCTGGCCATGGCGGCCGCCCTCGGCTGCGGCAGCGGCGCCACGTTCGCCCTGGTCGCGCAGAAGGCACCGGCCAACCAGGTCGGCTCGGTCACCGGCGTGGTGGGCGCGGCCGGCGGCCTCGGCGGGTTCGTGCCGCCGCTGGTCATGGGTGTCATCTACGGCCAGTTCAACGACTACGCGCTGGGCCTGGTCCTGCTCGCCCTGGTCGCCCTGGCCGCGCTCCTGCTGGACATCTTCTCGGTGGGACGCCGCTCGGATCGCACGGCCCGCGCCTGATAGTTGCTATAAGCAATTACTGCACAGTGCCACGAACCTTGGATAGTCTGAAGGGAGGCTTCACATGAGCAGTGGACTCGATGATCCGTTGACCGACGCGCTCATCGGCACCAGGCGTTTCTTCACCCGCGCGGAGGTGTCGCCGGACCACCGCACGCTCTTTCAGATCGGTGGTCGCGAGGCCGACGTCTTCTACCGCGACCGCTGGTCGCACGACAAGGTCGTTCGCTCCACGCACGGCGTCAACTGCACCGGTTCGTGCTCCTGGAAGGTCTACGTCAAGGACGGGATCATCACCTGGGAGGCGCAGCAGACCGACTACCCGAGTGTCGGCCCCGACCGCCCGGAGTACGAACCGCGCGGCTGCCCGCGCGGTGCGGCCTTCTCCTGGTACACCTACTCCCCGACCCGGGTCCGCTATCCCTATGTCCGCGGCGTGCTCCTGGAGCTCTACCGCGAGGCCCGCGCCCGGCTGAAAGACCCGGTCGCCGCCTGGGCCGAGATCACCGGCGATCCGGCCAAGGCCAAGAAATACAAGTCGGCCCGCGGCAAGGGCGGCCTGGTCCGGGCCACCTGGGACGAGGCGACCGAGATGATCGCCGCGGCCCACGTGCACACCATCAAGGCGTACGGTCCGGACCGGCTCGCCGGGTTCTCGCCGATCCCGGCCATGTCGATGGTGTCGCACGCGGCCGGCGCCCGCTTCTACAACCTGGTCGGCGGCGCGATGCTGTCGTTCTACGACTGGTACGCCGATCTGCCGGTGGCCTCGCCGCAGGTGTTCGGCGACCAGACCGACGTGCCGGAGTCGGGCGACTGGTGGGACGCCGGCTACCTGATCATGTGGGGCTCCAACCTCCCGGTGACCCGCACGCCCGACGCGCACTGGATGGCCGAGGCCCGTTACCGCGGCCAGAAGGTCATCGCGGTCGCCCCCGACTACGCCGACAACGTGAAGTTCGCCGACGAGTGGCTGGCCCCGGCGCCGGGCACCGACGGCGCCCTGGCCATGGCGATGGGCCACGTCGTCCTCAAGGAGTTCTTCGTCGAGCGGACGACGAGCTACTTCCGCGACTACGTCACGAAGTTCACCGACCTGCCGTTCCTGGTGACCCTGGACGACGCCGGCGACGGCACGTTCCGGCCCGGCAAGATGCTGACCGCGGCACAGCTGCCCGGCGCGCTCGCCGACAGCGAGAATGCCGCCTTCAAGACCGTCCTGCTCGACGACGACGGCATGCCGGTGGTGCCGAACGGCTCGCTCGGCTTCCGCTACGGCGACGCCGGGGTCGGCAAGTGGAACCTCGATCTCGGCGACGTCCACCCCCGGTTGTCGGCCGACGGCGGACCGGACGCGCCGGTCACCGTCGTGCTGCCCCGCTTCGACACCGCGTCCGGCGCGGCCGCCGGCATGCGGCGCGGCGTCCCGGTCCGGCACATCGGCGATCACCTGGTCACCACGGTGTACGACCTGCTGCTCGCTCAGTACGGCGTGGCCCGCGACGGGCTGCCCGGCACCTGGCCGAGTGGGTACGACGACGCGGCCGAGCCGTACACCCCGGCCTGGCAGGAGACCATCACCGGGGTCCCCGGCCAGGCCGCCGCCCGGATCGCCCGCGAGTTCGCGGCCAACGCCGAGGAATCCCGCGGCCGGTCGATGATCATCATGGGGGCCGGGACCAACCACTGGTTCCACTCCGACACGATCTACCGGTCGTTCCTGACGCTCACCACCATCACCGGTTGCCAGGGGGTCAACGGCGGTGGCTGGGGCCACTACGTCGGGCAGGAGAAGGTCCGGCCGATCACCGGCTACAGCGTGCTCGGCACCGCCGCCGACTGGTCCCGGCCGGGCCGGCAGATGATCCAGACCGCGTACTGGTACCTGCACACCGACCAGTACCGCTACGACCCGTTCTCGGCCGCCACGCTCACCGCCGGCCAGGACGGCGGCACGTTCGCCGGGCGGTCCACCGCCGACCTGATCGCGTCCTCGGCCCGGATGGGCTGGATGCCGTCGGTGCCGCACTTCAACCGCAACCCCCTCGATCTGGCCGACGAGGCGGCCGCGGCGGGCGTGCCGGTCGCCGAGCACGTGGTCGGCCAACTGAAGAGCGGCGATCTTCGCTTCGCCTGCGAGGACCCGGACGCGCCGGAGAACTTCCCCCGGGTGCTGACCATCTGGCGGGCCAACCTGCTGGGCTCGTCGGCCAAGGGCAACGAGTACTTCCTGCGGCATCTGCTGGGCACCGACCACGGCGTACGGGCAACGGAAGCGCCCGCCGGCGCTCGCCCCACCGACCTGGAGTGGCACGAGCAGGCGCCCACCGGGAAGCTCGATCTGCTGCTCACGCTCGATTTCCGGATGACCTCGACGACCGTCTACTCGGACATCGTGCTGCCCGCCGCCACCTGGTACGAGAAGCACGACCTGAACACCACCGACATGCATCCGTTCGTGCACTCGTTCAACCCGGCGATCGCGCCGCCCTGGCAGACCCGCACCGACTGGGACACGTTCATGACGATCGCGCGGGCGTTCTCGGCCATGGCCGCCTCGCACCTGGGGACCCGGATGGATGTCGTCGCCGCTCCCCTGCTGCACGACACCCCCGACGAGATGGCCAACCCGTACGGCCGGGTCGCCGACTGGAAACGCGGTGAGTGCGAACCGATCCCCGGCAGGACCATGCCGAAGCTGGTGCCGGTCGAGCGGGACTACGCGGCGGTCGCCGACAAGATGGCGTCGCTCGGGCCGCTGCTCGACACGCTCGGCGCCACCACCAAGGGCGTCACCTTCCAGGTCGACCGGGAACTTGAATACCTGCGGCGCAAGAACGGCGTACACGCCAACGGCCGGCCCTCGATCGCCCGCGACGTCGACGCCTGCGAGGCGATCCTCGCGATGTCCGGCACCACCAACGGCCACCTCGCCACCCAGGGCTTCCGCCAGCTCGAAAAACGCACCGGGGTGCAGCTGGCCGACCTGTCCGCCGAGCACGAGGGCAAGCAGATCACCTTCGCGGACACCCAGTCCCGGCCCACCCCGGTGATCACCTCGCCGGAGTGGTCCGGCTCGGAGTCGGGCGGGCGCCGCTACTCCCCCTTCGTGATCAACGTGGAGCGGCTCAAACCGTGGCACACGCTGAGCGGGCGGCAGAGCTTCTACCTCGATCACGACTGGATGGCCGAGCTCGGCGAGTGGATGCCGACCTATCGGCCGCCGCTTAACATGCACGCCCTGTTCGGCGAGCCCGCGGTCGGCGACAAGGGCGAACTCGGCATCACCGTGCGCTACCTGACCCCGCACAACAAGTGGTCCATCCACTCGGAGTACCAGGACAACCTGTTCATGCTGTCGCTCTCCCGCGGCGGCCAGACGATCTGGATGTCCAAGGAGGACGCCGCGAAGATCGGCGTCCACGACAACGACTGGATCGAGGCGGTCAACCGCAACGGCGTCGTGGTGGCCCGCGCGGTCGTGTCGCACCGGATGCCCGAGGGCACCGTCTACATGCACCACGCCCAGGACCGGCTGATCGACGTGCCGCGCACCGAGACCAACGGCCGGCGCGGCGGCATCCACAACTCGCTCACCCGGCTGCTCATCAAACCGTCGCACCTGATCGGCGGCTACGCGCAGCTGTCGTTCGCCTTCAACTACCTCGGCCCGACCGGCAATCAGCGCGACGAGGTGACGGTCATCCGCCGCCGCTCCCAGGAGGTTGAGTACTGATGCGCGTGATGGCCCAGATGGCGATGGTGATGAACCTCGACAAGTGCATCGGCTGCCACACCTGCTCGGTCACCTGCAAACAGGCGTGGACCAACCGCAGCGGCGTCGAGTACGTCTGGTTCAACAACGTCGAGACCCGGCCCGGCCAGGGCTACCCGCGCCGCTACGAGGACCAGGAGCAATGGAAGGGCGGCTGGACGCTCAACCGGCGCGGCCGCCTCGCGCTCAAGGGCGGCGGCCGCCTCAAGAAGCTGTTCAGCATCTTCTCCAACCCCAAACTGCCGGCTATCGCCGACTACTACGAGCCATGGACGTACGACTACGAGACGCTCACCAATGCGCCGCTGCAGGAGCACACCCCGGTGGCCCGGCCCAAGTCCCTGCTGACCGGCGAGAACACGAAGATCACCTGGTCGGCGAACTGGGACGACAACCTGGGTGGCTCGCCCGACCACGGCGACAAGGACGTCCTGCTCAAGTCGATCGCCGACAAGGTGAAGTTCGAGTTCGAGCAGACCTTCATGTTCTACCTGCCGAGGATCTGCGAACACTGCCTCAACCCGTCGTGCGCCGCGTCCTGCCCGTCCGGGGCGATCTACAAGCGGGCCGAGGACGGCATCGTGCTCGTCGACCAGGACCGCTGCCGCGGCTGGCGGATGTGCGTGTCGGGCTGCCCTTACAAGAAGGTCTACTTCAACCACCGCACCGGCAAGGCCGAGAAGTGCACGTTCTGCTTCCCGCGCATCGAGGTGGGCATCCCGACGGTGTGCTCGGAGACCTGCGTGGGCCGCCTGCGCTACATCGGCCTGATGCTGTACGACGCGGACCGCGTCCTGGAAGCCGCGTCCGTCCCGGCCGACCAGGATCTCTACGAGGCCCAGCGGAAGGTCTTCCTCGACCCCGCCGACCCGGCCGTGGTCGCGGCCGCCGAGAAGGCCGGCATCCCGCGCGACTGGATCGAGGCGGCTCAGCGGTCCCCGGTCTATGCCCTGATCAACAAGTTCAAGGTGGCGCTGCCGCTGCACCCGGAATACCGCACCATGCCGATGGTCTGGTACATCCCGCCGCTGTCGCCGGTGGTCGACATCGTCCGCGACACCGGCTACGACGCCGAGGACCGGGGCAACCTGTTCGCCGCCATCGAGGCGCTGCGCATCCCGATCGACTATCTCGCCCAGCTGTTCACCGCCGGCGATGCCGGGCCGGTCGACGCCACGCTGCGGCGCCTCGCGGCGATGCGCTCCTACATGCGCGACATCAACCTCGGCCGTGACCCGGACGAGGCAATCCCGGCCGCGGTCGGGATGACCGGCGAGCAGATCTACGACATGTACCGCCTACTGGCCCTGGCCAAGTACGACGAGCGGTACGTCATCCCGCCCGCGCACGCCGAGCAGGCGCACAGCCTGGAGGAACTGGCCACCGAGTGCAGCCTCGACTACGAGGGCGGCCCGGGGATGGGCGGCTCCGGCCCGTTCGGCGAGTCGTCCGGCGGCAGCGTGCCGATCGCGGTGGAGAACTTCCACATGCTTGTGGAGCGGCAGACCAGCGACACCATCGTCGACCCGGGCGACAAGGAGCTGCGGGTCAACCTGCTCAACTGGGACGGCAAGGGCAAGCCCGAGGGCCTGTTTCCGCCCCGTAAGGACGAGTCGTGAGCGCCCGCGCCTGGCAGTGCCAGTCGCTGCTGATCGGTTACCCCGACGCCGCCCTGGTGGAGCGCGCCGCGCTGCTCACCTCGGCGGCGTCCACGCTGCCGACGCCGGTCGGCGGTCCGCTCCTGCGGTTCCTCGACCACCTGCGGGCCACCCCGCCCGGCCGGCTGACGGCCGACTACGTCGCCACCTTCGATCACCGCAAGCGATGCTGTCTCTTCCTCACCTACTACGGGCACGGTGACACCCGGCGGCGCGGCATGGCCCTGCTGGAGCTGAAGCAGCAGTACGCCGCGGCCGGCCTGTCGCTGACCGACGAGGAACTGCCCGACCACCTGTCGGTGATGCTGGAGTACAGCGCGATCTGCCCGGCCGAAGGCGCCGCCCTGCTGACCGCCCACCGCGCCGGCCTGGAGCTTCTCCGGCTGTCCCTGCACGACGCCCACTCCCCCTGGGCCGACGTCCTCGACTCGGTGTCGGCGACCCTGCCGCCCCTGGTCGGGGACCAGCGCACCGCGGTGGCCAAACTCGCCGCTCAGGGCCCACCCGCCGAAAAGGTCGGGCTGGCGCCGTTCGCCCCTCTACTGGAAGGACTCGGGCGATGACCGGGACGCTGTTTTTCGTCGTCCTCCCGTACGTCTGCTTGGCGATCTTCGTCCTGGGCCATGTCTGGCGTTACCGCTACGACAAGTTCGGCTGGACCACGAGGTCGTCCCAGCTCTACGAGCGCCGGCTGTTGCGCATCGGCAGCCCGCTGTTCCACTTCGGCATCCTGCTGGTCGCCGCAGGCCACATCGGCGGCCTGCTGATCCCCGAATCGTGGACCGAGGCGATCGGCGTCAGCGAGACCGCCTACCACGCGGTCGCGGTCAGCCTGGGCACGGTGGCCGGCTTCTGCACCCTGGCCGGCGCCGCCATCCTGATCTACCGCCGGCGCACGGTCGGCCCGGTCTTCTCGGCCACCACCAGGAACGACAAAGTCATGTACGTCCTGCTGATCGGCACCATCCTGCTCGGCCTCGGCACCACGATCCTGGGCAACCTGACCGGCCACCCGCACGACTACCGCCTGACCGTCTCGCCCTGGTTCCGCTCGATCTTCTACTTCCAGCCCGACCCCGACCTGATCCAGGCCGCGCCGATCGGCTTCCGCCTGCACGCCACCGCCGCGTTCATCCTGTTCGCGTTCTGGCCGTTCAGCCGCCTGGTCCACGTCTTCTCGGCGCCGCTGGGCTACCTGACCCGTCCGTACATCGTCTACCGAAGCCGTGACCCGCGGCTGGGCAACCGCCCGGCCAAGCGGGGTTGGGAGCGCGTGCAGTGAAGACTTCCCTCCACGACGTGGCCGAGCGCCTGCTGGCCACCGCCCGGTCGGCCCCGGCCGGCCGAGGCGCCGAAACCCTCCAGGGCGGCCACAACAAGACCCTCCGGCAGACCGTGATCGCCCTGCTCGAGGACCGCCGGCTGGACGAGCACGAGAGTCCCGGCGAGGCCACCCTGCAGGTCCTGCGGGGCCGGGTGCGGGTGCAGTCCGCCGACGAGACCATCGAGGCCGAGGCGGGCGAGTTGCTGATCATCCCGGCCAGCCGGCACAGCCTGCACGCCCTGGCCGACTCGGTGATCCTCCTGACGGTGGCCAAGCTCATCGCCTGACCGCTCCGTGCCGAGGGCGGACACAGTGGACTGTCCGGGCGCGCGCTGTTCTTCCACGGCCGGCACCGCCCCGGCGCCGGGGCGGTGCCGGCCGCTCGCTCCGAGGGCCGAACACCCCCGGAGCTCTGCGGCCGTTAACTACGCGTACGGGTCAAACGGGATTCCGGCCGGCTTGCCGGCGTTCAGCAGCGACTCGAAACGGCCGTCGCTGATCTTCTGGGTGGCCGAGCCGAAATCGGCCGCCATCAGCTTGTCGCGCAGCGCGACCGTCGGGTAACCGTCCCAGCCGACAAGCGGCGGGTACCGCCAGTCGTGGTAGTGGTTCTCCGGCGGCTCGTCGTTGCTGTTGGCGAGCCGGAAGAAGTGGGTCGACGCGCCGTCCTTGTGGTAGACGACCTTCGGGTGGGTGCCCTCGAATCGCACCGCGGAACGGGCGTAGGTGACCTGGCTCGAGTGCTGCGTGGTGGTCACGTATTGCACCTGGTTGGCGGACTGCTCGACCCACGAGATGACGTGTTCCCAGTCGTGCCGGTGGCCACCGAGACCACTGCCGGCCACCGCTTGATCCTTTTCGAAATAGCTGGCGTAGACGATGGCGCACCAGCCGTTGTTGCACTTCGAGCGGGAGTACGTCTGGGAGTTGTCCAGGTCGGACTGGTCGCGGCAGCTGCCGTTGACGGCACCGCTGGTCTTGAGGCCGCCGTTGAGCGTGCCGTCCGGCCCGATCGCCGGGACCGCGTAGCAGCCGTCGGTGTCGTAGTCGTAGGCCGGCGAGAAGGATTGTTCGTACCCGTTGGCGTTCTGCGGGAGGCCGTGGGGCGGGTCGGCGAAGGCGGGGGTGGCGGGGATCACAATCAGCAACACAGCGAGGCCGGCGGCGATGCCGATACGGCGGGGATGGTCACGGCGCATGGGGATGGGGGCCCTTCGTCGCGTTTTACGCATTGCGGTAATGGCTCGGAAATCTTGGCCCGCGCAATAGAACGGAGTCAATGATGGACGTGAAGTCGCCGTTAAATCACTGCCAGTTATAGACCCTTGCGGCCGATTGACTATGTGAACGCGAAGATATATCCATTTCCTGCGGTGTTGGGCCCGGCGCGGGCGGTCTCGCGATTCGAGGCTTGGAACACGCGCGTGTCAGGAGGAGTCGACGGATGCCGGGTCAGACCGCCCCGAAGTCGAAGAAGGCCAAGAAGTCCAAGGCGCCCGCCTGGACCAAGGTGCTGCTGACCTTCGGCGTCGTCCTGGCCTTACTCAGCGTCAGCGGGCTGGTCGCCTCTCGGTACTTTCTGGGGCAGCTGACCAACAACATCCAGACCACGTCCAGCGTCCTGGACGACTCCACCGGCAGCGTCGAGTCCGGCAAGCTGCCCGACGGCGCGATGAACCTGCTGATGCTCGGCCTCGACACCCGGCAGGGCTGGGAGGAGAAGGGCGAGCAGTCCCGCTCCGACACGATGCTGATCCTGCACATCAACGCCGCGCACGACCAGGCGTACATGATCTCGATCCCCCGCGACACGATGGCGCACATCCCGGCCGACAAGTCGATGAACTTCGGCGGGGCCACCGAGAAGATCAACTCCGCCTACGCGTACGGGTCGATGAACGGCCGCGGCTGGACCGGCGGCGCGAAGCTGGCCACCAAGGCCGTCAAGGAGCTGACCGGCATCAGCTTCGACGGCGTCGTGGTCATCGACTTCGACGGCTTCAAGGGCATCCTGGAGGCGCTCGGCGGCGTCTACATGTGCGTCGACAAGGACTCCTGGTCGAGCCACTACATCATCGTCGACGGCAAGGTGAAGTACGCCGAGGGCGCCAACCCCGAGAACGCCCCGAAGAACGCCCTGTGGTTCAAGAAGGGCTGCCGCAACATGGCCCCGTGGGAGGCTCTCGAGTTCTCCCGCATCCGCCACTCGACCAACGGCGACTACGACCGCCAGCGCCACCAGCAGCAGCTGCTGCGCGCGATGGCGAAGAAGGCCACCAGCGGCGGCATCCTGACCAACCCGGCCAAGGTGGCCGACGTGCTGGCCGCGGCCGGTTCGTCGCTGAAGATGGACACCCACGGCGTCAAGGTCACCGACTTCCTCTTCGGCCTGAAGAGCCTGGCCGCCGCCGACCTGATCCCGATCAAGACCAACGGCGGCACCTTCGCCTCGGTCAACGGAGGCCAGGCCGAGGGCATCAACGAGGCCACCCAGGAACTCTTCGCGGCCACCGCCGCCGACAAACTCCCGGCCTACCTGGGCCGCCACCCGGAGCTGCTGATCAGCGACGGCGACGCCACCAAGGCCGCCTCCTGACCCCACCCCGACCCCCGGCTCTGGTTGGATGCGGGCATGCGGGTTGAGGTGACGGGGGCGGCGTCGCTGGTCTTCGACGACGGGGCGCCGGTGCGGGCCGCGTCGGCGATCGCCGCGTTCGGGGACGGGTGGCTGATCGCGCAGGACGACGCGACGCACGCGGCCTGGTGGCGCGGCGGCAGCGTGACGGCCGTGCGGGTGGTCGAGCCGGTCGACGGGCTCGAGGTGTTCAGCGAGGCCGCCGGGACCAAACACCTCAAGCCGGACTTCGAGGCGGCGTGCGCCGTGCCCGCGGGCGTGCTGCTGCTCGGCTCCGGCTCCACCGCGGCCCGGATGCGCGCGTCGCTGGTGTCCGCCACCGGTTTCACCGCGACGGATCTGACGCCGGTCTATCACGACGTCGCCGCCGCGCTCGGGATCGCCGTCGAGGCGCTGAACCTCGAGGGCGCCTGCCTGCTCGGCGACCGCCTGCGCTGGTTCCAGCGCGGCAACCCGGCGGCCGGCGCCCCGACCGCCGGCGTCGACGTCGACGCGGCGGCACTGATCGCCGCGGCCGAGAGCGTCAAGGTCGGTCCGGTGCACCGCTATGACCTCGGGCGGGTCGGCGGTGTTGCCCTGGGCGTCACCGACGCGGTTGCGCTGGCGGATGGGAGGGTGCTGGTCAGCGCCGCCGCCGAGGACACACCGAACGCGGTCGACGACGGGCCGGTGGCCGGGGCGGCGCTGGCCCTGCTGGACGACGACGGGGTGGTGGCGATCTGCGCGCTGCCCGGCTCGCACAAGGTCGAGGGACTGGCGATCAGCGCGACGACGACCGACGGGCTGGAGCTGATCGCGGTCGTCGACGCCGACGATCCCGCCGTACCGTCGGAGCGGCTGACCCTGCGCCTGTGGTGGTGACCGATGACCTTCGAGGAAGCACTGGCGGCCGGCGACGTGGACGCGTTCGTCGCGCCCCTGGCCGGCGCCGAGGACCCTGAGGCACTCCTCTGGGCGGCCTGGCACGCGGTTACCGACGCCGCCGCCAAAGCCGACGACCAGGAGCTGGTCCGGCTGGTCGACCTGGTCACGGCCGTGCAGCGACAGGAGCTTCCCGGCGTACGGGTATGGAAGCTCCGGGTCTTTCTGGATTTGCCGGTTTTCGGCGCCCAGCTGCGCGAGGAATGGAACGGCGGCCGTAGCGCCGCCGAATGGACCGCCCTGAACTCGTTCGCGGCCCGGCTCACCGCGGCCGGCACGCACGACGGCCTGCTGCTGGGCCTGTGGACGATCAGCGCTGCCCTGGAGACCTTCGACGGCCCGGCCGAGAACCTGGACGCCGCGATCGAGTGGTTCCGGCACGCCGGCGAGCAGCTGGCCGGCGCCACGATCCACGGCCGCACCTACGCGGCCCGGCTCGGCGAGCTGGCCGAGCAGGCGGGGGTCGGGTTCGGGGTGCCGCGCTGGGCGTTCTGGCGCAGCCGCCTGGAGGCCCTCTCCCGGGAGGGATTCAAGCAGGTCAAGCGCTACGACAAGCGCATCGCGGCCGGCATCTAGCGAAGAACATCGACGGCACATTGGTGTTTCCTGTTGCCATAGTGTGTGTCGCACAGTATCGTGTTGAGCATGACAATGGATGCGACGCTAGCGGGGCACTTGCAGGAGTTGCGCCGCGGCACCGTCGTCGTCGCCAGCCTCATCGCTCTGCGTGCGCCGGGCTACGGATATTCGCTGCTCGAGACGCTGAGCCGGGCCGGCTTCGAGGTCGAGGCCAACACCCTCTATCCGCTGCTGCGCCGGCTCGAGGCGCAGGGGCTGCTGACCAGCGAGTGGAACACCGACGAGGCCCGCCCGCGCAAGTTCTACCGGACCACCGAGCAGGGTGACGCACTCGCCGAGACCCTGCGCGGCGAGTGGTCCCGCATCGACACCGCCATCGGCGACCTTTCAGTCAAATCGGGGAGCGAAGAATGACCAGCCTGATCGACCGCTACGTCTACACCGCCCTGCGCCGCGTCCCGGAGCAGCAGCGCGGCGACATCGACCGGGAGCTGCGCGCCAGCATCGAGGACGCGGTGGACGCCCGGGTCGACTCCGGCGAGGAGCGGGACACCGCCGTCGAGGGCGCGCTGATCGAGCTGGGCGACCCCGACAAGCTGGCCGATCAGTACGCGGGACGCTCCAACGTCCTGATCGGCCCGGATTACTACCCGGCCTGGCGGCGTCTGCTGACCCTGCTGCTGAGCACCGTGCTGCCGATCGTGGTGATCATCGGCGTGGTGGTCCAGCTGATCGACGACCCCGACATCGGCAAGGTGATCGGCGGCGCGGTCACCGCGATCCTGAACGTGGGCATCCAGATGGCGTTCTGGACGACCGCCGTGTTCGTGGTGCTCGAACGCACCGGCGCCGGCCCGGTCCGCAAGGGCCTGACGCTCAACTGGACGCCGAAGGACCTGCCGAAGTTCGAGCCGAGCACGGTTCCGCTGACCGAGGTCGTGGCCGGGGTGGTGTGGCCGATCCTGCTGATCGGGGCACTGGTGTGGCAACAGGTCGGACTCGACCGGGTGCCCGTGCTCGACCCGGCGAACTGGTCCTTCTGGTGGCCGTACATGATCGTCGCCTTTGTCCTCGGGGCCGGCTATCAGGTCTGGCTGTACCGTCGCCGTTCCTACGACCGCACGGTCTCGGTGGTCAACGCGGTGCAGCAACTGATCAGCGCGGTCCCGCTGATCTGGCTGCTGGCCACCGACCACTTCTTCAACCCGGAGTACCACGACTTCATCGACCTGGGCGGCGGCGACGTCAAGCACTGGTTCACGGTGTCGGTGATCGCGCTGGTGGCGCTGGGCACGGGCTACGACATCATCAAGGTCATCCTGCGCGGCGAGCAGGAGCGCCGAGGCCTCCCGTCGAAGGTCCCCGGCACCGGGAACTACAACTTCGGCTAAGCCAGCACGATCAGACCGCCTGCGGCTCACCGCAGGCGGTCCGTTTCGTTGTTAACGTTCACGCCGAGGCTCGGGACATCCATAGGTTTCCATCTATGCTGTCGCGATGAGAGCCGTCTCCTTGATCGCTGCCGCCACTCTCGTGACCGCCTTTACGTCCGCGCCGGCGTCGGCTGCGGAAGTCGCCGCCGGCAAAGACGTGAGCGTTCACATTGATCCGTCCTATCAGCAGCCCGCCTTCGAGGGCTGGGGGACGAGCCTGGTCTGGTTCGCCAACGCGACCGGCGGCTACCCCGAACCGATCCGGCAGAAGCTGGTCGACCTGGTCTTCGGGGCGGACGGCCTCAACCTGAACATCGCCCGCTACAACATCGGCGGCGGCAACGCGCCGGACGTGCGCACCGACTACATGAAGACCGGCGCCACCATGCCCGGCTTCTGGCAGGCGCCGGCCGGCACCACGCACACCGACACCGACTGGTGGGATCCGGACGATCCGGCCGACTGGAACCTGGACGCCGACGCCAACCAGCGCTGGTGGGTCGACCAGATCAAGGACCGGATCACCAAGTGGGAGGCGTTCAGCAACTCCCCGCCGTACTTCCAGACGGTCAGCGGTTATGTCTCCGGCGGCTTCAACTCCACCACCGACCAGATCCGCCCCGACCGGCTGGACGACTTCGCCACCTACCTGACGCGCGTCGCCACCCACCTGGAGCAGGCGCACGGCATCCACTTCGACACCATCAACCCGCTGAACGAACCAAACACCAACTACTGGGGTACGACGCTGGGCGCCGACGGCCAGCCCACCGGCGGCCGCCAGGAGGGTGCACACGCGAGTCCCGCCCTGCAGTCCGCGGTAATCCAGGCGTTGCGGCGGGCCACCTCCACGAAGATCTCGGCCCCCGACGAGACCAACCCCGGCATCTTCATGACCGACTGGGCCGGTTACAGCCCCGAGGCGCGCGCCGCGGTGGACCAGCTGAACGTCCACACCTACGGAACCGGCCGGCGAACCAGCGTGCGCGACGCGGCCAAGGCGGCCGGCAAGCCACTGTGGATGAGCGAGGTAGAGGGCGACTTCGGCACCGGCACCACGGACTACACCGGCATGGGCCCCGGCCTGGGCATAGCCGGCCGGATCATCGACGACCTGCGCGAGCTGGAACCCTCGGCCTGGGTGCTGTGGCAGCCGATCGAGGACGCGATCCCCCAGCAGGCCGGCGGCGGCAACTGGGGCGAGATCCACATCCCGTTCAACTGCACCCCCGACGCCACCCCATCGTCATGTCCCATCCAGACGAACACCAAGTTCGACACGATCCGGAACTTCACCCACTTCATCCGCCCCGGCGACCACATGGTCAAAGTCAACGACCCCAAAACCATCGCCGCCGTACGCCCATCGTCCGCCACAGTCGTCCACGTCAACGCCGGCACCGAGGACGAGGCGGTAACCCTGGACCTGTCCGGCTTCGCCAAGTTCCACCCCGGCGCAAGGGTCACCCCGATCGTCTCGAGCGCGGCCGGCCCGTTGGTAAAGGGCACACCGATCCGGATCAGCGCCCGCTCAGCAACGCTGACCGCCCCCGCCGGCTCGGTGACCACGTTCCAGATCGAGGGCGTCTCCGGCGTAGCCCACGACGCCGCCACCATCCAGCCCGGCCACGTCTACCGCTTGCAGGGCACAGCCAGCGCCCGCTCCCTGACCCCCACCGAAACCGGCGCTGTCCTGCGCACCACCGACCCGACCAGCCCCACCCAGCTCTGGAAAATCAACCCCTTGACCAACCCCAGGAGCAACCGCGCCCGGTACGCCGTAATCAGCGCCGCCGACGATCAGCGGCGGCTGGCCGTGCGCGGCGGGGCGCTGGTGACCGACGGGACGGCGGCCGACGGGATCTCGGCCGAGTGGATGGTGTCGACCACCGGCGACGGGAGCTGGACATTGATCAACGTCGGCACCGGGGGCCTGGTCGACGTGTCCGGGCAGGCGACCGCCGATGGCAGTCCGGTCGGCACCTACACCCCGACCTCCGGGGCCAACCAGCGCTGGACCCTGATCGACGAGACCGTGCTGCGCACGACGCCGGCCGTCACCTACACGGTTCCGGGCCTGGCTCCGGTTCTGCCGGCCACCGTCACCCCGGTCTACCGGGACGGTGCCCGCGGCAGTCTCCCGGTCACCTGGACGATGCCGCCGGCCTCGGCCTGGCGCCACCCCGGAACGGTAAAGGTGACCGGTGTGGCGACCGACCCGCTCGGCCGCCGCCATCCGGCAACCGCCAAGGTCACGGTGGACACGTTCATCGCGACGACGCCGGCCCGGCTTACGACGTACACCTCAGGAAGCCCGACACTCCCGCCCACCGTGACCGGAATCGGTCGTCACGGCGGCAAAGCCGCCCTCCCGGTCGCGTGGGCGACCCCGCCGGCCTTCGACGAGGTAGGCACGTTCACCGTGACCGGAACCGCGACCGTAGTGGACGGCAGCACCCTGCCCGCGACGGCGATCGTGACCGTGGTCGAGCCGATCGAGGTCAACGCCGCCCTGGACGAGGGCGTGACGATGACCGCGACCTACACCGAGAGCGGCTACTCCCCCGTCGGCCTGCGCAACGGCGACCGCACGGAGAAGGCCTGGTCAAACTGGCGTTCCGGCACCAAGAACCCCGCCGACACGATCACCGCGACCCTGCCGGCCGAGCGCGACCTGACCCGAGTCAGCGTCTACTTCTACCGAGACGGCACCAACGCCAGCTTCCCGGCCGGCCTGCGCGCCCAGATCCTGGCCACCGACGGCACCTGGCAGGACGCCAGCACCGAGCTGACCGTGAACCCCGAGGGTCCCACCCAGGTGGACGTCCCGCTGACCGCCCGAACCGCCGCGGTCCGGCTGGTGATGACGGCTCGCCCGGCCGGCTACATCACAGCAAGCGAAATCGAGGTGTACGCGAAGGCCGTCCCGTAGCGTCAGACAGCGCCGCCCCAGCCCGCCGCCGCAGCCCACCAGCGCTGCGGCGGGTCGGGTCAGGCGGGTAGGCCGTCCAGGCGGGCCAGGACCTGAAGCATTACCTCGTCGGCGCCGGCTCCGATCGAGGTCAGGCGGACGTCTCGCAGCATGCGGGCCGTCCAGGTCTCCTCCAGGTAGCCCATGCCGCCGTGGAACTGCAGGCACCAGTCGGCCACCTCGCGGATCAGGCGGCCCGCCTTCAGCTTTGCCACCGTGGCCATCCGGGTGATGTCGTCGCCGGCCATGAGCGCCTCGGCGGTCTGCAGGTTGTGGCTGCGCAGCAGGTCTACCTCGGCCTGGAGTTCGGTCAGGCGGAACGCCACGTACTGCCGGTCGGCCAGCGGGCGGCCGAACACCGAGCGGTCGTGCACGAAGGCCCGGGTGCGGTCCAGCGCGTACTGGCACTGACCCGCCGTGGTGTAGGCGGCGAAGACGCGCTCGGTGACGAACTGGCGCATCTGCTGCTGGAAACCGCGGCCGACCTCGCCGATCGTGTTGGCCACCGGGACCCGCACCTCGTCGAGGGACAGTTCGGCGGTGTCGGAGCAGCGGTTGCCGAGCTTGTCGAAGGTGCGCACCACGCTGAAGCCGGGAAGATCGGTGGGCACCACGATCTGCGACATGCCGCGGTAGCCGCCCTCGTCCGAGGTGCGGGCCAGCAGGCACAGCCAGTCGGCCTGGGCGCCGTTGGTGATGTAGACCTTCCGGCCGGTGATCACCCAGTCGTCGCCGTCACGGACCGCCCGGGTGCGCAGCCGGGAGACGTCCGAGCCGGTGTCCGGCTCGGTCACGGCGATCGCGGTGACGGCGGTGCCGGCGATCGCGGGCCGCAGGTACTGCTCCTTCAGCGCCGGGGTGCCGAACGCGTGCAGCGACGGGGTGGCCATCATCGCCTGCACGCCCATCGCCATGCCGACGCCGCCGGCGTGCATCCGCCCGTACTCCTCGGCGGCGACCAGCTGGAAGCTGTGGTCGGCGCCCTCGCCGCCGTAGGCCTCGTCGTATTCGAGACCGAGCAAACCCAGCGCCGCCGCCTTGGGGAACAGGTCGTGCAACGGCGCCCGGCCGGCCGCTTCCCACCCGTCGACGTGCGGGTTGACCTCGGTGTCGACGAACCGGCGGACGCTGTCCCGGAACGCTGCATGGTCCTCGTTGAGCCGCATTACCGAACGGTAGCGAGCCGACCCGCGAGAAAACAAGCACGCTTGCTTGTTTTTCTGAGCTGTGCGAGCCTCGGCGGGTGATCCGCATCGGCAACTGCTCCGGCTTCTACGGGGATCGCCTGCCGGCGATGCGCGAGATGCTGGAGGGCGGCGAGCTGGACGTCCTGACCGGCGACTACCTGGCCGAGCTGACCATGCTCATCCTCGGCCGCGACCGCGCCACCGACCCGTCCACCGGCTACGCCCGCACCTTCCTCACCCAGCTGCGCGACTGCCTGGCCCTGGCCCTGGACCGCCGAGTACGCATCGTCACCAACGCCGGCGGCGCCAACCCCACCGCCCTGGTAGCCGCGATCCGCGAGCTGGGCCTACCCGCCAAGATCGCCCTGGTCCGCGGCGACGACTTAACCGCCCGCGCCGCCGAACTGGGCCTCGGGCGGCCGCTGGGGGCGCACGCCTACCTCGGCGCGTTCGGCATCGCGCGGGCCCTGGAAGCCGGCGCCGACATCGTGGTCACCGGGCGGGTCACCGACGCGTCGCTGGTCATCGGGCCGGCCATCGCCCACTTCGGCTGGCAGCGCACCGACTACGACCGGCTGGCCGGGGCCACCGTCGCCGGGCACGTGCTGGAATGCGGCACCCAGGCCACCGGCGGCAACTACCCGTTCTTCACGGAGATCGAAGATCTCCGGCACCCCGGTTTCCCCATCGCCGAGATCTCCGCCGACGGCTCGTCGGTCATTACCAAACATCCGGGTACGGGCGGAGCCGTCACGATCGGCACGGTGACCGCGCAGTTGGTGTACGAGGTGCAGGACGCCCGCTACGCCGGACCGGACGTCACCACCCGCCTGGACACGGTGTCCCTGCGCCCGGACGGCCCGGACCGGGTGGCGATCGAGGGCGTCCGGGGCGAGGCTCCCCCGCCCGATCTGAAGGTGTGCCTGACCTCGATCGGCGGCTTCCGCAACGAGATGACCGTGGTCCTGACCGGCCTGGACATCGAGGCGAAGGCCGACCTGTTCCGCCGCCAGTTCGAGGCCGGCCTGCCGGTCCGCCCGGCCGAGCTGACCTGGACCCTGTCCCGGGTCGACTCCCCCGACGCACCGACCCAGCAGCAGGCGTCCGCGCTGCTCACGGTCGTGGCCCGCGACCCCGACGAGAAGAAGGCCGGCCGAGCCTTCGCCAACGCCGCGGTAGAGGTGGCGCTGGCCTCCTACCCCGGCTTCTTCGCCACCACCCCACCCGGCCGCGCCCACCCCTACGGCGTCTTCACCGCCGGCTACGTGCCCCAGGAGATCGCCCCGCACGAGGTAGTGCACGACGACGGCACCGTGGAGCCGATAGACCCGCCGCGCGTGCACCAGCCTCTCGAACCGCTGCCAGGCCCAGCCATCCCAGGCCCAGCCATCCCAGGCGCCGGCGTCGGCCCGACGAGGCGGCTGCCGCTTGGGACGGTTGCGGGGGCTCGGTCTGGGGACAAAGGCGGGGACGCGAATGTCGGGGTCTGGGTGCGTCGTACGGAGGCGTACAGCTGGCTGGTTGGGCTTTTGACTGAAGATGTTGTTCGTGGGCTTCTGCCGGAGACAGTGGGACGGCCGATTCGGATCACTCGGCTGCCCAACCTGCTTGCGGTCAACATTGTGGTTGAGGGGCTGCTTGGGGCTGGGGTCGCCTACCACGGGCGGTTTGATCCGCAGGCCAAAGGGCTTGGGGAATGGCTGCGATCGCGGCTGGTGGACATTCCGGAATCGCTGCTGGAGGAATCATGACCGTCCTGCGATCCACGCTTGATGCGGCCGGTGCCGAGGCTGACGCCGCGCGAGAAGCCATGCTCGCGGCGCTTGACGAGATCGCGGCGGAGACCGCAAAAGCCGTTGCGGGCGGCGGTGAGCAGGCCGTTGCCCGGCATCAGGCGCGCGGGAAGATGACCGCTCGGGAACGCATCGAGCTGTTGCTCGACCTTGACTCGCCGTTCCTTGAGCTGGCTGCGCTCGCTGGCTATGGGTCGCAGTTCGCCGTCGGCGGCAGTGTGGTCGCGGGGATCGGGGTGGTCAGTGGGGTGGAATGCCTGCTGGTGGCCAACGATCCGACCGTCAAGGGTGGGGCCAGCAATCCCTGCTCGCTGCGGAAGACGCTGCGGATGCATGAGATCGCGCTGGCCAATCGGCTTCCGCTGATCGCGCTGGTCGAGTCGGGTGGGGCCGATCTGCCTACCCAGAAGGACGTTTTCATTCCGGGCGGGGCGGTCTTCCGGGATCTCACCCGGCTGTCAGCAAAAGGGATTCCGACGATCGCGCTGGTCTTCGGGAACTCGACCGCCGGTGGGGCCTACCTGCCGGGGATGAGCGACCACGTGGTGATGATCGAGAAGCGGTCCAAGGTGTTCCTGGCGGGGCCGCCGCTGGTCAAGGCGGCCACCGGCGAGGAGTCCGACGACGAGTCGCTCGGTGGGGCCGAGATGCACGCCCGGGTGTCGGGGCTGGCCGACCACTATGCGGTCGATGAGCAGGATGCGATCCGGATCGGGCGGCGGATCGTGGCCCGGCTCAACTGGAAGAAGAACGGCCCGTCACCGGGCGGGACGCAGCCGCCGCGCTTCCCGGCCGAGGACCTGTTGTCGATCGTGCCGCCGGGGCTCAAGTCGCCGTTCGATCCGCGGGAGGTCATCGCCCGGATCGTCGACGACAGCGACTTCGACGAGGTGAAACCGCTTTACGGGACCTCACTCGTGACCGGGTGGGCTCGGGTGCACGGCTATCCGGTGGGGATTCTCGCGAACGCTCAAGGCGTGCTGTTCAGCGAAGAGGCGCAGAAGGCCGCCCAGTTCATCCAGCTGGCCAACCGGTCGCACACGCCGCTGTTGTTCCTGCACAACACCACCGGCTACATGGTCGGCAAGGAGTATGAGCAGGGCGGGATCATCAAGCACGGCGCCATGATGATCAACGCGGTGTCGAACTCGACGGTGCCGCACATCTCGGTGCTGATCGGCAACTCGTACGGAGCTGGGCACTACGGCATGTGCGGGCGGGCCTACGAACCCCGGTTCGTGTTCTCCTGGCCCAGCGCCCGCTCCGCCGTGATGGGCGCCGCGCAGCTGGCCGACGTCACCTACATGGTCTCCAGAGCCTCGGCGCTGGCCCGCGGCAAACCGTTCGACGAGGACGGTGCCCAGGTGGTGCGGATGATGGTCGAGCAGCAGATCACCGCCGAGTCGATGCCCCTCGTACTGTCCGGAATGGTCTACGACGACGGCATCATCGACCCCCGCGACACCCGGGACGTCCTCGGCGTCGCCCTGTCCGCCATCCACTCCGCGCCGGTCCAGGGCACCCACGCCTTCGGCGTCTTCCGGATGTGAGTCGCATGATCACTAGCGTGCTGGTTGCCAACCGCGGCGAGATCGCCCGGCGGGTCTTCGCCACCTGCCGCCGCCGCGGCCTGGCCACGGTGGCGGTGTTCGCCGACGCCGACGCGGCGTCGCCGCATGTCCGCGAGGCGGACAGCGCCGTCCGGCTGCCCGGCGACACGCCGGCCGAGACCTATCTGCGCGGCGATCTGATCATCGAGGCGGCCCGCCGGGCCGGTGCCGACGCCATTCACCCGGGGTACGGGTTCCTCAGCGAGAATGCCGACTTCGCCCGAGCCGTACGGGCGGCGGGTCTGATCTGGATCGGCCCCTCCCCCGAGGCGATCGAGGTGATGGGCTCCAAGATCGAGTCGAAGCGCCGGATGGCCGTGGCGGGGGTGCCGGTGCTCGACCGGCTGGACGTCGCCACGCTCGGCGAGAAAGACCTGCCGGTGCTGGTCAAGGCGTCGGCCGGCGGCGGCGGTCGGGGGATGCGGATCGTACGGACATTGGCCGACCTTCCGGAGGCGATCGCGTCGGCGGCCCGGGAGGCGGCGTCGGCGTTCGGCGATCCGACAGTGTTCTGCGAGCGCTATCTCGAAGCCGGGCATCACGTCGAGGTGCAGGTGATGGCCGACGAGCACGGCCGGATCTGGGCGCTCGGCGAGCGGGAGTGCTCGCTGCAGCGCCGGCACCAGAAGGTCATCGAGGAGGCGCCGTCGCCGCTTGTCGAACGGCTCGGCGGGGACCTGCGCAAACGGCTGCTGGCGGCCGGGCGGGCGGCGGCGGCCGCGGTCGGCTACCGGGGGGCCGGGACGGTCGAGTTCCTGGCCGACGAGGCCGGCGAGTTCTGGTTCCTGGAGATGAACACCCGCCTGCAGGTCGAACACCCGGTCACCGAGTGCGTCACCGGCGTCGACCTGGTCGGCCTGCAGCTCGACGTGGCCAACGGCCGCCCGCTGACCGGCCCGGAGCCGGGCATGACCGGATATGCGATCGAGGCCCGCCTGTACGCCGAGGACCCGGCCGCGGACTGGCGGCCGCAGACCGGCACGGTGGTGCGCTTCGACGTCCCGGCCGCGGACCGGCAGTTCGACATTCCGGCTAGCGGCGGAATCCGGGTCGACTCGGGCGTCACCGACGGCAGCGTGGTCGGCATCCACTACGACGCGATGCTCGCCAAGGTCATCGCATACGCGGCTGACCGCGAGTCGGCGGCCCGGCAACTTGCCGATGCGCTGCGCCGAGCCCGCGTGCACGGCGTAACCACGAACCGCGACCTACTGGTGGCAAGCCTGCTGCACCCCACGTTCTTGGCCGGCACCGCCAACACCACCTTTTACGACGACATTTCCGGCTTGCTGGAGGGTGGGGGTCGCGGCGGGCTCGGCGCATTCGCCGAGAGAGCCGGCGCGGTTAGCGCGGGCAGCGCGGTTGGCGCGGGCAGCGCGGTTGGCGCGGGCAGCGCGGTTGGCGCGGGCAGCGCGGCCGGCGCGGTTGGCGCGGTTGGCGCGGTGGCCGGTCCTTCCGGCGCCGCGGTCGGGGCGCTGATCGCGGCCGTCGCGGACGCGGCGGCCGAGCGTGGGCCGCTACTGCCCGGACTGACCGCCGGATTCCGGAACATCCCGGTTGGCTTCCGCAGCCGGGTCTACGCCCTTGGCGACTCCGAAATAACGGTTAAATACCGATTCGACCGGGACGGGCTGACCGTTGACGGCCTGCCGGGGGTGGCTCTGGTCCGGGCCAGCGGCGACGAGGTCACCCTGGATCTGGACGGGGTGTGGCGGACGTTCGCCGTAGGGCGGTTCGGGGACCGGGTCGTCATCGACGGCCCTGCCGGGTCGATCGAGCTGCGGAAACTGCCCCGCTTCGCCGACCCGGCCGACCGGATGCCGGCCGGTGCGCTGGTCGCGCCGATGCCGGGCACTGTCGTCCGGATCGGGGTCGAGGTCGGCGACGCGGTGACCGCCGGCCAGCCGCTGGTCTGGCTCGAGGCGATGAAGATGGAGCACGCCGTGCGAGCCCCGGCCGCCGGCACGGTCACCGAGCTGCCGGTCAGCGTCGGCCGGCAGGTCACCCAGGGCACGCCCCTGGCCGTGGTGTCGGATGACTGACCTGCAGCCCAAGCAGGACCGCAGCCGCGCCACCCGGCAACGCCTGCTGGAGACCACCATCCGCTGCCTCGCCACGCACGGCTGGGAAGCCTCCACGGTCGGCTTCATCGCGGCCGAGGCCGGGATCAGCCGCGGCGCGGTGCAGCACCACTACCGCACCCGGGAGGCGCTGATCCTGGGTGCGCTGGAGTTCATGTTCGACGAGCGGGCCGCCCTGCTCGACGCGCTGCCCGAGCCGACCGGGACCGGCCTCGACCGGGTGCACACGGTCGTCGCGGGGTTGGTCGAGACGATCGGCGGCGAGTTGTTCCGGGCCGCCCTGCAGGTCTGGACGGTCGCGGCCGCCGATCCGGAGCTGCGGGCCGCCGTCCTGCCGCTGGAACGTCACTTCGCGCGCGGGGTGCACGACCGGGCCGTACGGCTGCTGCGGGTCGACGACGCCGACCCGGAGATCCGCGCCCTGATCCAGGCCACCCTCGACCTGGCCCGTGGCCTGGCCCTGGCCGACGTGCTCACCGACGACTCGCGGCGCCGCGCCCGGGTGGTGCGTGCCTGGTCGACCCAATTAGCTGACGCTTTCGAGGGTATTTCTCCCGATTCGCAAGACACGTGATCACGCCCACGTGGACCTCTCAGCGGCGTCGCGTAGGATTTCGGGCCGCACCCCTCCGCCACCGCCGAACCGAGGACCATGATGCCGCTCACGCCAGCAGACATCCACAACATGGCGTTCAAGAAGCCGCCCATGGGCAAGCGTGGATATGACGAGGAAGAGGTCGACGCCTTCCTCGACGAGGTCGAGCAGGAGCTGATCCGGCTCCTCGAGGAGAACAACGTCCTGCAGGACCAGCTGCAGCGCGACGGCGGCGGTTCCCCCTCGTCGACGTCGTCCAACATGCAGCTCGGCGCCGAGCTCAACCAGCTGGTCAACCAGCTCGACCGGCTGCAGGAGGCGCGCGCCCGCGCCGAGCAGAACGCCCGCAGCGTGCAGGCCGAGCTGGAGCGCACCCGCAACTCGGCGATCGTCCCGGTCGCGCCGGTCGACGACGACCGCAACGCCCGGGTGCTGATGATGGCCCAGCGCACCGCCGACGACCACATGCGCGACGCCCAGGTCGAGTCGGAGCAGCTGATCACCAGCGCCAGCACCAAGGCCGAGCAGCTCACCAGCGAGGCGCAGCTCAACGCGGCCACCATCGAGAGCGACGCCCGGCGCAACCACTCCGAGGCGCTGAGCAGCATCGGCGTCAAGCGGGACGCCATGCTCGACGAGATCGACCGGCTCGGTCAGCTCGCGTTGAGCTACCAGACGGCGCTCAACAACCACGTCAACCAGCAGCTGCAGGAGCTCAACGGCGCCCCGGACAGCTCGATCGGCTGACCGGCCGCATTGACAGCATCGATCCCCGCCGCATAGGTTCGGCCGTCGACGGGGGTGATGGTGATCAATACGTTCGTTCGCCTGGGTGTGGGCGCGGCTGTTCTGATGGTGGCACTGGCGGGTTGCTCGGAAGACCCGGCCACCACCGCCACGCCCGCGACCACGTCGGCGTCGTCCGCCCCGGTGGTCACGTCGGCGCCACCCGTGACCCCGTCGGCGCCCGGCACACCGGGCACGAGCAACCGCCCGCCCGCGGGCACCACCGCAACGGCCGCCCCGACCGGCGGCGGCTCCGCCGATTTCCAGGGCATTCAGCTGGTCAAGTCGGGTGGCATCGCGGGCATCACCGAGACCACCACGATCAAGCGCGACGGCACCTGGACGGCCGGCAGCGACAAGGGTTCGGACCGCTCCGGCAAGCTGAGCGCCACCGACCTGGCCAAGATCACCAAGCTGGCCGAGAACCCGCAGCTCAAGGCCGAGGGCGCCCGTCCGTGGCCGACCCGGATCACCTGCAACGACACCTTCACGTACCTGCTGATCGTGAACTACCAGATGATCAAGTACGCGGCCTGCCCGAGCGCCGGTGAACCGCCCGTGGTGACCAAGGAGATCATCAGCCTGGTGCAGGACGTCACGAGCTGACGATGCGGGTCCGGGCGCGCGGTCTCACCTTCGACGTCTTCGCGGGCGGGCCGGGCGGCGGCGGCACGGTTCTGCTGCTGCACGGCTTTCCGCAGAACAGCCGGAGCTGGGCGGGTGTGCAGCCGGCCCTGTGGAACGCCGGGCTGCGGACCATCGCGATCGACCAGCGGGGCTACTCGCCGGGCGCGCGTCCCGACGGTGTCGAGGCCTATCGCGTGGGTGAGGCGGCCGCCGACGCCGCCGCGGTTCTCGACGTGCTGGGGCTGGCCGACGTGCACGTGCTCGGGCACGACTGGGGTTCGCTCGTGGCCTGGCAGCTGGCCATCGACCGGCCGGAGCGGGTGCGCACGCTCACCGCCGTGTCGGTCGCGCATCCGGCGGCGCTGTGGCGGGCGCTCGACACCGATCCCGACCAGCGCGAGCGGTTCTCCTACGCGAATCTGTTCCGGGACGGGCCGCGGGCCGCGGCGTTGCTGCTGGCCGATGACGAACGCCGGCTGCGCCGGATGTTCGCCGGGGCCGGGCTGAGCGAGGCGGGCATCGAACGCTACGTGGGCCCGATGCGCGAGCCGGGTGCGTTGCTTGCGGCACTGCGGTGGTACGCCGCCATGACCGAGAAGGATTACGTCGCCGCTTGCCCGGTCACGGTGCCCACGACGTACATCTGGAGTGATCTTGATCTGGCCATGGGTCGCATCGCGGCCGAATCCTGCGGCGCGTGGGTGACCGCCGACTACCGCTTCGTCGAGCTGACCGGCGTCAGCCATTGGATTCCCGACCAGGCGCCGATCGCCCTGGCCGAGGCCGCCCTCGCCCGGATCCGCAGCCGTCCCTGACCGGGCGCTGCCGTGCGCACCAAGGCGCACGGCAGCGAGCCGGATCAGACGGCCGGGGCGTCCCAGAAGACGTAGACCGCGCCGTAGGGAACCTTCTTGACCTCGTCCTTGGCGCAGGACGTGGTCGGGGCGACGCCGCCCGAGGTGAGCAGGCGGTTGATGTAGTCGGCCTTGTCGAGGATGCCCTTGCCGGTGTGGGTGAGCACGGTCAGCCGCAGCTCCGGGATCGTGCCTTCGCGCGCCGAGGTGATCGGCGAGCCGGCGGTGACCAGCGACTGGTCGCGCGTCGACTGCCAGCTCGGGCCGGCGAAGTGGTGGATGCGGCCGCCGGTGCCGAGCAGCTGCGCCTCCGGCGTCGACTTGCCGGTGAACGCGCCGACGGTGGCTCCGTCGGGGACGACGCAGGTGTAGTTCTGGGTGCCGTTGACGACCACGTAGGCGCCGATCGGCCGGGAGCCGGCCGGCGGCCGGATGGCCTCGGCGATCAGCGGGATCTTGACGCTCCGGGCTTCGGGCCCGAACGGTGCCGGCGCGGCCGGCGACGCGACCGTGGCGGCCGACGCGTTGAACGTGACGGCACCGATTCCCGCTACGACGGCGGCCATGGCGACCCCACCGAGAGCGCGGACACGGGAGCGACGTGTGTTCAGCATGTAGTTGTTCCCCCTGATGAAGGTGTATGTGGGCCCCTACCCACCCCCCGCTTTACGGAACACCGCCATCGACGGATGAAGATCGACTTGTCTGTTAACCATTTGTTCACAGTGGACTGCCCGTTCGGGCTAATCCGTCTGTCTCTCGATGAGGCTGAGCAGGGCACCGAAGGCCGCCGACATGCTCGTGTCGGAGCCGGTGACGGTGGCCGCGCGGCCGTCGTCGTCGATCGTGATGGTGTAGGTCATCGCGTCCCGCCCCCGGTCGGGGCGGCCCCCGCCACCCTCGGCGAGCACCGCCGCCACCAGCCGCCGCAGTTGCCCGGCGGTGGCCGCCGGCATCCGGTCGGTGTCCAGGGTGCGGGGCGGCCGCCGCGAGTTGATCGGGGCGGCCAGCCCGCCGTGGGTGGTCAGGGACACCCGCATCAGCGGCGCGACAGGGTCGGCTCGGAGCCGACCCGGATGCCGACCTCGTCCCACGCCGCCCGCACGGCCTGCTGCTGAGGGCTGCTCGCCCCGTACAGCTCGCCGGCCTTGCTGAAGGTGGTGTCGGCGAACTGCTGGAAGTTGGTGGTCGAGGTCGAGGCGCGCAGCGACTCGTACCAGATGTGGCCGGGGGCCTCCCACGAGTTGCCGCCGATGCCGATCGCCACCAGGTAGAACGCCTTGTTCGGGATGCCCGAGTTGATGTGCACGCCGCCGTTGTCGCCCTCGTCGGTATCCGGCAGCTCGACGTAGCGGTCCATGTGGTCGGGCTGCGGGTCCTCGCCGAACAGGTCGTTGTTGAACGCGGTGCCGGGCGCCTTCATCGACCGCAGCGCGTCGGCCTCGATCTTCGGGGTGAAGATGTCCGACCCGATCAGCCAGTCGGCCTTGTCGGCGGTCTGCCCGAGGTGCCACTGCTTCACCATCGAGCCGGCCACGTCGGACAGCGACTCGTTGAGCGCGCCCGGCTGGAAGCGGTACTCCAGGTTGGCGGTGTGCTCGGTGACGCCGTGCCCGAGCTCGTGGGCGATCACGTCGAGGGAACCGGTGAAGTCGGCGAACACCTTGCCGTCGCCGTCCCCGAAGACCATCTGCTGACCGTCCCAGAACGCGTTGTTGTAGCGCCGGCCGCGGTGCACGAAGCCCTGCAGCCGCATGCCGTGGCCGTCGATGGAGTCGCGCTGGAAGACGTCGCGGTAGAAGGCGCGGGTCACTCCGAGACCCTCGAAGGCCTGGTTGACCGACTTGTCGGCGACCGGCCCGTCGTCCTCCGAGCGCATCAGCTTGGCGAACGGCAGGAAGGTGCTGTTGGCGCAGTCGAAGACGCTGCGGCGGCCGGCGGCCGGGCTGACCAGGGCGCCGGCGATGAGCCCGCGCACCTCGCGCTGGCCGCGCAGCCGGGCGGTGGTGATCAGGGTATCCATGGCGGCTCCGCGGATCGTCGCGTCGCTGCTGTCGAGAAGTTTGTTCAGGATGAACGGCGGAGTGATGCAGTTGAACATGGGTCTCTCCGGTGGACTCGTACAGCTCGTTCTGTGAGAATTTCGATACTCTCAGTGATCAAACGAGCGGTCGAGGGCCCAGTCCCTATTCAGACAGTCACATCACCCGTTGCGGTGCCATCGCAGCGGGCCCGGGTGAACGCTCCACCAGATCCGCCGCCACCAGGACCGGCGCCCCCGCACCGCGTCGGCGTAGGCGACCACCTGCCGACCGGCCCGGTCGGCCCGGCCACTGTCGGCGGCACCGGGCGCGAACCCGACCGTGTTGATCCCGGCGACGACCTCGTCGAGCGGCGGCAACCGGGCATCGGGCGCTGTGATTCTTGTGGCCGCGTACTCCTCCGCCTCGGAAGCTGAAAGGTGCGGTGGGAGTGGGCGGCCCGCCAAGCGCAACGTGTCGCTCAGCTCCTGCCAGGCGCCGGTGATCCGGTCGTCGGGCGTGCCGGCCGCGAGCCGGCGGCGGCGCAGGCCGCGCCGCATCGTGATGGTCGCCGCCGCGGCCGCGAGGAGCACCAGCAGCACCGATCCGGACGCTCCGCCGGCGACAACCACCGCGCCCGGACCACGGCCATCGCCGGCCGCGAGCACCGCAGGCGGCGCGGACGCCTCGGCCGACGGGCTGACGGTCGGCGCCTCGGACGGCGGGGTCGGCGGCTTGGTGGGCTTCGGGGTGAAGTCCTCCTCGACCGGGCGCGGATTCTTGGACTTGGGCATCGGATCGAACGGCACCCAGCCCAGCCCGTCGAACAACACCTCCGGCCAGGCGATCGCGTCGGCCCCGGTCACCGCGCCACCCGCGGCCGGCGCGTCGAACCCCACCACCACCCGCGACGGCAGCCCGGTCAGCCGGGCCAGCAGCGCGAACGACGCCGCGAACTGCTCCGACGTGCCGACCTGCCCACCCTGATCACGCGGACCAAAAAGGAAAAAGGCCAGGTTCGGGTACGCGTGACCGCTCGGCGCGTCGGCCACCTTGCGATAGTGCTCGGCGATGAACCCCTCGATGCTCGCGGCCCGGTCGTAGGCGGCGCCGTTGCCGTCGGACAGCTCCTCGGCGAGCCGGGTGATCTGCTCGGGCACGCCGTCGCCGACCGCCAGGTAGCGGGCGACCGCGTCACCGGAGGGCACGTCGGCGGCCGGCAGCAGGTTGTAGTCCGGGGTCTGCACCCGGGATTCGACGGTGTACTTGGTGCCGGCGGTGAGCTGCTCGGACCGGATCAGCGTGCCGGTCCCGGCGTCGTAGGCGACCCGGGCCCCGGTGATCCGGCTGGGCGCCGGCACCGCCGGCAGCAGCCGCCCGGTGAGCCCGTCCACGGTGATCTCCTGACGCACGTCGGTGACGGTGGCGTCCGGGATGGCCGGTTGCGCCGGAAGAACCCGCCCCGCGTTGCGGTAGGTGGCCCCCACCCGCCAGGTGATCCCGTCGTAGTCAGGCAGCACCGCCAGCCGAAGCCGGATCGTCTTGGCTTTCCGCACCGGCGCCGCGCCGCTTTGGGACGCCGCGCCGCTTTGGGACGCCGCGCCGCTTTGGGACGCCGCGCCGCTTTGGGACGCCGCGCTCGGGTTTGAGCCCGTCGCATCGCTGCCCGAGGTCGCGCCGGTCGCGCCGCTGCCCGGGGTCGCCCCCGGCGCGCCGCTGCCCGGAGCTGCGTCCGTCGCGCCGCCTCCGTTGATCGGGCTTACCTCGAGGAGCCTCTGTTTGGGGCTCAGGGCCCAACCCGAGATGCGATTGAGCGGGCTCTCGTCGAGGGTGTCCACCTGCGGCGGTTCGACGTATTGCCGGGGGTCGACCGGCGTGGCCGCCACCCGGTCGCCCACCCAGGGCCCGACCGCCACGGCCAGCACCAGCACCGCCGCCAGCCCGGCCGCGGCTCCGGCCAGCGCGCGCCCGCGCACCTTGACCCGGGTAGCCGCCGGCACGCCCGCCAGCTCGTCGCTCTTCGGCCGCGCGGTAGCGGCGAGCGCCACCACCGCGAGCCCCGCAAACGCCAGCGTCGTCCACCCGGCCACCGACGCGTTGGGCCCGACCACGTAGAGCGCACCCGCGTACAAGCCCGCCACCGGGACCATCCCGAGCAGCACCCGTCCGGCCCGCACGGCGATCTCGCCGCCGGCCAGCCCTGCCAGCCAGGCGGCGATGACCGGCACCACGATGGTGTCCGGCGTCGGTTCCACCGGAATCATCGCGGTCAGCAGCCGCGGAATCCCGTTGACCAGCGAATCCCGCGCGGTCTGAGCGAGGGGCGCGCTGATCTCCGCGCGTCCCGCACTGATCCAGAGGACCAGCAGGGTGTACGCCCCCAGCAGCACCGCCGACAGCGGTGCCACCACCCAGTTGGGCAGCCGCCTCGCCGCCAGACTGAGCCCGACGGAACCGACCGCCGCCCCACCGACCAGCTCCGCCAGCAGAGAGTCGGCAAAGATCCCGCCCAGCACGACCCCGGCCAGCGCGATCATCCCAGCGAGCGCGCCGCCCACCACTAACGACCGAATCCACTTCATCATGCGAGCGCCCGCCCAGCATCGGGGCGAGCCCCTAACCCGTCCCCCAACCGCCCGCCTCCGGTCACCATCCGCGGACGCCGTCCCAGGCGGCGGCGAATTCCTCGCCGTTCTCGGCTTCGATGACTATCAGGCCGTCGCTTGCTGAGACCGGGGCCGCGTCGCGGTCGCCGAACAGGCCCGCCATCACCACCGGGTAGGGGCCGCGCAACGCGCTCACCGCGCCCAGGTCGGGACGGCCGCCCGGGCCGGTGAGGAACACCAGGGTGTCGCCGAGGCGGCCGGCCCGCATCCGGCGCAGGGTGGCGTCCAGGTCGCCGGGGCGCAGCGCGGCCTCGGTGAGCACGTCCAGGTAGGGGCCGCTCGGCACGGCCGTGACCAGGTGCAGGCTGACCGGCAGGTCCTCGCGGACGGCCGCCGCCACGATCGACGCGGCCGCCTCGCAGGCCGCCTCGAACGACTCGGCGATCCCGTCGCGGCCCCGCGGGTGGGCGGCGGCCCGGTCGTCGAGCAGCACCACGATGGTCGGTTCCGAGGTGTCCAGCTGCTCCCGCACCATCAGTTCGCCGACCTTGGCCGAGCTGCGCCAGTGCACCCGCCGCAGTTCGTCCCCCACCACGTATTCGCGCAGCGAGTCGAAGGTGATCGTCCCGTGCGGCACCTTGTCGATCCGCCCGTCGAGACTGCGCGCCATCCCGGCCGGCACCGCTCGCAGCAGGTGAATGCGCGGATGCACCCACACCGAAGCCACCCCGCCGTACGTACGGGCCAGCGTGATCAGCCCGAGCGGATCCCCCCGGGTGACCCGCAGCGGCCCGATCGGCACCACTCCGCGCCGGCTGGTCGGCACCGGATAGTCGACGGTGGTGTCCTTCCCCGGCCGCAGGCGCAGCAGCGGAACGGGCACGGCTTCCCCGCCGCAGCGGTCACTCGCGACCAGGTTGGCCGCCCGAAGCCGGCTGGTGTTGCGCACGGTGAGCGTCATCCGCGCCGGTTCCCCGCGCGCGACCCGATCCGGGTCGGCGATCCGCTCGACGCCGAGCCGCGGCCGCCAGAGCGCGAACGCCACCCCGCACCCGACCGCGACGAGCGCGACCGCCCCGAGCAGCGCGAGATCCGGGTACCCAAGCCGGAACCCGGCAGCCAGCAGCAGGACGCCACCGATCGCCAGCCCGATCCCGCGAGCGGTCACCCCACCGTTCCCACGCCCCCGCCCGGCGAGCCGACGAACGCCACGCAGCGCGGCGCCGCTCAGCCCGGCACCGCGGCGGCCGTCCGGGGCGGGCCTGGTGGGACCGTCGCCGGCCGGCGGAGCGCTGCCGGCCGGCGACGGCGTCTGGGCGACCGCCCCCGCGCTTTCCCCCGCGCGATACGTCTGTGCAGTTCCCGCCGCGCGCGACGACGTAACGTCGTTCGCCTCGCGCGACGCCCCGGCCACGCCCTCTCCCCCGGTCACGCCCCGGCCGTGACGCGGTTGTCGGGGAGTGGGACCGGGACCGAGCGGATCGCGTCGTCGAGCACCTCGGCCGCGGTCACGCCACGCAGTTGTGCGTCGGCCGACAGCAGCACGCGGTGCGCGAAGACCGGGCCGATCAGCTCCTTCATGTCTTCGGGCAGGACGTAACCCCGCGCGTTGATCAGCGCGAAGGCGCAGGCGGCGCGGGTCAGCGCGATCACGCCCCGGGGGCTGACCCCGACCCGTACCTGCGGATGGTTTCGGGTCGCGGCGGCGAGCCGGACGGCGTACGCGTAGAGGGGGTCGGCGATGTGCACGCGCATGGCCATCTTCACCATCTCGCCGACGGTGGCCGTGTCGGTGATCGGGTCGAGGGCGTCGGGCGAACGCAGCGCCGCCCCGCGCAGCACCTCGATCTCGACCTCCTCGCTGGGGTACCCGACGGAGAGTTTCACCAGGAAGCGGTCGAGCTGGGCTTCCGGCAGCCGGTAGGTGCCGTCCATCTCGACCGGGTTCTGGGTGGCCACGACCAGGAACGGCTGCGGCACCGGGTGCGGCACGCCGTCCACCGTGACCCGCCGTTCCTCCATGACCTCGAGCAGCGCCGACTGGGTCTTCGGCGAGGCCCGGTTGATCTCGTCGGCGATGACGATGTTGGCGAAGACCGGGCCGGGGTGGAACTCGAAGCCGCGGCTGGCCTGGTTGAAGATCGTCACGCCGGACACGTCGGAGGGCAGCAGGTCGGGGGTGAACTGGATGCGCCGCCACACCCCCTGCACGGAGGCGGCGAGGGCGCGGGCCAGGGTCGTCTTGCCCACGCCGGGCACGTCCTCGAGGAGGACGTGCCCCTGCGCGAACAGGGCGGTGAGCGCGAGGCGCACCACTTCGGGCTTGCCCAGCACGACCGTCCCGATCCGGTCGGCGAGTTGTTCGGCGACCTGGGCGAAACCTTGGATGTGCTGCGGTGGCAGTGGTTCGTTGTACACGAGTCTCGTTACCTCAGCAGGCCGGTAGGTCGGCCAGGTCGTCCCCGCCCTCGAGGTTGAGCCACGCCCACGGGATGTAGTTCTTGCCGCTGTAGTTGACCTGGATCCACCAGGTGCTCTTCTTGTCGCTGTTGTAGATGTAGGCGTAGACCTCTTCGCCGGACTTCTTGCAGTACGCCTGCAGGCGGGTGCCCGGTTTCGCCCAGCCGGTCTGCTTGTCGTTGTCCTGCTGGGTGACGCTGAAGATCTCGTTGCCGTTCCGGCCCGTCACGTCCTTGTCGCAGTACGTCGCGGTGTCGCCGTTCTCGCCGTTGTTGCAGGTGGCGATGCCGTACCGGTAGTCGGTCGTGCTCTTGTTGGTGGCGGTGACCGAGCCGGCCGCGTTCTTGGCGGTGATCGTGAACGTGTAGGCCGTGCCGGCGGTCAGCTTCGCCACCGACAGGCTGGTGCAACTGCCGGACGCCGAGCCGCCGCCGTCCGAGGAGGCAACCGAGCAGGCGGCCTTGCCGCCGCCCTGGTCGACCGTGAACGAGATCTTCGCGGTGTCGATGCCCGGGTCCACTCCGGTGATCGTCACCTTGGGTGCGGAGACGGTCTTGGCGGTGGCGGTGCCCGGCTCGCTCTCGCCGGCCTCGTTGACCGCCCGCACCTCGACCGCGACGGTCTCGCCGGCCCCGAACCCGGTCAGCGTCACCGCCGTGCCGCCGGTGACGTCGGTGGTCTTGCCACCGGCCGTCACCACATATTTGCTGATGGGCCGTCCGTTGTCGGCCGGTGCCTGCCAGGCGACCGTGACCGCGCCGGCCGTCTCGGTCACCGTTGCCGCCTCGACGCCGTCGGGCTTGGCCGGGCTGGTGAACGGCGTGACGCTGCCGCTGACCGGCGACGCCGCCGACCCGGCACCACGCTCGTTGATCGCGACGACGGTGAACGCGTACTGCTTGCCGTACTCCAGTTGGCCGGCCGGGATCGTCAGGGACGTCTCGGTGGCGTCGCCGATCGGCGCGCTGCCGCCCTCGGAGATCGCGGTGACCGTGTAGCGCTTGATCTCCAGGCCCTGCCCGTTGGCGGCCGGCCAGGTGACCACCACGGTGCCGTCCGGTTTCGCCTCGGCGGTGGCCGCGGTCGGTGCGTCCGGGACTTCGGAGGTCGGCTTGACGGCGTTACTCGTCCGCGTCGGGCCGTCGCCCTTCTTGTTCACCGCGTGCACCGCGAACTGGTAGGTCTCGCCGTTGGTCAGCTCGGTGACGGTCAGCGACCGCTGGTCGGCGCCGACCTGGAACACCTTGCCGGCGCCCTCCACGACATATCGCGTGATGGGGGCGTTGTTGTCCTCGGCCGCCTGCCAGGTGACCCGGGCCTCGGCGTTGCCGGCCGCGGCCCGCACGTTGCGCGGCGCACCCGGCTTGGCCTGCACGGGCTTCTTCGGTTTCGGCGGCGGAGGCGGCGGGTCGTCGGATTTGACCGGCGGCGGGTCACCACCGAGCACGTCGTCGGCGTACTTGTCGACGGTGCGCACCGCGTGGTTGTTGTCGACGACCCGGGCGGTGGACGAGCCCGGTGCGTTGATGAACAGGTAGCCCTCGCGCACGTCCAGTTCGAGCGAGCCGCCCGGTTTCTGGAACGTGATGTCCTTCTGTGCCTTGCCGATGGAGTCGAAGACGTGCACCTTGCCGGTCTCCGAGTCGGCCACGTAGAAGAAGCCCTCCCACGCCACCGCCGGCTGCAGTTCGTCACCGCTGCCCGGAACCGTGAAGTCGGCCCGGACACCCTGCTCACCGACCACATAGACGTGCCGGGAGTCGGTGACGGTGACCGGCACGGACTTCCCGTCGGTGCGCGGAGCCAGCGACCCGGGGCCAGGCAGCGGAAGCGTCTGCTTCACCGGCGCGGCCTGGGCACGCACGGTCGACAGGGCGTTGGTGGTGCGGTCCAGCACGGCGACACCGTCGTCCAGCGTGGACAGGGTCAGGTCATGACTCGCGGCGGCAACGGCCTCCGTCCGTACAATCGAAGGACCCGCCGCGGAATCACCCCCGGGCGAGTCGGACGGGAGCGCCGCAGGCGCGATCGCCGTCACCGTGCCCTCGCTGGGCGCCGCGATCCACAGCTTGCCCGTGCCGTCGTAGACGCCGCCGGTGATGCCCGGCGGGAACCGCAGGGGTTGCCCGATCGGCCCGAGCGACCGCGGGTCGAGCTGCTGCACCTGACCCTGCACGGTGTCCACCACGAACGCGGAGTCCTCGGAGAGCGCCACCCGCACGCCGAAGCCCGGACTGGACGACGAGTTCCAGAATTCCTGCAGAGTGGTCAGATCCATCGAGCCGATCGCGCCGGTGTTCACATCCCGGAACAGCACGAACCGGTCGGTCTGACTGATCTCGAGCGCGTGCCCGCGGGCGTTGGGCACATCGACGCGGGTGTCCACCTTGGCGGTCACCCCGTTGATGCGCGCGACCTCGCCCTTGGAGCGAGACCACACCCAGGAAGCCGCGTCGAAGCTGGCCACGGCCTGATCGGCCGAGCCGAGCCCGAGCACGGTAAGCCCGAGACCAGCAGCGAGACTTAGGACGGTCCCCATCGTGACGAGGTATCCGCGACTGCGCCACCGGCGTCGCTGCGCGGTCACCCGCACACCCTCCGTACTGGCGCTATCTGCGCTGGTCACTAACCCAATCCTCCCCCTTTGAAGGACCCCCTCCGCAAGGACGAAGGCCACTATAGGGGGCCGTGGATGCGCGGGGATACCCGGCAGTCACGGTTGTGGATAACTCTGATTGCCGAGCGTGATCATCACCGGTTGGTACAAGCCTGCTGCGAAGTCGCGAACTGGTTGTTCCGGTAGACCGCGACCACCGCGAAGCAGTAGTTCAGCGTCGGGTTCAGCGAACTGATCTCATAGGACGTCTGCCCAGGTCCGAGCGTGGTGACCGGCTTGAGCTGCTCCCCCGGATGCCCCATCGCCACCAGGAACGAAACGGACCCCTGGGTCGGGTCCTTCCAGCTGACCACGATGCGCGCGCCACTGTCCTTGAGCACCACTGCGGTGGGTGGCGATCCCCCGAGAGTTGGCACATCCGGGTTGTCACCGTCGTCACTCGACCGATTGGCAAGAACAAAAACCAGCGCGGCCACCGCAATGACCGCCGCCAGAACCGCGGCAATAGCCGCAAAGATCCCCAAACCCCGCTTTTGGTACGACGGTGGAGCGCTCGCCGGATCCAGGATGTACGCCGGGGTTGGTCCGTTGTGTCCCCACCCTGGTCCGGGCGAGTCGGGGTAGATAATCGCCGGCTGAAGGTCGTAGCGTTGCTGAGGCACCGGGGCCGGCGGATCGCTCCGGGGCGTAATGGTCGAGTGGAGGGCGGTCGCCTCCTCTACCGGGTGGAGCGGCTGAAGGTCACGGCCGGTCCAGACCTGCCGGTTCTCCCCGTCGGAGGGCTGAAGGGTGCCGGCGTTCGCGGCGTTTGCGCCCGTGCCTGCGCCGCGGTTTGCGTCGGGGTCGCTGCCAGCTCTGGTTTCGCCGCCCGCACCCGTGTCGCCGGTCGCGTCCCGGTCGTCGGCCGGGTGGGGCCGGCGGGGTGCGGGGACGTTCGGGTTGATCGCCGGGAAGGTGGTGGTCGGGTCGTTCGCGGCCTGGAACGGGGGTGGTTCGGGGTTTTCGGGGTTGAGGTGCAGGGCGGTGGTCGGCTCCTCGGTGGGCGCCGGCTCCGGGTTGCTGGAGCTGAACCGGGGCTGCCACGGGGCGACATGGGGATCCACCGGCAGGGACGGTGCCGGTTGCGTTTGTTCGGCGTCGAGACCGCGTACATCTGCTTGCGGATCTTGACCGAGATAAGCCCGCGCCCGCGCGACCGCCCAATGCCCCCCACCCAGCGTGGCGGGTCCCAGCTCAGCCACCCGGGCGAAGGCCTTGCGCGCCTCATGGCGATTGCCGAGCTCCTCGGCGACCACCCCGATGTCGTGCGAGATCTCCAGCATCAGCGCATCGGAGTCACCGAGCCGCCAGAGCCCCGCCGCATAGGCCTCCTCGAGGACCCGCCGAGCGGCGGTCGGGTCATCAGCCTGCTGCAGGACCGCGCCAAGCTGATAGGCGGTGCGAAGAACGTCCGGATCGTCCTCGGAGAGATTGGCCTTCCCCAACTCGACCGCCCGCTCGAGCACAGCCCGCGCACCCGCAAGATCCCCTGAGTCGGCAAGGGCTTGCGCACGCTGCCGAGCGGGCAGGAGCGGAGAGGGCTGAGACACGCCCGCCATGCTGCCCGGTACGTCCCTTGGGCGCCAGACCGGGGGCGAATGGGCGGTTGTATGCCCCGGAATGTCGCACCCCCACCCTCCCTGCGACCCCCGGTGAGGGCCGTGTACAGTTCTCTCCTGTGCGGCCCGCCGGGCCGGCGATACCCGGTGGAAAACCGGGTGTTTCCGCCGGTAGGGTTGCAGTGCAGGTCCGGGTGGCGGAATGGCAGACGCGCTAGCTTGAGGTGCTAGTGCCCTTTATCGGGCGTGGGGGTTCAAGTCCCCCTCCGGACACAGTTAAACCGTTTCAAAGTGTCTTAGCGACGGCATGAACCCCTAAGACGGGCGAGAAATCGCCCGAAGGAGTGGGCATGCCCCGTTTCTCACCGGCCGGTCAGCCGACCCCAAAAAAGGCCGTCGATCACGGACAGTTGCAACGCGGCGTTGTACCCGAGTCGCAACCGTTGCCAGCGATCCGCGGCCTCGCAGTCAAGCGGATGGTCGTCGATGGCGGCGCTCTGAGCGAGCCGCTGCCGTGGCCTCCGGGCACCCTGATCACGATCACGGTGACCGGCAACCTGCAGGCGGCTGACGATGCCTAGGCGCAGAGTCCCGACCGTCCGTGAACGCGTCGAGCCGACATTACGAGGGCTCGCCCCGACCACCGAGCAGTTGTACCGGCATCCGCTCGAACTGCTCGCCTCACGTTGGGGCGACACCCCGCTGGACCTGCTCTCCTACGACGATCTGGTCGAGTACCGCCAGTGGGCGATGACTACGGCAGTCCGCCGGCGCACCTCGGTCAACGGGGCCAGCGCAGGCGAGCACGCGGTGTCTGCGGTCCGCCGCATGTTCGACATCGCGATCAAGAACGGCTTGATCACCAGGAACACGGCGAAGGAGTTGGAGAAGCCGCCCAGGCAGGAGAGCAAGCGGCGGCCGATCGACGAGTTGCACGTCGAGGAGATGTACCAGGTCGTCACTGATGACGAGACCGGCATCCTCCGCTTCTACCAGGAGACCGGGTGTCGGCGTGAGGGCCTGCTTAACATGACGCCGCAGAAGGTCAAGCGGGCAACCCAGGTGGTGATCCTCGATGAGAAGGGGTCGAAGATCAGAGAGCAGCCCATCAGCAGCATGATGCTGGACTGGCTACTGTCCGACAACTGCATCCTCTACACGTGGACTCGCCGCAAGAACGACGGCCTGTTCAACCGAATCAAGCGGGACCTGGACTGGGCCAACGAGTTAGGTGTCTCGGCACACTGGCTGCGGCATACGACCCTGTCGAAGGTCGAGCGGGTCACGAAGTCGATGGGCCTGACGGCGGCGTTTGCCGGCCACAAACTGAGCGGCATCGGGGCCACTGCCACGTACGCCGGCAGGTACAACCTCAAGGACGTGTGCTGGGCGTTCACCGTGACGTTCGGGCTGCCGCATCCGCTGGTTCCGGACGGTTTCGTGCCGATCGGCATCGACTGGAGCGAACCGGGCCAGTACGGAGGCCGGTAACAGGTACGACGGCAGGCAGAACCTGCCGATGACTATCGAGGTAGGCGGCTGGCCGGCACCCCTCTCCCCGGGGCGTCGGCCAGGCTGTTTCTCGGCTTGTTGTCGTACCCGCGAGCAATGATCCGGTCAGCCATCTTCCTGCCGATCTTGAGGAGCACGCGTTGGCTCGCACCATCATCCAGATCGACCTCCCGGACGAGGTCTTCGCGACCGTCCGTGCCGCCGCCCGCCGTCGCGACGTAAGTCCGGAGACGCTCGCCGGTTACTGGCTCGAACAGCATGTCAACCGGGAGCAGCGTGGCGCACAGGCTGCTCCCGGGGACGATCCGGAGACCGGGTTACCAGGTCACGGAGACTATTGCTGGTGTAGCCGGTGCACCCGGCCGGTCCAGGAGCCGCCCAAGGACACTGACGAAACGGCCCGGGTGGCGCGAGACCTCATCATGCTGGCGACGCAGATGCTTCAGCGGGCGAAGATGATGCTGGACGGGTTAGAGACCGAGGGGACGCCGAGGCCACCGAAGGTCGGGCTGACGCACCCGGACGACCTGACCGAGGCTGCGGACCGGGTTACGGATCAGCCGCCGCAGGCAGACGCGGACGAGGCGACCGAGCGGATCGCCGGGCTCGTCAAGCCCGACGGTGAGATCGACACGACTTCGGAGACCTGATCCATCGAACGCTTGTGCGATACGCCTCCTTCGTGGTTCCGTCCATGATCACGAAGGAGGGCGTGACCATGGTGAGGTGGATAGGGGCTCCGGGTGGCGGATTCACGGTGCCGCCCCCGGCGAGTTTGGACGACCTGCATGGTGGGTCAGCCGTGGGTAAGCGCCAGCTCGAACAGCCTGTCGTTGACCCGGCGGCACCGTGGCGCGTCTACGACCTGGCAAGCCGGGTGGACCGACGCGACTACTGCCTCGCCGTGATCCGGCACGCTCGACAGCCCGCGGATCTGGCCGATTACCTTTCAGCCGAAATCCTCGAACTCGCTGCGGACGATTTCATGCCGCTCCTGCCCGGACCGATCGCGGAGCGGTGGCGCGACGCTCACCCGCATCTGGGCTAACTGTTCATCGACACGCCTGATCTGCCAGGTTGTATTACTTTTTGTCCATACGAAGTGCTCCCATGATCGTCATGAGACTTCGGGGACCGGCGATCGGCCAGTGGCATGCAGGCAAGGGTCGCAGTACCAGGTCGGTAGCGGTAAGAACTGGCGGCCCAAGCCAACATTCGAGTGGCCGGCAGCCGAGTGGCTCTACCTGGCTGCCAAGGTCACGGGTGTCACAACGTCGGGCCTGACCAGGCTGATGGAGTGGGTAGTCGATGAGACCAGCACCCTGCGGCCGGAGTTCCGGGCTGTACTCGGCGCTCCGTGCGTGCCCGCAGGGCTGTGGTGCCCGAGCAGCGGTAGGTCAGGGCCAGTGTGCGTCGAACGCTCGGAGGGCGGCGGCGTCCGCGGAGTCGAGGCTCGCGTGCCACCTGGCCGCGGCAGCAATGTGGCTTGCTTCGGCCTCCGGCCAGGCCCGGTCGGCCTCTCGTTCCATCTGGTCATGAATAAGGACCGCCGTACTCGCCCAGGCACCGCACGGCACGCCGGCACGCCGGGCTCCCTCGATCAGCGTCTCGACGGCGAGCGGCGTAAGGCCAAGAGTGCGGGCTGCGGCGCGGATCGCGGCGAGATCGGCCGTCGGCGCGGTCGCCGCATTACCGTCGGCCGCCGCGGCGTCGGCGACGTGTTGATCCATGGAAAGGAGCCTAGATCGCACTCCTCCATGGGTCGCGTTGAATTTCCGATCTTGGGCATGGATCGGGCATCATGGTCATGGCACTCCTGACGCCGCAACGGGGGATGGAGCCGCCGAAGCCGAGCGGTACGCAACGTCCCGCCGGCGACCGACCGGGTGCGGAGTTAGCACTCGGATCACCCTGTATGCCGAATGGGCGCAACGCCCCGGTAGAGGGTGAGGTGACGAGCAACGGCCCGCCTTTTGGGGCGGCCCCGTCCGCGGACCGCCCAACTTTGTTGGGGCATACCTTGCTCGTCACCAACGAAGTTGCCAGTGGCTTGATGTGACCCTGAGTCTGGGCACGATCATCGCTGCTATTCCGTCCCTGCAACCGAAGGGGCCTCTATATGAAGCCCAGTACCGCCCGCTAGGACGCAAGAGTGGGAGACGCCGGCGCGATCGCGACGGTTGCCTCCCTCACGGTCCTGACGCTCCTTGTTCTTCTCGCGTACCTCTGCGTACGGCGGATGGGGAAGGATCTGCGAGACGTCGAGATCGACTGGAAACCTTTTGCGGTCCGAATCAAGATCTCGTCCAAAGGAGGAGACCCCGACCCAGTCGAGGCTCCCGCACCGGCTCAGCCCGGCCCAATTGATGCGGCCCCGCCGCAACCGGCCGTGAGCAGCGCCGCCGACCCGCAGGTCGGGGGTGGCGCGACATGACATAGCAGATGTAGCGGCCCGATCACCCAAGGTGGTCGGGCCGCTACATCTGCTTCGGGTGCTCGACTTTCCTTCGGTGCTGAACACCCCGCCCGCCGGGGCGGTCCGGAGCCCGGCGTCGGCTTCGAAGTGTTCGACAAGTCGCTCGGCAACCGCTGTTCGACGAGGGCGTTGCGGCGACGACTTTCTTGGATGCAGACAGGCCGATCGAGCGCCTGATCCAAGGCGTCTCGTGAGTGCGTCGCACGTTGGCCGACTCAATGGACCGCGCGCCGATGACGCCGCCGTGCAGCGCGGGAACTAAACTGCCGCGCATGTGTTCGCCCGGGAAGACGCGCGCTGCGTATCCGCGCCAGCACGACCTGATCAGGGCGATCAGCAGGAACGCTGCGGCCCTCGGGTCTCTCCCCTCCGACGAGCAAGGACGTCCCGACTTATGGCAGTGACCCAGCAGGAGATCGAGAGCAGGCTGTGGGACGCCGCCGACGAACTGCGCGTGGCGATGCCTGAAGCGCAGTACTCGACGGTGGTCTTTCCGTTGATGTTCTGGAAGTGGCTTTCAGACCAGGGTGAGTACCAGCACCAGCAGTTTCTTGCCGAGAACGACGACCTTCTGGGCGGCCTCTCCGTCGAGGAAGCCCGCGAGATCGAGTACCGCGACTACCAGAGTTTCGAGATCCCGGTCATCTACCGCGGCACTGTCCAGGAGCGGCGAGCCTCGTGGTCGTCCATCCTCGCCACCATCACCCAGCCCGGGCTCGGCAAGCGCGTCCGCGCATCGCTGCAGGCCATCGAGACGGCCAACCCGGACAAGTTCTCCCGCATCTTCGGGTCCATGACCTGGACCGCCGAAGAGGTGCTCTCGGGGGAAGTGCTCGCGGCGGTCATGCAGGCGATGGACCGCGTCCCGAAGATGCACGAGGGCAACATGAGCCACGACGTGCTCGGCGGGGCCTACGAGTACCTGCTGAAGCGATTCTCGGACGGGTCCGGCACCCGCGCTGGCCAATTCTTCACCCCGCGCGAGGTCGTCGAACTGATCGTCGAGGTCCTGGACCCCAACAACTTCGAGTCGGTGTACGACCCGGCCTGCGGGTCGGGCGGCATGCTCATCGCGTCCGCGAATCTGTTGAAGGCCCGGGGCAAGCGTGGCTACACCCTGAAACTGTATGGGCAGGAAGCCGTTGCAGACACCGCCGGTGTGGCCCGCATGAACCTGTTCATGCACAACCTCACCCAGTTCCAGGTCGAGGTCGGCGACACCCTGAAGGACCCGCGTCTCAAGAAGCCGGACGGGTCCATCGCACAGTTTGACGTGATCGTCGCCAACCCGCCTTACAGCCTAAAGTGGAAGCCTTGGACCAAGGACCCACGCGCCATCGGTGCGGTCGCACCGCAGGCGTCAGCGGACTGGGCATTCGTTCAGCACATGATCGCCTCGATGGACCCGAAGAAGGGCCGCGCCGGCGTTGTCCTACCCCACGGCGTCCTCTTCCGCGGCGGCCAAGAAGCGATCATCCGCCAACGCGTCCTGGATGACGACCTGCTCGAAGCCGTCATCGGCCTGCCCGCCAACCTGTTCTACAACACCAGCATCCCGACGGCGATCCTGGTGTTCCGGGCGGCCGGCACCAAGGCCCCTGAGCGGCAGCATGGCGTGCTGTTCATCGACGCCTCCAAGAGGTTCGCCAAAGGCAGGAACCGCAACATTCTCACCGAGGCGGACATCGCCGACACGGTGACGGCTTACCACTCGAAGTTCGACGCCGACGGCAGGCCAGTTGACCCCGACGGTGATGGCGGCCTAGCGGTACGTCTCGCACCTACCGCGGAAATCGTTGCCAACGGGTACGACCTCAACATCGGCCGCTACATTAAGCAGGCCGCCGCCGAGCAGCAAGATCTCGGTACCCTCATCGACGCCTACAACATCGCCCGAGCCGAGCGTCAGAAGAGTGAACAGCGCATGCTTGTTGTTCTCGCCGAGGCCGGGATCGAGGGCTTCGATGAATGAATGGCGGTACCTCCCCGCCGGGAAGATCGCCCGCCAGCGGCGGGAGGTAGTTCGCCTAGAGTCCGGCGTTCAATATCGCACGATGGGCGTGCGGTGGTACGGCAAGGGGGCGTACGACAGAGGCGTCGCAACGACTGAAACTGTCAAGGCAAAAGTCCTGTATAGGGCTCGCCAAGGAGATTTCACGTTCAACCGGATCGACACCCAGAAGGGCGCGTTCGATGTCGTTGCCGCCGGGCTAGATGGTGCGTTGGCGACAAATGAGTTCCCGCTCTACGAAGTAGATCCGGAGCAGATGGACGCCAACTTCCTGATCCTTCACTTCCAACAGCCGGACGTGCTGCGCCGGATCGGGGCGGTGCGTGCAGGTTCCGAGGGGCGCGCTCGATGGAAGGAAGACGACTTCGAGGCATGGACGGTTCCCGTACCGCCGCTCGATGTTCAAGCGCGCATCATTGAGGTCGTGCGAGCCGTCGATAAGCAGATCGCTGCGCTGGACGCTGAGGCGACGGCGCTGACGGCGGTTCTGCGGTGTTTTCGCGCCCACCTGATTACCGGCCTGGACACTCCGGTTGTCCGCGCTGACCAGGCTTTCGAGATCACTATGGGGCGGCAGCGTGCGCCGAAGTACGCTGCGGGGCCTTACATGACGCCGTACCTGCGCTCCGCGAACGTGGGTTACGGAGCACTCAATCTGTCCGACGTCTTGGAAATGAATTTCGATCCGACCGAACGCGAGGTCTTCGGCTTAGTGCCCGGCGATGTGCTCGTGTCCGAAGGGAGTGCAAGCCACTCCGCAGTTGGAATGTCGGCGATGTGGCGCGGAGAACTACCTGAACCGATCTGTTTCCAGAAGACTCTCATGCGGTTTCGGGCTATCCGAGGAGTCAGCATCCCGGCGTTCGTGAATCACTGGTGTCAGTGGGCCTACGAGTCGGGAACGTTCCTCGATATCGCGGGAGGAACCAACATCAAGCACATCACTGCTATGCGAGCGGTCAGGATGCCGGTGCAACTTCCGGACGTCGCGACGCAGGAGCAGATCGCAGATCAACTTGACGCCGTGAGCGACGTCGTGGTCGCGGCCCGAGCCGAGGCTTTGCGCCTCCGCTCCCTGCGCCTGGGACTGCTCTCAGGGCTGTTGGACCGGACCATCGAGATTGAGTCCGCCGGGTAAGGTCTGGGCCGTGGCGAAGGGCATTCGGGAGCGTGAGTTTCAGAACCTGTTGATCCAGTGGTCTCTGCCGATGGGCTGGACCTTCACTGCGGGCAGGGCGCTGCCGCGGGAGACGACGCAGACGGTGCTTGTCAGCGAGTTGCGTGACGCGATCGTGCGTCTCAACCCGGGTGTGATCGACGCGTTCGACGTCGACGCGGTTGTCGGGGAGATCGTCGCCGCGGTGAACGCGGTCGAGGGCGGGCTGGTGCGCGCCAATGAGCAGGTCATGCACCTGCTGCGCGGGCTTCAGGAGTTCCGGGACGCCGACGGGGCGTGGCAGGCTCTGAAGGTCATCGACTTCGAGTGTCCGAACGACAACTCGCTGGTCGTGTCGGACGAGGTCACGATCACCGTCCCGGGCAAGACTCCTCGCCGGTTTGACCTGGTGTACTGGGTCAACGGGCTGCCGCTGGTGGTGGTCGAGGTGAAGTCGCCGACCTCGAAGTCCGGGTGGGCGGAGGCCGCCCGGGATATCAACAACGTGTATGCCACCGAATATCCGTGGTTCTTCACCCCGAACGTCTTCGCCGTCGCGACCGACGGGCTGAAACTGCGGTTCGGGGCTGCCGGTGCGCCCACAAACGAGTGGCAGCCGTTCCGGTCAACGGCAGACGACGAGTCCCTGTCAGGTCAGGACGACGTGCAGCGCTCAGTTGAATTGTTGCTGCGACCGGCGACGGTCCTGGACATGCTGGCGAACTTCGCGCTGTTCGACACCTCCGGTGGCGGGGCGGACAAGAAGTACCTGCCTCGCTATCCCCAGATGGAGGCCGCGCACCTGATCCACCAGCGGGTTCTGGACGAGGGGTCGAAGGGCCTGATCTGGCATCACCAGGGCTCCGGGAAGACCCTGTTGATGGTGTTCGCCGCGTCGCTGTTGCTGGCCGACACCCGCACCGACTCGCCGACGATCATTCTGCTGTCGGATCGGACGCAGCTCGTCCGGCAGACCTCCGGGGTGTTCACCTCCGCGATGGGGCACGCCTACTTCCATCAGCCGGCTACCAGCCAGGAGTTGCGTTCGCTGCTGGCCGACGACGTGCGTGGCGTGATCTCGACGACGGTCCACAAGTTCGCTGATGCCGGCAAGAACCTGTCGACGCGCCGGAACATCATCGTGATGGTCGACGAAGCGCACCGGACGCAGTCCGCCGTCCGTGAAGGTGGAAAGGTCATCGTCAAGGCGGACTCGCTGGCCGGTCAGATGCGCGCAGCGCTGCCGAATGCGAAGTTCTTCGGTATGACGGGTACGCCGGTACGGAATCTCTCGACCGACACCTTCGCGCTGTTCGGCGACGAGCGCGACCCGGGCCGGGTGTTGCACCGGTATTCGGTGACCCGGTCGCTGCAGGACGAGGCAACGGTGCCAGTCATGCTTGACCCTCACCCGGTCTCGTTCGAGATGGACGATGAGGAACTGCAGGCCGAGTTCGACCAGTTCGGTGACGACTTCGACATCGACGACCCGGACCGCGAGGCCCTGTCTCGTAAGTTCGGCCGGCTCACCTCCGTGTTCTCCAACCCCGATCGCATCGAGGCGGTGTGTCAGGACATCGTCGATCACTACCTGGCCGGTGCATACCGCAATGGTCTCAAGGCGCAGGTCGTCGCCTATAACCGCGAGTTGGCGGTGGCGTACACGGACAAGATCAACGAGTTGCTGGCGGGGTTCGAGGCGTCACAGGTGCTCGCCGAGGTCGGCAGGCACGAGCGGATCACCGCCGAGGTGAACATCTCGGTCTCCGACGCCAAGGACGAGGACCCGGCTATGCGGCCCTACCGCCTCTCGGAGGCCGACGAGGAGGAGCAGAAGCGGCGGTTCCTTTCCCCGGACGACCCGCTGTGCTTCCTGGTGGTGACCGCGAAACTGATGACTGGTTTCGATGCCCCGAACGAGGGTGCTTTGTACCTGGACAAGCCGATGAAGGCCCACTCGTTGTTCCAGGCGATTACCCGGCCGAACCGTACCTGGGTGTCCCCGGCCGGGTTCGTGAAGACGTGCGGGGTGGTGGTCGACTACATCGGTTTGGCCGAGGAGGTCCAGCGGGCCATCGTCGACCCCACCGCGGACGACGCCGGCGAGGGCGGCGGCGGGTTCGTCACCGATGTGACCGAGTTCGTCGCGGAGTTCCGCTCCACCTTCGCCCGCATCGAGGACCAACTCGCGGACGTGGACGACCTCGACCTCACCGTTCACGGATACGAGTCCGTACGGGCGATCAACACGTTCCTGGACGCCAACCCCGGTGCGGCGGAGGTGTTCTCGCGGGACTATCGGCTCCTGGCCCGGCTGTACCCGCTGATCAGCACCGACAGACGGATCACCAAGTACCAGGACGGCTTCGCACTGTTCGGCTCCGTGTACACCACCTTGTTCAAGAAGTCCTCCGACGAGGAGCGCAGGGAACGGCTGAGTCTGTTGGGGCCGATGGTCCTGGAGATCATCAACGCGCACGTGCATTCCTTCTCCGTGGTCGCTACCCAGGAGGAAGCCCTCGTTCTGGATGCTCAGGGCATCGCTGTGCTCAAGGAGTTGATGGCGCTCGTCCGCCCCAGGACCGGCAAAGGTGGCGGCGAGGACAAGACGCCGCCGTCGCCGCGGGAGATCCTTGACCAGATCAAGGCCGCTCTCGACAAGGACGTCGAGCAGGGGTCCGCGAAGTACACCGCGCTCGCGGAACGCATCCGGATGCTGCGGGACCGGATCATCCAGAATGCCCAGGATGCCCTGGAGTTCCTGGCGGAAGCGCTCCGGATCGCGAAGGCGATCGTGAACGCCGGCAAGAACCCCGATGAAGCCGTCGTCGTGCTGGACGACGACCACGTAGGCGTGCTGTCGCGGATCATCCGTGACCACGCCCCGCCGGGCCTGAGCATCACGGAGCGGAATCTGGCGGAGGAGATCGACCAGGTGGTCACCCGGACCCTGGCCCAGTCGTGGGACAACGCGGACGCCCGCAACCGAGGGGTTCGCCGCGCCACCGCCGCGGTCTTCCGCAAGTACCTGTTGAAGCCGGTCGGGGAGCCGTACGACTCCACCGTCGCCTACATCGAGGCCCACTACCTCGTTGACTGACGAATCGCCGGGTTCCGGTGGTCCGGTTGGCCGAAGGTGTGGTTCAGCGATTCGCTACGGGCAGGGCGAGCGCACGTGGGTGGCCTCGCCAGACGCGTCTGAGTTGAACCGCTTGCATTCGCCAGCACCCAGGAACGCCGCCCCCGACGGCGACCGGGTCTTCGCAGGGGTCCTTCGTGGACGGTTCTGTCGCCTAGGCGACAGTTCGCTGATCGACGCGCTGTGATCGGGCAAACTCTGCCGAGCAATCATCAAACGGTGAGTGCGGCGACAACTACTCCATGCTGTGCAGGTGGCCATTGCGCGCTGGTGACGATGAGCCTTCGGCGGCTGACCTCGTCCTGACGAAGACACCACCGGATGACGCCGGTGCGCGGACCGCTGACCAGTACGAGTGGCAGGCGGTCATGGCCACCGCCGACGGGCTCCGCCTATATCTCGATGCACTCGACCCCGGCGGCAACTTCAACTCCTCCGGGACGACCCGGGTCGTTTGCGAGCACCACGAGGACTGGGTCGCCCTCCGCGACGAGGACGCGGAACTCGTCTCAGCCAAGCATCCCGGTCTTCCGTTCGGTGCCTACAGCACCCTGAACTCCCTCGCGGACGACGGCGGCGTGGCGCACCTGTTCAACCGGTGGCTCACGATGGGCGAGAAGCCCACCTGCCGGCTGGTCACCACCGCCGGAGCCTCCGACCGCGCCCACAAACTGGTGGAGATCGCCGTGACCGCGCGGCAGCGCCGTCTCGACGGCGAACCGTTCCTGCCCGATCCCGAGCAGGAGGAACTCCTTACCGGCTTCGGTCGCGCGCTGTTGAAGCACTGCGACGGCCTCCCGCAGCGCTGGACATCACCTAACGGCGGCCCGCCGGAGTCGATTCCGACAGCCGACCACCGGCAGCAGATCATCCGCTTCCTGTCGATCTTCACGTTCCAGGACAGCGTGCCCCGCAAGTACGCGCCGTACGCCGCGCCGGCGATGTTCGCGCAGCCGGTTCTCGACCGGCTCGGCAGCACCGCTCCCGCTGGCTCGGTGTGGGAGGCCGTACTCGCCGTGTTCCGGGCGCGCATGCGCGCCGCCGGACCAACCCCGATCGGCGGACTCCCGCCAGTCCTCGCCGACCCTGTGGGTGCTGCATCGCCGACACCCGCCGTGTTCGAGGCAGACTTGGCCAGCCGCATCGTCACGCTCACCGACATCGACCTGGCCATCCGGACCGCGATCGCCAACCCGACCGGCTTTGCCCCGCTGCCGCGCCTGATGCGCACCAGCCGGCTGGCGATCAAGATGGAGGTCGGAGGCTGTACCGACAACACCGTGGAACGCGCCGAGCAGTTACGTGCCGATTACACGGACTTCTGGCGTGATCCGCTGGCTGCCGACCCGAGCGCGCGTACCCGGCAACAGCGGCTGCACCGTCTGCTGCTGCGGATCAGCGACGCCGCCACCGACCGGGTGAAGAAGCCGGCCGGCCGGTGGGGTGCTGACCTGTGGCGGCAACTCGAAGCCGACCTCGACCAGCACCAGGACACGCTCCCGGTCGACATGGACGCCGACCTGGCCCTCGGCGGGCTCTGCGAACTGTCCAATCGTTGCAAGGTTTGGTTCAGCGACAGTTTCGACATCGCCTCCGAGCAGGCGCGCCGACGGCCAGCGGAAGGAGCAGGCTCGTGATCACGGAAGATCCGGACGCCCTCGAACTGGCTCTGCTGCGCGAGGACCTCGCCTACCACCAAGCCCGCGTCCTGCTGCTGGTCACCGCGGTGGCCGCCGAGCAAGGACACAAGCGCAAACTCGACGGCCTGACCAAACTGGCAAAACTGGACTTCCTGCTGCGCTACCCAGCCCTAGCCAGCGTGGTCCTCGACCCGCTCGACCCGCACGATCAGCGGCTGCACCTCGCCGACGAGGACATCCACGACCCGACCGCGGTGGAAGCACCGATGACCCGGTACAAGTACGGCCCCTGGGACGACCGGTACTACGCGATCATCGGCGCGCTCGTCGGCCGCGGCCTGCTGCGCTACACCCGCGGGGTCAGAAGCAGCGTCGCGCTCGTCCCCACCCCCGCAGGCAAGACGCTCGCCGCCGAGATGGCCGCCAGTGACCAATGGGCGGACGTCGCCGATCGCAGCCAGGCCATCGCCGAAGCGTCGAGCGGCCTAACCGGTAACACATTGAAGGATCTGATCTACCAGAGGCTCGCTGACCTCATGGACCGACCGCATCGACAGGTGATCCGGTGACCACGACGTTTCGGCTCAACTCCGTCACCCTCGACACCGTCGACGGACCGACCCGGTACGCCTTCCCCGCGGACCTGACCATCCTGGCCGGCCCGACCGGCGTCGGGAAGACAAGCCTGCTGGAGGCAGTCAAATACGGCTTCGGCTGCGACGGGATGCTTGCCTCCGTATTCACCGAATCCGTGCACGACGTCAGCGTCGACGTCACTATCGGCGACGCTCGCTACCTGCTCGTCCGCAGCATCGACCCCGGCAAACGCCGCAACGTCAGGGTCACCGATCTCAAGAGTCAGGAACGGCTACCGGACCACAGCACCGACCTTGATCGGAGCCCCAACCTGTCCGCGCTGCTCATGCAAGCGCTCGGCTTCGCCGACGACATGCGCGCCGCCGCCAGAACCACCAACAGCACGAAACCCGGCTCACGGATCACCTTCGCCGACATCTTCTCCTACCTCTACGTCCCACAGTCGGACATGAACCGTGAGATCGCCAGAAGCCAGGACCAGTACCTCGCGCCGAAACGGAAGGCCGTCTTCGAGTTGCTGTTCGGCCTGACCGACGAGAACCTGCAAGCCCTGCGCTCGGAAGCCACCATCCTCAACGGCAAGGTCGACGGGGCGAAACGTGCGACCGCGACGATCCGGGAATTCCTGGCGACCACCAACACCACCAGCAAAGAGGAAGCGCTCAACGCCGTCGGCGACGCCGCCAACGAACAGATCGCAGCCGAGGCCGCGCTACGGCTGCTCCGCGACGAGATCAACCCGGTCACCGACCGCGAGACCCAGGTAATGCGTGACCTGCTCAACGACGCCGAGGACAGGCGCGCGGAAGCCAAAGCAGCCGTCACCTCCCTGATCCGGCAGTCCAGAGAACTGACCACCGAGAGACGCCGCGTCGAAGGCGACCTCGCCCGACTCAACCGCATGCGCGACGCCGGCGACCGCATCGCCAACATCGAGTTCGTCACCTGCCCCCGATGCCTGCAGTCGCTGACCGGCCGGCCAGTACCCGACGGCGCTTGCCGGGTATGCCTGCAACACGACCCCGTCACCGCCGACCCCCCCGAGGATCTCTACGAACAGCGGCAACTAGCTGACCAACTCCGCGAGATGGACGACCAACTGCGGGCCATCACCGAGCAACTCAGCGCCGTCAACGACGCCGTCGCCGAACGCGAAAACCTGGTCAAGACCCTCACCCTCGACATCGAGCGGCGCACGTCCGCCCGGGTGACCCCCCGCCTGCAGGCATTCACCGACGCCTACACCACCCTCGCCAACGCGCGGGCACGCCAGCGCGAACTGGAACAGGTTCTCCGGCAATGGGACCGCGTCGACGACATCACCACCGCCGAAGAGCGCCTGACGGCCGAGCGGGACAGAGTCCGTGCCGAGATCGCACGTCACGAGGAAGCCCTCGAACAGCGACGACGCTCGATCATCGATGACCTCAACACCGAGTTCAACAGGGCGTTGAGCACCATCGGCGTACCCGCCATCAAGACCGCGTACATCCACCCGACCAACTACCTGCCGATCCTCAACGGCGAGCCGTACACCAAGATCAGCCGGGGCGGCGGCATCATCACCGCCGTCCAGATCGCCTACTGGACGTCCATCCTCTACGTCGTAGTCAGCCGGGGCGACACCTACTACCCGTCATTCCTGCTCATCGACAGCCCACGCATGGCTCTCAACAGCAACCCCGGAATTGCCCTCGCCCTCTACCGGCGGCTGCACGACCTCGCGACCGCCCTCCCCGGCAAGATGCAACTGATCGTCGCCGACAACGAGTTGCCCGCCGAAGTCGAGCGCGACTTCGCCGAGTTCGACTTCGACTACGAACACCCGACCGTCGCGACCGTCAGTCATCCAGGGCCCAACGCAGTGCAGACCCTCGGGCAAAGCACTCAGGAGCAGGCCGATCCGGGAGGGCGGTAACCGACCCCGGCTTCGCCGCCTGGGTGCCGCTCTGCTGGACCAGGCCGGCCTGCCCGGTGACCTACCGTGCATCGAATCACTGAATTCACGCTGATGAGTGAACGCCGACCACCATCGCCGCGCCGCACCGCCGTGCAGGTGCGACATCAGCACGTGGTTCGGTCCAGCAGTTGGCCTGCCGATGACATGCGCAGTTCAGAACCGTCCGGAACTGCGAAAGGTCAACAAAATGTGTATCACCGCCACCACCTCTGCCCCCTCCGGCACCACCTTCCTCGTCCACCTCGATGGGGACAGCGCGTCGCTGGTGCTCGACGGAAAGGAGGCGCTCGCGTTGCTCTCCTTCATCGACGACCCCAAGGCTCATGTCGGTACGGCCACCGTCCTGCGCGCGAAGGGCGCGTTTCCCCTGGCACAAAGCTGCCGTCAGGGCTCAAAGAACGCGACGGTCACCGGCATGACCGTCTTCTGTTCCCCGACCGGTTACGACCTGCACGCGAACCTCGACCAGGACTACCACGGCCGCGACGACGGACAAACCCCGCTGCTGTACACCGTGCCGGCCGAGACCCTTCGGGAGATGTTGGCGGCGACGCTCGACAAGCGCTGCCTGTCTGATGTCCTGGGTGCTGAGCAACTGCGCCTCTACACGGAGGCGATCGAGGAGGCGAACTCCGTGTACCGGCTAACCGACTGGTCGGCCGACGAGAACTACATCGAGTTCACCCGTCTCGTCGAGTACATCGACCCATACGACGAGACGACGTGGTTCGCCGTCGAGCACCAAGGACCTGTGGAGGAACTCACCGGTTACCGCGACTACGACTCGGCGGACAAGGCGTACGAGACGTTCGTCCGCGAGTTGCACGACACCGGCTACCCATGCGAAGGCGAGACCGACGTTGACGGAATCGAGGTCACGTCACCCGGCGACGACTGCTACTGATCGAGGCTGCAATGGGTGGCCGGCTCATCGCGCCTGAGAGCCGGCCACGCCGTTTCCGACTGGCCCATCTCCAACGGATTGGGCCACTGTCGCGCGAGCACCAGCGGGCTGCGTTTCCGCAGGTTGCAGTGGCCCACTTTCTTGGCCCACCGGCCTGACCCACTCGGTCGTTGCAACGTAAGGAACTGGGACGGTAGCGTCTGATGGTGACAGGATCGTTGGTACGTCCCTCTAGTGTGCCTGTGGCAAACGCCGAGACTCAGGCCGCGCCGCAAACCGGACTTTCGCTCTTTTACGCCCGGATAAGCACGACAAAGCAGAGTCTGGACAGGCAGCTCGATGCTGCCGCCCGTGAGGGCATTCCGGGCGAACAGTGCTTCGTCGACCGCAAGTCGGGTCGGACGATGGATCGAGAAGGATTGAAAGCCTGTCTGGCGTTCGCCCGTGCCGGAGATGTCATTGTCGTACATACGCTGGACCGTCTCGGGCGTAATTTGCGTGAGTGTCTGAATTTGATTCATGACCTCCGCGAGCGGGGCATCCACATTCGCAGCCTCGCCGACCCTGTGCCGGTTGATTCGCGGGACACCTCTGCAATGGGATCGATCACCATCGCGTTGATCTCCCTGTTCGCGGAGTGGGAGCGGATCTTCCTGAACGAGCGGGCCGCCGGCGCACGCGAGGCTGCCCGCGCGCGGGGCAAGCAAGTTGGACGGAAGAGGGCCCACAGCGCGGACAAGATCACCGTTGCGCAGGTTCTGCTGGCGCAGGACCCGGCGCTGAGTGTGCGGCAGGTCGCCGAGCGGGTTGGAGTCCCGAAGACCTCGCTGCAGCGGTACCTGAACCAGGCAGCCGCATCGGCCGCGGCGGACGGGATGTAAGCCGGTGGACCTGGATGCCCTTGCCGCCATGGCGGCGGCTGACGAAACGCACCGGTACGAACTGAGCGCCGACGGGGCGTTGTCGATCATGCCGGCGGGCGATCCCGAGCGCGCGCTGACGGTGAGCCGACTGGTCTGCTGGCTGATGGACCAGGGGCTGTCGCCCGAGCAGGTCGTCATTTCCTGCGCCATAAAGGTCGCCGCCGGTGCGCGGGTGCCGGACGTGACGGTGTGGGCGAAGGGTAAGCCGCCGCGGTCGGTGCAGTCCGGTTACGCGGCCACGGACGGGTTGCTGCAGATCGTGGAGGTCGTCGCTCCAGGGACCGAAGCGTTCGACCAGGTCGCCAGGAGGGGCGAGTACGCCGCAGCCGGGATTTTGCGCTACTGGATCGTCGAGGAGGACGGTACCGTGCTCCGACACGCTCTTGACGTCCGTGGTCGGCAGTACGTGCCGGACCCGGCGGGGCCGCTACCGCTTGCCGATCTGCTGTCCAGCGGTCCGGACGCCTTCGATGACGTCGTCGGTGTCTGAATGCCGGGGTCCGCGGCTCGCCGCGGCGAACTGTCCTGACCAGGCCAGCCGATTCGGTAGGGGCCGACCGCGCCGCTGGACGGTCCGCGCAGGTCCGCCAGGTCGGCAGGGTATGACTCTGTGGACGACCGCCTGGTGCTCGTCATCGAGGTGATGGCCGTGAATGCCCGGGCGGCCTACCGGCTGGCCGAGTATGCCGCAAGCCTGCATTCCACCCACGTGGATCGTCGAGCCGGACGGCGTCGTGCGCCGAGATGTCCTGGAAGCGAGCACTGGCCGATACATTCAGGTTCCCGGCGGGCCGCGGCCATTGTGTCGCCGGTGATCACCGGCCGCCGGCTGTGGTCAGCAGCCGGTGGAGTTCCTTAGCGGGCACGGTGTACAGCGCCGGGGACCGGCCATCCGGGCGGCCGAAGTTCCCCTTGGCGAGGTTGGCGTGGAGCGTGTAACCGTCGGCGGAGCGTTCGAGGGTCAGGCCGGTGACCGGGAACTGCTTCGTGTGCAAACAAGGCCCGGCGAGAGCCGGGTAGTGACCGCTGGCGTCAACGCGGATGGTGCCGACCGTGAAGATTATCGGGGCCTCGAAGAAGGTGAGCAGGCGAGCGACGGACCGTTCGTCGAGTGCCACGAAAACCGTGCCGTGGGAGAGGTGGATGGAGAGGGTGACGCCGGTCTCGGCGGTCGCGGTAGCGCTGATGCACATTGTGGTGGCCTTTCGCAGTGGGGGACCTGTCTGATCTGGGTAAGTCATCGGCAGGTCGACTGCTGGAGCGGACCGGCTGTGCACCGGTGATCGCGAACGGCTGCAGGGGGAACCGAAGTACCTACTTCGGTTGCGTCGGCTGCTGCCGGAAGCGAGATGCGGAACGATTTGGGTTCTCTGCGAACCGGCCACCCGGAGGCTCATGACCCGTCTACCCGGCGCGGGTTTGCCTGGGTTGCGCCTTGTTCGTGAGCCGAAGCGTCAGGACGCCTGAACTGTGCCGACGTCGATACGTAGCGGGTCGGGCTGTTCGGCCTTGCGCCGACGGCGTAAGGGAAGTTCTCCCTTCCCTTCCATTCCCTTCCATGTTCCTTTCCCACGGTGAGCCCTCACGGAGGATTCAGTGAGCCAAACTTAGGAGTTATTTGTCAGGTTCCGTCCGTTATCTCAGCCGGATCTCGGCAGAAGAACGGACGGTGCACCGTGGGCTCCAGGACTCCTCACTGAGTGTTCCCGTAGTCCCCTTCGGCAGGATCGGGCGCGCCGGAGCCCCCGGCCCAGGACGCGACGATCAGGGACTCGTTCACTCGACCATCACCGGCGGGCCAACCCGTGGGGCGCGAGACCCGTGAACTCGAAGATCGCCGCGGCGAGAGGGGTTCGCGCGGCGGTTCGGGTCCGGATCACTACGGTAAGGCTCGCCGACCGGCAGTTGGATCGAGGGCCGCCGGGCCGGACTGCCCGCCGCGCCGGTAGATCCCAGGCCGGCCTGCACCGCCGGGGCTGTACAGGTCGGCTGCGCGTTGGTTGCGGCGGGATAGTGAGCCACGACGACGCTGTCCCGGCCGGGTGCGCCGACACGATCGGGCAGCCTCTGGTCAACGTCGGCTCTTCGCCTGCCGATGACGCTCGCATGACAACGACAGTTTCCCTTTCCCGCACCGTCCGCCGGGTCAACGGCCTCCGTCATGTTCGCCCCGCGGAGGCCGCCCTAATGATCACGACACTGCTCGACGATCTTGCTCAGATCGTCGACGACGAGCAGATCGCCGATGAATGCGCCGTCGACCTGGCGATGCGAGCACATCGAATTTTGCATCCGCGGGTGGCCCGGATCGCCGACCGGCACGATGCTCTGCAAGCGCTGCGAGCAGCAGTTGAAGCGGCCGACGATCCCACCCTGCGGGTGCGGGCGTCGCACCCGCAGTGTCTCTGCGGCCTCCCCGAATTACCACGTGCCCGGTGGCGCTGACCGCCTCCCGGGCAGCGGCGCGCCCGACGCGCACAGCCGACCGCAAGGGGCGATTTCATCTAGAATGGGTGCAGCGCAGATCATCGGCGAGCCTGCGGAAAGCAAAAGATCACGAGCCGATCCCCGACCTTGTGGCCGGCGATCGTGATGGCGGTCAACGAGTTGGTGAGGCGGCCAGTTGACGCAGCGCCACGCCCTCGCCTTTCGAACAGGTCGGTGCCAATGTCGACGGCACGGGACTGGTGTGAAGTGGCCCTGGAAAGGAAATGACGGGCATGCTGGTGGCCGGCGCGGCGTGGTCTGCTATCGGGGAAACCCCTTCCGATGTGGGCCGGCAGCCCTTGGCGGTGGAGGCGGTGACGGCCGCTCACGCGTCCGAGTTGGTTCCTGGCGTGATCACCACGACGCCGCACGCACGGTATCTGTCGCTTCATGCGCGGGTCGCCGTCGAGGCGAGACGGCGCGGCTGGTCGGGCGAGGATCGGTGGGAGTTCCGGCGACTTCTGCGTCGTTGCGAGGTCGTCCTGGCGGCAGTCTCGGTTCATCACGGCGACGACGACCGGCAGTCGCATCAACGCCGTGCCGGCTTGCGTCGGCCGCACGGCGTGAACACGATCGGCAGGGCCCTCGACGAGTCCGGGGCTGTGGATCTTGATGAGGTGTCGCGCCGGTACAGCACGGTCGCCGATGGCTTCCACGGCACGTACGGCGGGATCGAGGCCACGCTCGGGCTGATCACCCCTGGGGTGATCCCGGAGCCCGGGCCGGTAGCCGACGCCCAAGCGTTGAGGGCGTTGGACCGGGTCGTCGACCTCGCCGATGGTTCGGACGTGCTGACCGTCGCGGATCTGGCTGACGCTGCCGATCTGTGTCTATGCCGGGTGGGCGGGACGACGGATGGCCGTAGCCTTCGGCGGGTGTACTTCGATGCCGGCGGCCCTGATCCCGGGCTGGCCGCGGTGCACCGGGCGAGCGCCGCTGTGGTGGCCGCGGCTGTCGACGGACAGCCGTTCGACAGCAACATCGACATGTTGCTGGACGGGTTGTGCTGCTACACGCCCGATCTGGACGGGGTGCTCGGTGGCGATGACCTGACGGAGCATGCCTTGCGGTGGCGTGGGGCGCTGCTGCGTAACTGGTCGGTGTGGGCATGGCGGATGCTTTGGGCTTCACTGGTCGCGCCGCTGGCGAACCCGGGAACGCGTGAGGAGGCGGCTGACGGCTTTGCCGGTGGTCTGCCGGTGGTCTCGGTGCGGCAAGCGTTGCGCGACGGGTTGCCGCCGACGGTTGCCGCGGGCGGCGGGCTGTTACCGGCGGAGCATGACCTCACCGGTGAAGTCGAGGAGAGCGGCGGCGGCTGGTCGGTGCTGCAGTTGCTGCGTCTGTTGGCGGTCGGCGCGAGGCGGGCCGGTGAACTGGATGACGGGCCGGCCCGGGACGCGTTCGTCCGCTACGACCAGACGAGTATGGGGCCCGGCTGGATGCGCGGCTGGATCGACGAGCACGCCGACGTGCCGTTGCCGGACGCGGCACGATCGCTGGCTCTGGGCCTGTTCAGCCGGGCGGAGAAGATCAGCCGGGACAAAATGCAGTGGACCCGCACCGGGCTGCGGATGCCAACGAGGTTGCGGGTGATCGGTGACCGGCTGCGCCTGGAGGGGCAGGAAGGAAGCGCGCCGGCCTCGCTGCGTCTGGAGACGTTCGCCACCGTCCTGCTTCAGTTGGGCGTTCTGGAACGATCCGAGGACGGCAGTCTGTGGGGACGGGGTCCTCACCACGGCGCGGTGACCCCGTGACTGAGGACCTGGTCGGTGCGCCTCCGCCGCGGGTCCTGCACGACATGCCGATCACGGACCCGGAGGAAATCCTGGTCCTCACCTACACCAGCGATCTGCCGTTCGTCGAGGACGTGTGCGTTCGGCAGGCGCGGGCCCGCGGTGCCCGGGTCACGATTGTGTACGACGCCGACCGCGTCGAGCCTGGGTTCTCCTCCGGCGCAGGGCCGGTCACCGACTACGTGCCGGTCCCGGTGGTGTGCCGTTCCGGGGGAGCATTTCATCCCAAGTTGGTGGTGATCGCCTCGCCGACCGACGCGATGATCTCGATCGGCTCGGGCAACGCGACCGCGCAGGGCTGGCACCACAGCGCCGAGGTCTGGACCCACCTGCGTATCGACGGCCCGACCGTGCCCGTCATCGTCGAAGATTTGGCCGCGTGGCTGCGCCGGCTACCCGACCACCTCTGGATCACCCCGCTCGGCCGGGAACGACTGCACCGGGTGGCCGACCTGCTCACCACCCGCCCCACACGCCCGGAACCCGACGAACCGCTGCTGCTGACGAACGACCGGCAGCCCATCCTTGACCAGATCCCGGGGCCGGACGGCCCAGTGGACTGGCTGGGCATAGCCTCCCCGTTTTTCGATCCGCCGGCAGACGCCCTGGCCATGATGCTCACCAAGATCATGCCCAACGCGGTTGACATTCTCCTGACCCGTGACGCGCAAGCCGATCCGAGCAGGCTTCAGAGCGTTCTGGACCGCGTCGGCACCGTACGGATCACCCAGCCGACCACATCGCGTTACCACCACGGCAAGGTCTTCGAATGGTGGTCCGGCCCGTCCGGAACCCTCGTCACCGGCAGCGCGAACTGCACCCGGGCCGCGTTGCTTCGATCGATGGCCGACGAGCGAGGCAACTGCGAATTGGCACTTCTGCAGCAGGTCACGGAGTCGGTACTGGACGCCGTCGAGGTCGTCGAGGCCGACCTCGACGAGTTACCGCTACGCGTCCCGGACCGCCCTGCGCAGGCGGTGCCGGCTGTGCGTGTGCTGGCCGCTCACGTCCTGACCGAACCGGACCGGATCGAGATAGCCGTCCTGGTGGCCACCGGTCCGGTGCCCGACCATCTGATCATCGACATAGCCGGTACAGCGGTGAACGCCGTACATGTCGGCACGGATGGGCTGATCCACACCTACCGGCTCGCCCACGAACCCGGCGATCTGGCTCGCACGATCACGGTGCGCGCCGACGACGGTGGACTTCTCGGAACCGCGCTGGTCATCGACGTGCACAGCGCGTTGTCGCGCGCCCGGCATCCGTCACCGCTGGAGCAATACTCGTTCCCGGAGCTGCTCGGGGACGAGGAACAGATGCAGGCGTTGCTCGAATCCCTGCACAGGCTCGCGGAGGTTCTGCCGCCGCGTGCTGACGACGACGAGTCATCGGTCGCTCGTCAACGCCGCCGCACCAGGGTGGAGGAGGACATTCGCCGGGCGGTCGGATCGGCGATGCTCGACCTCGCTTTGGCCCGCAGCCGCACACCAGCACCACCCGGCGGCGACAGCGGCGGTGAACTCCAAGGCGACGACGCGCCGGAGACCGGCGACAAGCAACAACCGGCCGGTGAGCAGGGCGGTCCGCCGCTCAGCGCAGCAGCCGCGATCCAGGCCCAGAACGAGCGTCAACGCGCCTACGCTCGCCAGTGGTTTCAGCGGCTCGTCGAGCAGTCAGCGCAATGGTCGCTCGCTGCTCAACTCGCGTCCTTCCGCAGCCTCCTGATGGCAGTCGGCGGCGGCCTCTGGACCCATCCTCAGGATTGGACATGGCTGGTCTACGACGGTCTGACCAGCCTCTGGTACGCCGAGGAGGAGGACACGCTGGCCCACGAGCACGCCGCCCTGTCCGCCGTCGGATTGATCGCGCTGCGCCACGGGGTGCTCGCCGGTGAAACGGACTCAGAACTCGCTGCGAACTTCGACGAACGTCTCGCCGAGTTCCGGGAGTACGGAGAATGGATTCTCGGTGCCCCTAACGAGGCATACGAGAGTTACGCCCGCGAGTTGAGTGGTTACACCCTCGGACCGCGGTTCACCGCGGCGAATATCCGCTCCGACATGGCCTGGCTGCTCGACCGCAACGAACTCGACGACGCCCTCGACGCCCTGTACGACATCCCCGGCACCGTGGAACGCGCCACCGACGGCGCTGTGGTCGTCCGTACCACCAAAGACGCGAAGCGGATGGCGATCAGCGTCCTCGATCGCCTGAGCGACTTCCCGAACACCCACGTCGCCGTATACGCCCAGACCGAAGTGCACGGCTGGTGGGACCGCCGACAACGGAGGCTGATCCTGGCCGAGCCGGTCCCCGCCGGATGGCGCGCCACGGTCTGGCGCAACCTCATGGCCGGCATCGCCGGTCTCGGCAGTAACCGCGCACTGCCACCACCCAGCGAAACCACGATCGTCGCGAACCCCGCTGAAGCGTGGGCCAAGATGGGCAAGCACTGAAACCGGCCCACGAGTGCGCGCCCTGCCCCTCGGCGACTGGCGGCGAGGGCAGCAAGGGCACCACTCCTTCGGTACAGCACTCGTATCCTGCTCGGCGGTGTGCTCCTTGCAGCAGCCGGGTCATTGGTGACTCCCGGGTCGTGGGCGGATTACCTGGCGGTCGCTGCGGCGGTGGCAACGATGGCAGTCACTCTGATCATGACCGAGCCTGGCCGGGCGGTTGCGGTGCTCCTGGCGTCGTCGACTGTCGGTGTCGGTGTGGGTTTCGTCGAGGTAGCGGTCCACGCACTACGTGACGGCGTGACCGTGTCGGGGATTTGGTGGTTCTGCGGTGGCCTGACCCTCCTCGCGTCAGCCGTCAATGACCTGCGGCTCGGGGTTCCGCCGACCAAGATCGCGAACCTCGGCTCAGCGGTGCCTTCGCTGTTCCGGTGATCAGCATGCTGATCACCGGTAACACTCTGCTCGGGATTGCGTTCATCGGCCAGAGTGCGGCGCTCATTTCGGTGTGGGCCGCGACTTCGGGGCTGCGGCACAGGCAAGCCGGTTCTGGCGTGGTGGCAGCGCGTGACACGAGATCCGCGGGAGTCGGACACGCCCGAGGTGCCGGCTGACCGTTGAGCCGACTCGGTGGCCTGACGCCGGGACGCTGGTCCGTGTGGGTGACCAGGCCGGGCCAGCGAGGCTCACCGGTTCACCAGGTATGCGGCGGAGGTCGCGCCGACTGCTGATACCGAGACGCCGGGGAAGCGGGCCATCGGCGGGTAGCCCGTCGGGCTCAATCGGCTGGACGGTCCGGTTGGGGCAACGCGCATGAGGCCAGGCGGCCCGGATTCCTTGCGTTGCAGCGGGGCCTGAACACGGTGCGGCCCGGAGTTCAGCCTCGACGCAGCGCTGCGTTGGACGGGTAGACATGTCGGACTTCTCGGTCATGCTGAAGGCGTCAATGATCACCGACCACAGGAGCCAGCCCCGATGAACGACCTCCGCGACGACAGCCTGACCTTCCCCCCGATCCCGTTCGCCTCGGGCTCGACGATCGTCACCACCGATGGCAGCGTTGTGGCGGTACGCACTGTCGCGATCACTATCACCGCAGAGGACGGGTCCGTGATCAGCATCGCTCTGGAGTACCGCGGGGGCGGCTGGTGGGCCACCACCCAGGATCAGTCCCGGTGACATGCGGGAGGACTCTGCGTCATCTGGCGTGCGGCTATCCCGTCGACCCGGACCATCTCCACCTCATCGAGGGTCACGTGGTGCACCGCTGCGGGGCGGACATGTGCAGCCGGCCGTTCTGGTGGCGGTGCGCGCACGACCACCAGTGGCAGGCGACAGTGCCGGCCCGGACACGAACCGACGATCCTGGTTGCCCGACCTGCTGAGCGACGGCCGTGACCCGAGGGCGGCTAATCGAGTCAGACTGCCCGAGCCGTTCTTACACGGCCGGGTGCACCGGTGGGAACCGGCGCTCCCGGGCGCGTTGTTGATCATTTAGTCGGTAGGTGCCAGGCAGCGGTCGATACGACGACGTACTGGCAGCGGTCGGTGTCCCACATGATCTCGGCGTATCCGTCGCGGCGGCGTAGGGCGGCGCGCAGGACGAAGGCGTCGAGGTAGCGGTCGGCGGTCTCGTGGACGGTGCCGGCTGCGGCATCAAGGAACTGCCCGAGGAGGGCACGGTCCGAGTCGGTCATGCCGGCGACGGTCTCGAAATCGTCGCGGCGGTCCAGGAGCCAGTCCAGTGGATACCAGCAGACGCACAGGTTGTCGGCTTCGGCGTCGGTCATGGTGAGCGTGATCGCGGCGGTCATGGTGGGTTTCCTTCCGTAGTCGCTTTTTCAGGACAGGTCTGATATCGGCAGGCCGGACCACTGACCGGATGACGGATCTGCGGGGCCCTACGGCGTGACCTTCTGCCGTCACCGGGCAGTGCCGGAAGTCCAGTCGGCGTGCCGGTCTGCCGATGCCCCGCCCCATGCGGGAACGATTCACCTCAGACCGCCGCGACGCCGAAGATGCTTGGCGGCACCTCACTAGTCACTTGACGGGCGCACCGACCATGAAGTTGGGGCACCATGTCCGCGGGCGCTTGCAGTATTTCCAGGTTGAGCAACTGACGGAAACGCTGCCCGCCGCGCCGGCCGCGCTGCACATCTACGACCAGACCGATTTCGCGTGGTCGCTACCCATCGATCTTGATCCGTCGCACAGCCGTGACCCGGATGCTGTCCGGCGTGACGCTGAGGGCCTTCGGCAACTGCTCACCGCGGCGGGCGGCCGAATGGTCGTGGACGAGTCTCGGCGTGGCGGGATGCACATCTGGGCTCCGCTGTCCGGGCGAGGAGTGCACCGCGATGACATTCGGTTGCTGCTGAGCCGGTTGAGAATCCGGTTCACCACCCTGGACCTAGGCCCCGTGAGCCGGAAAGGTTGCCTTGGCGGTCCGGGTTCGCTGACTCGCGACGGTTCACATCGCCGCCTGCGTACGCCGCTGCGGGAGGCCATCGCTGCAGTGACCGAGCGTTCTGTGCCGGACCTGGTGCCGCGTTTGCACAGCCTGCTGACGCAGGCAGGGGTGCCGATGCCCGCGGAGCCGGAAGAGGCGGTGGCGCTGCCAGCCGTGGCGGCGCTGCCGGATGGGTTGATCCGGCGGATGAGCGCCGAGGTCCGTCGCGTCGCCGAGACAGGGCGGTGGCCAGACGGGCGGACACGGCCGGACGGAACGGAGTGGTCGCCGTCCGAGGCTCGCCAACACGTGATCGCTGCGGCGGTGCGCGCCGGTATGACCTGCGACCAGGTGCTCAGTTTGATCCGCTCGGGCCAGTGGGCCGGCATGGCGGGCTTCTACGCCCGTTACGGCCCAGGGCCGGCCATCACGACGGCCGTGACGGCGGACTGGACCAATGCCGCGGAGTACGTCGCCGCGCATGCCTCGGAAAAGCCATGCCCCACTAGAGGGAAACCCAAGACACAGGGGGGAACCCGTGGCCTGCCCGGCGGCACGCCGAACGACGAGGCGCGCGAGGTGTACCGGTACGTTCGCCGGTTCGCCTTGCTCGTGGACCGTTCAGCGACCGTCGATTGGGGCCGTAGCCCCGAGGGCCGGACCCGATGGGCGATCCTGCTGTCGCTGGCCGCCGCGGCTATGCGGACCCGGTCCACTGTCGTGGGGATCGGAGCACGGGGGCTCGCGATCGGCGCGGCGTGTATCGATCAGCGGACAGCATCGCGGCAACTTGCCGACCTGCGCGACGAGAAGGACCCCTGGATCGTCCAGATCCCGGTCCAGGAGGGTGACCCGGACCGCTACGAGGTGCGGATTCCCGACCGCTACCAGCACCTACACGAATCCCACGAGCCGCTGCCGAAGGGCAGGCTTGCCGGTGTCCACCACCTATTCAACCCGACAAAAGGGCTCGGTCTGGCCGCATGGCGGGTGTGCGCTGCTATCGCCGCTGGCCATCGCATCGACGCGGACATCATCGGGGCGACCGGTGTCTCCAAGCCGACCGTGTCCAAAGCGCTGCGCGCGTTGAGCAGCCTCGGGCTGGTCACGTGCTCGCGACGCGGCTGGCGTCGCACAGGCCGCTCCCTCGACGCCGCCGCAAAGCAGATCGGCATCGGTGATCTGGTCGCCGAACACGCTCAGCGAAACCGTGAGGACCGGCACCAACGCCGTCAGACCCAGGGCCGCCGATACCGTCCGGACGGGCCGACGCCGATGGCCGGGACATGGACGGAAAGCCCTGACGGGAACTGGTGGCCCGAGGACATGGCAGCGCTGGCTGCCCTGCAGCCATCGGCCCGAGACAAGGACGACAAGCCCCAGGGCGAGGCCCAAGAACGGCAGGCCCTGGTCCCGCTTCGGTCACCGGACGACCTCGACGACACCTCTGAGGTCGGGATCGTTCGCGACCTACCCGGTTACCGCGCTCAGCAGTACCCGCCGGCTGCGGCAGCCTGACCGGCGGCAGAACCGAGCGGGTACCTCCACGCGAGTGCCGCCGTTAACGGTGGTCAGGAGGTGGCACGCCGCCGGGCGGCGTCGGAGCGTTGGACGAGCCCTTCAACGCTGATTTTGGCACCGGCAAGGACCCGGGTGGCCTTCCCGAACGCGGCCAGGGCGCGGTCGGCGCGCACGGCGCGGTCGGCGAGTCGAGTGACTACCGGGTCGTGGACCCCGCGGTACGCGGCGAACGCGGCTCCGGTGCGGCTGGCGGCGGTCACCGCGGCCAGTACGTGCCCGCCTATCGCGATCGGGTCGGGTTCCCAGGTCATGTCCCGGCCATGGACGGTCATGCTGCCACCGAGTCCCCAGGGCAGGCCGTGCACGACACCTGATAGCAGCGGGTAGATGCCGGGCAGATCCGCGAAGTGGTCACGGATGAGCACGCTGATCTTCGCGCCGGCGGGTTCTTCGATGCCGTCGGGCATGATCCGGACGGCCTTGAAGCCGTCGCGGTCGGGATCGGACTCGCGGGGAGGGTTGCTGCGGTTGCCGTTCGGAACTCGGGTGATCCGGGCACGTTCGACGACGGCGATCAAGTCTGTGCGCGCCTTGGTCACTGCTGGAGCGGGAGATGCCATGTAGGCGTTGCCCTCGACGTTTTTGGCGGCGCGGACGGCTTCGTCGGCGTCGGTGAGTAGCAGGGCGACACCCCTGGCGAGGCGGGTCGGGAACGAACTGCCGGTGGCGAGCAGGTGCAGCAGCATCGCCGAGGACTCGACGGCGGCGCGGGCAAGCGCGGCATGGGCATAGACCGGCACCCGGGCCCGCGGCTCGGCCAGCACGGTTCCGAGGGTTCGCAGGTGATCGGTCGTGTGAACGATCAAGTTGATCTGGGCGATACCGATGCGATGCCACAACTGTTGGCGGTCGTCGCTGCGAACACTGGTCAGCAGCGTCCGGTGATCACCGTCTGCGGGCGAGCGCGGCGGAGCCGCGTCGTTCAACACGGTGCGGGTCAGCGCATACAGGTCATCTGCCTGATCGTGGCAGGACCTGGCGGCGCGGATGAGGAACTCGGCAGTGGGGTCGGCGGCCATGCGGGGACCTTCGTCGTGGTGGGTGTGGTCGGTGTCCATGCTGCCTGACGTCGGCACGGCATGCCTCCGCGCAGCGCGGCGGGTCAGGATCGCGGCTTTGTGTGGCGATCGGCACCCGGGTGACGGTGCTTGGGCACCTGGGACGATTCGTGCAACAGAACGTACTGATGGCTGTGCAGCGCTCGTCTTTCGATTTGGACGGTTCAGGCCGGCTGCACGGCCGAAGGGAATGACCTTCGGCAGGTCTGACTCCTGGTGGGACCGAGCGACTTCAGCGCGCTCCGCGGACCCTTCCGGTAGACCGGGTGGCCGGCCTGTGGACCAAATCACGGTCCGAGAGATGCCACCTAATCGGCTGCCGAACCTGCATCAGGAGCAGGTATGTCGTCGTAGACGAACGCTGATGGCGTCTCCACCAGTTCAGGGTAGAGCCAGGGCTCCGGCGGAGTGGGACCTTCGACACCGTCGGCAACCACCCACCGCACCGGCAGGCCCAATCTATCGGCGATCTTGAGTCCAGCCATGAACTCACCGATAGCGAATGTCAGACTCAGGTACGCCTGCTCATGGTCCCGAACGCGGCGCTGCTCGTCGGTCAGACCGGCCATCGCCTCCGCCACGGCGGCGAGTTTCGCACGCCTGTCCGCCTTGGTTTCCCGGCGGGCGGCGTCCGCGAAATGCGCTGCACTGAGCAGATCACTGATCACGTCGTCACGCGTCCACCCCTGCGGCTGGAAACGCTGAAGGTTCTCGTCAATCCATGCGCGGACCTCGGCCGACACCCGTAACCGGCCGACCTCGATGTCGACAGGACCGGCGGACAGCTCAGGGCCGGGACGGCCGACCGCGTGGGATGGTGCGGTGTCGTTCTCGGACGGATTGACAGTCATGATCGTTTCCTCGGTCGCGACGGGCACAGCGTGCGGATCAACGGTGCTACGGCGCTGGACGCGGCGGCGTACCCGTCGGCTGGACGGTTGGTGGCGGACCCGGCATGCGCTGCCGCACGGCAGTTGGCCCTGGAACGCTATCCGGGCTGGCCGGTTCGCCGGGTTCTTGCGCTCCAGCTCGTCGGTCGCTGATGCGGCAACTTCGGCAGCCAGCCGATCAGGCGGCAGCGGGCTCTCTTCCTGCGCCTGCCTCACGATCGCGCCCGCGAGCCAGGCCGCGGTACTCACCTTACGGCCAGCACGGTCACCGGCACGCCTGACAGCCAGCAGCAGGGTTTCGACCGCGAACGGGGTGAGGCCCACCAGCCTCGCGCCGGCGCGGACGTCGGCGAGATCATCAGGCACCCGGTCAGGCTACCGTCCATCCGCAGCATGGAACGCTCACGTCGTTGCCCCCTTCATCAATACCGGGACGCTCACCGGACCCGTCCGGGCGGGCCCACTCACGCAGACCCGTCCGGAGTCCCGCAACGCCCGCCAGGCCCTCCCGCACATCGAAGGCCAAGCCCTCTGCCCTGATCATGGGCGACACCCCGCAGGAGTGGGAACAGGTACGAGCCGAAGTTCTCGCAGATCATCGAGCATCACGCGCTCGCCGCGACCGGTGGCAAGACCTACGCGGAGAAGACGAAGGACGACCCCAAGCGGGCTACGGCACAGCAGGCCGCAGCGCTGCGCACGTCCCTGCAAGCCGCCCACCTGGCCGACAACGTCGCACTGATGATGATCGGTTTCGGCGTGCTGTTTCCTCGCCCTCGGCGGCACCCTGGTGCTGACCGGCCTCACGCTGCGCCCCACCTCGCCTGCGGAGACCGCCAGGAAGGAGTGACGCCTCCGGGCGCAGAGAGAGAATGAGCGGCCTTCCCGTCCTGGAGAAGTCGCTCATTCCGCGCCGAGGACGTGCGAGCCTTCCCGGCCGTTGGCGGACTTGCCGATGCCGGCCATGCGGGGGGCGCACGGTTCGAGGAGAGGTCGCGGCGTTTCGGGTCTTTCTCACTCGTTCGTGGCGCGGCCTACTTCTCATGTCGGTTACGCCGTAGCGTTTCGGGCGGTGTGAGTGCCACGCTCGCGCTTTGTCGCCCAAGACCCCGGCGGTGCACAGGAACACGTCGCCCCAGGAGCCTCGGTGTCAACATTGGTACAACGTGACATATCCGGTTCACACGAGTGGTTGCGCGACGCTGCGCAGCACAGTCCGTGCGGCAGCCCGAGCCGGCTGCGGCGGCTGATCCGCCACATCGCCGACGACGACCGTGATGCGTTCCGCGAGTTGTTCGATCGGTGTTCCGGCCGCGTGGCCGCCGGTCTTCGCCGGCAAGTATCAGACCAGCACCGGTTCGCTGGCGTGTTCGCAGGCACGTTCGTCGAGGTGTGGTGGCTCGCGGGCTGCCACGTCGACCCAGACGTAGATGTTGTGGCATGGATCGACGAGATTGTTCAGCGGCGGGTGACAGACAGCCGGCCAGCCGCATTGTCGGCGGCGATTTCCGCCTCACCCGATGCGGGTTCGCTCGGCCCGATGTGGGCTCAGGGCGTGGAGGCTGAACTCGCCGGACTGCTCAGGCGGCGGTAGCTGACGGCCACCCGACATCCAGGCAGACACTGTCAGGGCAGGTGAATGGCACAACCCTCACCGTCGAAATTGACGACGCCACCGCGGAAATCGGCGACCGCGACCGGCCCATCGGCTTCACCGCGCGGCCGGACAAGCGAGACACCAAGACAGCGGTTGCCTCGGCCCACCGGGCACAACCGTGCGGAGTGTCGACGACACGGGGTTGCCGGACTATCAAGACGGCTACGTGATCAGGTGCCGGGTCGTTCTGTCCTGACCCGGTTGAAGCGAAGCAGCCGCGACAGCCGACTTCGCTGATCCTCGGTCATCGGAGGTGCGGACGCTGCCAACTCTTGAATCCACTCCTCTACAGCCGGATCAGTCAGGAGACGAGCCATAGGTAACGTGCCCCGCGCCTGCGGATGCCCGGGAGTATTCTCATGCTCGTTCAGTTCGTCGGGCTCTTCTGCCATCTCAGTCTCCAATTCCTTCTTGACGTGCTCTGATGCGACTACGGCGACGTTGTACAACAGCCGCCGGCACGGCTGCGGTCGTGCCTGACGGCGTGCTCATCGGACCGCCGGGCAAGACTGCTGGGATCTTGGCCGCGTAGGCCGGGTGTCGTCAAGAACCTTGTTCGCCGAGGCCGTCGCCGGGTCGACGAGGCGAGGGTGCGGCCACGAACTGCAAACTGCTTGGTCGTCGATGTACCAGTGGACCTGCAGCCCGAGTCGTTTCGCCGCTGCTAGCGCACCGGTGACCTTGGCCATACAGAAGCCGATGTGCAGGCGGGCGTAGAGCGTCTCCTCGGTGCGGATCTGTTATGGAGTCCGTGCTGCGAGCGTCTCCGCGACTGCGTGAATCCCGGCCTGTCGGTCGTCACGGGTTTCCTGGTGTGCAGCCTCGCGGTGATGAGCGACGGTGAGGAGATCAGCGATGGCCTCCGGGCCGCCCCAACCGTTGACCTCGTGCCGGCGCAGGCGAGCGCTAACCCAGTCGGCCACCTCTGAGTCGAGCCGAAGCCGCCCGACCACGATGTCGACCAGGTCGGCCGATCGGCGTTCCGGCTCGTCGTCGGCCGTATCGGAGGACGGTGTGTCGCCCATGGTTACTTCTGCGTGGTGTCTGGCTGCGGTGAAACCGCCAAGGCTCGGCGCACTTCCTCTCGGCGGCGGGCGGCGTCGACGGTGCGCAAACGCTGCACTTCGACAGTAATCGCAAGTACCGTCTCGGGGGCGAGGTCACCACGAGGGACCGAGTTCAGGCGAGACGCCTCGTCTGGCTCCACGCTCTCGTCGACGTTCAGCAACTCTGCAAGTCCGAGCAGGTGGTCGATTTGTTCCACGGTGCTCGACATGATCGCTAAGACCTGCTCGGCGGCAATCCGGCGCGCCATTGCTGGCACCGGCGCAGGCGCAACCCGGTCGACGTTGAGGTCGTCGTCCGAGTCATCTTCGCCATCGCCGACAGCGAGTGCTGCCTCATCGGTGTCCGGGATCTTGATGACGCCGATAGGAAACAGTGGGTTAGGTTCAGGTCGGAGAATGACGGGGTCCGCCACGGCCTCGACCAACTCGGATGCATGCAATGGCCGCCCGGCACGCTGGAGGTCTTCGGCACGGCGGACCGCCGCCGACAGGGCGCGGGCGAAGTCCAGCGTGCCGGCGCGGCGAGGCCATTGGGCCTGCCAGGTCAGGGATCGGCGTAGGACGCGCCGTGCCCATCCTTCCGCCGCCGCCGTCCGCTCAGGACCGGCCGCCGCGCGTTGCTCGGCCATCTGCGTCTCGTGGGCTCGGAGTGCTTCCGCACGCTCGCTGAGGTGGTCGAGGTGGTCGATGCCGCTTAGTTCGGCGTGCGCGCGGATGCAGCGGTCGAGGTCGTCGAGGCGGGCCGCGACAGCGTCGTGGACGAACCGCGACGTCAGCGCCCGGAGCCCGCCGACGTCGGCTTGGGTTGACTCCACCCCATCGCTTTCGAACGTGTGTTCGCCTATCACGGCGGTGACTTTAGCCCGCGGATGATCTGCTGAACAAGCGACACGGATAGCGGCCTGAACCGTCCAAAGTCACGCGGCGAGGGGTACCTCGTCATCGAAAGGGATGCCGGCGAATTCGTCGGCGGTGATCACGATGACCGGGGCGCTGGCGGCCTCAAACGCTTCGACGATCGCCGGGCGGGGCTTCTTGGTTACCGGCTTACCGGCGTGCCGGACAAGCGCCTGATGTACGGCCATCGGGGTCATGCCCACAACCTCGGCCACCGCGGTCGCGGTGCCGAGCCGCTCGATGCTCTCAACGATCGCGTCGGTACGGGCATCACTGATTTGCTTGACGATAGGGAGGCGGTCACCGCGGGTGTATTCGCCTCCGTCCCAGCCGCGCGCCGCGGACAGTTCACGACTGACGACGGTGAGGAGGATCAAGCGGTCGTTGCCGGTGATGGCCGGGTCAAGGACCTGGTCGAGAATCTTGCCGAGTAGTGCGTGTATGTCACCGACACGCTCGGCGATGTGGGAGGGGATGCGCATGGGGGCGGGCTTGGCTTTAGGGGCGGCGGTCTTGCGGGCCATCGGAGGCTCCTGTCGGGAGGGCAGAACATCTCTGAGTGAGTTGTCGGCAGGTGCGACCGGGGGTTACAGCCCGGAATCACTGATCGCGCAATGAACTGCGTCACCGCTGAACGGTGGAGTTGCCAGCCGGTTAGCGGCGACCCAGCCTCATGCTCTGTTCTCGACATTGGCCTTGGTTAGGGGGCCTGTGCGGAGCGCCCTCGATCGACCCCGCTCGACGCCCGCGAACGACCGCCGTTTCGCCCCCCCCCGACGCTTCGATCGAAAATATGCCGCCGCAACGAAACCACACCGGACTGCCTGTCAGACCCGAATAACCCAGAGCAGTGGCCGGATCACCAGGGCCACCACAGTCCAGGCGACGGAGTCGCTTGGACCTGACTGCCGGGGATCGACGCAGCGCCTGTCGCCCGCCCCGGACCGCCGGGGGCCCTGCCAGGGAAACCGGGTTGACAGGGGTTGCCGTGGTTACGTCAGCCGTAGAAGCGTGCCCGCCGGTGACTGCACACTGCATCACGGCAGCGGCTGGATTCCGGGTGGGCGGAGAGCCGCCGGCGACTGCGGCACAGGCTCCGAGCGCATGAGCGGGGGCCCGACAGGTCAGGAAACGGCGAAGGGCCCCGGTTGCCCGGGGCCCTTCTTGCAAGGTGTCCAGCCTTTACCGCGTCGGTCCCCCCACCGAGAGGATCAGTCGCACTATGAGTACCGGCGTCTGGTCCGACACTCTGCACCAGTTCAGGCGGCCAGTTTTTCGCGGGCTGCTGCCCACCGGGCAACCGCGGTCCCAATGCCCTTATCCGGGCGGGCGTAGTCGAGCACGTCGGGTGCTTCGGCGAGGATGTCCCGCCAGTCCGCCGGGGTGGCGATCCGCGGCGGGGTCCGAGCCGCCCACTGGTCGCAGATGGACCTGACAACGGTCGCCCGGTCAGCAGCGTGGGTCAGCGGGGTCGGGGCCACCGCCGGGGTCGGGGTCGGGGTCGGGGTCGGGGTCGGGGTCGCCAGGATTTCCGGGCGGACCGTCGGCAACCCCACGTCCGCTGGCGCTGCCGGCTCCGCGGCAGGCTCCGGGGTCGCCTCCACCGGCAGGGCAGGCGCGTGCTTCACCGCCGGGGTCGGGGTCGCCTCATGGGTCGGGGTCGGGATCGCCTCCACCGCGTGGTCCACCGTCGGGGTCGCCCGGGCCATCGTCCGCTCAATCAGGTACGTGAACCCGTGGAACGAAATCGCGAGCAGGCCGGGCATGAGGCTGTGGGTCGCCCGGCCCATCAGATCCGTGTCCTCCGCCGCGATCGCGTTGAAAGCCGCCGACAACACCGTGGCCAGGTAGATGAACGCCCACGGCCACCGGTGCCGGCGAGTCGGGTCAACCAGCGGCAGACCGACCAGCAGTAGCGACATGACGATCTGCAAACCGTCCAAGCCGACCGGCAGGGACCACGCCGGGTTGAGGTGAACACTGCCGGCGTACGCGGTCAAACCGTTCCATGAAGCAAAGCCGGTTGCCGCCGCAGCGGCGAGAAGAGCGGTGGCGGCCAAACCCATGAAGAAGACACGGCCGCGAGTCAGGCTGGACATTCTGTGATTCCTTGCAGGTCAGTAGGGGTTCAGGCGGCGATGTCGCGGGGGAAAGCATCGGCGAGCGCCAGGTTGTGCAGGGTGTCGACGAGCGGGCCCTCCGGGTCGCCGCCGAACTCGACGATGAAGTCGTGCACAACCTCCTCGATCGCCTCGCCCGTGTTCAGGCCCAGGCGGACCAGCAGGTCCACCTGCTCGGCCAGGTAGCCGGCAAGGTCCGACCGGGGGGCGGTCATCGTCACGTCCAGGTCGACGGAGATCAAGTTCGAAAGGGTGTTCATTGGGACTTCCTTGCGTGGCTGCCCTTGCGGCGGCCTCACAAGAGGTATCGACGTATAGCATTCTCTGACTTGCTAGACAGTCCGGGCATACCTGATAACCCGGACAGCCACCCCGGCTGACCGAGCAGCCGACCCCACAATCGATCGGCTAACCCTGATGCACCCAACCAGCCATCCACCCCCGCTGGCCGGCGCACCCCACCACCATATTTAGTTGCACTTTTTTCGGGGGGTCAGCATCAGGGTCCAGATGGCCTCTGACCAGGGAATATTCCGCTTTTTGGGGAAGTCCCGAAGCCTCATGAACGAATCAGACGATTAATCAGGTGTCCCCGGGGTCGATTCGTGTCCGGTTTGTCCGATAGTGGGGTCGACTCAAATCAGGGGTTTACAGCCCACCAGCATCAGGCGTCCAGACTGGTCAGCGACCCCGCCTGACCGTTCGGATGACCCGGCAATCCAGGGCCGCCGACCCCGGCCGATCCATCGACGACTCTCACACCAATGGGCTACAAGGCCATCGATGGATCATCGGTTGGGTCATGCTGCGACGGTGAGTGCCTCGTCCATGGTCTTTGTGAAGGCGGCGATCGCAGTGTCTGGTCCGGTCTGGAAGCACCGGGTCAGGATGTTGGTGACGGTCTTGACCCAGCGGGCCTCAGTGGCAGCGTCCGTGTTCTGTCCGCCGGCGATGATCCCCTGCGCGACCGCGTCGATGTCGGCGTCGGTGGGGTTGTATTTCACGCGGGCGGACGCCGCTGCGGCCCGGATCGTCAGGCTTGCCGACCGGCGGTCAGCGGCGGTGATTTCCACGGTCGGGGTCGGGGCTGGGGCGGCGAACGCGTCAACCACCGGAGCCGGAGCGGCAGCGGTACGGCCGGTGGCAGAGTCGACCAGGTTGACTGCGGCGGCCCGCTGACCGTCCACGTCGTCGGGGGAAGCGAACGCATCGGCTACGGGTGCCGGCACAGCGACCGGGGCGGGTGCTGCCTCGACTGCGGGGGCCTTAATGGCTTTGGCTGTGCGGCCACCACGCTTGTCGCGGTTCGCGGCCAGGCCGGCGGACGCGGCACACGGCGCGAGCCGGACCTTCGGGAGGCGCACGCCCATGTAGCCGCTGCTCTTGGAAGCGATCCGCTCTTCCATGGTCAGGTCCCGCAGGTTCCAGGTGAACTGGTAGGTGCCGTAGCGGGGGTCCTTCTTGCCGCGAATCAGGATCGGCTCGGCGAGGGTCAGGTACGCGTCCGGGCTGTTCCGCCATCCTTTGTCGCTCTTGTCCGCGGCGGGGTTGCTGACCAGGCTGGTCGGTTCGCCGCATAGGAACTGGATGGCCCTGAGGGCGGTTTCCCGACTCATTCCGAACGGGCTCTCGACGTCGTCGGTGGTCGTCGAGAACTTCTCTTCGAGGAAGTGGGCGCTGACGGAGAACTTCACGGCCGCGTAGTCCGCAGCGGTCAGGGTCGAGTAGGAGACCCCGTCGATGCGAGTCGCGGCGCGGCGCGGGTCGTCGAAGATCCCGGCGAGGGCGATCATCACCGAGTACGCGGTGTAGGGCATGCCCATGATCGGGTTGGCGATGGCGAGAACAGACATGGTGGTGGCTCACTCTCAGGCGGTACTACCGGTGGACGCTCTCGGTATCGGCGTCCGGGCTACTGGAACCCCGCCCGGCCACCTAACTCTGAGTTGCACTGATGGCATCGGAGCGGCCAGAGCCCACCTTGAAGCGACTGAGACCCAGATCACCCCGGCCGCCGCGGAACAGCCCCACGTCGACCACCACGCACCCGTAGCACCCCATCCAGCCACCACGCTGTAAGCGCCCCTGAGCCCCGTCCAGCGGTACAGACACACATCCGGACCCAGCACGACTACAGCCGCGCGTCAGCGTGGCCCGCAGCCACGATCTGAGGCTCGCACAAGAATCTGACCGACGACGGCGTGCTGCAGTAGTCGAACCCCCGCCGGTGCAGCACTGTCGGCATCCAACGAAAGCGACGACTGACAGAGACGTCAAAGGCCCCTTTAAAAGAACGTTCCGGCGACCAGCCGGTGCCGCCGTCACGGACAGGAGTGACACCAGGTCGCGTTGACTGTCCCTCGCGAATGATGGATGAGGAAGCCTAGGCGAGGCGCAGCCGAAGCCTTGCCGAGGCGCAGCCGAGTCGCCGCAGCCGAGTCGCCCTTGACCTTCGCCGTTGCCCTGACACTCGAACCGGCCGAGACCCGCGCGTCAGCGACGCGTCGCAGCGCCGCGGCGGGGATCTACCCACCCACTCTCGGGTTCCTACAGAGGTCAACTACAAGTTGTCCCCTACTCTTTTGGGTACTACTTGGGTTGAAAAATTCAACGGGGGTAGTTGAAAAGTTCAACGGGGGTAGTTGAAAAGTTCAACGGGGGTAGTTGAAAAGTTCAACGGGGGTAGTTGAATACTTCAACCACACCCGTTGAATAAATCCACTTTGACCCGTTGAAGAATTCAACTACTAGTCGAGTGACAGGGACGACACGGGACGACGCGGGTGAGGGCTCCCTGCCGGCTCATTGAGGATGCAGTGAGCCCTCGAATGGACACGGAAAAGGCCGGCCCAGGCGGACCGGCCCTGCACGTAGCGGCGGATTGTCAGACGGTGGCGGGCTCGCGGCTCGCTGCGTCGAGAGCGTCAGCGAGGATCATCAGGTGCTCGGCAGCGACTGCCCGGACCTCCGCGGCCCGTTCCATCGCGGCGGCGGTCAGCAGGCCCTCGTAGGCGGCGTCAACCTGCCAGGGGAACACGGCGGCGGCGAGGTCAGCGGCTTGTTCGCGGAGGATCTCAGCACTCCACTGGGCGGCGGCCCGCGACATCGGGGGGGATGGAGACGGGGACGATCTCGGTGCGGCTGTCCGTGGTCTGCATGGTCGCCCTCCTTCGATTCCGGGTTACACCCTGTACATCGGCATCGACGGGAGCCAACCGTCGGGTCACAGCCCCGTGACGGCTACTCGGCCGCGGCGACCGCCCGACGGCCCGTCTTGGTGACCACACCAGCACGCGGGCCGGTGGGCTGTTCGACCGGCCGGGGGTTCTGGTAGTCGCCGGGTGTCGCCGATTCCCGAAAATTGACCCCTGGGGGGTTCTTGGGTTCGAACCCACCGGGGGTCAGTCTTCAGGGAGCGGCGACACCGGGTGGGGTGCCGCGGTAGATCTGCTGCGCCCGCTGGTACGACACCCTGAGTTGACGACCGATCTCGGCCCACGACAAGTCGTCGGTGCCTTTCATCGTGATCACGTCGGCCTGCCGCGACTTGCGGACGGCGACCTGGGTGGCGGTGATCGCGTGCAGCACCTCCCGGTGTCGCTGGCCCGCCTGGCGCTGTCGTCGGCGGCCTGGTAAGCGAGGCAGGCGGTCAGCAGGGTGTCCACAAAACTCTGGCAGCAGTGGAGCACGGCGCTGTTGACGGTGCTGATGTCGTTGATGGCCTGCGGGCTGATCACGGCCCTGATGTCGAGGGGGAGCGTGGCCAGATGGTGAACGCGAGTTCATGCCAAACGCACCGCGGTGGCGGTGACCGGTGCGGCTGCAATGTTGCTGGCTACGTTTGTCGGCGGATCAGATCCCTGAAGATCTCACGCAGATAGAACAAGACGGCCATGAGCGGCAGGGCCCCAATGATCCAGAGGGCGATACCAATGGCCGTTACCCAGCCGCGGTCGGGCAGCTCGGGTCGGGAGTAGCCGATGCTGCCGCGGCTGCCGGTGTGCTCGCCGATCTGCAAGGTGTCGCCGGGCTTCTCACCTTTGAAGAAGCCCGGCTTGTCGATAAGGACGCGAGAGGAGGGCCCATTGTTCCAGGCGATCGTGACCGTGCATTGGTCGTAGTAGCCGAAACCGTCCAGGCTGATCGGGCCGCGGCGTTCGCACTGTTCGACGGTCGCGGTGCCGGTGCGTCGGGCATCGGCGAAGTCGTGGCCGGTGAACCGTCCGATCGTCATGGACGTGGCGATCAGGACGAACGACAGGGCGAGCAGGATGATGATGCCGACTAGGTTGGTCAGCCACTTGCTGCGCTTGACCTCGACGACCGGGCCGGCCTCGGTGGCAGGCTCCTGCTTTGCCGCTCGGGTTCGGGTTACGTCCGCTTCTGCCTCGGCGAGCAGTTCGGCCATGCGGCGCTTGCGGTAGGCCGCGCGGTCTTCGTCGGTCATCGCTTACCTCACGTCGATAGTTCGCATCACAATGGCAGGTCGATCGCCGGCGGATGCGGCTCATCGTCACGCAGGCCGTCACCGGTGGCCCCACTGTTCTGCAGGCTGTTCATCTTGACGCCTTCCCGCAAAGCATCGACCGCCACCTTGGCCTTGGTGCCGTAGACAACATCATCGGTTTGGCCCAAGGCCCGGTACGCCGACTTGTACGCCCCCGAGGCACCCTCGCTGTCCGCGAGGTAACTGTCCGCCTGGTGAACCTTCGTGGAGTTCAGGAAAACCGAGCCGTAAGTCGTCTCGGAGATGGTCTCGTCCATAAGTTTGGTGACGCGGGCCGTGATCGCCGCAAGGGCGGGAAACTTGCTGCCCAGTGCCTCGATGGCCTCGTTGAGCCGCTTGAGCACTCTCACGATCTTCGCCGTGCATTCGGCGACCAGTAGCGCCACCTCGGCGAGGACCTTCGGGATGGTCACCACCAGCAGGGCCTGGAGCGCTTTGGAGATGGCCGCACCGACCACCTCGGAGATCAGGTCGCGCACGGTGTTGCGGACGACGCCGACTATGCTGCCGGCGATCAGTGTGGCCTCGGCCATGGCGTCGGCGACCTCGCCCAGCGCGAGAGCGCCGTCGGCCATTTGAGAGGCTTTCGCCCGGTACGCTGTGGCGGCGTCGGAACCCCAGTGCGACGTGGTCGACTTGACCTGGCCGGCGAAGTATTCGGTGGCTTCGTAGGTGCGCGTTTGCAGGTTGCGCCAGCTCGCCGCGTGCCCCTCGATTTGTTTCGGGTCCCCGGCGAGCCAGTCCAACGGCTCGCGCAGGAAGTCGACGTGCTCCATCAGCCACCCGACACCGGCCGCGAAGATCGCCTGGAACGGGTCCATGATCGCGCCCAGAGCGCTGAGACCTACCACAGCACCGTTGCCGAAAATGCTCAGTTTGTTACCTTCGGCGAAGCCATCTTTGACACCCATCGCGGCTTCCAGAATGCCGGCACCTTCGTAGCCCTTGGTGTCGGCTTCCGGGGCGATGAGGCCCGGTCGGGAGATCGCCGCTGCGTCACTCATCGGGTCCCCCGCAGCCGTTCGGCGGCGCGCTCATCACTGTGGTCGTAATCGTCGGCCATCGCCCGGAGCAGGTCGGCCAGGGCCTGCATGCCGTCCACCGCCTTACGGTAGGAGGCGATTGCCTCTTCCCCGTGCGGGTTCAGGTAGGTGTTCGTGAACAAGGGTCCGACCAGATGCCCGTAGGCGCTGCTCGACGCTCTGATGTAGGAGGCCGCGCCTCGGGCCTCGTCGAGCATCCGGGAGACCTCGTCGACGTCTCGCGCGTGCGCGCGCACCTCGTCCGTGGGGATGTCGATGCCCATCAGCGTTGCTCCTCGCCGTCATCCACCGCCGGAAAGCGGTTCGAATAGGCTTCAGCGACGAACGCCGCCGTGCCGGAACCAGCGCCGTACATACCAGACACGATCGCGCTGACTTGCTCGGCAAGCCGGGCCTGCGCGCGCCGGGACGTGGCCAGCACAAGCCGCGCCAGCTCGTCCCGGGACAGCCCGTCTGACTCAGAATGGAACCGCAAGTCGGCCAGCCCACCCGCCGAGTCGACACGGACTGTTACCTCGCCGCCCGCCGAACGCACGGTCACAGCGGCAGCCTCCAGTTCGGCGCTGAGCTGCAGCGTCCGCTGCGTATGTTCGCCGACACTGGCCTCGAAAGAACTGATCATCTCGTCCGGATCAAGCGGCACGTCCCAACCTCCCCCTAGCGCGGGACGACAGTTTAAACGGGGGTATCGCGAACAGTTGAAGTGAATCACTTTCAGTAAGCATAGATGCGCATGCCAAGCGTCGAGCCCTAACTCGGCACGCGCTGAGCGCTCGCCCGACGTCTCGTGACCCGCGTTGCGCCATGGCCGCGGGTGCCATCCCGACGCATTCTTCGAACTCCGGTACGCGCGGACATGGGTGAAAGCGACAGCGCCTCATGGGTCCACGACTTCCTCCACGGCCCCGCATTGGTTAAGGGCCGAGTCGGCGACGTCGGTGCATGATCGCGACCAAAATGGTTCCTGCGAGCAGCAACAGGCCGACGAGGATGAGCGCCAGCAGGAGTGGACTGCCCGCTTTGGGTAGGTCGTCGGTCTCGGCTGCTGTGGCCGGCCCGGGTACGGCGGCCTGCGCACCGCTGGCCGCTGACGCGGGCATGGACGTTGCGGGCAGCGGGGTCACGTCGGCGGTCAGCGCCTTGAGGATGTTGAGACGGCCGTACCCGTAGGTGTCGTCGCGGCCTAGTGTCCCTGCGTCGTCGGCGGTCGCGGTGAGGCGGTGGACGATTTCAGCAGCGTTGATGTTGGGGTACTTGGCGCGCACCAGCGCCACGGTGCCGCTGACGATGGCCGAGGCTTCGCTGGTGCCGTTGGCGATGTCGTATCCCGTGGGGCCGGTGCTGGTAGTGGCAATCCGGTCGCCGGGGGCGGCTAGGTCGACCTGCGGCCCGGTCACCGAGAACGAGGCGATCTGGTGGTCCTGGCCGTACGCCCCGACGGTCAGCACCTCCGGATACGCGCCGGGGTAGTCGCCCGGCTCGTCGCGGTTGCCGGCGGCGGCGACCAGCACGATGCCGGCGGCCTGGGCTTTGCGGATCGCGTCGTGCATCGTCTGGTCGTCGGCCCGGGCGAACGACATGTTGATCACGTCGGCGTGGTGGGCGATCGCGAAGTCGACTGCCTCGGTCATGAACGTGGCCGAGCCGTACCCGTTGATCGGGGCGCGGATCGGCAGGATCTTCGCGGCCGGGGCGATGCCCAGGATGCCGTCGGAGGACCCGTGCCCGCGGCCGGCGATGATGCCCGCCATGTTCGTGCCGTGACCTTCAGGATCGTCGCGGCCGGTTTTGTCGTCCCAGGCGTCGTGGTGGGTGTTGTACCCGGACAGGACCGCGCCGGTGAGGTCGCGGTGTTTGGCGTCGACCCCAGTGTCGATCACCGCGACGATCACCCCGTCGCCGCGGGTGATCTGGTGGGCCTTGGCGATATTCAGATCGGACAGGTACCACTGCCGGTCCCGGGCCGTGTCGGCCGCCGCCGGTGCCGCCGTCACCCCCACGAGGGCGATAACGGTGACCGTGCCGGCCAGTGCTCGGCCGATCATCGGCCGAATCCGAGAACCCCAGGGCCGGGGTCGTGCCGCACCGGCGTCGTGTCCGGCGCGATCACCGGCGTCACCCCGTCCAACGCCTCCCACTGTTCGTCCGCCTCGCCGTGGAACGAGGACTGCTCCTCGTCCGGGTGCCGGCCACGACGGTTGCCTTGGGTGCCAAGCGGCGCTTGACCCGTCACGCCTCGCCGCCCACCCAGTTCTCCTTCGCCGATCACGGCACCCGAGGGCAGTCCCCGCCGGATCGGGACGGCCTGCCGGCCACTCGACGTCCCGCCTCGCCCAGCGGGAACCCTAATACCACCCGCGCCGAAGCCGCCCACGCCGGCACCCGGAACGAGCCCCAGCGAGCCGGGTGTAACGCCAAATCCGCCGGGCACTGCACCACTTCCCGGTCCCGGCCCGGCCGGAAGTCCCACGGAAACTCCCAGGCCAGGCGCAGCCGCAGGTAGCGGAGCCGTCACACCGCTCAGCCCCGGCCCGATCCCCAACGAGGGGTCGTGTCCCGTACTCGGACCGGGAGCAGGCACCGTGCTCGACCCGCCAGCGCCCGGGCCGGACCCATCAGCCAGGTCCGGAAGCACCGGATCGTGCGGCACTGCAACTGGGACCGGCGTGGCCCGCACGACGGTCGCACCCGAGCCGCCGCCCGATGATCCATTGCCGTCGACCAGCGGCGTCGTGGCACTGCTCGTGCCGGTACCCATGGAGTACAGCGTCGGTGCCTGGATCTGAGTGCCGTGGTCGGCGATCGACGCTTCGGCCTTACTCATCGCCTGCTGAGCCCTTTGGTCGTACTCGTCTTCGGCATGGTCGATGAACCGCGGAATCCAGTCATCGCTGACCTGCGCCCGGCCCGCCGCTAGCTCCCGAACCGTTGCCTGCGCCTCGCCGATCGCCTCGGTGACGCCGCGCAGCCCAGCCCGGGTGCTCTCGGCACAGGTCAGCGTCTCCTGCATCGAATCCGCCAGCTCGCCGATCTTGTCCAGGAACATCACCGCCGACGCGTTCTTCTCCGGCGGCCACACCGCGGCCAAGTCCTCACCTACTTGAACCAGCCGCCGGTGCTGCTCGCGCACGGAGGTGGCCAGCCCGTCCCAAGCCAACACCCGGTCCGCGCCGGTGCACACGTTTTCGGCCTGCAGCATCCGCCAGATCGCTGGCAGATTGTAGGAACTCCAGTCGGTTCCGGCCATCACACGGCCCCGTCCGTCGTCGACCCGACGGCTGCGTCAGCCGCTCGTACCGCGTCGTGGATCAGATCCTGAACCTTGCGCTGTGCGTGCGCGGAGGTCATGTCAGACGTCGCGAACAGCCGCGCGATCTCCTGCGCCGCGCCCGCCAGCACGCCGGCCGCAGCGTGGTGGGCCCGCAGGTTGGCCTCAGTGTTCGCGAGTGCCTGCGCGTAGCGGATCTTGGCTTCCGTCGCGGCGCTGCTCGGCGTGAGCCGGGCAGCGAACTCGACACCGTGCCGGTGCAGGCTCGCACCCCTATCCGCGGCCACGGCGAAACCGCTCTCAGCATCGGTCTGCAAGTCACGCCCGACCTCACCGACCTTGTCGGTGTCGATCTGCACTCCGTCCGGCACGCTACCTCCCCGTTGCCCGACCGCGGCACGCCATCATATCGACGATGATGAAGCAGGCACGCTCCTGACATTCACACGACAGAGAGGAGGTCCAGGTTCGAGATCAGCGCTCGCAGTGGAGTTGACACCCATTGCCGAGTGACTCCAGCGGGTACTGCCTCCAGCGCGGGTCACCGCCACCAGCCACCTGGCCAACTCGTCGAATTCCGACGTGGTCCGCTGATGTGGGGGTATCCGTCGAGGCGTGATGTCCTGGCGGGGTTGAGTTCGCTAGGGGATGCGATCGCCCATCACGATGTAACGGCCGCGAGTTCCCGGCACCCCCGGTGCGACGGCGCTCATCGCCCATCGCCCGAAGTCAGCTCGTGACGAACCGTAATCCGTGCACGCCACTCGCCAGCCGTAGCCGCCGAACAGCGCTTCGGGGTCGTCGCTACCGGAGTGCCATGCGTGCCCGCTTGCGGCCATACGGTCCAGCCAAGGCCGCATAGTAGGGCTGGTCAGTGATGATGCCGTGACGAAGTCGGCGAGTATCCAACTCCCGGGCGCTGAGAGGTCGCTGATGTCCTGCATCAGGGCGTTGAGTTGAGGTCCGTCAAGGAAGTACAGGAGCCCTTCAACCAGCCACAACGTCGGCGACTGCGGTCGAAATCCGGCGTTGCGCAACGGTGCGGACCATTGTGCGGTCAGGTCGACGCTGACGGTGATACGGGTGCACGTTGGTGAGGCGCTGGCCGCTCGCAACTGTTGGGCCTTGAGGTCGAGCAGCTCAGGACGGTCGAGTTCGTAGAGCCTGGTATCCGGTTGCCAGTTCAGCCGGTATGCCCGGCTGTCCATTCCGGCGGCGACGAGGACCACTTGCCGTGTGCCGTACCGGGTAGCTATGTCCTGCATGGCGTCGTCGAAGAACCGGGTTCTGACCGCTAATGCGGGATCTTCGACGCCGCCTTGAACCGTGGCTTCGAAACTCCTCATGATCTGAGGACCTTCATCGCCGGCTAGATACTCGGCCAGCGGGTCGGTGAACAGGTGGTCGGGCCGGGCATGTTCGCGAGCGCGTAGAGAAGCGGTCCACAGCGCAGTACGGGCCAACGGATCCAACTGTGCGTCCATAGCTCAAAATACCAAAATTTCTGCTCAGACCAGGCGACCGGAAGTAGAAATCCCCTGGTCGTTGCGCGTTTCTGCGGTGCGGCCTCACGGGCGGAACCCAAAGTTGTGAACGCCATGCGCGTCGGGGATCGAGTCAAGGCGGTAGTACGACCGAGTTGGTTGTTGTCGACCCGCGATTCCCCGGTCACGGCCATTCGGCATGAACATCACCCGGAAGTGTCGCTGCTCGGACCTGCGCGTCAGTGGTGCAGTCCGACGAAGGACGGCCCGACTCGGGTCGGCAGGATCTGCACGTCTGACCACACGTTGCCGAGCATGTAGGGCTCGATAGCGAGCCATTCGTCGAGTTCGGCGCGGCTGGGGAAGTCGAGGACGAGCATGGAGCCGATCATGGTGCCGGCATCATTGAGGATGGCCGATCCGTACAGCATCTTCCCTTCCCTGACCAATGTGTCGCCGAGCGCGATGTGCTGGTCGCGAGCGTTCAGCCGGCGGTCGAGGGCTCCGTCGTCTTTGCCGTCGTAGGCGATGAGCAGGAACTGCATGATCTCCCCCTTCACGGGTTGGCAGGTTGTTGTGGCACCTCGTTCAGGACGAACGAAGCCGGCCATGTGGTGGTGCCGTCATGTCGGATACCGGCGAGAATCGTATCGGTGAGCCGGGCGGTGGTGAGGTCAGCGCCACGCAGGTCAGCACCGCTGAGATCGGCACCGCTGAGGTCAGCGGCGATCAGGCAGGCTCCGGCCAGGTTGGCGCGGTTCAGGCGTACCCGGGCCATGTCCGCGTCCTGCAGAGTTGAGTCCTCCAGGTGGCAGCGGTTCAGGTCAGCCATTTCGAGGTTGGCCCTGCGCATGTTGGCACCGGACAGGTTGCTGTCGGTGAGCGTGGCCTTCGACAGGTTGGTGCGTTCGAGGTTCGCTCCGGCGAGGTTCACGCCGTTGAGGTCGGCGTTTTCCAGGGTCGCCCCGGCAAGGTTCGCGCCGGACAGCGACGCCTTGGTCAGGGTGCCGTCGTAGAGCCAGCCTTGGGCGTCGAGTTCAAGGACCGCACGAGCGGTCAGCCCGTGGTCGGTGCTGCTCAACTCGCGAATGAGTTGCAGTTTGAGGCGTCGGGTTTCGCGGCGTCGGCTGAGGCTGTCGACGAACAGGATGACCAGGGCGATGCCGAAGAGTTCCGAGCCTACGTTGGCGTACATGTCGTCGAACAGGCCGCCCGCGGTCCAGCCATGTCGGCGGACCTGCCCGATCCATAGGATCAGGATGCCGCAGCCGAGGATCGCGATGCCGATGATGGTGGACGGCTCGACCCGGCGTAGCCGTGGACGATTGATAGCCCCTCGTCGGATCATCGGATTGTGCCTGGGACGTCGAGCGGCGGCAGGGTGCGTATTACCCGGAACCCGATGTAGTAGTTGCGGTTGGTAGGTAGGTGAGCGTTGCGGCAGGCGGAGCGGCCGTAGCGGGCCGATAGGTTCCAGCAGCCGCCGCGGAGGACACGCCGGTCACCGGTGTGGAGGCCGACCGGGTCGGTGCGTCCGGTGGGCGGGTAGGGACCGTACCAGTCCAGGCACCATTCCCAGCAGTTGCAGTGGATGTTGAACAGGCCGTGCCGGTTGGGCCGCAGGATTCCGGCGGCGTGGGTTTTCAAGCCGGAGTTCGACTGGGACCAGCCGTAGAAGTCCAGTAGTCCCGGGTCGCTGCCGAAACTGAACGGGGTCACGCTGCCGGCGCGGCACGCGTATTCCCATTCGGCCTCGGTCGGGAGCCGGTACCCCTGGCGGGTGAGGTCGAAGTCGTCGCGGTCGCCGGAGATCTGCCCGCGTAGCGCTTCGACGTCCTGGTAGCACTGTTGGTCGGTGCCGATGTCGGTCTGGGCAGTGAGCCAGTGGCAGTAGTGCACTGCCTCGAACCAGGTCGCGGCGACTACGGGTTCGCTCCGTAGAGGGCTCCATTCGTCGATGTCGGGCAGGCCGGTAACGTCGGCGTCGGCCATGAACCGTTCGAACGCGCCGCGGGTCACTTCACCGGTGCAGACCGCGAAGGGCCGAGTCAACTCGACCGGCTGCCGCGGCGATTCGTAGGCGCTGCGGTCGAGTTCGGACTCAGGGGAACCCATCTCGAAGGTGCCCGGCTGGTAGACGGCGAAAGTCAGCACCCCGGCGGGTGTCGAGCTGCTGAACCAGCCACGGCCCGGGTCGTACGGCACAACCCGATCGGTGATCTTGTCAGCGCTGGCGCTTTCGTCCCATCGGTGCAATAGCCACCGGCAGGCGGAATGGACGCCGGCGTCAGGATCGTCGCGGTACAGGTCCAGAACATCGCCGAGGACCCGGTCGCGGTACAGACCGTTCATGTCTTTGGGAGTGAAGTCGCCGAGGGTCAGCAGGATCGTGTATCGAGCACCTGCGGTGGGTGCCTGAGCGAGCAGGTCAACGAGCAGGTCGGCCGCGACGCCGCGGGCGCGAGCCTGGTGGACGAACTGGGTGATCGTCTCCGGGTCGGTGCTGTCAACGAAGGCGTCGGCGATACCGGACGCGGAGCCGAGGCGCAGCAGGCTGCACGCTGCGACCGCGCGTCGGCTACCGGCCGCTATCCGCTCGGCTTCGTCGCTGGGTTCAGTGCCGGGGTCGCGCACAATGCTCCGCAGTGCTGCGCGGGCGATGTCCGCCGTCGTGTCGGACTTCGCGACGGCACCGATGAACTGTTCGAAGTTCTGCGGCATGGACTCGCTGGCGCGTTGAGCGAGGAACGCCGGGTTGTCGTCGGCGAGTTCGAGCAGGAGCACGGCCGCCGATTCCCGGACGCTTTCCCGCTGGTCGCGAGCCTGGAAGAGTCGCTGCATCGGGTCAAGCAGCACCAGCCTGACGGGACGCAACGCCACGACCCATTCCCGCAGGTGTAACTGGTTCTCCCGAATCAGGGTGTCGGCGACCTCTGCGGCGATCGTGGGCCAGCGCAGGTCGTCGGGGTCGAACGCGGCGAGCAGAACCGCGGCGCGGAAACGGGTGTTCGGCGAGGACGAGGCGTCGGTGGCGCGTTCCCAGAGCCGTTCGGTCAGCCGTGCATGTTCCGGCATCAGTACGGTGGTGATGATGACCAGTTCGTGGGGCTCGACGGCGTCGAGTTCGTGTATGAGCTGATCTGCCTGGCCAGCGTCGATCGGCAGCAGCGCCAGACGGACGCGCCAACGCTCGCTCGGCCCGGTGGTCATGAGCACGTCCCGTAGGCGGTCGTTGACCCACCGCCGGTGCCCGGCCAGAGCGCCGACGATGCCGGGGACTTCGTCCGGGCGTGCGGTCAGGAGCCGATCGACCTGCAGCAGGGCTTGTTCGCCGGCGTCGCGGTCGCGGGCCTCAACGCTGCGTTGCACGTACTCCAACAGGTCGGGTACGACGCTGTCGGTGCCCTTGACGGTGAGCCAGTTCTCGGCCTCGGTCAGGATGCGGCCCCGCAGCAGCGCTCCGTCCTCTTCGCCGGTCACAGCCCACTCCTGCTGCCATTGGCGGATGCGCTGTTGCCACAACAGGAACTGCCGGTCCTCCATCAGCCATGCCCGCAGCCGGTTCCAACTGCGAATGACCGCCTCATGGGCGACCTCGACGGTCTGCTGCCCGGTGGCGTCGCTGTCGGTGACCAGCAACCGGGCGTCGGTCATCGCGGCCACTACCGTGGCGACCCGCGGCAGGCTGGACAACTCAGCGAACGGGGTTCGGCGGCGGGTGTCGTTGCCGTCCTCGTTCGGCCGTGCGACGCGTACCAGGCGCGTGAGTAACTGCCGGGCGGTGTTTTGCTGTTCGGGGGCCAGAGACGTGTAGACGTCCTCGGCCTGGGACGCGATCGCCCCGGCGATCCCGCCGATGTCGGCGTAGGCGTCGTGGGTCAGCGTGTCTGCGGTCTGCCGGTCCCACAACAGCATCAGGGAGAACTCCAGCAGCGGCAGGTTGCCCGGCTCCTCACCGACCTCGTCCAGGATTCGCTCGACGAGCCCGTCCTCAATCGTGATGCCACTGACCTGCGCCGGTTCGGTGATCGCACTGCGCAGTTCGTCGCGGCTCATCGGCGGGAGGTGCACGACACTGTCCTGCAACGCCTCCGACAGGGCGCGATGGGCAATGACCTGCCCGTAGAAGTCACCTCGTAACGTCAGCACCACCTTCACGCCCATTGCCGCGGGACCATGCTGGTGCGAGATGTCCACCACGGCGTCAAGGAAGTCCCGGACGACCGCCGGGTCGTGCCCGTGGGTGAAAACCTCCTCGAACTGGTCGGCGAAGATCAGCAGCGGGCGCTGCCGGCGCTGCACCAACTGCTCCGCCGCCGCGTACAGCCCACCATTCCGCAGGCTGTGCGCCAACGCGTTAGTAGTCTCGGTCAGCGCTGGCTGGCCCAGATCGGGTTCAAGTAGCGGCATCATCGCGACGGCAAGCGAGGCAAACGGCCGCGACCCCGGCCGAAACGAGGCGACGAGCCACTGCTGACTGTCACGCAGGCGGGGGATCACACCGGCGTAGACCACCGAAGACTTACCGCTGCCGGATGCGCCCACAACCCCGACCAGCGAGGTGTGGCGAAGTTTGCTCAGGACCCGCTCGCTGACCACCGTGCGGCCGTGGAACAGCGCAGCGTCCTGCTCCCGGAACGCGAACAGGCCACGATAGGGGCACTCGGTGCGAGACCTCGGACGGACGCCAGGGCGGTCCGAGTCGTTCGGGGTCTGCCGGTAGACTCGCCACAGTTCACCGACCTCCCGACCTTCTAGGTTCAGGGCTTCGGCGAACCGCTCCAGGTATTGCGGGGTCGGCGCGCGTTCGCTGCGCTCAACCAAGGCGATGACACTTTCATGGAAACCGATCTGGGCTGCCAACTCGCGCTGGGACAGCGACATCCGTAGCCGACGGTCACGCAGCATCTCTCCCAGCGTCTGCTCCGTCACCGCCCCGGTCCTCGCGTCAACGCCCGCACGTCTTGTGCTCCTCACTCACGGCTAACTCCAGCAAATCAGAGGGTGTCCAGCGCGCCGGCCGAGGAAGCACGACATTCCTACCCGGCGTCCGTGACGCTGGGGGGTGACCGCGTGCAGCCTCGTCGCGTCGATGACCACCAGGTCGCCCGGTCTGATAGCCACCTCGACGTCAGGTGCCGGTAGTAATGCACGGTCGGCCCCGTACACGCTTCCGGGAGCCTGCAGGGCGACCAGCTCCTGCTCGCTGGGTCGCAGTCCCCACAACTGCAGGGTTCCGCCGTCGTCCGGGACTTGCAGGTAGATGTTCGCGGCGAACTGTGCGGTGATCCCAGATGCCGCAGCGACTCCCGGCGCGTCGCGGGCGAAGACGTCGTTGTGTGGCAACAGTTCGCTGCCCTCGGGAAAAACTCGCACCACCCCGGCGAACATCGGCCTTCCGGCGATCTCAGCCCGCCGTAGTCCCATCGATTCGTCGAGCAACCGCCACAGCAGATCCATAGGTGAGGGATGCGGCTGGCATGCCGCACGGATCTCCGTCACCAGCGTCTCAGCCCGTGACAGGTACTCCTCCAGCGCCTGCGTGTTCGTGTGGCTGTCCTCGTCGTGGGTTTCGTAGTGGCTTTCCCCTACCCGCATCAACTCCGACGTGTTGCGGTACACCGACAGACTCGGATGCTGGGTCAGCCGGTCAGCGAGGTACCCGGCAACATCGGGGGCGACGAACTCGGAGATCCGCAGCGCACGGACACGACCCGCGTCGAGGTCATCGAAATGTCGGGCGGTGAAGGTGTCAACTTCCCGTACGAACTCCACCTGCCACCTCCTTACTCAGGCCGGGCGTATGAGGTAGAGGCGGTCCTCGACGACGAACCCGTCGAGGTCACGGTCTTGCGCATACTCCGCCAGGTCACTCATCCGGTTGATGAACCCCCTACCTCGAAAATTCAGCGAGGTGTTGCACAGAACCCCGATTCCCGTTCGGCGATGGAACGCGCTCAGCAGGTCGTGGAGCACCGCATTCTGATCACGGCGTACCGACTGGACCCGGGCGCTGCCATCTACGTGAGTGACTGCCGCGAGCCGCGGGGTACGCACCTCCTGGAAGTGCAGCATGTAGGGGCTGTCGGAACGGCCTGCGAAGTGCGTAGACATCTCCTCCTCCCGGCACACCGGCGCGATCGGCCGATACCCTTCCCGGCCCTTGATCTTGTTCAGCCGGTCCCGCATCGCCGCATCGAACGGTGCCGCCAGCAACGACCGATTTCCCAACGCCCGCGGACCCATCTCGTATCGCCCCTGCACCCAGCCCAACACCAGGCCATCAGCGAGCAAACCGGCTACCTCGTCAAGGTCAAGCGGACGTGACCGGTAGTCCTCGACGGCGGTATCAATGACGAATTCGGCACCAGCGTAGACACTCCAAGTGATCTTCGCGTCACCGGTGAAGTGCCGTTGGGCATCTACCGCCGTACCGATCGCCGAGCCGGTGTCGTTCGTGCACGGCGGCACGAACACGTCCGCGAACAACCCAGTCTCCTGCCAGCGCGAGTTCCACGAACAGTTCAACCCGCATCCACCCGAGACCAGCAACGGGTAGCCCTCGGTCAGCAACTGCCGTGCTGTTGCGGCGAACCGGTCGAAGATCGCATCTGACAGATGCGCCGCGAGGTTCTTGAACGACTGCGTCTCGACGCCCGCGTTGTGAAACGGCGACCACCGCACCGACGACTTCGGCGTCCCAAGCAAGATCGACTCCTGCGACAAGATGAAGTCGATCAGGCGACGTTCCTCGTCACTCGCGTCCGCGCCGTCCGCGAACGCTGTGAGCGCCATCATCTTGCCGGCGTTCTCGAAGCGGAAGGCTGGTGGCCCCTCCGGGACTGCCGGGTCAGCCAGGGCGAACGCAAACTGATACTTGTTCCCAGGGTCCTCCAGTACCTGCGCCAGCCGCACGATCCGCCCGTCCGCGGTCATCTCGTAGAAACTGCCAATGTTGCCCTCCCATACCAGGGCATAGCACGGAGTTCCCTGCGCGAATGGCGACAGTCCGTACGCCGACATGAGGTGGGACCGCTCATGCGTGGAGGAGAACATCGCTACCGGACGCCCGAAGATCGTTGTTGAGCCCACCTCGACGGTGGACTCGTCCCACCCGAAGTACCCGGCGTTCAGGCTGCGCTCCACTGAGTGGAAACCCTTCACCCACCCGCTGAGACACACGGCATCGGGGATCTCGTCGCACAGCGACATGGCGTCGAGGACCACCGACGGAGTCACTTCCGCGTAGCGCGGAAACGAATCCTTCTCGGCCTCCAGCGCGAAGATCAACTTCCCGCCGTCAAGCAGCGCCACCGACCCGTCATGGCCAGGTTTGAACGACAGAATGCGCACGTCACTCCCAGCCCGGACGACGATCGGTAGTGAGCAGATTACCCAGAGCCCTGAGGGCGGGCAATGCCTATCGATGCGAGAACCGCCGGACCGCTCAACCTGGGCAACTCCGAAGACAAACCGCAGCGCAGCCGGCGTCACGCCGCCCGTGCGACGTCGCCTACGCCGGCAGCATTGAGCATCAGCCGGCTACCCGCTCGGAACCGCTCGCCGCCCTCCACCCTCAGGCGGTAGATCGTAGGCTGGGTGATCCCTGCGCTGCGGCCTGAAGCCGACCACCGTCCAAGGCGGCAGCATGACCTGTCGGACGTGACTCGCATCTTCGACACGTGAACAAACAAAACGACGACAGCATCGGTCTGCAACCCAACAGCGACGACGACCTCGTTACGATCCACTACCACTCCGAGCACGACCTGGTACGCGGAATCGCCCAGTGGGCGCTCTGCACCGGGTGGATCACCGTTCGCGAGTACACCATCTGGAACAGCGGCCGCAAGTATGGGCGCGTCGATCTACTGCTGAGGGCGACAAGGGACGCATGCCCCGTGTTGATCGAGGTCAAGCGCGGTATCCACACCCTCGACGAAGCCAAGAGCGCGTTCAAGCAACTCGCCGACTACAGGCGCGCCTACGCCGCCGAGAACGGCGCGACGCCGGTGTGCTTACTGGTGTACGGCGAATGCAACAACGAAGTCGTCGACATCGTGAGCCGCATCTACGCCCAAGACGTTCTTCCCATGAGCGGCCAGGATCTGCTCACCTTCTTGGCCGCCGTCAACGTGGACCAACGGCTGGGCCGCGCGCGGCGGCATCGGTCCAGCCTGGCGAGGCAGACCGAGTCCGCGTCAAGGGCGATCCGCATGATGCAGCGCATCTTGCAACAGAGGGACTCTGCCCAATGAAAGGGTGACAACGCCCGGCACACCGTCCCCCAGCCCCGCCCCGAACCCATCGCGTAACCGACCACCGTCCGCGGAGCCGTCCACATCTGTGTTCGGCCCCGCGGCATTGGTGGCAGATTCTCGTCGACGACGACGCGGCCTAGCAATCGCTGGCCGTGTCCTCGGGTTCCCCAGTCAGCATGGGAACGCTAAAGATCATCGACCTCGCCGTTGACGCCCAGACCGGGACCACCTCGCCGTGACCGCAGTAGTCACTGGTCAGGCCCCGAGATGCTTCGTTGGCCGGCTGCCGAGGGCCAGCATCGGCAGGGATCTACGGCGGGCCTTTCAATCACCGCGGGGAGGCTGCCCTCAGCATCTCCGCAAGTGCCTCGGCGGGCACGGTGTACAGGACCGGAGTCTTGCCATCGGTCAGCCCGTAGTAGTCATCGTCGAGATGAGCGTGAAGCGCGCAGCCCTTCGAGGTCCGACGGACCGTCATGCCGACGACTACGGCCATGATCGAGTGACGCTGGCAGTCCAACACCACGGGAAACCGACCGCGGGCCTCGACGAAGATCTCGCGACCCGTCGCGGGTTGGGGATCTTCGGTGTAGTCGATCAGTTCAGCGGTCTCCTGCTCACCCAGCAGGACCCGCGCGGTGTCAGTGCCGAGGTGAATGGAGAGCCTGCTGCCGGACTGAGTAGCGCTGGCGCTGATGCACATCGTGTTGCCTCTCGCAGTTGGGACGGGTCTGTTCTGCGGAGGTCATCGGCAGACTCATCACCCGGCCGGACCGGTAGCGACTCGGACTGCCGGCAATGCGTCGGTCTGGGATTCCCGGGGCCGTGGCGACGCACGGTTCTAGTGGGGCCCAAGGTACGAGTGACTGCACGGCCAGCGGTTGCCGAAGGGGCTGGGGTTCACCTGAGTCGCGATTGAGCCAGCCGGCCGAAGGTTCTTTGGGTGGGGTGGGACAAGGAAGGCGGCCCGGTCTGGTTTCGGTCCGAGGCTACCGATCGTGATGGGAGCGATCGGCTCCGGACAGGTCCGGGACAGGTCCACTGACCAGCAGAAAAGCGTGATCGGGATCACACCTGATCTTCACATCGTGAGACGGCACCTAGTTGCGTGCTCATCAGCCGTTCGGCTAGGGTTCGGCCCCATGAACACGCCGTCGCCCTGCATGAACCCAATGTAGGGGTGGGTGGGGGTCCGAGTCCCCCTCCGGACACGTTAACCCCCACCAAAGTTCTTCACGTTTGTGGATGACTTTGGTGGGGGTTTCCTCGTTTCCGACGTCGCAGTGGAACCTCGAGTCCCGGGATCGCCGGCTGGATCGGGCCGGTCGGACCCGACGCGGTCTTCTTGGCGGCCGGAACATCGAGCACCACGCTCACCGCAGTGCAGACGATCGCGACCCCAAGCGCTCGTAGCCGTCCGGCGACATCTTCTAGGTCGATCTCGCCGAGTTGCTCGCCTGCTCGGGCCAGGACGTGATCCTCGCGCACATAAAGGGCCGGGAACCGATCCTGGATAACGTCGCGGCTGCTGGTGGAACCGTGGCGGCAGCGGTAGCGCGCACGGCCGTGCGCCCAGTGCCCCTCGGCCCGGCGCCCACACAGACCACAGACGACCAGCCCGGTAAGTCGGTACCGACGCAGGTTGCCATCGTCGGGCCGGGCGATCGCAGTGATCTGCTGAGCGCGGACGAAGTCCGCCTCGCTGATCAGCGGCGGATGCGCGATCTTCGCGGAGATCACCCACTGGTCCTTGGCGTTCCAGCCGTGCGTCGGCCGCCGGCCAGCGGCACGACTGGATTTGTTGCCTGGGTCGGTCTCGTGATGGTCGACCGATTGCCGGTTCCAGACCTGCCGGCCGGTGTACCGCGGATTGGCCAGGATCGCCGCGACCGTCCGCAGCGTCCACGCCGCACCCGTGCGATGCGAGTTACGGGCCCGGTCGTACGCGGACGGCGCTACCACGCCGAGGGCGTTGAGCGTGCGGGCGATGCCGGCCGTGCTATGGCCGGCCAACCGCTGCGCGAAGATCCACCGCACGTGGCGGGCGGTCTCCGGATCGGGGTCCAGCCGGCGCAGGCGTCTCCCCCACCGCGCATTCGCCTGACTCGGATGCGGCCCAGCATCCACCAGGCGATATCCGTACGGCGGCCGTCCGCCGAGATGCCGGCCCTGCTCGCGGACCTGCGCACACATCGCCGCGCTAGTCCGAAACCGTGACCGCAACACCTCCCGCTGCGACTGATGCCCCAGCAACAGCAGCAACGCCTGATGGGCAGGGTCCTTCAGGTTGATCGGCCCGTCAGCTTCCGGCAACCACACCGCGATGCCGTACCGCTCGAACAACGGCATCAGCCTCATCAACTGCCGACCGAAGAACGCCCGCTCGTACTCACCGACCACGATCGCATCGAATCGGCGACGTGGATCGGCGATTGCCGCCAGCAACGCGGCGGCCTGCGGACGGTGTGCCGAGCCCAGGCTGCGGGATTGCCCGACGTCGAAGAACTCGGCAACGATGCAACCGTGCCCGGCAATCAGGCGAGCGGCGTTGTCGAACTGCCACTGCCGCGACGACACCGGATCCTGATACACGGCTGTCGAAATCCGCCCGTAGAACGCGAACCGCAACCGTCCACCAGCAGGCGCGTTGCTTGACCCACGCTGCCGCGACACAGCATTCGTGCGTAACCAGCGGGCCAACGAATCGTCTTGTTCGGTATCACCAGCGAGCGTCATAGCGGCCACCTCATCCACAGCCTGACGGGAGGGCAGAACTTGACGTTGAAGAACGTTGCCGATCACTACCCAGGCACGACACCTTCGCCAACTCACCGCCCGCCGGATCACCTGCGAGGATGAGTAGCTTTCCCCCGCAGAGATGACGCCATGGAGTGTGTCGCTAGCTCGGGATCCGGGGTCATCAACTCGTGGCAGACCTCGACACCTCTGGAAATGAAGTCGCCTCGGAAAGTAATGGTTCCGATAGCGTCGCGACTTGCGAGGGGAACACGGAGGACCGATGGCATGCCGTAAAAGCATGTTCGAACCGATCCCGGACAACCACAAAGAAAGCCAAAAGGACCGAGCCGCTGTGGAACGCTGCCGCATTAACGGAAGATGGCCGACAAGCGCCGCATCCAGGCCGACCTCAATCGCGAGACAGAAGCAGCTGAGGCAGCCGCGAATGGCGTGGTTTTGTCCGTGAACAGCAAGCAGCCACCGTCGAGTCTCGGTGGTTGTGTAGACCTCAGAGGATACGGCGGCGGCTGCCTACAGGGCAGATGCTCTGCGATGGTCTTAGCTGTTCGGCGAGCTGATGGACACGATCGAGGCACGCTTCACCCGGCCAGAACCCCGTCGCCGAATCCGAGACTTCGTGGCTAAAACGTAGAACTACGGCTGCAGATCCGCTGATTGGACCAAATCGCGGGCCACCTGAGTGCCAAGCCAGAGCGCCGCGGCCGCGTGGGGAACGGTGTTGAGCGGGGTGATCTGGCGGCGGTCGATAAGCTCGAGCCGGTCATCCAGCTCAATCCGGATGGAGTCGAGCCGTCTGCCGTGAACGTTTTCGCGGCCGTCCTCGAATTCCCAGTTGAGGTTGAAGCCGTGTCGGGCGCAGTTTCGCCGCGATCTGTCGACCATGTCGTCGAACCAGCCACGCTCACGTACCAGCAACACGACATAGAGTTCCGGGCGAAGCGTCAGCAGTGGCACTGAGATGCCGGCATACCTGATCTCAACCACGGGCGGTTCACCGTTTGGGCCGGGAACAGTCGCGTCGAGCATGTGTTCGATCGGCCAAATTCCGCGAATTGCGTCGCGTAAATCCTGGCTGTCGTGAGTTAGTTCGTCGTATCTGAACAACTCCTCTGCGAATTCACGGAGGAAGGCGCGCTTGACCGAATACTCGCCCTTAGGTGCAGCGTATCGCGAGCTGGTAGGCGCAAGGATCCCGGACGGAAACACATGCTGGAAGCCTGGATGCGTCTTGACCTCAGATGACCGTCGGCTCAGCAGGGCACTGTAGCCTCGTTCCTCCCGGACTATCACTGCCGCCGCTACCGAAAGCGCCGCTGACCGATTAGAGCCGTCAAATATCTCGTTCCCATTGGTCTGCTCGCGCAGCCATTCTCGTCGGGGAAATGCGCTCATAGGCAATACCGCACCCGGCCGACGGCTCACCGCATCAATGAACTCTCGTTCCAGCATCTCCGATGTGGCCACCGACTGGAAGTAACGTCCATACCGGGCATCAACCAGGAAGTCACCCGGGCCGCGCCGAACTATTCGCTCGAGCGCGAACGTTTCGGCGTTAAAGCGTCTCCTCTCATCCCTACGCCAATAGGTGTGTCGAAACTCAGCTCTCCCGCGCGGGTCGAAGCCTAGATCCTCGGCATCGTAACGGTCGACACGCGGCACCTCGCCGTGAAGATCGCCTATTGCCGCATCGAGATCGAGATTCTTGGACCGCAGTTCCGGCGCGGCCACCTCCGCCCAGACCGGGAAGCTGACCCCGGCGAGCGAGATAGGCGGATGGTTCGGGTAGAGGGACCGGAGCGTCCCCTCCCACCCGGCTCCAGCGAAAACCTTCTGTACGCGTTTTGGAGAAATCTGATACCGGCGTGTCTCGAGGCCTGCTACCCCCCGCGACCACCAGGGGGCCGCCCTAAAGGGCGACGGGACTGGTGTTTGCGGAACTACGCAGGAACATCGGTCGCCTTCATCTGCCGGGGCACGTTGCGCCTGCGCGCGCCGCCACTCCGCCAACACCAGCACCGCGGCCAGGACCAATAGGGCGCCCAGGAGGCCGATTTGCCAACCCGGCCCGGCCACGTTCACGGTGTTGGTCAAGAGGTTGCCAACCAACGCCGCGACCAAGGCAACTATCACCACCACGGCAGTGATACGGCGTTCTCTCACTTCCGAAGTGTCGCATGTGGGTGCCACGATGACGGCTGGCGAAGACAATGGACGGTTTCTGATGTTCGCCCGTCCCAGTCCCCAAGTTCCTTGGACAGCGGTCCAGATTGCTCATCCGAGTGCCTCGACCCCGACCTCGCCGAACCCGGCTTGCTGACGCCATTGGTTGCTGGTCACCGAAGCGTCGCAGTCGTCTAGCATTCTGAAACCTGACTTCCAGTAGGAAACCTGAGAGGCAGGGTTGGGCGACACCGGCGCCGTTGACGGCTTCGACCAACCCACAGGCAGGCCCGCGACCGCATCCGACGATGCTTCGGTGACGAGAAGGAGTGCTCCCAGCGATGGCCGATCCGGCTGGTCCCAGTTCCTCGTTGCCCGGTTCCACTCACACGGGCACTGAGCCGAGTGGCAACCTCGGCGTCGACGATGTGCGCTACCGCCGCGGTGACAACGCTGTACTCCGCAGCGCGTTAATTGAGCAATGGAACGCGCGGTGTTACTGGTGCGAACAACCGACGCGATTTACCGACACCCAGATCGACCACATCATCCCGCACACTGTCACGCCCGACGAGTTGCGCGACTTGATCCAATGGCACGGCTTGCCCGCCGAATTCGACGTGCACGCCCCAGCCAACCTCGCCCCGATCTGCAGTACCTGCAACCGGAAGAAGTCGGACCGCAAACTGCGGGCGCCCGCAGTGACGACACAACTAGACCAGGCCAGGGAAAAACAGCAACGACTGATCGCCTACGTGCGCGCGGCCGCCCGTTCCCGTAAGGGTTGGTCCGACGCTGTTATTGCCGATCTGCAGCTGACCACCGACGCAGAGGCCCTGGCCCGCATGAGATTGATTGCCGAACGGGCACAAAGCTTCTCAGAGGTGTGGCAGATCGGGTTTTACACCGGCCCAGATGGTGCCGCCGTGCACTACACACCGAAGCCAGAAGTAGCAGCCGATGATATCGATCTACCCCTGCTGTTCGACCTTCCCGCGACTGACGACGCCATGCGGATCGCTCATCAGCTTGACGAGATCCGCGACTACGGCGGCGAGGTCATCGTCCCCGCTCGCTACCTCCGCGCCTCGCCTGACAGCAGCAAACCCTCCCTCGCCGAGGCTCTCGGGCCGTTCGGTCCTGAAGACGAGCTGGTAATCACTGCAGGCCTAGCACCGATCGACCGATCCAACATCTATCAACTCGTACTGGTGACCGCCGCAAGAACCCTCCGTCAGAGCTTGGCCCTGCACCCTCAACGTGTGACGGTGGGACGGCGAGGCCTCCGAGTGACACTCCGCGACGCATCCGGAGTCTTCGGCGTCTTCGTACAGATCGAACATCCTCCACCCGTCACGACAATCACCACCCAGCTCATCAGCCAGAGCCTCGTCGGCCGCCACCCCTACCAGCTACGCGAATTCCGCACGTTCTTCCAGCTCGCCGAACCCACCGACCAGCTTGAGATTCGGCTCAACGACCAGTCGATCGGCACGCACGCTGACACCGACGATCCCGTTGATCTCGGGCCGGCACTCATGGCGTTTCGCCACGACACGGCGATCATT
>NZ_BOMY01000054.1 GCF_016862435.1 Paractinoplanes tereljensis
TCGAGCTACGTACCAGACGTCCGGGCGATCGGGACCCTCCTTGCCGTACGGACGGAAGAACGGCTGCCGCAACGACTTACCGAGAACGAAGCGAAAGGTGCACTGATACTCCTTCGGCTTCACCGTCACCAGGTCCTCCGCACAGGGGCTGAAGACACCCACTTCGACGCCGAACGAGTACGTGGTGCAGCCGACCCCATCCGCGACATAGCGACTCATCGAGCCCACGACAAAGTGATCGATACCGTTGTCGTGCCGCCGCCACGCCCGCCGCCCGATGAAGCTATGGAATCCAGCAGCACGCAACAGGGGCCGAACATGCTCTCGAACCGCCTGGTCCACCCGCTTGCTATCCATCAGCTCTGTGTAGCGGGTCCGCGTAACAGATGGCCGTAAACGGCGAAATGGCCAAACCGCCGACGCTCGTACGCACCTCAGCATTTGACGGCGACCCCGCCGTACATGTGGACGTGTTCGTCGGGACGGCTCGGGCGGCTGCTGGGCCGGTGGGCGCTATGATCTGCGGGCTGGATCGTGGCATCTATGGGGAAGTCCATGTGCACGTGCTCGACGACCTGGATGGTTTGTCGCCGAGAGCGCAGGCGTTTCTGAGGCGTAGCGGTGACCGGCATCCCGTCGACACCGATCGATTGTCCACCGACTACCTGCGCGTGCAGGACCGGTCGGGGCGACTGATCACCGCACCGGTGGAGTTGATCGTCCGCCGGGAAGGATTCGCCCAGCGCTTCGGCGGGTTGCGGTACTGGGTGCGACACGCCGTGCGGTGGGACGGGGAACCGTACGAGACGGCCCGTCGGTGGGATTTCGTCCTGGAGGACTGGATCCGCTGGGAGCCGGGAGGCTGGTCGTTCGGCTGGGCCGGTGAGCATGTGTCGTCGCCGGTGCGGTACCTGGTGCACACCGACGGCCGGTTCGGAGTGACGCTCGGCGGCTCGTTCCTGGAGGTCAGTCCGTCGATCTACCACCTGATCGAATCCCATGCCCTGATGGATGAGACAGCTGCGTGGGAACCGGTGACCGGGAGCGCCCTGGAGCCGTGGACCGCCAGCTGCGTCGACGGCAGGCTCCTTGAGCAGTTCGGCGACCTGCGGCTACTGCCGGAAGCGTCCGGACCGTGCGAGCGGTGGCTGCGTTCGGACGCCGTGACCGTGCGCCAGATCCGCCGATGGACCGAGGACCACCCTCGTCCGGCCAGCGTCCAGGTGTGGACGCGCAGCACTCATTGACCTCAGCGTTTGAGGGCTACCCCGCCGTACATGTGGACGTGTTCGTCGGGGACCGCGCGGGCGGTGGCGTCCGGGCGCCAGTGGTTTACCAGGACCACGCCCGGGTCGATCAGGTCCAGGCCGCGGAACAGGTCCTGGCACTCGGCCAGGTTGCGGGCCTTCTCGTTGATGCCTCGGGCCACGTACGCCGCTACGCCCTTGTTCACCTCGTCCGGTGCGCTGTCGGCGGTCACCGTCGACATGGCCAGGACGCTTCCCGGCGGCAGTGGGGCCATCAGGGTGTCGATGATGTGGTGCGCTCGGTCGTCGTCGACTACGAACTGCAGGATCGCTATCAGGCTCAGGGCGACCGGCTGGGACAGGTCGAACGTCTGGCGGAACTCGGTCGAGGCGAGGATCGCGGCCGGGTCGTGCAGGTCGGCGTCCAGGTAAGCGGTGTGGCCTCCCGGCGCGCTGGTCAGCAGCGCCCGCGCGTGCACCAGAACGATCGGGTCGTTGTCGACATACATCACCCGGGACTCCGGGGCCACCTCCTGCACCACCTCGTGCAGGTTGGGGGCGGTCGGCAGGCCGGCGCCGATGTCCAGGAACTGCCGGATGCCCAGCTCGGCCGCGATGAAGCGGGCCTGCCGGGCCATGTAGTTGCGGTTGGCGCGCATCGAGATGGCCAGGTGCGGCCAGTCGGCGGTGATGAACGCCGCGGCGTCCCGGTCGGCCTCGAAGTTGTCCTTGCCGCCCAGCAGGTGATCGTAGATGCGGGCGGAGTGCGGGACGTCGGTGTTCAACTCGGAGGGAGACACGCGATCACCATATCGAAGCGCGCCTCCCTCCGAGGGGGTCAGACGGTGCGGGCCCCGGGCCGCAGGTAGACCGCCCACGTCACCAGGACGCACAGGGCGTAGAAGGCGATGAAGCCGAGGTACGCGGCGTCAGCGCTCTTGGTTTCCAGGAAGGACTGGCGGAAGGCCAGGTTGACCAGGACGCCGCCGAGGGCGCCGATCGCGCCGGCGATGCCGATCACCGCGCCGGACAACCGGCGGGCGGTGGGCTCGTCGGCCGGGTGTTTGGACTTGAAGATGGCCGGGATCATCTTGTACGTCGAGCCGTTGCCGAGGCCGCTCAGCACGAACAGCGCGACGAAACCGGCGATATACAGCGGCAAGGACTTCTGCTGGGCGGCAAGCAGCACCAGGGCGGCGCCCAGGGCCATCGCGATGAAATTGACGAACGTGACCCGGGCACCGCCGAACCGGTCGGCCAGGAAACCGCCCACCGGGCGAATCAACGACCCGAGAAGCGGGCCCATGAAGGTCAGATAAGCGGCCTGTACGGGTGTGGAGAACTCGGTGTGGAACTGCACCTGCAGCACCTGGCCGAACGCGAAGCCGAAACCGATGAACGAGCCGAACGTGCCGATGTACAGCAACGACATGATCCAGGTGTGCGGTTCGCGGGTCGCGTCGCGCATGGCGCGTTTCTCGCTGCGAGCCTGGGTCAGGTTGTCCATGTAGAAGGCCGAGCACAACGCCGCGATGACGATCAGCGGGATGTAGATGCCGGCCACGATCCCGGGATGCCCGGCGCCGAAAACCGCAAGAACAAACAGACCCACCAGTTGTACGGCGGCCACGCCCAGATTTCCGCCACCCGCATTGATTCCCAGAGCCCAGCCCTTGAGCCTGTTCGGGTAGAACGCATTGATGTTGGTCATCGAGGAGGCGAAGTTGCCGCCGCCGACACCGGCGACGGCGGCCAGCACGATCAGCGTCGAGTAGGACACCCCGGGCTTGATCAGGAAGGCCGCCAGCACCGCCGGGACCAGCAGCAGCGTGGCACTGAAAATGGTCCAGTTACGGCCGCCGAACCGGGACACCGCGAAGCTGTACGGAATACGCAGCGCCGCCCCGACGAGCGTCGGCACCGCGGTGAGGAGGAATTTTCCGGCCGGGTCGATGCCGTACGCCGGGCCCAGGAAAAGGACGAGCACCGACCAGAGTGACCAGACCGAGAAGCCGATGTGTTCCGAAAGAATGGAGAAAATCAGGTTGCGCCGGGCGATCGGCGCGCCGGTCTCGGCCCAGAACGCCGGGTCCTCGGGGCGCCAGTCGTCGATCCAATGTCCGCGTACCGAAATCGAGGGGCGTTCAAGAGTGGCAGTCATCTCACACCTCTACAAAGAGCTGGTCGTCATCAATACGGACCGGAAAGGAGGTGACCGGCTCCTGGCCGCTCAATGAGCAACCGGTGGAGAGGTCCCAGGCGTACAGGTGCAGCGGGCAGACGACCTGTTTGAGGTCGATCTGACCGTCGGCGAGCGGGCCGCCCTTGTGCGGGCAGACGGCGGAAAGCGCGCGCACCGAACCGTCGCGCAGCCGGAAGACGGCAATCATCCGGCCATCGATTGCGAAGGTCCGGCCCTCGCCGAGCGGAATGTCGTGTACCGATCCGATGGGTTTCATGCCCGCACCGGAACCTGCGGCAGCACGGTCAGCGGGAGCGAGGTGCGGAACTGTCCGGGAGTGGCCGGCTCGGCCCGTTCTTTCCACGGGTCCTTGTAGGCGCCGACCGCCGCGTCCATCGCCGCGTCGAGCGCGGCGGCTTTGCCCTCGGCGTCGTCCACCACCACCGCGCGAATGTGTTCGATGCCGACTCGCGGCACCCACGCATAGGTGCGCTCGAGCCAGTTCCCGCTCTCCCGGTAGTACTGCAGGAATCGGCCGGTCAGCACGATCACTTCCTCGGGCGAGGACACCGTGGCCAGCAGATCACCCTTGCGGACGTGGGCGCCGGCCGCCCCACCGACATAGAGCTCCCATTTGCCACCATCAATGGCAACAACACCGAGGTCTTTGACGTACGCCTCGGCGCAGTTACGCGGGCAGCCGGTGACCGCCAATTTCATCTTGCCCGGCCCCTCGATGCCCTGATAACGCTCCTCCAGCGCGATCCCGAGAGCCGTCGAATCGCCGACCCCGAACCGGCAGAAATCCGATCCGACGCAGGTCTTCACGGTGCGGAAGCTCTTCGCGTACGCGTACCCGCTGGGCATGTCCAGGTCGGCCCAGACCTGCGGCAGCTTCTCCTTCGGGATGCCGAGCAGGTCTATGCGCTGCCCGCCGGTGAGCTTCACCATCGGCACCCCGTGCCGTTCGGCCACCTCGGCGATCCGCTTGAGGTCGGCGGGCGTGGTGACCCCGCCCTTCATCTGCGGAACCACCGAGAACGTGCCGTCGCGCTGGATGTTCGCGTGCACCCGGTCGTTGATGAATCGGGCGTCGCGCTCGTCGATGTAGTCGGCGCCCCACATCATCTTCAGCAGCGACGCGAGGCCCATCTTGCTCTTGGCGTCCTCGTCCCCGCCGAGCGTGGCGAAGACCGACGACACCGACTTCAGCTCGTGCTGCCGGATCGCCGCCATCAGCTCCGACTTGGGCATCGGCACCCCGGGCACGTAGTAGGACGCGGCCGGGTCCTCCTCGACCGAGCCGCCGTTGGCCCACTCGACGATCCGCTGGACGAGCGGCTTGCAGGTGCCGCAGCCCTTGCCGGCCCGGGTGGCGTCCATGCAGCCGCTGACGGTCTTGCAGCCGCCGTCGACGCAGGCCTTGAGGTCGCCCTTGGAGACGCCGTTGCAGTTGCAGACCTGCTCGTCGTCGGGCATGTCGGCGACGCTCTCCTCGGTAGCTGGCCCGCCCAGGTCGAACAGCAGCTCGGCCCGGTTGTCCGGCAGCGGCAGGCCCTTCTCGAACGCCTTGATCAGGGCGAGGGCCTTGCCGTTGTCGCCGACCAGGGTGGCCCCGACGAGGCGGCCGTCGCGGACGATGACGTTCTTGTAGATGCCGCGCTTGGGCTCAGCGAACTCGAGCAGCTCGTCGTCGTCGCGCTCTGGCGCCGACAGCCCCATCGACGCGACGTCGACGCCCGCCACCTTGAGCTTGGTAGCCACTTGCGACCCGTGGTAGGTCGCCCCAACGTTCGTCTCACTAACGTTAGGGCCACTAACGTTAGTCCCGCCAACGTTCGGGCCGCCAACGTTCGTCGGGCTAACGTTCGGGGCGCTAACGTTCGGGGCGCAAACGTTCGTGGCCAGCACCTTTGCCTGCTCCCACAGTGGGGCTACCAGGCCGTACACCTGACCTCGGTGCTGGGCGCACTCCCCCACCACGTAGATGTCCTCTTCGTCCTGGGCGCGCATGTAGTCGTCGACGACGATGCCCCGCTCGACGACGAGCCCGCTCACCGCCGCGACCTCGGTGTTCGGCCGAATCCCGGCCGCCACCACCACCACGTCACAGTCGATCACGGTGCCGTCGGCCAGCTTCACCCCGGCGACCGCGTGCTTACCGAGGATCTCGGTGGTCATGCCGTTGACCACCACGTCGATGCCGAGCTTCTGCTCGATCGTCGTCTGCAGCGTCCGCCCGGCCGCCGCGTTGAGCTGGGTATTCATGAGATGTCCGGCGGCGTGCACGAGGGTCACGTGCCCGAGGTGGTTCTGCAGCCCGCGGGCGGCTTCGAGCCCGAGCAGCCCGCCACCGATGACGACCGCACGCGAGTGCTCCCGCGCATACCGGATCATGGCCCGGGTGTCGTCGAGCGTGCGGAACACGAAGACGCCCTGGTGGTAGCCGCGGCCCGGGACGTGCGCGCCCTTGATCGGCGGCACGAACGCGGAGCTGCCGGTGGCGATGACCAGCTTGTCGTAGCCGGTCGCGCTGCCGTCCGAGCCGTACACCATCCGGGCGTAGCGGTCGATGCGGTTGATGCGTACGCCGGTGTGCAGGGTTACGCCGTTCTCGGCGTACCAGGAAAGGTCGTTGAGAAAGATCCCGGATTCGTCCTCGATGCCGGCCAGCACGTTGGACAGCATGATCCGGTTGTAGTTGCCGTAGGGCTCGTCGCCGAACATCGTGATGTCGAAATCGCCGTTGCGGGCGAGGATTTCCTCGACGGTTCGGGCGCCGGCCATCCCGTTGCCGATGACCACCAGTCGTTGCCGCATCAGACCTCCACCAGTCCCAGGTCGACGATCACCGTTCCGGTGACGCCGGCCGGCGCGGACAGCCACAATTCGACGGTCGTGCCGGCCGGCAGGTCCTCGACGACCCGCAGGGACACGTGCACGTCGCTCTTGGCGCCGATCGGGAAGTAGCGCATCGGCCGCCCGTCGCGGGTCAGCACCGCGCAGACGAGTTCGTCGGCCGCATTGCCGCCCCGAAAGTAGACGGCCTGCGCGGACGCGCCGTCGGGCACCAGATAGGACAGTTCCGGTCCGAGCGGGGCCGGCTGGTCGAGACCCTTGCCCTCGAAGGGAAAGACGCCTTGCAGAAATCGCGGTGTCGAATGCACCTGTCAGTCCCTCCGGTGAGCGGTCGCTGTCTCACCGGGAATGATTCAGGGGCATTGTTTAGCGAATTGACCGGCGCGATTGCGCGAACGTTCGGAAAACCCTACATACCCGCGTGGGCGGTTGTGAGGAGTGCCGATTCATAGCGGCGCAGCACGAGCGGCACGATGGCCGGGTCGAGCGCGAGCGGCGGGGTGACCGAGTCGGCGCCGGCCCGGTGCAGGGTGCGGTAGAACAGGCCCTCGGCGAGCAGGTAGGCGGCGATCGCGACCCGGCGCGCGCCCTGCCGCCGCAGCCCGGCGACCACGTCGGCGACCTTCGGCTCGCTGCCGGAGACAAACCCGACGTGCGCACCCAAATCGGCCGCAAGCGCTTGAACAGAAGCCCGCCAGACCGGATCCGAGGATCCGGCGGCGGCCAGGACCACCGCGTCAGCGCCGGGCAGGTGCCGGGTCAGGCTTTCGGTGAGTACGGGGTCAGGGCCGAGTGGCCTGGTAACCGGGAAGCTGGTCCCGGCGACAGCGTCGGCGATGTCCACCCGCACGTGATATCCGGCCGACAGCAGCAGCGGCACCACCACGGCGTCGCGGACGGCCGGCACGACCGCGCCGATCCGGGGCTGCTGCACGTCGGCGTAGGAGAGCCGGATGTCCAGCCCGGGCCGGCTCCGGGCGACCGCCGCGACCAGGTCGCGGATCTGCTTCTGGCCGGTGGCCGAGCGGGTGCCGTGGGCCACCGCGAGCAAAGTAGGCATGACGGTTCCTCCGATGATGCGAAGAGGGACCCGGCGGCAGTGCCGGTAAAAACGGCCGGTAAAAACGGCCGGTAAAGAGGTCAGACAGCTTCGTCGACCCGCAGGCGGTAGCCGCGCTTGATGACCGTCTCGATCAGCAGGCCGGAGCCGAGCGCGGTGCGCAGCCGGGCCACCGCCACGTCGACGGCGTGCCCGTCGTTGCCGCGCGGCAGCGACGCGATCAGCTGATCCTTGGACACCACCACGCCGGGCCGGGCGGCCAGCGAGGCGAGGATCGACATGGCGGCCGGGGCGAGCGCCCGCGGTTCCCCGTCGATGAGGACGGCGTGCCCGCGTACCTCCAGGGTGCCGCCGGCCACCCGCAGCTTGACCGACCGCTGCGGCAGCTCGTCGGCCACGGTTTTGATCAGCGCGCCGAGCCGGAACCGTTCCGGCATCACCACCGGCACGTCCAGTTCGACCAGCGGGGCGGCGGTGACCGGCCCGACGCAGGCGGCCAGGGTGCCGGACCGGAACCGGTCCAGCACGCAGCCGAGGTCGTCGCCGGCCAGCCGCAGGAACGACTTGACCGCGGGCGCGCTGGTGAAGGTGACCGCGTCGATCTGCCCGGCGGTGACCTGGTCGACCAGGCGGCGCACCGGCGTGGTGTCCAGCGGCGGCACCCAGCGGTAGACCGGCACCTCGACCACGGCGGCGCCGGCCGCGCGCAGGGCGGCCACGAACTCGGTCTGCGGCTCGCCGTGTTCCTGCACGGTGATCCGCCGGCCGGAGACACCGTCGGCGAGCAGCCGTTCCAGGACCTCCTCGGAGGCCTCGGTCTTGGCCGCCCACTCCTCGGTGAGCCCGGCCGCCCGGACCGCGCCGCACGGTTTCGGGCCGCGCGCGATGATCCGGGCCCGGCCGAGCACCTCGCGCAGTTTCTCGCCCAGGCCCCAGCCCTCGGCCGCCTCCAGCCAGCCCCGGAACCCGAAGCCGGTGGTCGCGATGACCAGGTCGGGGGCGAGCCCGATGCAGGCCGCGGTGGCCGCGTGCAGCGCGTCGTCGTCGGCGAGCTGCACGATGCTGATGGTGGACGCGGTGACCACCCGCGCGCCGCGCCGATGCAGCAGGGCGGCCATTTCGTCGCGGCGCCGCTCGGCGGTCACCGCGACGGTGAAGCCGGTCAACACGCCGCCGTCAGTCATTCCGCAAGCGTTCCGACATGTGGTTTCCACCAGAGCGTCATGGGGTTTCGGTGCGGTCAACGCGCTTTCACAACCCGGTTACCGAGGTTGTGAGGATCAAGACCTAGTCGTCATCTTCGACGATCTTGCGGACCCCGGCCAGCATCCGGAACACCTCGAGGCGGCCGTCGAGGAAGCCGATGCGGTAGTCCCGGCCGAACGCCGGGTCGGTGGCCCGGCCGGCGTCGCGGCGCGCGGCCAGACCGTCGGCACGGCCCACCGCGTACGCCTCAAATTCCTGGTCCATCGCTCTTCTTGTCATCGAGCGCCTTGCGGATCGCGGCGACGAGCGCTTGCTCGAACGCGGCGATCTGGCCGTCGACCACGCCGACCTGATAGTCGGCACCGGTCGTCGGATCGCCGGCGCGCTCGCCGTCGTGCAGGCCGGCCATGCCGTCGGAGTGCCCGGAGCCGTAGGCCACCAGTGCGTCGTCCATGCCTGCCTCCCGAGGTGCGTATCGGGTGCAAATCTGTCACGCACCGGGGGCATCGCCCACCGTCCGATCGGGCGGTCCGAAATCCTCAAGTACGAGGTCAACCCCGCATTCAGCCAATCCGGTGTGACCGCCCTCCCCCTCGAAGGGCGGTCACACCATCAGGCCGGCAGGAGACCGGAACGGCGCCAGAGAGGCCGGCCCGGGCCGGCGATCAAATCAAGATCATCGAGGTACGCCACCACGCGCTCGCCCGACCACCGCAGCGTCTCCCGGAAGTGCGGGTTGGCCATCGCCGCCCGATATCCGTCGGCCGGCCGGATGCCCACCGACTTGTAGACGGCCGGGTGGATCAGGCGGCGGCCGCACAGGTACGCGGCGCGGGCGATCACCAGCCTGTCGAAGTGCAGCCGGCCCTTTCCGGCGGTGCGCACCTGCCGGGCCAGTTCCTCGCGGGCGTACCGGACGTGCCGGGCCTCCTCGACCACGTGGATCCGCGACACCATCCGGACCAGGGGCTGGACTTGCTCGTGGGACATCGCCTCGCGCTGCAGCGTGTCGAGGATTTCCTCGCAGATCAGGATCGCGGCGAACATCCGCGGGCCGGTGCCGGTGGCGGCGATCCACTTGCCGAGGAACTCGTTGATGCCCTCGGGCCGGTAGACCGGGGTGCCCAGCTTGTCGATCATCCGGCCGAACATGACCGAGTGCCGGCACTCGTCGGCGACCTCGGTGAGCGCGTACTGCGCGTGCGCGGCGGTCGGGTCCTGCTTGTAGTAGCCGCGCAGCAGCAACTGCATGAGGATCGTCTCGAACCAGACGCCGAGGCCGGCGATGCTGGCCACCTCGTGCCGGGTGAGAGTGATCCGCTGTTGTTCGGACAGCCCGGCCCACAGCTCGGTGCCGTAGAGGCTGCACCGCTCCGGCGGCACGAACCAGAGGCCGTCGACGAACGGCGCGTCCCAGTCGATCTCGACCTCGGGATCGTACGAATGCTCGGCGGACGAGCGCAGCAGGCGGGCGGCGGTGCGATCGCGGTCGGCGGGAGTCACGGTGGTCATGGGGGACGCCTCCTCGGAACGGCCGGTGAGTGTGATGCACTTGACGTTACCCGAGGTAACAGTTACTTCTAATAACATGCCCCGTGAACAAGAGCCGGTCAATACCGATGGTCGTAAAGGTCGCTGGGCCGGCCATCGTGCGCAGCGCCGGGCCGAGCTGACCGCGGCGGCCATCGAGGCGATCCGCGAGCTCGGCCCCGAGGTCGGGATGGACGCGATCGCGGCCCGGGCCGGGGTGACCAAGCCGGTGCTCTACCGCTACTTCGCCGACAAGTCGGAGCTGTGGCTGGCGGTCGGGCAGGAGGCCGCGGGCATGGTGCTCGACGCGATCGTCCCGGCGGTGGCCGCGGTCCGCGAGGAACGCGACGTGATCGCCGCGGCCATCGACGCCTACCTCGCGCACATCGCCGCCGACACCAACCTCTACCAGTTCGTGGTGCACCAGCCCGACATCGCCCGCGGCCGGGACGTGGTGGCCGACGTGGTCGACACCGTCGCGAGCGGCCTGGCCCGGATCTTCGGCGACCGGCTGCGGGCCCGCGGCCTCGACTCCGGGGCGGCCCTGCCGTGGGCGTACGGGGTGGTCGGTTACGTGCAGTCGGTCGGTGACTGGTGGCTGCGCCAGCAGCAGCCGATCAGCCGGGAGGCGCTCGGCGACTACCTGACGACGTTCCTGTGGACCGGGGTGGCCGGCATCCGCCAGGCCGCCGACATCCCCGGCGGCCTGGCCGCCCACCACGAGGAGGTGCGCGGTGCCGGAAACTGACGAGTACGAGGTCGGGAACCTCCCCGACGAGGAATACCGCGGGCCGGCCACGCTGCGGATCGGCGACGACGACCTGGCGGTGGAGATCCGGATGTCGGCGCGGTTCGAGCCGGTCGAGGGCCGTTTCCGGTGGGCCGGCCGCACCAACCCCGACCCGGTGCTGCGCGAGCGGGTCTCCGGCGGCCTGCGCGAGGGCCGGTTGACCATCCCCGGCTTCGCGACCCAGAAGGTCCGGCTCAGCGAGCCCGATCCGTGGGCCGGCGTGCGGTTGTCCGGCACCGGGACGCCGCCGTGGTTTCAGTGACCGGGCCCGCGGCGCAGGTCACGCGGGGAGGTGCCGAACCAGCGGCGCACCGCGCGGCTCAGCGCCGACTGCTCGGTCAGCCCGACCATCGCGGTGACCTGCGTGAACGGCAGATCCGTGGTGGTGATGAGGCGGTGGGCGCGCTCACGGCGTACCTCGTCCAGGATCTGATCGAAGGTCGTGCCCGCCGCCGACAGACGGCGCTGGAGGGTCCGCGGGTGGGTTTGCAGCCGGCGGCCGACGGCGGCGATGTCGGCCGGCGCCGAGCCGAGCGACTGGGTGATCAGCTGCCGCACCTGCTGTTCGAGGGTCTGCTCGGGCGCCGGGAAGTGGGTGCGCATGTAGTCGAGCGCGACCTCGCGCAGCACCCGATTGCCGCCGGCCAGCCGGGTCTGGTGCAGGGCGGCCGGCACCCGCAGCACCGCCGCTTCCTGCGCGAAGCGCACATCCGCTCCGAAGAACTCGGTGTAACGGGCCACCGGCGCGAGCGGACGATGCGTGAGGTGCACCGACCGCAGACCGTAACGGCCGCCGGCCAGCAGCACGATGATCCGGTGCAGCAGGCCGAGGCCGTTGTCGCAGATCTGCGGCGGCAGCGGGTCGAGCTCGGTGCTGGCATAGCGCAGGCCGACCACGCCGGCCCGCCCGGCCGGGTCGGGAACCTGCGCGACGGTGAGCGCCGGCGAGTGCACGAACAGGAACCGGGTCGCGCAGTCGAGGGCCTCGCCCAGGGTGGCCGAGTTCTCGATCGCGATGGCGAGCGGTCCGAGGACCGCGATGTCCTGCCGGGCGGCGAGGCGCAGCCCCAGGTCGGGGCAGTCCAGCGAGGCCGCCGCGGTCTCCAGGGCACGGCCGGCGGACAGCGTCGGGATCACCGCGTCGTCGGTGTCGAGGGCCGCCGCGTCCACCCCGAACCGGGCCATCAGGGCCGGACCGTCACCGCCGAGTTCGCCGATGAGGCCGGGGAGTCCCCGCAGCCCGGCCGCTCTGACCATCGATCCCATGTCGCGAAAGGATAAATGAGTGTCGCGCTCAGGCAAGTCCCTCGCGGGCAAAGATGGCGAGACTGGCGGCATGGCCGAACATTTCGACGTTGTCATCATCGGCGCCGGCCTGTCCGGGATCGGCGCGGCGTGGCGGCTGCAGGAACAGCTGCCCGGCAAGAGTTACGCGATCCTGGAGGCGCGCGACGCGATCGGCGGAACGTGGGATCTGTTCCGTTACCCCGGGGTGCGGTCGGACTCGGACATGTTCACCCTCAGCTATCCGTTCCGGCCGTGGCGGGATGCCGAGTCGATCGCGCCCGGCGAGAAGATCCGGCGCTACATCGAGGAGACGGCGGCGGAGGGCGGCATCCTCCCGCACATCCGCTTCGGCACGAAGGTCGTCTCGGCCGACTGGTCCTCGCTGCTGAGCCGATGGACGCTGCGGTTGGCCGGCGGCACCACGATGACCTGCGATTTTGTGTATGCCTGCGCCGGCTACTACTCCTACGACACCGCGTACCAGCCAGATTTTCCGGGTTTGGAAGAATTTTCCGGGCAACTCGTGCACCCGCAGTTCTGGCCGGAAGACCTGTCGTATGCCGGCAAGAAGGTCGTCGTGATCGGCAGCGGCGCGACCGCCGTCACGCTCGTCCCCGCCATGGCCGCCGACGCCGCGCACGTGACCATGCTGCAGCGGTCACCCACCTACATGACCGTGCTTCCGCCGCGCGACATCGTGGCCGACGCGGCCCGCCGGGTGCTGCCGGCCAAGGCCGCGAACCGGGTCGCCCGGGCCAAGAACCTGCTGATCACGCAGGGTTTCTACCAGCTGGCCCGGCGGCGGCCGAAGCGGGTGCGGCAGATCCTGCGGGCCTTCGCGGTGCATGCGCTGAAGGATCCGGCCTACGTGGACGAGCATTTCAACCCGGCCTACGAGCCGTGGGACCAGCGCCTCTGCGTGATCCCCGACGGCGACCTCTACCAGGCGATCCGGTCGGGGAAGGCGTCGGTGGTGACCGACCACATCGCGTCCTTCGAGCCGGCCGGGATCCGGCTGAAGTCCGGTGAGCTGCTCGAGGCCGACGTCGTGGTCTCCGCCACCGGCCTGTCGCTGATCCCGATGGGCGGCATCCAGGCCTCGATCGACGGCACGCCGATCGACATCGGTGAGCACGCCGCCTACCGCGGCATCATGCTCAGCGGCGTGCCCAACCTGGCCTACTGCATCGGTTACGTGAACGCGTCCTGGACGCTGCGCGCCGACCTGGTCCACCGCTACGTGATGCGGCTGCTCAAACACCTGGACCGGCACGGCTACGCCGTGGCCACCCCCGACAACCCCGAGGAGCAGGGCCGTCCGTTGCTAGATCTCTCTTCGGGGTACGTGCAACGCGCGCTCGACAAATTCCCCCGCCAGGGAAACCGGGACCCATGGCTGGTCCGGCAGAACTATCTGCGCGACGTGCTGGCCCTCCCCCGCGCCGACGTCACCCGCGACATGACCTTCTCCCGTCACCCCGTCCCCGCTTCCGTGGAGGAACTCGCCTCATGACGCCCTACGTGTTCCGCGGCCGCACCGCCGTCCTGACCGGAGCCGCCAGCGGCATCGGTGAACAGCTCGCCTACGGTCTGGCCGACCGGGGCAGCAACCTGGTCCTGGTCGACGTGGACGGCGACCGCCTCAAGCCGGTCGCCGAGCGGATCGGCCGGGTCCACCCGCAGGTCACCGTCGAGACGATCGTCGCCGACCTGTCCGACCGCTCGGCGGTGGACGGTGTTGCCGCTGCGGTGCTCACCTCGTACCCTCGCCTCGGTCTTTTGGTCAATAACGCCGGAATCGCCCTGGGTGGGCGGTTCGACCAGGTCAGCGTGGACGAGTTCGAGACCGTGATGAACGTGAACTTCCGCGCGCCGATGCTGCTCACCCACGCCCTGCTGCCGGCGCTGAAGGCCGCCCCCGGCAGCCACCTGGTCAACGTGTCCAGCCTGTTCGGGCTGATCGCGCCGGCCGGGCAGTCCGCCTACAGCGCCAGCAAGTTCGCGCTGCGCGGGCTGAGCCAGGCCCTGCACAGCGAGCTGGCCGACGACGGCATCGGCGTCACCACGGTGCATCCCGGCGGGATCCGCACCCGGATCGCGGAGAGTGCGCTGGTCGGCAGCGGCGTGCCGGCCGAGGAGGTCGGACCGAACCAGAAGGTCTTCGCCAAGCTGCTGACCTTCCCGCCCCAGAAGGCCGCCCGGCAGATCCTCGACGCGGTCGGTAAGCGCAAGGCCCGCCTGCTGATCGCCTCCTCGGCGAAGGTCCCCGACCTGCTCGCCCGGCTGCTCCCGGTGGCGCACGAGCGCATCGTCCGGGCCGCCACCTCGGCGACGGTGTCCCGCACCCGCGCCCCCCAGGACGCGGCCCGATGAACTACGTGGACGTGCACGGCGCCCGCATCCGCTACCACGAGTCCGGCGACCCGGCGGCACCGCCGGTGGTGCTGCTGCACGGCATCGGCCGCAGCCTGGAGGACTGGGACGCGCAGCACCCGCTCCTCGATGCCGACCACCGGGTGATCAGCATCGACATGCCCGGCTTCGGCCTGAGCCAGCGTCTCCCGGCGTCGACCAACCTGACCGCCCTGTCCGACGGGGTGTGGGCGACCCTCGACGCGCTCGGCGAGACCCGCCCGGTGCACCTGATGGGCAACAGCCTCGGTGGTGCCGTGTCGATGCAGATGCTTGTCGACGACCCGGCCCGGGTGTCCACGCTGACCCTGGCCAACAGCGCCGGCTTCGGCAAGGAGGTGACCATCGCCCTGCGCATGCTGGCGGTACCCGGGCTGGGCCGCCGCCTGCTGGCCCGGATCGACAAGATCTCCGCGCCTCGGCTGGAACGCACGGTCTTCGCCGACCGGGCGATGGTGACCCCCGAGCGCATCGCGATGGCGATCAAGGTGGCCCGGCAGCCCGATTTCGCCGCGGTCTATCTGGAGGTGGCGCAGGCGCTGGGCGGTTTCCGCGGCATCGCGCCGCGCTGGCGCTCGGAGCTGCTCCCGCGGGTGGCGAAGCACGCCAAGCCGACGCTGCTGCTGTGGGGCGACCGCGACCGCATCCTGCCGCACGCCCACCTGGCGGCCGCACGCTCGGCGTTCCCGGAAGCGTCCTGGCACCTGTTCCCGAACACCGGCCACATGCCCCAGATCGAACGCCCGGCGGAGTTCAACGAGCTGGTCCGCCCGCTGCTGGCAAAGGTGCCGGCCTGAGATGTGCCCGTCCCGGCAGGGCGGTGCCGGGACGGGCCACCCCCCGTCAGCCCTCCTGGAACGGCAGTGTTGACCTTGCCACGCGGCAATCTCGTAGCTTGGACGGCATGGGAGCGCGGGAGGCCGGGATGCTGTCGGTGGGAGAGGTTGCCCGCCGGGCGGGACTCACCACGAAGGCGCTGCGGCACTACGACCATCTGGGCTTGTTCGCGCCGCAGGTCGTCTCGGCGGACGGCTATCGGTGGTACGCCGAGGATCAGCTCGCAACAGCCGTCACCATCGCCCGCTTACGTGCCCTCGACGTACCACTGGAAGCTATCCGGGCCCTGCTGGCGGGGGCGGGCGAGGACGAGGCACGACGTCTGCTGACCCGGCATCGTTCCGCGTTGCAGGCTCGCGACAACCGGATCCGGCGGGCCCTGCACTCCCTCGACCATCTGCTCAACCACGAACGAGGAGTCGTCATGGCGATGACGGACACCCAGCCACCGAGCGTCCCCGACGAGCGGGAACTGGCGCGGACGCTGTTCAACCACACCTGGACGCTGCTCGAGAAGGAGTCCCGGTCGGCCGACGAGGACGAGCGAATGATCCATACAGCTCACGCGTCGCGGTTCCATTGGGACAACGTCGGCGACGACCAGAATCGGGCCGTCGGCGAGTGGCAGTGTTCCCGGGTCTACGCCACGCTTGGACGGGCCGAGCCGGCGCTCTACCACGCCCGGCGGTGCCTGGGCTACGCCGACCGCCCCGGGATGGAAGTGTGGCTCATGGCCAGTGCCTACGAGGGCCTTGCCCGGGCCCAGGCCGTCGCCGGCGACTTCGAGGCGGCGCGTGACTCGCGCAGCCGAGCAGTTGCCCTTGCCGAGACCGTCGGTGACGCCGAGGATCGGAAGATCGTCATCGCCGATATCGACACCCTCCCCATCCCCTGACCGATGTCTCAGCCGGGTGCACGGCGTTCGTGTTCGCGCCGGCTGTCGTCTGAGTGCGGCCGGCGCAGGCCGTCCAGCACGAGGGTGATCAGGCCGTCGGCCTCGGCCCGCCAATCGGGGCGGTCGTGGGCCGCGCCGATGCCGTGCAGCGCCATCATCACGGCACCGGCATCCACGTCGTCGCGGACTGCGCCGCTCTGCACGGCGGCGGCCACCAGGTCGGTGACCGCCTGCTCCAGCGCCTGACTTCCCTCCGCGAGCGCACCTGAGCCGGCGGCCATGAGCGTGGCCAGCGTGCGGGCGAGGCCCTCGTGGGCCTGGATGTGGCTGACCATGCCCCGCAGAAAGGTGCTCAGGGCCTCCTCCGCGGGCAGCGTGGCCTGCAGGTGGCGGGCGCGGTCGCACAGCGTGGCGACCTCCTGGTGGTAGACCGCCTCGGCCAGCGCCTCCCGGGTGGGGAAATGCCGGTACAGCGTGCCGGTGCCCACCCCGGCCAGGCTGGCGAAGTCGTCGAAACGCAGGTCGAAGAAGCTGCCGGCGTCGAAGACCTCCCTGGCCTTGGCGAGCAGTAACTCACGGTTGCGCCGGGCGTCGGCCCGCAGTGGCTTTGACAAACGGAGACTACCTCCATATATTCGAAGTGGAGATCACCTCCGATTAAATCACACCCCGGGGTGCGCCTTGAAGATCCTGATGTTCGGCCGAGGCGTGATCGCCACCGTGTACGGCTGGGCCCTGGAACGGGCCGGACATGACGTCGAGTTCTACGTGCGGCCGGGCCGCGCGGCGGCGTACGGGGAAGGGATTGATCTTGATCTGCTCGACACCCGGCGGCGGGTGTGGGGGCAGCCCGTCGTGCAGAAGTGGCCGGTGCGCTACCGCGAGGAGCTGGCGCCGGACCACGACTTCGACCTGATCGTGCTCAGCGTGTCGCACCATCGCCTGCCGGAGGCAACGGCCTTCCTGGCCCCGCGCCTCGGCAAAGCCACCGTGCTGGTCTTCGGCAACATCTGGGCCGAGCCGCTGGCCGCGATCGGCGCCCTCCCCGTCGACCGGGTCGCCTGGGGCTTCCCCCAGGCCGGCGGCGGCTTCGGCGCCGACGGCGTGCTCCGCGGGACACTGCTGCCGTCGGTCATCTTCGGCACCCTCGACCAGCCCCTCACCGCACGGGAGCGGGCCGTACGCCAGGCGTTTCGCGAGGCCGGCCTCCGACCGCGCGAGCAGTCCGACTTCCGCGGCTGGCTGTGGCTCCATTTCGGATTCAACGCGGGCGTGCACTCGCAGGGCCTGCGGCTGGGCTCACTGGCCAAGCTGATCGGGGCGACGGGCGCCCTGCGCGAGGCGCTGCTGACCAGCCGCGAGCTGCTCCCGCTCATCGAGGCTCGCGGCGTCGACCTGCGCCGTCACCGCGGCAGTGTGCTGCCGCTCCGCGCGCCCACCTGGCTGACGGCCCCGGTGATGGCGTGGATGATCGCTCATTTCGCCCCGCTGCGCGTGAACTTCGAGGCGCACTCCGACCCGGGCACCGAGGAGCCGCGCGCAATCTGCTCCGACACCCTGGCCGAGGCACGGCGGCTGGGAGTAGCGGTACCGCGACTGGAGGCGGCAGAACCGACCTTCGCCGGCGAGGGAAAGCACTGAGTAAATCCGTCTCGCCGGTCAGCTCAGCGATCGAGGTCGCGTAGCAGCGGCCGAGTTTCCGGACGGGCGGATTCCGGTCCGCTTCCCGGTTTCTCACCGGTAGGCGGTTCAGACCGCCGCCCGGTGGCGATGCTGCGGTTCGTCGCCCCATCCGTGTAGATCCAGGAGAGTTGCTGTCAGGAGCTGACAGCAACTCGGCAAGGTCGACACCGCACCTGCCGGACCTCCACTGTGTCTGCTGGAGCCGGTATGACCCGACGGTCACTGATGCCTCAGCCGGTGGTGACCGAGGCTTCCCGTCGTGCCCTCTGCGACGTCAAGGTATGACCCACCAGGGATGTGGAAGCCCATTGTTCCGTAATGACGGTCATATAAATTGATGCACGTGATTTTAACGCATTGATATCCGTCTTTCGCCTGTATCTAGCAGGCGGCAACGGGGTCGATGCCCGGGAAAGGAAACCACGTGCGCAAATCTCGACGTCCACTCTGGGCGGCGTGCCTCGCCGTCGGGATCGCGGTCCCGACCGCAGTCGCCGCCGGGGCGAACGCAGCGGCGGCCGGCACCCCCTCCGGTCTCACCACGACCGTCCAGATCGGCCAGGCGACCAGCGACGCCCTCACCGTGCGTTTCACGGTGCGCAACACGTCAGCGGCACCGGTCAGCGTGCTCTCCCGTGACCTGCCGCAGGCGCACGACTCCGGAGCGACCCTGGCCGTGACCAGGGACGGTGTGCCGGTGGCCTACCGGGGCAAGTTGGTGAAGCCGGCAGCGCCGACCGCGGCCGACTACACCAGCATTCCCGCTGGTGGCACCTACACCGCGACCATGGACCTGGCCGACGAGTATGACCTGTCGCAGCCGGGAACCTTCACGGTCGCCCTGGCTTCGACCCAGGTGCGGGCCTCCGCGGGCACGCTGCGGGTCAACGCCGGTCGCGCCACCGTGCGCACCAGCGCCGGCATCCGAGGTGCCGCCAAGGTGTCCGATGCCGCGCCGACAGCCACCGAGCAGGTGAGCGTCGCCGGCGCCGCGGCAGCAGTCACCCTCACCTACCGTGGTTGCACCACGAGTGAGAAGACCACGCTGAAGACGGCCATCAGCAACGCCACGACACTCTCGCAGAAGTCCCAGACCTGGCTGGCGGCGAACACCTCCGGCGGAGGCGCCTACACCACCTGGTTCGGCACGTACAGCTCGTCGCGGTTCTCCCGGGTGACCTCTGCCTACAGCAAGATCACCAGCGAGCTGACCAGCAAGACCGTGACGCTCGACTGCACCAGCAACGAGGACTACTACGCCTATGTGTACCCGGACGAGCCGTACATCATCTACCTCTGCAACGCGTTCTGGTCGGCGCCGGCCACCGGTACCGATTCGAAGGCCGGAACACTGATCCACGAGTCGAGCCACTTCACCGTCAACGGCGGCACCGACGACCACGCCTACGGTCAGACCGCGGCCAAGCAACTCGCCGTGTCGAGCCCGGCCAACGCGGTCGACAACGCCGACAACTACGAGTACTTCGCCGAAAGCCGCTGATCCAGCCGTCGGCTCGCCCCTGCTGGCCGCCGTCCGTTCCCGTGCTCTTCGGACACCCTCCGGTGAGTGCCGCACTCGCCGGGGCGGGAGCGAGCTGCCGCCGGGGATCGGCCGAGGTGTCCCGCCGGCTCAGGGCCGGCGGGACACCGGATTAGGCGTCCAGCGCCGGGCATTCGGCGTAGCCCTGGTGGCCGCCGCCGCAGATCGCTTACGCCTTGCTGGGCATAGCGTGAGTTTGGGTACCGGGGTCTGCCCGCAGGTTTAGTTGGGCGTGACTTTGGGACCCGGCCTGGCCACCGACCCGCCGGTGACGGCGCGTTGATGTTCAGGCGCGGGTATTCCGCATCGCTTCCACCAGCGCCGGGCCCATACGTTCGTGGGCGAGCGGAGGGACCTCCTCGGGACGGAACCAACGAATCTCGTCGTGTTCGTCGGGAGCGGCGTTTGCCGGTGTCCCTTTCCACTCGTCGACGAGCCAGGCGCTGAAGCGCACGGATTCCTCTCCGTGGCCTGCCCCCAGCCGGCACAGGTGGATCGCCGAGACTGTTGCTATCTGCACGCCGAGTTCTTCGTGCATTTCCCGGGCGAGTGCAGCCAGTTCTGTTTCTCCTGGCTCGATGTGCCCGCCGGGCAGATCCCAAACGTCCGGGTAGGCGTGGCGGTTCGGACTTCGGTGGACGAGTAGGACTCGGCCTGCGCGAACCAGCGCCGCCGTAACGATCTCGTGCATGGCCGGGGATTGTGGCATGACCATCCGACAAGAACGTCCGAGACCGCCACGCTGAAGGGCCGTTCGCGTGCCATAGCAACGCACTAGTCTCGGCCCGGTGGATGACAGCCTTCTCCGCCGGCTCCGGGTCGAACAGGCTCGGTCGCTTCTCTACGACGCCGAACCTCATCACGCGGTGATGCTGGCCTGCGACCTGCTGGTGGCCGGGGTCAACGGCGACGCAGTGGTGGCGCTCGCGGCGGAGTCGGCTCGGACCCTGTCGGCGCATGAGGCGAACCGGCGCCTGGCGGCGGTCACCGCCGAAGTCGGCCTCGCAGAACCAGACCTGGCGACTGCCGTGGAGCTGATCACGGCCGACACCTGCGAGCGGATCCTCGACCGGACCGTCCTCGCCGAGGAGGGAACCCATCGTCTCTACGTGGTGGGACATGAGGGCAGCCCGCTGGACGACCTGCTCCCGGCGGTCGCCGCACTGGCCGAGCGCCTCGAAGACGACCTCGGTGGACGCGCTGACCACGACCTGCAAGCCCGGCTCGACGCGATGGCCCGGACAACTCTGAGCCGCTTGGCGCCCCAGTGAGTACCTCAATAGACCCGGCGCCATGGCCGACCGACAAGCTGACCGCACTGCGCCTCGGACGACGGCTGGTCACCGAGGTGGCCGGATCCCGACCAGGCAGGCGAGCCTTCGTCGATATCCGCCCTGTCGCCACCGACGACGACCAGAATGCCGGCCGAGAGGGCTGAACCCGGGCTGATCGTGAGCGCACCTTCGAGTTGAAGCACTGGGACTACGACGCCGACCGAATCGACGGCTTCGACTACGACATCGGCGCGATCCTCGTGAAGGCCGCCACCGTAATCGGCGAGAGCGAGCTCACCGGAACCCTTCGGACTTGGGGCCTTGGGCCGGAGCAGTTCCTTCATCCGTGGCAAACCGCTGATCCGCGGTAGCCGCATCACCGGCCCGGGGCGGGGTGTGGTCGCCGCATAGTGAGGGTGTCCGGCCGAAGGTCGATACCGCCAAGCTGTGGTCGGCCGCCCGCAGCCCTCTAATGGCTGAAGTTGCTCATCTCGGGAGTCGGCGCGGGTCGACGACCCGGGAATCTGATCGTTATGAAACCTCGCCGTTCCGTCCCGTTTCTGGTTGCGGCCGTCGCCGCGACGTCCCTTTCCGGCTTCGGCCTGCTCACCTCCATGACGACCAGCGCCGCAGCTGCCGCGACCGCCGAAGCGACTGGTGGCTTCACCTCGGTGACGAAGCGCCGCCTGCCCGACCCGTGCACGCTGCTCAGCCGGCCCGAGGTCGTCGACCTGACCGGGCGCGACATCACCCAGATCGACGAGGACGGCGCCAGACCCGGCGCGTCGACTCGTTACTGCCAGTGGCAGCAGGACGGTGGACAGCTCGCGCTCTTCCTCACCCGTACCACCAGGTCTGGTTTCGCCAGTCAGATCGGGCCGGACGCCGAACCGGTCGGCGGGGTGGGCGACGACGCCTTCCTGCTCGCCGGACACCTCTACGTCCTGCACGGCACCGTGCAGATCGACGTCTACTCCTATGGGGACGACGACGAGCAGAACGTCGCCGTCGAACAAGAGGTGGCCACCGTCGTCATGTCGAAGCTCTGAGGTCATCGACGCGCCCACCGTTCCGATGGAGCGGTGGGCGAAGGGGCTACCGGCCGTACTTGTCGAAGGAGACTGTCCAGTCGCCGATGCCGTTGCCGATCGGGAGGTCGCGTGGGGAGTTCTTGACGTCGACGATGTCGCCGACCAGGAAGGTGTTGTAGACCCATTTGGCGTCGGCCGTGCTGAGGTTGATGCACCCGTGGGACAGATTCGCCCGGCCCAGTGAGCCGTTCCACGGAGCGGCGTGCAGGTACTCGCCGGAGTAGGTGATCCGGGTGCAGAACTCGATGTTCTCCGACACGTAGTAGTTCGGGTCCTCCGGGTCGGTGATGCCGTAGGTCGCCGAGCTCATCGTGTGCTTGCGCTTCTTGCCCAGTACGACGTGGGGTCCGCCCGCCGTCCAATAGCTGATGCGCTCGCCGTTCGACCCGGTCGTCCCGCCGCCCTTGCCGAGGCTGCTCTTCATCGTGCGGACCAGCTTGCCGTCGATGTAGACCTTCGTCAGGTGGGTCCGGTTGTCACTGAGCGCGATCAGCTGCCGGCCGATCCGGAAGCGGGTCGTCGAGTTCTTCGCGCCGTACGTCGTCTTGCCCAGCTTGGCCCCGAAGATGTTGACGGACACGTCGATCCTCGTCCCGGCGGTCCAGTACTTGGCCGGCCGCCAGTGCACCGTCCGGTCGTCGCGCCAGTAGAACTTGCCCGTCACCGCCGGCGAGGTCTTGATCTCGATGGCCTGCTCGGCCGCCTTCTTGTTGACGGCACGGCTGAACGAGACGATCACCGGCTGTCCCGCGCCGTACGTGCTGTCCTTCTTGAGGGAAAGCATGGCGTTGGCCTGGAAGGCGGCCGTGACGGTGTTCTCCGGCTTGATCGTGGTGAAGGTCGTGTTCTCGGTGGTCGGCACGCCCGCGGAGTCGGCGGCCACGACGGTCACCGTGTACTTCTTGCCGTACCCGAGGTCCTCGGTCGACCGCCAGGTGCCGTCGCCCTGCATCGCGCCCTCGACCGTCACCTTGCCGGCGGTGACGGTGACCGACTGTAGGGCGCCGTCCGCGGCGCTGACGACGATCGGCTTCACCGGCGACACCTCGGTGTTTCCGTGCGTCGGCGTCACGGTCAACCGGACCGGCGCGACGACCGCCTTCTGCTCGGCTTCCGCCGCCGTCCCGACCCAGGAGGTGGCGTCGCCTCCCTTCCGGCCGGATGTGGAACACCCAGCAGCAGTGGCGGCCGCTACCGCGCCCACCGCACCGACGATCACCTTGCGTCGCTGAATCATGACTCTCACATTCGAGGGGGAAGCCAACCGGCGCCGATCATGGCTCTGCTAGAGAGACGCACGCGGGACCCCGAAACGTTGCAGCTATTTCGAGGGAGATCATCGTGACAGATGTAAATCCCGGTGGGTAGACGGCATCGACCGTGAACACGGCGCCGGCCGGACCAACCACGAGACCATCTAGCCTGAGGGCATGGCACGCCCCCGCAAGTTCGTCGAGCGCGACGTCGTCAGCAGCGCCGGTGAGGTATTCGCCGTCCATGGTCTCGCCGCTACGACACTGGACGACCTGGTGCAGGCGACCGGACTCGGGAAGCAGAGCCTGTACAACGCGTTCGGCGGCAAGCGGGAGCTGTTCCTGCGGGCGCTCTCGGAGGACCGCGAGGAAGCGGCGCGGGCCGTCTCGGAAGCGCTCCAGCACGGCGACGCCTCTCCGCTCGAACGGATCCGCGGGCACCTACTTCGGATGGCGATCGAGTTCAGCCGCAGCGACAACCGGGTCTCGCTCACCACGCGCGCGCTTGTCGAGTCGACCGGCGAGTCGGATCAGCTCGCGGCGGTCACCAAGGCCGGCATCGAGGAACTCGCCGGGATCTACGCGCATTGCCTGGAGCTCGCGCGGGCGAGCGGTGACCTGCCGGCGGACGCGAATGTGTCGTCGCTGGCGATGTACTTCGTCGCCATCACCCGGGGCATGGAACTGCTCGGCCGCTCGGGTGTCGGTCGCGGCGCCCTCACCGCGGTCGCGCTCGACGCGCTCCGCGTCTTCCACGCTTAGGGCTGCGTTTCAAAAAGGATGCCGCGGGTCACAGCGCTCCCCTAGTTATTGACTACACGGTCCATAACCGGTGTTATAGACCGTGTAGTCAATAACTAGGGACGGGGTATTCCATGGGAGTGCTGGAAGGCAAGGTCGCGGTGGTTACCGGGGCGAACGCGGGCATCGGGCTGGCGATCGCACGGGCCTACCACGCCGAGGGCGCGCGCGTCTTCGTAGCCGGCCGCCGCCAGGCGCAGCTCGACGAGGTCGAGGCCGAGCTCGGGCCGCGGGCGACGGGAATCCGTTGCGACGTCGGCCGGCTCGACGACCTCGACCGGCTCTACGCGACGGTGTCCGAGCAGGCGGGCCGGATCGACGTCCTGGTCGCCAACGCCGGGATCGGGATCAGTGCCCCGTTGGGCAAGATCACCGAAGAGCAGTTCGACGCCATGTTCACCACCAATGTCAAAGGCTCGCTGTTCACGTGCAGAAGGCGCTGCCGCTGCTCTCCCCGGGCGCATCGATCATCCTTACCGGATCGACGGCGGCCACCCGACCGCAGTCGGATCTCCCCGTGTACGGGGCGACCAAGGCCGCGATCCGGAACCTGGTCCGCGGGTTCGCCCACGGCGCCGGGGCGGGGCAGTACCGCATCAACGTGCTCTCCCCGGGCGGAACTCGTACCCAGGGTCTGATCGACCTGGTCCCGGCCGACCAGCTGGTCGCCGCCGGCGCGATGATTCCCCTCGGCCGCCTGGCCGAACCCGAGGAGATCGCCGCGGTGGCCGTCTTCCTCGCCTCGGACGCGTCCAGCTATGTCAACGGCGCCGACCTTGCCGTCGACGGTGGCTTCGCCCAGATCTGAGCAAAGCGCTGGGCGTCAGGTCAGGAAGGTTTCGCGCATTTCGCGGCCCGGGTTGATGCCGGCGACGATGCGGTGGGCGTCCGGGGCGTACACGTCGATGGTGTTGTTGTTGCGCATCAGCTCGCGGACCGGGAGCGGCAGCGGCGGCTCCTTGCTCATCGTGGTGCGCAGGTCGTGCGCGGTGCTGATCAGCAGGCCGGCCAGCGCCGCGCCGTCGGTGTCGACCCGGACCGAGGCGAACTCCCAGCCCGCGATGGTCAGGTCGAGGATCTCGAAGAGATGAGCGTGCAGCCGGCTCTGGTCGGTCGTGAGCTTCACCTGGGTGCTGATCGCCTGGAGGGCCCCGGCGACGTGGATGTAGGGGAACAACCCGCACGGCAGGTTGAACAGCGGCCACCGCAGGTCCGGCTTGGCCTCGCGCCACATCGGCCGGTAGTTCTCCCGGTCCACGGCGAACTGGTAGCCGACCTGGCGGGAGAGCGCGGCGGCCAGCCCGTGGATCTCCGAGTACGCCGAATCGGCGAACTCGTGCACGATGCCCGCCGCCGCGGCGACGCCGCCGGGGCCGGTCAGCGCCTCGGCGACCGCGGCCGCCTGATCGTGGAACGATCCCGGGCGATCGACACCGAAACGCTCCCGGACACCGTCGATCATCACCCGCCGGGCCGCGTCCTGCTGGTCGGTCCGCTCGTCACGTGTCCGCCGGAACCATCGCATGTCGCCTCGTCTCGCCGCCGCCTCAACCGCGGACATAGTAGTGGGCGGAATCTGGCGTCAAGCGGCCATCAGGTCGGGTAGACCGTTCCCGGGCGTGCCGCGATCAGCACCTCGGCCACCGGGCGCCAGCCCAGTGCCGAGTACAGGTGCTGGCCGTCCTCGCTGGCGATCAGGATGCCGTTCTCGGCACCCTCGGCGATCGCGGCGCCGGCCAGTGCGCTCATGACCACGCTGCCCAGTCCGCGACGACGGTGCTCGGGCACGGTTCCGATCTTGTCGGCGGTCGCGTCGGGGCCGGACAGGCCGGCCGTGCCGCTCGCGCCCACCGCACCCTCGCCGTCGATCACCTCGACCGCGATCCGGCCGTCCTCAACCTGGGTCTCGACCCGGTAGGGCGCGGGCGGCTCGCGCCGCGGATGCGCTCGCAGGTCCACGGTCATCAGCTGTTCCGCCCGCTTGAGCAGGACCAGGCCACCGGCTTCGAGCGCGGCCGCCGCCCGCGACGGCTCGTCGGACACCACGGTCAGCCAGGTGACGACCTCTTCCTGGAGCACGAGCTTCGCCAGCCCGTCCAGGTCGGCGCCGCCGTGCGCGAAATACTCGACCTCGCGCCCGTTCTGCCGGCAGTGCACCCGCAGCCCGCCACCGACGTCCGAAGCCGGCGCTACCCCGCGCGCCACTCCCCACCCGCGCTGCCACCGGACGACAAGCCCCCGCAGATCAGTCATCCATCAAGTAGAGCTGATGGCACCTCGATGACCGCGAGCACCGCCCCCACCGGCGCGGTCACCCCCTCGGCGGCGTCGATCCGCCACAGCACTCCGGACACGGCCGCCGGCACCTCGGTTTCCACCTTGTCGGTGGAGATCGCGAATAGCGGCTCCCCGGTTGCGACGTCGTCACCGACGGCCTTCAACCACCGGATCACAGTGAGCTCGGTGATCTCCTCCCCGAGCGACGGCATCACCACCGCGACAAGATCATCCCGGTCCGGTACCGACATCGCGACGAAAGGGTCAGCCGTTTCTTTCCGGGCGCCACCACCCCGCCGCAACCGGTACCGCTTCCAGAAATGGACGATGAAGGCCAGCCCGAGCAGCACCGCCACGGCCCCCTTCCACTGGCGCTCTACGCGCGGGGTTCCGTCGCCGAGCACCGCCGCCCCGGCCAGGCTCAGCCACACGAAGGCGTAGATGAGGCCGGACCGCCAGGACGTCGGGCCGAGGCCGTCCCGGTCCCAGATCGCGGAAGCCAGAGCCCCGATGCCCGACAACACCATGACGACCGGAAAGGCGACGTCCCACACCGCGCCCATCAGGCGGGGTAGCCGATCGCCTCGATGTCGGCCGTCAGCTTCTCGACGGTGCGGGCCGGGTTGAGCCGCTGGACCAGGTCGTCGGTCAGTGGGGTCATTGCGAAGACCGAGTTGACCACGTCCGGGTCGACCGGCAGCTCGTAGTAGTTCTCGGCGAACGACCGATAGCTCGCCGGGGTCTCATCCAGCAGGACCGCGAACAGGTGCCCGGCGCCGTCCGGGTCGTCGCCCGGCGGGTAGGCGATCTCCCCGGTGTGCCAGCGGTCGTCGCCGGTCTCCCGCCACACGCACACGGTGGCGTAGAACTGGGCGCCCCAGCCGAACGCCGGCTCGTCCAGCTGTGACCGGAACGCGGCCGGCACCGTGTCGACCAGGCCCGGCCACAACTCCTCGTCGTGGGCGGCCGGGCTCATCGCCGAGTCGTGGTCGTAGCCGCGCACGAACACCCCGGCCGGGGTGAACACGATGTGGTACTCGTCGCCGGAGCCGTTGTTCATCTCGGCGATCTCCGCGCCCGGACCCCACGACGTGTTGAACCCGTAGTACCGCACCGTCTCATCCGGGCTGAGGATGGCGTCCAGCATCGCGAGGGCTCGGCAACGGCGGCGCAGCGTCGCGACGTCCGGCAGTGCGCCGGCCAGATCTTGTGCACTCACGGCGCACATCAAACCTGATCAACCACGCTTCTGTCAGACCCGAAGTCACGCCGGCAGCACGATGGTGAATCTGGTTCCCCCGTCCGGGGCCGGCCCGGCCGAGATCGTGCCGTCGTGCGCCTCGACGATCGCCTTGGTGACGGCCAGTCCGAGACCGGTTCCCTTGATGCCGGCCTGGGTGGCGTTGCTGGCCCGGAAGAAGCGGCTGAACAGATGCGGGTACTGCTCGGCCGGGATGCCGATGCCGGTGTCGCTGACCTCGATCTGGAACTGGTCGTCCCGGGCGAACGCGGTGACCGTCACGGTGCCGCCGTCGGGCGTGTACTTGATCGCGTTGGAGATCAGGTTGTCCATCGCCTGGCGGAGCCGCTGCCGGTCGGCGCGCACGGCGAACTCGGACTGCACCCGGTCGACGATGGTCAGGTGCTTGGCGGCCGCGCTCGGCATGTGGTTCTCGATCACGTCGCGCACCAGCCGGCCGCCGCTGAGCGGCTGCGGGTCGACGCTGATGTGGCCGGCCGCCAGCCGGGCCAGGTCGAGCAGGTCGTCGACGAGCCCCTGCAGGTGCAGGGTGGTGCGCTCGATGACGTCGGCGTGCCGGCGGTCGGCCTCGCCCAGTTCCGGGCTGTCGATCAGCATCTCGGCGAACCCGCGGATCACTCCGACCGGGTTGCGCAGCTCGTGGATGACCAGGGCGGCGAGTTCGTCCTTCATCCGGTCCAGGGTGCGCAGCTGCTCGACCTGCAGCTGCTCCTTCTCGAGGAGTTCCTCGCGCTTGTTGGCCAGTTCCCGGCGCTCGGTGACGTTGGTGCTGAGGCCGTCGACCAGGAACTTGTCGTTCTCCCAGCGGCCCATGGCCCGGGTCCAGATCCAGCGGATCTGGTCGTCGTAGCCGACGATGCGGCATTCGAGCTCGGACTGGGCGCCGTCGAGCAGGGCGGCCTGGAAGTTGCTGAGCAGTTCGGCGTCCTCCGGGTGCAGCCGGTCGGTGAGGGTCGGGTGCACGCCGTCCGGGACGGGACCGAACACGCCGTACGCGTTGGGGCTGCCGTAGTGCAGCTTGGGCGGACCGTCGTTGTCCACCTCGACGGTCCAGACGTAGTCGTTGACCTGCTCGACGACCCGGTTGAAGCTGCGCCGGGCGGCGGCCAGGGCGAGGGACATGTCCTCGGCCCAGCGACGCTCGAGGAACTGCCCGAGGTGGGCGCCGACGGCGTCGAGCATGCCGGCGGTGTCCGAGTCGTAGGGCAGGTCGGCGTCGGTGTAGAAGGCGAGCACGCCGAGCACCCGGCGGCCGGAGCGCACCGGCACGCCGACGGCGACCCGGATGCCGACCTGCTGGAGCTCGCGACGCCCGTACGAGACCATGTCCTCCGGCATGATGCCGGTGTTCCACCACACCTCGCCGTTGCGGGACCAGACCAGCCCGGGCAGCCCCTCGCCGATCACGAAGGTGAGCTCGTGGTCGCCGGTGAAGGCGGACAGGTCCTGCTCGCCGGGGGTGTGCGAGCTGTGCCGGACGATCTGCTTGCGGTCGTCGGTGACCTGCCAGTACTCGCCGCAGAGCCAGCCCAGCTCGTCGGTGATCGCGGCGATCGCGGCGATGCTGGCGTCCCGCGCGTTCGTCGCGTCGGAGAGGACCTGCGCGACCGCGTGCCGGGCCCGGCGCAGTTCCTCGGCGCGGTGCGCCTCGGTGATGTCCCGGGTGACCGCCACGGCACCGAGCCGGCGCCCGTCCGGGGCGTCGATCGGCCGGGCGTTGGAGACGAGCCGGCGCCATTCGTCGTCGCGCCAGACGAGAACCTGCTCGCCGCGGACGACCTCGCCGCTCTGGGCGCGGGCCAGCGGCACCTGGTCCATGACGGTCCGGCCGTCCGGGTTGTAGATCTTGTAGTGCTGCGGCCAGTCGTCCATCGACAGGGTGGGGTCGGCGTCGCCGCCGAGCATCTCGCGCAGGCTGCGGTTGAAGAAGGTCAGCCGGCCCTCGCTGTCGCAGGCCGCGACGCCGGTGTCCAGGCTGTCCAGCAGCGCCTGCAGGAACGCGGTGTCCGGCGCGAACGAGTAGTAGCGGACGTCGCCGACGTCCTGCAGGGTCATCTCGGCCGGGAACTCCTGGCCGGTAGCGCCGGTCAGGGTGACGCGAACCGGCTGGTCGAGCACGCGCGGCAGGTCCCGGAAGCGCTCCGGCACGATCAGTTCGGCCACGTTGCGGCCGGCCGCGGCGCCGGCCCGGTGGCCGAACATCCGCTCGGCGGCCGCGTTCCAGGTGAGCACCTCGCCGGTCGGGCCGGTGGTGATGAAGGCGTCGTGGGTGCCGTGCAGGACGGCTTCGAGACGCTGGTTGGTGCCCCGCTCCCGGGCGGCGGCGAGCCGGATGGCGACCTCGGACGAGGCGATCTCGGCGAGGTCGCCCAGCGTGGCGAGCTCGTCGGCGGTCCAGTCGCGGGGCTGGGAGTCGACGACGCAGAACGAGCCGAGCACCTGCCCGTTGGGCGCGCGCAGGGGGAAGCCCGCGTACCCGATGGCGTCGGGGCCGCCGATCCCCCGCAGTCGCGGGTCCTCGCGCGCGTCGCGCACGATCACCGGCGCCTCGTCCGCCACCACGAACTGGCAGTACGTGTCCGCGCGGTTCCCCTCACCGAGGAAGTCCGGGCGGCTGGCGCAGCTCACCACGAAACTGCGATCGGCCCCGATCAGGGTCACCAGCGCGTTGCCGCCGAGCAGCCGCCCGGCGAGCGCGGTCAGCCTGTCGAGGGTGGGCAACGGACCGGCCTGCATCAGGCCGGTGTCCCGCAACGTCTGAAGGCGCTGCTCCTCAGCCGGTGACTTCACGCTCTGCAACATGTTGAGAGCTATCGGTAACCGCTCGGGGCAGTTAAGCAGAACTTCCCGGCCGCAACAGGGCCGGGTGCAGCAGGGTTGCCGAGCCCCGCCGGAAGAGCTGCGCGGGCCGTCCCCGCTCCCGGATGACCGTCTCCCCGGTCGGTTCGATGAAGCCCTCGGCCGAGGTCACCTTGCGGTGGAAGTTGCGCGGGTCGAGCCGGGTGGTCCACACCGTCTCATAGACCTCGCGCAGCTCGGCGATGGTGAACGAGGGCGCGCAGAACGCGGTGGCCAGCGGTGTGTACTCGAGTTTCGACCGGGCCCGCTCGAGCCCGTCGGCCAGGATCGTGTCGTGGTCGAAGGCCAGCCCGGTGGCCGGCACCGGCTGCCAGGACGCCGAGGCGGCGTCGCTGCCGGCCACCGGCACCGGCAGGTCCGGCACCAGGGCCAGGTAGGCAACCGCGAACACCCGGCCGCGCGGGTCGCGCCCCGGAGCGCCGTAGGTGGCCAACTGCTCCAGATGCCCGGCCCCGGCTGAGACACCGGTCTCCTCGCGCAGCTCGCGCTCGGCCGCCACGAACAGGTCCTCGTCGGGCAGGACGAACCCGCCGGGCAGCGCCCACTGGCCGAGGAACGGCGGTATCCCGCGCCGGACCAGCAGCACGTGCAGCGCCGCCTGCCGGATGGTGAGCAGCACCAGATCCACGGCAACCATTGACGTCATGTTGACGATAATACCCGAGACCCTTTATCGTCAGTGTGACGACAACGATGGAAGGACGGCCACCATGGCTGATGTGACCCGGCGGCTGAACATGCGGCACCTGCGAGCGGCCCCGACCAGCTGGGTGAGCCAGGCCCGCGGCGGCAAGCTGCGCCGGCAGGGCACCGGCCTGTCTTTCTGGTACCGGCCGCTGACCGCGGTGCTGTCCGAGGTGCCGGTCGACGACCGGGAGCTGCCGCTGCTGTTCCACGCCCGCACCGAGGACTTCGCCGACGTGACCGTGCAGGCCACGGTCACCTACCGGTTCAGCGACCCGGCCGCCGCCGCGACCCGGCTGGACTTCTCCATCGACCCCTACAAGGGCCGCTGGCAGGGTCAGCCGCTCGACCAGGTGGCGACGCTGCTGGCCGAACTGGCCCAGCAGCCGGCCCTCGACCTGCTCGCCCGGGTCCCCCTCGCGGAGGCGCTGACCACCGGCATCGCCGCGGTCCGGGCCGGCGTCACCGACGCCCTGGCCGCCGACCCCCGGCTGACCGAGACCGGGGTGACGGTGGTCAGCGCCCGGGTGGTGGCGCTGCGGCCCGAGCCCGACCTGGAACGGGCCCTGCAGACGCCGACCCGCGAGCAGGTGCAGCGCGAGGCCGACCGGGCGACCTACGCCCGCCGGGCCGACGCCGTGCAGCAGGAACGCGCGATCGCCGAGAACGAGCTGCAGAGCAAGATCGAGTTGGCCAAGCGGGAGCAGAACCTGGTCGAGCAGCGCGGCGCGAACGCCCGCCGCCGGGCCGAGCTGGACGCCGAGTCGCAGCTGGTCGCGGCGAAGGGCCAGGCCGAGCAGGCCCGCACGACGGCGGCGGCCGAGGCCGACGCGACCCGGGCCCGCGACGACGCCCGGGCGACCGGTGCGCGGGTGGTGGGCCTGGCCGAGGCCGAGGCGGAGGCCGCCCGGCTGGCCGCCTACCGGGACCTGCCGCCGGCCGTTCTGCAGGCCCTCGCGCTCAAGGAGCTGGCCGGTCAGCTGCCCCAGATCGGCGAGGTCACGGTCACCCCCGACCTGCTCAGCAAGCTGGTGGGACGGCTCGGATGAGCACGCTGACCCCGCGGGTGGTCGTGGTTACGCGCCGCAGCGAGCTGGAGGAATTGCTCGCCCGGCACGGCACCCGCGGCGCCGCCGCGTACTTCCTGCGCCAGCGGGGCCGCGACCTCGACGAGGTGACGGCCCGGCACGAGGCGCTACGGCAGGCGATGACCGAGGTCAGCGCGGCCGTCCCGGCCGAATGGCGGCGCGGCCACGTCGAGCGCGCCGACCTGCCGCGCTTCCTGTTCGCGCCGGAGGACGTGATCATCGCGATCGGCCAGGACGGCCTGGTCGCCAATGTCGCGAAATATCTGGACGGTCAGCCGGTCATCGGCGTCGATCCGGAGCCGGGCCGCAACGCCGGGGTGCTGGTCCGGCACCGCGCGGCCGACATTCCGACGCTGCTGAACCACCGAGATGACGCCCAACCCCGCACGATGGTGGTGGCGCGACTCGACGACGGCCAGGAGCTCTACGGCCTCAACGAGATCTATATCGGACACGCGAGCCACCAGTCGGCCCGCTACGTGATTCGCACCCCGCAGGGCGAGACCGAACGCCAGTCCTCCTCCGGCCTGATCGCCGGCACCGGGACCGGCGCCACCGGCTGGTGCGCCTCGATCGCCCGGGAACGCGCGACCGCTCCCCCGGTCCCGTCCCCCGAGGAACCAATGCTGTGCTGGTTCGTCCGCGAGGCCTGGCCGTCCCCCGCCACCGGCGTCACCTGCGACGCAGGCCTGTTGAAAGACGGCGATCAATTGGAAATCACCAGCGAATCGGAACGCCTGGTGGTCTTCGCCGACGGCCTGGAAAACGACGCCATCGAGCTTTCCTGGGGCCAAAAGCTCCGCGTCGGCGTCGCAGCCCGGCGACTCAAACTCCTTTAAAAAATCGGAAAATACGGGCATGAACAGTCCCGTGGTTTTCCGGGCGGCCTGAGCGATGGGTTGCGGCCGTAAGGCCGCCATCGCGTGTGGCGCGGCAACACCGCACGCGATGGCGGCGCTACGGCCGCAACCCACCGCCCGGCTCGCCCGGAAAACCAGGGGACACATCCATGCCCGTATCTTTTAATTGCGGAGGCCGGCCACCCGGACGCGGAAGTTGAGCGACGGGCCCGGGGTCGGTGTGGTTTTCATCTTGAGTTCGTAGCCGGGTGGGTCGAGGCGCAGATCGAGCCGGTGGAACAGGCGGGCCGTGGTGACCAGCATCTGCACGTCGGCGAGGGTTTTGCCGAGGCAGACGTGCTGGCCGCGGCCGTACGGCGAATAGGCGCCGGCCCGCAGATGCTCGGCGCGCGGCTTCTCGTAGCGGTCGATATCGAACCGCTCCGGGTCGGGGAAGAACTCGTCGAGGAAGTGCGGCACGGTGGTGCCGATGTAGAGGGTTTCGCCGGCCGCGATCCGATGCCCCTGGAAGGCGAAGTCGCGGGTGGCCGTGCGCATCTGCACCACCGCGATCGGATAGAGCCGCATGGTCTCCATCAGGGCGCCGCGAATGGCCGGGATGCCGCGCAGGTCCTTCTCGGTGATGCTGCCTTTGGCGAACAGATCGTCGGCCTCGGCCCGCACCCGTTCCAGCACGTCAGGGTGCTTGAGAACGGCGTAGACGAAGGCCGACATGGTGTTCGCGACGGTGTCCAGCCCGGCCACGTAGGGGCCGGTGACGCTGATCATCAGGTCGGAGTCGGGCATCGCCTCGGGTCTTTCCCGATTGGCCCGCATCAGGTCGTCGATGAGGACCGCCGGTTTGGCGCCGGCCTCGGCCCGCGACCGGTCGTCGATCATTTCCTGGCTGAGTTGCAGGACCCGGGTCTTCGCCCGCCGATAGCGCGGATCGCGCAGCAGAACCCGCGGCCGGGAGCGGGTGACCAGAACGTTCAGCAGGTACATGGTGGCGATCCGGATGTCATTGACGTATTCCGGCCGGGACGCCCCGGTGAGCAACTCACCGAGCTGATCGGTGACCAGAGATTGCATCGAGCGGAGCACCGGAACCGGCCGCCCCGGCTGCCAGACGCGGTCGATGTTGCGATCGGTGATCGCGACGACCTCGTCGAGCCGGTCGGCGATCGCCTCGCGCGAATAGCCGCGGCGCATGATGTCGCGCAGTTCCTTGTGGCTGGCCCCGTCCTCACCGGGCAGGGTGCGGGTGGCGCCGTATTCGTCGACCAGCCCGCGGAAGAATTCCTTGGAGCGCAGGCTGTCGCGCCCCTCCTGGGTGCCGAGGAATTCGGCCGCCTCGGCCCCGGCCAGAACCGCGTGCTCGCGGCCCAGCATCCGCACCCGGAACACCGCACCATGTTCGCGATAGCAGTCCACGAAGAACCGCGCCGGATTCTTCGCCATCCGCAGGGCATTGCCCAGCACCGGCAGCCCCCGCACCAGCGGGGTTCGCACGCTCTCGGCCGTCACGTAACCGATCGTATTTACCCCGGTGACTTTCCGCGACCCCTCAGCCAGTCGGCAGCGCGCCGCTTCGACGCGCGGGACAGCCAGGCGTCCTGGACGATCTCGGCCAGCTCGGCCCGGGTCAGCTCGCCGATCCGGGCAGCCCGCAGCAGCACCGACGGATGGCCGTCGAAGTGCGCAGTGGTGAAGAACGGCGTCGACGGGTCCTGGACCAGGGCCTGCTTATCGTTTTCGGACTCGACCCAGAAGACGATCACGTCGGTGTACCGCTCGCCGGTGTCCGGGTCGACCGCGTCCGGGCGCGGCGTCCGGAAGAACACGAACGACTTGCGGCCGACCTGGTAGACCGGGTTCTCGGCACCGCCCTCCTCGACGGTGACGTACGGCATCGCCTGGGCCAGCTCGTGGACGTCCTCGACCCGCGCGCGGTCGGTCATGCGCTGAGCTTACGGCGGCGTGGTGCGGTCGGGGGTGAGGGTCTCGGTGGTGACCGCGGTGAGCGCGCCCGACGCGCCGGTCCAGGTCAGCGACGCCGTGTACATCGACTGGAGCAGGGCGTGGTCGGTGGCGCGGATCTGCAGGTCGCCCTTCACCCCGCCGAACTTCAGCCCTTCCAGCAGCGAGATCATGCCGTCCGGGTCGTCCGCCGCGGTCTGCAGCGCCTCGGCCATCAGCGAGCCGGCGGTGAAGCCCTCGACGTGCCCGGTGTCGGTGCGCCCGGCCCAGACCCGATTGCGCAGCACGTTGTAGAGGGAGCCGCGGGCGGCCCCGTCGACGTAGCCGGTGGCGAATTGCATCGAGCCCAGCTGGCTCGGGGTGTAGGCCGGCCAGGTGCTGCGCGCGCCGAGAATGCCGACCACCGGCAGCCCGTCCGGAATGCCGCGCATCAACTTGCGGGTGGGCGCCGGCCAGTCCACGAACAGGACGTCCGGCTTGGTGCGGGCGATCCAGGCCGGGTCGCGCACCGTCCCGACGGCGCCGAGCACCTGGGCGGCCGCGTTGTCCGGGCCGTAGACGACGACCCGGGCGCCGGCCGGGATGAGCGTGCGGGCGGCGGCGAGGTCCTGGTAGGTCTGCCGGCCGGTGCGGAACGTGTACCGGTTGAAGCCGGTCAGCCGGTCATCGGGCGCGTTGGACAGGAAGACCATCCGGTGGCGTTCGGCGATCGCGGCGATCCGCAGCGCCGACGCCGAGGTGGTGCCGCCGGCGATCAGCCGGATGCCGCGGCGGTGCAGCTCCTCGGCCCCGGCGGCCGCCCGGTCCGGGTCGCTCTGATCGTCGATCCAGGTCACCATGATGGTGCGGGCGCCGATCTGGCTGGTGTAGTTGGTCGCGACGATGAAGCTGGCCCGCAGCGCCTTTTCGAAGCGCTCGCCCTCGGCGGCGAAGACACCCTTGCGGGACCGGATCACCCCCACGTTGAGCGGGGTGGACGCCCGGGCGCCGGCGGTCAGTGGGCTCTCGACGGGGCCGCACCCGGCCGCGGCGGCCGCGAGGGCGCCACCGAGCAGGCTCCGGCGGGTGAGGGTCAGGGCTCGCATAGCGGCCCGAAAGGTACCGCACACCGGCAAGCCCGGCGGTATGTGGGGCGCGCACATGTGCGGTGGGCCTCGAAGGCTCGTAAGTTCACGGACATGACGACGGCACATGTGGTCGACCTGGACCTGTCCGGAAAGACCGCCCTGGTCACCGGCGGCGGCAGCGGCATCGGGCGGGCCTGCGCGGAGCGGCTCGCGGCGGCCGGGGCGAAGGTCGTCGTGGTCGATCTGCAGGCCGGCCCGGACACCATCGTCACCGATCTGAGTGACCTGGACGCGATCGGGGCGCTGCCGGCCGGGGTGGATGTGCTGGTCAACAACGCCGGGTTGCAGGTCGTGTCGCCGCTGCACGAGTTCCCCGACGAGCGGTTCTCGCTGATCCAGAAGGTGATGGTCGAGGCGCCCTACCGCCTGGTGAAGCACGTGCTGCCCCACATGTACGAGCGGGGCTGGGGCCGGATCATCAACATCTCCTCGGTACACGGCCTGATTGCCTCGCCGTACAAATCCGCTTATGTCACGGCAAAGCATGGCCTGGAAGGCCTGTCGAAAGTCACCGCACTCGAAGGGGCGCCGCACGGGGTCACCTCCAACTGCATCTGCCCGGCGTTCGTGCGTACCCCGCTTGTCGACAAGCAGATCGCCGACCAGGCGCAGATCCACGGCATCTCCGAGTCCGAGGTCGTCGAGAAGATCATGCTGGACCGGGCGGCCATCAAACGCCTGATCGAGCCGGCCGAGGTCGCCGAGCTTCTCGCGTACCTCTGCACCCCACCCGCCGCCCTGATCACCGGATCGTCGATCACCATCGACGGCGGCTGGACGGCGCATTAGTTTGGCGATCGTGCTCAACCCGCTCGAATACCTCGACCTGCTGGCCCGCGAGGCCACGCCGGTCGAGTTCGAGCGCCCGATCCTCGCCGCCCGGCAGTCCGGGGCCACCGCCGACGACCTCGCCGAGCTGGCCGAGATCAAACTCGCGGCGCTGCGGGTGCGGGCCCTGCTGGAGCGCCGCCGGCGCCGCGAGGAGGAGCTCTCCGCGCTGTACGACACGGCCGGCGACCTGGCCGGGCTGCGCGATCTCGACGCGGTGCTGAGGGCCATCGTGCACCGGGCGCGCACCCTGCTCGGCGCCGACGTCTCCTATCTGACCCTGGACGATCCGGGGCGCGGCGACACCTACATGCGGATCACCGACGGCTCGGTGGCGGCCAGCTTCCAGACCCTGCGGCTGCCGGCCGGGGCCGGGCTGGGCGGTCTGGTCGCGGTCTCCGGCACCCCCTACGCCACGTCGAACTACGGCCAGGACCCCCGCTTCCGGCACACCACGGAAATCGATTCGGGCGTACGGGATGAAGGTCTCGTCGCCATTCTCGGCGTACCCCTGCGGTTGGGGTCCGCCGTTATCGGCGTGCTTTTCGCCGCGGACCGCACCGAGCGGCCGTTCGCCCGCGAGGAGGTGGCCCTGCTCGGCTCGCTGGCCGCGCACGCGGCGGTGGCCATCGACACCGCCCGGCTGCTCACCGAGACCCAGGCCGCCCTGGCCGAGTTGTCGGCCGCGAACACCGTGATCCAGGAGCACAGCGCGTCGGTGGAGCGGGCCGCGGCCGCCCACGACCGGATGACCGCCCTGGTCCTGCGCGGCGGCGGCGTCGAGGACGTGGCCGCCGACCTGGTCGACGTGCTCGGCGGCGCCCTGCTGGTGCTGGACGCGACCGGCCGCGAACTGGCCGTGGCGAAGTCCCCGACCTGGTCCGGCGGACTGCCCGAACTGGACGCCGCCGACATGGCCGAGGCGGTCGCGGCGTCCCGCGGCGCGGGCCGCAGTGTCCAGCGCGGCGACGCGTACGTGGCCGCGGTGGTGGCCGGCGCCGACAACCTGGGCGCCCTGGTCTTCCACCCGGCCGAGCCGCTGGCCGGCGCCGACCAGCGCATCCTGGAACGGGCCGCGCAGATCACCGCGCTCCTCCTGCTGTTCCGCCGCACCGTCGCCGAGGCCGAAGGACAGGTGCGCGGCGAGCTGCTGGACGACCTGATCGGCCGCCCGATCCGCGACGAGCAGGCGCTGCGCTCCCGGGCCCGGCGCCTCGGCGTCGACCTGGACACGCCGCACGTCGTGGTGGCCGCCGCCGACCGCACCGAGGGCGGCCTGCGTCAGCGGGCGGTTTCCTGGGCACGCACGTTCGCCGCCACCCGCTCCGGCCTGGCGGTCGGCAAGGACGGCCGGGTGGCCCTGATCCTGCCCGGCACCGATCCGGCCGCGGTCGCCCGTACGGTGGCCAAGGAATTGTCCCGGACCTTGGGCCGCCCGGTGACGGCCGGCGCGGCCGGCCCGGCCTCCTCCCCCGCCGCGATCGCCCCCGCCCACCGCGAGGCCGACGCCTGCGCGACCGCCCTGATCGCGCTGGGCCGGGTCGGCGAAGGCGCGAGCCACATCGAGCTGGGCTACGTCGGCCTGCTGCTCGGCGACCGCCAGGACGTGCCCGCGTTCCTGCGGTCGGCGATCGGCCCGGTCCTGGACTACGACACCCGCCGCGGAACCGCCCTGCTCAAGACCCTGGAGGCGTACTTCGGCGCGGGCGGCAGCTTGTCCCGCGCCGCCGAGACCCTGCACGTGCACGTCAACACGGTCACCCAGCGCCTGGACCGGATCGCCAACCTGCTGGGCGCCGACTGGCAGTCCCCCGCCCGGGCTCTGGACCTGCAGCTCGCACTGCGCTTGCATCGTCTGAGTGGTCCTCCGGCCGGCTGACTCGACAGGGCCGCGCGGTGCCGGGGAGACTCGGGGCGTGGCGCTGGCGGGGCGAGCCGCGGAGACCCCGGTCGTGGCAGGGTGCGTCGGCGAGGCCGTGGCGGGACGGGCCTCGACGCTGCTGGTGCGCGGCGAGCCGGGGATCGGCAAGACCTCGCTGGTCGCGGCGGCGTGCGCGGCCGCCGGTGACGTCGAGACCATCTGGGCGACCTGCCTGCCGCTGACCTCGATGACCAGTCCGCTGCTGCCGTTGCGCGGCGCCCTGCGCCGGGCCGGGCTCGACGCGGGCGTCACGGTGGTGGAATTCGACGCGTGGCTGGACCACGCCGCCGCCGAACGCCCGGTGGCGCTGGTCGTCGACGACCTGCAGTGGGCCGACCAGAGCTCCCTCGACGTCCTGCTCTACGTCATCGCCGGCCGCCCGGACCGGGCCGTCGCGGTGATCGCCACCCTGCGCGCGGGGACCGGCGGTGACCGCCTGGCCGGGTGGCTGGCCGATGTGCGGCGTCTGCCACGGGTTGCCGACCTGATGCTGGACCGGCTGGACCGGGTCGGCACCGGCGAACAACTCGACCTTGTGCGCTGCGGCCCAGGCCCGGATCGCCGGGGTGGACGTATCGGAGGTCGCTCTCCTGCTTGGCGCGTACACCCAGGCCGCATCCGGGCCTGAGCAGAAGTCGCACTCAATGATCGGGGTCTCGGTCTCGGTGACCGGCGTGGGCCGAGCCTGATGGTCAACGTCGCCGCCGAGGGCGTCGGCTGGATGCAGAAAGGTGAGCATCCCACCGCGGCACGCCCCAAGTAGCCCCGTGGAGCGCCGAGTGACACACATGGCGTGCATGCCCAACAATGGGGACGGTGAGCCCCTGGAACCGCCAGCGTGTCGGCCGATCCACCGGAACCCAACCACCGAGGCGGCGAACACCACTGCCAGGCTTAACCAACCGCCCCAAGCCCGGACTGCGCCCGAGACGGCCAGCAGCCGCAAGGGAACCACGCCCCGACTGGTGGCAACGGGGCACAGCGATCGGCGGCCTCGTGTCCGTGCTCCTGGTCGCCGTCGGGCTCTACCTGACGAACAACTTCAACCGGGACCAAATCCGCCTGCAACGCGACAGCACCAATGCGCAACGGGACCTGGCGCTCAAAGGACAGCGGGCAGACCGGTTCGTTGCGGCCGTCGACCAGCTCGGTCAGGAGGGCACCGACAGGCTCAGCATCCGACTCGGCGGCATCTACGCTCTGGAAACGCTGATGAAGGACTCTCCAGAGGACGAGAACACCGTTATTGAGGTGCTGTGCGCGTTCGTGCGAACCCATTCACCGCGCCCGAGAACGATCCCTAGGCAGGTACCTGACTCGCCGGCGGATGTCCGGGCAGCGATTAGCGTCCTCGGCCGCCGCCCGAACCCCTATAGTCACGCATACCTCGACTTTAGAAATGCTCTACTCGGACTGCACGACGCGGACCTGCAAGGCGCTGACCTGAGTGGCACGAACCTGGCCGACGCGAACCTGACGGGCGCATTCGTGATCGGCGCGAACCTGCGGTTCGTATCCCTGACCGACGCAAACCTGACCGGCGCGTTCCTGACCGACGCGAACCTGACCGACGCGAACCTGGCCGGCGCGAACCTGACCGACGCTGGCCTGAACAAAACCTACCTGACCAGAACGAAGCTGATCAACGCGAACCTGACCGGCGCAGCTCTGTACCTCGCGAAGCTGACCGAGGCGAACCTGGCCGGCGCGAACCTGACCGGCGCGACGCTTTTCTATGCAGACCTGACCAACGCGAACCTGACCGGAGCGAAGCTGACCAGGGCGAACCTGACCGGGGCGAACCTGACCCGCGCGAACCTGACTTCGGGCCAGGTGGCCTGTTCGCGGATGGATGCATCGACACGACTGCCGAACGGCGTCGTGCGCCCAGCCGAGGGTGCCTGGAATTCGACCGAATGCAAGAACAAGTAGTCGTTCGTTTGCTTTCAGCACGCCCTGACCGGCAGAAAAATCGCACAACGTTCAGGCCCCAAAGATCAGGCCGGAGACGCGGACCGGGGCGTGATCAGCGCAGATGTCCTTTAGTATTTGGGACTCCGCCACCGGCGCTCAGGATTTTCGAGTCAGCCGCGTCGCAGCCTCTGCGAGCCGAAGCCCTGGGCAAACATGAAGACGCGGTGCGCATCAGCCTTGAGCGCGCCGCACGCCGGTACCGCGGACGCTGTCGTGAACGCCCCGGCGCACCAACCGGAGCAGAAACTGGCCCTCCTCCTCGGTCAACCGGCGAGCCCGCACAGGTGTGGACATGATGTACCTCGATCCGCCCTGCCAACTCCAGCCTGAACCGAAACATCCCAAACCTCACGCACCGGAACGGCATGTCGCAAACCGGGAATCCGTCAAGGTCAACGCACTAGCGCGCCCGGGATTGCCGTTCCAGGGATCGAATGCGCGGCCTCCAGCAGCCGCTCCGGGGATAGCAGATCCACGGACCGCGAACGCGCGGCCTCCGGCAACCGCTCCACGGACAACCGATTCGGGGAGGGAGTGGGTCGGCCACACCGGCCGGGTGACGGGTCGATGTGGGCCTGGAACATAGGCGGGCGGCGGGGAGGTTCGTAAGGTGGCAGGCATGGAGGAATTCGACGTTGCGGTCGAGGGCGGGCTGCTTCGGTGCGTGGAGTGGGCGGGTGACGGGCCTGCGGTCATCGCGGCGCACGGGATCACCGCCAACGCGCTGTCCTGGGCGGCGGTGGCCCGGGCGCTTGACGGAGGCGTACGGCTGATTGCTCCTGATCTTCGGGGTCGGGCCGGCAGTGCCGGCATCGCCGGGCCGTTCGGGATGGCCGCGCATGCGGCCGATGTGATCGCGATAGCGGATCATCTCGGGCTGGAGCGGGTGGCGCTGGCCGGGCATTCCATGGGTGGGTTCGTGGTGACCGAAACCGCCCAGCGCTACCCATCGCGGGTCTCGTCGGTGCTGCTCGTTGACGGTGGGCTGCCGTTGCCGGTGCCGCCGGGGATCGACGTCGACACCGCACTGCACGCGACGATCGGGCCGGCCATGCGGCGGCTGTCGATGACGTTCGGGTCGGTCGACGAATATCTCGACTTCTTCCGGGCCAATCCGGCGCTGGGGAAGTATTGGTCGGAGGATGTTTCGGAATATGTCCGGCGGGATTTCACCGGGACCGGGTCGTCGTGCGTGCTCGATGCGATCCGGGCGGACGCGCGCGACATGCTCACCGCGCCGGCTCCGGCCGGGTTTCCGCTGCTCGGAGCGGTGCGCGGGATGCAGGACGAGGAGACCGGGATGTACCCGGCGGCGGTCCTCGAGGCGGCCGGCGCCGAGATCGTCCCGGACGTCAACCACTACACGATCCTGCTCGGTAAGGGGGCCGAAGTGGTGGCCGACCGGATCCGTTCAGGCCTGGAATAAATCCACTTTTTGTGGTATATTGTGGACAGTGTCGGATTATCTTTGCCGGCATGTCGGATTCCATTCGCGCGTTCTTTCACACCTTCGCCTGCGCCAGCCTCCAGCCCGAGCAACTCGGCGCCTGCTTCGCCGACTCGTTCCTGGCCGCTGATGGCACCGGGGCCCGCCCGGTGACCCGCGACGACTTCCTGCGTGCCCTCCCCCGGCGGGCCGCCGCGTTCGCCGACGCCGGCCTCGGACCGACGGTGCTGACCGCGCTCACCGAGACCCGCTTGGACGACCATTACTGGCTGGTCCGCACCGAGTGGTCGGCGCTGCGCCCGGCCGGCGGCGACCCGCTGCCGCTGGCGTCGTCGTTCGTCCTGCACGACGACGGCGAGAGCCTGCGGATCGTCCTCTATCTGAACCACGAGGGCCTACCTTGAGTACTCGCACTCATTCGCCCGGGTGAGCGTGGCGGCAAGGATGACCGCCATGGACATCAATCCGCAGCCGAAGGTCACCACCGCCTTCTACGCTCAGGCGGCCGCCTCATTTGTCATCTCGCTGTTCGCCCTCGCGGCGGGCATCTTCTACCTGCCGGTCGGCGGCTGGATCCGCGCTTTCCTGGCGGTCGGCCTGCTCTACGTGGTCACGTCGAGTTTCACGCTGGCCAAGTGCGTGCGCGACTCCCAGGAGGTCGGCACGGTCGTGCGCCGCGTAGACCAGGCCCGCATCGACAAACTGATCAGCGAACACAACCCGTTCAAGGACCCGGCCGGCGTGTAGCGCTCGCCCTCGGCCTCGCGGTCGCGCTCGCCCGCGCGGTCGCCCGCGCGCTCGCTCTCGCCAGCACGTCGAAGACGTGCCAGTGCTTGGTCCCGCAGTAGGCCGGGCCCTCGGCGTCCTCCTCGTCCAGCCGCACCAGCTCGAGGCCGTCCACGAGGCCCGCACCTCGCTCTCCGCCAGAAACGTCCCGCCGGGTGTGCCGGCCCACTCCTCCCGGTCCCCGAGCAGGTTGACCGCGAGCCAGCCACCCGGCGCGAGACTCCCCCGCATCAGTTCCCACAGCGGACGGCCGCCGCAACTGGCCGGGGCGGCTTCGGTCAGGCGTACTTCTTCACCGTGGCGTCCCAGCCGGCTAGCTCGGTGGCTGGGCGTTCGGGTGGGCCTACGTAGTCGGCGGAGGGGCGGATGATCTTGCCTAGGCGCTTCTGTTCGAGGATGTGGGCGCTCCAGCCGGCCGTGCGGGCGCAGGTGAACATGGACGCGAACATGTCTGACGGGACCTGGGCGAAGTCGAGCACCACGGCGGCCCAGTACTCCACGTTGGTCTCCAGGACTCGGTCGGGCTTGCGTTCGCGGAGTTCGGCCAAGGCCGCCTTCTCCAGCTGCAGGGCTACCTCGTAGCGCGGGGCACCCAGCTCGCGGGCCGCCTCGCGCAGGATTGCGGCGCGCGGGTCCTCCGCCCGGTAGACCGCGTGACCGAAACCCATCAGGCGTTTGCCGCTGTCCAGCAGGCCCTTCACGTAGGTGCGTGGGTCGGCGCTGCGCTCCACGTCCTCGATCATGCTGAGTGCCCGGGCCGGCGCGCCGCCGTGCAGCGGGCCGGACAGCGCCGCGACCGCGGCGGACATGCAGGCGGGCACGTCGGCGCCGGTGCTGGCCACCACCCGGGCGGTGAACGTCGAGGCGTTCATGCCGTGCTCGGCGGCGCAGACCCAGTAGCGGTCGATCGCCGCGACGTGCCGCGGGTCGGGGTCGCCCTGCCAGCGCAGCATGAAGCGTTCGGTCGCGTTGCGGCCGCCGTCGACGATGCGCTGCGGCACCGCCGGGCGATGGGTGCCGCGGGCCGACTGGGCCACGTACGACAGGGTCATCACCGAGACCCGGGCCAGGTCGTCGCGGGCCTGCGCGTGGTCGATGTCGATCAGCGGGCGCATGCCCCAGTACGGAGCGAGCAGCGTGACCGCGGCCTGCACGTCGACCCGGGTGTCGCCGGAGTGCACCGGGATCGGGAACGGCTCGGCGGGCGGCAGGCCCTGGGTCAGGTCGCCGTCGGCGAGCAGGCCCCACACCTCGGCGAAGGTGATCTTTCCGGCCAGCTCGCGGACGTCCACGCCGCGGTATCGCAGGGCGCCGCCGTCGCGGTCCGGTTCGGCGATCTCGGTGTCGAACGCTACGACACCGGCCAGTCCTGGGTTGACAGTCAACATGTCATCAACATGTTCCGTCAACATGTTGATGTCAACATTGATCCAGTCAATATGAGAGCATCTCCACATGCCCCCGGATCCCCATCTGATGACCACCGAGCAGGTCGCCGACCGCCTCGGCATCAAGCCCGCAACCGTCTACGCCTACGTCAGCCGCGGCCTGCTCACCAGCCGCCGCAACGCCGACGGCAAGAGCAGTCTTTTCGAAAAACCGGACGTCGACGCCTTCGTGGCGAGCCGCCGCCGCCCGACCACTCCCGGCATCCAGACCGGCATCACGCTGATCAAGGACGGGGGTCTCTATTACCGCGGACGCGACACCTGCGTGCTGGCGCGCACGGCGAGTTATGAGGCGGTCGTGACCCTACTCTGGGCCGGTGATCTCGAGCATGTGGCCCTTGAGCCCACCGCCGAGTTGCTCGATCTCGCCGTGCGGGTGAGCATGCAGCTGCCCCGGACGGCACGCACCACCGACCGGCTCCGAGTCATCGTCGCGGCGGCGGCCGCCGCCGACCCGCTCCGTTTCGACACCACCCCCGCCGCCGTCCTGACGACCGGACGCACCTTGCTCGCCACCATGGTCGCGGCACTCCCCCACGCCCGGCAGGTCATCGACGGCTACCTCGAGGTGGTCCCCGTCGCCGCGACCGCGGCCGCCCACCCGGGAGCGAGCCTCGCGCAGACCCTGTGGCCGCGGCTGAGCACCGCGGAACCCGACCACGACCTGCTGAACGCCGCCCTGATCCTGCTGGCCGACCACGACATCGCGGCCTCCACACTGGCCGCTCGGGTGGCGGCGTCGACGCGGGCCCACCCCTACGCCGTGGTCAGCGCCGGCCTCGCCGCCCTCGACGGCCCACTGCACGGCGCGGCCAGCGGGCTGGCCCACGCGATGGTCGCCGACGCGATGGCGTCCAAGGACCCGGTTGGCACGATCACCGACCGGCAGCGTTCGGGGGCGCCGGTCCCGGGCTTCGGGCATCCGCTCTACCCGGACGGCGACCCCCGCGCGACCACCCTCATGGAGATGATCGCCGACGGCCCGGTGCGCGACACCGCCGAGCTGATGATCGACGCGATGCGCACCCGCGCCGGCATCCACCCCAACATCGACTTCGCGCTGGCCGCGCTCACCCTCACCCACGGCATGCCGGCCGACGCCGGCGAGACAATCTTCGCGGTGGGGCGAACGGCCGGCTGGTTGGCGCACGCCCTCGAGGAGTACGGCGACCGCCCGAGCCGTTTCCGCCCAACCGGCCAGTACGCGGGCCGCAAACCGACCGCCTGACCGGCGTTATCGGGGCTGAGAGCCGCACCCGGCGGACCAGCCAGTCAGGACATAGGCCACGCCCGGCCGACGGGCCTGCAATACGGGGGCCGGGAAGCCCGACCGGCCAGCCAGGACCACAAGCAACACCCGGACGACCGGCCCGCTACACCGAAGGCTGGAAGCCCGGCCCGCCAGGACGTAAGCCGCAAACTGGCCAGCTGATCTGCGCTAACGGGGCCTGGGATCCACTTCCGGCTCGGCGAGCGTCGGCGATCGGTCCGTCGTCGTTCGGCAATCGTCGCGTGTGCGAGAGCGAACGGGGGCGCTGCACGGAGGGTCCGCGGCGGTCGCCGCCGGCCCTCTCGTATCTTGGGTGGTCAGGCTGACGGGAAGAGGTGGCCATGCGGCGTGTGGTCGGCGCGGTGGGTCAGCTTGTGCTGGGTGCGGTGCTGCTGTTCACCGGCATCGCGCACCTGACCTTCGCCCGGGTGGAGTTTCGGGCGCAGGTGCCGTCCTGGCTGCCGATCGACGCGAACGTCGTGGTCATCGTGTCCGGTGTGGTCGAGCTGTGCCTGGCGGTGGCCCTGCTCGCCGTCTGGCGGCAACCCGCGCGCGGCATCGTGGGTGCCGTCACTGCGGCGTTCTTCGTCGCGATCCTGCCGGGCAACATCGCCCAGTTCGCCGAGCACCGCGACGGCTTCGGCCTCGACACCGACGCCGCCCGCGCGATCCGGCTTCTCGGGCAGCCGCTGCTCGTCGTCTGGGCACTCGCCGTCACGGGTGCCATCAGCGCCCTGCGCGCGCTACGCCGGCGACGCACCGAGATCGCCTGACCAAGCGGACTGCCGGGTGATCCCCCGGCCCGGCCGCCACGCCACAGGAGAACGACCCCGCCACAACGCCGAAGAAGGACGGCCCGGCCGCTACGTCGCAGGCGGCCGGCCCAACCGCAACGCCTCAGGACGGCGCGCGTCCCGCCGCTACAGCGGGTGGGTGCCGGTGCCTACTACGCGGAACGGGACGGTCTGTTCCAGCACTCGGGGCTGTTCGGTCTCCGCGCCGCAGAGCAGGACCACCGGCTGGCGGGGAAGGCCCGAGTCGCGGTCCGGCAGCCAGCCGATCACCAGCCAGGTCTGGTTGCCCGGCTCGGTGATGTAGAGCGGGAAGTTCTGCGGGATCACCGTGCCGACGCTACGCGAACGGCCGAAACCGGCGCGGCGGTTTGCTGTTCTGGCAAGGAAACTCGGCGTGGGGGCGCGGGCGTCGCATTCTGGGGGCATGAGTGACGAGGAAGCTTGGGACGCCCGCTACCGCGAGGAAAACCGGATCTGGAGTGGCAACGCCAACGTCGAGTTGGTGGCCGAGGTCGGTGATCTGCCGCCGGGGCGGGCCCTCGATCTGGGGTGCGGGGAAGGGGCCGACGCGGTCTGGCTGGCCCGCAACGGCTGGCAGGTCACCGCGGCCGACATCTCCGGCGTGGCCCTGCAGCGGGCCGCCGCGCATGCCGCCGAGGCGGGTGTGTCGGTTGATTTTCAGCAGCACAACCTGGAGAAGACGTTCCCGGACGGGGAGTTCGACCTGGTGTCGGCGCAGTTCCTGCACTTCTGGGAGGACTTCGACCGGGAGAAGATCCTGCGCCGGGCCGCGCAGGCGGTGAGCCCGGGCGGGGTGCTGCTGATCGAGGGACACATGGATCACGGGCCGTTCCGGCACGAGGGGCACCAGGAGATCCACTTCCCGGCGCCGGACGAGGTGATCAAGTCGCTCGACCTCGGGGACGGCTGGGAGGTGCTGACGGCGGTCGTTCACCCCCGCCAGCAGAAGGGCCCCGACGGCGACCTGATCGAACGCACCGACAGCACCGTCAAGCTGCGACGGAAAGCCGGCTAGCCGGCGCGGCGGCGGGCCCGGCGGGCCGCCAGCTCGTCGCCCGCTGCTGGTTCGGCGGGGACGCCCACGGGGGTGGGGCCGGTGGCCGGCTCGGCGGGCAGGTGGGACAGGGAGCCCTGGATCTCCTTGAAGGCGCCGCCGATGGCGATGCCGAACACGCCCTGGCCGCCCTGCAGCAGATCGACGACCTCTTCCGGCGAGCGGCACTCGTAGACCGTGGTGCCATCGGAGATGAGGGTGATGCCGGCCAGGTCTTCCACGCCGCGGGAGCGCAGGGTCTCGATGGCGCGGCGGATGTTCTGCAGGGAGACGCCGGCGTCCAGCAGGCGCTTGACGACCTTGAGGACGACCAGGTCGCGGAACGAGTAGAGGCGCTGGGTGCCGGAGCCGGAGGCGTCGCGGACGCTCGGGATCACCAGCGTCGTGCGTGCCCAGTAGTCGAGCTGGCGGTAGCTGATGCCGACCGCCTGGCAGGCCGTCACCCCTCGATAGCCAACTGTTCCGTCCTCGCCGACGAGTGGGCCCTCTTCCGGCTGCTCGTGCACGCGACTACCTCCCCGCTGCGCGGTGCCGCTTCACCTGGACTTCACGAGCGTATATCTCAGTGGTCGCCGAAACAGTCAGGTAATGCGGCGACACGCCGCGTATGGAGGAAGACGAAACTATCCGGCAAAGTCTTCGGGGCGGACCTGGTCGAGGAACTCGCGGAACTTCTCGACCTCGTCCTCCTGCTCGTCGGGAATGACGATACCGGCCTCGGTCAGCACCTGGTCGGCACAGCGGATCGGCGCGCCGACCCGCAGGGCCAGGGCGATCGAGTCGCTCGGCCGGGCCGACACCCGCAGGTCTTCGCCGATCAGCAGGTCGGCGTAGAAGACGTTGTCCTTCAACTCGGTGATCTCCACGGCCCGCAGGGGTGCCTGCAGGGCCGCGAGGATGTCCCGGAGGAGGTCGTGGGTCAGGGGCCGGGCCGGTTTCACGCCCTGCTGCTCGTACGCGATGGCCGTCGCCTCCACGGCGCCGATCCAGATCGGAAGATACCGATCACCGTCGACTTCCCGCAGCAGGACGATCGGCTGGTTGCTCGGCAGTTCCACCCGAACTCCGACCACGCTCAGCTCGCGCACCGCCCGCCTCCGTGTGTCGTTGTTTTTCCGGTCGCCGCGACTGCACGGCCCCCACATCCTGCACGGTACACGCCTTGCGGGCGCCCGCCGGAACGGCTCAGCGGCCGAGTTCCCCGCGTAGTCCGGCGCGCACCAGCGCGGCGTGCAGCTTCTGCGACAACGCCTGCAGATCGCGCGCGGTCTCGCCGGCCCGGGCCTTCGCGGCCGGGTCGTTCTGCCGCACCAGCGGCGCCAGAAGCTGTGTGAACAGGCCAACCTCGCGGTCGGCCGCGGCCCGGAACGCCCGCAGGTGGCGCGCCTCCAGGCCGTAGTGGGTCAGCCCGACGACAGCCTCCACGATAAGTACGGCGTCACCGTCGTACCACCCCGGTGGTTTGGCCGTCACGAGACCGATCTGCTCGAGTTCGTCGAGCAGCTTCGGCGAGACCCCAGTGCGTTCGATCACATCCTCCCGGGGGACCCGGGTGTCGGACGGATCGGTCGCCTTCTCGCTGCCGACCGCGACCAGCGCCGGCCGCGCGGGGGCGGCCGGCTGCTCTTCCATCCGGTCGAGCTGCTCGCGGATCACCCGCAACGGAAGATATTGGTCCCGTTGCGCGGTCAGCACGAAGCGCAGCCGGGCCACGTCGTTCCACGAGTACTTCCGGTAGCCGGAGGCGGTGCGTTCGGGATCGACAAGCCCTTCCGCCTCCAGGAACCGCAACTTCGAGATCGTCGTGTCGGGGAACTCGGTGCGCAGATGGGCCAGCACCTCCCCGATGCTCATCAGCGCAGCCTCGCGCTGACCCGAATGGCGTGGCCCTGGGTCGCGCGCGGCCGCCCCCGACGCATTCACGATCAGTTACCCTCGCCCTCCGGCCGCGGGCCGGCGATGAACACCAGGCGGAACTTGCCGATCTGCACCTCGTCCCCGTTACTCAGGGTTGCCGCCTCGACCCGCTCACGGTTCACATAAGTGCCGTTGAGCGAGCCGACGTCGCGCACCGTGAAGGTGCCGCCGTCGCGGTGGAATTCGGCGTGCCTGCGGGAAACCGTCACATCGTCCAGAAAGATGTCGCTGTCGGGGTGCCGGCCGCTGGTGGTCACGTCGTGGTCCAGCAGGAACCGGGCGCCCGCGTTGGGGCCCCGGCGCACGACCAGCAGCGCCATTCCCGGCGGGAGCGAACCGGACATCCGGCTCGGCACCACGTCGGTGTCGGGACCCTCCAGTACCTCATCGAGCGCACCGAGGTTCAGCGTGGACGTGACGTCGAGTGGGGGGAACTCGTCGTCTGGGCGCGTCATCGGACCACCTCACGGATCAGTTGGTCGTCGCCAGGCGGCACGGGCAAAGATCCCCCGCCGCAGCCGTCAGGCCCGGACGCACGACTATCGGTCTTCAATTACAGAGTTTTCGTCAAAAGCAAAGGCGAGCCTAGTCAGCGCCAATATCAGCGAGCAACCGGACGCGCGGCTAGCCTTCCGTCAAAGATTGATAAGCGCCCGCGTCCAGCAACTGTCCGACCGACGCCGGATCGTCCGGCGCGATCTCGACGAGCCAGCCCGCCGCGTACGGCTCGGCGTTGATCAACTCGGGCTCGTCGGCCAGCGAGGCGTTCCTCGACACCACGGTGCCGGCGATCGGCGCATAGATCTCCGAGACGCTCTTGGTCGACTCGATCTCGCCGAGCGAGTCGCCGGCCGCGACCGCCGTGCCCTCCTCGGGCAGCTGCACGAAGACGATGTCGCCGAGCGCGTCCTGCGCGTAGTGGGTAATGCCCACCCGCACGGGCCCGCTGCCGTCACCGGACACCCACTCGTGTTCCGCCGTGTACCGCAGGTCCTCAGGAATCACGCATCTCTCCCGTATGTCTGACCGAACCGGCCCACCCTCATGAAGCCGGCCGCGCGTACTGCAAAGTCTTGGCCTGGCGCACCGCGGTCACCTCGACCTCGGTTTGCTGTTCCATCGTCACGCTACCGCCGTTGCTGTTCACCGACGCGACCACCCCGCCCGGGATCTGCAGCGCGGTCTGCATAGTCTGGGGAGATCCGATCACGGTCAACGTGTACGGGGCACTGAGCTTGGCATTGTCGGCGATGATCCCGCCACCCTCCGCGTCCACGAAGTAGCTGGACGCGACGATCCGCACGGTCTGCCCGTTGGAACCGCCCAGCTGCAGCACCTCGCCGCCGGCCCCGCGCAGCTCCTGCACCGCGTTGAGCAACGCCGATGCCTTCACCTTGTCCATCGTGATCACCAGGCCCGGCCCACGACCCGGGAGGGTGCCCGCGAGCAGGCCGAGTTCATCGGCGCGCTTCTCCGCCTCGGCCAGGGCCGCCTGCCGGCCGGCCACACCCGAGCTCAGCTGCCGCTGACTGTTCTCCAGCGCGCTGATCTGGCTCTGCAACCGGCTGTCGCTGGAGTCCAGGTCCGACAGGATCCGCACCAGGTCCTCCTGGCGCATCGTGGCCAATCCCTCGTCGCCGTCGTTGCTGCGCAACTGCACGACCAGGGTGAAACCGAACAACGCCAGCAAGACCAGGATGAGCGTGCCGGCCGAGGTGAGCCGGCGCGGCGATGCCGCTTTCGCGGCCGTCGGTGCTTCCGGCGCTGCCTCCGCCTCCGCTTCCTTCGTGGGTACGGCGGGATCAGGCGCTTCCGGTACGGGCTCCGCAGACGGTCCCGTGGCACTCGGCTCCGGCGCTTCCGCTTCCACCGTCACCGGTTCGAGTGACGGGGTGATCCGCCGGGTCTCGCCGCCCGGATCCCGGGCCGGCCGCTCCAGGCGGGTGGTCGGCCCCTCCCCGATCGGCTCGTCGCGCCGCACCGGCGGCAGCGCGGCCGGCGGGCTGAGTCGCTCGGTCACCTCGTCGTCGCCGGCGCGCTCCACGGTGGGCGCGGCCGGCCGGGCCATCGGCGCGGTCACCTCGTCGTCGGGCGCCGGGAATGGCGGCCGGGTCACGGGCGCGGTCGCTTCACCAGGGGACGGGGTGCTTTGCAGCCGGTGCGCTTCTGGGGCGGGCGTCGTGCTTTCGGGGGCGGGGTGGCCCGTACCTATATCGGTTTTATCGGGTTTTTCGGCGTGCGGTGGACGGCGGCCGGCGGTGGGCAGGTCCTGGTTGCGGTCGTCGGTCATGATCAGGCCCGGAAGAGGTGGCGGCGGATGGCCGCCACGTTGCCGAAGATGCGCACGCCGAGGACCACGACGACGCCGGTGGAGAGTTGCCCGCCCACCCCGAGTTGATCGCCGAGATAGACGATCAGGGCGGCGACCAGCACGTTCGAGATGAACGAGATGACGAACTGTTTGTCGTCGAAGATCCCGTCGAGTTTGGCGCGCACCCCGCCGAACACCGCGTCGAGCGCGGCGACCACGGCGATCGGCAGATAGGGCAACAGCGGAGCCGGCACGCTCGGGTGGAAAACGATGCCCAGGACGACACCTGCGACGAGGGCGAGTACGGCGATCATCGGCCGCCTTCCGATGCTTTCGGGTCGGCCGACACCGAGCCCGAGGGGAACGAGGAGCCCGAGGGAGCGGGCGGAGGGGTGGATGGCACGGCCACCCGCAGTTTCAGTTCGGTGGCCGCCGCGAGGGTGACGTTCTTGGCCTCGCGCGCGTTGAAGGACATGCCGTACTTGGACACCAGCTGCTTGAAGAAGTGGCCCGCGTAACCGTCCTCGAAGTCCTTGTCGAGGTCGTCGGGCCCGATCGCGATCACCTCGTAGGGCGAGCTCACCGGCCGGAAGTCGACCAGGATCGCTTCGCCCGCCTGCCGGATCGTGGAGGTCGCGGTGAGGCGCTGGCCGTTGATCGCGATGGCCTCGGCGCCCAGCGACCAGAGCGCGTTGGTGGCCAGCTGCAGGTCGGTGTCCTTGACCCGGGCCACGGTGTTGCGCTCGCCGGTCACCGCGTTGATCGGGGTCGGCCCGTCGACCAGGGTGACCTTGGCGCCCGAGCCGGTGACCGCGGCCAGGCCGGTGGCCGCCTCGAGGTCGCGGAGTTTCGCCACGGTGGCCCCGCCGAGCTCGCGTTCGCGCAGCTCGTTGACCTCGTCGGTGAGCTGCTCGGCCCGGGTCTGGAGTTGGACCGTTTCATCGCGGCGCTTCTGGACCTGTTCGACCAGGCTGGCCCGGGCGGTGGTGCGGGCCGGCTCGTCGGCCATCGTCTGCTGGTAGGCGACGACCAGCAGGAAACCCAGGGCGACCAGGGTGAGCGCGAGGACGCCGCTGGTCAGATGTCGGCGCGGGCCGGTGGGCTGGCCCTCGACGGCCTTGCGGGCCGCGGCGGCGGCATAGCCGGGTTCGAGGGGATTGCGGAACAGCTCGGTGAGGAAGTCGGGGGTGAAGACCCGCTTGGGCGGGGTCTCGTCCGGCGTGGTCATCCGGTGGCCGCCGTCGGCTGGACCCGGTCGGCCCGCAGCAGCTGGGCGATCTGCATGAGGTAGAGGGCGGCGGCCGCCCAGTACAGGTAGAGCGCCCACCAGGCCAGACCCCAGCCGATCGGGGTAGCCCACGCCGAGGTGGCGTCGACGGCGTGCGCGAGCAGCAGGATCGGGAACGCGCCGAGCAGCACGAACGTGCCGGTCTTGCCGACGTAGTGCACCGGGAGCGCCCCGCTGTGCCCGTGCCGGCGCAGCACCAGCAGCGCGATGCCCATCACGACCTCGCGCAGCAGCAGCGCGCCGGTCAGCCACCACGGGACGACGCCGCGGATGGTGAAGCCGATCAGGGTGGCCAGGATGTAGAGCCGGTCGGCGAACGGGTCGAGCAGCTCACCGAGGCGGCTCACCGAGTTCATCCGGCGGGCGACGAAGCCGTCGACCCAGTCGGTGGTGCCGCCGACGGCCAGCACGATCAGCGCGGCCACGTCGTGGTGCGGGCCGAGCAGGAGATAGAGGAACAGCGGCACGCCGAGCAACCGGATGAAGCTGATCACGTTGGGGATCGTCCAGATCCGGTTGGAGGCGGTGATGGACGGCGCAGGCTGCTGCGACATCGCGACTTCCTCTCCCCCTCCGGAGACGGCGCAGGCCGGACTCCGGGCAAGCTTGCCCCCGACCGGTTTGGTACCGGTCACTCGCCGAGCCACTATAACCAGCCCTGAGCCTGCAACCCGTCACCCGTCGCGTGCCGCACAGCGTGTCCGGCGTCCTAGGAACCTAGTTCATCGGCGTCCCCGGCGTGCGCGCACGTAGTCGTCCACCACGTAGCGGCCCAACTCCTCGGCGTCCGGGCTGAACACCCGGCCGCCGTTGCGCTCGGCCACCCGGCCCACGAAACGCTGCAGGCCCGGGTCCTCACCCAGCATGAAGAAGTTGAGGGTCGCGCCGAACCGGGTCAGGTGATCGACCTCGTGGACCGTGGCCCGGATGGTCTCCGGGGTGGGCGGCCACCAGAAGTAGGAATCGCCGTCCTCCAGGTGCGCGGTCGGCTCGCCGTCGGTCACCACCATCACCACCGGCTCGGCCCCCGGGTGCCGGCGCAGGTGCCGGCCGGCCAGGTTGAGGGCGTGCTGCAGGTTGGTGCCCTTCTCGGCGGTGGGGTCGATCGCCGCGAGTTGCCCCTGGGACAGCACCGAGGCGTACTTGCCGAACCCGATGATCTGCAGCGAGTCCTGCGGGAACTGGGTCGCCACCAGGTGCGACAGCGCGAGGGCGGTCTGTTTCATCGGTCCCCAGCGGCCGTCCGCATACATCGAGTACGACAGGTCGACGCACAGCGCGACCACGGCCGAGGCCCGGTGCTCTGTCTCGGCCACCTCGAAGTCGTCCGGAGTCAGCCGCACCGGCAGGGTCGCGGTGCCACCGGACGAGGCCCGGCGCCGGACCGCGTTACCGATGGTGCGGACCACGTCGAGCGGCTGCTCGTCGCCGTACTCCCAGCGGCGGGACGAGCCGATCAGGTCGCCGGCCGCGCCGGCGTCGCGCAGGTCGTGCTGGCCCTGCCGCTTGCCGGACAGCTCGTCGAAGACCTTGGCCAGGGCGGTGCGGCCGAGCCGGCGCAACGCCTTGGGCGAAAGCGTCAGGCCGTCCTCGTCGCGGCTGACCCAGCCCTGCCGGGACAGTTCGCGTTCGAGGTCGCGCAGCCGGCGCACGTCGTCGGCGGCACCGCGGCCGAGCTGCCGCTCCACCATCTCGACGTCGATGTCGTCGAGGGTCGCCCCGGGATGCTCCTGGCTCAGCTGTTCGAGCAGTTCGTCGAGGTCACCGATCTCGCCGAGAGCGGCGGCCGCGTCGCCGTAGCCCAGGTCGTTCGGGCCGCGTACCCGTTCGCCGCGGCCCCAGTTGAGCTGGGGGCGCAGTGCGCGCAGGTTGTCGGTCATCTCGCCGAGCTGCCCGCGCAGCCCACTGTCGCCGAGGGCCTGGTCCATCAGCCGGGAGAGCTCTTCCTGCTGCTGCGGGGAGAGCGAGCGCATCAGCCGCTCGGCCGCCGCTGCCCGCCGGGCCAGGGAGTCGATCAGTTCCTCGACGTTGGCCGGGTTCTCGGGGAAGAACTGGCCGTGCTTGGACATGAACTGCTGAAAGGCGTCGTTGGTGTCCTCGCCCCGGGCGTGTCGCCGCAGCAGGTCGTTGAGGTCCTCGACCATTTCCGAGACGCCGTCGAAGTTGCCGTTCTCCAGGGCCTGCTTCATCCCGGCGAACCGCTGCTCGACCACCTCGCGCTTAAGGCCATCGAGAATCTGCTGGTAGAGCCCCCGAGCTTCGTCCGATGTCCAGTTATATTCGGACAATTCCTCGACGGCTCGGGACGTCGAGCGGGGCAGGTTGTCCAGCACCGCCTCGGCGAACCGCGCGTCGTCGTCGTTCGAGGCCCGCAGAGCGTCCCGCTCGGCCGCGAGGGCCTGGTCGAGGAGCTGCTGGGCCCGGGTCACCGCGCCGTCGAGATTGCCCCGGCGCAGCGCCTCCCGGCGCATCCGCCGGGCCCGGTCGCGCAGCTCGTCGAGCCCGCGGCCGTCCTGCGGGCCGCGCCGGACCAGCTCGCGCAGCACGTCACGCAGGCTGTCGCCGGCCAGCACCCGCTCGCCCACCTCGTCGACGGCCGCGCGCACGTCGTAGGGCGGCGCGAGCGGATCGGGCCCGTCGCGCCACGCCCCGTATCGGAAGGTATTGCCCGCCACGCTGTCAGCTCCCGTAGAGAGTGCGTCCGTCGTCGGTGAGTTCCTTGGCGAGCCGCCGGGTCAGGTGCAGCCCCTCCAGGACGAACTCGATGCCCGACGCTGCCTGCCCCGGGCTGGGCGCGTCGCCGAGCCCGAGCCGGTCGAGCACCTTGGCCAGCCCCGGAACCGTGCCGATCTGCCCCAGCAGTTCCTCGGCCGAGACCAGGTCACCGGTCTCGACGATGGCCCCCTCGGCGACCAGGTCGGTGAACCCGGACAGGTCGAGCCCGCCCAGCCGGTCGCGGAACGTCTCGGCGGTGGCGACCCGCAGCAGGTGCGCGAGGACCTCGGTCTCCCGGCCCTCCTCACCGCTCTCGAACTCGACCTTGCCGCGCAGCGTGGAGGTGACCGAGACGGTGTCGCAGACCCGGGCGACCGCCTCTCGCTCGCCGCGCAGGCCGGCCCGGCGCAGCGCCGAGGCGGCCACGGTCTCGGCGGCCGCGATCGCGAACCGGGCCGAGATGCCCGACCGCGAGTCGACCGACGGCGATTCGCGCACCGCCCGGGTGTAGCGGGCCAGCACGTCGACCAGGTGGTCGGGCACGCTGGCGACCAGACCCGCTTCCTGCCGGATCAGCGCCGTCTCGAGGGCCAGGTCGACCGGGTAGTGGGTGCGGATCTCGGCGCCGAAGCGGTCCTTGAGCGGGGTGATGATGCGGCCGCGGTTGGTGTAGTCCTCCGGGTTGGCCGACGCCACCAGCAGCAGGTCGAGCGGCAGCCGCAGCTGGTAGCCGCGCACCTGGATGTCGCGCTCCTCCAGCACGTTGAGCAGCGAGACCTGGATGCGCTCGGCCAGGTCGGGAAGCTCGTTGACCGCGAAGATGCCCCGGTTGGTGCGCGGCACCAGCCCGAAGTGGATGGTCTCCGGGTCGCCGAGCGCGCGGCCCTCGGCCACCTTGATCGGGTCGACGTCACCGATCAGGTCACCCACGCTGGTGTCGGGGGTGGCGAGTTTCTCGCCGTAGCGCTCCGACCGGTGCAGCCAGGACACCGGCAGCAGATCGCCGGTCTCGCCGGCCAGCCGCCGGGACGCCGGGGTGATCGGCGCATAGGGGTGTTCGTGCAGCTCGGAGCCGGTGATGAACGGGGTCCACTCGTCGAGCAGGTCGACCAGGCCGCGGATGAGCCGGGTCTTGCCCTGCCCCCGCTCCCCCAGCAGCACCATGTCGTGCCCGGCCAGCAGCGCCCGCTCGACCTCCGGGAGCACCGTGTCGTCATAACCGACGATGCCCGGGAACCGCGGCGCGCCCGCCCGCAGCCGCTCCAGCAGATTGCCCCGGAGCTCTTCCTTGACCGTGCGGTATTCATGCCCCGCGGCCCGCAACTCGCCCACCGTGCGCGGCAGGTCAGCGGGCGGAACCGGAGTGATCGCGATAACAGCGTCTGTCACGGCAGGAACGCTACTCCGCCGGTGTGACAGGAAAATGAGATCAACGTGGCACTCCGAATCGGGAATAACGGCGCGCCGGTCGGAGCTGGTGTGACACGCGTCGGTCTGGCGCCCGGGCGGCCGGTGCGGGCAGGCTGTCAGCATGGCGGACATCCAGCGGTACGCGGCGTTCACGGACGACCCCAAAGGCGGCAACCCGGCGGGTGTCGTGCTCGACGCCTCGGGTCTCGGTGACGACGAGATGCTGGCCATCGCGGCCGAGGTCGGCTACTCGGAGACCGCGTTCCGGGTCTCGGTCGACGGTGATCGGCACCGGGTCCGCTACTTCGCGCCGCTGGCCGAGGTGCCGTTCTGCGGGCACGCGACGGTGGCCACCGCGGTCGCGCTCGGGCCGGGCGAGCACGTCTTCGTGACCAACGCCGGCGAGGTGCCGGTGACCGTCGACGACGCCGGCCGGGCCACCCTGACCAGCGTGCCGGCCACCGTCGCCGACCTGCCCGAGGCCGATCTCGCGGCGCTGCTGGCCGCGCTGCGCTGGAACGCCTTCGACCTCGACGAGTCACTGCCGCCGCGGGTCGCCTACGCCGGGGCGTACCACCCGATCCTCGCCGTCGGCAGCCGGCAGCGCCTCGCCGACCTGGACTACGACGTGCCGGCGTTGAAAGCGCTGATGGAGGCGCGCGGCTGGACCACCGTGCAGCTGGTCTTCCGGGCCACCGACGACACCTACGACGTGCGGGACCCGTTCCCGGTCGGCGGCGTCTACGAAGATCCGGCCACCGGGGCGGCCGCCGCTGCCTTCGGCGCCTACCTGCGCGAACTGTGGATCGCCTCGGACGACGACACCCTGCTGCTGCGCCAGGGCGACGACATGGGCCGGCCCAGCCGGATCACCGTGCGGCTGCACCCGGGCGAGGCCGGCGTGCGGGTCAGCGGCACCGCGGTCCCGATCCCCGGCTGAGTCGGGCGGGGCCATAGGATTCGTGGCGATATGAGCGCCACGATGATCGGCCGGGAACTCGCCGCAGGCCACGGCGACCGCGTTCTCTTCTCGGGGCTCGACCTGGTGGTCGCCCCGGGAGACGTGATCGGGCTGGTGGGGGTGAACGGGGCCGGGAAGACGACGCTGCTGCGCACCCTGGCCGGACTCGTACCCCTCGAGGGCGGAACCGTCACGCTCAGCCCGCCCACCGCGAACGTCGGATATCTGCCGCAGGAGCGGGAGCGGCGCGCCGGGGAGACCGTGCGTGACTTCCTCGCCCGCCGCACCGGGGTCGGGCCGGCCCAGGAGGCCATGGACGCCGCCGCCGAACGGCTCGGCGAGGGAGCGGCCGGGGCCGACGACGAGTACGCGGTCGCGCTCGAGCGCTGGCTCGACCTCGGCGGGGCCGACCTGGACGAACGCGCGGCCCAGGTGGCCGGGGAGCTCGGGCTCACCGTGGCCCTCGACCATCCGATGACAGCGCTGTCCGGTGGGCAGGCGGCTCGGGCGGGGATGGCGTCGCTGCTGCTCAGCCGGTACGACATCTTTCTGCTCGACGAGCCCACCAACGACCTCGACCTGGACGGGCTGCGGCGGCTCGAGGAGTTCGTCCGCGGGCTGCGGGCGGGGACGGTGCTGGTCAGCCACGATCGGGAGTTTCTTACCCGTACGGTCAGCAAGGTCTTGGAATTGGATCTTGCGCAGCAGCAGGTGAATTTGTTCGGTGGCGGGTACGGGGCCTACCTCGAAGAGCGCGAGCGGGCGCGGCGGCATGCGCGGGAGCAGTTCGACGAGTACGCGGGGAAGAAGGACGATCTGCTCGAACGGGCTCGGATGCAGCGGGCCTGGATGGAGAAAGGGGTCCGGAACGCGCGCCGCAAGGTTCCGGACAACGACAAGATCGGCAAGAACCTCCGCGGGGAGAGCAGCGAGAAGCAAGCCGCCAAAGCCCGGCAGACGGAGCGGATGATCGAGCGGCTTGACGTGGTTGAGGAACCCCGCAAGGAGTGGGAACTGCGGATGGAGATCGCCGCGGCTCCTCGGGCCGGGGCGGTGGTGGCTACGCTGCGGGACGCCGTCGTGCGGCGCGGTTCCTTCACTCTCGGGCCGGTCACGCTGCAGATCGACTGGGCCGATCGGGTGGCGATCACCGGGGCCAACGGGTCGGGGAAGTCCACTCTCCTGGGGGCGCTGCTCGGGCGGATTCCGCTCTCCTCGGGGAGTGCCAGCCTGGGGTCGGGGGTGGTGGTCGGGGAGATCGACCAAGCTCGGGGGCTGTTTCTCGGGGAGCAGTCGCTGATGACGGCGTTCGGGGCTGAGGTTCCGTCGTGGGCGGACGCGGACGTGCGGACTCTGCTGGCCAAGTTCGGGCTGCGGTCCGCGCATGTGCCTAGGCCGGCTGCCTCGCTCTCGCCTGGGGAACGGACACGGGCCGCACTTGCCCTGTTGCAGGCCCGTGGGGTCAATCTGCTCGTGTTGGACGAGCCCACCAACCATCTCGACCTGGCCGCCATCGAGCAGCTCGAATCGGCGCTGTCCTCCTATACCGGCACACTGCTGCTGGTCACCCACGACCGGCGGATGCTGGACGCAGTGGACACCAACCGGCATGTCGAGGTCACCGACGGGAAAGTTGCCGGCTGACCAGCCCTCGGTCCCACCCGGGCGACGGGACCGAAGAGCTACCTGTCCATCACCTTGTGCTACCTTTATTTTTCCCTCGCCCGATCCCCGCCTTGGCCCCTCCGCCTGGAGCTGCGGGAGCATGCAATGCCTGATCCGAAGCCTGATCCGAAGCGACGTGGAATTCTCGAGATCGTGGTTGTCGACGTCGATCGACGGCCGGTCCCGGACGCCCTGATCCGCATCGCCGGAGTGCGGCCGGAGAACGCGGGACCGGGTCACTTCCTCGCCCATGACATGCCGCCGGGCACGGTCGAGATCGTGGTCGAGGCCGCCGAAATGGCCTTTTACCAGCGCGTGGTCGAGGTCCTACCGGGCCGCAACAGGATCGACGTCGTGCTGGCGACGCCGGACCTGCCCTCGTTCAAGCGGCGCGGCGGCCGGGTGCCGTTCCGCAGCCCGGACGACGTCCTCGCGGTCGCCACGCGCGGGCAGGACGGGGCCCGGGAACTGGCGGTGTGGGCGGCCCAGCGCGATCTCCGGGTTGATCACCCGCATGGCCCGACGCTCGCCGTCGTCCACGTGGATCCGAGCGCCCTGGTGGAGTTGTCGGCGGCCATCCGTGCCCTCAGCGGAGTCCGGAACGTCGGGCGGCTGGTCAACCCCGGGCCGCGGGGCACGGGCATGCTTACCGATCGGGTCGTCGTACAGAGCGTTCCGGACGCGAAGGAGGAGACGGTGCGCGCCGCGGTCGACGCGGCCGGAGCCTCGCTGTCGCGCAGACTCGTTCTCCAGGACCGCTGGGTGGTCACCGTTCGCCACCCCGACGGGTTCGGTGTGCTCGAAGCCGCCGAGCGGCTCGAACTACAGAAGGCAATCGTCTCGGCCGAGCCGGACATCGCCTTCACCTACGAGACGGACGCGATCAATCCGACCGACCGGTTGTACGCCTCCCAATGGCACCTCGCGCGAGTCGGCGCGCCCGGGGCCTGGCAGCGACTGCGCGACGCCAACCCGGTGGGCGTCAATCCCGGCGATCCGGCGGACCGCACGTTCGGCGCCGCCGACACCGTGATCGGCGTCATGGACACCGGTGTGGAATCCGTGACGGGCGCCGGTGGCGTCGTGACTGCGGCGCATCCGGAATTCCAGGGCACCGTCACCGACGGGCAGAGCAAGGTCGTGCAGTTCTTCGACTTCGGAGCGATGGTCGCCAACAACGACGATCCGGCGGCTGCCTTCGGCGACGGCTATCACGGCACGGCCTGCGCCGGCGTCGCCGCCGCCAAGGCAAACAACGCCTCGGTGACGCCCGGTGAGCAGGAGGGTGGATCGGGCGCCGCGCCCAACTGCCGCATCCTCGCCGTGCAGGGGGTCAACCCGATCGCCGAGACCGAGTTCTCGGACATATATCTGTGGATGGCAGGTATCGATCCGGGCAGCCCCGACCCCGCCTTTCCCGCTCAGCTCGCCCACGGCGCCGACGTCATCACGAACAGTTGGGGCGGCTACAACCCCGCCACGTGGCCGATCTCGGCTCTGATGGACAGCACGTTCACGCAGGTCGCCGATGACGGCCGCGGTGGACTCGGCACGCTCATGTTCTTCTCGACCGGCAACGGTTCCAGCGACGACTTCTGGACCCTGCGCCCGTTCGCCGCGCACGCGCGGACATTCGGGATCGCCGCGGTGACGAACGGCGACGTCAAGGCCGGCTATTCCAACTGGGGCGACGGCGTTGACCTGGCCGCGCCGTCGAGCGGCGGAACCGTCGGCATCACGACCACCACCCTGCTGGGCGCGGGCACACTGGCGGGACACACCGGGGGCGGCCTCGAGTACATCGACAACTTCGGCGGGACCTCGTCGGCCACCCCACTGGTGAGCGGCGTCGCCGCGCTGCTGCTCTCGATGGATCCCACGCTCACCGAGGCAGAAGCGCGGACGATCCTCACCCGAACGGCCGAGCGCGTCGACTACTCGAACACCGACACCGACGGACGGTGGCGCGACAACGACGGCGACGGGGTCAACGAGTACAGCTGGTGGTACGGCTTCGGGATGATCAACGCCGAGCGGGCTGTGTGCGTGACCCGCAATACGATCAGCGTCGATCCCACCGTCGCGTTCATCGACGTGCCCGAGCACGAACCGACGCTGATGCCGGTGACCATCCGCGTGCACGGCTGGCGACCTCGGACCTTCACCGTGACGAACGGTCCCACCACGACCACGGGTCCGGCCGGCTCGTTCGTCCTGCACCTCGGGCCCTCGGCGACCTGGCCGGGGAGTTTCGAATGCGCCGAGGACCAGCTCCATATCTGGCTGCGCTACACGGGTACGGTCGCCGGCGACGCCGCACTCGGCAATGTCACGATCACCTGCGTCGAGACCGGCGAGCAGTTCGTGGTGAGCCTGTCCGCGAACACCGTGGCTCGCGTGAAGACCGCTCTCGTCCTGTCGCTGGACCGGTCCGGCAGCATGAACGACCCGGCCGGCGACGGCCGGCTGAAGATCCAACTTGTCCGCGACAGCGCGGCGGTCGTCCCCCTCCTCGCCGATCACGGCACTGGTCTCGGCGCGGTCCGCTGGGACACCGATGCCGATCTCGCCGGGGCGATGGCCGTCCAAGACGCCGGACCGGAGGTCGGCGGCACCGGGCGTTTCGACCTCGCCTCGTTCGTGGCCAACCATGCCACCAACGTGTTCGGGCTGACCGCGATCGGAGATGCGGTGGAGGCTGCACAGACGCTGCTCGACGGGTCCGCCGGCTATGACGCGCAGGCGATGGTCGTACTGACCGACGGCAACGAGACCGCGTCGAAGTATCTCAGCCAGCTGACCCCCGACCAGTTGCACTCTCGCATCTACGCCATCGGGGTCGGTACCGCGGAGAACATCCAGCCCGCGAGTCTCGCCACACTCACCGGGCAGCGGAACGGCTACCTCCTGATGACCGGCGCGATGGACACCGACGACTGGTTCCTGCTCACGAAGTACTTCCAGCAGATCCTCGCCGGTGTCACGAACACCGAGATCGTCGTCGACCCGCAGGGTGTCCTCGCTCCCGGGACCATCGTGCGCATTCCGTTTCCGGTCAACGAGACCGACCGCGAGATCGACGTCATCCTGCACTCGCCGGCGCCGTTCCTGGTCGACCTCCGGGTGCAGGCACCGGACGGGCAGATAATCAGCTCCGGGCTCGCAAACGGGCCGGGAGCCCGGTTCGTCTCGGGCCCGGGAACCTCGTTCTACCGCCTCGTGCTCCCGTCGCCGATCGTCGGACCGCAGGACCCCACGCAGTCCTGGCACGCCCTGCTCGAGCTCAACCGTAAACGCTGGCTGGAATGGCTCAAGGAAACCGAGCAGACCGGCGTGGGCAGCATCGTGCACGGCCTGCGCTACGCGGTCACGACGCAGGCACGCTCGTCGCTGCGGATGGATGCCGCCGTCACGCAGTCCGGGCGTGAGCCGGGGGCGACGGCTTGGCTGCGCGCGTCGCTGACGGAGTACGGCCGCCCCCTGACCGGGCCGGCCCGAGTCATCGCCGAGGTCACGCGCCCGGACGGGTCGGGCTTCGGCGTACCGCTGGCGAGCAGTCCCGGCGCCCAGTTCGACGGCAGCTTCCTCGTCACCACCTCCGGCGTCTGGCGGATCGCGATCCGCGCCACCGGCGATACCTCGTACGGCGCGCCGTTCGCGCGCGAAGCGCTGCGCACGGTAGTCGCCTGGCCCGGCGGAAACCGGCCGGGACCGACAAACGATCCCGTGGGCGACCTGGTGGAGTGCGTTTGCCGGGGCGGCGTGCTCGACCCCGGCCGCGCCCGGGAATGGGGCCTAGACCTCGAGGCGCTCTGCCGGTGCCTGCGCCACGCCGCGGGGCGGGACAAACATGATCACTGACGTCGTGGGCGGGCTCGGGGCCGGCGTCGGGGTGGATCTGGCACCGGACGGATCGATCGCGTATGTCGTGGAGTGGTCCAACGGCGAGCTCATCCGCGTCGAGATCCGCACCGGCGAGGTCGAGACAGTGCTGACCGGGCTGTCCTTTCCGCAGGACGTGATCCGGCACTGGGACAGCGGGCGGATGTTCGTCTCGGAGCGGACCGGTTCGATCCGAGAGGTCTTCGGCCCGAACGAGTCCACCACGATCGACAACTCCGGCGGTGCGCCGCACCAGCTCGCCCTCTCGCCCAAGGCGGACCGGCTGTACGTGGTGTGCTACGACTCCGGCGAACTGCGCATGATCGACCTGGCCACCAAGGTGTCCACCGTCCTGTACTCCGGACTCGGGCATCCGGTCGGGCTGCTGGTGGACGATGCAGAGCGGACGGCCTGGGTCACCGAGCAGGACACCGCCCGGATCAGCGTCATCGATCTCGCCGCCCCGGCCATCGTGGAGACGATCGGCGGCCGCACCGCACCCTTCTTCCTCGCCTTCGATGCGGCACGGGCCGGCCTCCACTGCGTACAGCGGGACCCGTCGAACAGCCTGCAGGGACTCACCTTCGGGCCACTGGTGCCGGCGAGCGTGACGACCGGCCTGGCGTGGCGCCCCTCCGGCGTCGGCCCCAACCAGGACGACAGCCTCATCGCGATCGCCACCGACCAGAAGCTGCAGGTGATCAGCGCGGGCCCGCTGCCGCCGATCGTCCCGCCCCCGGCACCGTTCAGCGTCGAGACAGTTCGTTTCGACGACGACCGGAGGACGGCGATCCCGCTGAGCCTCGACGCGACGACGCCGGTCAGTACCCCCGAATGGGTGGCCGGGGTCCGGTCCCATCCGGCGGCCTACGAAATGGGCACGCTGGTCCGGGTCCAGGTGACGCTGCGCCGCGGCCTGGGGTGGACCCCCGGCGCCGCCTACGCACTCGGGGCGGTCGGTACCCTCGGCGGGGTGCGCCGGGCAACCGTGACACCGGTGTTCGGGCCGTCCGGCATCAGCGCGCCGATCGACATGGAGTTCATGTACCCACTGCCGAGATCGGTGCAGGCACTGTCGATCTCGCTCGACTGGTACGCCCGCGACACCCCTGGGGCGGGCGTGCCGGTCACGGTCGGGTCGAGCTGGCATCGAATCTTCACGGTGCTGCGCCGCCCGGTGGCCGAGCCGTGGATCAGCCGACGGCCATGGGCGTCCGCACTCGACCGCGCGTGCGGCTACGCTTCCGGGGCCGTGGACGAGGTCACCGCCGCAGCCGCGGTCACCCAGGCCTACAACGCCAGCGGCGTAATCAGCTACGACACGGTCAGCGGTAACACCATGTACGGCTGGGCACCCTTCCAGCTCACCGAGATGCTGGAGCGGCTTGCCGGCGGCGTCGGCCTGGGCGGCAAGGTGAACTGCACCGACAGCGCCAACACCGTGTCCACCCTGGCTAACGTGCTCGGCTGCGAGCTCTGGCAGTCGCGGATGGCGAGCTCCTTCGATCTGAACCCGCTGCTGGCCATCGGCACCGGAGCTTGGGCGGTACCGTTCAACGGCGGCTTCAGCTATCACGAGGTCGCCTGGACCAACGGTGCGACCGACACCGATCTGGTCTACGACGGCTGCCTGCACGTGGACGGCGACGCCGATCCGGGCACGGCACCGCACACGCCGCTGCTGCCGATCAACATGGTGTTCGGCGACTGCACGTCGCTGACCTACCGGCGGCGGCTCTGCCCACCGACACCCAGCGGATGCGCCCAGTGCCAGCCACAGCCCGGCACCCGGCAACGCCGGTCGATCGCCTGAAACCATTGCGGCAGAGCAGAGGGAGCTGGGAATGACCGATCCGAACGCAGGCGATACCCGGCGGCGCCCGGTCTTCAACGCCGGCGTCCGGTTGCACCCGGTCGACCTCGCCGGTTGGCATTCGCTCAAGCTGGTACCGATGGGCGAGACCGGCGAGACGGCCTCGGTCTGGGAGCGCGGCGCGGCGTGGGTCCGCGTCTCGCTGGCCGAGTTGCCCAGCGATCGGGAAGCGCTCGGCCAGCTGCAGACCACTCTCGAGCACGTCATGCGCCCCGACCTGCCGCCGGCCGTGGAACATGGCCTCGACGTGGGCGACATCAGCCGGGCCGTGGTCGACGACGCCGGAGTCGGCGGCGCCGTCTGGTTCGTGCGCGGTAACAGTTGCGTCGCGGTCAACCGGGCCAACGACGCACCCGCGGACACCTTCGCGGTGGCAAAGGCAATCGATCTGTTCCTCGTCGTGCCGCCATTCCGGCGATCGCAGCTCATTGAGCATCTGGGCGCCGGGCCGGCGATCGTCGTCGAAAGCCTGGCCCGGCTCGCGGGGCGTCGCCTGCACGTCACCGCTCCCGCCGGCCGCTTCGTGACCGAGGCGGATGCCGTCCTGTACTACCCGCCGGTCGACGATTCGCGCATGGACGCCACCTTGCCCATCCCGGTCGCGGTCACCATCGGTGACTACTAGGTCCGGCCCTAGCTGACGGCCCAAAGACGGACGTCGCCGTCCCACGCTCCCGAGGCCAGCAGACGTCCGTCGGGCGAGAAGGCGACCGAGGAAACGCCGGCGGTATGGCCGGTCAGAACCTGCAGCGCCGCGCCCGTCGAGCTGTGCCACAGCCGTACGGTGTGATCGTCGGCGCCGGAGGCCAGCACCGAGCCGTCCGGTGAGTAACCCACCGCGCGGACGCCGCCCATCATCGGCACCTGTTCACCAAGACCGAGTCCCCTCGCAAGCCGCAGAGCCGACATGACGTCGCGATCGTGCCCCTCGATCGCCAGGACAGCGGCGCCGTCGCCGGCCCGCCAGACGCGGACGAACCCGTTGCCCGAGGCGGTGGCAAGGAACCGGCCGTCGGGTGAGAATCGGACGGCGCTGACCGCCCAGGACGGTCCGAGGTGGTGGGCAACCTCGATGCCCGGCCGCGGATCGGGCAGACCCGGGTCGGTGAGCTTCAGCACGGTAGAGCCGTCGCCGACACTACGGATCAGCACCGTGCCGTCCCAGCTCGCCGAGGCCAGCAGCCGGCCGTCCGGGGAGAAATCCAGGCCGGTGACGCGGTCGTGGTGACCGGATCGTTTACGGAACTCGTCGTTGCCCAGCCACCAGAGGCGCACGGCACCGTCACCCTGGCCGGACGCGATGACATCCCCGGCGGGAGAGACGGCCAGCGCGAACACCACCTCCAGGACGCCGCCGGCGAACTTGCGGTGGGCCCAGGCGACCCACTTCGGGCTGCCGTCGAGTTGCCGCCGCGCCGCTCCGTTCCCGGCGTTCCAGATGCGCACCATCGGATCGGTCGAGGCCGTGGCGACGGTCAGCCCGTCCCGGGCGATCGCGAGAGCGGAGATCCGGTCGGAGTGGGCGTGGATGGAACGGCTCACCGTCCCGTCGTTGATCCGCATGACACGGACGGTTCCGTCGAAGCCTCCGGCCAACACGGTCTGACCGTCGGGCCCGAAGGCGAGCGAGGTCACCGCGGGCCCACCGGTCGGGATCCGGCGGGCGAGGCGAACCCGGCCGCCGTTCGCCGCCGCGATCGCCGGACGGTCCGCCGTCAGGCCCGCCAAGATCTCGGCCAGGTGGTCGAGGTCCCTCGTCCACGCCTCCTCCCGGAGGATCTCGTGATTGCGGCCCGCCAGTGGCGCGAGCTCGTCGGGGAGGTCGCCCGCCGATGGCATGGTGGCGCCCTGCACCAGCACCGGAATCACCCGGACGCCGCGCCTCAGGGCGGTCGCCACCTCGGTGCGCACGGGATCCGCCCATGCGGTCCAGCCGCGGTCGACGAGCACGATCATCGCATCGCAGTGGGGCAGATCCGCAGGGCCGTCGTCGTCCCGCAGTTGCACGTGGCTGTCGCCGAGTCGCTCACGAAACGCGTCCAGCAGTGGATAGGCGTATCCCGAGGCCCCGGACCAGTGACTGATATAGACATCGGTCATGGGGGTGGCTCCGCTCGCAGAAGGTAGGCGTTGGTGTTCCACACCGCGGCGGCGAGAGTGCTGCCGTCCGCCGAGAAGGCGAGCCGATCGATCTGCCCGCCGATGTCCAGAATCCGCAACGGCTCGTCCGACGCGGACGGCCACAGCCGCAGAGTGCCGGTGCTGGAGCCGGAGGCGAGCAGGCCACCGTCCGGGGTGTATGCCAAGCTGCAGGCCCAGCCGGCCGGGTGTCTCAGGGCGGGCAGATCGCTGCCGTCGTTCACCCGCCACCTGCGGATCTGTCCGTCCTCGCAGGCAGCGGCCAGGACGCTGCCGTCCGGCGCGAAGGTGACGTCGCGGACGGCGGCGGAAGCGTGCAACTTCCTGGACCGGGCCCAGTCCGGTGATCGCCGCACGCGGACAACCCGGTCTCTCGAACCCGAGGCCAGCGTCGCGCCGTCCACGGCGAAGGCAAGTGAGGTCACCGCTTCGCGGTGTTCCGTGCTGGTGTGCAACACGGCGTCGTCAGGCACCCGCCGGATGGTCACCGCGCCGTCGCCGTGGCCGGCGGCGAGCAGACCACCTCCCGGTGCGAAGGCCAGGGCCGTGCACCGGCCCGGGAACGTGCGTTTCCGGGTTCCGGCCCGCAGATCCCACAGCCGCGTTGACTCGCCGTCGCCGGTGGCCAGCGTCGCCCCGTCCGGCGCGACGGCGACCGCGACGGCCCAGCCGTCGTGGCCGAGCATGTGGACCACGCCGCCGTCGGCGATCCGCCAGACCCGCACGTTGCGGTCACCCAGGGAGGGAACGTCGTCCGCGTCCCGGAGACGGCCGAACGATGACATCGACGGACCGCCACCGGCCGTGACGACCCATCGGCCATCAGCGGTGAACGCGACATCGCTCACACCACCGGTATGACCGCCCAGGCGCCTCACCACGGTGAGGTAGTTGACCGTTTGCGGCCCGATCCGCCCCAGCTGACGGCGCACTCCGAGGCCCTCCAGCGTGGCGACGAGTGCTTCCATGTCGTCGGGCCACCGGTCCGCCCGCAACCGGACCGGTGGCTTTCCGGCGAGTTCCTGCAGGTCTTCCGGGAGAACGGAGCGCGATGGCATCGCCGCGCCGGGCATCAGGACCGGTATCACCGGGATGTCGCCGGACAGAGCCAGGGAGATCTCCGCGCGAACGAAATCCTGCGGATCCATCAACCGTCGGCGGCCGCTGCCGTCGGTCAGGTCCGCCCAGTTCGGTCCGATGATGGCGAGCAGGGCGTCGGCGCTGCTGACGGCCGCGCGGAGCCGGCGGGCGAAGTCGTCGCCCGGCCGGAGGCTGTCGGTGTCCTTGAACGGCTGCGAGCCGAAGTGCGTGCGGAGCCACTGGTACAGCCGCCGCGCGTAGCCGCCGGGATCGGCCCGGCGATAGCTCATGAATATTCCCGCCGTCGTCTTCGGCATCCTCGCAGCGTGGTCCGCCCCGACCGGACAGTTACAGGCTTGTGCTGGTTTCCGACAACGGTTGGCATCCGCGGTCCTCATGGACCTCGACCCCCACGGTCGGCAGCAACCGTACGGGGTGAGCGTTAGCCCAGTTCAGATCCGGGCCGCCGGCTCAGTCAGCGGCGGCCGGTCGCCAGGGCCACCAAGAACTGGCCGCCGCCGGCGTCCACGGTTGCGGTCACCGGCAGGCCGGGGGCCAGGCGGGAGAAGCGGTCTACCAGCCAGTCCGCCGCCTCTTGGGCGTCCTTCTTGCTGGGGCAGCGGGCTACCAGCTCGCGGCCGCCCTTGCGTTCCAGGCGGTCGGCTACCGCGATCAGCGGGGCCGGCTCGATCACGTGTAGGCGGTCGGGCCAGGCGATGACCACCTTGACCGCGCCCTTGCGGGTGTTGCAGGCGCGGTGCGCGAGCCGCTCGGCGACCTTGGCCTTCTTGTCGGCAGTGCGGCTGTCGACGCTGGGGCCACGCGGGTCGTTCACCGACATGTCGGCGTCGACCGGCTCGTCGCACACCCAGCATCGCCAGCCGTCACGCTTCGCCACGTCATCGAGAAGACTCATCCGAGCAAAGTAGCCTCTCCGCCGGCCGGCTCGGCGACGACGGGCCGCTCAGCGCTTGCCGATGGCGGTGGGACGCACCACGAAGACCATGCGGTCGGCGGCGGCGATCAGGTCGGCGAGATGGGCGATCAGCCGGTGGACAAGCGGCGAGCTGGCACCGCCCTGGACCAGCAGAACGGGTGGGCGCAAGTGCGCGAGGGCGGCCGGTTCCGGTGCCCAGGCGCTGATGGCTGCAGCTGACCGACCTGTGCGAGTGGACCCCAGCCGAGTGGGAGAAGCGAATCACCGGCGTCCTGGCCGCGGCACTTCTGGCCCCAGCGCACGCTCGAGCAGCGCGTTGAGTTTGGCGGCGCGGGAGGGGTGGGCCTGGGACATCCAGGCGACTCGGCCGGCCAGGTGGGCGGCGAAGTCGGGGTGGCCGTCCCGGTTTGCGTCGGCCAGGCCGTGGGTGGCCGCGTTGTGCAGGATGGCACGCAGGCGGTCGTAGTCCTCTCGGGGCACCGCGGGGTTTGCGTTGACCACCAGGCCGGTCAGGGACTGGCGCTGGGAGCTGGTGCGGACCCGGGTCTTGCCTGGGTGGGTGCGGAAGCCCTCCTCGTGGACGATCTGGGTGGCCAGCGTGACCAGCCGGTCGATGCGGGTGCGGCTCAGCGTGCCGGAGAAGGCCAGGTCGTCGGCGTAGCGCGCGTAGGTCAGGCCGAAGCGGTCGGCCAGGCCGGTCAGGCGGCGGTCCAGGCGGAAGGCGCACAGGTTGGCCAGCGCGGGGGACGTCGGCGCGCCCTGCGGCAGGTGCGGGCGGCGCAGCAGGGCGGCCAGGTACGGGTCGGGCGCCGCTCGCAGCACGCGGGCCGGTGTTCGGGTGGTGGTCAGGGCGGTCAGGGCGTGCGCTGCCGGCTCGGGGTAGCCGATGCCACGGAACAGGCCGTAGATACGGGCCGCGGTGATGCTGGAGAAGAACGCGCGCAGGTCCATGCTCACCAGCACGGGGGCGCCGGCATGCAGCTGGGCGAAGGTGTGTGTTCCGCGGCCGGGCACGAAACCGTGCACGCGGTCGTGGACCGGCACCGCCGACAGGATCCGGTCGAGCAGACGTCGTTGCAGGGCGCGCAGGCGGGGCTTCGGGGCCTCGATCAGGCGGTGCGGAAGCCACCCGTACCGGTAATGGCGCAGTTTTTGGTCGTTGGCCTTGCGGTTTATCTCGCGGCGGTCGGCGAACCAGTCCAAGGCGTCGCCGTCCAGGCCGAAAAAATCGGCCAGGTCGGCCAGGTCGCTCAGGGCGGGAGCATTCCACCGCAGGTGTACGACCTGGGTCGGCACCGCCAGCCGATGGCGGATGACGGCTCGGCGCACCGTCGTGCGCGGCTTGGTGGGCAGGGCGGCCAGGAACCGGCGCAGTTCCCGGGGGCGGTCGGCGGGGGCGCGCGGATAGGCCTGCAGCACCGCCTCGACCAGGCGCCGGGCCCGGATCGGACGGCCGCCGGCCACCGACCGGACCACCGCGACCATGTCGTCGGGCTGCCAGCTCGTGGTGAGCAGGGCGTCGGCCAGAGCGCCCGCGACCTGGGCGGCGGGAGCAGCGTGCCCCGACGATTCCCGGTCGTGCCTGCGCCGAGCCGCGCGAAGCGCGGACGTGCGCCGGCGATGCGGTGCGGTAGTCAAACCTGCTTCCTCGGGGTTACCCCGAAGAGCCACCGGAGTGCGGCGGCCAGCTCGGGACACGCTGCCACCCGGCCAGCATAGATACCCCGATCTAGGCCGGTCGGCGGTATTCGCGGGGGGACTGGCCGGTGACCCGCTTGAACGCGGTGCTCAGGGCGCTCTCCGAGCCGTACCCGACGGCTCTGGCGATGGCCGCTACCGTGCCGTCGCCGCGCCGCAAGCGGGCGGCGGCCAGTTCGATGCGCCAACCCGTCAGGTAGTCGAGTGGGCCCTGGCCGACCGCCTGTTTGAAGCGGGCGGCCAGGGTGGAGCGGGACACCGCGGCGACCGCGGCCAGGTCGGCTACCGTCCAGGCGCGGGCCGGGTCGGCGTGCAGGGCGCGCAGCGCGGGGGCCACCACCGGGTCGGCCAGGCCGCCCAGCCAGCCGGGGCCGGCCCCGGGAGCCTCGGCCAGGTGCAGCCGCAGCATGTGGATCAGCATGACCAGGGCCAGGTGCTCGGCGACCAGGCCGGACGCTACCGGGCGGTCGCGCAGTTCGGCCTCGATCTGGGTCAGGGACCAGCTCAAGGCGGCAGCGGCCGGCGACGAAGCGGGCACGTGCAGGACCGGGGGCAGGGCGTCCAGGAGCAGCTCGCGGGCTCGGGCGCCGAAGTCGAAGCGGCCGCCCAGCAGGAACACGTCGTCGCCGGTGCCGGTGCGGGCGAAGCCATCGGGGCCGGCGGCGGCGAAGACCGGGCCGGCCGGGGCGGGTGGCACGTCGGGGCCGCTGGCCAGCACGAACCGCTGGGAGCGGGTGAGCAGGAAGCAGTCGCCGGTGGCCAGCGGATAGACGACCCCGTCGACGATCAGCAGGCAGTGGCCGCGCCGCACGGCGTTGAACTTCACGGCCGGCGGCGGGTCGAAGTCGAGGGCCCAGGCGCCGCCGGCGATCAGGCCGGTGGAGAGGCTGCTGCTGGTGCCGACGAGGGCGAGCACGTCTTCGAGCGGGTCCTGGACGTTCACGCAACTATCCTGGACTCAGAACCATTCCGCGTCCAGCGCAAATCCATAAGCTGAGCATATGACACGAGTAACCACCCCTTACACCGTCCGCACTACCGCCGCCGAGGTCCTGGCCGGCGTCGATCTGACCGGGAAGCGGTTCCTGGTCACCGGCGGCGGTTCGGGGCTCGGCGCGGCGGCCGGTAAAGCGCTCGCCGACGTCGGAGCCGAGGTCGTCGCGACCACCCGCAAGCAGCTCGACCTCAGTGACCTGGCGAGCATCAAAGCCTTCACGGACGCCTGGCGCGGGCCGCTGCACGGGATCGTCGCGAACGCCGGGATCATGGCGCTGCCCGAGCTGACCCTCGCCGCCAACGGCTGGGAGATGCAGCTGGCGACCAACTTCCTCGGGCACTTCGCGCTGATCACCGGCCTGCACGGCCACCTGCACAACAGTGCCCGAATTGTCCTGGTCAGCTCCGGCGCCCAGATGGGGTCGCCCGTCCACTTCGACGACCCCCACTTCGAGCACCGCCCCTATGACCCGTGGGCCGCGTACAGCCAGTCCAAGACCGCCGACGTGCTGCTCGCGGTGGCGATCGGGAACCGCTGGGCCGCCGACGGGATCACCGCGAACGCGATGGCCCCGGGCCGCATCCACACCGCCCTGCAGCGGCACCTCGACACCGGCACGATGCGGTCGATGGGCGCGATGGCCGACGACGGCACGCTGCTGCACCCGGACAACTTCAAGACCGTCGAGCAGGGTGCCGCCACCGAGGTGCTGCTGGCCGCGTCGCCGCTGCTCGACGGGGTGACCGGCCGCTACTTCGACGAGGACAACCAGGAGGCGGTCGTCGGGCAGAACGTGGCCGCCTGGTCGCTCGACCCGGAGGCCGCCGACCGGCTGTGGGACCTCGCCGCTCAGGCCGTGAACGGCGCGCTGGCCGGCCCCTCGTTGCCGGACCGGTCGAGCCCGGTCAGGCAGTAGGTGGCCTTCGCCACCGGAGCCGGATCGGCGACCTGCGCGCCGGTGTGCCCAGTGGCGACCAATGCGGCCGCGCCGCCCGAGACCCGGTAGAGCGCCCAGCTGGAGGCCGGCGGGCCGGCGGCGGCCTGCGCGTCGAGCTTCAGCACCGAACCGGACCGCTGGGCGCCGGTCAGCGCCGGCGCTCCGGGCGGTGCGGACGGCAACTGCTTCATCACCGGGACCAGGGCGGGTGCGGCGTAGTGGGCGTCGAAATAACGCTTGGTCGCGCCGAGCCGATTCGTCCGCACCGATTTCGCGCTGAAGTGGACCTCGCCCTGCACCCCGGCCTTCTCGTCGAGGTCGAGGTGCCGGTCGAGCTCGGCCGGGTTGCTCCAGGCGCCCGTCTCCCCCACCCGGTAGTCGCCCTGCCCGATCCACAGCTGCACCTTGCTGCCCTTGACCAGGTTGGTCCACCAGGGCAGCAACTTCGCGTAGTCTGCCTTGGCGAAACCGATGTTCCAGTACAGCTGCGGGACGATGTAGTCGAGCCAGCCCTCGCGCACCCACTTGCGGGTGTCGGCGTAGATCGCGTCGTACGCCTCAAGGCCGTGGGAATTTGATCCGGCCGGGTCGGTCTCGGCGTTGCGCCAGATGCCGAACGGGCTGATCCCGAACTTGACCCACGGCTTGAGCTGCTTGATTTTGGTGTTCATCTCGCGGACCAGGGTGTCCACGTTGGCCCGCCGCCAGTCGCCGCGCGACTTGCCCTTGCCGTACTTGGCGTAGCTGGCGCCGTCCGGGAAGTCCTGGCCGGCCTCCGGATAGGGGTAGAAGAAGTCGTCGAAGTGCACGCCGTCGATGTCGTACTTCCGGACGGCCTCGAGCATCGCGTCCTCGACGAAGGCGCGCGCGGCCGGGTTGCCCGGGTCGAAGTAGAGCCGGCCGGTCTTGCCCTTGGGGTAGGCGATCGCCCAGTCGCGATGCGCGAGAAGCGGATGGTTGGGGGCGAGCTTGGCGAAATCGGCGCCGGGCCCGTCCGGGCCGGGCTGCGTCCCCCGGTACGGGTTGAGCCAGGCGTGGAACTCCAGATTCCGGGCGTGCGCCCGCTCGATCATGTACGCCATCGGGTCCCAGCCGGGCGATTTCCCGTCCCGCTTGCCGGTGAGCCACTCCGACCAGGGCGCGTAGTCGGACTGCCAGAACGCGTCGCCGCTGGGCCGCACGTGCACGAAGATCGCGTTGTGGTTTTGCGCCACGGCCACGTCGAGCCAGCCGTCATATTCGGCCTTGACCTGCGCCTGGGACAGCCCGGGCCGGCTCGGGAAGTCGATGTTCATGACCGTGGTGAGCCAGAAGCCTCGGACCTGCCGGGTCGCCTTCAGCGGCAAGCCGCCGCATTTGCCGGCGACGACCGGGCCGTCGGTCGGGACCGCGATCGGCGCCGCCGACACCCGGCTGTCCACCGGGTCGGGCTGGTAGATCGCGGCGCGGAGCAGGCCGAGGCCGAGAACCGAGACCGCGAAGAACACCGACACCAGCGTGAGGGTCAGCCGAACGGGGGGACGACGGCGGTGGCGCATGGGGAACAGTCTGCCTCGCCGGTGCGAACGGCCCGGCCGCCGTAAGTTCTCAGGCATGACCGTCGTTGTCGTCGGAGCCGGGATCGCCGGTCTCGCCTGTGCCCGTGAGCTGGTCGATGCCGGACTTCCGGCCCGGGTGATCGAACGAAGTGACCTTGTCGGCGGCCGTTTGGCCAGTGAGCACCTGGACGGCCGCTGGGTGGACACCGGCGCCGCCTACCTGACCGCCGACGACCCGGCCTTCCTCGGCCGGCTCCAATCCTGGCGGATCGCCGGTCTGGCCCATCCGTGGACCGACACGCTGCGTGGCCAGCAGGGGCCGCCGACGACCCGCTGGGCGGCCCCCGGCGGCCTGAACAGCCTGGCCCGGGACCTGGCCCGGGGACTCGAGATCACGCTGAACACCGAGGTCACCGAGCTGCCGGACGCCGCCACGGTGGTCCTGGCGATGCCCGGCCCGCAGGCCGCCGCGATCTTCCCCGAAACAGCGGAACAGACCTGGTCACCGGTGGTGACGGCGATCCTGACGTACGCCGAGCGCACCTGGCCGGATTTCGCCGGGGCGTTCGTCAACGACGATCCGGTGCTGGCCACCGTGATCGACGACGGCGACCGCCGCGGTGACCGGGCCCCGGTGCTTGTCGCGCACTCGACCGCCGGTTACGCCCGCGAGCACCGGACCGGCCAGAAGCTGGCCGAGGCCGTCGGCGACCTGCTGAACATCAAGGACAACCCGGAGATCAAGACCCGCTTCTGGCCGTACGCCCAACCGCGCCCGGGAAGTGGCGACTTCGCCCGGTACGGCAACGTGTACGTCTGTGGTGACGCCTTCGGCCGGCCCCGCGTGCAGACCGCCTGGCTCAGCGGCCGGGCGGCCGCCCGGGCCATCTTGGGTGAACAGAGCGTTCAGAGCACCGAGTTGTAGACCTCGAGGGTGTCCACCGCGATCCGGGACCAGCTGAACTTCTCCACCGCCCGGCGCCGGCCGGCCAGCCCCATCGTGGCGGCCCGCTGCGGATCCCGGATCAGTGTGGTCATCGCCGAGGCCAGGTCGGCCACGAATTTCTCGGGCGACACCGGCGTACCCGTACCGTCGGAAAGTTGTTCGATCGGCACCAGCAGGCCCGTCTCGCCGTCCGCGACCACCTCGGGGATTCCGCCCGTCGCGGTAGCGACGACGGCGGTCTCGCAGGCCATCGCCTCGAGATTGACGATGCCCATCGGCTCGTAGATGGACGGGCAGACGAACACGGTCGCGTGCGTGAGCACCTGGACAACCTCGTGCTTGGGCAGCATCTCCTGCACCCAGATCACGCCCTGCGGGTCGCGGGCCTTGCGCAGCTCGTCGGCCAGCCCGGCCACCTCGGCGGCGATCTCCGGGGTGTCGGGGGCGCCGGCCAGCAGCACGATCTGGGTCTCCGGCGGCAGGTCGTGGCAGGCCCGCATCAGATAGGGCAGGCCCTTCTGCCGGGTGATCCGGCCGACGAACACGACGCTGGGCCGGTTGAGGTCGATGCCGAGCCGCTCGATCACGTCGGTGCCACGGTCCGGCGCGTACTGCGTGGTGTCGATGCCGTTGTAGACGACGCGTACCTTGTCCGGGTTGACCGAGGGATAGGCGGTGAGCACGTCGCGCCGCATGCCGCCGGAGACCGCGATGATCGCGTCGGCGTGCTCGATCGCGACCCGCTCGCAGAACGAGGACAGCGCGTAACCGCCGCCGAGCTGCTCGGCCTTCCACGGGCGCAGCGGTTCGAGGCTGTGCGTGGTGACCACGTGCGGGACGCCGTGCAGGAGCTTGGCGGTGTGCCCGGCGAAGTTCGCGTACCAGGTGTGACTGTGCACGATGTTCGTGCCCTCGCAGCCGGCCGCCATCGCCAGGTCGACCCCCATCGTGCGCAGCGCCGCGTTGGCCCCGGACAGTTCGCCGAGGTCGGGGTAGGCGGTCACGCCCGGCTCGGTGCGCGGCGCGCCGAAGCAGTGCACCCGGACGTCGGCCAGGGGCCGCAGGTCACGCGCGAGATATTCCAGGTGGACACCGGCCCCGCCGTACACCTCCGGCGGGTATTCCCTGGTGATGAGGTCGACGCGCAGCGATGTGGTCACGCCTGCGAGCCTAGTGCGTAACCAAGGAACCGGCGCGCCGCCGCGCAAGATCAGGTAGCCTGTCACTCGCCGAGTTGCCTTCTTCGGCTGGCATTAGTGCTGGCGGAAAGTTAGCGTCCTTCCATGGCTGTCAAGGTGCTTGCGATCGTTCTGGCCGGTGGTGAGGGTAAGCGCCTGATGCCCCTGACGGCGGACCGGGCCAAACCCGGTGTGCCCTTCGGCGGCATCTACCGCATGATCGACTTCGTGCTGTCGAATCTGGCGAACGGCGGCTATCTCAAGATCGTCGTGCTGACCCAGTACAAGTCGCATTCCCTCGACCGGCACATCACCAAAACGTGGCGGATGTCCACGCTGCTCGGCAACTACGTCACCCCGGTGCCGGCCCAGCAGCGTCTCGGTCCGCGTTGGTTCGCCGGGTCGGCCGACGCGATCTACCAGAGCCTCAACCTGATCAACGACGAGTCGCCCGACTACGTGATCGTGTTCGGCGCCGACCACATCTACCGCATGGACCCGAAGCAGATGGTCGAGGACCACATCGCCTCGGGCGCCGCGGTCACGGTGGCAGGCATCCGGCAGCCCAAGTCGGACGCCTGGCAGTTCGGCGTGATCGACGTGGATTCCGACGGTAAGAAGATTCGCGCCTTCCGGGAGAAGCCGCGCGACGCCGAGGGCCTGCCCGACTCCCCCGACGAGGTGTACGCCTCGATGGGCAACTATGTGTTCACCACCCGCGCCCTGTGCGAGGCGGTGACCAAGGACGCGCAGAACCCCGACAGCAAGCACGACATGGGCGGCAACATCATCCCGATGCTGGTCGAGCGGGGCGAGGCCAACGTCTACGACTTCCGCGACAACAACGTGCCCGGCAGCAGCGAGCGCGACCTCGGCTACTGGCGCGACGTGGGCACGCTCGACTCGTTCTACGAGGCCCACATGGACCTCATCGCCACGCTGCCGATCTTCAACCTCTACAACCACGAGTGGCCGATCTTCACCAACTACGGCTCATGGCCGCCGGCCAAGTTCGTGCACGGCTTCGACGACCGCCAGGGCCGCGCCATCGAATCGATGATCTCCCCCGGCGTCGTGGTCTCCGGCTCCCTGGTGGAACGCTCGGTGGTCTCCCCCAACGTGCGCATCAATTCCTGGGCGCACGTCGAGGGCTCGGTGCTGATGGAGGGCGTCTCGGTGGGCCGCCGAGCCATCCTGCGCAACACCATCATCGACAAGAACGTGGTCATCCCCGAGGGCGCCCAGATCGGCGTAGACCTGGATCGGGACCGCAAGCTCTACACCGTCTCCGACAACGGCATCGTCGTGATAGGCAAGGGCCAAAAAGTAGAACTCTGACCCGGCTTCCCGACGGCCCTCCTTTCAGGACGGGTGAAGCGGTGGCGGGAACGTACGCATTTGTGCGTTCCCGGGTGTGCATCCGGCCGGCGATGACGGCAAACTACCGTGGTGAACGCAGAACCTGAGGACGACGGGTTCGGCCGGTACCACCATCCGACCTGGACGCCGGTCGAAGGCGACCTGCTCGGCGGGCGTTACCGCATGGTCCGCCCGGCCGGTGAGGGCGGCATGGCCGTCGTCTGGGAGGCCCGCGACGAGGTGCTCGCCCGTACCGTTGCGATCAAGGTGCTGGCGCCGGAATGGGCCGGCGATCCGGAGTTCCGCGACCGGGTCCGGCTCGAGGCGCGGGCGGCCGCCGCGATCACCCACCCGAACATCGCGCAGGTGCATGACTACGGCGAGGCGAACGACGTGCCGTACGTCGTGATGGAGTTCGTGCCCGGCGGGACGTTGCTGGGGCGTCTCAGCCAAGGCCTGCCGCAACCCCGGTTCGCCATGCGGGTCGGTGCGGAGGTGGCGGCCGCGCTCGCGGCCGCCCACGCCGAGGGCCTCGTGCACCGCGACGTCAAACCCGCCAACGTGATGCTCTCGGCGACCGGGGCCAAGGTGGTCGACTTCGGCATCGCGGCGGCGATCGCCCCCGCCGGGGTCGGCACCGAGGACGAGATGATCTACGGAACCGCGGCCTATCTGGCCCCGGAGCGTCTCCGCGACGACGCCGTCGAGCCGGCGTCCGACGTGTACGCCCTCGGGCTGTTGCTCCATCTCATGCTGATCGGGCGCTCACCGTGGACGATCGAGGACACCACCGAGATGCTGTCGGAGCACACCTACTTCGAGCCGCCGCTGCTGCCGTCCGTGCCCGGCGTCCCCGACTACGTCATCAAGCTGGGCAACCGGTGCTTGCAGACGGACCCTTCGATGCGGCCGAGCGCGCGGGAGGCCGCCGCGCTACTGGCCCGGGGCGCCGGCAGACACATGGCGACCGGCGAGCCCGACCGCTTACCCGCGTCTGCAACGGCCGGCGGCGAGGCCACCGGGCAGGGCCTTTCCGCGTCCGTCCGGCCGACGAAGGTCGCCGCGCCGGCCGGACGCCGGTGGCTTCTGATCGCCGGGGTCACCGCCGCGCTCCTCGGCGCCGCCGGCACGGCATGGCTCCTTCAGCGGGACGGACAGGCTGCCGTTCCACAGGTGCTGCCCTCGGGGGCGACGTCCACGCCGGCGTCCGCGACACCCACGTTCACGGCGTCCGCGGCGTCCGCCGCCGGCGAACCGGCCGCGACCAGCGGCGCGGCGGTCGCGGTCGCGGCGCTGGGCGCGGCGGCCGAGCCGGCTACGTCGCCTCCGCGCGGGGCGGCGGCCGGGCCTGCGGCAGATTCTGCCACCGCTGATGCGGAGCCGACCGCCACACCGACGGCCACCTCCGCTCCCGAGGAGCGCACGTTCACCTCCGACGCCGGCTGGATACGCGCGATCTGTCCGGAACCGTCGACCGCCGAGATCCTCTCCTGGGGCACCACCAAGCCCTACAAAGTCGACGACACCGATATCGGCCCGGCCGAAGAACCGTCGGTCACCTTCCGGCACGGAAACACTTTCGTCAAAATGACGGTGAGCTGCGCCGGGAGCGAACCCACAGTGGCTACCGGCTGACGGGCCTCAGCGTCGTTCGCGCAGGGTCTGGGACGGGGAGACGCCGTAGCGGTCGCGGTAGGCGCCGGCGAAGCGGCCCAGGTGGGTGAAGCCCCAGCGGTAGGCGACCTCGCTGACGTTCACCTGCCAGGCGTCCGAGCGGGACAACTCGGCGTGCACGCCGTCCAGGCGCACCCGCCGCAGGTAGGCCAGTGGGGACATGCCGACGTGCTGGCGGAACGCCTCCTGCAGCACCCGCACCCCGACCCCGGCCGACGAGGCCAGGTCGCCGGCGGTGAACTGCCGCCACGGCTCGGCGTGGATGGCGTCGAGGGCGCGTTTCACGGTGCGGGGGCGGCGCGGGCCCTGCAGGCCGGCCGGTTCGTCGACGCCGTAGGGGTGCTCGACGGTCAGGGCCAGGCCGCTCACCACCATGTCGCGCCAGCGGGCTGCCATCCGGGGCTGCCGGATCAGGCCGTCGTCGGCGCACAGCTCGGAGTGCAGCAGTCGCACCAGCGCCGCCCAGGTGCGGCCCGGCCCGTCGACCATGTCGAAGCTCTCGCCCAGCAGCAACGGCGACACGATCCGCTGGTCGAGGGTGGCGTCGAGTTCCCGTTCCAGGGCGGCCCGGTCCACCTTGACCGACATCAGCCGGCAGTCGCCGGGCCAGTCCAGGTCGATCGCGCCGACCGGGCGGTAGACGGCGGCGCGGGTCGCGTCGGCCAGTACCGTGGTGCCGCGGTGCCGGGAGCGCAGCGTGCCGGTCAGCGGGGCGAGCACGTGGTAGGCGGTCTCGAGGTCGGCGATGTTGACGTGGATGTCGGAGCCGTAGCTGATCTTGCCGACGGTGACCGAGCCCAGCATCACCACGTCGCCGTCAAAAGCAAACCCGCTGAGGTCACCGACGGGGGTGACCTCAAGCGGGCCGTAGAACAACTTGCGGCAGAACGCTCGGGCTTCGTCCACGTCGCTCGTGTGCAGCGCGACGTGGACCGGCGTGTCCGGGGCCGCGGCTGAGCCGACCATGCCGTCCACCCTAGACCGAAGTCGGGTGGACGGCGGGGGTCAGGCGGCCGCGACCTCGGCGGGCCAGGAGAACTCGGCGACCCCGGCGTCGGGCACGTCAACCTCGGCGAGCGCGGTCACCGGGTCCTGCCAAACCGTGTACCGGCCGGCCGGGAGGCTGTCGATGACGACGCTCCAGATCACCCCGGAACGCACGTACCGAGCTCGAACCGCAGCGTGCGTACGGTGTGCCGGGTCGTTGACCGGGCTGACCTCGATCTCGTGTCCGTGCAGGCGGCCGGGGGTGTGAATCACCAGGGCCCCGATGCCGGCACCGATGTTGAGGACGACCGTGCCCTGTCCGGACGGGGCCATCGTGTGATGGTGGTGGTGATCGTGACTGATCATGGATTGTTGAACCCATCGAACGGCGTACCCAGGAAGGGGAATTTCTTCAGCAGGGGGGCACTGGCGTCCTTGATGCTCAGGCCCTGCTCGACCAGACCCGACGCGGCGTCCGGCTTGAACGTGTCGTCGACCAGCGCGAAGGTCGCTCCGGCCACCGCCTTGATCGAGATCGACACCACGTCGTCCTCGATCCGGCGCCCGTTCGGGAAACCGGCCAGGTCGCCGTCGAGGATGCCGAACTTCTTCGGCGCCTTCACCGGCGGGATCGCGGTGTTCAGCCGCAGCATGTCGGCCTTGGTGTCGCCGGTCGCGTTCTGGAAGCCGTCGATCAGCCCGTCCGGGATGCCGGTGAGCAGGATCGCGACCAGGTCGGCGCGGGGCGTCTTGGCCTTGTTGAGCGCGGCCAGGTTGTCGAACAGGCCCGGGTAGAGCACCGGCAGCAGCCCGGCGAGCTCCGGCTGCTCGACGAACTTGGAGAACCGCTTGTCCTCCTTGGGCTCCAGGCTGTTGAACAGGTCCTTCTGCGCCATCGGGATGACGACCTCGTTGACCAGCGGGTTGCCCAGCCGGGAGACCTGCACCTGGGGGCCGACCTCGACGTCCGCGTTCTTCTTGTCGCCCTGGCGCACCTGCACCTGGCGGCGGCTCGCCGACGTCCACACGCCGATCACGGCGCCCGGGTCGCTCGCGCGGACCTTCTTCTTGCCGTCCCGGCGCACCATGTGCAGCGGGATCTGCAGGGCGATCGAGTGCACGTTCAGCTTGTCCAGGGCGTTGACCGCCTTGCCCGCGTAGTTGAACAGGCTCGCGCCGACCAGGTGCTTGTCCTGGAACGGGCGCAGGGTGCCGAGGTCGAAGATCGAGCCCAGGTCGACGAAGAAGGCGTCGGCGCGCTGGCCGGCGAAGACCTTCTCACCGGTCTTCAGGCTGGCCACCGCGTCGGAGGCGAGCTTCGCGTAGTCCGGGATCGAGATCTTGCCGACGTTGCAGGGCGGGCAGGGCAGCTTCGAGTGCAGCACCGTGCTCTTGCCGTGCGCGTCGACCTTGGTCACCGAGAAGAACTGCCGGCGGTTCCAGTTCTCGTCGTCGAGCGACTTGATCTGGCCGGTGTTGTACAGGAACGTGTTGTTGTTGCGCAGCTCGGTGCGGAACCGGAACTGGTACGTGATGTCCGGTCGCGCGTCACCGTTGGCGTCGATGTGAATCTCGTACAGAACGTCGTCACCGAACTCGAAGAAGTTCGGGCCACTGGCCGGCAGCTGCATCGGAACGTAGTTCGCGATGATCGTCACAGTGTCCGGGTCGTCCGGGCTGACGAACGCGTAGAGGTCCGACGAGTCGGCAACCGGGTCCTTGCTGATTTCCGGAGCTTCACGGTGCGAAGACATTTAGTAAAGCTCCCCTTCAGGCTTTCGCGGCTTTGACGAGTTCGGCGGCAAGCTTCTTGTTCGTGACCGTCTTTTTCGATCCGCCCTTGAAAATGTCGATGGTGCCCTTCGACGCATCCCGCACCGAGATCACCAACGCCTGGCCATCGTCCTTCGCCTCGCTCTCACCTGCGAGGCTGAGCCCGGCAACACCGGCAACCGAGACGCCCACGCCGGCTGTTGCGGCGATGGTGAGAACCTTGCGGCGGGACAGGCGGCTTTGCGCCCGGCTGCCGTAACGAACACGACTCATGGTCGGCCTTTCGTCATTTCGCTTCGGTTGGACTGGAACGGCTTACAGCGTCGACGACCATCAGTACGAAGGCCGAGCCGTTGCGGTTCAACGGTTTTCGCGACGCCTGCGCAGAAGTCCTCCGATGACCGCCCAGGCGAGGAATCCGCCGCCCAGCAGGACGGCGCCCAGGATGATCTGATGACCCAGGGTGACCTGCTTGTCCTCACTCACGGTGGTGATGGCCTGGGGTGCCGCTGAGGTCGTCTCCACCGTTTCCGGAATTTCCGAAGTTTCCGCCGGGGCCGGCGCGGCTGTGGTGGTGACAGCCGGCTTGGCGGTCGGCTTCGCGGTCGCCTTCACCACGGCCGGGGACGGCGACGCGGCCACGGTCTTGAACACCAGATCCGAACAGGAGTAGTAGGTGTCCGCCGTGCTGGAGGTCTGCCAGACGATGTAGAGGATCTGCCGCCCGGTCCGGTCCTTGGGCAGCTTGACGCTCATCGAGTAGGACCCGCTGGTCAGCGGCGGATCCTTGATCTCGGTGAGTTCGCTCAGGGCGCCCCAGGTGAGCTTCTGGGTGGGAGTGAACCCCTGCTTGGTCAGATAGATCCGGAAACTCCCCTGGTGCGGCAGCGTCGCCCGGTACTTGATCGGCAAAGTCTTCCCACCGGTCACCGTGGTCGACGGAAAGTCGTCCCGGGCGATGTCGAGCCCCTTGAACTGCGACAACCCGCCACTGCACAGCTCCCCGTCGGGCACGAACTTCTTGTCGTTCCCGTTCACGTTCGCCACCCGAAGGTTGTCGAACGTGCCGAACGCCCCGCCGTTGGCCTTCAGCGCCGCCTTGCAAGCCGCCGTATCGGTAGCCGTCCCACCGCCGGCCGCACAGGCCGCGGTCCGGCTGATCGGCGAGGTGGGTGCGCCGTGTGCGAACGCGGGCAGCGCGGGCATCAATGGCACGAGCGCCGCAACAGCGGCGACGGCGGCGAGTCGGCGGATCATGACGTACTCCAGAATCTCGGCGGCGGGGCCGGGCAGGCTCCGCACGGAGAAGTACGCAGATGCCCGGTCAGCCGTTCACCTTTCAACCCGGTGTGATTGCATGGCGAGGTTCGTATCCAACCCGGAGGAGAGTTATGGAAAAGCCCGAGATCGGCCCGATCCAGGGCGACCCGCCCGCCGACCTGGTCATCGAGGACATCACGGTTGGCGACGGCCCCGAGGCGTCCGCCGGCCAGACGGTGATCGTGCACTACGTGGGCGTCTCCCACTCGACCGGCGCCCAGTTCGACGCCTCGTGGGACCGCGGTGACACGTTCGACTTCCCGCTGGGTGCCGGCCACGTCATCGGCGGCTGGGACCAGGGCGTCCAGGGCATGAAGGTGGGCGGCCGCCGCAAGCTGACCATCCCGCCGCACCTGGGCTACGGCGCCCGCGGCGCCGGCGGCGTCATCAAGCCCAACGAGACGCTGATCTTCGTAGTCGACCTGATCGGCGTGAAGTAGGTCTCAGGCAGGACGGGAGGGAGGCGGGCTCAGCGGCCCGCCTCCCTCCGGCGTTCCGGCATGGTTGACGTGTTGATCGTCAATGTTGATGCAGTCGAGTCAACATGACCGCGTCAACACGTCAACATGACGCGTTCCGCGCTTCGCACAGCCCGCGTCGGCACTCAACCTGGCCAGCGCATCGACCGGCCGCCGCCACAGGCCGTACCGCCCGGTCGCTGGCGCAGGCCGCACCACCAGGTGGCCGGCGCAGGGCCGGGCGGCCGCCGCAGGCCGCACCGCCAGGTGGCCGCCGCAAGCCGCACCGGCGGGTGGGTGGCGCCGGTCGTCAGCTGAACAGGCGCAGGTCGATTGAGTCGGCCATGGCGCGCTGGCCGGCGATGTTCGGGTGCAGGTGGTCGGCCTGGTAGGCCGGTAGCACCTGGGCCGGGTTCTCCGGATCGCGGATCGCCGCGTCGAAGTCGGCCACCCCGTCAAAGCTGCGGCTGGTCCGCACCCAGGCGTTGACCTGCTGGCGGACCGCCTCCTGCGCCGGGCTGAAGCAGCCGGAATCGCAGCCGTAGGGCGTAATGGTCGCCCCGATCACCCGGATCCCCGCCGCCCGCGAACGCTGAGCGATCGTCCGCAGCCCGGCGATCAGGTCCTCGGCCGTAGCGTTGTAGCCGATGTCGTTGATCCCGTCGGCCAGGATCAGATAGCGCGCCCCGGTCTGCAGCCGAACGTCCGCCTTCTCCCGCGCGAGCCCCGAGATGCTGGTCCCGGCCCCGCAGCAGTCGGTCCGGTCGGTGAGCACCTGATTGCCACCGATCCCCTGGTTGAGCACCCCGTACCGCCCATCGAGCCGCCCGGCCAGCACGTCGGTCCAGCGGTCGTTGCCGTTCCAGGTCGTGTAGGCCCCGTCGGTGATCGAGTCGCCGAGCGCCACGATGCTCCCGCGCACCGCCCGCCCCGCCCGCACGTCGACCCCGTCCAGCCAGAACCACGAACTGAGATAGCCGGTGAACGCCGCGGCGTCCCCGCGTACCTGGTTCCCGGCCGCCACGAACTGCGTCCCCTGGGCGGCGTCATGTCCGGTGATCGCGGCCGCATCACCGCCGGCCGTGACGTAGACGTCGACCGCGAGATCCTGTCCGTAGGCGACGCTCAAGTCGACCGGATCGCTCACCACCGAGGCGCCGACCGGGATCGTGACCGAGCCGCGCCCGCGGAAGGTGACCGCGCGCGAGGTGCCGGGCACGAGGCCGGCCGACCCGGAGGCCGCCGCCCGGGCCACGCCGACGGTGCCGAACGTCACGTCGGCGGCGCCGAAGGTGTTGGACAACCGCACCCGCAGCGATGAGCCACCTACGGTGGGATGAACGAGCATGCGCAGCGTCTGCTCGTGGAAGGCCGGGCCGGCCTCACGTTGCGGGCTGGTCGCCCACCCGCCGGTCCAGGACGGCGAGGCCTCGGCGGCGGGTGCGGACAGCACGGTCAGGACGGCGGCCAGGGCCAACCCCAAGGCGACGGCACGACGGCGCGGCCTCATGAGGTCAGATCCATAAGTATCAATGTTTTGGGCATGTTGCCGATAGTTGTCGAATCGCTTCGACGAAGCAACCCCGTCCCACCCCGGTCTTCACCCCCGGAGGGATCAGCCGGACTCCAGCAGCGCGGCCAGCGACTCGGGCTCCAGGCGGGCCACCGCGGACAGGTACAGCCACCAGGCCTCGGACGTCAACGCCTCGCCGAGCAGATGACGGGCGGGCGGCTCCCGGCCGGCCCGGCACAGGACGTCGGCGATGCGCAGGCGCACGTCCGCGTGCTGGCTCGATCCGTATCCGGCGAGCGGTTCGGTGGCCAAGGCCAGCACCCGATCCACCCGCTCGCCGTCGTGCCCCGCCGCGATCAGGGCGAGGGCCAGGCCGGCGGCGGCCAAGGCCCGCTCGCGCACACTGCCGATGACCTGGATATCGGCCTCGGCCTTCTCGAACGCGACCGCGGCGCAGCGGGTGCCAGGCGGGCACGTCGTCGGGGATCGGCGGGTTCGGGCGGCCGGCCACGACGACCCGCATTCCGTCCGGCGGGTTGGCCGGGAGCAGCGCGGCGATGCTGTAGGAGTTCGGGCCGGCGGTCACGCCCCGGTCCTCGTCCAGCCCGTCGACCAGCAGGATCAGCCGCCGGTCGGAGGCTCGGCAGAGCTTGGCGGCGCGGTCGAGCAGGCCCAGCACGTGGGCGTCCCGGGTGGCCTCGGTCAGCAGCGGCGGGAGGTCGTCGTCGAGCAGCGCGGTGAGCTGTTCCAGCAGCACGTCGGTGAAAGCGTGCCGGTCGTCCTGGGCGGCGAGCCGGGCGGTGATGAAGAACGGCACGACCACCATGCCGGCCGGTGGGTGCAGGGCGAACGTCGACATCAGCGCCGACTTGCCCGCCCACGCGGCGGCCCGCCACCACACGTAGGCGGGACCGTCGGGGCGCAGGCAGAAGTCGGCCAGCTCGGCGAGTTCCGCCTCCCGGCCGACCAGTTCGGGTGGCGCGATGCGCGCGATCTGCTGCCGGTAGGCGGACCGCACGGCCACCCGGCCGGCACCGAGCTGGATCACGTTCATCAGCCCGGCGGCGACGCCACCCCGGTCGGCGGAGATCGTCGCGGCGGCGGAACCGGGGTCGGAGCCGGCCGCGGGGTCCGGTGGCGAGTTCATCGTCACCGAGCCGATGGACCAACCTGCCACCGCACCGTTGCGGGCGCTGATGCTGACACCACCGGCGCTGAGCAGCGCGGCGAGCTTCACCGCGAAGTCGTGGTCGGACTCGGCGGCGTCCTCCAGGGACAGCGCGGCCCGCCGCCGGGTGCGCTCGCCGGCCACTCCGGCCGTAGCCTCGGCTCGCAGGGCGGCCAGCGCGGAGTCGTCACCGAGTTTCGTCGCTACCAGATCGTGCAACTGCCCGGCCGTACCGTCCGCGGGCCGGCCCGAAGCGAGCCAGGCGGCGAGGAAACCCGATGGCCGCATCGGTTTCCGCCGACACCGCGTCACCTCGCAATCCACGCCGTGCGATCGAGTTTCGCACGGCGTGGCGAAGCCGCAAGCACGGCGTGGCGAAGCCGCAAAAGACGGGTCAGCGGCGCGGGTAACCGGATCCCAGGCTGCCTACCGACGGGCGGCAGGGCGGACGGGCCGTAACCGGGTGGTCCAGTTGCGGCCCGTCCTCCTCACCCCCGGTGCGTTGCTCGAACCGGTCGTCCTCTCCCGGTTCGAGCGGCTCCCCGATCGGCGTCACTGCGCTCCCTTCAAGGCGGCGCAGCTCTTCTCCTCGGGAAGCAGCGGGCGGAAGGTGATCGACCACTTCGCGTTGCCGCTCGTCCACGGGGTGATCGCGGTGGCGGTCTTGGCGGCGGTCAGCACCTTCGCGGTGTCGGCTCCGGTCACGTCCACGCAGCCGATGCCCAGGCCGGGGTTCATCGACGTGCCGGGCAGCGCGGGGCCGGGCCAGGCCGTTTCGGGGCTCTTCGGCTGGTCGGCGGTCGGCTCCACGTAGACGCGGGCCAGGGCGGCGATCGCGGTCGGCTGGTAGGCGACGGCCTGGGCCACGCCGGGGGCGGCCGACAACTCGCGCAGCGTTTTCACGTACGCCGCAAGTTTTGTCCGGGCTGTTCGTTGTGCCGCCGTCAGGCGGGGGTCGTTGGTCTGGGCCTCGCTCAGCGCGACCACGCTCACCGACTGGTCGCCGGCGATGACCCTGGTCGAGGGGGCGTCGGCGATGTTGGGGAAGCCGAAGTCGGCACCGTTCGTCACCCCGGCCGCTTTGCCCTTGGTGACCAGGTCCTGCACCAGTTCCGGAGTCAGCAGCTGTTCCTGCAGGTTGGGCAGGGCCGGGCCCGGATAGATCATGGTGGTCGGGCCTTCGGAGATCATCCGGCCGTCGGCATAGATGCTCACCGCGGGGATGCGGCCGATGTTCTGCTCGGCCGGCACGAAGCCGCCGAACGACTCGACACGCAACACGAGCTCGTCCGCTCCGCCGTAGGGGGCGGGGCTGCTCGAACGGCTGTCGGGGGAAGCCGCCGCGCTGTTACCGGCGGTCTGCGCGCATGCACTGATCAGGAACAGGGGAACGGCGGCGGCCAACAGGGTGCCGCGGAGACGAGTCATGCCCTGTTCGACGATCCGAACGGGCCATCGGTTCCGGCCGAAATGCGGATTTCCATAGAAAAGGTGGCCGACCTCGACGGGGGGCGAGGCCGGCCACCTTCATTTCGGGGGCGGGGCGGAAAGCTTTTTACTTCACCGAACCCAGGGACAAGCCCTGGACCAGTTTGTCCTGGGCGGCGAAGCCGGCGGTCAGGACGGGCAGGGAGACCACGAACGCGGCTGCGCACAGTTGGGCGAGGAACAGGCCTTGGCTGGTGACGAAGCTGGTCAGGAACACCGGGGCGGTCTCGGCGACCGTCGCGGTGAGGACCCGGGCGAACAGCAGTTCGTTCCAGCTGAAGATGAAACAGATCAGCGCGGTGGCGGCGATGCCGGGGGTGACCACCGGCGCTATCACCGAGCGCAGCGTCTTGACCAGGTTGGCGCCGTCCATCTGGGCTGCTTCCAGCATCTCCACCGGCACCTCGGACAGGAACGAGCGCATCATCCAGACCGCGATCGGCAGGTTCATCGAGGTGTAGAAGAGGATCAGCAGCCAGATGTTGTCGAGCAGGCCGGTGTACTGGGCGAACAGATAGAGCGGGAGCAGGCCGGCCACGACCGGCAACATCTTGGTGGAGAGGAAGAAGAACAGCGTGTCGGTCCACTTGCGGACCGGTTTGATGCTCAGGGCGTACGCGGCGGGCAGCGACAACAACAGCACGATGATCGTGGACACCACGCTGGCGGTGAGGGAGTTGAGCAGTGGCGGCCAGGGACTCGCTCCGCCGGAGAAGAACTCGCGGTAGCCGTCCAGGGTGAGTGGCGCGAAGACGGCGGGCGGGTTGGTGGCGGCGTCGGCCTCGGAATGCAGCGAGGTCAGCACCATCCACACCACCGGCAGCACGAACAGCAGGCCGACCACCCAGGCGAGCAGGGACAGCCAGACGTTGGCGCCCTCTTTGCGTTTCTTGACCGGGCGGCCGGCGTCGTCGCGGGTCGCTGGGACGGGCGCGGTGTCGGTGATCGAGCTGCTCATCGGCCGGCCTCCTCTTTGAACAGCGACGACACTGTCCGTAGCGCGAATGTCGCGATGATGATGGTGCCGATCACCACGATGACCGCCGCGGCGGAGGCCCGGCCGTAGTCGTGGGCCTGGTAGAAGATCTGGTAGATCGTGTACGGCAGGTTGGCGGTGCCCAGCCCGCCGGAGGTGATGGTGAAGACCGCGTCGAAGTTCTGCACGATGTAGATCGAGCCCAGCAGCGCACCCAGCTCCAGGTATTGCCGCAGGTGCGGGAGCGTCATGCTGCGGAAGATCTGCCAGCTGTTGGCGCCGTCGATGCGGGCCGCCTCGATCACGTCCAGCGGCCGCCCCTGCAGCCCGGCCAGCAGGATCAGCATCATGAACGGGGTCCACTGCCAGACCAGCGAGAAGATCACCGCCCACAACGGCATGTTGCTGATCCAATCCGGCTGCGGTGGATGGTCCGAACCGAACAGACCCCACACCCAGGTCAGCGCGCCGTTGAACAGGCCGTACTCAGGGTTGTAGAGCGCGTGCTTCCAGATCAGCGCGGCCGCCACCGGCACCACCAGGAACGGCGCGATCATCATGGTGCGGACCGCGCCGCGGCCCCGGAACTTGCGATCGAGCAGAAGAGCAATGCCCAAACCCAACAACAGGCTGATGAGTACGACTCCGGCGGTGAGCAGAATCGTCGTCCAGACCGCGTCGCGCATGTTCACGTCGGTGAAGACCCGGACGAAGTTGTCGAACCCGGCGAACCCGCGCTCGTCGGGGTAGTAGGCGTTCCAGTCCATGAACGAGATGACCAGGGTGGCCACGAACGGCAGCTGGGTCACGATGATCATGAAGATCAGGGCGGGCAGCAGCGGTGCCCGGCGGGCCCAGGCGGAGGCCCGGCGCGCGGTGGCAGGCGGCTCGGGTGCGGTCTCGGCGGTGGTCTTCTCGGCGACGGACGTCATCTCGGCCTCCTCATTGCTGCCGGGACTGGTAGCGCTCGGCGACGTCCTCGGCCAGTCGCTGGCCGCGTTTCAGCGCTTCGTCGACGCTCATCTGCCCGGCGATGGCGGAGCTGACGTACTGCGACACCTGGGTGCCCAGATCCGTGAACTCGGGGATGTCGATGAACTGGATGCCGATCGCCGGCCGGGGCTGCACGCCCGGGTTGCGCGGGTCGGCGCTGGAGATGGCCTTCTCGGTGGGCTCGGCGAACGCCGACGCGACCTGCAGATACTGCTGGTTCTCATACGTCGAGGCGCGCTTGCCGGCCGGGACGCTGGACCAGCCGACCTGACTGCCGACCAGCTCCTCGTACTGCTTCGAGGAGGCCCAGGAGATGAACTTCCAGGAGTTGTCCTTGCGCTCGCTGGCCTGCTGGATGCTCCACGACCACGCGTACAGCCAGCCGGAGCTCTTGGTCTTGTCGACCGGCGCCGCGACGTAACCCATCTTGCCCTTGACCGGGGAGTCGTCCGCCTCCAGAGAACCAGCCGCGCTCGTCGCGTCGTACCACATCGCGGTGTTGCCTTGAATGGTGTTGTTCAGGCATTCGGTGAAGCCGGCCTGCGGCGCGCCGTTCTCGCCATGAGCGCGCACCAGGTCGACGTAGAACTTGACCGCCGCGGTGAACTCCGGCGAGTCGACCTTGGGGGTCCAGTCCTTCTCGAACCAGGTGCCACCGAACGTGTTGACCACGGTGGTGAGCGGGGCGAAGACCTGGCCCCAGCCGGGCTGGCCGCGCAGGCAGATGCCGCGCATGCCGGGCTGTTTGTTGTCGACCTTGGCGGCGATGTCGGCCACCTGCTGCCAGGTCGGGTTGGCCGGCATGGTGAGACCGGCCTGCTGCAGCACATCTTTGCGGTACATCAGGAACGACGACTCGCCGTAGAACGGCTCGCCGTACAGCTTGCCGTCGTCGGCGGTCAGCGACTGGGTCATCGGCGGCAGGATGTCGGCCTGGTCGAACTGGGTGTCGGCCTTCGTGTAATCATCCAGCGGCGCGATCCACTTCGACTTCGCATAGATCGGGATCTCGAAGTTGCTCAGCGACGCCACGTCGTACTGACCGGCCTGGCTGGAGAACTCCTGGCTGATCTTGTCGCGGACGTCGTTCTCCGGCAGCACCGTGAAATTGACGTGGATACCGGTCTGCTTGGTGAAGTTGGCCTCAGTGAGCCGCTGCAGGTCGATCATCTGCGGGTTGTTCACCATCAGGACGTTGATGGTGTCCGGTCCCCCGCCGCCGGGCCCTCCACCCCATCCCGCACAACCGGCGCTGACCACGGCTAATGCAGCGATCAAGGCGGCGGCGAGAGTGGATCGGATGTGCACGCGCGACATGTGACCTCCCCGGCGAGGCATGCGTCGTCACCGGCGAAAATGTGACGCCGGTAACACACCGGCCCCAGTACATGCCTGAGATCACACGATGTCAACCGCTCGTCACGCAGAGAGGCACATATGGCCGTCGATGTGCCGGTCAGGGCACCACGCGGGCCGAACGGCCCAGCACCTCCACCACATCGCCGGGGTGCAACTGCCGGCCCCGCCGGGTGTCCACCTCGCCGTTCACCGAGACGTCACCGGAGGCGATCAGGACCTTGCCCTCGCCGCCGGTCTCGATGAGATCCGCCAGCTTGAGGAACTGTCCGAGTCTGATCATGTCGCTGCCGATCTCCACCTCACGCATGACGACATCATCTCCGAAGTATTTCCGAAAGATGTTTGTGGGTGGTTGAACCATTGAGCGACGGGATCCGAACTACCCCTCGTGAGGCACTTCCTGATGGCCCGCCGAGCGGGCGTTCCCGCGGCAGTCGCGGTAGCCGGCGTACTTATCGCCGCACCCGCGTTCGCCGACGTGACGGTCTCCCCCACCACCGCCGTACAGGGCAGTGGGGAGAACTTGACCTTCCACGTCATCAACACGGGCACCGCGCCGCTGGGCACGATCAGCCTGCGGATCCCGGACGATACGCCGGTGGCCGAGGTCTACCCGCTGTCGGTCGACGACTGGGCTCCGAAGATCGAGATGAAGCCCCTCGCGACGCCGCTCGCCACCATCCACGGTGGCACCCCGGCGACCGAGAGTGCCAAGTCGATCACCTGGCTGGCCATGCCCGGGCACCAGCTCGCTCCGGGCACGGCGACCGACCTGTCGATCGCCATCGGGCCGCTGCCCACGCTGAGCACGATGCAGTTCACGCTCGCTACGACGTACACGGATGGGAAGCCCGGCCCGTCGCTGCCGGCGCAGATCTCCCTGACGCCGGCGGCCGCAGGCCAGACGGCGACGCACGCGCACGGCGGGACCGCGACCGACGGCACCGGCACCGCCGCGGATCCGGAGGAGGCCGCGTTCGCGGCGGCCGTGGCCGACGCGACCCGCGGGCCGTCGATCCTGTCGATCGGTGGCTGGGTGATCGCCGGACTGGCCCTGCTGGGCGGCGCGATCTACTTCATCCGCAACCGGCACCGGGCCGAGGACGACGAGCCGGAGGACGAGGACGACTCGCCCGCCAAGGCCGAGAAGGTCGCCGAGCCGGACTGGTCCGGCAAGGGCAGTGACGCCGAGAAGACCGAGGAACCGGTCGCGGCCGGCAAGTGGAGCCTGCGCTCCTGACAGAAGACTCCCGCGCTGGTGGACGCGGGATTGTGTCGTGATGATGCGCGTGGGGCGCGGAACACGACCGGCGGGTGGGGCCAATTGGGCATGGCCCGCGACCTGCGGACGGCGGGGTGGAGGGAGTTCGGTCCTTCCGCCCCGCCGCACTATTTCTAGACCGAGACCGTCCTCGGGGTCTTGAGCGCCTCGACGATCTCGCCCTGCACCCGGTCGGACTCGTCGTGCGGGACCTGGCAGGTGCCGGCAGCCAGGTGACCGCCGCCGCCGTAGCGCAGCATCACCTCGCCGATGTCCACCGGTGAGGTGCGGTCGAGGATCGACTTGCCGCAGGCGAAGACGGTGTTGAGCTTGGCCCGGCCCCAGATCACGTGCACCGACACCCGGGACTCCGGGAACAGCGCGTAGACCATGAACCGGTTGCCGGCGTGGATGACCTCCTCGTCGCGCAGGTCGACCACGACCACGTCGCCCTCGAGGTGGCTCACCCGCTTCAGCTGCTCGACGAACAGGTCGTACTGGCTGCGGAACAGGTCGGCCCGCTCGGCCACGTCGGGCAGCGCCAGGATCTCGTCGACGTGCGGTATCTCCAGGCAGGCGTCGATCAGCTGCATCATCAGCTGGTAGTTGGAGATCCGGAAGTCGCGGAACCGGCCCAGCCCGGTGCGGCTGTCCATCAGGAAGTTCAGCAGCGTCCAGCCCTCCGGGTGCAGGACGTCGTCCAGCGAGTACTGCGCCGAGTCGGCCTGGTCGACCGCCTGCATCAGGTCGTCGGAGATCTTCGGGAAGCGCGCCTTGCCGCCGAAGTGCTCGAAGATCACCCGGGCGGCCGAGGGCGCGTCGGGGTCGATCACGTGGTTCTCGAGGTTGCCCTCGTTCCGCATGGTCTCCGAGTGGTGGTGGTCGAACACCATGTAGGCGCCCGGGGCGTACGGCAGGTTGGTCAGGATGTCGTTCTGGGTGACTTCGACCTCGCCGTCCTGAACGTCCTTCGGATGCACGAATTTGATCTCGTCGATCATGTCCAGGTGGCGCAGCAGCACGGCACAGACCAAGCCGTCGAAATCGCTCCGGGTCACGAGCCGGTACTTCACGAGGCCTCCTCGATGCGGCTTTCCCCTAGTTTGCCACTTTTGTCGCGGTGGGCCTGCTCGCATCGAGAGATGGATCTGAACTAGGGGCATGGACACTGCGTAAGGTTTCCTCGGACGGTCGAAACGGTCGGAGGACTCGAAGACGATGGACAACGCCCCCCAGCTCATTCAGGAGCGCAGCGCACCACCAGCCACTCTGGTGATCTTCGGCGCGTCGGGTGACCTGACCCGCCGTAAGCTGCTGCCCGCCGTGGAGAGCCTGGCCCGGCACAACCGGCTGCCCGGCCAGTTCGCCCTGGTCGGGGTCGCGCGCACGCCGATGGCCGACGAGCAGTTCGCGGCCTCCGCGCTCGGCGGCCGCAACCTCAACGACAAAACCCAGCTCAACGGCGGCATCCGGTACGTCTCCGGCGGTTACGACGACCCCGAGACGTACAAGCGGCTGGCCGAGACGCTCGACCAGCTGGACGCCGAACGCGGCACCTCCGGCAACCGGATCTTCTACCTCTCCACGCCCGCCGAGGCGTTCGAGCCGGTCATCAACGGCCTGGCCGGGGCCGGGCTCAACCACGCCCGGGAGGGCTCCTTCTCCCGCCTGGTGATCGAGAAGCCGTACGGGCGGGACCTGGCCACCGCGCACGAGCTGGACGGCATCGTGCACGCCGCCTTCGACGAGCCCAGCGTCTTCCGGATCGACCACTACCTGGGCAAGGACACCGTGCAGAACGTCCTCGCCCTGCGCTTCGCCAACTCGATCTTCCAGCCGATCTGGGACCGCTCCTGGGTCGACCACGTGCAGATCACGGTGGCCGAGACGCTCGGCGTCGGCACCCGCGGCGGTTTCTACGAGCACGCCGGCGCGATGCGCGACATCGTGCAGAACCACGTGCTGCAGGTCCTCGCGCTGGCCCTGATGGAGCCGCCCGCCTCGTTCGACGCCGAAGGGCTGCGCAACGAGAAGGTGAAGCTGCTGCAGGCCATCCGGCTGCCCACCAACCGGGACATCGCCGACCTGGCGGTGCGCGGTCAGTACACCCGCGGTGGCACCCGGGCCGACCTGATGGCCGGTTACCGCGAAGAGGTGGGCGTCGACCCGCTGTCGCGCACCGAGACCTACGCGGCGATGCGGCTCAACGTCGACAACTGGCGCTGGGCCGGGGTGCCGTTCTACGTGCGCACCGGTAAGCGCCTGCCGGCCCGGGTCACCGAGGTGGCCCTGACCTTCCAGCGCCCGCCGCACCTGCCGATCCCGCAGGACCAGCTGACCGGCCTGGAGGCGGACGCGCTGATCCTGCGCATCCAGCCGAACGAGGGCATCTCGCTGCGCTTCGGCGCGAAGGTCCCCGGTCACTCGTTCCGGGTACGCACGGCGAGCATGGACTTCTCCTACGAGCAGACGTTCCCCGAGGAGTCCCCCGAGGCCTACGAGCGCTTGCTGCTGGACGCCCTGCTGGGCGACCCGACCCTGTTCATCCGCGCCGACGAGGTCCAGCAGTGCTGGCGCATCGTCGACCCGATCATCGAACACTGGGCCGACGACCAGTCCCCGATCCCGACGTACGAGGCGGCCTCCTGGGGCCCGACCGACGCCGAGCGCCTGATCGGCCGAAGCGGCCGCCACTGGCGCAACTCGATGTGATTTTTTGGTCCCGCCGGCCCCGTGGCCGGCGGGACCGGGTCACCGCTGGGCGAGGCTTTCGGCGGCGATTTCCATCAGGCCGGAGACGCCCCCGGCGGGGGCTGCCGGGAACGGCTCCGGGTCCAGGCAGCGGTCGAGCAGCAGCTCGACCAGCGCGGCGCGATTGACGATCTCGTCGGCGGTGATCGCGCCGGGCAGAATGCGGATTTCGAGGGTGTCCCGGAGCGGCTTGTCCTTGAACAGCTGCGTCAGGTTGACGTCGAAATACTTGGTCAGCTCGCCCGCGTCGGCCGCCTTGCGCAGGCCCTCGAACGTCGGGTCCTCGGCCGCGGCCACCAGCTGATCGGGGAGCGGGGCCAGGCGGCGGCAGGCCGGGTTGGTCTGCAGCAGCTCGCGCAGCGGCTCGCGCCAGTGCGCGAACAGCCGCACCACGTTGGCCAGCGCGCGCGGATCGTGGAACGGGGCGCCGTCGAGGTGCAGGTGCACGGCTGCTTCGTTCGGCACCGTGAAGCCGAGGTCGCGGGCCGGTTCGAGCAGCTCTTCGAGGGCGGCGTGGTGGTCGCTCTCCAGCGGCGGGGTGACGATCTCGCAGGGGCGCTCGCGTTCGGCGCCGTGCGGTGCGGCCAGCGCGATGGTGGAGCCGGTCGGGTCGTCCAGGCGGAGCACGTCGGCGACCTGCTCGGTCTCGGTGCCCCACAGCGCGGCGACCGGGTCGAGCACCGCGCTCAGCGGCGCGCCGGGGTCGCAGCGCGCGGCCAGCAGCGAGAGCAGGCGCTGGTCGTCGCTGAGAATGCGGTACCAACCGGGCGGCGGCGCGGTGCGCGGTTCCAGGCCGTCCCGCAGCGTGATGTCGTCGACAAGCGTGCACATCGGCGAGCCGTCGGCCCTGGTCACCGCGAAGCCCTGGGTCAGATGCAGGAACCGCCCCAGGCCCGGGACCAGGGACGGCTCGCTGTCTTGATGCCAGATCGGCCGGATCCGTCCGCCATGGCGGCCGGCCAGGTCGTAGGCAAGGCTGCGCCGGCTGCGGCCCCGGGGGGCCATCAGCTCGATCTCGAATCCGATCCGCCGGCGCAGCGTGGGGGTCACGGCTGGATCGGCAGCGTCTGACCGGCGAGGATGCGCTTTCCGCCCTCGATCTTGGCCTGGTAAGCGGTCTTCAGGTGCCAGGTCTTGGCCAGCTTGACCGCGTCGTCGACGTCGTAGCCCTTGTTGAAGAAGGCCTCGACCCGCTTGTTCTCCAGGGCCGCCTTCACCCCGGCCGGGGTGGGCTTGACCGGCAGTTTCTCTCCGGCGAGCAGCTTCTTGCCGGCCGCGTACTTCGCGTCCGACGGGTCGCTGAGGTGCCAGAGCTTGGCCAGCTTGACCGCTTCGTCCCAGGTGTAGCCGGCGCCGAAGAACGCGGCGAGCTGCGCCTCGGCGGCCGGGTCGACCGACACGGTCGGCTCGGGGTCGTTCGGCGTCGCCGGGAACGGCAGCGCCTCCCCGGCCAGCAGCCGCAGACCGGCGGCGGCCTTGATGTTGCCGACGTTGTTGGCCGGCACGTTCCACAACTCGGCGATGCGCAGGGCGTCGTCGTAGTCGTAGCCGGCGGCGAAGTAGGCCGCCCAGCCCCGCTCCAGGTCGGCCGGGCTCAGCGACGGGACCGTCGACGGCGCGGCGGACGTGGGGACGGCACCGGCCGGGTAGCTGACGGTCGACGTGTTACGGGCGTTACCGGGAAGCAGGTTGGGCAGGGTTACCACCCCGGCCACCGCGACGGCGGCCAGCGCCGCGCCACCGGCAACCTGGAAGCTCCGACGGCGGCGCTTGTATTTACCGGACAGCTCCACGACCCGGGCGTAGACCGCCGAAGGATCGGGAGTGTCGTTCTCATGGGTCTCGAAGGCCTCGCGCAGCTGATCTGCGTGCTCGGTCACGACTTCTCCTCGGCATGGATCCGTTCCTGGCGCTCCGACGACAGTCGGAGCGTCTTGAGCGCCCTCGAGGCATGGCTGCGCACCGTGGCGGGGGCGCAACCGAGCACGTCCGCGATGGCCTCGTCCTCCATCTGCTCGTAGTAGCGCAGGACGAGAACGGCCCGTTGCTTGCGGCCCAGCGTCGACAACCGGGACCACAGCGCATCGGCCTCGACGACACCGTCGGCGTGGTCGCGACTCCCACCACGGGCGTCGTCGAGATCGATGAGGCGCTCCCCCACGGCGTGCACGTTCCGGAACTGCCAGCTGCGCCGCCACGACAGGTACTCATTGAGCACCATGCGTCGCACGTACGCCTCGGGCACATCCGACTCGCTGATCCGCCGCCACCGGACCTGCGCCCGGGCCAGCACCTCCTGGACTACGTCCTGAGCGAGATCACGGTCGCCGGTGAGGACGACCGCGTACCGCAGGAGACTGGGGAGCCGGGCCATCGCGAATTCCTCGAAGGTCACACCCTCAGAGACGCGCGGCGGCTTCCGGTTGTGCAGTGGCATCCACGAATTTTTTCACTCGGCCGCGGGCTTGCGGGCGGCAAGTGTCTCCAAGGCCTTCGCGGCGTGCTCCTGCATGTTGGTCTCCGAGTGGATGACCTCGAGAACGGTGCGGTCGGTATCGATGACGAACGTGATCCGCTTGGTGCTCAGCGGCCCCAGCGGCAGCTTGCGCTTCACGCCGAGCGCCGCCGCGACCGAGCTGTCCGGGTCGCTGAGCAGCGGGTAGTCGAAGCCGTTGAGCTCGGACCACTGCTTCTGCTTGGCCGGCTTGTCCCGGCTGATGCCGACCCGCTGGGCGCCCGCCTCGCGGAACTCGGCGGCCAGGTCACGGAAGGAGCAGGCCTCGGCGGTGCAGCCGGAGCTCATCGCGGCCGGGTAGAAGAACAGCACGACCGGGCCGCCGGCGAGCAGTTCGGTGAGGCGGCGGGGGGTGCCGTCCTGGTCGGGAAGCTCGAAGTCGTCGACCTTGTCACCCTGGTTGATTGCCATGGCAAACAACCTACCCGCCGCCTACCTGTGAGTAACAGGGCTGCCTGGTCACCCCGGCGGGATGAGCCGGGCCACATCCGCCAACCGCGAGTCTGTTTTCCATGGCGAAGACCGACACCGCCCTCGAGGTACGCACACCGCAGAGCCTGACCTTCATGACCATGACGGCGATGGTCGTCGGGTCGATGGTCGGCGCCGGGGTGTTCTCGCTGCCCCGGCGGTTCGCGCAGGAGACCGGGGTGATCGGTGCGCTGATCGCCTGGGTGGTGGCCGGCGCCGGGATGCTGATGCTCGCCTTCGTCTTCCAGATGCTCGCCGTCCGCCGCCCCGACCTCGACGCCGGCGTGTACGCGTACGCCAAGGCCGGCTTCGGTGAGTACCTCGGCTTCTTCTCCGCGTTCGGCTACTGGGCCAGCGCCTGCGTGGGCAACGTGACCTACTGGGTGCTGATCATGAGCACGATCGGCGCGATCGCTCCCGCTCTCGGCGAGGGCGACACGCTGCTCTCGATCGCCCTGTCCACGGTCGGCATCTGGGTGTTCTTCTACCTGGTCCAGCGGGGTATCAAGGACGCGGCGGTGATCAACCGGATCGTCACGGTCGCGAAGCTCGTACCCATCGTGGTCTTTGTCTTCCTTGCTCTTTTCGCCCTTGACCCTCAGGTGTTCGCCGACAACCTGACCGGCACCGGGGACTACGGCTCGCTGTTCGACCAGGTCCGCGGCACCATGCTGGTCACCGTCTTCGTCTTCCTCGGCGTCGAGGGGGCCAGCGTGTACTCCCGGCACGCGCAACGGCGCGAGGACGTCGGCCGGGCCACCGTGCTGGGTTTCCTCAGCGTCTTCGCGGTCTTCGCCTCGGTCACCATCGTCTCGTACGGGGTGCTGCCCTACGCCGAGATCGCCCAGTTGCGCCAGCCGTCGATGGGCGGCGTGCTCGAGGCCGCGTACGGGACCTGGGGCAACGTGTTCGTCAGCATCGGGCTGATCGTGTCGGTGCTTGGCGCGTACCTGGCCTGGACGCTGATGGCGGCCGAGGTGCTGTACGTGGCGGCCCAGGACCGGGACATGCCGCGCTTCCTGGGCACCACCCGGCGCGGCGACGTGCCGTACGCGTCGCTGCTGCTCACCACGATCCTGATCCAGGTCGTGCTGGTGGTCACCTATTTCTCGGCCGACGCGTTCAACTTCGCGCTCGACCTGACCAGCGCGCTCAGCCTGATCCCGTTCCTGCTCGCGGCCCTGTACGCCGCCAAGATCACTCGCGGCCGTTCCCTCGTGGTGCCGGCGCTGGCCACCGCGTACACCCTCTTCCTGCTCTTTGCGGCCGGGCCGAAATTCCTCCTTGTCTCCTTCATCGTCTACGCCCCGGCGACGGTGTTGTTCGTGATGGCCCGGCGTGAGCAGGGCCGACGGCTGTTCTCCCCGCGCGAGGCGGTGATCCTCGCCGTCTCGGTGGCCGGCGCGCTCGCCGGCATCGTCGCGCTGGCCGCGGGTTGGATCTCTATCTAGAAGGACGGTGCCCCAATGCCCCAGCACGGCGTCTACTCCGAGGTCGGCACGCTCCGCAAGGTGCTCGTCTGCGCGCCCGGCCTGGCCCATCGCCGACTGACCCCGACCAACGCCGACGACCTGCTCTTCGACGACGTGATGTGGGTGGAGAGCGCCCAGCGCGACCACGCCGACTTCGTCAACAAGCTGCGCGAACGCGGCGTCGAGGTGGTCGAGCTGCACGACCTGCTGGCCCAGACCCTGGCGGTGCCGGGGGCGCGGGAATGGCTGCTGACCCGGAAGATCACGCCGAACGAGGTGGGGTGGGGGCTTGTCGACGACACCCTGGACTTCCTGTCCTCGCTGGGCGACCGGCCGCTCGCCGAGTTCCTGATCGGCGGGCTGGCCACCTCCGACGTGCCCTTCCGGTCGAACTACGTGTCCCTCGCCCGGGAGTCGACCGGCGCCCGTGAATATCTGATGCCGCCGCTGCCCAACACCCTTTACACCCGGGACACCACCTGCTGGCTGTACGGCGGACTCACACTCAATCCGCTGTACTGGCCGGCCCGGCACGACGAGACGCTGCTGATGAAGGCGATCTACCAGTTCCACCCCGACTTCACCGGGGCGACGGTCTGGTGGGGCGACCCGGAACTGCCCTGGGGTCAGGCCACCTTCGAGGGTGGCGACGTGATGCCGGTCGGCAACGGCGTGGTGCTCGTCGGGATGAGCGAACGTACCTCCCGGCAAGCCATCACCCAGGTCGCGTCGGCGCTGTTCGCGGCCGGGGCGGCCGAGCAGGTGGTGGTCGCCGGCATGCCGAAACTGCGGGCCGCCATGCACCTGGACACCGTGTTCACCTTCGCCGACCTCGACGTGGTCACCCTCTACCCCGGGATCGTCGACGGCATCCATTCGTTCACGCTGCGCCCCGGCTCGTCTTCCGGCCTCGACGTCACCGATGAGGGCTCGCGGCCGTTCGTCGACGTGGTCGCCTCCTCGCTGGGGCTGTCCTCGCTGCGGGTCATCGAAACCGGTGGCGACGTGTACGCCTCCGAACGGCAGCAGTGGGACAGCGGCAACAACGCGGTCGCGCTCGAACCCGGGGTGGTCTTCACCTACGACCGCAACACCAAGACCAACACACTGCTGCGCAAGGCCGGCATGGAGGTCATCACGATCGTCGGGGCCGAACTGGGCCGGGGCCGGGGCGGTGGGCACTGCATGACCTGCCCGCTCATCCGGGACGCAGTGAAGTTCTAGAACCATGTCCATCACGTACGAGGCGCTGGCCCTGTTCCTGGCGCTGGTCGGCCTGTACAGCCCGGTGGCCGCGCTGTCGTCGTACCTGCCGGTGGTCCGGCCGTTCGGCCACGCCGAGCAGGTGCGGCTGGCGGCCGGGCTGACGCTGAACGTGGCGATCTTCGTCCTGGCCGCGATCTGGGTCGGGGATCCGCTGCTGGAGTTGCTCGGGATCAGTCCCGCGGCGCTTACCGCCACCGGGGGTATCGCCCTGATTCTGGCCGCGGTGCCGATGATGCGCGGCAGCCAGCCGGAACCCTCACCGGCCGTCGAACCGCCGCCAACCGCCGGGCCGCCGCCGGCCTCCGGACGAGAGCCGCCCGCGAGCGTCGCGGTCACGGCGCCGCCGGCCCGGAAGGTGCTGTTCACGCCGCTCACGTTCCCGCTGACGGTCGGCGGGGCGACCTTCGCGATCGGGGCGGCGACGTCGGCCGACGTCGGCGACAACAGCGGGCGGTTGCTGCTGTCGATCGCGGCCGTCGCTTACGGCGTGGTGACCGGCCTGACGGTGTACGCGGCCGGGCACGTCGAACGCCGCATCTCGCCGGCCGCGAGCCAGTTCCTCGACCGGCTGGCCGGAATCCTGCTCACCTGCATAGCCGTGATCCTGCTGGCAAACGGCTTCACCGACCTGGTCCTAGCCCGAGCCGGCCATGGCTGACCCGCCGGAGGCGACCAGCCCCAACGTTGGCCCGCCTAACGTTGGCCCGCCTAACGTTGGCCCGCCTAACGTTAGTGAG